>JAKFBU010000056.1:0-263628 GCA_036676985.1 Candidatus Sericytochromatia bacterium
GTGGCCAGGGGCAGAATCGAACTGCCGACACCGGCATTTTCAGTGCCGTGCTCTACCAACTGAGCTACCTGGCCGTGCCGCGGTGTGAGCCGCAACGAGGTCTCAGTATAGCAAGCCAGGAAATGCTGTCAAGGGTCCAGAAGGGTTGGTTGCTGAATGACGTCGGATCTGGTAACTTGTAACGTCCATTCCGTGCGGATTGGCAGCCTTCAGGAGAGAACGAGATGGCCTCGCAGAAATACTACCTCACGACCGCGATCGACTACGGCAACGCGCCGCCCCACATCGGCCACGCCTACGAGAAGATCGCCGCCGACGCCCTCGCGCGCTTTCACCGCCTGCGCGGCGACGACGTGTTCTTCCTGACGGGCCTCGACGAGCACGGCAACAAGATCGAGCGCGCCGCCCAGGCCGCCGGCATGGAGCCCCAGGCCTTCGTCGATGACATCGCCGCCAAGGCCCAGGACGTCTGGGCTGCCCTCAACATCTCGTTCGACGGCTTCATCCGCACCTCCGACCCCAAGCACCGCGCGACCGTGCAGGGCATCTTCAAGCGCCTGCTCGATCAGGGTGACATCTTCAAGGCCAAGTACGAGGGCTGGTACTGCCGCGGCTGCGAGGAGTTCAAGAACGAGCGCGACCTCGAAGAGGGCCGCATCTGCCCGCAGCACCAGCAGCCCGCCGAGTGGATGAGCGAGGAGAATTACGTCTTCAAGCTCTCCAACTACCGCGATCGCCTGCGCGCCCACATCGAGAACAACGTCGAGTTCCTGCAACCCGAGACCCGGCGCAAGGAGATCCTCAACCTGCTCGAGACCTTCCCCGACATCTCGGTCTCGCGCCAGAGCGTCCGCTGGGGCATCCCCGTGCCGGGCGACGACAGCCAGGTCATCTACGTCTGGATCGACGCCCTCTCCAACTACCTGACGGGCGTCGGCTACGGCTCCGACGAGGCCATGTTCCAGAAGTGGTGGCCCGCCGAGCTCCACCTGGTCGGCAAGGACATCACCAAGTTCCACGCCATCATCTGGCCCGCGGTGCTCATGGCCCTCGACCTGCCGCTGCCGCGCCAGGTATTCGGCCACGGCTTCGTCAACGTTTCGGGCCTCAAGATCTCCAAGACCGTCGGCAACGTCATCGACCCCAAGGACCTCGCGGCCGAGTACGGCGCGGACGCCATCCGCTACTTTCTCCTGCGCGAGATCCGCTTCGGGCACGACGGCGACTTCACGTACGAGGCCTTCGAGAGCCGCGTGAACGCGGACCTCGCCAACAACCTCGGCAACGCCCTCAACCGCACGCTCACCATCCTGGAGAAGAACTTCGAGGGGCTCGTGAGCCCGCGCCACACCGAGATCGAGGGCGACCTGCCCGCGCTCGCCGCCCGGACCGCTCTGTCGGTGCAGGAGCACATGGCGGCCATGACCATCGACGAGGCGATCGCCTCGGTCTGGGGCCTCCTGGACGCCATCAACAAGTACATCGACTCCACCGCGCCTTGGGCGCTCGCCAAGAACGGCGAGACCGAGAAGCTGGGCGGCGTGCTCTACGCCGTGCTCGAGGCCCTGCGTGTCGCCTCGGTGCTCGCCTCGCCCTTCATCCCGACCCTGGCCGGCAAGATCTGGGAGCAGCTCGGCATCCAGGAGCCCCTGTCGACCCAGCGCTGGGACAACCTCACCTGGGGCGGTCTCGCCGAGGGCACTCGCACCAACAAGCTCGGCCCCATCTACCCGCGCATCGGCGCCGAGCTCGCGGGCGCCAAGAAGAAGGGCTAAGCCGTGCAACTCATCGATTCCCACTGCCACCTCGACATGCTGCCGGGGTGGGTGGAAGGGGAACTGACGCTCGAAGAGGCCTTTGCCGAGATCGACGGGGCCGTCGAGCGCGCCAGGGCCGCGGGCGTCGAATGGATCCTCAACCCGGGCTCGACCTGGGCCGAGGCCCCCGCGGTGCTCGCCGTGGCCGATCGCTACCCGCACGTTTACGCGGCCGTGGGCATCCATCCCCACGAGGCGGACACCTGGGGACCGGAGAGCTACGAGCACCTCAACCGCCTGGCCCAGCACCCCAAAGTGGTGGCGCTGGGCGAGATGGGGCTCGATTACTATTATCAGCACGGGACCGTGGACGCGCAGAAGCAGGCGTTCGCCGAGCAGATCCGGCTCGGGCGCGAGCTCGATCTGCCGCTCATCGTTCATACGCGGGATGCCGAGGCGGATACGCTCGCCATCCTGAAGGCCGAGGGGCCTCACGTCGGCGTGATGCACTGCTTCACGGGCTCGGCGGAGCTCGCGACGGCGTCGCTGGAGCTGGGCTTCCACATTTCCTTCTCCGGGGTCATCACGTTCAAGAAGAGCGAGGAGCTGCGCGCGGTCGCCAAGCTCGTGCCGCTCGAGCGGACGCTCATCGAGACGGATGCGCCGTACCTGGCGCCGCCGCCGTACCGCGGCAAGCGGAACGAGCCGGCCTACGTGGTGAAGATTGCCGAGCAGCTGGCGGAGATCCATGGGGTCTCCGTGGAGGAGATCGCGCGCATCTCGACTGAAAATGCGTTGCGGCTGTTCCGGATTCCACGGTCCTAGCCTTCGCCCTAGACCTCTTCAGCCTTGAAGGCTAGCGTTGCGGCCCCTCCTTCCTATCACCGATGATGGGACAAGGAGGAGACGCCATGCGCAATGCCGAGGTCGCAGCCCTCTTGGGCCGGATCGCCGAGTTGATGGAGCTCCAGGGGCGAGACCGCTTCCGGGTCCACGCCTACTCCGAGGCCGCACGCGTCATCGGGGCCATGCCCGACGACGTCGAGCGCCTCTGGAAGGAGGACCGCCTCACCGAGATCCGCGGCGTGGGACCGTCCCTCGCCGCCAAGATCTCCGACTACCTCGAACACGGCAAGAGCCATTACCTCACCGAACTCGAGAGCCAGGTCCCCGCGGGCGCCGTCGCCCTCACCCACATCCCGGGCCTCGGTCCCAAGCGAGCCCGACTCATCGCCGACCAGCTCAAGATCAAGAGCATCTCGGACCTCATCCAGGCCGCCGAGGACCACCGAATCCGCGAGCTGCCCGGCCTCGGCGCCAAGTCCGAGGAGCAGATCCTGCGCGAGGCCAGGCGCGTCAGCGAACGCACCCAGCGCATCCCCCTCTTCATCGCATGGCCCCTCGCCGAGGCCCTCGCCGACCAGCTGCGCCGCCTCCCGGCCGTCCGGAAGGTCGAGCCCGCCGGGAGCATCCGCCGGCGCATGGAGACCATCGGGGACATCGACCTGCTCGTGGCCTCGGACGACGCCGACGCCGTCTTCGACCACCTGGGCTCCCTGCCCCTGGTTCAGGAGGTCCTGTTGCGAGGGCCGACCAAGTCCTCCGTCCTCACCACCGCCCAGCTTCAGGTGGACGTTCGTGTCGTCGCGCCCAACGACTGGGGGGCCGCCCTCCAGTACTTCACGGGCTCCAAGCGGCACAACATCCACCTGCGCACCCTCGCCATCGAGCAGGGCTACAAGATCAACGAGTACGGGATCTTCCGGAACGACACCGGCGAACGGGTGGGCGGCCGCACCGAGGTCGAGATCTACGAGACCCTGGGCCTGGAGTGGATGCCCCCCGAGCTCCGCGAGGACACCGGCGAGATCGAGGCCGCGGCGGAGGGTAGGCTGCCCGACCTCGTCGAGCTCTCGGACGTGCGGGGCGACTTCCACACCCACTCCACCTACTCGGACGGGCGCGACAGCCTCGAGACCATGGCCCGGGCCGCGCGCGACCTCGGCTACGAGTGGCTCGTCATCACCGACCACTCCTATGGCCTGCGCATCGCCCAGGGGCTGACCAAGGAAAGAGTCAGCGCCCAGCGGGCCGAGATCGCGCGGCTCAACCGGAAGCTCGCCCCCTTCCGGATCCTGCAGGGGGTCGAGCTCGAGATCCGCGAGGACGGCTCGCTCGACTTCGACGACGACTTCCTCGCCACCTTCGACGTGGTCGGGGCCTCCATGCACGTCGGGACCCGCAAGGCCGATGCCCCCAACACGCAGCGCCTCGTCAAGGCCCTGTCGGCCCCCGAGGTCGACGGCCTCAACCACCCGACCGGACGGGTGGTCGGAGGACGGGGCCCCTACGAGGTGGACCTGGACGCGGTCATCGCGGCCGCTCGGCGCGTCGGCAAGACGCTCGAGCTCAACGGCTCGACGCGCCTGGATCTGCCGTCCGATCTGGCCCGACGGGCGCGGGACCGCGGCCTGGACTTCACGCTTTCGACCGATGCCCACAGCGTGCCGGAGCTCTCCTTGATGCGGTATGCGGTGGCGATCGCCCGCCGCGCGTGGGTCGAAAAGCCGCACGTCCTCAATACCCTATCAGCCGCCGAGCTCCTCGAGCGCGTGCGGGGCGGCGCACGCCCCCTCAGGAGGCGCTGACGGCACGGTATAATGAGCCCATCAGGAGGCTCTCACCGTGAAACGTCCGTCGCCCAAGGAAAAAGCCCGCATCCAGCGCGTCCTCGCCACGCTGCGCGCCAACTACCCCAACGCCGTCACCGAGCTCACCTACGCCAACGACTTCGAGCTCCTCGTCGCCGTCATGCTCTCGGCCCAGACCACCGACAAGCGCGTGAACATGGTGACGCCCGCCCTCTTCGCGCGCTACCCGAACGCGGCCGCCCTGGCGGCCGCGAGCGCCGAGGAGGTCCTGCCCTACATCGCGAGCGTCAACTTCGGCCCCACCAAGGCCCTCAACGTCGTGGCCACCGCGCGCCTCCTGGTCGAGCGACACGCCGGCCAGGTCCCCGGCACCATGAACGAGCTTGTGGCGCTGCCCGGCGTGGGCCGCAAGACGGCGAACGTCGTCCTGAGCGTCGCCCACGACGTGCCCGCCATCGCCGTCGACACGCACGTCTTTAGGGTCTCCAACCGGCTCGGCCTCACGGACGGCACCACGCCGGAGGCCGTCGAGCAGGACCTCATGCGGGTCATCCCGCGCGAGGACTGGTCCACGGCCCATCACTGGCTCATCCTGCACGGTCGTTACACCTGCATCGCCCGGCGCCCCAAGTGCGAGGTATGCCCCCTCGCTCCGGACTGCCCCGCCTTCCAGAGCGGCCGGGAGCCCGAGGGATCGCTCACCCAGCCGCCGCTCCGAAAGAGCCGTCGCACGGCCCGGGCATGAGCCCCGCCCCGGTACCTGGATCACCGCCCTAAAGGCTAGATTCCCCTATCCTGGGGTATGGGAGTCTGGTATCATTGGTTCGCCCTCTCGCTTGGGGGCCACCCACTAAGGAGGAAGCCCGGCGGATGCTGCACCATCGTTCGATTTGGCTCGGAGTTGCGCTCTCAATCGGGCTCGTGAGCGGTTGCTCACTTTTCACCGCTCCGGTGTCGTTCACCAGTCGCCCCAGCCTCAACGCCTACGTCGCCTTGCCCGCCGAGGACACGGTCGCGGTCGTGAGCCTCACGGAGAAGAAGGGCGGCGACGACCGGAACGTCATCAAGGTCGGTGACAACCCCGTCAACCTGGCCATCAACTCGCGCGCCAACCTCGAGTACCTCTACACCGCCAACTACAACGACGGCACCGTCTCGTTCATCAACCTCCGCAGCGGCCAGCTCGAGCAGCCGGTGCAGGCCGGATCGCAGCCCTGGGGCATCGACGTGACGCCCTACATGAAGCTGACGGGCACCGAGAACATGCGCCAGTGGATCGTCGTCGCCAACACCGGCGACAACACCATCGCCTACATCGACCCCACCAGCCGTTCGACGAGCATCAAGCAGGTGGCGGGTTTCCGCCCCCACGGCGTCGTCGCGAGCCCCAAGTCGCTCGAGACCTTCATCCTCTCGGACACGCAGACCACGGGCGGCTGCCAGGTCCTGCGCATCAACGCGGACGGCACCACCGGCCAGCCGGTCACGGTCACGGGCTCGGTCAAGCTCTGGAAGGGCGCCATCACCCCGGACGGCACCACCCTCTACATCACGGACCAGGGGGCGACCAACCTCTACAAGGTGGACATCTCGAACGGCAACTTCACCGTTCAGCAGCCCATCCCGCTTTCCGGCATGGGCTACGACATCGCCATCACCCCGAACGGCAAGACGGCGTACGTCTCGATCCCCGCCGGCACCTCGTCGGATGCCCAGGGCGTGGTCGACGTCATCGACCTGACGACCGGCAGCAAGACCGGCACCAAGCCCGTCAACCAGCGCGTCACCGAGGCCAACCGCCCGCAGGCGCTGGCCGTCAACGCCGCGAGCACGGAACTGTGGGTCGCGCTCCAGAACCGTCTCGGGTACTATGGCCTGAATAGCACGTCGGGCGACATGGAGGACGACCTCCGGATCGCCCCCTACACCTCGACGCCGGGCCAGGCCCCCCCCATCAGCGACATCGTGCTCGGCGCGGGCGTCCAGTAACCAATCATTCACCCCTAGGCAGGAGTTTCCCTTGGCAAAGAAGGTCGGAGTCGTCAGTCTCGGCTGCTCGAAGAACACGGTGGACACGGAGAACATGCTGGGCCTGCTCGCGCAGGACGGATACCAGATCGTCTCCGAGGAGACGGAGGCCGACATCCTCCTCCTCAACACCTGCTCGTTCATCGAGGACTCGCAGCGGGAGTCGATCCGCACCATCATGGAGCTCGGCACCCTCGACAAGAAGCTCATCGTGACGGGCTGCCTCGCGCAGCGCGCCAAGCACGAGCTCTTGGAGGAGATGCCCGAGATCACGGCCGCCATCGGCACCTCCGAGTTCCACAAGATCGTGGACGTGGTCAAGCGCGTGGAAGCCGGCGAGCGCTTCACCGAGGTCCAGGAGAAGGCGACGGCCCCCGTCCAGACGCTGCTGCCGCGCCTCCTGACCTCCATCGGCCCCTCGAGCTACCTCAAGGTCTCCGAGGGCTGCGACCATGCCTGCAGCTTCTGCATCATCCCGGTGCTGCGCGGCCGCTACGCCTCGCGCCCCATGGACAACATCCTCGACGAGGCCCGCATGCTCGTGACGGGCGGCGTCAAGGAGCTGGTGCTCATCGCCGAGGACACGACCCGCTACGGCCACGAGATGTCCGGTCAGTTCCTGCTGCCGCGCCTCCTGGAGCAGCTCAACGAGATCGAGGACCTCACCTGGATCCGCGTCCTCTACGCGTATCCCAACTACATGACCAACGACCTCCTCGAGACCATGGCCCGCCTCGATCGCGTCGTGCCCTACCTCGACATGCCCCTGCAGCACACGCACCCCGAGATGCTCAAGGCCATGCTCCGGCCCCGCCACGAGCCCGTCGACCAGCTGGTGGCGCGCATGCGCGACAAGCTGCCCAACCTGGTCCTGCGCACCACCTTCATCACGGGCTTCCCCGGCGAGACCGAGGAGCACCACGAGCACATGCTCGAGTTCGTCCGCACCCAGCGGCTGGACCGGGTCGGCGCCTTCGCCTACTCCCCCCAGGAGGGCACCCGCGGCTTCAAGCTGGAGCGCGAGCAGGGCGTTCCCGAGGAGATCAAGCAGGCGCGCCGCGAGGCCGTCATGCGCGAGCAGCAGGCCGTGACGCTCGGCATCCACCAATCACTGGTGGGCAGCGTCATCCCCATGCTCGTCGAGGGCGTCGAGACGACGACCGGCCGCCTGGTGGGCCGCACCCACCGCGACGCGCCCGAGATCGACGGCACCACCTACGCCACCACCACCTTCCCGGCGTTCGCGGGCGATCTCGTCAACGTCCGGATCACCGAGGCCGAGCCCTACGACCTGCACGGAGAGGTCGTTTGGGACGGCGCAGGCCAGTGAACCTTCCGAACCTCATCACCCTTCTCAGGCTGGGCATCGTGCCCGGCCTGGTCTACTTTCTGGAAGTGACGGGCGGCAACCGCATCGCGCTGGTGCTCTTCCTCATCGCCTCCATGACCGACTGGGTGGACGGCTACCTGGCCCGCAAGCTGAACCAGACCACCGCCCTCGGCGCCCTGCTGGATCCGCTGGTGGACAAGGTGCTCGTGACGGCGGCCCTCCTCGGCCTGGTGGCGCAAGACCTCGTGCCGGCGTGGTCCGTGACGCTGGTCTTGACCCGCGAGTTCCTCATCACGGGGCTGCGCACGGCCGCCATGAGCGCCAACATCCTGCTTGCTGCGAGCTGGACCGGCAAGACCAAGACGGTGCTCCAGATGACGGCGATCGCCCTCCTGCTCGCGGGCATTCAGCCCTACGGCACCTATGCCTGGTGGGCCGCCATCGTCTTGACCGCCTACTCGGGCATCGAATACCTCTGGCAGACGCGCCGACTCTGGGTGTAGGATGGAGGGGCCGCAACCCTTTCCCGCGGCCCACCAAGAGGAACACCCGATGGTCCATCTCGCGATCGAAGCCGACACCAACCTCGTCATCCTCGACCACCCGCTCGTCCACCATGCGCTGGCCGAGCTTCGCCACAAGGACACCCCCACCTCCAAGTTCCGGCAGCGCGCCCGGGAGCTCGCCAAGTACCTGGTGCTGGAAGCCACCCGCGACCTCAAGACGGACCCCATCGAGGTGCCCACGCCGCTCGGCGTGATGGCCCCGGGCCGGACGCTGGGCAACCGCCCCATCGTCATCGCGCCCATCCTGCGCGCGGGCCTCGCGATGGTCGAGCCCGCCATGGAGCTGTTGCCCGAGGCCGAGGTCCGCCACATCGGCCTCTACCGCAACGAGACGACCCTGCAGCCGGTGGAGTACTACGTGAAGCTGCCCGAGCAGTACCCCGCGGAGACCACCGTCCTCATCATCGACCCCATGCTCGCCACGGGCGGCTCGGCGGTCTCGACCATCGACCTCTTCAAGAAGCGGGGCGTCACCCGCATCAAGTTCCTCTGCCTTATCGCGAGCCCGGAGGGCATCCGTAACGTGCGCCAGCACCACCCGGACAGCCAGATCTTCACGGTCTCGGTGGACAGCCACCTCAACGAGCTGGGCTACATCGTCCCGGGACTCGGGGACGCGGGCGATCGCACCTTCGGAACCCACTAGATGCGCGCGGAGATCCTGAACATCGGCACCGAGCTCCTCATCGGGCAGGTGGTCAACACCAACGCGACCTACCTTGCCCAGGAGCTCGCCCGCCTCGGCATCGACTGCTACTACGTCACGACCGTGGGCGACAACCCGCTGCGCATCCTCGAGGCCCTCAAGCTCGCCTGGGAGCGTGCGGACCTCGTCATCTGCACGGGCGGTCTCGGCCCGACGGCCGACGACCTCACGCACGAGATGGTGGCGGAGTTCGTGGGCGATCGCATGGAGCTCGACGCGGAGATCCTCGCGCGGATCCAGGCGGCCTTCAAGGCCCGGGGGCGCGACCTCCTGCCCACCGAGCAGAAGCTCGCCATGTTCCCGGCGTCGGCCACCCTCATCCGCAACCCGGCCGGCACGGCCTCGGGCGTCTACATCGAGCGCGGCGACAAGCGGCTCATGACCTTCCCCGGCGTGCCCCACGAGCTGCGCCACATGTGGGAGTCGTGGGCGCGTCCCACCCTCGAGCAGCTCACGGGCGGCACCATCCGCTCGCGGCTCCTCAAGTTCGTGGGCATCGACGAGGCGGATGCCGCCAACCGGGTGAGCGACCTCCTGGAAGGCACCAACCCGACGGTCGCGCCGTACGCCGGCAACGGCGAGGTGCACCTGCGCGTGACGGCCAAGGCCGACAGCGCCGAAGCGGCCGACACCCTCCTCGCTCCGGTGGTCGCGGAGATCACGCGTCGGCTCGGCGAGTGGCTCTACGGCACGGACGACGACACCCTGCCCGGCGTGATCGGACGCATGTTGCGCGAGCGCAGCGAGAAGCTCGCGGTCGCCGAGTCGTGCTCGGGGGGGCTCCTGGCCAGCCGGATCACGGACGTCTCGGGCTCGTCGGACTACTTCCTCGGAGGCGTGGTCAGCTACGCCGTGAGCGAGAAGGTGCGCTTTTTGGGCCTGGACGAGGCCTTCATCCAGCACCACACGCACGTGAGCCACGAGGTGACGGAAGCCATGGCCAAGGCCATCGTGGACGTCACGGGCGCGACCTGGGGCGTCGGCATCACGGGCTACGCGGGTCCGAGCTCCAACACGCCGGAGGACGAGGTGGGCCATGTCTACGTGGCCGTCTGCGGGCCCGAAGGGACGGAGACGCACTCGTACCGGTTCGGCCGTCACCCGCGGGACAAGGTGAAGTGGTTCGCCACCCAGCGGGCACTGGCGCTCTTGTTCCAGAGCCTGCGACGCAAGGCTCCGGCCGGCATCTGACACCTGTCCTCGAGGCCCCGCCATCTCGGCGGGGCCATTTTTCTCGCGCCCCTGGTAACGAGCGCTTGCCCCAGGAGAGATGAAGTTGCCATCCGTACGAAGATACGTCACAATACGAACCCTTGGTAACGTTTCTTGAAACACCGTCGTCCGACGGAGGAGGTGCCGCCCCATGGAACGCTCCGTCCCGCTGCAGCCCGGCTCGATCGTGGGGGCCCAGCGCTCCGCCCTGCTGCAGCTGACCCGGTTGCTGGACATGTCCTCGGATGCCGTGATGGTACGGGATCTCGACGGCCGTCTCACCTACTGGAACCAGGGCGCCGAGCGTCACTACGGCTGGAAGGACCACGAGGCGGTCGGTCGGATCGGTCTCGACCTCCTGGGGACCACGCTGCCCGCCCCTCTGGAAGCCGTCGAGGCGGCGTTGCATGAGACGGGTCATTGGGAGGGGCGGCTCTCGCAGGGCCATCGCGACGGCCACCGGCTCTCGGTCACGAGCCGGTGGGAGGTATTTCGCGACGAGAATGGCCAGCCTAGCGCCGTCCTGCAGGTCGAGCGTCCGGCTCCCGTCTCACAAGAAGCCGCCGAGTGGGCCGTGGTCCTCGAGGATCTCATCCAGAACCTGCCGGCGACCTTCGTGTATCTCGACACGAACTGGATCTACCGGATCGTCACGGAGCAAACGGCCCGCTTGATGGGCCTGACGGTCGAGGCCATGGTCGGGCGCCACTTCCTGGAGGTGTTCCCGGATGGCAAAGCGGAAATGGAGGCCATGCACCAGGCCGTCTGCGTCGAGGGTCGGACCCTCTCGAGCGTCGGGGCCAGGATGCCCATTCCCCAACCGGACGGCACCCAGCTCGAGACCTACTGGGATTACACCCTGCGCCCGGTCCACGATCGGCAGGGTCGGCTCACGGGCTTCATCTCGCTCGGCTACGAGGTCTCCACGCGCGTGTCCCTGGAGGCCGCGGTCGCCGATCACACCGCCGCCCTGGAGCGGGCCAACCGCGAGCTCAAGGAGACGGACCGCTACAAGGACGAATTCCTCTCGGTGGTCAGCCACGAGCTCAAGACGCCCCTCAACTTCATCATGGGCTTCGCGAGCATCCTCGCGGACGAGGTGAACGGGCCGCTCACCCCCGATCAGCACCAGCACGTCCAGCGCATCCAGGATGGGGCCGAGCGCATGCACGACCTCGTCAACGACCTCCTGGACATCGGGCAGATGGCGGCCGAGCGGTTCCAGATCACGCGCCGCGCGATCGCGCTCGACTCGTTGGTAGACCAGGCGATCGCCACCCTGCGCCCGCTGGCCGACCACCGCAACCTCCGGATCACGTCGTCCGGGAGCCTCGCACGAACCCTCCTGGCGGACCGCTCCCGCATCCTCCAGGTGCTCACCAACCTCATCGGCAACGCCGTCAAGTTCAGCCCCATGGGCGGCGAGGTCCGGGTGGAGGTCCGCGAGGGGGAGGCGTGCGCCCAAGTGCACATCATCGACAGCGGTCCCGGGATCGCGGCGGACGATCTCGCGCGCCTGTTCGTGCCCTTCAGGCAGATCGACATGAGCCCGACCCGGCGGGTCGGGGGCACGGGGCTCGGCCTCTACATCTCCAAGATGCTGCTCGAGGCCCATGGGGGACAGATCGGCGTCGAGAGCGAGCCCGGACGGGGCAGCCGCTTCTGGTTCGAGCTGCCCCTCGACGAGGACTAGAAGCCCAGCTGCACCCCGAGGGCGAGACCCGTCTGGTTGGCCTTGCCGAAGCGCGTCTCGCCTGTCAGGTAACCCACCGGCGCCTCCCAGACGTTGAGGCCCGCCGTCACGGCCAGCTTCGGCGTCACGTGGTACTCGACGCCCGCCTCCGACGAGTAGAGGATCAGCCCCGAGGGGTTTGGCGTCGTCGGGTTGCCGCCCGCGAGCTGGGATCCCAGGAGCATGCTCGAGAGCCCGCCCTTGAGGAAGAGACCCCAGGGTCCGTTGCCTGGCCGCAAGTAGCCGACTGCCCCCACGCCCGGGCCCATGAACAGGTAGCTCTCGCCGGGCGCGAAGTCCGCATACGCGCGCAGGCCCAGGTAGGGCTGGAGCTGTACTGGGCCCAGCATGGGCACCTGGACCATCACCCCGAACGTCTCGTCGAGGGCCGTGCCCGAAGACGAGCCGGAGCCCAGGCCCGCCAGCGCGCCGGACTGGAGCTGGAGGCGCGTGTCCGAGAGGAAGAACCAGGATCCCGCATAGCGCACGTACCGCATGCCGAGCGCCTGCAGCATCTGACCGTTGCCGCTGGCCGGCAGCCCGCCCGTGACGCCCGAGTCGAGCTCCAGGCGCAGGGGCGTGAGGTCCTGATAGCGTCGGGGGCTCGCGGAGAGGCTCTCCGCTTCCTTCTGGCGGCCCGTCTCGGCGATGAGCTCGCGGATCTGGGGCACGGTCTGGGAGATGGCCTGCGCGTACTGGTAGCGCGTCAGCTCCTCGGGCCCGCGGAAGGTGCCGTCCGGAAAGCCCACCATGACCTTGTAGCGCTGCGAGACGTCGAGCACGTCCCGGTAGGCCCAGTCCTTGGGGCTCACGTCCGAGAACGTGGGGCCATCACCCACCTTGCCGCGCGGGCGCACCAGGTCCTTGGACTCGGCGAGGCGCAGGAGGTTGTCGATGATCTTCGCCATCTCGTAGCGGGTGACGGTCTTCTCCCCGTTGAACCGATCGGGCGTCACGTCCGGGACGCCCTCGAAGAGGCCGTAGTCGTTGGCGATCGCCAGCACCCGGTCCCGGTCGGCTCCCGGCTTGACGTCGGCGTAGCTGTTCATCGGGTGGTCGATGGGCCGCCAGGAGGTCTTGCTGAGGGTCTCGAACTCCTTGAGCAGGCTCACGAGGCTATCCACGAACTGGAAGCGCGTGAACGGCTTGTCGCCCCGGAAGGTGCCATCCGGATAGCCCCGCATGAGGTCGCGCTTGATGGCCACCTCGGCGACTCCGACCTCGGCCCAGTGGCCCGCGGGCACGTCCTGGAAGGTGTCGGAGGCGAGGCTCGCGAAGGCGGGGGCGGCGAGCGCGACGGACATGGCGATCGCGAGAACGAACGGGCGGCGAAGCTGCTTCATGGGGGCTCCAGTCGATCATGGGCCCCGGCCGCACGCCGCGGCGCGGGGGCTTTCCCTATCGTAGCGCGCCCGGTCCCGGCCGACAACGGCGGGCGTTCGCGTCTCTACCGAGGGTTTGACGCCATGGCCGCCGCCCGGGTTCCCTCGGTTGCGGGAAGGGCCGGTCTTCGTTAAGATCTGTGACGTCACCCGCTCGTATCGAAATCAGGAGCCCATGCTGCGCACGCATCCGCCGGACGAACTCGCCGCCCACTTCACGGACCTCTCCGCCTGGCTCGCCCCGGGCGGGCTCGACGAGGCCGCCGACGCCTTCCTGCAGTATTGCCGCACCGGGGGCAATGCCCCCTACCAGGCGACCAAGACGCTGCATGGCCTCTTGAAGCCCGACGAGACCCGACACCTGGGCCTCAAGCTGGTGCAGGCCCTCAAGGCCCGCGCGCGGGACGCCCACGACGAACACTTCCGGATCGAGACGCTCGACATCGAGATCGCCGGCCGGCGGCACCGCCTGGACGTGCTCGTCCTGCCGAGTATCTTCACGCCGGAGGACTGGGGCTACACCTTCCTCGAAGGCCTCCTGCGCCGCCCGCTCGAGGACTACGACGACAAGACGCTCGTCGAGGTGGGCTGCGGCTCGGGCTGGATCTCCATCGCGCTCGCCAAGTTCACGGACGTCAAGCGCATCGTGGGCCTCGACATCAACCCGCGGGCCGTCATCGTCAGCGAGGTCAACGCCCTCATCAACTCCTACGACGCGGACGGCCGGCCCCTGTATGACCGCTCGCGACGGCTCGTCTTCGAGCGCTTCGAGGTCAAGACCTCCAACCTGTTGCAGGAGGTGATCCAGGGCGGCGAGAAGGTCGACTTCATCATCGGGTGCATCCCGCAGGTGCTCGCGCCGGACGAGAACCTCGATCTCGCGCGCCTCTCCGAGTACTCGGACTCCAAGCTCCTCGGGGACCTGGGCAACTACTGCGCCCTGCAAGGCGTCTTCGAGGACCAGTTCGGCCTCGGCCTCAACGCCGCCCTGCTCGAAGAAAGCGTCCGCTGCCTCAAGCGCGACGGCCGGGTCATCCTCAACCTGGCGGGCCGCCCGGGTGACGGCGTCATCCGCCTCATGTTCACGCGTCGGGGCTTCGAGCCCAAGGTCCTCTGGAAGAGCCGCGTGCCCCAGGCCTCGGACACCAACATCGAGCCCCTCGTGACCCTGGAGCGCCGCATGGGCAGCGACTTCCAGTTCTTCATGAACCAGGCCTCCAGCGAGCCCATCAACGCCCAGACGGCCCGCGAGCTGCGCGAGGCGGGCGGCGACCTGTGGCACGATCTGTCGGTCTACGAGGCGCACATGCGCGACCCGGTGGAGCTGCGCGAGCTGGATCGGCTCCTGGGGCAGCTCGGCCTGAACGCCCTCAAGCGCGAGATCGACCTGACGGCCATGCGAGGCGACCAGCTCGCCTTCATCAACCGGATGGCCGCCCTGTTGCGCGATCGAAAGAAGGCCCCCTACGTCCACGAGTGCGGCAGCCCGGCCTTCCGGGCGAAGCTCGCGAGCTTCCTCACCAAGCAGTACCAGCTCGCGCTCGACGCCGACAGCCTGTTCGTGGGCCCGCAGCGCGAGCAGGTCGTCTTCTCCCTCTTGGTCAGCCTCTGCAACCCGGGCGATCGCGTGCTCGTCAGCCGCAACCTCGCCGACCGCTACCGCCTGGCGGCCAAGAAGGCGGGCGTCCAGCTCACGGTCGCCAACGACACCCTCGAGGAGATCCACCAGCTCATCGGGCGCTTTGCGCCCAAGGTGGCGCTGATCGCCATCGCGGACCGGGAGCGCAAGAACTGGTCCAGCCTGCGCCGCATGCTCGAGGCCGCGCAGACGGCCGTCATCCTCGACGAGACCGACGAGCTGGTGCTCAGCCAGGAGGCGCCACCCAACGACGTCCTCGACGTCCTGAACCGCGAGGGGCTCCTCCACGAGGCCATCGTGCTCGCCGAGTTCGCGGCCCCCGAGACCTTCCCGACGTTCGCCGCGACGGTGGTGGCGAACGCCAACCGCGAACTCATGCGCAACCTCGCCATCATGGCCGAGGTGACCTACTCGCGCCTCTCCCTGGTCGTCGAGGAATTCTTCCTCAAGCGCGTCGAAGAGGCCCTCGCCTTCTCGATCGTGCCCCAAGGCGGCCCTGGGCGCTCGGCGGCTCCTGCCGACACCCGCCGGTCCCTGCGCTTCAGCAACCGGATCATCCAGGCCAACGACGCGCCCGCCTTCGAGGAGGTCCCGGAGTCGGAGGCCGTGATCCGGCTCGACTACGGCGAGAACGAGCTGCAAATCCCCCAGCGCCTGGTCCTCGGGCTGCTCAAGGGGCTGTTCGACCGGCCGGGTCCCGGCACGGAGCTGCAGACCAAGCAGGCGATCGCCGCCTACCTCTCCGAGACCCGGCAGGTCTCCTACGCTCCCGAGCACCTGGTGCTCGGACAGGGCGTCATCCCCCTCATCGGGGACGCCATCCGGGCGGTCGGTCGGCGCACGGGGCGATCGCACGTGACCGTCGCCCTGCCGCGCGGCCACTACGGGGTCTTCCCGCCCCTGATTCAGCTCGCCGACGCGAGCCTGCAGCTCCTGGAGTCCCAGCCCGAGCGGGGCTTCAAGGTGACGGTCGAGGCCCTCGAGCGCCTGCCCTACCCGCCGGACGCCCTGTTGCTCGTCAACCCCAACAACCCGTCGGGCGTGTACTACGAGCGCCGGGAGCTCTTGGAAATCGCCCGCTACGCCGTGACCCACCAGATGACGATCCTGAGCGACGAGATCTTCGCCCTGACGGGCGACCCCGAGCGCTTCACCTCGCTCGCCGCCCTGGACCGCGACGTGCCGGGTCTGGCCGAGCGGGTCGTCACCTTCGGCGGGCTCTCCAAGGAGTTCGCGGCGGGCGGCCTGCGGGTCGGGTACGCCGCGGGGCGCGATCGCGAGCTCATGCGCGACATGGAAGGCCTCGGCCTGGGGCCGGTGGATGCTGTCGCCATGCGCGCGGCCGAGGTCCTGTTCGGAGCGTTCCGGCGCACGGACCTGGGACGCCTGGTGGACGAGACGGGCTACCACGAGGTGGTGCGCTACCTCGATCTGCAACGAGAGCATCTGACGATGCGCTACCAGCGCCTGCGCGAGGTGCTCGAGGGCCTGGGGCTGGTACCCGAGGCGCCCTGGGCGGGGGGGCTGTTCGTCCTGGCGCCCACGAGCGCATGGCACGGCCGCATCTGGCAGGGACCGAGCGGCCCTGTCCGCCTGGACGAGTCCAACCTGCCCGTCCTGTTGCGCGAGGAGGCAGGCGTGCGCGTGAATCCGGGCGAATGGGCCGGGGCTCCGGGGCACGTGCGGATGGTCTTCGCCCTGGAGGAACGTCGCCTCAACGAAGCCCTGCGACGCCTCCAGGCCTTCGCACATCGACTCGATCCAGAGAAATAGGGCGCACCTCGGCTACCGATCTCGGGTATAACCTCCTTGGTTGTACCCATGAGGAGGGACCGAGATGACCTATAAAGTCGATGGTGGCGGCGGCATCGACGCCGCTGCCCGAGCCAGGGCCGCGGAAGCGGCTCGCAAGGCCGCCGAGGAAGCCGCGCGCAAAGCTGCCGAAGAGGCCGCTCGCAAGGCCGCCGAAGAGGCCGCGCGCAAGGCTGCCGAAGAGGCCGCGCGCAAGGCTGCCGAAGAAGCGGCCCGCAAGGCGGCTGCCCGGGAGCAGGAAAAAGAAGCGATCGGCACCAAGGCCGCCGGTCGCTATGCCGCCTATGGCGCTCCGGAGGAGGCGGCGGCTCCCCAGGCCAAGCCCGAGACCAAGCCGGCGGCCAAGACCGAGGGCGTCGAGGCCAAGGCGGAGGCTCCCAAGGCGGAAGCACCCAAGGCCGACGATGGTCCCATGTCCGCGATCGACAACATCCTCAACAAGGTCAAGTCGTTCCTCAACATCGGCGGCCCGGAGGCCTCCGCCCCCAAGCCGGAGCCTGCCAAGCCGGAGGCCCCAAAGGCCGAAGCGGCGAAGCCGGAAACCGACGCAGCCGCTGGTAAATCCCTCGAGCCGCCCGCCCTCCCCGAGTCCATCAAGGCCGAGATGGAGCTTGCCAAGGAGCAGGCCATGTCCAAGCAGGCGGACCGCAAGGAGCGCATGGCGAAGCCGAGCGAGGCGGAACGGATGGAGCGCGCCAAGGAGCCCATCGCCGCAGACCAGGAGGCCATGTTCAACACCCTGGAGCCGGCTCAGCAGCAGGCCTTCCGGGAGCTTACTCCCAAGAGCCGCGAGGACTTCAACAAGGTCTACGAGGCCGTGGGCGGCATGTGGGCCGAGCAGCACGACTTCTCTCAGGTGGCCAGCCATGGCATGCGCAAGATGCTGCAGGAAGGGCGGCTCGAGGTCAAGGACACCACGGGTCAGACGCTCGTCGGCAACCTGGCCGAGCGGGTCGGCCAGGAGCTCCAGCCGTCCATGCAGACTCACAACACGACGGCCGGCACCCTGATGAGCGCCATCAAGCAGGTGGCCTATCCCGACCAGGTCTGGCAGGGCCAGAACACCAACACCTGCGCGAGCACGGCCCTGCAGGGCATCATGGCCAACGAGGACCCCGCGGAGTTCATGCGCATCGCCACGGGCCTCGCCTTCGACGGCAAGGTCCAGCTCGCCGGAGGCGCGACCCTCGCGCTCGACGCGAGCAAGATCGGCGATGCGACCGACGGCAACCGCAGCGCGCTGAGCCAGGCGGTCCAGACCTCCTTCGATACCTTCGCCAAGACCTTCCCGGCTGAGTCCGATACGGACTTCGCCGGAGGCCGGGCGGGCGGCGGCGGCCGCTACGGCGGTGGCCGGGTAGGCAGCGCCGACCGCTTCGGCGGCGGTCGGGCCGGCGGCGGCGGCAAGTACGGCGAGGGCGAGGTCGCTGACGCGGTGGAGGGTGTGGCCGATGCGGTCGCCGCGGGTGTGCAGAGCATCGGCGGCCGCAACGGCGGTCAGGTCGACGGCGGAGGCCTCACGCAGAACCAGGTCGAGAAGCTCTACGAGAACGTGGTCGGCCGCCTGGCCGTCAACACCTCGGTCACCGAGGACAACCGGTTCGACACCATGGACGGGATCGCAGCCTCCCTCGCCAACGGCATCAAGGTCCCGGTGGGGGTGCAGGGCATCGACGATCAGGGCAACGCGACCCACCACATGATCACGGTGCTGGGTATCCGCCAGGATGCCAAGGACCCCGGCAACGATCAGGTGGTCTTCACGGATCCGGGCACCGGCAAGCAGGCCGCCCTGCCCGTGCGGGACTTCACGCAGATCCTCGAGGCCGCGATCATCCCGGCCCAGTTCGCCGACCACATGCGCTGGAACGTGGCCCCCGACTCGGCGGATCCGTTCGGCGGGGGCCGTGCCGGCGGCGGGGGCCGGAAGGGCTAGCCCCCGGAAAGCCAACAGGCGAGACATTAACCACTCCGCGGCGCGGCCCTCAGGGGCCGCGTCTCCTTTTTGGCGTCGGTTCGCTCGTTTGCCCGGCCGCATTCCGGGGAACATTACCCACGTCATCGATATGGGGGAACGCCGTGCAACGCATCGCCAGTTTCAAACGCCTCGCCGCCGTCCTGTCCGTCACGGTCCTGCTGGGCTGTACGCCGAACGGCTTTCTGCCGATCCTCGGAGGGAACGGATCCAAGGATCCGACGCCCATCTCGAGCTCGAACGGCGGCCTGATCAGCAACAACTCGGGCGGCATCATCTCGAACAACACCGCGAACCTGGCGGGTCTCATCACGGGACCGGGGCAGCTCATCAGCAACAACGCGGGCGGCCTGGTGTCGAACAACGCCGGCAGCTATCGCATCGCGGCCCTGGAGCTCTCTCCGGTCGCCAACGCCGTGGTCTACCTGACCACGCCGAACGAGCAGTTCTACGCCGGCGACGACGGCAAGGCCCTCTACACCTTCACCGACGACAAGGGCGCCTACACCTTCGCGAAGGCGCCGGCCGACAAGCCCGTCATCGTCACGGTGCTCCTGCCCAACAACCGGCGCCTGGTCGGCTTGCTCATGTCCAAGGAGGGCGCGAACACCCAGAACGTCGACCTCGCGACCACGGTGGTCACGGAGTTCCTGCGCGATCAGGCCCGCCTCGCGGGCAAGACCATGGGCGACTACCCGAACCTCGCCACCAAGCTCGAGACGATCATCGGCCTGACGCGCGAGCTCATCGCCGCGGGCAAGATGCGCTTCAAGGAGTCCCCGACGGACACCCGCGCGGGTTACGTGGACCTGGACGTCAACGCGATCCCGGCCCTGCGCAACGAGTACGTCCGCGCCTTCGCGGCGGACGACCAGGCGCTCAGCGATGCCTGGAAGGACCTGCTCGGCTACCGCCCCTTGCTCGTCGAAGAGGTCGAGGTGGGGCTCGGTGCCGGCATGCAGCCCCTCGCGGTGGCCACCGACGGCGACAAGACCTACACGGCGGCCACCAACGCCTACCAGCTCATCGTCACGCGCACCACGGGCTCGGCCGCCGAGACCGTGCTGCGGGTCGCGCGCGGAACGAGCAACCTCGAGTACGTGGGCGGGATGCTCGCGAGCGGCAACTCCTTGCTGCTCGGCGTGGCGGGTCTCGGCCAGCTCGAGATCGAGGCCGGCACGACCAACTCGGAAGACCTCTTCTACGATCCGGCGAACATCTCGGGCGGCGGCCTCGGCTACGTCGCCATGAACGACGCCTACCAAGCGGTTCCGGACGACGACAACAGCTGGGAGCTCTTCTCGGCCTTCGACGTGGCCAAGAAGGACGAGTGGGTCTACGTCTCGGATGACAACAACCACCGCATCCTGCGCTACCAGGTGGATGACGGAGGCTTCGCCGCAGCCGGCACGGGCCAGATCCTGGCCGGCAAGTCCCTCGACGACGCAGGGGCGGGCTACCATGACGGGACCGGCCGCAACTTCTTCAACGGCGACGACAAGCAGGCCGGGACCGAGGTCGCCCTGAACTACCCGTCGAGCCTCACGGTGCACGAGGCGGACGGCAAGACCTATCTCTACTTCGCGGACACGGACAACCACCGGATCCGTCGGATCGAGCTCAACGGGACCGACTTCCCGGTGGAGACGGTGCTGGGTCGCGGGACGGTCGCCTACGGCAACATCATGACGCCGATCGTCGATCCCAAGATCGACGACCCGGCGGGCGTTGCGGTGGCCTCGGCCTCGCTGAACTTCCCGCACAAGATGGTCTTCGATGCTAACGGCCGCATGTTCGTGGCCGACACGGACAACCGGCGCGTCCGGATGCTCGAGAACGGGGTGGTCAAGACGGTCGCGGGCTCGGCCTCCGGCATCTACACCGGCACCGGCGACTCGCGGCGGGTGGGCCTCGGCGAGGTCACGAGCCTCGCGTGGGACGCCCAGGGCAACCTGCTCATTGCGGATGCCCGGTCGCACAAGCTGCGGCGGCTGCGCCTGCCGTTCGGATTCTAGGGGGTATGGTCGTGAAGCGTTTCAAGAACTATCTTTCCCTGGCTACGGCCCTGCTCCTGGTGGGCTGCCCCGGCGTCCCCGGACCGATCAATACCAATGGCCAGAATCCTCAGACGGGGACGGCTGATCTGGTCTCCAACAACACGGCAGGCTTCGTCGGATCGGTGCGGGTGCCGGAGACCCTCATCTCCAACAACTCGGGCGGCCTCATCTCGAACAACGCCGGGGGTCTGGTCTCCAACAACTCGGGCAGCTACCGGATTGCGGCCCTCGACGAGATTCCGCTCGCCAACTCCCTCGTTTACCTCTTGAGCCCCAACGAGCACTTCTACACGGACACCAAGGGCCAGCGCTTCGTCACGACCACGGACGCGAGCGGCAGCTACAAGTTCGACAAGGTCCTGCCGGAAGGCGCCCAGGTCATCGTCAGCGCCCTGTTGGCAGGCAACCGTCGCATGGTGGGCTACACGCTCGCCGCCAAGGGCGACAACCAGGTCAACATCAGCGTGGCGACCACCTACGTCGTCGAATTCTTCCGGGCCCAGGCCAAGGCCGCAGGCAAGAACATGTCCGACTACGCGCAGGCCATGGCCAAGCTGCCGGCACTCGTCACGGAGACGCAGGCGCTGCTCGACGCCGGCAAGCTCCCCCTGCCGGACCTGACCATCGGCAACGCTGGCGCCATGAACAAGGCCTACTTCGCCGTCTTCGCCGCGCAGAGCAAGACGCTCAGCGACGGATGGGCGGACCTGCTCGGCCATCGGATGATCCCCCTGACCACGGTCGCGGGCAACTACGCGCTCGGCTCGCAGCAGGCGGCCGGCGTCCAGGCGACCTCCTTCGGCCTCAACCTGCCGACGGGCGTGGCCGTCGACACCCAGGGCAACGTCTACGTGGCGGTGCAGCTGCACCACGTGGTCTACAAGATCGCGCCGGACGGCACGACGACGGTACTCGGCAAGTTCCGGGGCGACGGGTCCATCACGACTCCGGTCATGGTGCCCGGTCCCGACGCTGTGGACGGGGTGCCGATCGCGGACCTCTCGATCCCCATGCCCCAGGACGTGGCGACCATCGGAGACAACCTGGTCATCGTGCCGAGCGCCGCCAGCGACGCGACCATCCACAACAACGTCCTGCTCTTCGTCTGCCAGACCACTGGAACCTACTTCGGCAAGCCCATGACCGCGGGCAAGGTCTACCGGCTGGGGGTGGACAGCGACGAGATCGGAAATGATCCGGTCAGCCGCTTCAAGGACGGCAACGTCTTCACCCAGGCGCGCTTCCGGAGCCCGCAGGGCGTGGGCACGGATGACGCGGGCAACCTCTTCGTCGCCGATCGCCGCAACAACCTGATCCGGCGCATCGACCTCGAAACCGGTCTGGTCACGACCATCGCGGGCAAGCTCACGACCGATGCGGCCGGGACGTACGGCGATCAGCTGGGCAGCACGGCGGCCGTCGAGGGCAGCACGGCCGGCTGGAACGGCATCGACAACGGCGACGGCGGCACGGCTGTCGGGGCCGTCATCAACCGGCCCTACGACGTGGCGTGGCGCCGGGTCGGCCCCACCCAGGAGGAGGTCTTCGTCTGGGAGGGCTTCAACCCGGACCTGGTGCCGGGGACGGCGGCCGCGGACATCATGCTGACGGGCAACGCCATCCGGCGGGTCGCCTTCCCGAGCACCGACCGCACGGCGGGCACGATCAGCACGCTCATCGGCGGCAACAAGCAGCGCGGAGACTCGGGTGACGGGGGTCCGGCCGCTTCGGCGCTCATCAAGCTCGTGGATCCGGCCTTCCCGGACGTGCCGAATGCCGGCATCGCGGTCTCACCGGACGGCAAGTACCTGTATTTCTGCGACTCGCACAACCAGCGCCTGCGCATGGTGGACCTCGCGGCGGGCACGGTGCACACGGTCGCCGGCGCGGGAACGGTCGAAGGGGACACGGAGGTCGGGCTGTCCGCCCTCAAGGACGTCTCGGGGCTCGCGGTAGACGCGCACGGCAACGTGTACTTCGCCGACGCCATCTCGAACGTGGTCCGGCGGATCACCTACCAGTACGGCCGGTAACGGCGAGCGGCCCCGTCCTCTGGGACGGGGCCGCTTCCTTATTGACAGCTATTTCGCCCCCCCCTTCCCCCCCTGCTTCGCAAGGGGGGGAAGGGGGGGTCAAACGAGTCGCCCCTCCGGCCGCCTCAGATCCCCGCCCCATGGATGAAGTCATCCACCTCGCCAATCGGCGTCGGACGCTGGCCGTTCAGCCGCGCCCCCAGGGCCGGCTCCAGGGGCTCCGTCCCCGTGGAGGCCTGAATGGCCTCCACGGTGGCCTCGAGCTGGTAGATCCGATCCGCCAGGGCCTTGATGGCCTCCGCCTCGGGATCCGGATTGACCGCCTTCGACTCCTCGACGGGCTCGCCCTTGATGAAGACCACCCGCCCCGGAATCCCCACCACCGTCGCATGGGGCGGCACGTCCCGCAGGACCACCGAGTTGGCCCCCACCCGCGCGTGGTCCCCCAGCGTGATGTTACCGATCACCTTGGCACCCGCCCCCACGATGACCCCGTTGCCGAGGGTGGGATGGCGCTTGCCGCACTCCTTGCCCGTACCGCCCAGGGTGACGCCGTGGTAAATGAGGCAGTCGTCCCCCACCACCGCCGTCTCCCCGATCACCACGCCCATGCCGTGGTCGATGAAGAGCCGCTTCCCGATCCGGGCCCCCGGATGGATCTCGATGCCCGTCACGAACCGGGCGACCTGCATCATGGCCCGCGGGAAGAAAGGCACCTTCCGGCCATGCAGCCAATGCGCCACGCGATAGATGGCCAAGACATGGACCGAGGGGTAGCAGAGCACCACCTCGAGCCAGCTCTTGGCCGCCGGATCCTGCTTCAGGATGGAACGAACGGACTCTCCGAAGTCTCCCACGTCCGCTCCCTTACTTGGCGGCAGACGACGCGGCCTGGGCCTCGGTGTTGAAGAGCGGAGTACTCAGGTAGCGCTCGCCGCTGGAAGGCAGGACGACCACGATGAGCTTGCCCTCGGCCTCGGGACGGCGGGCGATCGCGAGCGCCGCCTCGACGGCCGCCCCGCTCGAGATGCCGACCAGGAGGCCTTCCTCCTTGGCAATCCGCCGCGCCATGGCCATGGAGGCCTCGGAGGAGACGGCGACGATCTCACCCAGGCTCTTGTCGCGCAGGCCCGCGAGCAGCGTCTGGTCGAAGAGCCCCGGAATGAAGCCCGGGCCGATGCCCGCGATCTTGTGCGGCGAGGGCTCGCCGCCCGCGAGCACCTGGCTCTCCGTTGGCTCGACCGCGACGTAGCGCAGGCCCGGCTTCTTGGCATGCAGAGCCTGGTAGAGCCCCGTGATGGTCCCGCCCGTGCCCACGCCCGAGACGACGTAGTCCACCTGGCCCTCCGTGTCGTTCCAGATCTCCATGGCCGTGGTCTCGGAGTGGATCTTGGGGTTGGAGGGATTCTCGAACTGACCGAGGATGTAGCCGTCAGACGTGCCGGCGAGGATCTCGTTGGCCTTGGCCACCGCGCCCTTCATGCCCTTGGGACCCTCGGTGAGGACGAGCTCCGCGCCGTAGGCCTTGAGCAGCGCCCGGCGCTCGAGGGACATGGTCTCGGGCATGGTCAGGATCAGGCGGTAGCCGCGGGCGGCCGCCACCATGGCGAGCGCGATGCCCGTGTTGCCGCTCGTGGGCTCGATGAGAGTGGTGCGGCCGGGCGTGATGAGCCCCCGCTCCTCGGCATCCTGGATCATGGCCACGCCGATCCGGTCCTTGACGGAGCTGGCGGGGTTGAAGCTCTCGACCTTGCCCACGACCCGGGCCTTGAGGCCCTCGGTGATCTTGGTGAGCTCGACGAGCGGGGTGTTGCCGAAGCGTTCGGTCACGTTGCGGGCGATGTTCGCCATAAAAGCCTCCTCAGCAGGGATGTCATGCGGCTTTCTCGGCGCCATTGCCACGAGCCTGGAAACACCCCATGTTAATCCACGTAAACCAGGAGGGCAACCGACCGGGTGAGCCCCGATCGTCGCTAGCTCGTAGGCGGCAGGTCCCCGTCGCTCAGGTAACGCATTGGCTGGCTGTGGGCGGTGCCCGTCTCCAGGTCGAAAACGTCCATCACGTCGAGGGGGCCCGCGTAGAAGTGGAGGGTCAAGAGGCGGGTGCCCGCACCGCCGGCATTGCCGAGGCGGTGGATCATGCCCACCGGCGCGACGGAGAGCGCTCCGGCCGCATGGTCGAGCATGGTGGTTCGCTCGACCCGGTCGCCCTCGAGCCGCCGGAAGATCTCCTCGCGCATGGTCCCTTCCACGATCCGAACGACGCCGTAGGACCGACCGTGGTTGTGGACGCTCGTGCGCTGCTCGTCCTGCCAGCAAAGCAAGATGGCCTCGAAGAGCTCGTTCTTGAAGAGCAGGTTGCGCGCGTAGGCCTCGGAGCAGTACTGGACGCGGTCCGCGTACAGGTCCGGGCTCATGTCCAGCCGGGAGACGAGGTCCTTGAGGTGAGAGAGCTTGAAGGTCTCGGGGGTATAGGCCGTCGTCTCGGTCAGGAACTGGTCCCAGCTCAGGGCGTGTTGGGCGGGCATCTTCATCGATCCTCGGGACATGGTCGGCGCGCATGGCCGGCCATCAGGGGCTTTTCGCAGCAACGTCGCTACGAACGCTCCCTCGTCGAGGAGCAAGGGTATTGTCCAACGGGCGGCCCCGATTGTCCAACCGGAGATCGTTCAGCTGGCCTTGGCAGCCTTCGGAGTGCGAGGAAGCGGCATGGCGAACGGCTTGGTGGCCTTGTCGAGCAGAACCTGGGCCTTCTTGGCCTCCGGCGAGTGCGGGGCCTCTCGGATGATCCCCTTGAGGATCCGCTCGCCCTTCTGGAAGCGCCGCTTGTTGGGCGGCCCCCAGGTGACGCCCGACGCGTAGATGTAGTCCCAGCCGATGGCGAGCTTGGCGGCGAGGCGATACTTGCTGCGCGGGTACTGGCGCAGGAAGCGCTCGTGCCGCGTCGCGTCGCGCAGGGCCGGGTCGACGCTCAGGTCGTGCTCGCCGTCGTCCTCACGCGGGATCAGGCGCCACGCGGCCTCTTCGGCGAGGGCATGCCGGGGGAACTTGGCGACCAGGAGCTTGTACGCATCTCCCTCGTAGCGATAACGCCCCCGGGGGTCGTAGTAGTTGAAGGTGGCGTAACGCTGCTCGGCCCAGCGCTGCTCCTTGCGGACGTACTGGAGCCAGGACGGGCTGCGCGGGTTGAGGCGCGATCGCTTCCAGTAGCGCTCGTTGACGGACTTGACGTAGACCTCGGAGGCCTCGGCCAGGAGCATCAGAAGGGCGGGACCCGACGGATCGGATCCGAACGAGCGGTCCTTGGCGGCCTGCGCCAGGGTGTCGATGGTCTTGCGGTACTGCTTGGCCTTGAGGGAGACCTGCGCGCGCGCGATCGCCGCCCCGGCAGGAGCCTTGGGCGCGGCCGCCAGTGCCTGGAGCGGTGCCGCCAGCATGGCCAGCAGGAGAAGCACGACCCAGTTGCGCTTGCTCATCTCCACCCTCCGCCTACAAGACATCTCAGTATCGGGGACCCGTATGAACGCAAGACGTCCGATACATCAAGTCGGCATTAACTCATTGTAACCAATTGTAACGTCTCGTCCAGCCCTTGAGGTGCAAAGGAATGCACGCTTGGGGTATAACAAGCAAGTTAGCCAGCCTTCGAGGGGGACGGATGCGCGAACGGAAATTGTGCCTATTTCATTGCTCGACGGTCGAGCACAACGTGCGCGTGACCTACTTCAACCAGATGGACCGGTGGAAGCGGCGGCCCGTTTCCCAGCAGATCGTCTACTGCAGCTTCAAGACCGAAAACCTCTGCAAGGTGGACTTGTACCCGCCCGAAGGGGACTCCCAGTGCCCGGCGGTCAAGCTCGCCGTCATCAACCAGTTCCGATAAGCCAAGGGCCGCCCGATGGGCGGCCCTTTTCACGTTTACTCGTCGGTCAGCTCGAAGAGGCCGAGCAGGTGGCCGTCCGGATCCCGGAACTTCGCGAGCTTCGCGTAGGGCTGATCCAGGACGATGGCCGTGAACTCGACACCCTTGGCCTTGAGCTCCTCGACCTTGGCCTCGATGTCGTCGACCTCGAAGTCGATGGTCATGCTCACGCCGGGGCTCATGTACTGCTTTTCCATGTACTGGAGGCCAAAGCTCAGGCCCTCGAGCTCGAACTCCGTCAGGAAGGGGGTGCCGACCCGGACCGGCAGGCCCAGGACGTCCCGATAGAAGGCGACGGAGCGCTCCATGTCGCTCACGAAGATCTGAATGCTGTGTACGCGCATGTTATCGTCCCTTCCAAGTGGCGGGGCGCTTCTCCACGAAGGCCCGCATGCCTTCCTTCTGGTCCTCGCTGCCGAAGAGCATGTAGAAATTCTTGCGCTCGATCATCAGCCCCTGGGCCAGGAACGACTCGTAGGCCTGGTTGACGGCCTCCTTGCCGAGCTGGAGCGCCAGCGGGGCCTTCGAGGCGACGTCGGCCGCGAGCTTCTTGGCCTCGTCCAGGAAGGCCTCGACCGGCACCACCCGGTTGACCAGGCCGTACTGGAGCGCCTCCTGGGCGTTGAGCTGGCGGCCCGTGAGGACCATCTCCATGGCGATCGCCTTGCCGACCACGCGGGTCAGACGTTGGGTGCCGCCCGCCCCGGGGATGACGCCGATGTTGATCTCGGGTTGGCCGATGCGGGTGGTCTCCGAGGCCACGACCATGTCGCACATGAGCATCAGCTCGCTGCCGCCGCCGAGCACATAGCCGCTGACAGCGGCGATGAGGGGCTTCTTGAGGCCGGCGACCTTGTCCCAGGTAGCCAGGAAGTCGCGCCGGAGCATCGAGACGACGTCCGCCTCGACCATCTCCTTGATGTCGGCTCCCGCGGCGAAAGCCTTCTCGCTGCCGGTGAGGACGATGGCCCCGATGGCCTCGTCCTGGTCGAAGGCATGCAGGGCCGTCACGAGCTCGGCCATCAGGGCGGGCGAAAGGGCGTTGAGGGCCTTGGGGCGGTTCAGGGTGATGATGCCTACCCGGCCCTCCACGGAGACCAGGAGGTTCTCGTAGGTCGTGCTTTCGGTGGTCATGCGGTTCCTTTGCTGGATGGGTGCTGCAAGGATCCCGGGCGATCGCTCGTGGAAGCCTGCTTGGTTCGCACGCCATCATAAGAAGCCGCCTGGCGCCTGTCAAATCCTACCAACGAGCCCTTGGATCCCTATCGGCAGGCCCTCCGGCAGCGACCGGTCCAGGTCGCTGCCGTGAGCATGATCTGAAGAATAGGTGAGGCTTTCGTGGCCGAACCCTCGCTTGAAGGCTACATCTGCTACCATGACGCGGCTAAGTATCAACGTCATGGAGCGTGCCATGTTCATCCAGCGGTCACAGGCGAACAACCCCTATGCCGCGTACCAGAAGCTGGTCGAGCGGCGTGCCCTCACGGGCTCGAGCAGCATGGCCCTCAATGGGCCGGAGCTGAGCCTCGGGGACCTCGTCGCTCCGGCGGTGAGGACCCGGTTGCTCGCCCATTCCGAGCGCTACGAGCGCCTGGGGAACAGCGCGCGGGCGTTGCTGCCGGCGCTTGGCGCCCTCGCCGAACCGGGTGCGACATGGCTCGGACACCTGTCCTCCAGGATCCCGGCCGGATCGGCGGCTGACTCCCTCCAGGCCCCCGCCATGGCGGCGACCGGGGCCGCGGCCGCCGCCCGGCCCGCGACCCTTCGCGGCGACGTGGCCATCTCGCTGCGCCCGGGCCAGGCAGGCACCACGGCCAGCATGATGAGCGAGGCGCCCCGCCTGGGATCGGAGACGGGCACCCCTGCGACCTTTGCCAGCCTCACCATGGGCCACGTCGCGCTCGAGACGAGCAAGATGGTCAAGGCCGAGTTGCACGGGTCCAACCTCAAGCTGCACAAGGCCAAGGAAGCCGACTTCGGATCCATCACCATCAACGGCGTCACGACCACGATCGGCGTCGCGGCCCCCCAGAACGACCTGGAGGCGGCCCAGTTCATCGCCGATCGGATCAACGGCAACGCGGACAACACGGTCACGGCCACCATCGACCGGAACGAGCGGAGCGTCATCCTCACGGCGAAGAACGCCGGGACGGCCGGCAACATCTCGATCGATCGGGTGACGGCCGACTCGGACGGCAAGACGTCCAACGACGTCTCGACGGGCTTCAAGGTGGGTGCCGCCGCCGCCGGCTCGGACGGCGGGTCGAGCGATTTCGGCTCGGTCACCATCAACGGCGTCACGACCTCCTTCGGCGTTCGCAGCAACGCCCAGCAGACGCCCCAGTCGACGGCCCAGTGGCTGGTCGATCGCCTCAACGCCAACACCGCGAACGACTTCACGGCGAGCGTCGGCGGCGACGCGCTCGACCAGATCGTCCTGACCTCCAGGACCCCGGGCAGCCAGGGGGTGCTGCGGATCGACCAGGTCCTCTCCGACAGCGACGCCAACCTTTCGAACACGGCCATCACGGGCTTCACGGCCGGATCCTTCGCCCAGGGCCAAGACGCCGCTCCGGGCATGACGGACCTGGGATCGGTCACCATCAACGGGGTCACGACGACCTTCGGCGTGGTGAGCAACGCCGATCAGACCTCGCAGGGCATCGCCCGCTTGATGGTCGATCGCCTGAACGCCAACGAGGACAACACCGTTATCGCGAGCCTGGGAGGCCAAAATCAGGACCAGGTCATCCTGACGGCCAAGACCCCGGGCAGCGCGGGCAGCTTCCGGATCGAGCGCAGTTCGAGCGACTCCAACGGTCGTACCGAAGACGACGGCTTCAACGGCTGGGCGGAAGGCCGCTCGGCCGCAGGCGTGGATGCGACGTCCGGATTGACGGACTTCGGGTCCCTCACCATCAACGGCTTCACGACCCGGCTCGGGGTGCTGGACGGCCGGGAGCACACGCCCCAGAGCGCCTTGCAGTACCTCATCGACCGACTCAACCAGAGCAACCCGACCATCACCGCCCGCGAGGAGGACGGTCACCTCGTGATTGGCTCCCGGACAACGGGGAGCAAGGCGTCCCTGACGGTCGAAGCCGTGACGTCCGACAGCGACGGGGATCCCACCAACGACCAAGCCCTGGGCTTTGCGCCCGGCATGGCGGCCGTGGGCTCGGATGCCTCCAGCTCCGGCTCCGGTTCCGCCTCGGTGGCGATCGCAGGGAGCTCGCGTGGCTCCACGATCGAGGGATTCATGGACCAACAGGTGGACGACCAACAGGTGGCCCGCCAGGTGGACAAGGCCTCGGGGTTCGCCCAGGACCTGACCCGTTACCTCCAGTCGCTGCGCGAGCAGGCTCAGGACCTGCCCCGTAGCGTCCAGGGCTTTGGAAACGAGCTGAGGAAGACCCTCCAGGGCGAGGCCGAGACCCTGCAAAAGCTCGGCATGCGGCTGACGGACGATGGGCTGGAGGTGGACGAGGCGACCCTCGGGAAAGCCATGCAGCAGGACCCCGGGTCGGTGACCGACGGCTTCAAGCGCCTGCACCAGGCCCTCGAGGCCTCCGTCGGAGCCCAGGCCTTCGCGCTCGACGAGATGCGCGCCGCCACCCATACGACCGGAGATGCGGCCACCACCATGAGCCAGGTCGCCGCGAGCATCTACAAGATCCAGCATCGCGCCGGGCGGATCCAGTGGATGCTCGAGCAGGTGCAGCCCGCCGCGGAGTCGCTGCGCGAGCAAAGCGAACGCCTCCGCAAGCTGGCCGAGGAGAAGGACGAGCAAAAGGAGAAGCAGGTCGAGCGCCAGCAGAAGGACGAGGCGGACCAGACCGGGCTCGCTCGGCCGTCAGAGCGCGACGCCCGCGGGTTTGGACTCATGCGCTCCCCCGTACCGGAGGGGTACTTCGCTGCCGCCCCTAATCGAGGCTCGCAGCCTCAATGGCCCTTCTAGCGTTGACCCGCCCGAAGCCGTAGTACCCGTCCCTCCCGGGCTCCCCCAGGTCGTCGGCGGAGCGCTGCAGGCGCCCGATCACCCGAGCGGCGAAGCTCGAGGTGCGGGTCACGGGCACGGACTCCGAGGCGTAGCGCGCGATCACCAGGGCCGCCACGCCAGCTGCATAGGGGGCGGCCATGGACGTCCCCGAGATGGCCCGGTAGGGGTTGGCCGAGGCGTCGGTGCCGCCGATGGAGCTGTTGAAGCGAGGCACCGTGGACCAGATGGCCCCTCCGGGCGCGGCCACGTCGATCCGCCCGCCGAAGTTGGAGAAGCCCGAGAGGAACTCGTAGCCGAGCGACGCCGAGGTGGAGCTGACGGCGAGGCACCGGCCGGAGTTGGCGGGCGCCGTCACGGGGCCCGACTCGTTGCCGGCCGCCACCACCGTCACCACCCCGCGCTCGGCGAGGTACCCGATGGCCTCGTCCATGGCCACGTCCGTGTGGAAGAGCCCCGCCGTCCCGAGGCTCATGTTGACCACCCGGACCCGGGCCCCGTCGGGGGCCTCGTAATCGGCGGCGAAGTACATGGCCCGCAGGATGTCGAAGGTGTTGGCGTAGCGGCCTCCGAACACCTTCAAGGGCATGATCCGTACGCCCCAGGCGACGCCGGCCACGCCCCGGGCGTTGGCCCCGGCCGCTCCCACGATCCCCGCCACGTGCGTCCCGTGGCCGCTGGTATCCACCACGTTGCTCGCGGTCGCTGCAGGGTAGCCCCCGAGATCCGGGTCGAAGGAGTTGGTGGCCGTGAAGTTGCGCGGCGCCTCCAGCCGCCCCGCGAACTCCGGGTGGCCCACGTCGAGCCCGGTATCGATCACGGCCACGATGACCCGGGCCTGGCTCGCTCCGGATCCCGGCAAGGCCGACAAGAGGTCCCAGGCGCCCTCGGTGTCGCCGTGCCCCGGGCGGTGCGCCCACTGGGAGGCGTAGTGGGTGTCCTGCATGCCGCTCGGAAAGGAGTAGGTCGGCTGGTAGAGGCGGTTCAGAGCCGCGTAGCGTACGCCCGGCACTCCGTAGAGCGCACGCGAGGTCTCCTGGGGCGTGGAGCCCGGAGCGATCGCCACCCGGATCATGCGCCGCGTTCCGTCCACCCGCTCCAGCACCCGGACGCCGGGCAGCCGGTCCAGGAGCGCGGACTCGTCCGTCGCACCCTCGAGAGCCACCAGGAGCTCGTCCGGGGCGTAGGCCGTGGACGCCCGGCCGATGGGCAGGGGCTCCTGCACGTGTGCCCAGCCGGACGGCTCACCTGGCGAAGTCACGCTCCCCTGCTCGACGCGCACGGCCGGATCGGCCGCGGGCTGCGGCGGAGCACCGGACAGCTGGGGCGGCGTGCAGCCCGCAAGCCCGGCGAGCGAGAGGCCCAGGGCGAGGGAAAGGTTGCGCAGGCGTCTCGTCATCCCGGCCTCCCTAGGGTGCATAGACTTCGACCACGCGGGTCGCGCGCCCGGCGGCATCCGCGCCGCCCAGGGCGTAGAGACGGCCGTTGTGGGGTACCAGGGCCAGGATCGAGCGGGCCGTTGGCATCGGCGCCAGGGTGGCCCAGGTGTCGGTGGCCGGGTCATAGGCCTCGACCGTACGCAGGGTCGCCCCGAGCTCGTTCTTGCCGCCCACCACGTAGATCTTCCCGTTGAGGGCAGCCACGGCGAAGCCGTACCGCTCGGTGGGCATGCGCGCGGGGCCGCCCGGCTCGCCCGAGATGAGCCATGCGTTGGTCGCGGGATGGTAGACCTGCATCAGCGTGTCCGCATCCGGCCGATCGGCCGCCGCGCTCGCGAGGGTGTAGCCGCCCACCGCGAAGATCCGACCGTCCACGGCCGCAAGGCCGAGTCCCGCCCGCGGGAAGCGGAGGGAGGCGATGGAGCGGGCCAACCGCACCTGCCGGAAGGGATCCGACGGGTCGGGCGGCTGGAGCGTGTCGAAGACGTAGCTCGCACTCCGGACCGTCTGCAGATCGCGGCCACCCGCGACGTAGACCTTGCCGTCCAGCGAGGTCACGCCCATGGAGTAGACGGGTTGACCGGCAAGCTCCAAAAGGGCGGACGGGTAGTCCGGCTGCTTGGGCATGCCCATGGGGTCCCGGCTCCCGAGCGCGAGGCCCGTGTAGTTGGCGCCCCACTCGTCGCCCGACATGCCGCCGAGCACCGCGACGGTGGAATCCACCATGGCCGCCCCGGCGAAGTAGAGGTTCGTGCCGCCCTGCCCGAGCCCGCCGAAGGACGAGCGGTAGCGCTGCCACTGGCCCGTCGCGTACGTGAAGGTCTCGTCCGTCAAGGAGCCGTCTCCGGTGAAGACGAAGAGGCGATCGCCCCCATCGACGGCCACCAGCCCCTGCCGCGCCAGGATCATGGGCGTGTGGGGCGACCACGAGTTGGGAGCCATGTCGAGGGTACGCACGTCCAGGCCCCCGCTGCCCGAGGGAGCAGTGGTCGGGGTGGGGCTCGGCGTGGGCGTCGGGGTCGGGTCGGCCGAGACGTCCGGCGTGGGCGTCGGATCAACCGAGGAGGTGGCCGTGGGGGCTGGGCTCGGCGACCTGGTGGGGGTGGGCGAGGGCGATCGCCGCACCGTGATCGTGCCGTCGCTGCCCACGTTGAGCCCCGTCCCGCCGAGCCCCGGGCACCCGGTGGTGAAGGCGGCAACGGCCACGCTGAGGGCTGCCATGCCCACTCGAACGGTCGATTGTGCGCGTCGGCTCATGGCGCTCTCCTACGGCACGAACGACTCGACGGTGTCCTGGGGCGCGCCTTCGAGGCCGGCGCTGCCGCCGTCCCCTCCGCCCGCGACCACGATGCGTCCGTTCACGAGGCCCGCCGTCACGTAGCCGCGCGCCCGGCGCAGGGGCGGCTTGATGGCCCACCGCCCGGTCACCGGATCGAACACCTCCACCGAGTTGAGGGGGATGCCCCCGATGGTGCAGCCGCCGATCACGTAGATCTTGCCGTTCGCCGCGACCGCCGCCGCCCCGCCGCGCGCCGTGGGCATGGCGGGCTCCAGCCGCCACTGCCCGTTGGCATCCGCGCTCTCGACGGCGTTGGAGGGGAACTGGACGTAGGAGCCCGCGAAGTCCGAGAACTCTTGGCCACCGAAGGCGTAGATCCGGCCAGCCTGCACGACGGTGGCCATGTCGCCGCGCGCGACGTTCAGACCGGTCGGCAGGGTAGCCCACGTGTTGGCGGTCGGATCGTAGCGGAAGCTCTCGGTGGCGTTGAACTCGGCCGAGAAGTCCCGGTCGTAGGCTGTGTTGCTCTCGGGATAGCTCCCATACGGCCCCCACGAGGCGTCCCGGAAGCCGCCCACCAGGTAGAGATGCCCGCCGAGGGCCGCCACCGAGGCCCCTCCGCGCGGTACCGGCAGGCTCGGCAGCGTGGACCAGGCACCGCCGTCGAAGCGATAGACGTCGCGCGCAAGCGCCAGGCCAAACACCCCCGGGCGGATGCCCCCCGCCACGTAGAAGGATCCCCCGAGGCTCGCTCCCTGGGCGTAGCCGAGGACGGCCGGCAGTCCGGCCTTCTGGGACCAGGACGCGCCATCGTAGGCCCAGACCTGGTTGTGGAAGTAAAGGGAGTCCGTCGCGCGTCGTAGGCCGCCCGCCTGGATCAGGAGGTCCTCGCCCCCGACGGTCAGCAGGCCGCAGGCACCCGCCATGCCGGCCACGGGCATGGCGCCCTGCACCTGATCGGGCGGCGCGCCCAGGTTCACGGACACGGTGGCCGTCTGGTTGGACGTCAGCGTGAGGGAACGGGTGGCCTCGACGCCCATGCCGAGGCTCCGCGCGTGCAGCACCCACGTGCCCGGCGCCACCGGCGTCACGCGGTGCGTCCCGTTGTGCAGGGTGACGTTCTTGGGAGAAAGCGGGTCGTCGAGCCAGACGTCTGCCGGAGCCGGTCCCGGGATGCCCTCCAGCGTCACGTCCAGGGTCGCGGGATAGCGGACGTAGCGCGTCTCGAAGGAGGGCACCCGGCCCGCCAGCTGGATGTCCGCGGCGATCGCCTCCGCGTTCACGAGCTCGGGATAGACGGCTCCTTGCCGGATCACCGCCTCGACGAGCCCTTGCAGTGCGGCTTCGTTCAGCGTCTCGGCGAGGTGGCGGTCCTGGGCGCGATCGCCCGCGAGCACCCGCTCGAAGACCATGCCGCGCGGCGTGGTGACCTTGCCGAGGTCGGCCCGAGCCGAGGTGCCCGCGACGATGTCGACGGTGGTCTTGAGGGTGCCGCCCGGGACCGGGGCCCCCTGCGCGTCGAGGCGGTCCAGGGTCACGATGCGGTTGGGCCCCGCCGGCAGGTTCGAGACGACCAGCGAGGCGGTGGCCTCGCTGGAGAGGTCGGCCGTCAGGACCACCGGCGCGCTCATGCCGGGTCCGTCCACCGAGAGGCGCGCCCGCGCGGCCGGGGCGGCCCACTGGGTGGCGCGTGCTTCGGCGCCGAGGACGAGGCGCACTTCGCCGCGGGCCGTGGAGGGCAGGGTGGTGGAGGTCGTCAGGGCGCGCGGCGTGCAGCCCGCGAGGCCCACGCAGGCGGCGAGGGTCAGCCAGCCGATTGTCCGAGGGGTGCATGCCGGCATGCCGTCCGCCTTCCCGCCTGATTGCCTCTAGAGGTTGTTCCCGCGATCGCCGGCGGCTAATCCGGCCCCCGAGCGCCCAAATTGCGCCACGCTCGGTCGGTTGATATACTGGGGCGCATCACACCCGTCCCCAGGGGGTGGATGGGGCACTCGAGCCAACAAAGGACGGCCCATGCACGGCGACCTCACGTTCCGGGAAATCCTCGAGCAGCCGGCGGTCTGGCAGCGCGTGCTCGACAGCCTGCCCCAGCGGCTCGAAGGGCTCGACCTCGAAGGAGTCGAGGAACTCCTCTTTCTGGGCTGCGGCAGCTCCTACCACCTGGCCGAGGCGGGCGCCAAGATCTTCGCGGACGTCACGGGCGCCCGGGTCCGGTTCGCCCCCGCCTCCGAGGTCTTCCTCGCCCCCCACACGCTCTTCCACAAGGGCGATCGCATCGCCGTCGTCGCCATCTCTCGCACGGGCACGACCTCTGAGGTCCTCAAGGCCATCGACCTGTTCAAGCGCCTGCGCACGACCGGTGACCTGTCGGGACCGGTCTACGGCGTCACCTGCACCCCGGACAGCCCGATCGTCGCCGCCTGCGACCAGAGCGTGCTCGTCCCGGCCACCGAGGAGAGCCTGGTGATGACCCAGGCCTTCACCGGGACCCTCCTGGCGATCGCCCTCTGGGCCGCGGCCGTGAGCGCGGAAGCAGGCTCCCTGGGGGCCCTGAGCGCCCTCGACGCCGCGGGCCAGCAGGTCCTCGAACGCGCCTCCATGATTAAAGAACTGGCCTCTTACGCCGAGATCCGACGCTTCGTCTTCCTCGGATCGGGCCCGCTGCACGCGATCGCCGAGGAGGGCGCCCTCAAGCTCATGGAGATGGCGCTGGTGCCGGACGTCGCCGCCTACCACGCCTTGGAATACCGGCACGGCCCCAAGTCGACCATCGGCCCCGACACCCTCGTGGTCATGCTCCTCTCCCAGGCCGCGGGCCGTTACGAGCGGGAGCTCCTCGCGGAGCTCAAGGGGCTCGGGGCGCGCACCCTCGTGCTGGTCGGCAACGAAGCGGAGGCGGTGGCCCCCCATGCCGATTACCAGGTCGCGGTCGGGGCCTACCCCGACGCCCTGCGCGCCGTGCTCTACACGCCGCTGCTGCAACTATTGGCCTACCACCGGGCCATCCTGCGCGGGACCGATCCCGACCATCCCCAGCACCTGAGCCGTTCGGTCATCCTCTAAGGAGTCGCTCCATGCCGCTGGTCCCCGCCACCTCCGTTCTCGCCGCCGCACGCGCGGGCCGCTACGCCGTGGGCGCCTTCAACGCCCACAACCTCGAGTTCGTCCAGGGCATCCTGCGCGCCGCCGAGGAGCTGCAGGCCCCGGTCATCCTCCAGCTCACGGCGCGGGCCATCCACTACGCCGGCCTCCGGACGCTCGCGTCCATGGTCCGCGCCGCGGCCCAGCAGTCGCCGGTGCCCGTGGTCATGCACCTGGATCAGGGCGACTACGAGATGAACATGCGCTGCCTGGTGGCGGGCTTCACGTCCCTCATGTTCGACGGCTCGGCCCTACCGTTCGCCATGAACGTGGAGGAGTCGCACCGGGTGGCCGAGGCCGCGCACGTCATGGGGATCCCCGTGGAAGGCGAGCTCGGCCACGTCGGCGGCCGGCGCCAGGCCGCTCCCGGCGCTCCGGAGGACTTCACGGATCCCGACGCCGCCCAGCGCTACGTGACGCTCTCGGGGGTGGACAGCCTCGCGGTCACGGTGGGCTCCGTGCCCCGCATGCGCGAGAAGACCGCCCGGCTCGATATCGCCCGCATCCGGGCCCTCTCCCACGCCACGGGCGTTCCCCTCGTGCTCCGCCACTCCTCGGGGCTCACGGACGACGACCTGCGCCAGGCCATCTCCAACGGCATTGCCAAGGTCGTGGTCGGCACCGAGCTGAACCACGCCTTCACCGGCGCCCTGCGCCAGGCGGTGGAGCGGGATCCCGAGCAGATCGACCCCAGACCGCTGCTCGGAGCGGGGCGCACGGCGATCGCCGAGGTGGTCCGCGAGAAGATCCGGCTCTTCGGTTCGGCGGGCAAGGGTCTAGAGGCTGCTTCCCAGGCGATTTCGGGGCGCTGAATCGTTACCTAACTTCAAATTTCGCTTGGATGTAAACGTCCGCCGGGCTGGTGTATCCACCCGGCGGACGCGGCTATGACTTGCTCAGCAAGAGGGAGCCACCGCAATATCTCGACACGTATCGCAAGAATATTGCCGATTTGCTGCGGGTAGGAAGGTGTCACGAAGAAAGATTGCGCCATATTTCTCGGCCGCAACCTCTCGCAACGAAAGGACACTTTTTCCGAATGGCTTCCAAGCACCAGACCCTCAAGACCCTCTTCTGCTCGAGCGTGGCCATGGCCGTCCTGGCCGGCTGCGGCACCGGCCCCTCCATGGTGCCGACGATCGAACACGGCATGGGCTTCGGCGGCACCGTTCCGTCGATCCAGGCCGGGGCCCCGAACCTGGAAGCAGGAGCAGCCGGTTTCAAGATCTTCGTCAACGACGTGACCCACCCCTCGAACAGCTTCGTGCTCGCGACCAACCGCAACCACGTCTCGGACAACTTCCCCAACGGCGCCGCCAAGCTCGCCAAGCTCAAGGAGCTGCGCCCGAGCTGGGGTCAGGGCCGCTACATGTACCGCATCGGCCATGGTCCGACCGACGGCCGCAACGACTACAACTACATGACGGGCTACCACTTCGAGCAGCACTGGAACAAGAACGGCGGCTACCCCTACGACGACCTCCGCAACGCGCTCAAGGACGCCAACGACCTCGACGCCGAGCAGCTGCACGTCGTGAACTTCGGCACCGGCACCGCCGAGGAGGCCGGCCGCTACGTCAGCTACCTGAACAACCCCAACGACGCGAACCGCAAGCAGTACCCCTTCCCCGTCCAGAACGCCAAGTACTTCGAGATCGGCAACGAGATCAGCTGGTCCATGGTGCGCGGCCACGCCGAGCACGCCGCCACCGAGACGCAGTATGCCAAGCGCGCCAAGGAGTTCGCCCAGGCCATGCGCAAGTCCAGCCCCACGCCCATCAAGATCGGCGCGGTGGCCTCGACCAACTCGGCCTGGCGCTGGGACGGCGGCGGCGCCGAGGACGAGATCGTCAAGAACATCCTGACGACCATGGGCACGGACGTGGACTTCCTCATCTACCACGGCTATCCCAGCTGGCCGATCAAGAACGAGGGCGACCTCAACACCTACATGGCCCAGAACGCCTGGAACGATCGTCTCCTGACCCAGAAGATCGAGCCTGCGATCAAGCAGTACGCCAAGCACAACGTCCAGATCGCCAACACGGAGTTCTTCACCGAGCAGTACAACGACACCAAGAAGGCGCGTGGCCTCTTCGGCGCCATCTACTCGGCCGACACCGTCAGCCTCGCGCTCAACCACAACATGCTCGTCGCGAACCAGTTCTGCCTGGACCACGGCGAGTCGGCGGACGCCGCCTTCTTCTACGGCGACAACCCCGAGCGCGTGACGCCCATCTTCCAGTTCCAGAAGATGCTCGCCAAGCACTGGGGCGACCAGCAGATCAAGGTCGACGCGCAGGCCATCCCCACCAACCAGGTCGGCGACATCGCGGTGCCCAAGCTCGGCATCACGGCCTCCAAGGGCCGCAACGGCAAGGTCTACGTGATGGTCACCAACCGCACGCAGTCCGAGGCCGTCAACGCGAAGCTCGCCCTCGGCTTCACGCCGAAGTCGGCGACCGCCCACGTCCTGTCCGGCACCGCCGGCTGGGACTCGGACGAGAACAACACCAAGGTCGAGACCAAGGCCGTTGGCCTGAACGGCGCCTACTCGTTCCCCGCAGCCTCGGTCACCATCCTCGAAATCACGCCCTAACGCACGTCGCATCCACGCAAATCGGCGTCCCCCTGGCTTCAGGGGGACGCTTTTTCGCTCTGATCGTTTATGATGAGAGCGATCACCCCAGGGAGGTGTCATGTTCGACCACCTACAGACGCCCGAACAAATCGAGGCCTACCTCGCCGAGGCCCGCACCCGGCTCGACGAAGCCGCCTGGCGCCAACTGGTCCACCAACTCGCCGACGAGATGGCCAAGCGCGCCGACTCGCCCGGTGCCGAGCTCTTGCAGCGGATCCGGGTCTACAAGCGGGCCACCGACCAGCTGGAGCTGCCGCCCGAGCTCGAGGCGACCACCGAGTCGCCCAAAGCCAAGGCCCGCGGCTGGAAGGTCCTCTTGGGCGGACGCACGCGCCCGGAATAGCCGTCCCGGGCCTCGAGCAGGTGTCCTGCGGGACGGCAATACGGCTTGAAGCGCCCGTCTCGCCGGGGCTTCCGCTTGCCGTTGCGCTGGCTGGGCGCACGCGGTAAGCTTGCTTTGAGTGCGTCGCCCCCAGGCCCCTGACCACGAACCTGACCTGGTATCCCGACCGAAGGAGAATCCCGTGCGCTCCGCTTTCATCGCCGCCATCGCCGTCCTGGGGCTCACTGCCCCGGCTCATGCCTATCCGACCGCGCTCGTGAACGTGCCGACCGGAGGCGTGACGCCGTACAAGAGCTATCACTTCGGCCTCTACAACTACGTGCAGCCGAGCCTGATCCCCACCATGGACTCGCCGTACCTCGGCATGGGGTCGCTGTCGGTCGGGCTCGTGCCCTTCTTCGATCTGGCTCCGGGCGTGGCGGCGGGTGCCGTCGAGCTGGGCGTGGACGGGTTCTATCCCTTCCCGAGCAGCCTCTATCCGGTCGACGCGGCATGGCCGTCGGGCGGCGGTCCCCTCATGGCGCAGCCGCACTTCAAGATCGGCCTCCTGCAGGAGACGGACATCCTGCCCGGACTCGCGGTGGGCAGCTACTTCCTCGGCCTGCCGGACATCACCTTGTCGGCCAACATGCTGCATGCGAGCGCCACCAAGTGGCTCACGCTGCAGGACTGGGATCTGGGCCAGTTCACCGTCACGGCCTACCACGGCAACCCGCTCGCCCTCGGATCCAGCGCGAACGGTCTGATGGCGGGCTACTACCGCAACCTGCCCTGGAACCTCTACGTCATGGGCGACTACACGACGGGCTCGAGCCAGATCAGCGGCACCAACCTTGCGCTCGGCTACACCGTCAACCGCACGCTCAGTGTCACGGGCGGCGTCTTCGTGTCGGGCCGTGCCGGCAACGAGAACAAGGGCTTCATCTTCCTCGACTGGATCGGCGATCTGCCCATCTAGCCGCTTATGAGCGATCGCCTCTCACGCCGGGATTTCCTCAAGCTCCTGGGCCTGTCGGGCGTCTCGCTCGGTCTTTCGAGCTGGCCGGCCGACGCCTTCGCCGCCGCCCCTGACGTTAGGGTGCTTGTCGGCGGCGAGGACCTGCGCCTCGGCCACATGCTGCGGGATGGCCACCGTCTTGAGGCCCCTGCCCCGTCGCTGAAGGTGGACGTCGTGGTGGTCGGCGGCGGCATCAGCGGCCTCACGGCCGCCCACTACCTGCGCGACGCGGACTTGCTCGTGCTCGAGAAGGAAACCCGCCTCGGCGGCCATGCCCGCAAGGGCACCTGGCGCGACCTGACCTACAGCGAAGGGGCGGCCTACCTCGTGGACGCCTCGGGCCACGTGGGGGACCTGCTCGGCGACCTGAGCCTGGACCTGCGCCGCATCCGAGAGCCGGGGGACGCCTACTACCTCGCAAAGCGCCATGTGACGGACTTCTGGGGTGAAGGGGCCGAGCGCCTTCCGCTCTCGGAGGCTGCCCGGCGGGGCTTCCGTGCGTTCATGCGCGACCTGTCCGCCATGAAGGAATTGCCCACCCTTCCGGTGGAAAAGGCGTCGTCTGCCGCCTTGCGGCTCGATACCCAGTCGTTTGGCGCATCCGTCCGCCGTTATGGGCCGGAGGTCCACCGCTACCTCGATCTCTACTGCCGCTCGGCCCTGGGGGGACCGGTGGACGGGATCTCCGCCTACTGGGGCCTCAACTTCATGAGCGGCGAGTTCGACCCACGCTACACCATGCCGGGCGGGCTAGCGGCGGTGGCGGAGGCGCTCACCCGCTCCGTGGATCCCGCGCGCGTCCGGACCGGGGCGCACGTCTTTCGGGTCGAGCCCGTCGGCGACCGGGTCCATGTGAGCTTCCTGCAGGGAGACGAGCCCGTGACGGTCGCGGCCAGGGCGGCCGTGGTGGCCATGCCCAAGCAGATCGCCAAGCACGTGGTGGTGGGCTTGCCTGACAAGCAGCGGGCGGCCATGGCGGCCATGCGCTACGAGCCCTACGTGGTGGCGAACGTGCTCCTGACCATGCGGGCGAGTCGCCCGGCCTACGACACCTGGGTAGCCGGCGAACCCTTTACGGACGTCATCGTCGCCGACTGGGTCAACCCGGATCCGGGCCGGCGCCACTCGGTCCTGACGGCCTACTGCCCGTTGCCGCAGGCGGAGCGCTTCCGGCTCTTGGACGATCGGTGGGTCCATGGCCTGGGGCGCCGGGTGGTGCAGTCACTCGATCGCATGTATCCGGGTCTGGCGAGCCAGGTGGTGGAGGTCCGCGCCTATCGGCGGGGGCATGCGATGGTGCAATCGGCGCCAGGGGCGCTCACGACCCTGCGACCCGAGGCGATCAGGCCGCACGGATCGATCGTCTTCGCGCACTCGGACTCCCAGATGGCTGCGGCCATCGAGTGCGCCATCTGGGAAGGCCAGGAGAGCGCCAAGCAGGTCAAGCGACTCCTCACGCGTAAGGGGTAATCTCAGCCGACAGGCTTACGAATTCCCGGCAGAGGATGTGCCCCCCTTGAGCCCCACAAAAATCCGTTTGTCTTGAGCCAGGTCGAAAGCATGTCCAGAGCTTGTCGAAGGGGCAAACGGTTCCTTATCCTACCGCTTGATGGGCAGTCCAGCTTCCTTGGCCGCCTCGAACAGCTCCTTCAGCGGCCCCTCGGAGCGCAGCACCGTGATGCCCTCGGCCGCCGTGCGGGGGTTGATGCCACCGTAGACGATGCCCTCCAGGAGGTGGCTCGCCTCCTTGGGGTCAAGGGCCTCCTTCACGATCCGGTTGATGGTCAGGTGGGGCACGTCGGGCCACGCGAAGCGCACCTGGCTGAAGGCCTCGCGCGGATTCGTGAGCTTCCGCGCCATGTAGTTGTGGTTGCCGTCCGAGAAGAGCACGCGGCTCGCCAGGTCCGACTCCTTGTAGCGCATCATCGACTCGCCGTACTTGGCGATGTCCCGGGCGTACTTCTTGTTGCCGCCCACCGTGACGTAGAGCGGATTCTCGCCACGCAGGCCGAGGCGCAGGTCGGCGGCGTTGCGGCGCAGCACATAGCCGAGGCCCTTGTGCTTGATCTGATCCTTCACGGGCAGGTCGTACAACGAGCGGATGCGGCCTTCCTTGATGGCGCTCACGAGCGCGCTGTTGGGGTAGTTCGCCGCGATGAACATCTCCTTGCGGACGTAGTCGTAGAGCGCGCCGTACTTGCGCTCGGCCACTTCCCGGCTGCCGAACTTCTCGGTGAGGACCTTGAGCGTGTCCTCCTTGTAGCGGGCGGCATTGGCGCGGCTCTGCGCCCAGGACTCGAGGACGCGGGGGTGCAGCTTCTGGACGGGCTGCAGGCCGACCTTGCGGATGGCGTCCTGGTGCTGGCCGGCGGCCTCGCCGAGCGCCTCTTCGATGCCCGAGAGGCCCCGCTCCTTGGCGAGCGAATCGTAGAAGCCGAGCATATCCGTGCGCAGGTTCTGCTTGCGGCGGACGGCCGCATTCACGAACTCATCGGCGGTCTTGTAGCCGGCGAGCGGCTGGCCCTGCTGGTAGCGGGCCGCGGCGTAGGGACGCAGCATGTCGCGGAACGTGTCGTCGGAGAGCGCCTCGACCTTGGCGACCTGGTCCAAGCCCTTCTGGAAGTCGAGCTTGACCTTGCCCTCGACGTAGCCCTCCCAGAGGTTGTTGAAGATGGGCTTCTTGGCGTTGGGCTGGTAGAGGCGATCCAGGGAGTCCGAGGGGAAGAAGCGGTACATCTGGCCGAGGTCGATGGTCTCGATGGCGCCGGACTTGTGCACGAGGAAGTTCTCGACCTTGCCGTCGTGATCCGAGATGAGCCACCGAGCGACGTGCGACTGCGTGAGCTCATCGACCTGGGCCTGGGTCAGCTGGGTCACATCCGAGGTCAGCTTCTCGCCGCTGTGCTCGACCATCTGCTGGATGGTGCCGAAGCGAACCTGGCCGTTGATCGACTGCTCGGTCAGGTGGACCTTGGGGGTGCGGATGCCGACCGCGCCGAGCACGTCACCGCCGACCTTGTCGCCGAGGGCGCGGAACTCCTCACCCGAGGGAACGGTCTTGAACATCCAGCGTCGGCCGAACTGGTCCTCCATGATCTGCTTGGGGAGGTGGCCGCCCGACAGACCGCCCTGCTCGGCGGCGCGCTTGAAGACGAGCTCGGCGAGCTCCGCGTCGGGCTTGAGGGGGATGGCGCGCTTGGCGGCGCTCGAGAGCTGCAGGACGTCCTTGCCGAGGCCCTTGGCGGCGGTCTCGGCGCCCTGGCGGGCCGCGTCGTCCGAGACGGAGGTGAGCGTGCGACGCACCGCCGCCTGCATCCGGTCCAGTCCTGCGCGAATCATCGAGCCCATTGTGTCCCCCTAACCCGACCGTAACTTGACAGCCTATTAACACAACCCGTAGGGGGTATATCGGCCCGGCGGCCGCATACTTTCTTAAGTACGCGGTAAGAATCGGAAAAGGTTGAAGCAAGCAGGTTATGGAGGGTTGGGGAGGGGTTAAATTTAAGCGTTTTTGACAAGTCGTTAACAGGTCTTCTGGATAACCGGTATGTAAGGTCCGAGGAGGTTGGCGATGATGTTCGATGGCTTGCTGAAGGGACAACCGATCAACCAGGTCTTCAGCAAGGCCGTTCGTCCGTTCGCGGCCTCGGAGGCACAGGGCCAGCAGGCGCTGCAGGCGAATGCCGTCCAGTCGTCGGCGGTGCTGCCCGCTCAGATCCAGGATTTGAACGAGGGTCAGAGCGCCCAGTTCCAGCGCAAGAGTGCCGAGTACTTCGGCAAGCTGGTGGCGCAGGGCCGGATCAATCCCCGCACGGTCACCAAGGAAGAGTTCGTCGTCAAGGCGGAGCCTTTGGCGACGAAGGACCCGTTTTCGTTTGATTGGTTGGAGACGGCGAAGCGTTTGCTGTCGGCGTTCACGATGGTGGCGGACGTTCGCATCTCGGGCAACCGGGAGCGGGTGGAGCGCGAGGAAGCGCTGCATCAGCTGCAGCAGGTGCGCGAGATCGGGCTGAAGCAGGTGGAGGCTCGTCGCTCGGTGATGGGCCGGGACCAGATGCTCATCAGCCCGGCGGCCTTGGCCGTGTCGCGCGAGCGGGCGATCAAGCGCTAGTAACGAACTTACGGTAAAATATCAACCATCACTCCATCCCCCTGCTTTGCAGGGGGATAATTCCTTATGCCCCCCTTGCCGAAGGCAGGGGGGGAAGGGGGGGAAGGGGGGGTCAAATGGACAGCGTCCGCGTGAGAGCCAGAGAGTTAAGAAGAGACATGACCGAGCCCGAATACAGGCTCTGGCACGCGCTCAAGCACAACCAGTTAGGCGCCAAGTTCCGCCGCCAGGCACCAAAGGGCCCGTACATCTTGGATTTCTACTGCCCGCAACACAAGCTCGTGATCGAAGTCGATGGTGAGTCGCATGCCATGGATTCCCGTGATGAACGGAGAGACGCCTGGCTGACGAATCAGGGGTTTCGCGTGCTCCGATTCTGGAACCACGACATCATGCGCAACTTGGACGGAGTGGTGGCGGTGATTTATCGTGAGCTGCGAGGTGGCGGTTAACCCCCCCTTCCCCCACTGCTTCGCAAGGGGGGCATAAAGCGTTTCCCTGTGGGAATATTTTTGGTGGTTTTTTCCCTAGAATGCCTTCAACACCTCGGCCAGGCGCTCGGCGGCGAGGTGCAGCTCCGCCTCCGTGTTCAAGATGTCCGGGCACAACCGCAGATACCCGCTCCGGGCATCCGTGTTCACGCCCTCGGCATGCAGCGCCTTCGACACGTCCGCCGCCCGCGCATGCCGCACCGTCACGAACGCCCCCCGGTCCGGACGTGCCCCGACCGCTGCGACGCCGCGCTCCGCGAGCGCCCCCACCAAGATCGACTGCTGGTGCAGCGAGTAGGTCCGCAAACGACCCACCCCCAGCTCCCACACCAGCTCCAGACCCGCCCGGGCCTGGAACAACGGCAGGATCGGCGGCGTCGACTCGAGAAAGGCATCCCCGCCCACCCCGAATTCCGGCACCTCCGGACGCCCGTAGCGGAACGGCTCCTTTTTGGCGAACCAGCCCGTGTCCAGGGTCGACATCCCCGCGTCCAGGTGACGCGGATGTACGTACAGCCAGCACGCCCCCGGCCCGCCGCGCAGGTACTTGTAGCTGCCCCCGATGGCGAAGTCCGCGTTCAGCGCCCCTACGTCCACCGGCACCGTCCCCACCGCATGGTAGAGATCCACCAACACCCGCGCCCCATGCCGATGCGCCGCCGCGACCACCCGATCCAGGCCCTCGACCACCTGACCGGTCACGAACATGACCATCGACACGACCACCAGGTCCGTCGCGTCGTCGATGGCCGCCACCAGGTCGTCCGCCCGGAACTCCCCGGCCGCGTCCGGCTCCACGTAGACCAGGTCCACGCGCCGATGCTCCCCATACACCTTCAGGATGAAGTCGATGGAGTCGAACTCGCCCCGGGTCGTGACCACCTTGATCCGGTCCCGGTACGTGTTGAGCACCGCCCGCAGGCCCTGGCCCGCGCTCGTCTTGGGCACGATGCAGTCCGGACGGGACGCGCCCAAGAGGCCCGCCACCCGGCCCCGGAAGGCCGACATGGCCTCCAACCAAGGCTCCCAGGCCCCGTCCATGTCCCGGTACCACAGGTCCATAGCCTCCTGGACGTCCTGGGCCGCGCGATCCGGCGGACGACCCAGCGAGTGGTTCGCCAGGTAAACCTCCTCGCGCGCGAGCACCCGCGAGAACAGGGGATGCACGTGCTCCTCGAGGGCAGCCTCGGTCAACAGGTGCGGGCCCAGCGCCCGGACGGCCGCATGGATCATCGGACGCCGATCTGCGTGCGCACGTCGAACAGCTCCGGGAAGAACGTCAGATCCAGCGCCCGCTTGAGGAAGTCCACCCCCGACGAGCCGCCCGTGCCATGCTTGAACCCGATGGTGCGCATGACCGTCCGCATGTGGCGGAAACGCCACTGCTGGAACTGATCCTCGACGTCCACCAGCTTCTCGCACATCTCGTAGGCGTCCCAGTAGCGCTGCGGATCCTCGTAGATCTGCTTGAAGACGGCGATGAGCTCGGGCTGGCGCTCGTAGGGCTGCGACCAGTCCCGCTCGACGCAGGCGGCCGGGATGGCGAAGCCCCGGCGGTGCAGATGCCGCAGGAACTCGTCGTACAGGCTCGGCGCCTGGAGGACGGCCTCGAGCTCCGCGTACGTCGCGGCGTCATGGGCGAAGACCTGGATCAGCTGCGGGTGCTTGTTGCCCAGGAGGAACTCGATGGCCCGGTACTGCGCCGACTGGAAGCCAGAGGCCGGGCCCAGGACGTGCCGGAACTCCATGTACTCGCTCGGCGTCAGCGTCGCGAGCACGCCCCATTGCTCCGTGAGCTGGTGCTGGATGTTCTTGACGCGGGTGAGCACCTTGAAGCAGGGATCCAGCTGGTCGGCACGCACGAAGGCGATCGCCGCCCTCAGCTCGTGCAGGATGAGCTTCATCCACAGCTCCGAGGTCTGGTGCTGGATGATGAAGAGCATCTCATCGTGATGCGGCGGATCGCTCAAGGGCTTCTGGGCGCTCAGGAGCTCGTCCAGGCACAGATAGCCCGAGTAGGACATGCGATCGCGCAGATCGAGGGCAATGCCGGTTTCCAGGTCGCGCTTGTTCATACCCCTCCCATAACAAACTGGCGCACCGGAGTCAAACCGCCCCCCGGTGCTATAATCGGGAACATACCTCTTGCCCCAATGCGTCACACTGCCGGAGTTTTCGCCATGAATTCGCACCCCATCACCCGTACCCAGCTGGTTCCCCGCTATATCGAGCAGCTGGTGCCTTACAAACCCGGTAAGTCCGTCGAAGAGGTCCAGCGCGAGCTGGGTCTCGAGCGGGTCTACAAGCTCGCCTCCAACGAGAACCCGCTCGGCCCCTCGCCCAAGGCCATGGAGGCCATCAACGAGAGCCTGCTCTGCATCCACCAGTACCCCGACGCGACGGGCTACCGGCTCCGTCAGGCCCTGGCCGGGCGCTACAAGGTCAAGCCCGAGAACGTCATCATCGGAGGCGGCTCCGAGGGCATCATGGCGACCATCGTGCGTACGTTCCTGCACGGTGACGACGAGGTCCTGACCTCCGAGGGCACCTTCATCGGGTTCATGGTGCTCGCGCGCGCCCAGGGCGTGCCCATCACCACCGTGCCCCTCAAGGACTACGGCTACGACCTGGAGGCCATCGCCGCGGCCGTCACGCCCTGGACCAAGGTCATCTACCTGGCGAACCCCAACAACCCGACGGGCACCATCTTCCACCGGGCGGCCTTCGAGAAGTTCCTCGAGACCGTGCCACCGCACATCCTCATCATCCTCGACGAGGCCTACTACGAGTTCGTCGGCGACAACTACGACTACCCCGACAGCCAGCTCTACCGCGCGGACAACGTGCTCACGCTGCGCACCTACTCCAAGGCCTACGGCCTCGCCGGCATCCGGATCGGCTACGGGATCGGGCACGAGAGCCTCATCTCCCAGCTCTGGAAGGTCAAGCTCCCCTTCGAGCCCAGCACCCCCGCGCAGGCCGCGGGCATCGCCGCCCTCGAGGACGACGAGTTCCTCGCCACGACCCTCGAGATCAACCGCGAGGGCCTCGAACAGCTCTACGCCGGCTTCGATCGCCTGGGCGTCCGTTACGTGCCCAGCAGCGCGAACTTCGTCATGCTCGACATGGGCTCCGAAGACGAGGTCATGCGCCTATTCGACGGCCTGTTGAACCAGGGCATCGTGGTCCGTCCCCTCAAGGGCTTCGGCCTGCCGCACTGCCTGCGCGTCAGCGTGGGCCTGCCCGAGGAGAATGCGGCCTTCCTCGCGGCCTTCGAGAAGCTCGTCGGCTAGTCCCCAACACGAAGCGACCGGGAGGCGTATGCCTCCCGGTCGCTTGTCGTTCGAGCCTACTGAACGACGATGGGAATGGGCTTGGTCTGGCCGTAGAAGTTGGGGCCACCGAAGGTGCCGCCCGACTTCCAGTACTTCACGACGTAGTACCGGGTGCCCGCGGTGACCTGGTTGTTGAGGGTCACCGTGGCCTGGGTGGCCGCAGCGCCTTCCGCGGGGAAGGTCTGGAGCGCGCCCGACTGGGTGTTCGAGGTGCTGAAGATGGTCACCTGGTACACCGCGCCGGAGGCGCCGTTCTTCTCGGGCCAGTCGAAGTTGACCTGGCTGCCGGCCGTCACGGTGGCGTTGGGCGCCGGAACCGCGCTGGTGAAGTCCCAGGCCAGCTCGAGGTTGACCTGCTGAGCTGCGGTCTGGGTGCTGGTCACGGCGACGGGGTCGGCGGCGGCCACGCCCGCCGTGTTGAAGGTGGTCGCGGCGACCTTGCCCTCGTCGTCGTAGTAGACCTGGTAGTCGGCGGCCGAGAGGCCCGTGAACGAGTAGTTGCCGTTGTTGTCGGTCTGGGTCGTCTTGTCGGTGACGGCGAAGTTCGCCGAGCTACCGGTGGCGCGGCTGCGCAGCCGGACCGTCAAGGGCTGGCCGGGGTTACTGCCCGAGTTGAGGGCGAAGGTCAGGCGGCCCTGGAGGGCGCCGCCCGGGCCGCCGGGGGTGGTCCCGGGAGGCGCGGTGGTGGGGCAGCCCGCGATCGCCGTGACCGCCAGGGCGCCGGCAAGAACGGCGACGAGTTTGGTTTGAAGCTTCATCGAGTGTTCTCCAATGAGGGGGGGGCAACGGGTTTACAAAGTTTAATATGGAATTCTGAAGCTAGCAAGCGGACCTCCGGACGCCGCTAGCTCACGCTGGTCATGAACGGCTCGAAACGCGAAACGACAACGGTACCCACGGTAGCCGTTGTCGTTTGCTGACTCATTTCAAAAGCAAGAACGCTATCGCGCGACCATTTGATCGGCGCATGGCGCCCAGCCGTCTTAGCGGGTCGTCGCGGTCCAATTGCCGGCGCCGACGCCACCTTCGGTCTTGACGCCAAGGCGAACCTGGGTGGTGCCGCCGGCGAGCGTCGACGGAGTGGCGACGGTCGTGCCGGGGGTCCAGAGGTTGGCGCCTGCCGCCACGCTCTCGTAGGTCGTGCCCGAGATGCCCCACTGCACGAAGTCCGAGAGGTTCGCCGAGGCGGTTGCCGTCTTGCTGGCGAACAGGGCGAGCCCACCCCCGCGATTCAGCTGGGGGGCGAGGCTGACATCGGTCCGGGCCTCGACGGAGGCCAGCGGGTTGGCCCCGGTGAAGAGGTAGACCCGGATCGAACCGGTCGCGCCCAGGTTGCCGAACGCCGCACCCGCGGCAGTGACGATGGACGCCGTCGCCACGACGTTGCCCGTGCTGCCGCTGGGGTTGACGGCGATCATGTAGTTGTTGAGGTTGATGGGCGAGGTCGTGAGGTTCTTGATGGTGATGTAATGCTCGCCCGGATTGAGGCTCGCCGTCGCGGCCGTGGTGAAATCGACCGTCTGGAAGATGAGCTGCTGAGAGCTCGTGCGGGTGTAGGGCGTCGGGGTCGGCGCGGGAGTAGCGGTGGCTCCCGGGGTCGGCGAAGGGGTCGTGGTGGGGCCGCCCGGGCATCCGGCGATCGCCGCCACTGACGCCGTGGCCGCTGCAGCCAGGTAGAAATGCTTGAACTTCATGGGGGAGATCTCCTTAAGAAATGACTAAGTTCAGAACAATTAACATAGATTCCTGAACGAAGCAAGCATCCCTTGGCGACATGACGAGGCGCCCGTGGGAAACCCACGGGCGCCTCGGTTTGGAGCGTCGCGACCTTAGTTGTTCAGCGTGAAGCGGATCATCTTGGTCTGACCGTAGTAGTTGGAGCTCTTGTTGCCCCAGCCGCCGCCGGTCTTGTAGTACTTGACGACGTAGTAGTTCACGCCCGTCGGGGTCCCTTCGTAGGTGACTCCGCTCGCCGAGCCCGCATTGGCCGGAATGCCGAAGGTCAGCGTGGTGTTGGCGGTGCCGACGGTCGCCGAGGGCGAGGAGAGGGTCGCGCTGCCCGGCACGCCGCCGTTGTCCTTGAAGATGGTCACCCAGTAGCTGGCATCCGAGACGCCGGCCTTCGCCTGCCAGTTGAAGGGCACGTTCTGGCGCGCGATGGTGGTGTCGGTCTTGGGGCCCCAGTTGGCCGTGTTGTTGAAGTTCCAGGCAATCTCCATGTTCACCTGGGGCACGGCGGTCTGGGTCTTGGAGACAGCCACGGCGTCCGAAACGGCCACGCCAGTGACGTTGAAGCCATCGGTGCCCGTCACCACGGTGCCGCCATCGTCGTAGACGACCTGGTAATCGGCGTCCTCGAGGTTCTCGAAGGTGTAGTTGCCCTTGACGTCGGTCGAGGTCGTGGCGTTGTTGAGCGTCGTGAACTCGGTCTCGCCGGCCTTCTTGCGCTTGACCTTGAGGACGAGCTTTTCACCGGGATCCTGCGTCCCATCGGTGTTCAGGGCGAAGGTGATGCGGCCCTGCAGCTTGCTGGCGGGCGAGACGTTGGGCGTCGGGGTGGGGTTGGTCGAGACGGGGAGCATGTTCGGGCAGCCCGCGATGGCCACGACCGCCAGGGTGCCGGCAAACGCCAGGCTGATTTTGGTTTGCAGCTTCATTCCTACGAATACTCCTTACATGTTGAGGATCAGAGCCTTCGTAACACGCCGTTACATTGACCCCAAGACCCATCGGCAACGTTTGGTTCCCCGATCTTAACTAATTACCAGCCATACGACAAGAACACCTGCCTGCTACATTCGGAGGTCAAAGGTTCCAGCCCCCGCGAAGGCCCACGGTGGGCCCATGCCGCCGGGGTCGGACCAGGCAGTGTGCTATAATCCCATAGCCAGGACCATTACCTGACTAATCCCGCTGGCCTAGAGAGCAACACACTTGGATCGTCTGGAAAACTTGCCGTCGTACCGCTATCCGGTCGAGGACCTCATCAAGGAAATCTCCGAGCCGCCGCCCCCCGGGGCGTGCGCTGCCGCCTCGTGGCTGTGCGCCATCGCCGCGGCGCTCGTGACCAAGGCCGCGCGCCTGACACTCGGCCGCGAGGGGTTCGAGCCCGTCTCCGAGGAGATGCTGCGCGTCGTCTCCCGCGCCTCGACCCTGGGCGAGCAGTGCGAGGAGCTCATCGACCAGGATCCCACGGCCATGAACCGCCTGACGGCCGCCGCCGCCCTGCCCCAGACCACCGTCGAGGAGACGGAGATCCGCCGGGCCTGCGTCCAGACGGCCCTCAAGAACTCCGCCCAGGTCCCCATGCTGGTGGCCCAGCACGGCATGGAGGTGCTGGGGCTCGCCGAGACGGTCGCTCGCTACGGAGCACCCGGCGGCGCGAACGAGGCGCTGTTGGCCGTGCGGACGGCCGCGAGCGCGGTCGAAGGGGCCCTCATCGCGGCTCTGACCAAGCTGCCTAACCTGGACGACGAAGCCTTCGTGGCCGAGACGCGCGAGAAGGCCCGCGCCCTGCGCGAACAGTCGGCCGCCCTCGAGGCGGAGCTGTCGGCGAAGACCTGGGACAAGCTGCTCTCGGGAGAATAGAAACGCCCGGCCAACCAGCGAGCGTCTCAACGGAAAGGGCGATCGCCGTGCGATCGCCCGATTGCTTTTCGAGGCTAGGACTGTCCCCCGAACTTGCCGAAGTCGCTGGGCTTGACCTCGTCCAGGAACTTGCGGAACTGCTCGGCGTCGACCTCCTCTTCCTCCTTGTTGATGGGAATGGAGCTGTTGGCCATGACGTCCTCGGCGACGTCGATGGGCGCGTGGAAGCGGATGGCGAGGGCGATGGCGTCGCTCGGCCGCGAGTCGATGACGACCTCCTTGCCGCTCACGTCGAGCACCAGCTCGGCGAAGAAGGTGTTGTCCCGCATCTCGCTGACGCGGATGCGCGTGAGGGTCGCCCCGAGGGCCGTCAGGGTGTTGCGGAAGAGATCGTGCGTCAGGGGGCGGGGCGTCTTGATCTCCTCGATGCCCAGGAGAATGGCGTTGGCTTCCGGCTCCCCCACCCAGATGAGCAACGCCCGGCGCTCGTCCGCATCCTTGAGCACCACGATGGGCGACTTGGTCTTCGGCTCGAGGATGACCCCCGACACGTTCATCTCAACCATGGGCGGCTCCTTTGCTGCACAGTTGTGGGCATTATACGAGCGCCCTCATGGGGAGTAAAGCTGCGTGCATCGTCCCGGGACGAGACGGGGCAGGCCCCGATCCTAGGCCAACGATCCAGCCTTGGCTTCGGCCAAGTCGACGCTTGCTTTCGGACGGAGTGGCCGGAAGACGAACCGCCCGCCAGTCAGTGGCGGGCGGGCGAAGGGACTAGCCGGCGGCACCCGTTTGCTGGAGGGCCTGGGCGAGCGTCGTCTGCCAGACGACCTTGAGGGGCACGCCCTGCTTCTTGGCAGCCGAGACGCAGTCCTTGAACTCGGGCATGAGGTTCGTCACCGAGCCCATCTGGCGGGCGACCTTGACCCGGATGGGGCCGAAGTCCGTCTTGACCGAGAGGATCTCGCGATCCAGCACCCGGCGCTCGGTGATGTAGGTGCGCACGCCGATGGAGGGCGTCTCGGCAAAGATGATGTCCGTGATGGCTTCCTGCTTCTCGGGCGTCACCAGGGCCGTGAGCTTGATGCCCGGGCGGCCGCGCTTCATGATGATCGGCGTGAGGAAGACGTCGACGGCTCCGGCGTTGAACAGGCGCTCGATGACGTACTCGTAGAACTGGGGGTTGGCGTCGTCGATGTTGGTCTCGACCACCCCGATGCTCTCGCGAGTCTCGCCCTCGGCGGTCGCCTCCTGGCTGAGGAGCACCCGGCAAAGGGCCGGCTGCTTGCCGGTGCCCGCCCCCCAGCCCTGGGAGGCGAGGCGCATGGCCGGCATGCGGCCGAAGTCCTTGATGAGGGTCGAGAGCATGGCGGCCGCGAGCGTCGTGACCTGCTCGCCCGCTTCGCCGTTGTCGTAGACCGGAACGCCCGCCAGGAGCTCGACCACCACCGGGGTGGGCACGGGCATGAGGCCCTCCGGCGTCTTGACCGTGCCGCTGCCCATGGGCAGGGCCGAGCAGCTCAGCTGGGCGAGCCCGAGCTGGTCGAGCAGGAGCACGAAGGCCGTGACCGTGGCGATGGCGGCGAGGCTGCCCGCCTCGTTCATGACCACGGTCTCGGGGGCCTTGTCCTGGAGGCGGCCCCAGGCCACCGCCAGGCGATGGAAGACGCGCAGCGTCCGCTCCTGGACGGACTTGGAGAGTCGGCTCTTGAGGATGACGGCCGCCACCTCGCGCATCTCGCGGCGGATGGCGTCGTCCTTGGCCTTGATGGCGATCCGGCTCACGGCGAGGCCCCGCTCCTGCACCTTGGAGACCGAGAGGTGGACAGCGCCCGGCACCAGATCCTGGAGGTCGTCGCGCAGGCGTTCGAGGTCCGCACCGGCGTCGAGGAGGGCGCCGAGGAGCATGGACTCCGTGGCTCCTTGGTAGCAATCGAAATACGCCGTGCGCATGGTCTTCTCCTCGCGGAAGCGGGTGCTACCAGTTGGATACCATAACGCCGATCGCCAAGACTGTGACGGATGCCGCTCCTGCGCCCTCCTGGAGGGCCTCTCAGGGCCCGCCGGGCGGCCCGGGAGGGCCCATGGCGGGAATTATGTCGCGCTGCCCGCGATCATGCCGGCCAGGTAGCCCGCCCCGAAGCCGTTGTCGATGTTGACGACCGAGACCCCGGCGACGCAGGAGTTGAGCATGGCCAGGAGGGCCGCGAGGCCGCCGAAGCTCGCCCCGTAGCCGATGCTGGTCGGCACCGCGATGACGGGCCGGGGCACGAGCCCGCCCACCACGCTCGGCAGAGCACCTTCCATGCCGGCGACCACCACGAGCACCCGTGCGGCCTGCAGGACCTCCTGGTGATGGAGGAGCCGGTGCAGGCCCGCGACGCCCACGTCGTAGATCCGTACCACCGTCGAACCGCGCATCTCGGCCGTGATGGCGGCCTCCTCGGCGACGGGCAGGTCCGAGGTCCCGGCCGCGAGCACGGCCACCTCGGGCGTACCTTGCCGGGGGGCGTAGCCGAAGGTGAGGACGCGGGCCTCCGGGTGGTAGCGCAGCTCCGGCACCTCCTGCATGACGGCAGCGGCGACCTCGGGAGCGACCCGCGTGGCCAGGAGGCGGCCATGGGCCTGCACGATGGAGCTTGCGATCGCCGCTATCTGCAAGGCCGTCTTGCCCAGGCCGAAGATGACCTCCGGGAAGCCCGTCCGCAGCTCCCGGTGGTGGTCGACCTTGGCGAAGCCCAGCTCCGAGAAGGGCAGGGCCCTGAGGTGGCCGATGGCCTCTTCCAGGGAGGTCTCGCCCGCGCGGACGCCTTCCAGGAGGGCCCGGAGGTCTTCCTCGCGCATCAGAGGACGGCGTTGAGGCTACCCATGCGGTAGCCCTCGAGGTCGAGCGTGACGAAGTGGTAGCCGAGGGCCTTGAGGGCGGAGGTGAGGCTTGCGCGGTGGGCGAAGGCCGCCTCCATGTCCTCCGGGCGCACCTCGATGCGGGCGAGGTCCCCGTGATGCCGGACGCGCGCCCCGAGGAAGCCCGCCTGGGCGAGCACCAGCTCCGCCCGGCCGACCTGGTCGAGGACCTCGAGCGTCACGGGCGTGCCGTAGGGCAGGCGACTCGCAAGACACGCCGCCGCCGGCTTGTCCCAAATGGGCAGGCCCAGGTGCTTGGCCACCTCGCGGACCTGCGCCTTGGTCATGCCCACCTCGAGAAACGGGCTGTGCACGCTGCGCTCGGTCGCCGCCTGGAGGCCGGGCCGGTAGTCACCCAGGTCGTCGGCGTTGGTGCCGTTGAGGAGGGCGGCGTAGCCCTCTTCTAGGGCGATCGCCGCGAGGTCCTGGTAGAGGGTGGACTTGCAGTGGTAGCAGCGATCGGCGTGGTTGGCCGCATAGGCCGGGTTGTCGAGCTCGCGGGTCTCGATGAAGCGGTGCGGAAAGCCCTGCGCCCGGGCGAACTCCAGGGCCGCCTCGCGCTCGGTGGGGGCGAGGCTCGCGGAGCGGGAGGTGACGGCGAGCATGCGATCGCCGAGGACCCGGTGGGCGACGACGGCGACGAGCGCCGAGTCGATCCCGCCCGAATAGGCCACGAGCGCCGAGCCGTGGCGCGCGATGGCCGCCTCCAGCTGGCTCAGGAGCGCTGGGACGTCCACGCTAGGCCTCCTTGGTATTGAGGTAGCGCTCGAATACCACGTACGCCCAGAACAGGCCGCCGCCCACGACGACGAGCGCGACGTCTCCGAGCACCACGGCCGCCATGCGGGGCACCAGGCCGAGGTGGAACAGGATGATGACCAGACAGCGCAGCGACAGGGCCCCCGAGGCCACGAGGAAGCTCGTGACGACGCCCGAGAGGAGGCCGGAGCCGAGGATGCGCCGCACCCGCGGGGCGATGAGCAGGCCCACGGAGCAGGCGGAGAAGGCCAGGAAGAAGGTGACGAGGTTCAAGAGGAGGGCGCCCGAGCGCCAGGCCTCTAGGTTGACGAAGGTTTCCATGGCCCCATTATAACGGATTGGCGCTGCCCGGGCTGCGGCCGCCTGCGGCGCCTAGGATCCCGCGACGAGGACGAGCGCGTTGTTGACCGAGCGCTCGGACCCGTCCGAAGGGCTGTTGACGAGCTTGCCGCGGACGACCATGGCCGTCGAGCCGCCCCCGTCGAGGTTGATGGCGTCACGCGCCCCCAGCTCGTGCATGAGCCGTGCGAGCTCGTAGAGCGTCATGCCGACGCTGTGCTGCTGGCGCCCGTCCACCGTGACCATGACCACCGAGGTGCCGCCCAGGTAGCCGATGGCCGTGCGCGGGGCGCGGCCGCGGGCGATCTCGGGCCCGAAGCGCTCCTCGCGGGCCGTCACCTTGACCCGGCCGTCGGCCACGAGCGTCGGGCCGCCGCCGATGGCGGACTTCACGCCCTCCCACTCGTTGGAGAGCTGCGAGTAGAGGACGGCCCTCGAGCCGACCTTGAAGTGCTGCATCAGGCCGGGCAAGGCCTTGCCCTGGCCCGAGACCACGAAGCCGTCCCGGGGGATGACCGAGTTGCCGGTGTTGGCCGCCATCACCGTCCCGTCGCCGCTCACCGTGAACTCGCGTCGGCTGGGATCGGGCACCGTGCGGGTGCGATCGCCCCAGTGGGGGGTGTAGAGGAGGATCTGGTTGCGGACGGCCTGCTGGTTCACGCCGTTGAAGAGGAAGACCTTGTCGTCATCGAGGCGCACGGCCGAGCGCAGCCGGGCGTTGTTGATGAAGCAGGTGCCGTCGTAGCGGATGCCGAATACCGAGCGGTTGAAGTAGCTGGAGCTCACGATCTGCCCGTCGAGCATCAAGAGGCCGATGGGGTCCTTGCCCTTGGGCGAGAAGAAGGATCCGTTGATGGCCGCGAGCGCCCTGGAGCGGCGCGCGATGGCCGAGACGGGCTCCGCCGAGAAGCCCCGGCCGCGCCGGGCGAGCTCCGGCAAGAGGGCGTTGCGGCGCAGGTCGGCCTTGACGACGTTGACGGACACGGGCCCCGCGAGCGTCCAGCGCTTGATGCGCTGGAACTGCACGTCGCGTCCGAGGGCCGTGACGCTCCGGCGCGTGATCTCGTGCGGGATGAAGAGGACGAAGCGATCGGCCTTGACCTTGGGCGCCATGACGAACGGGAAGCGCCAGCGCGCGACTACGCGCACGTAGCGCCCCTTCTGCTCGATCTCCACGGTGCTCAGGGGGCCGCGGGCGAGGTGCTTGGTGACGCGGTTCCGCACGCTGTTGCTCACCTGGATGTCCCAGCGGATGCCGTCCACCAGGGGCACCTTGCGGATGACCTTGGGGTTCTTCAGGCGCACGGTGAAGTCCACGCCCTTCTTAGAAGCGGTCGTGGACCAGGTCTCGGCCGACGCGACGCCCGCGTGCCCGAGGAGGATCAGCAAGAACAGGAATAGCGGTCGAATGGCTCTCACGGTCATCTCAGCAGCACGGCCCCAGCGCTTCCTATACCCGCCTACCCCTTCCCCTATCAGAGCAGGCGAGTGGACAGGGCCACGCAAAAGCGGCCTCCCCGCCGGGGGAGGCCGCTCGAAACCGGGTACCTAGGCGATCGCCGCTCGGCTCTTGAGCGCGTCCAAGAGCAGCTGGGCACCGTCCGGCGTGGTGGCCGCGAACATCACCTCGGCGCTCACCCCCAGCATGCGGCTGAGCTCGGCGACCGACTCGCGGCGCTCGGCCTGGCGGCGATAGTAGCGCAGCGCCGTCACGGCCTCGTCCGGCGCAAAGCGACGGGTCGCCTCCTCGAAGCCCTCGCCGATGTGGCGGGCGAGCTCCGTGTAGAGCTCATGGTAGGTGATCCCCAGCTCGGGCGACACAAACGCGAGGATCTTGCGCACGGGAGGCTCCTTTCGATCTTAACGCAACGTAAAAAGCTTAAGTCGTTATTAACCTTATCGCCATGGCCCCGGTAAACTTGCGTCCGCCCGGAAAAAAAGTCGCGGGGCCGCCGAGTGGCGACCCCGCGACCGGACATCCGGTCAAGGTTCCTTGCGGTCGACGACCCGTTCGTCCGCGGACTGGAAGACGTTGATCTCGTCGATCACCCAGTCCTCGGGCAGCGTGCCCCCTTTGAGGGGAGCACCCGTTTCGTCGACCGGGTGGTTGAGAAAGTTGATGCCCATGCTGTCGTCGGCAAGGCCGTACAGGCCGGGGACCCTGGGCGGCGTGAGGCCCGGGAACATGATGAGGGCGTTGCCGCCCGGTTCGCCGACCTTGAGGCCCGTGGAGGTGGCGTAGCGGTTGGAGTTGGTGCCGACGAGCACCACCTGCTCGTGCTCGAAGCCCACCACCAGCGAGTGCGCGCGCCACTGCATGAGGGCGTGGTGCTCGTCGATGGTCCGCACGTCGTCCGGCTGGCCCATGCGGGCCTTGACCTCCTCGAGCGAGTTGCCCAGGGCGACCGGGCCGATGGACTTGCCCGGCACGATGAGGTGCGCGGGGTCCGGCCTGGCGATCGCGGTCTGGCTCGTCGCGAGCCAAGCCACGGCAGCTCCCAGGACCAAGAGCTTCCAACGCCCCTTCATCCGTGCCGCCCTCCTCTCAGCTAGCGCTCGACAATCAGGACTTTCCCCATCCTATGCAATTCTAATCGACGCCTGCCGCCTCAGTCGACGAGTGCGTCGACCACGTACTGGTAGGTCGTGTCCAAAGAGGCGCGATCGCCCAGCGCGAAGCGGCGCAGGAGCGCATGGACGGGGAAGAATTGGAGGCCGACCCGCGGAAAGCGGATGCTCGCACGCTCCTTGTCGGGACGTACGACCCAGGCCCCGCCAAGGGACTGGATCACGAGCTCGCCCGCATAGGCACCCCAGCCCAGGGCGATCGCCCCGAGTTCGTCCTCGGACGGCAAGGTGCCGGGCCAGCCGTTGGCGATGAGCATGTCGAGGATCTCGAAGTCCTCCTCGGTCTGCCGGAGAGGGACCTCGAAGGAGCTCTCGATCTCGGACTGCGAGTCCTCGGCCTGCTCCGTGAGGTCGGCGACGCCCTGGCGCCAGGTCTCGCCGTCGCGCTCGCCGGCCCCGAACTGGGCGTCGGCCTCGGCGTCGGGCACCAGGACGGGCAGCTTTTCGATGGCTTCCAGGAGTTCTTTAGAGGGTTGCGTTGGTTGATCCATCTCGATTCCTTGCGGGCATCACGCGCCAGACGGCCGCTTCCACGGCCTCGACGCCCAGGGTCTTCATACAGGTGAGCTCGTCGCAGGACGTCTGGCGACGATCCCACAGGCAGGGCCGGCAGCTCAGGCCCTCGACGTGGATGGCCTGGTGGACCGTTCCAGTGGGCAAGAGCTTGGCGGGATCCGTGGGCCCGAAGAGGGCCACGGTGGGGGTGCCCACCGCCACGCCGAGATGCATGGGCGCCGAGTCGACGCAGACCAGGATCGAGGCGTTGGCGATGAGGGCGGCAAGCTGACCGAGGCCCTTGGTCTGGCCGTAGGCCTCAATGGGCTTGAAGGTGAGCTTGGACTTGATGTCGGCGATGACCTCGGCGTCGTCCGGACCGCCCGCGATGACCACGTGCACGCCGTCGGCATGCAGGCGCGCGGCGAGCTCCGCCCACTTGGCACTCTCCCAGTTCTTGTGGAACTTCTTGATGATCGAGAGCTTGCTGGTGCCCGGGTGGATGACGACCACGGGATCTCCGGGCAGCACGCCGTGCTCGGCGAGGAAGCCCTTGGCCCACTCGCGATCGCCCTGCGTGAGCGCCGCCTGCGGCAGGCGGAAGGGGATGGGGATCCAGCTGCGGATCAGGTCGTAGTACATCTCCGCCGCGTACTGCTGCGGGTTGCAGGCCGCCTTCTCCGTGAGCGTCCAGCTCAGCTTGTTGGCGTCGTAGCCCGCCCGGTACCTGGCCCCCGACAGGAGGAGCAGGATCGGCATGATGGGCGAGCGGCCGGACCCGATGGCCAGGTCGAAGCCCTTCGAGCGCAGCGTCCCCATGACCTCGAGCAGCTCGCCCAACGACGGCTTGCCCTTGACGTCGAGGGTCACGACCTCGTCCACGGCCGGGTTGAAGGTCATGATCCCGCGGCAGCGGGGCTCTACCAGGGCCGTCAAGTGCGCCTGGGGATAGGCCTCGCGCAGGCTCTGGATCACCGGGAAGAACAGGATCTCGTCCCCGATGCCCCCGAAGTTGACGACCAGGATGCGCTTGATGCTCGAATCGACGGGAATGCGGCTCACGCGGCGCCTCTTTCACGATGCGGAAGGTGCAGGATCACGGCCAGCGTGAGCCAGAACAGGATCTGGACGCTGGGACGGTAGAAGACGGTGTCGACCATGCCGTGGACGGACAGGCCGACCAGGACGGCGATCGCCGCCGCGCTCCAGATTCGATCGACCTTGGCGGCGGCCATGTAGAGAGCCCGGAAGATGGCGGCCAGGATGAACCACAGGAAGAGCAGGAGCCCGAAGACCCCCTTCTCGACCGCCTCCTCCAGGAAGATGTTGTAGGCGCCGAGCGCCTCGAAGCCGCTCACCATGTAGAGGGCGTAGACCTTGCGGAAGGTGTCGTTGCCGAGGCCGATGCCCGCCCACCACGAGTCCCGGATCATGCGGATCACGCCGTCCCACACGTTGAGCCGAAAGGAGTTGGACGAGTGCGTGCGGGTGGCCGTGATGGACATGAGGCGCTCCTGGAGCGCCGGGGAGTGCGCGTAGACGAACACCGCGGCCACCACGCCCAAGAGGAGCACCCCGCCCAGGAGGGCCAGGAGCCAGGGCCGGCGGCGAATGTGCGGCCACAGCGCGAAGAGGCCCAGGACGCCGAGCACGGCGACCTCGGCCACCAGGCCCAGATAGGCCCCGCGCGAGTACGTGAAGTACAAGCAGATCGGAGCCGCCAGGGCCGTGGCCAGGGCCAGGGCGCGCAGGGCCCAGTTGCGCCAGGTCAGAGCGGCCGCGATCGCGAACGGGATGATCGGGATCAAGTAGCCCGAGAGCAGGTTGGGGTTGTTGAGCGTCCCGTAGACGCGGGTCAGCTTGACCTCAGCCTCGGCGTCATCCCAGAGAGCCAGGGGCGGCACCTTGATCTGCCACTGGTAGATGCCGTAGAGGGATTGAACCAGGGCCGCCACGAAGAGGGCCGCGAACAGGGGCACCCAGCCCCGCTCGCCGCGCCTCAGCGCCCCGCGAAAGGCCGCGAAGCTCATCCAGAAGACGAGCATCTTGGCGAGACCCTTGAGGCTCAGAACCAGGTAGGGGGAGAAGCCCACCGCCAGCAGGGAGATGACGAAGAGGGCGAGAAACGGCAGATCGAGCGCATCCGCCGGCCGCTCGCGCGGGGGCTCGACGGCCCACTGAAAGAGCAGAGACCCGAAGGCCGCCAGGACCAGGAGCGCGTTGAGGCCCGTCCCGACGTAGGGGGAGACGAGCAACAGGAGGCACGCGCAGAACAGCGAGAGCGCCGGGGCGAGCCGCGCCGCCCAGGACGTCTCCCGCAGCGGCGCAAGCCATGCGTCGAGGCGCCGGCGCCCCGCGCTCACCAATCGATAGGGCGCGCTCTTCCGGACGGCCGCCTGCCATGCGGGCTGCAGGGAGACCAAGCCGAGGCTCGCGAGGACGCCCAGCAGGGGACGATCGGCGGCGGCCGGACGTGACGCGGGCATGGCTCCTCCCGTGGGTGCGGCCATGGGCTAGAGCTTGGGCTGGTCGACGAGGCGGACGTCGACGATGGAGCCGCGCAGGCGGTACTTGAAGCCCTCGATGTCGATGGGCACGCCGACCTTGACCTTGTTGCCGCCGAGCACGATGGCGTCGTCGGTGATCTGGGCCTTCTCGCGCAGCGTCAACAGCACGTCCTTGCTGTAGGGCTCGGACGGATCGGGATAGGCCTTGACGCCGCCCGGCACCGGCATGGTGATGGTGCGGGGGGTGACGCGCACCTTGCGGATCGTGAGGGCCGCATAGGGCTGGTTGCGGATGGTGATGAAGGTCTTCTCACCTTCCTTGAAGATGGCCGGATCGGCGACCCCGCCGCGGATGAAGAGGTCGAACTCGGCCATGGCCTCGCCCTTGAGCTGCTGGTTGACCCCGGCCTTGCCCGCTCGAGCGAGGCCCGCTCCCACCAAAAAGGCCACGAGCACCACCACGACCATGAGGTCGAGGGGGTTGACCTTTCCGAACAGGCGTCCCTGCTGATCAATCATCGATTGAGTCCCTTTCCACCGCCCCTTCGGGGCGTCTTCACCGTACAGACGAGGTCCCATGATGCCGGGTTTCCCCCGAACATGCAAGATTGGCCCCGCTTCCGGTGGGCGTCATGGCGGGCCTTCGCGGCCATTGGGGGCGTTCGCGCCGGGGGGAGCGGGGCGGAGATCGAGGCCCGGCATACCCATTACGGGTACCGAAATGCAAGCACGCTCACGATTTGCTCACAAGCCATCCATCCTATCAACCCAATCCCTGATGGTTCAGGATCCAAGCAATCATTCACAATCCTCACGGCACGTGACCGGAATACCCTCATCCGTGAAAGTTTTATAAACGGCCTGGCGGGGAATACGTGAAGGGACTGCTTGTCTGTTTTGCACCAAAGTAGGGGGTCGCGTGCGCCTCACACCTGCCGCCCGCCTCTCGACGGGAATCCTGCTCTTCCTGGGCCTGGTCGGATGCCAATGGCTGCCCGTTTCGAGCGGCTCGCCGGCCGCCGACCTCAGCGGCACGGTGGATTTTGGGGGCGGGCGCCACGCCCAGGCCTCGTTCGACCAGGTGGCGGACGCCGCGACCATCTCCCTCATGGAGACGTCGGGCCCGACCTCCACGACCATCGCCTCGACCATCACCCGGCAGGGTGGTCTGTTCAGCCTTTCCATCCCGCGCTTCGTGCCGGACCCGACCAAGATCTACATCCTCGAGGCCATCAAGGGGCTCTACGGCAACGCCGTGAACAAGGACGCGGCCCGCGTTCGGACGCTCATCCGCTACACCGACGGCAGCTGGACCTCGCTGACGAACCTCGTGCCCGGCCCCATCAACCTCGGGGTGGGCTCGACGGCTCTATGCGTCATGTACGGCCTGCGCTCCGGCGAGGCGACCATCAACCCCGCGGAGCTCATGGGCAGCATCGCCCTAGGCAACGCCGAGGCCCTGCCCCTGCCGGCCGCCGCGGACACCTTCACGCCGCCGGCCTCGGTCGCGGCGGTCATGACCAAGCAGGACTTCCACACGGTGAGCGACCTGGTCGGGCGCGCGGTGCAGGGCGACTCGGACCCCATCTCCGCGGTGCAGTACACGCTGGCGGACGGCTATTTCGTCAAGACGGCCCAGGACCCCTTCATCGACAACCTGAGCTCGACGGCCGCGGGCTACGGCGCTCCGCTCGTCATCACGGGCTACCGCTTCGACCCGGTCATCGCCAACAACACCGTCTACTTCGGCGGGCCCACGGGCACCGTCGCTGCCATCGACTCCTCCAAGCCCAACTCGGCCAACGTCCTGTACGTCACCGTGCCGGAGGGAGCGCCGAGCGGCGTGGTGATGGTGCGCAACGGAACCGGCCTCAGCAACGGCATCCAGTTCACCGTCGTGCCGCGCATCGGCGGCAAGCTCAACTAGTCCGGAGGCCCCGATGAACGCCCTGACCCGACTCCTCGTCGCCTCCGTGAGCATCGTGCTGCTTGCCTGCAACCCCTTGCCCGTGCAGCTGACGGCCTCGAAGCCGGTGCCACGTGACGCCGAGAGTCAGACCCAGCCGATCTCCAGGGCCCACGCCCTGGAGGGGAGCGTCGCGTTCGACGCCGGCACCCGCGACACCCAGGCGATCTCGGGCGACGTCGTCAACCTCGCGACCATCTCCCTCATCGACACCACCGCGGCCCAGACCCGGGCCTCGGGCATCACGGATGCCAGCGGCCGCTTCTCACTGCCGTTCTCGAGTTACGTCCCGCCCGTCGGCCAGACCTTCGTCCTCGAGGCGGTCAAAGGACTCAACTCGCAGCTGCCCGGCAATGAGGCGCCTCGCTTCCGGACCCTCGTCAAGTACACGGCCACGGGCTGGCAGTCGATCACCAACGGCACGGCCCCCGGCAACATCGTCATCAACGCGCTGACCACCGCCATCGCCCTCGTCTCGGGCCTGGATCAGGCCAACGTCCCCTACGGCAACACCATGGGCATGGTCAACGCCGCGGTCAACCCGCCCGCCCTCAACGCCGCGCCGACTTTCGCCGCCCACCCGAGCATCGAGCTCATCAACCTGAGCAACGACGTGCTCGCCTTGCTCAACCACAACCTGGACCCGGTGGCCAACACGCCCGCCATCAAGCCCTCGCTCGCGGCCGTCACCCCGAGCACGGCCGCGGCGAACCTGCCCGTGGTCATCACGGGCTCGGGCTTCGTCCCGGGCGGTACCACCGTGACCATCGGCGGGGCCACCGCCGCGGTGATGGCCATGTCGAGCACCCGGATCGTGGCGGCCGTCCCGGCCGCCGCCATCACGGGCACCGTGACCGTCACGACCACCCGGGGCGGCACCAGCAACGCGATCGCCTTCACCAGCCCGGACGGCTCGGCGGTCGCCATCACGACCATCAGCCCCAACCCGGCCCGCCCCGGTCAGACCGTCACGATCGCGGGCCAGGGCTTCAGCGGGGTGATCGGCAACAACGACGTCCGCCTCAACGGCCAGGCGATCGTTCCCATCTTCGCCAACGAGTCGAGCCTCGTCATCAACCTGCCCACCGACAGCACGAGCGGCAACGTCTCGGTGACGGTGGCCGGCGCCAAGAGCAACAACTTCTTCCTGACGCTGGACGTGCTCGCCACGCCCATCATCACCTCGCTCTTCCCGAACACCGGGGCCGTCAAGAGCATCCTCTCCATCAAGGGATCCAACCTGGGCCCCACGGGCAAGGTCGTCATCGGCGGCTACCAGGCCAAGGTCGTCTCCTGGAGCCCCAAGGTGGTCCGCGTCGAGGTGCCCGTCAACGTCAACCCGGGCGCCACCACCGTCACGGTGTTCGCGCCCCTGGGCGTCGCCACCACCACCTTCACGGTGCTCGCGGGCGACGCCGGGGCCAACTTCATCTCCGTGGCCCCCATGGTCTCCACGGGCGGCATGGGCATGTACGCCTGGGTCGGGGACGGCAAGCTCTGGACCTGGGGGGGCGGCGACTCCACGGCCGTCAACTACATCAACCTGAACGCCGACGGCAGCTTCAAGGATGCCAACTGGTCCGTCTCCTCCATGACCCTGCCCTACGGCACCAACCAGGACGACAACCCGAACGGCGCGGTGCAAGTGAAGAACCGGGTCTACTACACCGTCTCCAACTCCAGCAACAAGATCAACTTCGCCACCCTGGATCCCTACTCGGGGGACGTGACGGGCTTCGGCTACGATCCGACCAACGACCTGCCGCCCACCTGGCTCGGCAAGGACCTGGCCCTGGCCGCGAGCGACAAGTATGTCTACATCCTGGGTCAGGGCGTCAGCTGCTCGAGCGCCCTGGGCGGCACGGGCTGCGGCGGCCGCGCCACGACCACCATGCAGACCCGCATCCTGCCCTCGGGCGGCATCGGCATCTGGTCGACGGGCCCGGACACCCTCTACTACGGCGAGGACGCCATGCCGCTCTATATCGGCGGCGTGCTGCACCTCATCGGCGGCAACGACAGCGCGGCGGTGGGCTCGCAGTACTCGGTCATCAAGGCCGACGGCACCATGGGCGGCTGGGTGAAGAACTCGACGCCCCTCATCTCGGGCAACCCCCTCTCCAACCAGATGACCCGCATCGGGCGCTACTACTACATGTTCGAGTACAGCGGCCGGACCCTGCGCGGCCAGATCATCGACGATCTGGTGCCCAAGCCCCTGGAGACCTATCCCACGACCTCGCCGACGCTCGGCTACTACCGGATCACGATTCCCATCGGCAAGTACGTCTACCAGCTCGGAGACAACACGGGCACCGCCACCCAGCGCAGCGTCTGGCGCTGCACCCTCAACTAGCGCCGACGAGCCGGAGATGCGCGCGATGAAGAAACTCTTGACCCTCGCCCTGGTGGGCTTCCTGAGCACCGGGCTCTATGCCTGCCGCTTTCCGGGCCCGGCGGCCACGCCCACGGCCACCGGGACGTCCGTCGCGGCCAACGCGGCCCTGGCCTCGGTCCTGCGCGGCACGGTGGACTTCTCGAGCCTGCGATCGAGCCAGGCCGTCCCCGGGGACATCACCAACCAGGCGACCATCGCGCTGATCGACGCCATCTCGGGCGAGACCCGCACCTCGACGATCACGGACGCCACGGGCAACTTCACGCTGAGCATGCCGGGCTTCAACCCGGTGCTCAACGGGACCTACGTCCTCGAGGCCACCAAGGGCCTGTTCGCCCAGCTTCCGGGCAACGTCGCGCCGCGCTTCCGGACGCTCGTGCAGTACACGGCCTCCGGCTGGAAGTCCCTGACGAGCGCCACGGCCGGCGGCGCAAGCGCCATCAACGCCCACACCACGGCGGTCGCCATCGTCTCGGCCCTGGATCCCATCGGCCTGCCGCCCGGCAACGCCATGGGCAAGGTGAACCCCACCCCGCCGGGCAGCCTGAATGCGAGCCCCGCCTTCCCCACGCACCCGGACGCCGAGCTGAACGCGCTCGCGACGGACATCGTCAACACCCTGAGCCAGGACCAGGACCCCGTCGCCAGCACCAACGCCGTCAAGCCCACCCTCATGGGCATGACGCCCACGACGGCCGCCGTGGCCCAGCCCATCACGCTCACGGGCACGGGCTTCGTCGCGGGCGGGACGACCGTCAAGGTCGGGGCGGCCACCATCCCGGGCTCCAACGTCCTGCTGGTCACCAAGAGCCAGATCATCTTCACGATCCCCGCGGGCATCACCACCGGCAACGTCACGGTCACGACCGCCCGGGGCGGCGTGAGCAACGGCATCCCGCTCAGCATCCCCAACTCGGCGGCGGTCTCGGTGGCGGCCATCAGCCCCAACCCGGCCCGGCCCAACGCCTCGGTCACGGTCACGGGCACCGGCTTCAGCACCACGCCGGCCGCCAACACCATCACGGTCAACGGCACCAGCGTCACGCCCGACTTCGCCAACCAGACGTCCCTGGTGTTCCGGGTCCCCTCCAGCGCCGTGAGCGGCAACGTCACGGTGACCGTCGGCGGCCAGACCAGCAACCAGTACTACCTGACCGTCGAGTCGCTCACCACGCCCCAGATCACGAGTCTCTTCCCGAACGTGCTGCCCACCAAGGCGGTGCTCGCCATCAAGGGCCAGAACTTCGGGCCGGACGGCTCGGTGCTGGTCGGCGACTACCAGGCCAAGATCATCTCGTGGAGCCCCAACATCATCCGCGTGGAGGTGCCCTGGTACGTCCCGCCCGGCTCGGCGGTGGTCACGGTCTTCGCGCCCCTGGGCATCACCACCCAGAACGTCACGGTCCTCGAGGCGGGGACCATCAGCCCCTGGGCCAAGGTCACGGACCTGCCCGGCGACGTGGGCGGCCTCGGCGTCCACGCCTACGTGGGCGGCGAGAAGCTCTGGGTCTGGGGCGGCAACGGCTCCACCAAGGTCTACTACATGAACCTGAACGCCGACGGCAGCTTCAAGGACGCCGCATGGACGGCCGCACCCTTCAGCCTGCCCGAGGGCACGTACCAGGACGACAACCCCAACAGCCGCACGCAGATCAAGAACCGCATCTACTACACGGTCACCAACCAGCTGACGGCCTCGAACAGCAACCACGTCAACTTCGCCTCCCTGGATCCCTACACCGGGGACATCACGGGCTTCGCCTACGACCCCATCAACGACCTGCCGCCCACCTGGGTGGGCAAGGACCTGGGCCTCATCGCCGGGGACAAGTACGTCTACATCATGGGCCACGGCGTCAGCTGCTCGGGCAACGGCGTCAACTGCAACGGCAACCCGGTGGGAACCATGCAGGCCCGCATCCTCGAGTCCGGCAACATCGGCCAGTGGGAGATCGGGCCCAACCAGCCGCAGACCTACGGAGAGGACGGGGCTCCCTTCATCATCGGCGACTCGCTGTTCCAGGTCGGCGGCACGGCCGGCGTCTCCATGCAGTGCGTGATCAACGAGAACGGACAGATGTCGAGCTGGGCGACCATGTCCGTTCCGCTCATCCCGAACGGCGAGTTGCTGTCCACCCAGGTCATGAAGATCGGACACTACTACTACCTCTTCAACATGTGGAGCAGCCAGCGCTCGTTCCGAGGAGCGATCGTCGACGACCTGGTACCCAAGCCGGCGGTCGAGCTGCTGGCCAACACGCCCCTGTCCCAGGGCGTCGCGTGCGGCATCGGCCATGTCGACGTGCAGGTCGGCAAGCACCTCTACCTCATCAGCACCCACTCGGGCGGCTACGGCGGCACGCAGAACGTCGTGCGCGGCACGATCCAGTAGCGAGAAAAGGACGGCATGATGCCCTTCTCTACCCATCACTCGATCCCCCGAGGAGTCGCCGCGGGCATGCTGATGCTCAGCCTCGCCCTGTGGGGTTGCAGCGGGGACGAACTGACGGGCGTCTCCGGAGGGACCGGCGCCAAGAAGTCGCCCACCCCCACGCCCACCGAGCTTCTGGGCGGGGTCGGGCCCGGCGGCTCGGCCACCCCGACGCCCACGCCCACGCCGACCCCGTCGCCCACCCCGAGCAACGGCCTCGCGCCCGACCCCGATCCGACGCCCTTCGCCATCGGCATCACCGTCGCGCTCCAGGACGACACCATCAACCTGGCCCCGTACGACGGCGGACCCGGGCTCTACCGCTACACTACCCACGTGTCGGGGGTCGTCACGCTGAGCAACGCGCTCACCACCACCGACATCGACTGGCGCTCGTCCAACAACGCGATCGCCTCGGTGGCGAGCGACGGGACGATCACGGCCGGCTCGGTCGCGGGCGGCACGGTCAAGATCACCGGCACCTCCAAGGACGGCCTGGTCTCCAAGTCCGTCGATCTCACCGTGACCGCCTTCGGCGACGCCGAAGTCGTCGTCGACTAGGGAGGCCCCATGCGTCAGCTCACGCTCACCCTCACGGCCCTGTCGGCCCTCGTCTTCCTGGTGGCCTGCGACCAGGCCTCCGTGCCGTCGGCGGCGGACCCGTCCGCAGGGTCTCCTGCGGCCCTCGAGGACACCCGGACGGGCGCGGTCTCCCTGCGGGTCAAGTGGCCCGAGCGCACGACCCAGTACATCCCGGAGACGGCCGAGACGATCGTCTTTGGGATCTACAAGCCGGGCATCACGGCCCCCCTCGCGACCGCGAGCCTCACCCGGCCCGCGAGCGAGCTCTCGCTGCCGCGGCTGCCCATCGGCTCTCTGCGCTTCACGGCGGACGCCCAGGATCCCGACGGCACCGTCGGGGCGAGCGGCAGCGCCACGGTGACCATCCTGCCCAACGCGACGGTCTCGGTGCCCCTGCACCTGATCTCGGCGCTTCCTGCCCCCACCGTCACCGGCTTCAGCCCGTCCAATGGCGTGCCGGGCCAGCAGGTGACGGTCTCGGGCACGAATTTCGGGGCGAGCCGGAACACCCCCTTTGCCATCCAGTACGGCAACACGACCCTGCCCGGCGATCGGATCTTCCGCCTCAGCGACAGCCAGCTCGCCTTCTTCGTGCCGACCGGCGCCGTCAACTCCACCTTCTCGGTGACGGTGGGCCCGCACACGGTCGCTTCGACCGCCGCGTTCCAGGTCATCGCCACCGTCTCCGTCACGCCGAGCGCCGTCGCCCTCGACGCCTCCACCCAGCAGGTCACGCTCACGGTGACGGCCAAGGACGCGGCGGGCTTCGTCATCCCCTCGCCCGTCCTGCCCTGGAACACGCTCAGCGAGAACAAGGCGGGATGGGGGACGGGCGACCCGCTCCTGTTCTTCAACGGCTCGACCCGGGTGGTCTCGCGCGGGACGGCGACGGGCTCGGCCCTGATCGGCATCGGCCTGACGCCGACGCTCGCCACCGTCTCCGTCACGGTGGACTGATGCGCCTCCGTGATACGACCTGGGGCGCCTGGCTCGGCGCCCTCCTGCTCGCGAGTTCGATTGCCGCCTGCCACTCGACTCAGCTCGTGCCTCTCGGCTCGCCGCCCGGCGGCGCCACGGGTGCGACCGTGACCCAGTCGCCCCGCAGCTTCGGCCAGCTCTCCATGACCATTCGCTGGCCCCGGCAGGTGCAGTACATCCCCGTGAGCGCCACGCGCATCGAGTTCAAGGCCTTCGTCGGCGAGAACCCCGTGCCCTACGCCACCCAGACGGCGACCTCTCCGGGCGTGGGCGGCACGAGCACGGTCAGATTCGAGGCCTTGCCGGCGGGCGAGGTCGTCATCGTCGCGAGCGCCAAAGATGCCGCCGACCAGGTCGTGGCCGCGGGCAGCATCCGGCTTGCGATCGTCGCAAACGACCTGGTGCGCGGGGCCCTGACGCTGCAATCGACCACCGAGCCGCAGATCACGACCTTCGTGCCCCAGGCCGCCGATCCAGGCAGCGAGGTGCACCTGTTCGGGAGCCACTTCGGAGACGAGCCGGGCCGCAACGCGACGTACTCCGTATGGGTCGGGGGGCTCGTGGCCCCGAGCGCCACGCTCGTCGACGACGGCACCCTGCGCTTCATCGTCCCGGAAGGGGCCACCAACAGCCTCGTGACCCTGCGGGTCGACGCGCTGGCGACCCGGAGCGCCCAGGTCTTCACCACGATCCGCGCGTGGACGCTCTCGCCCTCGTCGGCCGAGGTCTTCGTGCCCTACGGCACGCAGGACTTCGCGGCCACGGCCCGCGACCACGCGGGGGTTCCGGTCGAGACCCCGCCCAGCGACAGCTGGTCGGTGGTGACGGTGAGCGGAGCCACGGGGGCATCGGTCGTCCTCGAGTCGGACGAGGACGGCTCAGAGCCGTCCGAGCTCGGGGTCGAGTTCCGGGCCCCCGAGGGTCTCGGCACCTACCAGGTCCGGATCGGGAAGGGCTCGGCCGCCAAGACCGCGACCGTCACGACCCATCCCATGACCTTCGCGGACTTCGATGACCGGCTGGGGATCCTGCCCGCGGCGGCAAACCCCGCGGACAATCCCACGAGCCCCGAGAAGGTCGCCCTCGGCAAGCGGCTCTTCTTCGACTCGGGCATCGGCTCCAACGGCCAGATGTCCTGCGCCAGCTGCCATCAGCCGGACAAGGGCTGGAGCGACGGGCGCAAGACGTCGCTCGGCAACGACGGCCAGCCCCTCGAGCGCAACTCGCCGACCATCCTCAACGCGGGGCTCGACGGGCGTGGGCTGATGTTCTGGGACGGGCGGGCGGCCACGCTCGAGGACCAGGCGCGCCAGGTGTTCGGCAACGCCCGCGAACTCAACCGAACGGGCGATCAGCTGCGTACCTACCTGACGGGCGCCGGATACCAGGCGAGCTTCTCGGCGGTTTTCGGCCCGGCGGGCCTTTCGGACGGCACCACGACCATGGACCAGGTGACCAAGGCGATCGCCGCCTTCGAGCGGACGGTCATGACCCAACAGAGCGCCTTCGACCGCTGGGCCGAAGGTGACGCCGGCGCGCTCGGAGCTGCCGAGAAGCGGGGCCTCGGCGTCTTCGCCACCCGCGGCCGCTGCATCGAGTGCCACAGCGGGCCCATGTTCACGGACGAGAAGTTCCACAACATCTCGGTCTTCGAGCCCCTGGGGGTCCTCAACCCGGGTCGCAAGGCAGTCACCGGTGCCGCCGGAGACCTCGGGGCCTTCAAGACGCCGACCCTCCGGAACATCGAGGAGACGGGGCCGTACTTCCACAACGGGTCGGTCGCGAACCTGACGGACGTGATCCTCCATTATGAGGGCGAGTTCGAGGAGACGCCCAACATCGACCCGTTGCTGGCCGAGCCCATCCAGATCTCGGCCCAGGACCGGGAGGACCTCATCGCCTTCCTGCGGGCGCTCTCGGGCGCCACGCCGAGCGTCACGCCGTGAGGGGCGGCGGCGCGTGGGCCGTGCTCCTCGCCCTGGGGCTGATCGGCTGCGTGCCGGGCCGCACCCAGGTCGAGCCGCTCGGCGATGAGGCCTTCGTGCTGGACGGGCAGATCGTCTTTCCACGCTCCGAGCCCACCCCCACGCCGGCGCCCAATCTCGCGACGCCCACGCCGCAGCCGACCAGCGCCCCGGGAGACGGGACCTACGTACCCTTCGCGGTGCAGGTGGTGGTGACGAGCGACCACCCGGATCTCAACGTGGCGCCACCCCCGGGCAAAGCCGCCATCTACCGTGACCAGACCTACGTGGCGGCGCAGGTGACCATGAGCAACGGCTACAGGAACAACCAGGTCACCTGGGAGTCCTCTCGCCCGGACATGGTCCGGGTCGACGCGTTCGGCAACGTCACGGCCACCGGCTCTCAGGCCGGGTGGGCCACCATCACCGCCACCTCCAAGGATGGCAAGGCCTCAGGCTCGGTGATCCTGCAGGTCACCAACCATGGGGATGCGGAGCTGGTCGTCGAGTAGGCGAGCCCGGAAGGCCGCATCACGTGCGCAAAAAAAGTCCGCGGAGTGAACACTCCGCGGGCTCTTTGTGGCGCGATCGCTAGATGTGGGCGGACTCGCCCTCGATGATTCGCTCGATGATGGACGTGGTCGAGCGGCCCTCGACGAAGGGCAGCACCACGACCTCGCCGCCCAGGCTCCGCACCAGGGGCGTCTCGGGGATGGTGTCGGGCTCGTAGTCCCCGCCCTTGACGTAGAGCTGGGGTCGAACGGCCTCGATGGCCCGGTCCGCCGTGCGCTCGTCGAAGATGACGACGGCGTCCACGCACTTGAGCGCGTCCATGAGCTCGGCCCGCTCGTCCTCGGGGAGGATGGGGCGCGCGGGGCCCTTCAGCTCGCGGACCGACCGGTCGGAGTTGAGGCCGACGACGAGGCGATCGCCCAGCTCGCGAGCCGCCTGCAGGTAACGCAGGTGCCCCACGTGCAGCAGGTCGAAGCAGCCGTTGGTGAAGACGGTCTTGCCGCCCTGGGCCTCCCACTCGGCGACGAGCGGAGCGATGGAGTCGACGGTATGGATGCTCACGAGCGCACTCCCTGGATGCTCGCCGCATCCTGCTTGGCGAGGGCGTCGGCCAGCTCCTCGACGGTGGTGGTCGCCGTGCCGAAGCGCCGGACGACGATGGAGGCCGCGAGGTTCGCGAGCAGCGTCGCCTCGACGGGCGAGGCCCCGCCCGCAAGTGCCAGCGTGAGCGTACCCACCACCGTGTCGCCCGCCCCCGTCACGTCGAAGACCTCCGTGCGGTTGAAGGCGGGGATCTGGGTGACGGTGCCGTTGGCCTCGAAGATCGCGATGCCGTTCGCGCCCCGGGTGATGAGGACGTTCTGCGCGCCCGTCTCCGCCAGGAGGATGCGGCCGGCCTCCATGAGGGTGGCCTCGTCCGTGATGGCGAAGCCCACGTTGGCCTCGGCCTCGGGCTGGTTGGGCGTCACGGCCGCAACGCCGGGGAAGAGGCGCAGGTCGCACTGGGCGTCGACCGTCACGAGCTTGCCGTGGACCTTGGCCAGCTCGAGAATCTTGGCGATGACCCGCGGGGTGAAGAGCCCGTTGCCGTACTCGGAGACAAGGATGCCGTCCACCTGCGGGATCTTGGCCTCGAGGGCCGCGAAGACCTGGGCCTCGATCTCGGCGCTGATGGGCTCGCGGCTCTCGCGGTCCACGCGCACGATCTGCTGGGTGACCGACTGCTGGCTCGCGGCCGAGATGCGGGTCTTGGTGGTGGTGGGGCGACTCGGGTCGACGACCACGCCCGACGAGTCGATGCCCCGCTCGCTGAGGGACTTGGCGAGCGCCACGCCCGAGGGATCGTCGCCGAAGAGGCCGATCACCTGCACCTGGGCGCCGAGGCTCGCCATGTTGGCCGCGGCGTTGGCCGCGCCGCCCGGCACCACGTCCGTGTGCTGGTGGTAGAGGACCAGGACCGGGGCCTCGCGCGAGATGCGGCCGACCTGTCCGGTCAGGAACTCGTCGGCGATGAGGTCGCCGACAACGAGCAACCGGGTCTGGGCGAAGCCCCGGGTCAAGCGGGATAGGGTTTGCGTGTCGAGCATCGGGATGGTGGACTCCGAAAGGTAGGGGCTGACTTATTCTTCCACGCCAACGGCAGTTTGCCACTGGCCGCTTGCCTTGGCGCGCAGGTAGGCCTCGATGTAGCCGTCCAGGTCACCGTCCATCACCGCCGCGATGTTTCCGACCTCGTGGCTCGTCCGGTGGTCCTTGACCATCTGGTACGGCTGGAAGACGTAGCTGCGGATCTGGTTGCCCCAGGCGGCCTCGCTGTAACCTCCGCGGATCTCCGCCAGGCGCTTGGCCTGCTCGGCGAGCATGCGCTCGTAGAGCTTGGCCGTCAGGATGCGCATGGCCGTCTCGCGATTCTGGTGCTGGCTGCGCTCGTTCTGGCAGGCGACCACGATGCCCGAGGGCAGGTGGGTGATGCGCACGGCCGTCTCGACCTTGTTGACGTTCTGGCCGCCCGCGCCGCCCGACCGGAAGGTGTCGATCTTGAGCTCGGTGGGGTTGATCTCGACCTCGGTGGCCTGATCCGAGAGCTCGGGCGTCACGTCCACCGAGGCGAACGACGTCTGGCGCTTGGCGTTGGCGTTGAAGGGCGAGATGCGCACCATGCGGTGTACGCCCTTCTCGGCCGACATGCGGCCGTAGGCGTAGGGCCCCGTCATGATGATGGTGGCGCTCTTGATGCCCGCCTCTTCGCCCTCGGACATGTCGACGAGCTCGATCTTGTAGCCCTTGGACTCGGCCCAGCGGGTGTACATGCGCAGCAGCATCTGCGCCCAGTCCTGGGCGTCGGTGCCGCCCGCTCCGGCGTTGATGGAGACGATGGCGGGCGCCTGGTCGAACTCGCCGCCCAAAAGCTGCTCCATCTCCCAGTCGCCGAGCGTGCCGCGGATGCGCTCCAGACCCGCCTCGATCTCGGGCAGGACGGAGGTGTCCTGCTCCTCGAGCCCCATCTCGATGAGGACGTCGAGGTCCGAGCTGAGGCTCTCCCAGACGCGCAGGCGCTCGAGCTGGCTACGCAGCAAGTTGAGCTGCTGCATGGTGGCCTGGGCGCGGTTGGCGTCCCCCCAGAACTCCGGCTGGGAGGCTTCCGCCTCCAGGGCGCCTAGGCGCCCTTCCAACCGGTCCGGGTCAAAGATGCCTCCTTGCTTCGGCAATGCGTCCCTTCAGCTCCTCGAGCTGGGTCCGACACTCTTGAAGCGTCACTTCGGACTCCTTTTTAGGCCTTGTTCTCTTCGGCCGACGGATCGAAGGGCTCCACGCCCTCCGGGCCCTGCAGGACCATGTTGTGGATGGCCATGGGCGGCGCCTGCGGGACGTCGTAGATCACCTGGACGTGGAAGACGTGCCGCACGACGTCGTGCTGGATGGCCGCGAGCAGGCTCTGGAACAGGTCGAAGGCCTCGCGCTTGTACTCCTGCAGGGGGTCCTTCTGACCGTAAGCCCGCAGGCCGATGCCGTCGCGCAGGGCGTCGATGTCGTGCAGGTGCTCGATCCAGCGCTGGTCGAAGATGGTGAGCAGGAAGTGACGCTCGATCTGCCGCAGCATCTCGGGGTCCATGGTGGCTTCCTTGGCCTCGTAGGCGGCGATCGCCGTCTCCGTCAGGTGCCGGAGGATGGCCTCCGAGCCCACCAGGCTCTCGACCTCGTCGCGGGGCATGGTGCCCATGAGGGGGACATACTCGGCGAGGGCCTGCATGAGCCCCTCGATGTCCCACTCGTCGCGCTGGACCTGGGGATTGACGTACTGCTCGCAGAGATCCTTGACCACGCGCTTGATCATGCCAAGGACGTTGGCGCGCATGTCGGCGCCCTCGAGGACCAGGCGGCGCTCCTTGTAGATGATCTCGCGCTGCTTGTTCATGACGTCGTCGTACTCGAGGACCTGTTTGCGAATGTTGAAGTGGTAGACCTCCACCTTCCGCTGGGCGCCCTCGATGGCGCGGGTCACGAGGCCGTGCTCGATGGCCTCCTCCTCGGGAACGTTCATGCGGTCCATCATCTTGGCGATACGATCGCCGCCGAAGAGGCGCATGAGGTCGTCTTCCAGGGACAGGAAGAAGCGGGTCGAGCCGGGGTCGCCCTGACGGCCGGCGCGGCCGCGCAGCTGGTTGTCGATGCGGCGGCTCTCGTGGCGCTCGGTGCCGATGATGTGCAGACCGCCCGCCTCGATGACCCGCGCCTTCTCATCGGCGCAGATGCGGACGGCCTCCTCGCGGGCCTTGATGACCTCCTCGGGCGGGGCCATGGTCGGGTCCTCGTAGCCGCGCTCGACCAGGAGGTCGCCCGTCAGGCCCTCGGGGTTGCCGCCCAGGATGATGTCGGTGCCGCGGCCCGCCATGTTGGTGGCGATGGTGACGGCCCCGAGCCGGCCGGCCTGGGCGACGATCTTGGCCTCTTGCTCGTGGTACTTGGCGTTGAGGACGTTGTGGGGGATGCCGCGCTGCTTGAGGATCTCCGAGAGGTACTCGCTCTTCTCGATGGAGACCGTGCCCACCAGGAGGGGACGGCCCTTCTTGTGGTTCTCCTCGATCTCGTCGGCGACGGCGTTGAACTTGGCCTGGACCGTCTTGTAGACGACGTCCGACACGTCCTTACGCTGAATGGGACGGTTGGTCGGGATGACGGCGACCTCGAGGTTGTAGATCTTGCCGAACTCCGCCTCTTCGGTGGCCGCCGTACCGGTCATGCCGCCGAGCTTGTTGTACATGCGGAAGTAGTTCTGGAAGGTGATGGTGGCGAGCGTCTGGGTCTCGTCCTGGATGGGCACGCCTTCTTTGGCCTCGATGGACTGGTGCAGGCCCTCGGAGTAGCGGCGGCCGACCATCAGGCGGCCCGTGAACTCGTCGACGATGACCACCTCGGGCTGGCCGTTCTCGGGGTTGACGCGGACCACGTACTCGCGATCGCGCAGGTAGATCTCCTTGGCCTTGAGGGAGTTGATGAGCTGGTGGGCAAGCTCCGGGTTGGCGGCGTCGTAGAGGTCGCGGACGCCGATGAGCTTCTCGGCGTGGGTGATGCCGTCCTCGGTGAGGATGACGTTCTTGGCCTTCTCGTCGAGGGTGTAGTCCACGTCGCGCTTGAGCTTGGGGGCGACCTTGGCGAGCTTCTCGTAGAGGTCGGCCGACTGCTCGAGCTGGCCCGAGATGATGAGCGGGGTCCGGGCCTCGTCGACCAGGATGCTGTCCACCTCGTCGACGATGGCGTAGTTGAGGGGGCGCTGGACGCAGTCCTCGATGCTACGCGCCATGTTGTCGCGCAGGTAGTCGAAGCCGAGCTCGTTGTTGGTGGCGTAGGTGATGTCCGCGGCGTAGGCCATGCGGCGCTGGTGCGGGTTGAGGTGGTGCTGGATGATGCCCACCTCGAGGCCCAGGAAGCGGTAGATCTGGCCCATCCACTCGCTGTCGCGCTTGGCGAGGTAGTCGTTGACGGTGACCACGTGCACGCCCTTGCCGGGCAGCGCGTTGAGGTAGGCGGGCAGGGTCGCCACGAGCGTCTTGCCTTCACCCGTGCGCATCTCCGAGATCTGCCCCTTGTGGAGCATGATGCCGCCGATCATCTGGACGTCGAAGTGGCGCATGCCCAGGACGCGCTTGCCCGCCTCGCGGACGGTGGCGAACGCCTCGGGCAGGAGGCTATCGAGGGTCTCTCCCTTGGCGAGGCGCTCGCGGAACTCGACGGTCTTGCCCTTGAGCTGCTCGTCGGTCAGCGCCTGGAACTCCTCTTCCAGGGAGTTGATCTTGAACAGCAGAGGACGGACCGACTTGATCTTGCGCTCGTTGGCATCGCCCAGCAGTTTGCCCAATAGCTTCATCATAGGGGGGTTTGCTACCTCTAGTCGTGGGGTGGGGGCCGCGGGGACTCCCTCGTTTCGGTCGCCCGGAAACGCGCTCATGAGGCGCGAGAATACCGGGCATCTGGTCATTTTTCCAGATATTCGAGTATATCACAACCCGACCGGAGGGCCGTTGACCCCTGTTCGGCGCGGGTGCTAGAATAGCGCGATTGAAACTTTCGGCGAACGTGCCGGACCGTTGACGCCGAGCGGTCCTACAGGTTCGATGGTGTCCCTCGTCGGATACCGGTGCCTGACACCCAATGGAGAGACCATGAAAGCTGACATCCATCCCCAGTACAACGAAGTGAACGTGACCTGCGTCTGCGGCAACACCTTCAAGACGGGCTCCACCAAGAAGGAGATCCGGACGGAAATCTGCTCGGCGTGCCACCCCTTCTTCACCGGCACCCAGAAGATCGTCGACACCGAGGGCCGCGTGGAGCGCTTCATGAAGAAGTACAACATGACGGCGAGCGGCAAGAAGGCGTAAGCCCCGAACGCTTGCGGCGGCTCCGATTCACGGGGCCGCCTTTTTGTTGACCCGACCCCGTAAAGCGAGCCGCGATCCATGAACGACCTGACGCTGAAGTCCACCTCCCGCCCCGTCCCGGCCCAGGACGCCATCCTGCGTGGCGAGCCCATCCCGGTCCTCGACCACGGCTACCTGCGCTACGTGGAGCACCTGGGCAGCGACCTGACGCCCCTCGAGGCCGCCCGCATGAGCACGGGCAACCCGACCGGCGTCGACGCCGCCAAGGACACGGCCACCCGCGACTTCCTGTGGCGCCATGCGCACGCCACCCCCTTCGAGATGGCCGTGCTGCAGATCGAGGTGCAGGTCCCCATCTTCGTCGCGCGCGAGTGGATGCGCCACCGCACCCAGTCCTTCAACGAGTTCTCGGGCCGCTACGCCGAGATGCCCGCCCTCTACTACCAGCCCTCTGCCGAGCGGGTCCAGGGCCAGTCCGAGACAAACAAGCAGGCCTCGTCCGACTCGCTCGACACGGGCGTCCGTGACTCTTTCCTCGCGTCCGTCGCCGAAGACCAGGCACTGGTCCGCGACCACTACGAGGGGTACCTGGAGGCGGGTGTCGCCCGCGAGCTCGCGCGCATCAACTTGCCCCTCTCGCAGTACACCCGCTTTAGGGCCCAGGCCAACCTCCGCAACTGGCTGCACTTCCTCAACCTGCGCATGGCCCCCAACGCCCAGTACGAGATCCGGGTCTACGCCCACGCGCTCGCGGACCTCATCCAGCTCATCTGGCCCGAGACCTGGGCCGTCTTCGCCGAGCACACGCTCGAAGGAGCGCAGCTGAGCCGCACCGAGCGCAACCTCGTCACCCGGCTGCTCGGGGAGGCCCTCGGCACCCAGGACCCGGCCGCTCTAGCTTCGGCCCTCGAGGCCAAGATCGGGTCGTCCCTCAACAAGAGCAAGACGCGGGAGTTCCTCGCCAAGCTCGGCCTGCCCTCCGCCTAGCGCCAGCGGCTTTTCCGTTGTGAAAGGATCCCTTCCATGTTCGGCATGCAGATCCCCGGCTTCATGCTCAAGCAGATGTACCGGCATGGCAGCCTCTGCAACCAACAGGACTGCTTCGAGTTCGGCGTCCACAACCCCTTCATGGATGCGACCATCGTGACGGTCAAGGAGCTGTCGGTGGGCGGCAAGACCTACGGCCTCGAGGAGCTGGAGTTCACGCAGGGAGGCGTCACGCAGCCCGGCAGCAGCGTCAGCGAGGACACGCCCGTCGCGTTCAGCAAGGGAGACGCCGTCGCCATCCGGGTCAAGGGCCACCACCTCGCCCCCGGCGAGCACACCCTTACGCTCGAGGTCCACACCGAGGAGTTCGGGACCATCCGGATCGAGGTCCAGGATTCGGTCGGCCCGGCGTGAGGCGAGGTAAAGCTTGGCAACCCTGCTAGGAGTCACGGGGGATTTGGTATAATTCCCCTGGTTGACCGCCGCATGCCGACCTGAGGACGCTGCGTGAGCGAACGGAAAGTCCTGCCAAACGACCTCGCGCCCGGCATGGTGCTTGCCGAGCCCATTTGCCATCCCTACACGCGGCAGGTCATCTGGACGAGCGGCACCAAGCTCACCATGCAGCACATCGCCCTGCTCCAGAAGATGGAGCTGCGAGCCATCCAGGTCATCGACCTGGTCGACAAGCCGTCCACCAAGCCCCTGCCTCAGGGCCCGGCCAAGCGCTCCCTCTCGTCGATCTTCGGTGCTCCGGCCGCCGATCCCGCGCCGAGCACGCCTGCCCCGACGCCCGCTCCCGCGCCGAACGCCGCTCCGGCCTTCCGCCTGACGCGCCCGGCCGCCCACGGAGCACCTGCGAGCGGCACGTCCCGTCCGGCCGCCGTGCAGCCCGGGGCTCCTGCCAGGCGCCCCTCCGCCTCGGGCACTCCCTTCAAGCCCCAGGTCATCCGCAACGAGGTGCTGGAGCGCAACGTCCAGACCATCAAGCACATCCAGGACCAGGTCAAGAACGCCACGCGCATCGACATCCGCGAGGTGGACCAGTCGGTCCAGCAGACCATCCACAAGATCGTCTCCAACAAGGAGCTGCTCAACAGCCTCATCGACCTGCGGGTCTACGACGAGTACACCTACTCGCACTCCTCCAACGTCATGAGCCTCGCCCTGGTGGTGGGAACGGCCATGGGCTACTCGCCCGAGACCCTGCGCATGCTGGGCATCGGGGCCTTGCTGCACGACGTGGGCAAGTCCCTGGTGCCCGAGTCCATCCTCCACAAGCCGGGCAAGCTGACCGAGGAGGAGTTCAACATCATGGCCACCCACCCGGCCAACGGCATCATGCTGCTGTCCGGCTACAGCTGGGCCAACGCCGAGATCAAGAACATCGTCTTCCAGCACCACGAGAAGTGGGATGGCTCGGGCTACCCCATGAAGCTCTCGGGGACGGCCATCTCGGAGTTCGCGCGCATCGTGTCGGTGGTGGACGTGTACGACGCCCTCATTTCGACCCGGCCCTACAAGAAGGGCCTGCCGCCGAACGTGGTCTACCAGGCCATCATCAACGGGGCGAACAACCACTTCGACCCGCGCGTGGTGCAGGCCTTCGTCAAGTTCATCGTGCCCTACCCGGTCAACTCGCTGGTCGAGCTCAACACGGGCCAGATCGCCCGCATCGTGCGCGTCTCGCGCCAGAACCTCATGCGCCCGATCATCGAGCTCGAAGGCAGCATGATCGACCTCTCGCGCGACGAGCGCTTCTCGATCGTGACCATGTACCAACCCGCCACCGCCTAGATGGACCTGCCCCGCTTCTTTTTGCCCCCCGACCAGATCCGCGCGCCCGAAGTCCTGCTCAAGGAGGAGGACGCCAACCACGTCGCGCGCGTCCTGCGCATGCGCGAGGGGGACGCCATCTTCGTGCTCGACGGGCTAGGAACTCTGTTCACCGTGCGCCTGACGGCCGTGGACAAGCGCGAGACCCGGGGCGAGATCGTCTCCCAGGAGGCCGCCACGGGCGAGTTGCCCGTCCCTGTGACCCTGGTGCAGGGCATGCCCAAGGGCGAGAAGTTCGACTGGATTCTTCAGAAGGCCACGGAGCTCGGCGTCGCGCGCATCGTCCCGGTCATCACCGAGCGCTCGGTGGTGAGGCTCTCGGCGGATCGGAGCCAGGACAAGGTGCGACGGTGGCAGGCGATCGCCAAGGAAGCCGCCGAGCAGTGCGAGCGGGCCAAGGTGCCCGTGGTGGAGGCTCCGGTGGAACTCGGCGCCTGGCTCAAGGCGCCGGTGCCGGACGGCGTCGCGCGCCTCGCGTGCCTGGAGCGTCAAGGCGGCGTCCCGCTGGCGCGGGCGCTCGAGGGCGAGCCCGCGCAGGGTTACGAGATCGTGGTGGGCCCGGAAGGGGGCTTCAGTCCGGCCGAGGTCGAGCGGCTGGTCGCGTCGGGGGCGCGCAACGTCTCGCTGGGCGGTCGCATCCTCCGCTCGGAGACGGCCAGCCTCGCAGCGCTCGCCGTGATGGCGAGTATTTTGGAACGCTGAAGAGCGAAAGTTGGGACAGGCGCAGAGGCCTGTCCCACTGGAGAGAGCCGCCGCAAACTTTGAATCTCAGTGATTAGCGCTTAGGCCCCGGCCTGGTACCCGGCTTGGCGCCCGGCTTCGCCGGCGGCTTGGCCGCGGGTTTCGCGGGCGGGGCCTCGGGCGCCTCGGCCGCCGTCTGGGCCGTGCGCTCCTGCGCGCGCTTGGCGATGAGGTCTGCGACCGTCTCACCACCACCGCTGTACGTGGGCTCCGGCTTCTTCGTCTTCGTCATCCAGGACGAGAACACGCCCGCCGCCGAGTTCAACAGGCCATCGAGTGAAAAGCCGCTCTTCGGCTTCTCCTCCTCATAGACAGGCCGCGGCGTCGGGGCGCGGAGGGGCTGGGTCGGGGCCGGCTGGCGTGAGGCCAGGCTCAACGTCCCCGCGGCATGCGTCGTCAGAGGAGCGGTGGGCATGGAGCTGTTGGAGCGCTGCGGGATGGCACTCCGGTCGATCTGCTGCGGCGGCACGAAGTCGCGCGGCAGTTCGGCCGCCGACACCGTGGGCTTGGCGGTGGCGGCAGGCTTGACCCCCTTGGCCCCCTTCTTCTTCGCGGCTGGAGGCTCGGGCGGCGGAGCGGCGGCTCCCAGCTTCGCGAGCGAATCCGTCGCCATCTGCTGGTACTTGGGGAAGCGCACGGCCTCGGTCCAGAAGCGCCTCGCCCGGTCGACGTCTCCGATGCGCTCGGCGAGGCGCGCGCCCGCCACGTAGGACATCTCGTGGTCCGGGTCCAGCGTGATGACGGCCTCGAACGCCTTGAGCGCCTGCTCGAAGTCCTTGAGGTTCGCGAACGCCCGGCCCAGCCCCTCGTAGATCTCGAGGGTCGGCTCGCTCAATTGCAGCACGCGGCAGTACTCGTAGGCCGCCTGCCGGAAGTCGTTGAGGCGCAGGGCGCAGTGACCCAGCAGCAGGTGGACGGGCGCGAAGTCCTCCTTCTGCTGGACGATCATGAACGCCTGCGAGGTGGCCCGCTGCAAATCGCCCAGGTCGTAGGCGGCCTGGGCGAGCTGGAAGCGGGCGGCGATCGCCTTGGGATCGTTGCGCAACGCCAGGTTGAAGGCGAGGATGGCGCCGTCCAGGTTGCCCGCGTTCCGCCGCATGGTCCCGAGCAGGATGTAGGCGTCGGTGATCTTGGTGTCTTGCGCGACCGCGGCCTCCAGGCGCTCCTCGGCCGTGACGAAGTCGCCCGCGTAGTAGTGGCACTCGCCCAGGAAGTACTCCGTCAGGGGCGAGGGCGACATCTTGTTGGAGAGTGAGAGGGCCTCCTGGGCCATCTCGTAGTTGGCCTTACGGGTGTGGCAGCGACCGATGACGGCAAGGGCCTGAGCGAAGACCGCCGGATCGTCGTTGGCGACCTGGCTCAGGACCTCGATGGCCTGATCGTACTGTTGGGCCTTGTAATGCTCCTGGCCAGCCCTGACGAGCTCGCGGCTATTGGGCAACGGGGCGGTGGCCATCCGTCACCTACGACTTCGGCTTCGGACGGTTCGGCAGCTGGCCGGTACCGCCGGCTCCGCCCGTCGGAGGACGCTTGAGCGCTCCGGTGGCCGGAGGTGCTGGCTTGGCGGGCGCCGGGGGCTCCGCGGCGTCGCGCTTGACCTTGGAGATGAGCCCGCTCTTGAGCTTGTCGACCATGCCCGCGGCCGAGTCCCCCTTGAAGCGGTTGACGTTGTCCGTTAGGTTGCCCGTCACCTTGTTCATGTTGTCCGAGAGGTTGCCGGTGACGCGGTTGACCTTGTTGAGCATGGTGTTGGCGAGCTGGCCCATGGCCTTCTTGTCGAAGCTGCCCTTGAGGGGCGTCTTGTCGAGAAACTTCTCGAGGCCGTCGAGGACGTTGTCGAGGGGCGTGGTGGGGCTCGCGACCGGGCGCGGCGGAGTGGGCGCCTGCGGGCGCACCGGAGCCGTCGGCTTCTCGCCGATGAGGCGGCCGGTGGTGCGGGTCGGCGCCGTGGTCGGCAACCCCGCACGGTCGATGGACTTGGGAGGCTGGAAGCGCACGGCCGGGCCCTTGGGCTTTGCCGCGGCAGCAGGCGCTTCTGCCTTGCCCTTGGCGCCCTTCTTGGGCTTCTTGGCCGCAGCAGGCGGAGGCGGGGCGTCCGCCGGCAGGCCGAGGCGGGTCAGGGCCTCGACGGCCATGTCCTTCGAGCCCTCGAAGCGCAAGAGCTTGCGGAAGAAGTCGCCGGCCTTCTGGGTGTCGCCCATGCGCTCGGCCAGGCGAGCGGCGGCCGAGCAAGCCATCTCGTTGTCCGGCTCCAGCTCGAAGGCGGCCTCGAAGGCCGACACGGCCTGCGGGTAGTCCTGCAGGTGAGCGAAGGCGCGGCCCAGGGACATGTAGACCGTGGCGTCGGGGCCCGAGAGCTCGAGCACCCGGCAGAATTCGACGGCGGCCTGGCGATAGTCGCCGAGCTTCAGCGTGATGTTCGCCATCAAGAGGTGGGCAGGCACGAAGTCGTCCGCATGCTGCAGCACGTGGTGGGCCTGGGTGGCCGCCCGCTGCATGTCGCCCAGCTCGTAGGTGACCTGCGCGATCTGGAACCGGGCCACGACCGCCTTGGGGTCGTTCTTGACCGCCCGATCGAAGCAGGGGAGGGCATCCTTGGGGCGACCCTGCTCCTTGCGGACCACGCCCAGCATGATCCAGGCGTCCGTGAGGGTCTCGTCAGCGGAGGTGGCGGCCTCCAGGCACTGCTCGGCACCGGGGCGATCGCCCGACTGGTACAGGCACTCGCCCAGGTGGAACAGCGTCCGCGCGTGCTTGCGGACGTTGTAGGACTCCTCGAGGCAGATGCGGGCCTGGTCGAACTGCTTCTTGCGGAGATAGCAGCGGCCCATCAGGAGGAGGGCCTGGCCGTAGATCTGGGGATCGTCGGCGCTGACCGTGCCCAAGACGGCGATCGCCCTGTCGACGTCGCCGGCGTTGAATGCGGCGTTACCCGCTCCTAGGAGTTCCTGGTTGGTCATCCTCTACCCGTGAAGCTCGAAGGTCAGGACGGAAGAAGCCAGGTTCCGCCCCACGGCCGCCCGGCCGCACGTGAAAGTTATACCCCGCCCGACGGACGACCAATCGAGCAGAAAGCGGATGCGGTCCGAGGCCGCTCGGGTTACGGGTCCGGTCGCGCGGAGGGCTCGGTCTCGCCCGCCTCGGCGAGCTGGGCGAGCTTGCGCAGCCGATGGTTCACGGCGCTCTTGGAGATGGGCTCGCTGTGATACTCGGCCAGCTGCGCCAGGCTCGCGAACGGATGCTCCAGGCGCAGGACGGCCGTCTCTCGGAGCTCGTCGCTGAGGGTCCTCAGCACGCCGCGGGCCTGCAGGGACTCGATCTGGGCGATCTGGGACTGGGCCGTCGACACCGTGCGATCGAGGTTCGCCGTCTCGCAGTTGACGGCGCGCTGAACGTTATTCTTGAGGTCGCGGCTGATGAGCAGCTCCTCGAGGGCCAAGAGGGCGGGTACGGCGCCCACCAGCGTGAGGAAGGTGGCGATGTCCTCGCTCTTCTTGACGTAGGCCGTCCAGTGCTGATGGCCCTGCCGCTGGTAGTGGCCCGCGCGGATGCCCTCGGCCTGCAAGAGGGAGACGATCCACGAGCTCACCTCGCCGGGGGCCGTAAACTCCATGTGGTAGGCGCGCTCGGGGTCCACCAGCGACCCGCAGCCGAGGAACGCCCCGCGCAGGAAGGCCCGCCTGCAGCAGGAGCGCTTCTGGATGGAGCGGTGGAGCTCCGAAAGGCTCATGGCACCGTCCAGCCCCTCCTCGGGCAGGGGCACCACCAGCCGAAAGTGGTTGAGCCGTCCGGTGCCGGCGCCGTTCTGGAGCTGGGGCGTAACGCCGAAGAGCTCCTTGACCAGCTTGAAGAGCAGGCGCGCCACGGCATAGTTTTCAACGGTCAGGACCAGGTCACGCTCGTCAGGGCGCTGCGTGACGGCCGCGCACACCGAGAGGAGGGCCAAGAGGAGGGCCTTTTGGCAGCAGGGCTTCCCGTGCTCCAGGTGCGCGAGCTGGGTCCGGACGTCCTGGGAGAAGGTCGGCGCGGTCACAGCCACCCCTTGGTCTTGGCCGAGAGCTCCGCCTCGACCGGAAACGGCAGGATCTTCGCCCCCGACTCCCGGCGCACGCGCAGGAGCCAGTCGACGATGGCCCGAGAGAGCGCCTCGGGGTCGTGCCGGACCATGTCGCCCTCGTCCAGGAGCGGCGCCATCAGGACCTTGACGCCCAGCCCCACGCAAGTCTCGGGGTCGTAATCCACCGGATACTGACCCTTGACCTCGTACTTCTCGAGGAGGCGCTGGGGCAGGTCCTCGTTGACCAGGACGAACTGGACGATGTCCGGGCCCGCGAGCTGCTGCAGCGCCTTGACGTGATCCGAGACCTTGAAGTCGTCCGTCTCGCCCGGCTGGGTCATGACGTTGCAGATGTAGAGACGGGGCGCGCGGCTGGACAACAGGGCGTCCGTCAGCTCGGGGATGAGCAAGTTGGGCGCAATCGAGGTGTAGAGGCTGCCCGGGCCGATGATGATGGCGTCCGCCTCCTGAATGGCGCGGACGGCCTCGGGCAGGGCGGCCGGTTCCTCGGGCTCGCAGCGCACGGCCGCGATCCGGCCCTTGCTCTCGGTGATCTGGGACTCGCCGCGCACGATGGTGCCGTCCTCGAGCAGGGCCACGAGCTCCAGGGGCACGAGGGTCGCCGGCAGGACCTGGCCGCGAACCGCCAGAACGCGGCTCGAGGCGCGGATCGCCTGCTCGAGATCGCCCGTGATGTCGGCCATGGCCGTCAAGAAGAGGTTGCCGAAGGAGTGACCGAGCAAGGTCGTGCCCGCCTTGAAGCGGTAGTCGAAGAGCTTGGTCATGAGCTCTTCTTCGCCGGACAGGGCCGTCAGGCAGTGGCGGATGTCGCCCGGGGGCAGCACGCCCAGCTCCTCGCGAAGGCGTCCGCTGGAGCCGCCGTTGTCCGCCATGGCGACGATGGCCGTGATGTTGTCCGAGTACTCCTTGAGGCCGCGCAGGAGCGTCGCGAGGCCGGTGCCCCCGCCGATGGCCACGAGCTTGGGGCCGCGCTTGCTACGCTGGCGGTAAAAGGCATCCAGCAGGCGGGGCGGGGCGGGGTGCAGGACGCGCACCACCTCGCGCAGCAGGCGCCGGGCGCCGAGGGCCGTGAGGACCATGCCCATCAGGACGCAAAAGATGCCGATGGTGGGCAGCTCCCAGGTCGTCGAGCGGCCGCGGATCTCGCGCACGAAGTAGTAGGTGAGCGCGATGACCCCGCCGTTGACGGTGAGCAGGCCCATGACCGACAGGAAGAGCCAGCGCTTGATCCCCATTCCCGGTGTCAGCCACCGGAAGAGCGTATGCATCCTCACGCTAGACCCGGCTCGGCTCCGCACCGTAGTACTCGGCCTGGCGGTCGATGTCGCGGTGCTCCTCGAGCACCGAGTACCCGTGGTTCTTGAGGTAGCCCGCCAGGTAGCGCGTGATGGCCACCGAGCGGTGGCGGCCGCCGGTGCAGCCGATGCCGATCGCCAGATGCGTCTTGCCCTCCTTGCGGTAGTGGGGCAAGAGGAACGACGCCAGGTCCAAGAACCGCTCCAGGAACTCGAGGGTGACGGGGTGGGTCAAGACGAAGTCCTGGACCTGCTCGTGGAGGCCCGTGAAGGGGCGCAGCTCGGGGTCGTAGTGGGGGTTGGGCAGGAAGCGCACGTCGAAGACGAGGTCCGCATCCATGGGCGGGCCGAACTTGAAGCCGAAGCTCTTGACGGTGATCTGCATGGAGGCTTCGACCTGGTCGGTCTGGATGAAGCTCGCGATGAGCTTCTCCTTGAGCTGCTTGGAGGTGAGGTCGGAGGTGTCGATGATGACGTCGGCGGCCGCCCGGATCTCGGCGAGCCGCTCGCGCTCCTGCTTGATCGACTCCATCAGGGTGGACTCGCCCCACAGCGGGTGGCGCCGGCGCGTCTCGCTGAAGCGCGTGAGCAGCACGTTGTCGGAGGCCTCGAGGAAGACGACCTTGGTGGGGTAGCCCATGGGCTTGAGCTGCTCCATGACGCCCGTGAGGTCATCCAGGAAGCTGCCGCCGCGAGAGTCCATGACCACCGCGATCTGGCGCATGCGCGGGTAGGTCAGCTCGATGAACTGCGGCAACAGGGGCGGGATCAGGTTGTCGACGCACAGGAAGCCCATGTCCTCGAAGCAGCGGATCGCGAGGCTCTTGCCGGCGCCGGAGAGCCCGGTGATGACGAAGATGGCGTTTTGTCGGGCGCTCAAGGGCGACCTCCCTGTAGTCGGGCAATGCTGCCATGGGGACGAAGCGGCTCATTATACCATACCCCGTTCCGCGCCGGAGGCCGCGTTGGGCCTGCCTGGAGGACCGCCGGAGGGGCTGAATTTTTGTTAGACTGAGGGGTCCCCTTTTGGAGGAAGCCATGCGGCCCAAGCTCATCGCCACCGATCTCGACGGAACCCTGTTCGGACGCGACCTGACGGTCTCCGAGCGCAACAAGCGCGCCGTGCGGCTCGCCCATGACGCCGGCATCCCCGTGGTCATGGCCACGGGCCGCATGTTCAAGGCGACCGTGCCCTATGCCCGGGAGTGCGGCATCACCACGCCGCTCATCAACTACCAGGGCGCCCTCATCCGGGACCATCAGACCCAGGAGGACCTCTGGCACCGCACCATCCCGCTCGATCTCGCCCATGAGGCGCTCGAGGCGCTGTTCGAGACGGGGCTGCACGTGAACCTCTACGTGAACGACGAGCTGCTCATCGACCGGCACACGCCCGAGGCGGAGCTGTACTGCAGCGTCGCGCGCGTCGAGCCGCGGCTCATCCCGTCCCTGGCCGAGGGGCTCACCATGGAGCCCACCAAGATCGTGGCCATCGGCACCGTCGAGCAGGTGCGGCACTGGGTGCCCGCGCTGCAGGAGCGCTTCGACACCCGGCTCTACGTGACGGAGTCCATCCCCATCTTCCTCGAGATCGCCAACCCGACCATCCGCAAGAGCGTGGCCCTGGCGCACGTGGCAGAACGCCTGGGCGTGCGGCCGGAGGAGATCGTGGCCATCGGCGACGGCATGAACGACCTGGACATGCTGCAGTTCGCGGGGCTGGGCGTGGCCATGGGCAACGCGCCGGCTCCGGTCAAGGAGGCGGCCGATCGCGTGACCAAGCCCGTCACCGAGGACGGGTTCGCGGCGGTGCTCGAAGAGCTGCTCAACTAGGCGCAAATGGCGCTTGGCGGGCCGACGCGCTCCGGAATCCGGACGTCAGCCCGCCAATGGCGAGGGCGATGGGCCCGCTAGGGGCCGATCCGCCTAGTACCGCTTCGACTTCCGCTGCTGCGTGATGCGGACGTCGACGGTCTGCTGCTCTTGGTTGCTGTCGATGTTGATGCCGTTCTGCTGGTTCAAGCTGAAGATGGTGGTGGCGCTGTTGGACTGGGAGATCGCGCTGTTGGCGTTCCCGGAATTGTTCTGCGTGGCCGCATTGCTCTGCGTGGTCGTGGTGGTCACGGTGACGTTGCCAACCGCGTTGGTCTGCGCGGCGTTGACGTTGGTCCGGCTGCCGCCCGACCGTCCCTGGATGTCCGCCTGCTGCGTGGGCAGCGACGCGCAACCCGTCATAAAGGACGCGATCGCAAGCGCACTCAGAAGCTTCGTGGAAATCATGGCACCTTCCTCTTTCTCTCTCTCTGGTTCCGGCAGCCAACGACTGGCCGCTCAAGAATGGGTTAACCATAGGCGATCACCCCCGGACGATCGAACATCCAAACATCAAAACACGCTTGGTCGGTTGAGACGGCTGCGCCCAGCCCCCCGGCAACAACGGGTTCAAACGGCCTAGCTGCACGGGGGGAGGCCGGACCGTGCCCGGTCCGACCGTGCAAGCAAGCAAGCTGGGGGGGCCTCCTTCCGGAAGCCCGATCAAAATCTTGGTCCGTTCGATCATTCCGACATCATCGAGCGCCTCCTATCCTTGAAGCACGGTTGGGCGGTTGAGCATGAGGCCAACCCTCAATCTTCAGAGAGGGAGGACCAACAAACCATGAATCGCGCGATACTCTGGAGCACCCTGGCGCTGTCGGTGGCGACCGGCAGCGGCTGCGGCGCCGCCCCACCTTCGGTCACCACCGGCAGCCAGGCCGCCTTCATGTCCGGCGGCAGATCGGCCCCCAAGGCTGAAGTCCGACCTGCGGCCCTGGCCCCGGCCCCCAGCAACCGGGGCCTGAACTTCATCCAGGACAACTACCTGGGGGACACGCAGGCCTTTACCGGCTCGAGCGTCTCGGTCCAGCAGACCAACCAGGTCACCACCCTGCTGCTCGACGACCCCAAGGACATCCTCAAGTACTACGCAGAGCTCCCGGTCCAGGTGCTATGGGACATCACCACCCGCGACTTCTACGTGACCCAGGCGAACCTGGTGGACGGCGTCGTGAGCTACTCCGAAGCGGGGCTGGTCCAGCTCAACAAGGTGCTCATCATCGTCGACCCCAACGCCACTTACTACAACGGCACGATCGTGCAGCTGAACGCCGCCGACTCGGCCACCGCCCATGAGGGCAGCCAGCTGGCGATCGATCAGCTCAACGACATCACCGTCATCCAGCGGGACGAGGACGCCCCGGACTCCGACGACTTCGTCGCCGCCCTGCGCGGCTCCGAGAACGTCCCCTTGTCGAGCGCCGCCGTGCTGGCGCAGAAGAACCACCTGCTCATCTACATCGACGTCGCGGGCCGCCCGCACTTCTACCAGTGGAAGCCCCCCACCGGAAAGAACGGCCTCTCCGGCTATCGCCGCAGGGGGTGATCAACAAGCGCCCGGGGCCGATGGCCACCGGGCGCTTCACGTTTGAAGGCGAGCTAGCGGGTGCTCATCTGGACCGCGGCAAGCGCATCCACCACCCCGGCGCCGTACTGGGGATCCCTGCCCGTGGGGCCCGCATCCCGGGCGCTGCGAACGATCCAGTCCCGGAGCGTCTTGAGGGACGGCGGGCGGCTCGGCGTGATGAGCAATGCCGCAAGCCCGCTCACGTGCGGGGCGGCGGCGGAGGTACCTCCGAAGCGCCCGTAGCCTCCGACCGAGAGGGCCGGCACGTCGTCCGCGGGGGCCACCACCGTGAGCCAGGGGCCGTAGTTGGAATAGGCGGCACGGCGATCGCCGCGATCCGTCGTGCCCACCGCCAGGAGCCCCTCGAAGCCGGTTTCGGCCGCCCATGCGGCCGGATAGTTCGCCACGGGGCGCCCGGAGATGTTGCCCGCCGCGCAGACGACCATGACGCCCTTCTCGAGGGCATAGGAGACGGCGCGCTGGAGGGTCTTGAGGCCGCCGGGCGTCAGGCCGTCCTCGCCCTCGGTGAAGCCGAGGCTCATGTTGATGACGTTGGCCTCGTGGTCGACCGCCCAGACGATGCCCGCGGCCGCGTCGGAGGCCCGCACGTGCCCCGAGTTCGGGACGTTGACCTTGACGGGCATCAGGCCCGCAAACGGGGCCACGCCGATGAGGCCCTCGCCGTTGTCGGCGACCGCCCCCACGATGCCCGCCGTGGCCGTCCCGTGGCCCATGTCGTCCATGGGCGGCTCGCCGGGCGACAGGATGTCCACGCCCCCCACGAGCTTGGGCGCGAGGTCCGGGTGCCCCAGATCCACGCCCGTGTCCAGGATGGCGACGACGGTCGAGCTCGCCCCGTCCCGCACGTCCCAGGCCTCGACCGTCCGCATGCGCGCCATGTCCCACTGCTCGGCGAGCATGGGGTCGGACGGAGCCTCGGTGATCGAGCGCGCGGTGTCGTGGATGGAGCCTGCCACGTCTCGCTCGACGTACTTGACGGCCGGATCCTTGGAAAGTCGGTGGAGATCCTGGGCCGAGGCGCCCGCGATCGCAAAGACGCCGCACCCGAGCCGCTCCATGGGCGTGACGAGGCGCAGACCATAGCGCTTGCCCATGGCCTGCAAGTCAGAGGCCGTCAGGCCGGGGGCCGAGACGATGACGCGCGGCGCTCCCGCCCTGGAGGCCGCTAGGAGCGAGCTCGTGGACCCGGCGGCCGTGAGCGGCACCGGGGCGCTGCAGCCGACCAGGCTCGAGGAGAGGAGGGCGAGGACGACAAGGCGGTTCTTCATACCGTCCTTATCGGCGATCGTCCCCCGCGAGTTTCTGTAGGGCTTCTTAACGGGACGGCTTGCGCGGGCGAGGCTTGCGCTCCGGCGCCGGTCCGCGTCCCTCTCGTCCGCGCGGCTGCTCCGCTTCCGGCCGATCCTCGAACCAGCCCAGGTGGCGTCCGATCTTCGGCGGACGCTTGGCGCGGGCTGCCTGGACGTGCACCGGCTCCTCCTCGACGGGCGGGCGCCAGGGCTGGACGGGGGTCTTGGAGGGCTTCGGCACGACCTTGAGGACGTCCATGGACACGGACTGGCGCAAGCGCTTGAGGTCGTCCGACTCCTCTCGATAGGAGAGGGTCACGACCCGGCCCAGTCGGCCAGCCCGGCCCGTGCGGCCGGCTCGGTGGATGTACTGGTCGGCACTCGGGGGGACCGAGTAGTTCACGACCAATCCCACCTCCGGGATGTCGAGGCCCCGCGAGGCCACGTCGGTCGCGACGAGCACCCGGTACACTCCCTTGCGGAAGCGCTCCATGGTCTCCTTGCGATTCTCCTGGGGCAGCTCTCCGCTCAGGTAGGCGGCCTCGATTCCGGCGTCCCTCAAGCGCATAGCGAGGCGGCGGGTCTCCTCGATCTTGTGCACGAAGACGATGGCCTGCTCGGGATGCTCCTTGAGGAGTTGCTCGACGATGGGACCCTTGCCCGATCGAGGTGCCATGACGAGGCGATGCTCCAGGGTTCCCGCGGCCTTCGCCTCGGCCATTCCCACCTCTTGCGGCTCGCGCAGGGTCTTGGCGGCGTAGGAGCGCACCTCGGGGCCGACGGTGGCCGAGACCAGGAGCGTCTGGCGCTCTTCGGGCAGGTGGCCGAGGATGGCGTCGAGATCCGGCTTGAAGCCCCTGAGGAGCATCTCGTCGGCCTCGTCGAGCACCACGGCGTGCACGTACTTGAGGACCAGGGCCTTGCGACGCATGAGGTCGAGCACGCGGCCCGGGGTGCCGACGAGAACGGCCACGCCCTTGTCCACGAGCTTGAGCTGGGGCTCGAGGGGCTCGCCGCCGACGACCGCATGGATGGGCGGGCGCCACTTGCGGGCCGCCGTGCGCAGGACGTCTCGCACCTGCAGCGCCAGCTCGCGGGTGGGCACCAGGACGAGCACCCGGGGGCGCAGGGGCGTGCCCGCGATGCCCTGCAGGAGGGGCAGCCCGTAAGCGAGCGTCTTGCCGGTCCCGGTCTCCGCCTGGATGATGACGTCCTTGCCGCCGAGGACGGCCGGAATGGCCGCCTGCTGGACGGGGGTCGGCTCCGCGAAGCCCAGGTGATCGAGTCCTGCGAGCAGCTCCGGGCGCAGGCCAAGGGCCTCGAATCCGACGGGTGTTGGCGGCATGGGTCGTTCCTTCCTCGAAATTGAATCGCTACCATCATACCAAGGAATTTAAAATCGCTTAATGTTGTAGCGGCGCGCTTTCGGGTATAGGGGATCCGTCGGTTCCCTGATTGACATGTCAGGGGCGAATCGTAATCTGGCAGCATCCCTCGAAGAGGTACTGGTTTGTTTGCAATCATCGGCCTTCTGATCGTCTTCGGCGGCGTCTTCGGGGGCTTCTTGCTCGAAGGTGGCCCGATCGCCATCATCAATCAGCCGGCGGAGTTCGTCATCATCGGCGGCGCGGCGCTCGGCGGCTTGCTCGCGGGCACGCCCGCTCCGATCCTCAAGCAGATCGGGCGCGATCTGCCGCGGGTCTTCGGGGCGACCGCCTACCCGCGGGCGGCCTACGAGGAGATCCTCGGCGCCCTGTATGCGATCTTCAACCGTGCCAAGCGCGAGGGCTTCCTCACCGTCGAGCAGGACCTGATGAATCCGCACGAGGCCGAGGTCTTCCAGCAGTTCCCGTCGCTCCTCAAGAACCACCACGCGCTCGACTTCATGTGCGACTCCATGAAGCTCGCCATCAGCTACCAGGCCAAGCCGGAGCACATCGAGCTGGCCATGGACATCTACCTGGAGACGCACCACGAGGAGAGCGCGCTCGGCACGGCGGCCATCTCGCGCGTGTCGGACGCCCTGCCCGGCCTGGGCATCGTCGCGGCGGTGCTCGGCATCATCATCACCCTGCAGTTCCTGAGCGCGCCGGCCGAGATCCTCGGTCACCACATCAGCGCGGCGCTCGTGGGCACCTTCCTCGGCCTGTTGCTCTCGTACGGCATGCTGCAGCCCATTGCGGCCAACATCGAGACCCAGAACAAGGAAGCGGGACGCTACTTCCAGTGCATCCGCGAGGCGGTCGGCGCCTACTTCAACGGCTGCGACCCCATCGTCGCCGTCGAGATCGGTCGCCAGGCCATCTACTCGTACAACCGCCCCACGGCCGAGGAGCTCGAGGCCATCCTCTCGGGCAAGAAGGCCGAGGCCGGCGCGACGGGCGCCGAACCGGCGACCGCGGGAGCGTAGGCCTTGGGCAGACGCGGCAAAGGCGGCGGCCACGGGGGGCACCATGGCGGCTCGTGGAAGGTGGCGTACGCCGACTTCGTGACCTCGATGATGGCCCTCTTCATGGTGCTCTGGCTCATCGGCCTGACGCCCCAGGAGACCCGCGAGGACCTCGCACGGTACTTCAAGGACCCCAACCTGTTCCAGGGCAACGGTCAGATGCCGGGCCGGGAGAATCCCATCGACACGACCATCGCGATCATTCCCTCACAGTCGTCGGGCGCCCCGGATCAGACCAGCGTGCTCCAGCAGGTCTCGCCCAGCGACAGCATCGTCACCCAGCTCCAGCAGTCCATCGAGGAAGGCTCCCTCTGGGCCTTCCGGGATCGGGTGAAGATCACCCAGACCACCGAGGGCGTCGAGGTCTCGATCATCGAGAAGGCCAACGAGATCATGTTCGACTCGGGCTCGGCCAACCCGAACCCCAAGACCCTGGACATCCTCAAGGCGATCGCCAAGGAACTGAAGGGTCACGGCAACCACCTCATGATCGGCGGCCACACGGACGCGCACCCCTTGGTCAACAAGCCGGGCTACACCAACTGGGAGCTCTCGGCGGACCGCGCCAACAAGGTCCGCAGCATCCTCGAGCACGACGGCGTGGACCCCAAGCGGGTCTCGGCGGTGCGCGGCTTCGCGGACACCAAGCCCATCAACGCCAAGAATCCCTTCGCGGCCCAGAACCGGCGCATCACCATCGTGGTGTTGAAGCGGTAGGTCGTCCCAAGAATCGAGCCCCCGTCCAACTGGACGGGGGCTCTTGACTAGTTGACACGCGCGACCGTCAGGCTGCCCTGCCGGGCGTAAGAGAGCCGGTTGAGCGCCAGATGGCGCATGGCCGTTCCGATGGCGCACGGGGCGTCCTCCCGCTCGTCGAGCGGCACCCGGCGCCAGTGGTACTTGATCTCGTGCACGTGGTCGTGGTGGTGCACCTCGAACACGCGATACTGGTGCGGATGCTCGACCAGGCTCGGTCCCGTCAGCACCGTCGTCGACTCGAAGGGCGTGCTGCTGCTCAGGTGGTAATGCCCGCACAGCATCAACGGCGCATGCGTGTGCGGGGCGATCGCCCGCGCCAGCCGCATCCGGTCCTCGTCCTCGAACTTCAACGAGCCCATGAGCGGATAGGGCATGATGGGCGGATGGTGGATGGCCAGGAGCGCCAGCTCGTCCCGGCTCTCCTTGAGCGTCTCTGAGAGCCAGTCGGCCTGTGCGGCCGTGAAGCGCCCGCGCCAAGTCAGGTAGTGGGGCTCGTCGGTGTCCGTGGAGTCCAGCACGATGAGGCGGACGCCCGGCGTCGGGCTCACGCGGTAGTACGGGCTGCCGCCGCTGAGGCCATGATCGCCGAGCTCGCGCATCAAGAAGCGCTTGCGATCGCGGACGCTGTACCCCTCCACGTCATGGTTGCCGAAGGCCACGTAGAAGGGGTGGCGCAGCCCGCTCAGGATCGAGCGCATGGCGTCGATCTCCGCCGGGATCCGCTCCGGGAAGTGGAAGAGATCCCCCGTGAAGAGCACGAAGTCGAGGTCCTGCGCGTTGAGGTCCGCGACCGTGTGCTCCAGCACGAACGGCCCCGTCGGGTACCGCGGCTGGGAGAGGGTCGTGAAGTGGAGGTCCGTCAGGTGCGCGAAGCGCGCGGTGTCATGGGTCGGCATATCGTGGCTATACCCCTCGGCCCCCCTCCCCGGTACTAGTCAATGGAGGGTTAATAGGTTTCGACGTGCCACCGCTTGCCCTTCTTGAGGGTCTCGTGCAGCTGGGCCCAGTCCGCGTCGTGGCTGGCCGCGGTGGCGGCGAACGCCTCCTCGACTCCTACTTCCATTCCCTTGAGGCCGCACATGTAGACGTAGGTCTTGGGATCCGTCATGAGCGGCCAGAGGGCATCGCCGTACTCGCGGATCCGATCCTGGACGTACATGCGCCGACCGTCCGCGGTCTTCTGCTCGCGGCTGATCGCGTAGTAGTGGCGGAAGTTGGCCCAGGAGTCCGCGTAGGCCTCGATCTCGTTCTGATAGAGGATCTCCTCGGAGTACGGCATGCCGAAGAACAGGCGCGCCTGCCCGAGGAAGGGCGTGTCGGGGCGGAAGATCTCGCGCAAAAAGGCCCGGAAGGGGGCGATGCCGGTGCCCGTCGCGATCATGACCAGGTTGGCCTCGGGATCCTCCGGCAGGAGGAAGGTCCGGCCCACCGGGCCCGTCATCTGGACCTCGTCACCGGGCTTGAGGTCGCACAGGTAGTTGGAGGCGACCCCGCGCACCTCCTGGCCCGTCTCGGAGTCGGTGTAGACGACGCGCTTCACGCACAGCGTGACGGTCTTGAAGTCGTCGCGATCGCCCCGGCGCGTCGAGGCGACCGAGTACAGGCGCAGCTTCTCGGGCTTGCCCGCCTTGTCCACGCCGGGGGGCAGGATGCCCACGCTCTGGCCCTCGAGGTAACGCATCTCCCCCTGGGAGAGGTCGAAGACCAGGTGCCGCACGTCCGAGGGGTGACCCTCCGGCGTCAGGCGGACGTTCTGGAGCAGGGCGCTCGTCAAAGGGGCGTTCGGCCGGTAAAGGTTGATGGGCAACTCGCGAACCGGGGCAGCGGCAGTCGTCTCCGCGGGGCTATCCATGGCCACCTTCCTTTCCCTTGGCAGGCGCCTTCGCATGACCTCGCGGCGTGTGCGGGCGCTCCCTTGGCAAGCATGCGCCCTCAGTTTACCACCGATCGAAGGCTGTGGTCGCCAGGCGATCGACGGATGGCTGGACTAGCCGCCCGTGACGTTCATCAGGAGGAAATAGCGGTTCGAGAAGAGCTGCACGTAGGCGTAGGCCGTGCCCAGGTTGGGAATCCGGCCGTTGCGGCGCCAGGCCGGATACCACACGTCCATGACCGTCCCGAACATGTCGTCGGGGTTCCAGCGGGACTTGAACTCCCGGGCGGCGAGCGTCAGGTTCAGGTATGGATCGCGCTTGAGGCGCTCCACCCGCTCCTCGAGCGTGCCGCCCAGGCGCTTGTGATCCTGCGCCTGGACCGACGTGAGACCGACGGCGACGAGCCCGCGCGCCCGGGTGTCCTGCCGGGTGTCGAAGTTGCTCTCGGTCCACACGTAGGCGCCGAGGATGAGGGGATCGATCCCCTGCTCGATGGCCACCCGCTCGATCAGGGGCCCGTACTTGGCCCAGCCGAGCTCGGCCTCCTTGAGGCTCAGGCCCCACTTGTCCTTGGCCGGCATGAGGAGGTTGTAGGGTGTCAACTCATCGTCGCGCTTGTGCGGCAGGGCCGCGAGCGACTGGTAGAGGGTCTCGACGTCGCGCGCGGCCACGCCCATCTTGCGGGCCAGTTGGGGCCAGCGATCGTCGTTGAGGCGATCGCTCAGCTGCAGCACCTGCTCCAGCGTGAGGCCATGGCGCTTGGCGAGGCCGTCGAACCGCGACGTGAAGTCCGCCGCCAGGGAGTCGACTCGCTCCACCAAAGACGGGACCGCACCGGAGGCCGATGGAATCGGCCCCCGGGCGGTCCAGCCCAGGATGCAGCAGATGGCGATGACCGCGCCGGCACGTCGCATGCTCCCCCCGAAATCAGGTGCGTCGAGGGTTACATACCCGGGCGGGCGGCGCGGCCCAACCCTCGCTTTTAATCTTCCTCGTGGTGCTCGCGGATGTCGCGCAGGCGCGAGCGGACGGCATCGAGGTTGATGCGCAGGACGTTCTGCTCGGCGCCCGTCATCTTGGGCTTGGCGGTCAGGAGGAACTCCTGCAGGGCGTTGAGCTGCTCTTCGGCTTGCTGGATCTTGTTCTTCATGGCAGTGGTCCTTCTGTGACAGGGGCATGCGACGAGCCTTACAGGCCGATGGCCCGAACCAACATCACTTTATCATGGCCGGCCGACCAATCCTTCCGACGGCCAACCATGTTTGTGCAAGCTGGTCGAGGCCAACGAAACGAACGAACGTCGATACTAGGGACGTTTCTCCCGACCCTCAAGGAGCAACGCCATGCGCAAGCGATACCTGTTGATGGCCGGCGCCGTCGTCACGATAGGGATCTTGGCGAGTCAGGTCCCGCGGCTATTCGCCCAAACGCCGGCGGCACAGCCCCCTACGGCCCAGACGGCCGCCAAGCCGCCCGTCATGCCACAGCCCGGCCAGCCCGGCTTCCTGACGCCCCAGGAGGTGCACCAACTGATGCAAGCGGGTGTCACCGTCCGGATCGGCGATGTCCGCAAGGTAAACGCGTACGAGCGGCGCCACATCCAGGGCGCTCTGTCCCTGCCCCGCAAGGACATCACGACCTGGGGACCCAAGCTCTCCAAGGAGGAGATGCTCATCCTCTACTGTTCGTGACCGGACGATGCCTCCAGCGCCCGTGCGGCGCTGCAACTGTCCCAGGAGTTCGGATACAAAAACGTCCACGCCCTCAAAGGAGGGCTGGACGCTTGGATAGCCGCCGGTTATCCGTTTGAGTTGGGGGAGACGCGCTAGCGCGCCTCCCAGTCCTTGGCCGCCGTCTGCTCGAGCGCCGCGATGGCGGCCTTGTCCTGCAGGATGATGCCGACCTCGCGGTTGTTGTCCAGCGAGTTGGCCGTGAAGTTCTCCGAACCCACGTAGGCCTTGGCGCCGTCGGCGATGGCGATCTTGGCGTGCATCTTGATGCTCTTGCCGAAACGGATCTGGTCCACGCCCACGCTCTTGAGGAGCTTGGTCGTCTCGCCGACCGTGTCGCGACCCGTGACGGGATCGGCGTCGAAGTACGCGCACTGGACCTTCACGTCGACGCCGGCCTTGGCGCGTGCGCCGATGTGCTGGGCGATCTCGGGGTCGCTCAGAAACTCCACCTGGATCATGAGGCTCTTCTTGGCCCCGTCGATGAGCTTGAGGATCTTCTCGCGCGAGTTGTCGGGGCTCACGACCAGGTCGGGATCCTTGGGCTTGTAGGTCAGTTCCTCCCAGTCGGCGTGGAAGATCCGCTGCAGCTCGGCGACGTCGGTGGGGTCGCGATCGACCACCACGTACTCGCGGTTGCTGGTCAGGCCCGAGTTCGTGAAGTTCATGGTCATGATGTAGCCGACCTCGCCGTCGACGACCATGCTCTTGACGTGGGTGAAGCGGAACTTGGGGCTCGAGCGCTTGACCTTGATGCCGCCCGCGAGGAGGGCCGCGATCGTGGCCTTGTTCGGGTTCTCGGGCAAGGGCTCGCCCATCTTGGGCGGGATGTAGGGGTTGGCCTCGAGGATCACCCGGACGTCGACGCCGGCCTTCTGGCGGGCGATGAGGGCCTGCACCAGCTCGCCGCTCGCGTCGTAGTTGGTGAACATGTAGGTCTCCAACTCGATCGACTTCTTGGCGTTGCGGATGACGTCCACCATGGTCTTGGCTCCCGCGTCGGGGAAGACCAGCACCTGGGTCTGGCCGCTCGTGCGCTTGAGGGCGGAGGCCTGCGAGTCGACGCCTGCGCCCGGCGTGCCGAAGGGCAGCGTACCGCAACCGGTCAAGCCGAAAGCGAGCGCGAGGGCTAGGCTGAGGCTCTTGAACTGACGCTTCACGGGCGGTCCTTTCACTGGATCTTGTGGGAGCCTTAAACCCTAGTTAACGGGTTAAGGACGTTATCGGGGGTCGGGGGCGCCGACTTGCGTGCCCACGACAATTTCCTCCACATGGCGCATGGGGACTGACAAACGAGGCTTCATCTGCTTGAATAGAAGGATGGCCGAGGTCTTCGGCCACGTACAGACGCTGCTTTGAGTGAGGATAGGCTTTCATGCGTAAAGAGGTCCACCGCTGGTATAGCCATCGCATCGGCAAGGAGATGCCGATCGCGGTCTACGGTCACTTTGGCTTCCCCCTCTTGATGTTCCCGACGGCGGCGGCGGACTTCGAGGAGTACGAGCGCTTCCACCTGCTGACGGTGATGAAGCCCTACATCGAGGCCGGCAAGGTCAAGGTCTACTCGATCGACAGCGTCAATGCGCACACCTGGATGAACACCCGCATCCACCCGGCGGAGCGCGCCCGCAAGCACGAATTCTACGACGCCTACGTCACCAAGGAAGTCGTTCCCTTCATCTGGAACCACCAGGGCGGCCGCCAGGGCATCGTCACGACGGGCGCCAGCATGGGTGCTTTCCACGCGATGAACTTCCTGCTGCGCCACCCCGACATGTTCAACGGCACCATCGCCATGTCGGGCGCCTACGACCTGGATCCCTGGACCAACGGCTACGTGGACCAGAACGTGTTCTTCAACTCGCCGTTCCACTACCTGCCGGGTCTCACCGATCCCTGGTACCTGGAGCAGCTGCGCTCGCACGGCAAGCGCATCCACATCCTGTCGGGCCAGGGCGACTACGAGGCTCCCGGCCAGTCGCGCAAGATGTCGCGTCTGCTCTGGGAGAAGGGCATCTGGCACAACCTCGACCTGTGGGGCCACGACATGCGCCACGATTGGCCGACCTGGCGCCGCATGATGCCGCTCTACCTCGAGCACGCGTTCTAAGCCGGTCACTCCGTCAGAACCAGCGCGGCCTCCCGACATGGGAGGCCGCGCTGTTCGTTGTCTGGTCGTCAGCGTCACTCTGCTCCCGGGTCGTTATGTCAAGGCGCCGATCGAGGCTCGTTAAATGCTCGTTAGAAGCGAGCAGGCAGCGGGTATCTAACTGGATATAAGGGTTGGTAGCCAGGCTAACCGCCGGCCGGCGGGAGAGGAGCGTCACATGGGGTCGGATCTCCGCTATAACCTCATCAACTCGTTCCGCAGCATCGACACGTGGCGCGCCAACATCATCTTCAACATGCTGGGCTCCATCACGCCGGGCTTCAAGAAGCGCGAGATCGTGATGGGCATCAAGCCGGGCGACGCCAGCCTGCGCACGGGCGAGGCCCAGAGCGCGACCCACGGCTCGACCCCCGCGGCCATCGGCTCCAACTCGGAGCTCATCATCCGCGGCTACAAGATCGTGCCCGCCCAGGTCAAGCCGACCCGCGAGCAGGGCTCGACGGCCTCTCCCACGCACCTGAGCATCGTCGGCGACGGCTTCTTCGCGGTCGCCGAGAGCGACTCTCCGGGCGCGCGCATCTTCTTCACCCGCAACGGCAGCTTTCACTGGAAGCAGACGGGGTCGGTCAACGTCGGCGGCACCCAGGTCCCGCGCTACCAGCTGGTCAACGACCAGGGGCTGATCGTGCTGCGCAAGCAGGACATCGACTTCGACGTCGCCTCCGGGGCCACCAAGCTGCGCACCTCGAGCAACCCGGCCACCGACCCCATCGGCATGGTGCTCTCCCAGGCCTCGCCCCCTGGCGAGCGGGACGGCTACTTCAAGGACGCCACCAAGACCCTGCCCGGCATCATCAAGGGTGTGCTCGGCAACCACAAGCAGGGCGACATCTCGGGCGTGGACGACGCCGAGATCTTCAACGGCGCCAACCCCAACGCCTACATCCGGCGCGACGACAACCACGACAGCGACCTGGCCATCGTCAAGCTGCCGGCCGCTTCACGCTTGGCCACCTCGAGCTACGGCGGCGAGATCTACGAGGCGCCCATCACGGCCCGCCAGGGCATCGTCGTGGACTCGCTGCGCGGCTGGTTCTCCAAGGAAGGGGTGAACGCCCCCCACATCCTGCCCATGAGCCTGGAGTCGCTGGACGCCCGCGGCATGCTGGACCAGCTGAACATCGAGAGCGAGACGGCGAATTTCGTCTACCGGAACCTCTCGACCTTCATGCAGGACTACAACAAGGGTATCGACGACCTGCTGGGCATCATCCGGTAAGGCTCGTTCCACGCGACGAAACAGCCCCCGCCGTGGCGGGGGCTGTTTTTTGGCTTTACTTGGAGCGGAAACTCGTTCTACCCCCCCATCCCCCCCCTGCTAGGGGGGGCGGTGCTGGCCTAGAGCAAGAAACGGTTGTTGATGGCGGCGAGGGATGAGATGCTGTGGCGATGCCGAAAGTATACTCAGAAGACCTTCGCCGCCGTGTCTTAGCGGCCTACGAAACAACCAACGCGACGTATGAAGAAGTCGCAGCGCGCTTTGGCGTGAGCGTGGGGTTTGTCCGAAAGCTCCGCGAACTGTACCAGGAAACGGGTGACATCACCCGCCGTCCTCACGGGGGCGGGATGCCCCGGAAGCTCAGCCCAGACGACGAGAAGGCCATTCGACGTTGGTGCGAAGTCCAGCCTGATTTGACCCTCAAGGAATACCAAGAGCGCCTCCGCGCCGAGCGGGGCGTCGAAGTCAGCACCATGACCCTTAGTCGTGTCTTGAGGGAAATGGGACTCACTCGAAAAAAAAGTCCCTCTACGCGACCGAGCAGCGGACGCAGAAGGTCAGGCTAGAGCGGGCGCGCTTCGTCAAACTGATCCGCCGGTTCTGCGCCAGCCGCTTCGTCTTCCTGGATGAGTTCGGCTGTAACACGGCGATGACCCGCCGCTACGCCAGAGGCCAAAGCGGGAAGCGGATTCGTAGTTATGCCCCGATCAACTACGGCCCCAACGTCAGTGTCCTGGCCGCCATGCGGCAGGGCGGAATCGAAGCTTCGATGCGAGTCGAAGGCGCTACTTCAGGCGCAGTCTTCCTCGCCTTCCTCAAACACTTCCTCGTCCCCAAGCTGAAGCAAGGCGACATCGTGGTCATGGATAACCTGGCCGCCCACAAGGTCGACGGTGTCCACCAGCTCATTACGAGCGCTGGGGCGCGTGTCCTCTACCTTCCCCCTTATTCGCCTGACTACAACCCAATCGAACTCGCCTTCTCCAAGATCAAAGGCTTCCTACGCTCAAAGGCAGCGTGGACGAAAGAAAGCCTGGATCAGGCACTGACCCAGGCTTTTGCTTGTATTACGAGCAGTGACACTGCCGGTTGGATAGGGCACTGCGGATATGCCCTACTCAATCGTTAGACGCTCTAACCTCTTAAAGCGAGGGCTGGAGGGCGGGGGCGGGGGTGTCCAGGGGGGCCGGGGGCGCGCCCTCGCCGCGGAAGATGGCCCGCCACTCGCGGTCCACCTCGCCCGAGGTCATCTCGCCGGTGATGAGCTTCTGGACGTAAGGGTCGAAGGGATCGGCCTCGAGCTTCACGCCCTTGTAGGACATGTTCATGAACTCCACGAAGGCCAGGGCCTCCGGCAGGCCGATGCCCTGCTTGCCGTCCTTGTAGTACTGCTTGAACGCAAGCTGCATGGCCTCGGGCGTCTGCTCGCCGTTGACCAGCGCCTGTACCCAGGGGTCCTGGGCGTCCACGGAGCCCGCGAACTGGCCCTTGTACTCGAAGTTGATCTGATTGACGAGGCCCATGGCCCGATCCTGCGACAGCCCACCCTGCGGGCTCTTGCCCTCCTTGAGGGCCTGCAGGTGCTTGCCCAGGAGCTGAATGGGATCGCCGGGCGCCCCCATGGCGACCTGGCCGAGGCAAAGCTCGAGCGCCTGAGCGAGCTCGTCTTGGTTGGGCGTGCGGCCCATGATGGACTGGAACTGCTGCATGATCCGCTCGACCAGGTTGAGGATCATCGACTCCAGCGCGGCCAGGTTCGGGATCTCGCTGGTGCCCACCATGCTCAGCATCTGGCGAATGAGCTTCATGAGGGCGGCCGGGACCTTCCCGATGAGGCGCTCGACGAGGTCCATGATCTTCTTGATCTGCTGCTCGGCACGGATGGTGTCGAGCTGGGCGCGCAGCATGGACTCGGTCTGGCGCGCGAGCTCGAGCTTGCGGAACCAGAACTCCTTGTCCTGGAAAAGCCGCAGGGCCTCGCGCTCGCCGAAGTCCCGGATGGCCTTCAGCAGATCCTTCAACTCGGCCTCGTCCAGCGTCAGGGACTCGCGGATGGCCTTGTCCGAGCGCGCCAGGGGGAACGCCGAGAAGGTGTCCTGCAGGATGCCCTGCAGCCGCCGAAGCACGTCGCGGTTGGCAGCCGCCTGGGTCCCGTCGAGCATCTGCTCGAACAGCTGCGCCTCGGCCTCCGACGCGAAGTCGCGGCCGAGCATGGACTTGAAGAAGGCGCGCGGCGAATTCTCGAGGAAGCGCTCGATGGCCTCCTGCGGCTGGTAGTGGCGAGCGGTGGCCACCTCGATGGCGATCTCGAGGTCCCGCGCCGACAGGCCCGTCACCTCGACGTTGCCCAGCCGGTCGAACTTCTTCTGGACCGTGTCGCCGCCGGCGAGCCGCGTGATGCGGTCGGCGATGACGTTCTGGAAGTAGCTCGAGAGCTTTTGCAGGGCACCCGCCCGGTTGAAGTCAGCGGGTAGGGGATCGGAGAGCTTGGCGCCCTCGGGGAAGACGAAGGTGAGCTTGGAGCGGTACTCGGCGAGCTCGTTGGCCTCGGGGGGACGGCCGAAGGCGTTCTGGAAGGCCTTGACGGCAGCGGCCTCGAGGAAGCGCGCCTTGCTGGAGAATGGCTCGGCGAGCTCGCGCGGCAAGGGGCCCGTCTGGCGCAGCTGGGCGGCCTCGCCGGCGTTGCGGGCCTCGAGGCTGTCCAGGATGCGCTGGCGGCTGGAGAAGGCCAGGCTGTCCTGCAGGCGCAGGGCGCTGTCGATGTCGCCCTGCGTGACGAAGCCCATCTCGAGCAGGACCTCGCCGATCTTCTTGTCGGTCAGGTTCTGGGTCTGGAGCGCCGCCTCGAGCTGGGCGGTGGTCAGCTTGCCCGTCTCGAGCAGCAGATCGCCCAGCTTCTTGCGGGCCATCATCGGAGCCTGCGGGTTGCGGTTGTTCTGGACCGCGAGCGCGAAATCGAGCTCCTGCTGGGAGATGAAGCCCTTGTTGACGAGCACCTCTCCCAGCTGCACGTTGAGCTTGGCTTGCTCTTGCAGGGCCGAGGAGAGCTGATTGCGGTCGATCTTCTTGAGGTTTACCAGCAGTTCGCCGATGTGTTGGCGTCCCTGTGACAGGGCGCCAATCAAGTCTCCGGTCATGCGGAGGCTCCTTTCCAAACAGGCCCGAGCCGGGGCTTCTCTTCAATCATCCCCCGCTCCGCCCGCTCCGTGCGCGATTTAACACACTTTTGAGCAGGTTTTATAAGAGCCCGGGAGGCTTTAAGACGCCGCTAATGCTCCTTACCCTGCTTGGCTGATAATTTCGCCTGCATGACGTCGAGTGGCTCCCAGAAGGTCTGGGGCCACTCGTCGGAATCGTCGGGGTTGATGAGCTCGTCCGGCCAGGGGCTCCGGTGGTTGAAGCCCCGCCGGACCATCTCGTCGGCCAGGTCGTCGTGGCGACGCTTCATGGCCTTGCTGTGGCCCATCCAGCGTCGCGTCTCCGGGTGGTTGCGGTAGCCCCGGTTGAGGCCGGCGATCGCCCGCGCCATGATGAGCAGCTCGTTGTGCTCGCCCAGGAGGCGCTTGTCGTCGAGCTCGGTGGCCGGGATCGGCCACCAGCTACGCATTAATAGGACACTCCGGTGGCCATGGCCTGGAGGCGACGCACCCGCTCCTCGGTGGCCGGGTGGGTGCTGAAGAGCTTCATCAGCATGCTGCCCGCGCCGGCGAACGGGTTGACGATGTACATGTGCGCGGTCGCCGGGTTGGCGTGCGCCATGGGCTGCTGGTAGGCCGCCTGTTCGAGCTTGATGAGGGCGTTGGCCAGGGCCATGGGCCGCCCGCAGATCTGGGCCCCCACGCGGTCCGCCTCGAACTCGCGCGAGCGCGAGATGGCCATCTGCACGAGGCTCGCCGCGATGGGCGCGACGACCATCATGGCGATCGTCCCGGCCAGGCCGGGGCCTTCTTCATCGTCCCGGTTCCCGCCGAACATCATCGCCCACTGCAGCATGTGGGCGAGCTGGGTGAGCACGCCCGCGAGCATGGCCGCGACCGAGGAGATGAGGATGTCGCGGTTCTTGACGTGCGCGAGCTCGTGCGCGAGCACGCCCTCGAGCTCGTCGTGGTTGAGCACCTGGAGGATGCCCTGCGTGACGGCGACCGCGGCATGCTCGGGATCGCGGCCGGTCGCGAACGCGTTGGGCGTCCAGTCCGGCGTGACGTAGACCCGCGGCATGGGCAGGTTCGCCCGCTGGGCGAGGTTGCCGATCACCCGGAACAGCTCGGGGCTTTCGGCCGCGCTCACCTCCTGGGCGCCGCTGAACTTGAGGGCGATCTTGTCGGAGAACCAGTAGCCCGCAAAGTTCATGCCCACGGCCAAGAGGACGCCGACCAACAGGCCGGTCCGGCCGCCCATGACCGCCGCGCCGCCGACGACGAGCGCCGTCAGGGCAGCCAGCAGGACGAACGTCTTGAAGTTATTCCACATGTATTGGCCCCTCGTAGGCCCTCTTGCGAGGACGATCAGGTAACGTGACACAACCGGACTAAACGGTCGACTCCATTATACGGGATCCGTCGCCCGACACGAGCGCCGACCGATGCTTGGACTTGGGGGGCGGGTCAAAGGTTCCCGAACGGGACCTAGACCTCGCCGCGCATGGCGCGCTTCATCTCGCGCACGGCCCGCTCCATCCCCACGAGCACGGCCCGCGAGACGATGGAGTGGCCGATGTTGAGCTCGGCCATGCCGGGGAGCTCGGCCACGGGCCGCACGTTCCAGTAGGTGAGGCCGTGTCCCGCGTGCAGGCGCAGGCCGAGCTCGACGGCCAGCGCCCCGGCGATGCGCAGGCGCTCCAGCTCGTCGTCGGCATGGGGCCAGGTCTCGGCGTAGGTGCCGGTGTGCAGCTCGATGGCGTCCGCGCCGGCCTCGAAGCTCGCGCGCACCTGGTCGAGATCGGGATCGATGAAGAGGGAGACGACGATGCCCGCCTCCTTGAGGCGGGCGATCGCCCGCTTCAGCGACTCGAAGTGGCCGCGCACGTCGAGTCCGCCCTCGGTCGTGACCTCCTGGCGCTTCTCGGGGACCAGGGACACCTGCTCGGGCTTGACCTCGAGGGCGATGCCGACCATCTCGTCGGTGGCGGCCATCTCGAGGTTCATGGGCGTGCGCAGGGTCTGGCGCAGCACGCGCACGTCGCGGTCCTGGATGTGGCGGCGATCTTCGCGCAGGTGCACGGTGATGGAGTCGGCGCCCGCCAGCTCGCAGAGCACGGCGGCGGCGACGGGGTCCGGCTCGACGGTGCGGCGGGCCTGGCGGATGGTGGCGACGTGGTCGATGTTCACCCCGAGCTTGGGTGCGGTCATGGGTCCTCCTGGTTCATCCAATCAAGTCGAGCGCGCACTGCAGGGCCAAAGACCGCTCCGTGTCGGGGGGAATCAGGCTGAAGGCGCGCTGGAGGTGGGGCTTTGCCTTGTCGGGCTGGGAGACCCGCATCAGGCCGAGGCCGAGGTCCGCGTGGGCCTCGGCGTAATCGGGATCGAGCACCAGGGCCTGGCCGAAGGCGGCGAGCGCCTCGTCCTGCTGGCCGAGGGCCAGGTAGACCGTTCCCATGGCATGGTAGTACGCCGCCTTGGGCGCGTGGTAGATGGCGCTCGTGAGGGCCTTCTTGGCGAGGTCAAGGTCGCCCAGGTCCCTCGCCAGGCGGCCCATGGTGTAGTGGGCCTCGGCGTGCTGGGGCTGCAGGGCGATGACGTCGGCGCAAGCCTCCAGGGCCGCCCGCCGCTCCATCATCTGCTCGTGGGCCCAGGCGAGCATCATGAGCGCCTCGGTGTTCTGCGGCTCCACGTCCAGCAGGTCGTAGGCGCGCTTGAGCGTCTCGGGCGGGTTGTGGCGATCGCGCCCCAGGTGCATGAGGGCCCGCAGGCTCGGCACGTGGCGCGGGTCCAGGGCGACGATGCGCAGCAACGGCCCTTCGGCCGAGCGCAGGTCCCCGCGCTGGCGGTGGATGTCCGCGAGGATGTGGGCGGTCTCCAGGTCCTTGGGGTCCGCGTCGAGGATCTTGGCGTAGGTGTCGGCCGCCCCGGACAGGTGGCCCACGGTGACCTGCGCGCGGGCCATCTTGCGCAGCAGCTCCACGTCCGAGCGATCCTGCTGCCACGCGAGCTGCCACCACTGGATGGCCGCGGGGAAGTCGCCCTCGGCGCTGGAGCGCTCGGCGAAGGCCAAGGTCAGCTTGCGGAACAGGGACAGGGCCGCCTCGTCGTTCGGGCGGGCGTTGAGGGCCTCCTGCAGGTGGGTCCATGCGGGTTCCAGCTCGCTCGCGTCCCAGGCGAGCTCCGCGAGGGCGAGCCTGGCGTCGAAGTGGCCGGGCTCCTGCTCGAGGATGCCGTGGTAGATGCGCCGGGCGCCCTCGAGGTCGCCGGACTGGCGGTGGATCTCGCCCAAGAGGAAGGCGGCCTCGCGATCGCCCGGATCGGCCTGCAAGAGGGCCGAGAGCACGCCGATGGCCTCGGCCTTGCGGCCCGCCTGGTAGAAGGTGTCGGCGAGGCGCCGCCGGGCGGCCATGTCGTCCGGATCCAGCTGCACGATCTCCCCACAGAAGGCGATGGCCTCGCTCCATTTCTGCTTGGAGGCATGCATGTCGGCGAGCCGCTCGGCACAGGCCTTGGCGAGCGCGACGTACTCGGCGTGTTCCGCCTCCCCCTCCGTGAGGGTCGCCGCGCGCTTGAGAGGCTCCCAGGCCTCGGCGAGCTCGCCCTCGGCCATCAGCAACCGGCCGAGGCCGACCAGGCTCAGCAAATCGTCCGGAGCGATCGCGAGCGCGTCCCGGTAGTGGCCGGCGGCAATCGGTGGCTCGTCGAGGCCGAGCGCCACGATGGCGAGGGCCTGATGCGTGGCGAGGTGAGCGGGATCCGCGTCGCGTAGCTCCGTGAAGCAGACCCGGGCCTCGTCCCAGAACCCGCCCATGGCCGCGATCTCGCCGTGCCGGAACTTGACGTCGGGGTCGCCCTCCTTGAGCCGCACCAGCTCGCGGTGGATGCCCACGGCCTCGGCGAAGCGGCCCGCCTTGACGTAGGCCTCGCCCAGATTGGTGAGGGCCTCGACCTCGTCCGCGGCGAAGCTGAGGAGCAGCTCCCAGTAGAGGATGGCGCTCTCCCAGTCCCCGGCCTCGGTGGCCTCGTGCGCCAACAGGCGCGCGCAGCGACCGATGAGCTCCATGGCCCGCGGGTTCTTGTTGTCGAGCTTCAACAGCTCCTGGCCGAGCTCCCAGACGCCCTGGATGTCCCCCTCTTCCCAGGCCATCTCGGAGAGGGCGAAGCGGCTATCGACATGCTTCGGGTCCTCGGCGAGCACCGAGTGGAAGACCTCGCGGGCGCCCTCGCGATCGCCCTGGCGCAGCAGCACCCGGCCCAGCTGCCACCCGGCCTCGGTGCTGGCAGGCGAGAGCTCGCGGGCATGGGCGAGGGCCTCGACCGCCTCCGCCAGGCGTTCGAGGTCGGCGAGCGCACGTCCCTGGGCGATCCATGCGTCCACGTCCTCGGGCACGTGCGCCAGGTAGCGCTCGCGCCACGCGATGGCCTCGGCCGGGTCCGCCACGGACTCCGCTAGCTGGTAGGCGGCCTCCTGGGCCAGGTGCTCCGCCTCGGCATTCTCCTCGGCCTCCTGGACCTTGAGCGCCCAGTCCCAAGAGGACCGGTAGTCTTCCAGCCGTGCGAAGACGTTGGCGAGCGTGAGGGCGGCCGTCAGGTCCCCGTGATCGGTGGCAAGGCGCTCGTACGGCACTTTCGCCAGGTCGAAGTGGTCGCCCGCGAGTGCCGTCGAGCCCCAGGTCTTGAGCAAGGCGGGCTCGAAGCCCGTGGCTTCTGCGAGCCGGCGGTAGTAGTCGCAAGCCTCCCGGTGGCGATCCTCGCGCCGGCAGAGGTCGGCGAGCCGCCTCAGGATCACCGGATGGGCCGGCTCCTGCACGAGGGCCCGCTCCCACCACTGGATGGCCGCCTCGTGATCCCCCTGGTCGCTCTCGAGGGTGGCGAGCGCGTGGGCCGCAGCCAAGGGGCGGTGCGTCGCCCACAGCTCCTCGAGCGCCGTCCGGGCCTCGTCGGGCGACGGATACGAGCGCGAGAGCTGGATGCCCTCGTCGAGGGCCTCCGGATGGGCGATCAGGAGGCGGCGATAGCGGGAGGAGGCGATCGCCTGCCGTCCGGCATCGCGCGCGAGCTCCGCCTGGAAGCGCATGAGGTCGAAGGTCGGAGCCTGGTAGGCGACGAGCAGGTCCGCGTAGAGGAAGGCCTGGTCGAAATCCCGCCGGAGCCTGGCGGCCTCGGCGAGCTGGCGCGCGCAGTAGGCGGCGAGCAACCGGGCCCGATCGGCCTCCGGGCTGTCCCCGATGGCGAGCACGCGCTGGCAGTACTCGCCGGCCATGACGAACTCGCCCCGGGACTGGGCCGAGCGCGCGAGGGCCATGAGGGCCACCGGGTGCGCGGGGTGCTCGTCGAGCACCTCGCGGAAGAGGTGCTCGGCCCGCTCTGCCTCGCCCGTGCGCAGGAGGCACTCGGCGAGGATCGCCTTGGCATCCGGCCAGTCGGGCGCCTCCTTCAGCAGGGCCTCCAGGTGCTCGATGGCCCCGTCCAGGTCCCCGAGGGACATCTCGGCTCGCGCGACGCCGAGGCGCGCCTCCGCGTCATGGGGCGCGAAGCCCAGCACCTGCAACCAGGCCTGGCGCGACTCGGCCGGGGTCTCGGCGGGGTCGAGCGATCGCGCCTGCGCCGTGGCCACGCGGCGGGCGAAGTCGTCAGCCCCCTCTGCCTCCTTGGCGAGCAGCGCCTCGGCGACCTCGACGGCCTCGGCAAGGTCGCCCGTCGCGAGGGCCAGATCGCCCAACTGCCTCCAGGCGCCGAGATGGTCGAACTCGCGCGTGAGCGACTGGAGGATGGCCTTGGCCTCCACGTGGCGCCGGTTGGCGAGCAAGAGCTCCGCCATGGCGAGCAGGTCCTCGGGTTCGGGCTGCTGTTTGGCCATGGCGAACAGGCTCGAGAGGGCCTCCTCCGGCCGTTCCAGGTGGCGCAGCAGGCGGGCCGCCGCGCGCAAGGCCTCCGGCTCGTCGGGCAAGGCTTTGAGCAGGTGCTTCCACCAGGCCAGGGCCTCCGCATGGCGGCCGCGTTCCTCGGCGGCCAGAGCGAGGGTCCGGGCGAGGTCCCGGGCCCTGGGCGAACCGAGGGCACCCGGGTGGGTCTCGAGGACGGCCGCGAGCTCGCGCTCGGCGGCCTCGAGCTGACCCTGCCGGAGGTTGAGATCCGCCAGCTCCAGGCGCGGCAACAGGGCGTCAGGCTGGTCCTCCACCAGACGATTGAGGATCTCCCGGGCCTGGGCCAGATGCCCGAGGCGGCGCTCGAGGCGCGCCATGACGAGCCGCGCGAGGGCATGATCGGGACGGGCCTTGAGGATGGCCGCGAGGGCCTTCTGGGCGCCTGCGACGTCACCCTGCTCGGCGGCATGCTCGGCGATGACGGCGAAGGCCTCGGCGTCGCCCGCTGCGAGCGGCAGGAGCTTGCGGGCCCAGCCCGCCGCCTCCGAGCCCATGCCCGCCCCGTGCAGGGCGAGCATCAGGTGGCGCATGGCCCCCACGTCCTGGGGCGCGAGCTCCACGACGCGCGCCCACCACGACGCCCCTTCGGGCGTCAGGCCCGCCAGCTCGGCCTGGCTGCGGGCATGGGCCAAGGCCCGCATCTTGGCCTCACCATGCCCGGCATCCGCCTCCAGGAGGCGCATGGCCCACTGGAAGGCCTCGGCATGGGCGTTCCGTTCCGCCGCCTCGTCCAGGAGGGCCTGGCAGACGGCGGCCGTGCGCTCGCCCAGATCGAAGGCCTTGCGGTAGGCTGCCATGGCCTCGTCGTGCCGAGCGAGCCGCTCGAGGCACTCCGCCTGGAGGATCCACACCCGGGGATCCTCGGGGGCGAGCTCGCGGGCCCGCGCAACCCAGGGCATGGCGTCGTCGGCACGCTCACCGCTCGCTCCTGCGAGGCACAGCTCCAGCTGGGCGGAATGGAAGACCTCGGGCTCGCCCATGCGCTGGGTAAGCTCAGACAGTGCCAGCCACTCGGCCTCTGTGTCGCCCTCGGCATGGGCCAGGCGCCGGCGCATGCCCCAGACGGCCGCCTCATCCGGATCCTGGGCCTCGATGACCTCGATCCAGCGGCGGGCCCCCGCGTGATCGCCCAGGTTCAGGCAGGTATCGACGAGGGGCAGCAGCGCCTGCTTCAGGCCGGCCTCCGCCGCCTGCTCGAGGAGGTATCGAGCCCCCGAGTAGTCGCCTTCGGCAAGGCGCTGTTCACCCAGCGCCAGCGCGCTGGCCGTGTCGGTCGGATCGCTCTCGACGAGCTGCTCGAGGGCCTGCAGGACCTCCGTCTGGCGGTTGAGCTCGTTGGCGAGGCGCACCACGTGGCGAAGGGCATCGTCGTCGTCCGGCAAGAGGGCCGCGAGCTTCTGCCACCAGGCGAGGGCCTCGGCACCCGAGGCCTCGTACGCGAGGCTGCGCACGATGTCGGCCAGGAGGGCGAGGGCACGGGCATGGGCGGGCTCTTCCTCGAGCAGGTCGTCCAGCATGGCGGCGGCCGCCGCGAGCTGACCGGTCTCGGCCAGGATCTCGGCGTGCTCGATGGTGAACCATGCGTTGGCGCCCAGGATCCGCTGGGCCCGCTGGAACCAGACGAGCGCCTCGGCCAGGGAGCCCTCCTCCCTAAGCAGGCATGCGAGCGCCACCATGGCATGGGCGTCGTCCATGCTCGCCGCCGTGGCGTAGGCAGCCTTGGCGTCGAGGGGCCGGCCCTCGCGCAGGGCGCGGTGGCCGAGCAGGGTGTGGGCGGCGCCGGGCAGGTCCGCATCGGTGGGGTCCAGGGCGAGGGCGCGATCCAGCCACTCGCCGGATCCCGCCTGCAGGGGGGCCCAGGCGAGGCTCAGGCGTACCATGCGCAGGGTTGCGGCATCCGCGGGCCCCAGGTGCGGCTCGAGCTCTGCGAGCGCTTCCCACGCGGCCTCGGGGTCCGAAGCGGCGAGCGCGATGGCGAAGCGCACGCGCTTGACCGCGGGGCTACCAGCCGCCTCGGGAGACTGCTGGAGGTGGGCCGACAGCCAGTGCTGGGCCGCCTCGGCGTCTCCCGATTGGGCACAGGCCTCGCTGGCGGCCAGATAGACCCGCGCCATGCCGGCTTGGGCCGCCCGCTCCAGGAGGGCGCGCGCCTCGCGACCACGCCCGGCGGAAAGCCAGCGCAGGCCAAGGGCCTCGGCCCCCGAGACGTCCTCCGGGTCCCGGACCACCAGCTCCTGCATGGCGCGGTCCTGGACGTCCTGGCGCCCGAGCTCGGCTGCGAGCGCCGCGAGGGCGCGCCATGCCTCTAGGTCGTCGGGCGCGAGCTGCGTCAGTTCGCGCCGCCAGTGCAGGGCCTCGCTGCCGGTGGCCTCCTGGATCATGCGCCGCAGGCAGGCTACGAGGCGCTCCTTGGCGGCGGCATGGGCGTCGTGGCCCCGCAGGAAGCTCACCAGGAGCTCGTAGGCCTCGGCCAGGTGGCCGTCGGCCATCAAGACGTCCGCGAGCTCCAGCGGCAAGGCCTCGTCCGAGGGCAAGAAGGCCATGGCCCTTGCGAGCCAGCCCGCTGCGGCCGCCAGGTCGCCCTCGCCCCGCGCCATGCGCGCGAGGGCCGTCATGGCCGTGGGGTCCTGGACCTCAGCCGCCCACAGGAAGGCCTGCCGCGCGTCGTCCTGCTTCCCCTGCGCCTGCCAGTGGAAGCCCAGGGCTGCGATCGCTTGCCCCGGCACCTCGTTGGGCCGCAGGCCGATGGAGTAGGCGCGCTCGATCCAGCGCATGGCCTCCGCGGGTTCCGGCCCCCGCATGCGGTCGACGGCGAGCGCCAGGCGCTCGGTTCGGACGGCCTCGTCCCCCGGCTTGAGGTCGGCGAGCGCCGCGAGCGTCTCCCAGGCGTACTCGGCGTCTGAGGCCGCCCGGGCGATGGCCGCCCCGAGCTCCGCGGCCTTGAGGTCGCGCGCCCCGTAGCGCGCGAGGTGCTCCCGTGCCGCGGCGACCTCACCCGCCTTCAGGGCCAGGTCGGCCAGGTACCAGTTCGCCTCCGTGAAGCCCTGCTCGGCCGCCCGGCCCAGGAGCGGGCGCGCCGCCTCGGCCTCGCCCAGGGCATGGTGATGCATGCCGAGCGTCAGGGCGCTCATGCCGTCCGAGGGGTCTACCCGGACGATCCGCTCCAGGGCCGCCCGCGAGACCGCCTCGTCTCCGAGGGCCAAGGCCTCGCGCATGGCCTCCCGGTGCGCCTCGACGTCCTCCGGATCGGCCTCCGAGAGCAGGCGCCAGCACTCCAAGGCCTCTTCGCCCGCGCTCGCGCGCGCGATGCCGCGCAGCACCAGGGCTCTCAGGGCCCGGGCGCGGGGGTGGTCAGGCTGGAAGGTTTGCACGCGCTCGACGGCCGTGCGCGCCGCCCGGACCATGCCGGCCTCGAACTGCGTCTCGGCAAGCTCCAGCCAGAGAGCCGGGTCGTCGGGGAGCCGCTCCAGGGCCTTGGTGAGCCATGCCGCCGACTGCGGCAGGTCCCCTTCCCGGCGCGAGATCTGCGCGAGGGCCTTGAGTGCCGCTGGGTCTCCGCCCTGCGCGGCGATGCCGAACGCGTTGCGGGCCTTTTCGAGGTGGCCCTCGGCCTGGTAATAGGCGCCGAGCTCGCTCGCGAGGCCCATGTGGTGGGGGGCCCGATCCAGGACCGCCTCGAGCACGCTGGCCGCGCGCGGCAGGTCCCCCTGCTGTCGCAGGAGACCGGCGAGCGTCACCTGCAGGTCCACGTCCTCGGGGTCGAGGGCGACGACCTCCTCCCACCAGGGCAGGACCTCGGAGACCTCGAGCCGCCCGGCGAGGTCGCGCAGGAGGCGGTAAGCGGTCTGCCGGACGGCGCGATCGCCCGGCGCGCCCTCCAGGAGGGCTTTGAGGTGGCGCCAGGTCTCGGGACCGTCGGCCTGCTCGGCGGAGAGCTCGGCGAGCGCCATGCGGGCCTGCGGATCCGAGGGTGCATAGCCCAGGACGCGCTCGAACTCGGACCGAGCGCGCGCGCGGTTCCCCATGCGCAGGTGCAGGCGTCCCGCGAGCACGCCAGCTGCCGGCAGCTCGGCAGCCATGAGGGGGGCGAGCGCCTTGAGGGCAGCGTCGGGCTGCCCGCCCTTGCTCAAGAGCTCGGCGAGCATCAGGGCGGCACGCTCGCAGGTGGGGTCGATGGCGAGGATCTGCTGGAGGTAGAGCGCCGCCTGGACCTCGTTCTGCTCGTCCAGGTAGACCTCGGCGAGGGCGAAGCGCGCCTCGACGTCGCGCGGCTCCAGTTTCAGGAGCTCCTCGAAGATGGGGATGGCCGCGGGCCCGGTCGAGGTCTCGGCCAGGCGGCGGGCCACCTTGCTCGCCAGATCCCGAACCCGGGGGGTCTCGTACAGCTCCAGGGGCAGGGCCCGGACCTGGTTCCAGGCCTCACGGAAGTTCTTCTCGACCAGGGCGAGCTCCGCAAGGCCCAACAGCGCCTTGGGGTCGGCCGGGTTGGTGGCTAGGACGCCCTCGAACAAGGCCCTCGCTCGCTCGAGGTCCTGCTCGCGCAGGGCGATCTGGCCCGCGAGCACGCCCCCCAGGGGGTGCTGGAGCACGCCCGGCGTGTCGAGGTGGCGCATGGCCTCCTCGACCTGCCCCCCGTCGAAGGCCTGCTGGGCCAGGAAGACCCGCGCCTCGATGTCCGCCGGGTCCGCCTTGAGGACCTCCGCAAAGGCCTTGGCCGCCTCGGTGGGTGCGGTGGCCCGGCGGGCGGCCGTCTTGGCGAGGGCCTTGAGGGCGTCCGGGTCCTCGGGATCCAGGACGAGCACCTGCTCCCACCAGCCCAGGGCCACGTCGTCGAACGTGCTCGCCGCGAGGCGCTTGAGGATGGGCAGGGCGACGCCCTTGGCCTCCTTGTGGTCGGGGTTCTGGGCGAGCACCCGCTTCAAGAGCTCCCAGGCCCCCGCGTCGTCGCCCTTGGCGCTCGCTTGCTGCGCCATGGCCAAAGACGCCGGGAGGTGGTCCTTCTCGAGCGCGAGGATCCGGCCGAAGAGGCGCAGGGCCTCGTCGTCGTTCCCTTCCCCCGCGGCCGACTTCGCCAGGCCGTGCAGGGCCTCGAGGTTGTTCGGCCTGAGCTCGAGCACGGCCTCGAAGTACTCGCGGGCCTCCGAGAACAGGCCCTCTTCGAGCTCGTTGTTGCCGAGCCAGAGGGCTGTTTCGATGTCGGTCGAGTGGCGGCGGAACCAGGCCCGGTAGGAGAGGACCGCGCCGTTCAGGTCCCCTACGGCGATCTGGGCCGCCGCGAGGCGTTTGCGAGCAGGCGAGTCAGAGTCGAAGGTGACGTGCCGGTTCCACCAGGCGACGGCCTCGGCGTAGTTGCCTTCCTGCTCATGCTGCTCGGCGATCGCAGCAGACACCTTGGCCTGGGTCGGCTTGAGCTTGGGATGGTTGGGGTCCAGGCGGCCGAAGCGCTCGCACTCGGACCAGGCCCGCTGGATCTTGTGGGCGCCCAGGGACAGGCCGATGAGGTGCAGGAGGCCCTCGGCGGTCTCTCCTTCGCGCGCCATGAGGGCCGTGTAGGCCTCGTGCCCTTCGGCGTACATCTCCGCGGCGTCGCAGGCGGCCGCCAGCTCCCGCAGGAGATCCATCTTCTTGTAGCGATCGGGCAGGGCGCGCAGGACGCGCACGGCGTCCGCGCCCCGGTGGATCTGGCGGTAGAGGATGGCGGCGGCCCGGGCCGCGGTCTCGTCCTGGGCGTTGCAGCTCAGCGCCCGCTCCCACCACTTGAGGGCCTCGACCGGATTGTCCCCCAGCTCCTCGGCCTTCATGACGGCCATGTTGCGGGCGAGGGACTTCGCCGTCTCGCCGTGCTCGGCGTCCTCGAAGAGCCCCTCGAAGAGGGACCACGCCTCCTCCTTCTGACCCTCGAGCACCTTGGCGCGCCCCACCTTCAAGCGCTCCTCGGCGGGCAGCTCCGCGAGGCTGCGGCCCAGCATCGTCAGGCTCTTGGCCTCGTGGCTGAGCCCCAGGTCGATGGCGACCTCGATGGCCTTCTGGCGGAGGGCCTCGTCGGGGTGCGTCGAGAGCACCTGCTTGTAGATGGCGAGCGCGTCCTGCTTGCGGCCGATGGCGAGCATGGCGTCGGCGAGACGCAGCACGGCGGCGGCGTCCTGGGGGTGGCGATCCGAGAAGCCTTCGAGCAGGCGCACCAGATCGCCCATGCGGCTCTGGGTGGTGTAGAGCCGCTCCAGGCGGCTCAGGGCCTCGGGGTCGTCGGGGGCGATCGCCAAGAGGCGCTCCCACCATTGGCTCGCCCTGGCGGCGTTGTTCGTCAGCTGGGCGTCGGAGGCCTGGCTCCGGCAGAGGGACAGGAGCGCCTCGCGCAGACCCGGGGCCTGCGGGGCACGACCGGCGACGGACTGGAGGATCTTCCAGGCCTCGTCGCCGCGGCCCATGCGGCCCTCGATGTCCGCGAGCAGCAGGTACCCCTGGATGGTGTTGGGTTCGAGGGCCAAGGCGTCGCGCAGGGGAATGGCGGCGTCGGCCGTGCGGCCCGCCCGCACCATGCGCTCGGCGAGGGCGAAGCGGGACTCGGCGTCCTTGGGATCCAGGGCCGCCAGGCGCTCGAGCATGGCGATCTCGCTGGCGACGTCGCCCTGCTGACGGTGGATCTCGATGAGCGCCCGCAGCGCGGGCTGGAAGGTGGCATCCAGGAAGAGGGCGCGCTGGAAGGTGCCGACCGCCTCGCCGAGGCGACCCTCGCGCGCGAGCAGGACGCCCAGGAGGTAGGCCCCGGGCAGGGAGTTGGGCTGGTCGTCGAGGAGGGTGCGCGCATGCGTCAGGGCCCCCGTCAGATCGCCCAGCTGGGCGAGGACTTCGGCGAGGGCGAGGCGCGCCTCGGCATAGCGCGCGTCATGCTCCAGGGCCTGCAGGTAGGCGTCGCGGGCGGACGCGAGATCGGCCCGATCCCTGTGCGCATGGCCTTCTTGATAGTGGGCGAGAGCCTTGGGGTGCATGCCCCTCCCATCACGATCGCGGGCCTAATAATATAGATCGGCCTCATAACGATACCAACGGCCCCTCCAAATTGTCAAACCCCCGATAGCGGGGTAGAATCTGCGCGGGGGACGTCCGTGAACCTCGCAAACCGCATGCTGTATACCACCTTCCAGCAGCTCTCCGCTCTAGCCGGCCGGCTCGGGCGCGATCGCGCCATGGAGCTCGCCGGGCGGTTCGCCGACGCGGTCTGGCGGCTCTACCGCCGGACGCCCTATCGGGACTTCGTCGCGGGCAACGTCATGGCCGCCTACCCCGACTTCACCGCCGTTGACGCCAACGCGCTCGGGCATGCGCACCTGCGATCGCTCCTGAAGAGCATTGCCGAGCTGTTGCGCTTTCCGGCCATGAGCGCCGCGGACGTCGCGAGCCTGGTGGACTGGCAGGGGCGCGAGCACCTCGAGGCGGCCCTCGCCCGGGGCCAGGGCGCCATCCTCCTCTCGGCGCACTACGGCAACTACGAGCTCATGGGCGCGGCCCTCGCGCAGCGCGCCCCGGTGACGGTGCTCGTCCAGCCGCCCTCCAAGAGCGCCTTCGAGCGCCTCTTCATCGAGTACCGGAAACTGCACGGCGTCTCCACCCACTCGAACACGGGGCCCGCGTCCCTGCGGCCCGCCATCCGCGCCCTGCAGCGCAACGAGCTGGTCGCCCTCTTGGCCGACCAGCACGGAGAGGCCCAGGAGGCGATCGTCCAGCTCTTCGGTCACCCGGTTTCGGTTCCCATGGGGGCCTTCTACCTCGCGAAGAAGACCGGTGCCGCCCTGCTGCCGGCCTTCATCGTCCGCACGGAGCGAGGCCACACCCTCGAGATCGACCCCGCGCTCAAGGTGACGGGCACCCCGGCGGATGCCCAGGAGTACTGCCGGATCCTCGAGCGGCAGGTCAGGGCCCATCCCGACCACTGGCTCTGGGTCCACAACCGCTGGGCCCGCGAGTCCGAGCTGCGCCTGCCGCGCTCCGAGGAGGCGCTCTCATGAAGCGCCTCGCCCTGGCGGCGCTGGTCGCCCTGAGCGTCGCCGCCCCGGCGTGGGGGCTCTCCAAGAGCGTGCGCGCGAGCGGCTACGACATCCTGGTGGGCTACCCCACCGGCGTGGCCGTCATCGACCCAAACCAGACGGACGACTGGGGGCTCATCCCCATGACCGGGAACGTCGAGGCGGCCGCCCACCTGCGCGAGCGCGACGTGCTGCTCCTGCACGCACCGAACGTCGGCGAGCTCACGGTCGTCGACATCCAGCCCTTCTCGGCCTCTCGCTACCAGGTGCTCGCGAGCTACCGCTCGCCCGAGCTCTACCGGCGCGGCATGCGCTTCGTGCAGTCCGGGACCCGGGTCTACCTGGCCTCGGGCCGCACGGCCGTGGCCATCCTGGACCCCAAGACGCTGCTGGCCAAGCTCGGCACCTACACCTTCGACTTCTTGCCCCTCGTCTACGCGACGGGCGCCCAGGCCGTACTGCCGCAGGGCATCTTCATGCTCAAGGACGGGCAGCTGACCTACGAGGACCCGCGCCCCAAGGGCGGCATCTCGGCCCCGGTCTACGTGCGGCTGAGCCAGCGCCCGCTCGAGATGCTCGCCGACACCGTGGCCTCCAAGCTCTACCTATCGGCGAGCAAGCCCGATGGGACGGGGGTGGTGTTCGTGGTGGACGCCGAAACCCGCCAGGTCGCCCAGGAGATCCCGGTGCCGTGGCCCATCACGTCCATGGCCTGGCTGGACAACGGCGAGCTCGCGGTGCTCTCCGGTCCGCGCCGGCGCCTCGCCCTCTACGACACCAAGCTCAACAAGTGGGCCCGCGTCTGGTCGCCCCAGATTCCCGGCATCCCCAGGCGCCTCCTGCCCGTGGGCAGGCCGCCCGAGGTCGCCCCGCCGCCGCCCGAGGAGGAGCCATGAAGCGCTGGCTGATGGCCGTCCTCCTGCTCTCCGGATGCGCGGCCTTCAATCGGGCCGAGCCCGGCGTCATCTCGGGGACCATCCAGGAGTATCCCGAAGGGACGCCCGTCAAGGGCGCGCTCGTCCGGGTGGCGGGGAGCGATCGCCCGATCGCGGCCGACGCCCTGGGCCGCTTCAAGGTGGGCGACCTGGGTGCCAGCGCCAGCCTCCAATTCTGGGCTCCCGGCCACGCCGTCGCCACCCGCCGCTTCAACCTCTTGCCCGGCGAGACCCGGCTGGTGGACATCCCCTTGCCCGAGGAGGGGGAGACGGTCCCGACCCGGCTCGTGCTCTTCGAGCGCAGCGGTCGCATCTGGGGCGTCGACTCCCTGGGCAGCGACGAGCGGGTGCTCACTCCCGAGCTCGCAGGCACGCAGGTCTCTCCCACGTGGCTTTCGGGTCACAGCCAGTTCGCCTTCATCCAGCGCATCCCGGGCCGCACCCAGGCCTGGAGCCGCTACCCCGACGGTCGTCCTGCCCGCTTCATCGCCGAACTGCCCGACTCCGCCGCCGAGCTCCGGTGGCACCCCATCGGCAGCTCCTTCGTCTTCACGAGCACCTACTACTCCCCCGGCCGCGGCATGGTCACGGCCCTGAGGTCCCTGGACCTCAACACGGGCGTCCAGCAGGAGCTCATGTCCAGCGGTGCGGAGGCCAATCCGGCCTGGTCCCCGGATGGCAAGCAGCTAGTCTGGGCCCGGCGCATCCCCCCGCGCCCCTGGCAGATCTGGACGGCGGGGCCGCGCGGCGAGCGCGCCAAGGCGTTTCCCGGCCGGGGTAGCTGCGTCGAGCCCGCCTTCTCCCCTTCGGGCTCGCAGCTGGCCTATGCCTCCAACCAGACGGGCAATTGGAACCTCTACGTGGCGGGGGTGGGCAACGGCCTCAGCGAGCCCGTCACGAGCGTGCCGGAGGGCGGCTGGTGCCGGCGGCCCATCTGGTCCGAGTCGGGCGACGAGCTCCTCTTCGAGAGCAACTACCACCCTGGGCTCAAGCAACTGATGGAGGCGCCGGGCCTCTTTGCCGTCCGTCTCTCCACCCATGCCGTGCGGGCGATCGTCACCGACGCCCGGGCCGGGACATGGTAGGTTATGGCCATGTTAAGAATGGCTTAGGAAATAGCGCACCGCAAACCCGCGTCCCGCCTCGATCTTTTAAAAATGTGTAAATTTTCCGTTTAAACACGACTTAAACTAGCAAGATTAAAATGGAGCGAGGCGATAGAGAAAAGGAAGAAACGGTGGCGCGAGAGGCGCCCCGCGGGGACGAGAAAGCCCCACCCGACAGATTTAACAAGGGAGATGACTAGCGATGAGCGGTAAGATTAACGGCAACGGCGGGCTCGGAGAGATCTTCAAGCGGATTCTCTCGGCCAACAACGCCCCGGCCGAAGCGACCCCCGCCAGCGAGCCCGCCAAGGCCCCCAAGGTCCAGGGCGACGTCAACCTGATCGGCAACAACGGTGGTCTGTCGCGCCTGACGCTCGCCGCCGGCCTCGAGTCGACCCAGAGCGCGTCGGCTTCCGACCTGGTCCGCAACGCCAAGGACCTCAACGACCTCATCAACACCGTCAGCCGCGGCGAGTTCCCCGGCCTCAAGCTGAGCCCCGTGCAGGCCGCCGGCCTCGCCACCTACCTGCGCGACCAGCTCGAGATCCGCGGCTTCAACGATCAGAGCTTCAAGCAGATCAAGGATCAGCTCGGCTAGCCTATGGGCATCGACGGGATCTTCAACGACCGTCCGGCACAGTCCGATCAGCGCCAGCCGATCGGCGATCCGCGCCAGGATCCCCGCTTCGCTTCCGGACGAGGGCAATCGCCCTCGTCCGATGCCGTGCCTAGGGCCTCTGGCACCTCCCCGGCCGCGCCGCTCGGCGACGATCGACTCCAGCTCTCGCCCGAGGCGCCCGACAACCCCTTCCAATCGCTCATCAGTGCCCGACAGCGCCGGCGGCGACGCAAGCGCGACGGCGACCCCACCTCCCTCGACTAGCCCGGCAGCCGCCGGGCTAGTCGTTTGTTTGGAGCGCGTTAAAAGATCGCCAAAAGTTCGTTGACGGCCACAAGCCTGGGCCCGGAGGCGGTATAACCCTTATAGCGAAACGGGCGAGCGATACTCGCCAAACAGGAGGGACGCAACGATGGATGGAATCACCCCGACGACCGCCACGCCGAACACGCTGAAGCCCAAGGTCGACTTCAACGTCAACGAGGCCTTCGATCGTTCCGTGGCGCTCCAGAACCAGTACTCCAAGATGGAGAAGGACGCGAACAACGTCGGTCTCTGGCAGGGCCTCAAGGAGATGGTTCCCATCTACGGCAAGAAGGTCCAGAACGAGCGCCAGGAGAAGGTCGAGATGCTGAAGAACGTGAACCAGCTCATCGCCCAGATCCGCGAGTCCATGGCCCGCGCCTTCGAGAACATGAACAAGGTCTAAGCGCTTTACCTGCGACCATCGCCGCGACCATGCCTTCCGGGGCATGGTCGTCCTTGTGAAGGAGGCCCCGAGATGGGTGGTATCAACAACGTCCAGGCTGGCAACATCCCCATGAACAACTACCAGGCGGCGGCCCTGGACGCCCCCGCTCCGGCGACCCCGGGCGCCGCTGCTCCCCAGGGCACGGGCGCCCTCGCCGACGCCAACCAGACCAAGGGAGGCCAGTCGGTCCTCAAGGCGGCGGCCGTCTCCGAGAACGACGTCTCGGCCTATATCGGGGCTGACCTCACCTTCCAGGACAAGACGCCGCGCAACGGCGGCTCCAGCGTCACGACCGGCGGCTTCGGCGGTGGCTCGCAGGCCCAGGATCTGGTCTCCGCCTACGCGGCCGCCGATCTCACCAAGGGCCAGCAACAGACCAACTGGGTGGCGGCCGCCATCGAGCCCCTCCAGGCCTTCGTCGGCGGCATCGTGCGCGACCTCATCGGTCAAGACAAGACGTTCTCGTCCTGGGGCGACCCACACGAGAAGACCGGCGACGGCCTGCAGCTCGACAATCAGCTCACGGGCCGCTTCGTGGCCTTCAAGAGCGACGAGGGCGACCTGGAGCTCCAGAAGGATCAAGGCCCCGACCAGTCGGGCCGCTGGCCCGGCATGACGCTCAACCATGCCGTCGCCATGAAGGTCGGCCAGAACCGGATCAGCTTCGACCTCGCCCAGCCCGACTCCCTGACGGTGAACGGTCAGCGCGTGCCCTGGAAGGACGGCGCGACGACCATGCCGGACGGCACGGTGCTCCAGATCGAAGGCAAGAACCTCTCGGTCTTCTCGACCCGGGGTGACGTCGTCACCATCAAGCGCGAGGGCTCGGATAGCTACCTGAACATCGAGGGCAAGATCTCGGGCATGCGCCCGCGCGGCAGCGTCCAGGGGTCCCTGGGCAACTTCGACGGCGACGGCAACGCCAACAACGACCTGGTGGCCCGCGGCGGAGCGGCGGTTCCGGTCGAGGCCGGCAAGGGCCGCAACTCGTGGGAGCAGATCGTCTACACCCCGCAGATCGACGCCTTCCTCAAGAGCTGGCTACTGAAGCCGGGCGAGTCCCTGTTCTAGATTTGTCTCGCTCGGCTCGTTTCGCACCGACCGAGGGGGGTATGCCTCCGTCGAGGAGGTGCGAATGGGCAAACAACCGATCACCCTGGGCGAGCGCGGCCTGTACATGATTCTGGCCGTGCTTGCGGCCATGGCGCTCCAGATCAGCCTGTTTCTCTCCCAGCCGTAGACTCCCGTCGGCGCATGGGCTACGATCCGGCAACGTTCCAGGTGTGCCAGGAGGTAGCCCGTGCGCATCGACTTCGCCTTCAGTCCCCTCGAGCTGGCGGCTTTCGGGGACCTCTCCCACCGCACGGTGGTGGTCATCGACGTCCTGCGGGCGACGACCACCATCGCGCAGGCGCTCGCCTCGGGCGCCACGGGGATCTGTCCGGTGTCCGATGCCGACGAGGCCCGAGCACTCGCCAGGGCGCTCCAGGCCGAAGCGCCCCTGCTCACGGGTGAGGCGCTGGGCCACAAGCTGCCCGGCTTCGACCTGGGCAACTCCCCGCGCGAGATGACGCCCGACGCCGTCTCCGGGCGCCTGCTCATCATGGCCACCACCAACGGCACCCGCACCCTGGCCCTCGCCAAGGGGGCCAAGCGCGTCGTGACCGCCGCCTTCACCAACCTCGGGGCCGTGGTCGGCACCTTCCTGCGGGACCCGCAGGACCTGCTGGTGGCCTGCGCCGGTCGCGAGGGGATGGCGGCCCTGGAAGACACCGTCTGCGGCGGCTACCTCATCGAGCGGATCGAGAACGGGCTCGACCTCGACCTGCAGATGGGCGACGCCGCGCTGCTCGCCCAGGCCGCGAGCGAGCCTTACGATCGCGTGCTCGACATGCTCTGGCGCTCGGAGCACGGTCGCTTCCTGGTGAAGCAGGGGCTGGAGGCGGATTTGCCCGCCTGTGCCGCCATGGACAGCCTCGCGATCCTGCCCCAGCTCGAGGCTGGACGCCTCGTCATCGGCGAAGAGCTCGCCGGGTCGAGCCCTTTGACCCTCCGGTGGGGCGGTGTGCCGGGCGAATAGCCAACTCCTCTCTGGACAGCGCGCGCCAAATTGTGCCACCATGGGCCAAATGGCAGCAGCCGGGCATGCCTTAGCCCGGACGAGCAGTAGAGGAGAGGTACCCAGCCCCATGGCCCATCGCGTCACGTTGATCCCCGGAGACGGCATCGGTCCCGAAATCACCGCAGCCACGGTCCGCTGTCTGGAGGCCACCGGCGTCCAGTTCGAGTGGGAGCGCTTCGATGCCGGCGCCGACTACATGGCCCGCACCGGCGACACCACGCCGCTGCCCCAGGCGGTCATCGACTCGATCAAGAAGAACAAGATCGCCCTCAAGGGCCCCTTGACCACGCCTGTCGGCAAGGGCTTCCGCTCGGTGAACGTGGCCATGCGCCAGGAGCTCGATCTTTACTCGTGCGTGCGGCCCTGCCGAGTCTACCCGGCCATCGACACCCGCTTCCCCGAGGTGGACCTCGTGATCGTCCGCGAGAACACCGAGGACCTCTACGCCGGCATCGAGTTCGAGCAGGGCTCCGAGGGCGTCCGGCGGATCACGGAGACGGTCGCCGAGCTCACGCAGAAGACGCTCTCCGACGACGTGGCCATCTCGCTCAAGCCCATCACCCAGGCGGGCTCGGAGCGCATCGTCCGCTACGCCTTCGAGTACGCGCGGCGCCACAACCGCAAGAAGGTCACGCTGGTCCACAAGGCCAACATCATGAAGTTCTCGGACGGCCTCTTCCTCGAGACGGGCCGCCGCGTCGCCCAGGACTACCCGGACATCCAGTTCGAGGACCTGATCGTCGACAACACCTGCATGCAGCTGGTGACCAACCCCAAGCGCTTCGACGTCCTCGTCACCGAGAACCTGTACGGGGACATCCTCTCGGACCTCTGCGCGGGCCTCATCGGCGGCTTGGGCGTGGCGCCGGGCGCCAACGTCGGCACGCTCGCCACGGTCTACGAGCCGACCCACGGCTCGGCGCCGGACGTCGCGGGCAAGAATGTGGCCAACCCGCTGGCGCAGCTCTTGAGCGCCATCATGATGCTGCGGGACCTGGGCGAGACGACGGCCGCCGACCGCCTCGAGAAGGCCATCGTCGCGTGCCTCGAGGAGCACAAGGTCACAGCCGACATCATGCACAGCAACACCAAGGCGCTTTCGACCAGCGAGTTCGCCGACGCCATCATCGAGAAGCTCCACAAGGCCCCCGTCAACGCCTAGGACCTCGTTCGAAAACGGCCTCCGGAGGTTCCGGAGGCCGTTTTGTCATGGCTGACCCGCCTTGCGCAGGACGTTGGAGGCGAGGTGCGCCTGTCGGGTCGGCTCGGGCAGCCGGTAGCCCCGGGCGCATTCGAGGACCCAGCGGACCGCCGTCTCGTTCGAGACCCGGTGCCCGCACGAGACGAAGACGGGATTCACTCGGTCCTTGGTCCGCACGGCGTAGCCGACGGTCTCGCCGTGGTGGACGAGCGGCGCCATGCTGCCTTTGGGCTCCGCGAGCGGATCGTGCGTCCCCACGAGGATGGACTTGCCGCAGCCGATGGTCGGCTTGTCCAGGACGAGCCCCAGGTGGGAGGCGATGCCAATGCGCCGGGGATGCGCCCGGCCATGGCCGTCCACCACGAGCAAATCCGGCTGGGTCTGGAGCTTCTCGTAGGCGGCAAGCACCAGGGGCACCTCCCGAAAGGAGAGGAGGCCCGGGATGTAGGGCATCGAGAGCGGCAGGCGCGCGCCGGCCACCTCGAGGATCGCCATGTCCGGCACCGACAGCACGACGATGGCCGCGAAGCCCTCGTCGGCGAAGCGCTGCATGGAGACGTCCACTCCGGCGATCGTGCGCACGGGACCCAGGTCGTCCTCGCAGTGCACGCGCAGGGCGAGGTCGCGCTGGAGGGCGATCGCCTCGGTGGGACTCAGGTTCCAGGGATGGACGACGGCCGACATGGCCCCACCCTAGCACGGGACGGGCGGCCTCCCTAGTTGGAAGCGGGGGTAAAAGGAAGGCGCCGGTCGAATGACCGGCGCCTCGGGCGTTAGACCTGGTTGATGGCCGACAGCTTCCAGGTCGGCTCGCCGCGATCGCGGGCGAAGGTCCAGACCTCGCGGAACTCGCTCGGTTCGGTGGCCGAGCCCTCGACGATCTGGCCGTTCTTCTCGACGTAGTCGAGGAGGCGGGCGTAGATCTTGACCGTGATGTACTCGCGGGTGCCCTCGGTCCAGGCCTCCGAGAGGTCGAAGTCACGCATGACGATGTTCTTGATCACGTTGCGCTCACCCTGGGCGGCCATGCCGTCGAGATCCTCGGCGAAGTAGTCGTAGATCTCGTCGGTCGTCAGCTGCTTGAGGGTCGCGCGGTCGTTGCCGGACCAGGCCTCCTGGATCCGGAAGAAAATCCCGGAGAGCTCGTCTTCGGTCTTCTGGGTCGTGAAGCCGGGGTTGTTGAGGGCCATGGCCGCGAGCCCCTGCTCCTTGGTCTGCCGGTAGCCGCCGATGTCCGTGACGGTCGGAGCGGTCGAGGCCCCGAACATGCTCGGCGCGCCGGGCTTGGGCATGTCGGTATGGCTGAGGCCGCTACCGCCCATGGGGCTCGAGGCGGCATAGCCCGGCTGCTGCTTGTTGCGCAGCATGCGGAAGGCCATGAAGCCCAGGAAGCCGAGCAAGAGCAGCATCAGCAGGCCGCCGAATCCTCCGCCCAGGCCGCCGAACATGTTTCCGAGCATCGAGAAGAGGGCCATGCCGCCCAGGGCGCCGAGCAAGCCCGCCATGAACGGGTTGCGCTGGAACCAGGACTGCTTGTTCTGCATGGCCGGGTTGGCCTTGGCCGGGTTGTTCCAGGGGCTCGTCACGGGCTGACGGGACTTCTGGATGGCCTGGAAGCCATTGGTCTCGGAAGTCCGCGAGCCGCGGGCGCCGAACGACGAGTACCCGCCGCTGCGCGAGCGGCCGGCGCGCGCATCGGCGCTCTCCGCGACGACTCCGCCGAGGAAGATGCCGAGGGCGGCAATGGCAAGGAATTTACGGGCGTTCAACATCTGTCTCCTCCTAATAGCCGTCGCGTTGGACGGACTCCCGCCGCTCATCCGGTCGAGGCCCCAAACGCAAAAAAGGAGCAACGACCCGAATGAGCAGCGAACTGCTCACTCCGTAGGTCTTGCTCCCGAGTTCTTCAACTCGTCGCGGCACCGAACCCCAGCGGGGTTGTATTGACGATGACGCGGCTGCGAGGTTGCAGCGGCTACTCCCCTAAGTTATGAGGCCCTCATCTTAACACCTCGCGGTCATTTGTCAAGTGGGGGACCCTCAGGGCCCTCGCTCTTGCCTAGGTCTCAGCCTGCGGCAGGATGAACCACATGATGACGTAGAGCACCCACATGGGGCCGGGCAGCAGGCTCAAGACAAGCCAGATGACGCGCGCGGCGAGGGGCGAGAGGCCGAAGCGCGCGGCGAGCCCGCCGCAGACCCCGGCGAGGATGCGGTGGTTGGTGGATCGGACTAGACGAGTCTTGGGGCGAGCGGGCTGCATGGCGGTTTCCTCCTCTGGGGCGCGGGTTTCCGACCCGGCGATGAATAGGGGTGGATGGTATAATACCTGGGATTTTGGCCGCATGGCCACGACTTTCCTGCCAAAGGAGCCCGAATGGAACCCACCCTCACCGCGGGCCAGCTGAGCCCGCTCCTCGACCGTCGCCTGGCGGCGGACGTGATCGACATGGCCCTCTCCAACGGTGCCGACTTCGCCGAGATCTTCGTCGAAGAGAAGGCGACCAGCCGCCTCTCCTTCCTCGACTCCAAGGTCAAGGACGCCGCCTCGGGCCAGGTGCTCGGCGCGGGCATCCGCGTCTTCTACGGCACCCGTGCGGTCTACGCCCACACCAACGACCTCTCGCGCGACAACCTGCTCGCGACGGCCAAGGCCGTGAGCCTGGCCCAGACGGGGCCGACCATCCTCAGGGGCCGCGAGCTCGCCGACGGCCCACGCGGCCTGGTGCACCCCTTCCTGCGCGACCCGCGCTCGATCATGGCGGACCACAAGCTCGCCCTGCTCGAGCGGGCGGACCGCGCGGCGCGGGGCTACGCCTCCGAGATCGCCCAGGTGGACGTCGCCATCAACGAGCAGGTCCAACGGGTGCTGGTCGCCAACTCCGAGGGGCTCTGGGCCACTGACTTGCGCCCCTACGTGCGCGTCTTCGTGCAGGCCATCGCCTCCGACGGCAGCGAGTTCCAGACCGGCAGCGAGTCGCCTGGCGCCATGCGTGGCTGGGAGTGGGTCGAAGGGCTCGATATCGAAGCCCTGGCGCGCTCGGCCTCCGAGCAGGCCATGACCATGCTCAAGGCGGGCTACGCCCCTTCGGGCAAGATGCCCGTCATCATCGACAAGGGCTTCGGCGGCGTCATCCTGCACGAGGCATGCGGCCACCTGCTGGAGACCACCTCGGTCGCCACGGGCGCCTCCATCCTCGCCGGCAAGCTGGACCAGGTGATCGCCCACCCCGCGGTCACGGTCGTCGACGACGGCACCATCGAGGGCGAGTGGGGCTCCATCAGCATCGACGACGAGGGCATGCCCGCCGAGAAGACCACCCTCATCGCGGACGGCAAGCTCGTGAGCTACATCGTCGACAAGCTCGGCGGCAAGAAGACCGGCTATCGCCCGACGGGCTCCGGCCGGCGCGAGAGCTACCGGTTCGCGCCCACCAGCCGCATGCGCAACACCTACTTTGCCCCGGGCAGCCACAGCCTCGAGGAGCTCATCGCCACGGTCCCCAACGGCCTCTATGCCAAGCGCATGGGCGGCGGCTCCGTGAGCCCGGGCACCGGCGACTTCAACTTCTCGGTGCGCGAGGCCTACCTCATCCGCGACGGCAAGATCTGCGAGCCGGTGCGCGGCGCGACCCTCATCGGCAACGGCGCGGACGTCCTCACCCGGATCGACATGGTGGGACACGACCTGGCCCTGGCAGCGGGCATGTGCGGCTCCTCGAGCGGCTCGATCCCCGTCAACGTCGGTCAGCCCCCGATCCGCGTCTCCGAGATCGTGGTCGGCGGAAGGAGCTAGAGATGACCCCCAACACCCCCGAACTGCAACAGGTCCTGGAGCGGGCCACGGCCGCTGGCTACGACGCCGAGATCTACCTGCGCTCCGGAACGGCCACCACCATCAAGGTGCAGGACGGCGACGTCGACCAGTTCACGCTCGCCGACTCCCGCGGGGCGGGCCTGCGCGTCATCCGTGACGGCCGGGCCGGCTACGCCTACACCGAAGACCTCTCGGTGGAGGCCCTGACCCGTACGCTGGAGGCCGCGGCCACCAACGCCATCCTGTTGCCCGAGGGCGACACGGCGGCGCTTTCGACCTTCGAGGGCGACGCGCCCGAGCTCGGCCTCTACCGGCCGGAGCTTGCGGACGTGCCCGTGCCCGAGAAGATCCGCAAGGCCAAGGAGATCGAGCGCATCGCCAAGGCGGCGGATCCCCGCATCAAGAACGTGACGGGGTCGGCCTACTCGGACTCGCACGGCATGGTGCGCCTCATGAGCACCCGGGGGGTGGATCGAACCTTCCGGAGCAGCCTGGCCTGGACCTCGACGGTGCCCCTCCTGCTTGCGGGCGACCAGCACAAGAACTACTACCAGGTGAAGGCGGCCCGGGCGTTCGACGAGCTCGACCCCGAGCGGATCGCGCGCGAGGCCGTGGAGCGTGCCGCCGAGAAGCTCGGGGCCCGCGAGCCCCAGTCCGGCAGCTACCCCGTGCTGTTCACGCCCGAGGCCATGGCGGACCTGTTGGGTGTCTTTGCCGGCATCTTCTCCGGCAAGGTCGCCCAGGAAGGCAAGAGCCTGCTCAAGGACCGCATCGGCGAGACGATCGCCTCGTCGGCCGTCACCTTGCTCGACGACCCGCTCAACATCGCGGGCTTCGGCGCTAGGCCCTTCGACGACGAGGGCTGTCCCGCCCGGTCGCTCGAGCTGATCGCGGACGGGGTCTTCCAGGGCTTCCTGCACAACTCCGAGACCGCCCGCAAGGCGGGAACCCGCTCGACGGGCAACGCGGCGCGCGGCGGCTACAGCGGGACGCTCGGCGTGGCCCCGTTCAACCTCTACCTCGCGCCGGGCGCCCGCACGCCCGAGGCCATCCTCAAGGGCTACGCCCGGGTGGCCATCGTCACCGAGGTCACGGGCCTGCACGCGGGGGCGAACGCCATCTCGGGCGACTTCTCGCTCCAGGCCCAGGGCTTCATGGCCGAGGGCGGAGATCGGCGGCCCATCCACAACTTCACGGTGTCGGGCAACTTCTACGACCTGCTCAAGTCGGTCACAGAAGTTGCCAGCGACCTGGAGTGGTTCACTTCCAGCGTCGGCTCCCCGTCGGTGCTGGTCGAGGAGCTTGCCATCGCAGGCGCCTAGGCCTTGAACCCTGGACCGCCCCGCCGAGTTTCGGCGGGGCGGTCGCCTTTCTAAGAAACTTCTAAGGCTCTTTTGGCGATAACCCCCTTGCCGCTCAGACGAAAGGGAGCCCCATGCGCCGGATCGATTCCGCTTCCCAGCCCATCCCCCCGCAGCGCCCGGCCGGCAAGTCGCCGGATCCAGGGCCCAGCGAGGTGACCGCGACCGTCGCAGCCGCCGGCGATAAACTTCAGCTCAGCCCCGTCCCACACCTCGACGGCCGCTTCAAGGCCTCGGACGGCCAGTCCATCGCCTACCGGCAGACAGTTCCCGCAGGCGAGCCCAAGGCCATCGTCGTCATGCAGCAGGGCACCCTCGGCCAGCCTCAGGACTTCGATCTCATGGGCGAGGCCCTCGCCGCCTCCGGCATCCATTCCTACGCCCTGGGGGCGCGCTCCGAGGCCGAGGATTACCGGCAGCACGCGGCGGACCTCGAGCAGCTGGTGGCGATCGCCCGCCAGGAGCACCCCGGCGTGCCCGTCACGGTCATGGGCGTGAGCCTGGGCGCCATGATCGCCCTGGACTGGAGCGCCCGGCACAACGACGAGCACCTGCCGGTGGTCGCCATGGCCCCGGTGGTCGCCAACCGCTTCCTCGGCCTCAAGGACACGGCGCGCATCGCCGCGGGCCTCGTGAGCGACAAGGCCGCCGATGCCCGGGTGAACACCCCCATGAGCGCGGGCGTCCCCCTGACCACCAACCCCCGCTCGCAGGCCGCCCACCTGGAGCACCCCGAGCGCATGACCGTCCCGGCGCGCCTCTTCGGCGACGTCCTCAAGATGAGCGGCGAGGTGGCCCTCAAGGGTCGCCACATGACGGGCCCCCTCTTCGTCGCCCTGGCCGGTGACGACCAGGTGGCCGTCAACGGCGCGACTCACGCCTTCGTGCGGGGGATCCGGAGCCCGGAGCGCCAGGTCAGGACCTTTGCCAACACGGCGCACGACCTCAGCCAGGAGACTCATCGCCCGGAGCTGGTGGCCGCCCTCCGGGATTGGATCCTCGCCCCCTAGCGCATGGGCAGCGGCTGGCCCGCAAACGGCCCCTCCGCGGGCAGGCGGTACTCGTAGGTCGCCTCGTGAACCGGAGCCTCCAGCCGTTCGGACAGGGCGGGAAGTCGCGCCACGATGCCCAGCATGAAGGCCACCACGACGCAAAAGAGGGCTGAAAGCGCCTTGTGAGGCGTCGACATCGGTTCCACCTCCCACTCTGAAGCGATGGTTCACAAAAGTTTACATATCATAAACCCCTTGCCACGTCCGATCAACGCTTTGTCGGGTGCTGCCTTTACAGCATCTCGCTTCCGGGGTAGGATACGACCAGCGCCGAGCCTGGCTTTCAGCCCCCACAGGAGGGTCCCGTGAGCAATCAGCAACCGAATGCGGGCACCGCTCCGCTGCCGTCGTTCCAGCAGGTCGCCAACTTCCTGGGCATCCTGCAGAGCAGCCTGGGTGCCTACGTGCAATGCGAGGCGCGCTTCGACGACAACGGCAAGGCCCAGGCCTCGGCCCGCGTCATGGGAGCCTACCGCAAGATCCTTGCGAGCTACGAGACGCTGCCCCCCGAGTCGCAGGCCGAGATGGTGGAGCCGTTGACGTCGCTCCACGAGACCATCGTCGCCCTGGGCATCCCCCTCGGACCGCTGCGCCTCCGCGAGCCGGACTTCTCGGCCCCTCCCTCCGAGGCCTAACGACCACCCGCTTCCAAGGCCGGCCGAGGCCCTGTGGGCCTCGGCCGGCCTTGGCCATGGAGCCTCGGTTCCTTCTCCACTAGCAGGCAAGCGAAAGCACCCGCATGGTTTTTCGCCGGGTTTCACGTTACCCCCGCTCGGACGTCCCTCTAGACTCCGGTTGGATGCTCAGAGAGGAGGAAACGATGAAACCTCACGTCCTGGTTGCGATTGGCCTGCTCTCGGCAGGCTGCTCGCTAGGCCCCCCGGCCGCAGAGCCGGCCCCGCCTCCCGCGGCGCCCGACCCCATTCTTCCGGGTCCCCGGCTGCCGCAGGACAACGAACCCCTCTACACCGAGCAGAAGCTCGACTTCACCATCATCGCGGGCCCGGAATCGATGGCGCCGGGCAAGACCGAGCCCCTCACGGCCCGCGTCATGGCACCGCCCGGCAGCCAGGTGGTCGGAGTACAGGCCACGCAAGGCAAGGACGCCTTCTCCTATGCCCTCAAGCTCACCATGCGCGTGCCCGTGGGGGCGGGTGACCCGCGGCCGCTCGAGGTGCAGATTCCCTTCAGCCCAGCAGCCGGCGGCACCTACTTCCTGGACAGCGCCCGGCGCTATTCCGTGCAGGTCACAGGCACCCCCACCTATCCCGCCAGCGGCGGGTACACCACTTCGTCCGGCACCGGCACCACGCCAAGCTTCCTCGATGCCCAGGCGTACACGGGCGGCGCCTACACTCCGGGTGGCGGCACGACGGGCGGAGGTACCACGGGCGGCGGAGTCACGACGCCGGCGAGCGCGGACTCAAGTAGCAAGCCTCTCTTCGGATCGGTCGTCGTGCTCGAGACCCTGACGGCCGGCGCCATCCAGGGCAACGCGCAGGTCAGCGAGCGCCACCTCTTGGAGTTGAAAGGCCCCACCTACGGCCGGCGCGGTGAGCGACTGACCTACACCGCGACCCTCTGGACCGCCGGCACCGGACCGATGCGGGCGGACGTCATCCAGAACGGGTTCGAAGTCCAGGTCTCGGCCCTCATGGCCCCCGCCGAGCGGGAGCCCATCGGCGCCCCCATGCCGCGCCAGGCGGCGCTCCAGTTCAACTGGGTGTTCCAGGACCCGGGCACGTACCGGATCACCAGCAACAACGGCGTCACCCTGACGACGGTTCAGATCTACTAGGAGGCCCCATGGACAAGGCACGCCAGATCGAGAAAATCGCCCGCCTGACAGCGGAGCATCCCGAGGTGGCGGTCGAGCTGCTCGATAACGTCGGCAACATCCGGATTATCCTATTCAACGGCATGAGCCACCCGGAATGCCTGCCGACCGGCGGCAAGCGCGACTTCCTGAGGGACGACGCGAACCCCCTCGAGGCCATCGAGCGGGCCAACGTCTTTCCTCGCGAGCTCTACGAAGACTCGGCCCTCATCGACTACGAGCCCATCGCCGAGCGCGTGAGCCTCGACGAGGCGATCCGCGCCATCGAAGAGGACTGAGCCTGGACGGGCTAGTGCCCGTGATCGCAGCAGCTGTGGCCGTGGCCCTCGTCCTGGGGGCCATGGCCGCAGCCCGCATGGTCGTGGTGATGCTCGTGCTGCAGGCCCACCTCGGCGCCGACGTCCAGATCCTCGACGCTGGCGAGGAACTCGTAGACCACGTCTACGAAGGCGTCGCTAAGGGGCGGCGCGTCGGGGCCGCCGTGCGCGCACCGCCACGCTTCGGCCGCGAACTGGGCGGCCGTCAGGCCCTCAGGGTGCTCGACGACCACCGCGCGGACCGCGGGCATGAGGGTCTCGATGCCCACCATCTCGGGCGCGAAGACGCTCGGCGTGACCCACTCCCCGTCCCGGGCCGTGCCCGTCCCCTGGTGCTGGGCCCGGATCACCTTGTAGAAGCGGTAGGTGTCCGCCGACGACTCCCCGCCGAGGGCCAAGGGCTCCTGGATGGTGAGGAAGTCCCCGGGGGCGATCCCGAGTCGGGAGAGGGCCGTCTCGGCGTCCGCCGCCGTCTCGATGCCCGCCTTGACGAAGGCGAGCTCGTAGCTCTGGGCCTGCGAGGTCCAACCGTCGGCGTAGAGGCGCTCCATGACGTCCGCGACCGCCTGCATGCGGCGCGCGAGCCGTTCGGCGTAGCTCCGGATGGCCTCCGGGGAGAGGTCCGCCACCGGGCCTTGGCCCCAGCCCAACTCGCCGTAGGGGGTACCGTGCAGGTGCAGCGAGACTTCGATCGCCAAGGGTCGCTCCTTCGTAGCGGGGTGCTCGGCGATCCTAACACAGGGCGCGGGGCGCGCCTAGCCCGCCTCGGGAGCCGGCGAGGGGATGTCGGAGACCTCGGAGGCGGCCCGCAGGCGGCCCTTCGGCCGCTGATCGGCGATCCTGGGCTCCTCGGACTCGCTGCCGTCCGCGAGCAGGAGCTCAAGCGCCCGCTCGTCGCCGATGCGCTCGATGGCCTTGATGACCACGTGCCTAAAGGAGACGGGCTCGCCGTCCTCGCGCCGCCGGCGGGCGGACCGGATCGGCTGGGGCTTGGGCCGCTTGACGATACCCACGCGCTCCCAGAAGGTCGGCTGGGGCTTGGGAATGTTGAGGGTGGCCAAGAGGGGCCGGACGGCCTTCACGTCCCCGAGCTCCCCGAGGGCCTCGGCGGCCGCGAAGCGCACGCCGAGATCCGGGTCGTTCAGGGCGTCGATCAGGGGATCCACCGCCCGACCGTCGCCGATGGCGCGCAGGGCGATCGCCACGGCCCGCCGCACGTCCCGGCTGGAGTCCGCCTCGAGGGCCTGGATCAAGGCGTCGAGGGCCTGGGAGTCCGCGATGAGGCCGAGGGCCTCGGCAGCCTTGAGGCGCACGACCCGGTGGCCGTCCTTCAGGGCCTTGATGAGGGGACCCACCGAGCGGCTGTCGCAGAAGCTCGCCATGGCCGCGACCGCCGCCGTGCGCACCCGGTGCTCCGGGTCGGCGAGGCTCGCCATGATGGGCTCCACGGCCCGGAAGTCCCCCAAGAGCTCCAGGGCCTTGATGACGATGACCCGGAAGGCCGAGTTGGTCTCGCGGATGTTCGGCTCGTCGTAGCGCTTCTTGTCGAAGAGGCCGCGCTTGCGCGGCTGCATGACGAGGCCCTCCAGCAAGGGAGCCACGGCCCGCTCGTCGCCGATCTCGCCCAGGGTCTCGGCGGCCGCCTCGCGGACCCAGTGGTCCGGATCGTGCAGGGCTTCGATGAGGGGCTCAACCGCCCGGCTATTGCCGAGCTGCTTGAGGGCGAGGGCGCAGTGCCGGCGCACGTCCCGGCACGAGTCGCCGAGGGCGGCAATCATGCTCTCGACGGCCTTGGTGTCGCCCAGGGTCCCGAGCGCCTCGGCGGCCTTGCGGCGCACCGCCCGGTTGGGATCCTTGAGGGCCTTCATGAGGGGCTCGACCGAACGGCTGTCGTTGAAGACGATGAGGCCGTCCACCGCCGCCGCGCGCACCCGGAACTCGGGATCGCCGAGGGCGTCGATGAGGGGCTCCACCGCCCGGAAGTCCTTGAGCTCTTGGAGGGCCTCGACGACCAGCACGCGGATCTTCCAGCTGGTGCAAGTCAGCGCCTTGATCAGGGGCTCCACGGCGCGCGGATCGCCGAACTCGCCCAGCGCCCGCACGGCGGTGGCGCGGATCTCGAGGTCGGAGCTCTCCAACGCCTTGATGTGCGCCAGGACGTCGGCGTAATCTCCCTTGCCCTCTTGCCCGGGCTCGCGGATCGGCTTGGCGGGCTTGCTTAGCGGCCCGGTGGAGTCCCTGTCTTTGCGCGTTTCCACGGCTTTCCTCGATTCCGCTCCGATCCTCCCAAGGCACAGCCAGGGTTTGGAGCCTACCCCAAGAGGATAAACCCCGATCGCTCAACAGGCAAACGTTCGTGACGTCCAAAGTTTGGCGCAGTAAAATAGTGATCTTGCCCTCGCCGGTCGCGAGGGGTCGCCGAGAAGGGAGTCCGTCGTGTTCAAGCGTCGCCGCGAAGCATTCATGAAAGCCATGGGTCCAGGAGTTGCCGTCATTCCGAGCGCTCCATCGGCCCATCGCACCGCAGACCAAGACTTCGGCTACCGCCAGGATAGCGACTTCTACTATCTGACTGGCTTCAAGGAGCCCGAGTCCGTTCTGGTCCTCGCCCCGCAGCATCCCGAGCACCAGGTCATCCTGTTCGTGCGGCCGCGCGACAAGGAGCGCGAGATCTGGGACGGTCGCCGGGCGGGCACCGAGGGGGCCATGCGCGAGTACGGCGCGGACGCGGCCTATACCATCGACCAGCTCGAGACGGTCCTGCCCCAGTACCTCGACAACCAGTCGACGCTCTACTTCCGGATCGGCCGCGCGCCCCAGTGGGACGAGCGGATCCTGGGCCTCGTCCAGAGCTATCGCACCAAGGCCCGCAGCGGCGTCACGGGGCCCACCACGATCGTGGACCCGGCCGCCCTCCTGCACGAGATGCGGCTCTTCAAGTCCCCGGAGGAAGCCGACCTCATGCGCCGTTCGGGCGCCATCGCGGCCGAGGCCCACGTGCGCGCCATGCAAGAGACGCGCCCCGGCATGATGGAGTACGAGGTCCAGGCCGAGCTGGAGTACGTCTTCAAGCGGCGCGGAGCCATGGGGCCCGCCTACGGCTCCATCGTGGGCGGCGGCGACAACGCCTGCATCCTCCACTACGGCGAGAACGACGCGCGCCTCGAGGACGGCGACCTCCTGCTCATCGACGCGGGGGCCGAATACGAGTTCTACGCCTCCGACATCACGCGCACCTTCCCCGTGAACGGCCGCTTCAGCCCGGCCCAGCGGGCCGTCTACGAGGTCGTCCTGGAGGCCCAGCTCGAGGCCATCCGCCTGTGCCGGCCGGGCGTGAGCTTCATGGCCGTGCACGAGCGGGCCGTGGAGGTCCTCACGGCGGGCCTGGTGAAGATCGGCCTGCTCAAGGGCGACGTGGCGGAGCTCGTCAAGTCCGAGGCGTACAAGCCCTTCTACATGCACAAGACCGGCCACTGGCTCGGCATCGACGTGCACGACGTGGGCTCCTACAAGGTCGACGGCGAGTGGCGCACCTTCGAGCCCGGCATGGTGACGACCGTCGAGCCGGGGCTCTACATCGCCCGCGGCACCGAGGGGGTCGATCCCCGGTACTGGGGGATCGGCATCCGGATCGAGGACGACATCCTCATCACGGCGGACGGTTGCGAGGTCCTGACGGCGGGCGTGCCCAAGGCCGTCGACGAGATCGAGCGGCTCATGGCCGAGTCGGGCCTGGCCGCCGCGCGCTAGCCTTGTACGACCGGCTGATCCAGTACCGACCGCGCCCGGCCCACGCGCCGGGCTCCACCGCCTCGGCGGTGCTCGTGCCGATCCTCTCCGGCGACGGGGAGGATCGGCTGCTCTTCACCAAGCGCACGCAGACCCTCAACAGCCACAAGGGGCAGGTCTGCTTCCCGGGCGGCAAGCGATCGCCCGAAGACCCCGATCTGGTCGCCACCGCCCTGCGCGAGGCCGAAGAGGAGGTGGGCATCCGGCCGGCGGACGTGGAGCTGTTGGGCGTGCTCGACGACGTGGCGACGCTCACGGGCTTCACCATCACGCCGGTGGTGGGCCGGATCCGGGCGCCCTACCCGTTTCGGCCCAACCCGGCCGAGATCGACCGGCTCCTCGAGGTGCCGCTGGCGGAGCTGCTGGTGCCGGAGGCGATCGCCCTCGAGGAGCGCATCACGCCGGGCGGCCAGGTCCTCAACATCTACTCCTTTTGGGCCGAGGGCGACCTTGTCTGGGGAGCGACGGCTCGGATCACCAAGCGGTTCGTGGATCTGCTGACGGACAGTGACACGCCGATGGCGCCCGAGCTTCCGGATCAAGGGTCGTTTGGGCGCTGACAAGGAGCTGGCGGCGGCTTTGGTCAACCTGCCGTGGGCGATGGCCGCCCCGGCGGGCTAGGATGGCACCGGAGTCCGGTGGAGGAGGTGCCATGAAGCCCGTCGAGGAGATGAGTCGCCAGGAAGCCATCCAGGAACTGGATAAGCGAGCCAAGAACGCCTTCGGGCCCGACGTGCGGCTCAAGGCCGTCTTTTACCGCAACCTCAACTGGGAGGCCGAGCTCGAGGGAGCCGGCCTGCCGGAGGGGACGCACGGGTTCCTGTATGACGATCAGTCGGGGGACGTGCAGTTCGAGACCCGCCTCGAACCCGGCGTCCATCCCCACGAGTAGGCGCTAGGCGCGCTAAGCGCTCAACATCACCTGGTTGCGACCCCGGTGCTTGGCCTCGTAAACCGCCCGATCGGCGCGGTCCAAGAGGGAGGCCGGGGTCATGTCTTCGGCCTGGAGCTGGGCCACGCCGATGGACACCGTCACGCTCACCATCCGCGGGCCGTTGGCCTCCTGGATCGACAGGTCCCTGACGACCTCGCGCAGGCGCTCGGCGAGGATGTAGGCCCCCTCGAGATCGGTCTGCGGCAGGAGCATGGCGAGCTCTTCGCCCCCGTAGCGCGCCACCGTGTCGCAGGAGCGTGCCGTCTCCTGCACGGTCTGGGCCACGACGCGCAGCACCTCGTCGCCCGTGAGGTGGCCGAAGGTGTCGTTGATCCGCTTGAAGTGGTCGATGTCGATGAAGAGCAGGCTGATGGGCTGCTCAAAGCGCCGGGCCTCGTAAAAGCGCTTGGCGAGCTGCTCCTGGAAGTGCATGTGGGTCGTGAGGCCCGTCAGGCCATCCGTGACGGCCTTCTTCTGCGCATCCACGTAGAGGCGGCTCACGGCCTCGAGCTTGGAGAGGTGCAGCGCCTGCTCGGCTCTGAGCTGGTGGGGGGCGAGGGCCGCGGAGATGGCCGCCCCCAGGCGAGCGACCAGGTCCAGCTCGCGGGCGTCGTAGGGACGGCCGGTGCGGCGCTTGCCCATGGTGATGAGGCCCAACAGCTGGCCGTGCAGGGTGAGCGGAACGCAGACGTGCGCGCCCACTTGCAGCATGAGCTGGTCGAAGGCCTCAGGCGGCTTCGCTCCGGGGTCCTCGAGCACCCATGGACCCTCCGGACGGCCCTTGAGCAGCTGCCGCATGGAGAATTCGGGGATGACCATGCTCGCGGGCAAGCGTCCGTGGCCCGCGACCAGGTGCAGGCTCGGCTCGCCCGCGGGCGGCAGCCACAAGAAGAGGTGGTGCGGCTTGAAGGCCTTCTGGAGCGTGGCGACCGCGAGGTTCGCCACCGCCACGAGGTCCTTGCGGGTCCGGGCCGCCTCGGTGAAGTGGCGAACCAGCCGCGAGTCGGAGGCCAGCTCGGCCATGCCGAAGGCGCTCAGGCGGCGCAACGGGCCGAGTCCCAGGGCCACGCCCGCTCCGGCCAGCAAGCAAGCCGACGAGGGCGACCAGCCGAGTCCTTCCGTCAAGCCGGCGGACACTCCAACGTAGGCGCCGAGCGTCGTTCCGACGGTCAGGGCGAACGCCCCCAAGCGGGAGGCGAGGGGGGCCTTGCGAGGCTTGGCGGCTTTCTTACGCTTGATCGGTTTCCGGGTCATACCCCCAGCATAAGCCGGTCATAACCCGATGCAAGTGCAGGCGTCACGTCACCCGCGGAGGGCGCCGCCGATCGTCCTCGGCCTGTTGCAGGAGCTCGGCGGCGAGCGTCGGATCCACCTCGCGCAGCCGCGGGTTGTAGCGGGGACTGTCGGGGGGCACGTCCTGGAGGTCGTTCACGGGGAGCGCCCCCTCGAACTCCATCTGTCCCCGGACCAGCTGGCTCAGGAACACCGACAGGCCGAAGGATGCGGCCACGAAGAGCACGACCAGGCCCAGGCTGAGCACGACCACGAGCCAGAGCGGCAAGGCGAACTGAACCATGGCACCCCCCTTTCACGACGAGCCTACTGCTCGCGGGGGGCGGCGACAAGCGTCAGCCGTGGCTTACGCGGTCTGACCCTCGGCAGCCAGGCAGCACTTCTTGTGCTTCTTGCCGCTGCCGCAGGGGCACGGATCGTTGCGGCCCACCTTGGTCGCGGCCACGAACGGGGTCTGGGGACCGTGGTGATGGTGATCGTGGTCGTGGTTGCACCCGGCATGGTGCACGTGGGGCTGATGCTCGGACATGGTTCCTCCAAACGGCAGGGGACACGCCCATTATACGCGACGCCCTCCATTAACCAACTCATCGTGTGATCTTAAGCAAGTTTTTACCACCTCACGCCGACAAGTCCTTCGTAGGCCAACCTGCGAGGTGTCCCCATGACCCGTCCCATCCTCCTGAGCCTCCTGGCGCTGTCGCTCGCGAGCGGCTGCGGCATGGAGGCACCGACCGAGCCCGAGGTACCGGACGAGAGGCCTGCCGTCCAGCCGATCAACCAGCCGACGCAGAGCAACCCGCAGGTCTTGCAGGGCATCTACCAGGAGGTGCTCGCCACCTACCAGCACGCCCAGACGCTCACGGCGGACTACGAGAATCGCCAGTCCAAGGGCAGCGAGCGCTACACGGCCACCGTCAAGATGAAGTTCGCCAAGCCCCGCAAGGTGCGGCTCGACGTCAAGGCCTGCAGCGACTCCCTGGTGTCGGGCGCGACCATCATGTGGCTCGGCGGCACCACCATCAAGGGCTTCAAGCCGGTGGGGCCCCTCACCATCAAGCAGGAGCACAAGCTCGCCGAGAAGCCGTGCCTCAGAGGCTGGCTCTTCAACCAGACCGACTACGACGCCATGGTCCAGGCCCTCCTGCAAGGCCTCCCGAACGCCAAGTACCTCGGCAACGCCACGGTGGGCGGGCAGTCCATGCTCATGGTCGAGTTCCCGTCGAAGCTGACGGGCGTCACCCTCGAGCGGATCGGCCTCGATCCCAACAAGCGCCTTCCTGTCTACCGGGAGCTGCGCGAAACGGCCCAGGGGGCGCCCGTCTTCACGACGCTCTACACGAACGTCGTCCCCAACGCCACCTTGCCCAAGGACGCGTTCAACCCCTAGGTTCGGGGTATAATCGCGTCGATGTCCGACGCACTCCCCTTCTGCCGCCGCCTTCCCCTCCGCCGCATGATCGCGGGCCTTTCGGCCGCCTTCATGCTCGCCGCGTGCGCCGAGCCGTTGCCGAACGCCGTCAACGGCCCCAAGGAGCCCGAGCGCGTCACCATCCGCAAGGCGCCCGACAAGAAGGGGCGGCTCGACCGCCTGCACGACCAGCTCGTGCTCTACACCGAAGGCACCGCCTACGATCAGGGCTTCCAGCACGGCTACCTGCTGCGCGACGAGATCCGCTCCTTCTACCGGGAGTACTACGAGAACAAGCTGATGCCCTCGGTCAAGCTCGTGCCGGGCTTCGCGTACTACTGGGCCGCGCGATCGCTCGAAAAGGAGCTCTCCGAGGACGAACGCTCCGAGCTCAAGGGGATCGCGGACGGCGCGAGCCTGCCCTTGGACCAGGTCCTGGTCATGCAGGCGAGCGCGCCCTGGGCCTCTACTGCCACCTGGATGGGCGATCGCCCCCTGCCCCGCCCCCTCTTCGGATCGGAGGCCTTCGTCGCGCGCGGCGGGGCCACCGTGGCGCGCGGGACCATCGCGGCCTACAACCTGAGCGGCCTCGGCTTCGGCGTGCGCCACCACTTCGCCCTCCTGCGCGTCCATCGTCCCGCCAAGGGCCATGCCTTCGTGACGCCGGGCTTCGTGGGGCAGGTGCTCGACGCGTGGGGCGGCTGGAACGACCAGGGGCTCGCCATCGCGGCCAACGCCGGCCTCATGCGCTGGGAGAATCCCTCGGGACTGCCGGCCTCGGTGCTCACCCGCCGCATCATCCAGTCCTGCGCCTCGGTGGACGAGGCCGAAGCCCTCGTCCGCTCGGTGCGCCGGCGTTCGGGCCAGGGCCTGATCCTCACGCTCGCCACCCCCAAGGACGCGCGCGTGCTCGAGGTGGCACAGACGCTCTCGGAGGCATGGCAGGGCCACGATCGCCTGGTCTTGCGAGGGGCTGGTCCCGACGGCACGCTGCGGGCGGGCAACACCTACCAGGCGCGGGAGCTAGCGGGCCTCGCGGCCAAGGACCCGGCTGCCGTCGTGCGCGACGAGCGGATGCGCGACTTGTTGAATGGGGCGGTGGGCCGCCTGGACGTGACGCGGGCCATGGAGCTCTTGACGGATACTGTGGACCGCGCCACGGGCGCGGAGTCCGCCTCGGACCGGACGGTCTCCATCGGCAGCGCGCCGATCTTCTTCAAGCTGGGGCCCGTGCCCCTCTACGATCTGGGCCGGGTGACGACCATGGTGAGCGCCGTGCGCGACCTGGATCAGGGCATGCTCTACCTGGCCCAGGGCCATGAGCGGATCGAGAGCCCCGCCCAGTTCGTGGGCTTCGACCTCAAGCAGCTCCTGGCGGGCACGGAGTCCGTGCCGGTGGTCCCGGTGCCGAGCGTCCCGCCGGCTACCGGCGGGACGCTCGTGACGATTCCTGGTTACTTAGACAGGGTGTCCTTCAAGCCCTCGTAGGTCCCCGTTTCGGCCGTGGCGCCGAGGGCCTTGTAGAGATCCTGCTTGGAGACCTCTGCGCTGTAGCGCACCGTCTCCGTCACGGCCAGCGGCTGCACGCGATCGCCCGACAAGAGGGCCTGGGCGACGGCCTTGGGCTTGGCCGTGGCCTGCATGGCCGTCGTCGTACCGCCCTGGGCGCAGCCCGCCATCAGCATGCCCAGTCCGACCACCGAGATCCATCCACGCAGGTTCATTCATCGCTCCTTGTGTTGAGGCTCAATCCGACCGTCATGTACCCGTCGGATCCGGCCCCCACGCGGGGCAATCGACCCAAATCGCGACTAGTCGTCGGCCATGAACCGCTGCAGGTCGGCCTTGCTCCGGTTCAGGCGCACCTGCTCGCCGATCTCCGCGACCCACGCGATGGGCAGCGTCACGTCCCGATGGAAGAAGAACCCGCGCCGCACCACCAGGGAGGCCGCCCGGCCGGTCGCCTCGTCCACGCAGACGTCCTCGACATGGCCCACCTTGCCGTCGGTCGCGAAGACCTCGGTGCCCGACTTCAGGGATAGCTCGCCCGGCGGCACGTTCTCCTCGACGAAGCTGGTGGGCTCGGGGACCTCGGCGGGCAGGTACCACCCCACGAGCGTGGAGGGCCACAGGACGCCCGTCGGCGTGAGCGTCTTGAGCGAGCCCATGGACTCGGGCGGCTCGTTGGTGAAGTGCTGCTTGAGGAAATCCGGCAAGGCGTCGAAGGCCGTCTGATCCAGGCGCAGATCCAGGCGCTCGCGGGTCGCCTCCGTCACCGCCTGGATCGGCACGACCTTGGAGGTCGCAAAGAGGCGGCCATGCCGGACCACCAGGTGCGTCACGCGCTCCTCGCTCGGATGCATGACGATGGCCTCGACGCTTCCCAGGCGGCCGCCCGGACCGAAGACGGGCGTCCCGAGTTCGATGTTCATGGGCTGCCCCCTCTAGCGCAGCGCGTACTTGCGCAGCGCCGTATCCCCGCAGTTGGCGGTGTAGACGCTTCCTTGGCTGTCGAAGATGACGCTCGATGCCTTGTCCAGCCCGGAGGCGACGGGATGGACCCGACCGCCCATGTCCACGAGCACCAGGGTCCCGTCCCGGCTGTTCTCGCCGCCGTAGGTCACGACCGCCACGAAGTTCGGCGACCACGCGATGCCGCAGGCGGAGGAGAGGCCCGTGGCGATGGTCGTCTGCTCGCCCGAGGCCGAGACCCGGGCCACCGAGCCGCCCCAGGTCGTGATCCAGAGCTGGTCCGAGGGGTCGACGGCGATCGCGTTGACGCCCGGGATGCTCGCGAAGGTCGAGACGCTGCCGTCCGGGCGCACGATGGCGATCCGGTTGTTGGTGTAGTCGGCGAGGTACATGGTGCCCTTGCTGTCGATGGCAGGCCACACCGGGTTGCGCAGGCCCTGGGTGGCGAAGGGCGTCTTGGATCCGCCGCCGGGCGGGATGCGCGAGAGCACGTGGCTCTCGTACTCGGCGCAGTAGAGGTTGCCCGCGCGGTCGAAGACAAGCCCCGCCGGGCCGCTGAAGCCGCCCGCGTAGATGGACGTCTCGCCCGACTGCGTCACGCGCGACACGGTCCCCCGGTAGTAGTCGGACTCGTAGAGCGTGTCGTTGGCGTCGATGGCAAGGCCGTTGGGCCCGCTCATTCCGCTGCCGAGAAAGCTCTGGTTCCGGGCGTAGGCCGCGGCCGCCTCGGCGGCCGAAGCCCCGATGGACGGAAAGCGCAGCGCGTCCGCAGCAGGCGGCGCCTGCGGCTGGGGCGCTGCGGGCGCGACCGGCGCCTGGAGGGGCGCGGTCGAGCGGGGGGGCGCTCCGCATCCCACCGCCAACAGGGTGCTCGCGAGGGCCCACAGGCCCCAGGCTGCGCGCATAAGACCCCCTCTTGCTCGCTAAATGGGCTCCCGGTCCCGAGTGTCGTCGAGTTGAGGGGCGGCGTCCACGTCATGCTCGCCAAAGCGTCCCGTGAAACCTCGCGCTTGGCCGAAAAATAGACCGGCCCCGCTCTCGCGGGGCCGGCTGAGGCGTTACTTGACGCGCCATTCCTTGATGAAGTCTTCCGGCGTCTTCCAGAGGTCGCCGATGGCGCCCTTGTAGACCGAGCCGTCCCGCATCCGCGCGTCGTTCTTGGCGTTGTCGTCCGCGTCCAGCGTCCCCAACACACCGGCCACGGTGTTTGCGGGGCGCTTCTCGGAGAGGACGACCTCCGCGTTGAGGTAATGCGTCTTCTGGTCGTTCCAGGCGCGGTGCACCGTGACCTTGTCGCCGTCGGGCGAGGTGATGTTCACCTTGTTCGTCTTCGGGTCGTAGCTGATCTTGGTGCCGTCCTCGAGCGTCTTGTTGAAGGCCGTGTACTTGAGCTCGACCTCCTTGCCGTTGATCTTCATGGTCGCCGGGCTCTTGCCGCCCTTGGCGTCGAACTCGATCGTCGACTTGCCGACCTCGAACTTCATGCCCGTGTTGTAGTGGCGATGGCCGGGCGTCTCGCTGACCGTCTGCTCCATGTTGAACTTCGGACCCGACGTCGCCTTGAGCGAGGTGTAGGTGCCCGGCGTGTTCAAGCTGTACTGCAGGCCGTCGCCCGTCTTGACGATGGGGTCGCCCTGGGTCTTGAAGGTCCGGCCCGAGGCGGGCACGGGCTTCTCTTCCTTCTTGGGCTCGGTCTTGGGAGTCTCCTTCGGCTTTTCGGTCTTGGGAGTCTCCTGCTTGGGCTCGGGCTTGGGTTCGGGCTTCGGCTCGGTCTTGGGCTTGTCCGCCTTGGGCTCCGGCTTGGGCGCGCTCGGCGCCTCGACGTCGTCGCCCTCCTTGGTGATGACCTTGACGATGTCCAAGAGGTCGCCGAGGAAGTCGCCGAGCCCCGCCTGGGGCAGAGGCTTGACGTCGGGGGGACCGCCGGCCTGGATGACCTGGATCTCCGAAGGGGTGCCCTTGGCCGTCTCGATCTGCTGGATGTCCTGAGGCGGCGTGGTCGTGGGCGTGATGTCCTGGGCCTGCACCACCTCGGGCTGCTGGACCGGGGGAGGCAGCGGATTGTACTGGACCTTCGAAACACTCTGCGACTGGAAAACTTCCATTCCACCCATTGCATGCCTCCTCATACCAGCGAATTTTGCTGCATTGCTTATGCCTCAGAACCTGTTAAGGGTTGTCGATCAGTGTCAAATCCCCATTAAGTCTTCCGTCGAACTCCGTTAAACCTGCGCGCGGGGGCTCGGGACCGGGCCGCTACGGGCGGTGGGTGGTCCGCAGGGGGCGACAAGCGGTATAATCCAGATCTTTGGCGTGCCGACGCGCCCCCACCCCGGATTTCCTGCCGAGACGAGGTCCGCATGCTCATCACCAAACGCTTCAAGTTCGCTGCTGCTCACCGTTATTACGACGACGCCCTGAGCCAAGAGGAGAACCAACGCCTGTTCGGCGCCTGCGCCACCCAGTACGGCCATGGCCACAACTACGTGCTCGACGTGAGCGTCCGGGGGCCCATCGACCCCAAGACGGGCATGATCGTCAACCTCAAGGACCTCAAGGAGGTCGTGAAGGACCGCGTCATCGCACGCTACGATTTCAAGCACCTCAACTTCGACCTGGACGACTTCCAGGCGACCCAGCCCACCACCGAGGCGATCGCCATCCGCATCTGGGACCTCTTGGACGGGCGCATCCCGGGCTGCGAGCTCGCCCGGGTGCGCGTCTACGAGAGCGACGACCTCTACGCGGACTACGAAGGAGAGCAGGCGTGAAGCGTGCGACCCTGACCCGCGTCTATCACTTCTCGGCCGCCCACCGGCTGCACAGCCCGTTCCTGGACGAGGCGGAGAACCGCGCCCTGTACCGGGACTGCAACAACTTCGGCGGCCACGGCCACAACTACGTCCTGGAGGTCAGCATCCAGGGCCCCGTGGACCCGCGCACGGGCATGATCTTCGACCTGGTCCGGTTCGACGCGGTGGTGCAGGACCGGGTGATCCGGCACCTGGACCACCAGTTCATCGGCAGCCGCGAGTTTCCGAGCGAGGTGGGCGCGGACGCCTTCATCTCCACCTCCGAGGTCGTCACCTACCAGATCTGGACCTGGCTGATGGACGCCTTCCCCGACGGCGTCCGGCTCAAGCGGATCCGCCTGGAGGAGACGGGCAGCAACCACTTCGAGTATCGCGGCGAGGACCACCCCGTCCGCCAGGGAGTTTCCGCATGATCAAGCGCGTCGCCCTCGTGACCGGTGCCAGCCGCGGCATCGGCGCCGAAATCGCCAAGCGCCTCGCCTTCGAGGGGTACCGGGTCGTGCTCGGGGCCCGCTCGATCCAGCCCATCAAGACGCTGGCCGCGAGTCTGCCCGAGGCGATCGCCGTGCGCCTCGACGTCACCAACCCGCACGACGTGACGGCCATGGTGGAGGCGGCCATGGAGCAGTGGGGGCGGGTGGACGCCCTCATCAACAACGCGGGCCACGCCCACATCGGCCCGGTCGAGGAGACCACGCCCGAGGCGTTCCAGCACCTCATGGCCGTCAACGTCCTGGGGCCCTTCATGTGCACCCGGGCCGTCCTGCCCAAGATGCGCGCCCAGGGCGGCGGGCACATCGTCAACATCCTCTCGGTGGCCGCCCGGCGGGTGTTCCCGGAGTGGAGCGCCTACTGCGCCTCCAAGTTCGCGCTCGACGGCTTCGGCAAGGCCCTCGCCGAGGAGGTGAAGGGCACGGGCATCATCGTGACGGCCATCTACCCGGGGGCCACGGACACTCCCCTCTGGGAGGGCGCGAACCTCTCCGCCGAGGCGCGGGCCGGGATGGTGCAGGCCGAGGACGTGGCGGACGCGGTGGCCTTCGCGCTGCGGCAACCCGCCCGCACGCGGCTCGCCGAACTCGTCGTGGAGCCTGCCAAGGGAGACCTCTAGGTCTCGATCGCGGCCACCCGGTAGTAGTAGGGGAGGGTGAAGCCCTCCCGGCGCTTGATGTCCATCCGCGGGTTGGACTGCGTGCCGTTCAGGTCGCGCACCTCCTCGATGCGCTCATCGAGGCGGATGACGCGCAGGCGCAGGCCGTCGGCCCAGTCCTTGATCGCCTCGTCCTGCAACTCGTCGGGTGTCTGGGCGACGAACGTCCTCTCTTCCAACATGGGTCGGCTCCTCCCTGGTGCGTACCATCCCCATGATGGCCGTGCGGCAGGGGGATACAAGGACTGCTAGCCGAAATACCGGGACGCCGCGCGCAGGATGTGGCGGGCGGTGCGGTCCGCCAGGGCGGCGATGGTGATCTGCGGGTTCACGCCCAGGGACGTGGGGAAGAGGCTGCCGTCGCAGACGAACAGGTTGGCATAGCCGTGGCAGCGGCCCCAGGAGTCCGTGACGGAGCGTGCGGGGTCCTTCCCCATGGCGGCCGTGCCCATCTGGTGGGCCGAGAAGACCGCCATGCGGCACGGATCGACGTCCATCCGATCGATAAGGCCGAGGTCCGCCGCGCTCCGGATCCGCACCCCGGACGCATGCGGCACCAGGACCTCCTCGGCCCCGGCCGCCAGGTAGATGCGCGCGACCGCCTTGAGGCCCTTCTTGAAGCGCTCCTTGTCGCGCTCGGTGATCCAGTAGTCCAGGACCGGCACGCCGTTGGCATCCACCGAAACCCGGCCCGATCCGTCGTCGTGCAGGAGGACGATGCAGGCCGCCATGTCGTTGTAGCGGCTCATGACCCGCTCTCCCTCCGGTCCCCAGGCGTAGAGGTTCGCGCCCATGAGGCCCGGATAGGCGAACACCGCCTCGATGAGGATGCCCTCCTGCTCCAGGCTCGAGACGTAGGTGCCGTACTGGATGCCCTGGTAGCCGCGCACCGGTTGGGGAAAGATGCCCACCGCGGCCGTGGTCGGGTGCAGCGTCAGGTTGTGGCCCAGCCGGCCGCTCTGGTTGGCGAGGCCGTTCTTCAACAGCAGCTGCGGCGTGCTGATGGCCCCGCCCGAGACGCTGAAGAGCTTGGCCCTGACCCTGAAGCGGTGCGTCTTGCCCGTCTTGGGGTTGGTGAGCACGCCGCGCACGGCCGTGATGCGATCGCCCTCCTGCTCGAACTCCGTGACCTCGGCGCGGGGATAGAGCCTGGCCCCGAAGTGGAGGGCGCGCGGCACGTAGGTCACGTTCATGGACTGCTTGCGATCGTAGGCGCAGCCCAGGATGCAGAAGCCACTCTGGAGGCACTGCGTGCGGTTGTGCTCGAAGCGATCGCCCACAAGCCCAATCTTTTGCGCCCCCTCGAGCAGGAGGCGGCTGTTCAAGTTGACCTCATGGGGCTCCATCTTGCGGACGTTCAGGACGAAGCGCACCTTGTCGAGGCTCGGGCGAAGGTCGGCCAGGCGGATCCCCTCGATCCCGTAGTCGTCGGCCCATGTGTCGAGCACGTGCTCCGGCGGATCGAAGCAGATGGCCCAGTTGACGGTGGTGCTGCCGCCCACGCTCTTGCCATGCAGGACCGTGATGGCGCCGTTCTTGGTCGTCCGGGCCCCGGCGTCCTCGAACAGGAGGGGCATCATGTCCTGCTCGCGCTGGTTGAAGTCCTTGTGGGTGTGGTACCCGCCCTTCTCCAGCATGATGACCGAGCGGCCTCCCTCGGCCAGCTCGCTGGCGAGCACGGCGCCGCCAGCCCCCGTGCCGATGACGCAGGCGTCCGCCACGAGGTCCAGGTCCCGGTCATAGGCCGTGTCGATCGTCGGCATCCAGTCCGTCATCGGGGGGCCTTGCGGAAGACGTTCGGGTTGGGGTTGGCCGCGAGGTCGCCCTGGTTGTCCCGGCCGTAGCCCGCATCGAAGCGGCCCACCCAGGGTCCCGCGTAGCCGATCCGGGGCCAGCTGCGCTCATCCATGTAGAAGAGCATGGCCGCGAGCTTGTTGAGGGCGACGAAGCCCTGACGCTGCAGGCCGAGCGGGCTGTCCATCCAGGCGCGGAGATAGGCGTCCTGCTCGGGGGCGGACATGGCGGTGAACGGCTTGAAGCGCAGGGAGAGCCAGGTCCAGTCCTCGAAGGTGCCGAGCAGCTTCCGCACGTCCCCCTGCAGGCTCTGGTTGGCGAGGCTCAGGAGGCCGTCCGCGGCGGCGGGCACGTCCACCCCGACGCTCTTGGCGGACGGGACGAGGCGATCGATGACCCCGTCGAGCACCGCCCTCTCCTTGGGCGTGAAGAACCGGAGCCGCCGCCCGGCGGCGGGGTAGGTCACGCGCTCGCAGCCGACGGGCATGGAAAGGGCGAGGAGCCCTCCGGCCAGGAACAGGGCGCTGCGCAGGAAGCTGCGGCGACTGACGCGCGTCGGTTCCCCCCCCATCGGCCTGGGACCCTCTAGCCGAGCTCGGGCGCGGCTGCGGGTGCGGGCTCCTGGGCGAGCAAGGCGGCCTCGCGTGCCTCGGCGGCGAGGCGCTGGGCGCGCTTGGCCTTGATCATGAGGACCAGCGTCGCGACGACCGCGATCCAGCCGAACAGGAGCGAGAGGAGGGCCACTGGAACGAACCAGGCAGGTAACATGAAGATCCTTTCTGAGCCTCAGACCGGGAGCGCTTATTATATACCACCGCCCCCGCCGCGACTCCCGAAGGCACGCTATAATGAGGCGCACCACGCTAGGAGGAGGTCGGACTTGGCAAGCCGCATCGTGCCGTTGTTCCCCCTCAACGTCGTCCTGTTTCCCGGGATGGTGTTGCCCCTGCACATCTTCGAGGAGCGCTACCGGCTCATGGTCCGGCGCTGCCTGGAGGGTCAGCAGCTCTTCGGCGTCGTCCTCATCCAGGAGGGCTCGGAGGTGGGGGAGCCCGCCACTCCCCACCTGATGGGGACGCTCGCGGCCATCCAGCAGGTGCAGCCCTACGAGGACGGCCGCATGGACCTGATCGTGGTCGGCGTCACGCGGTTCCGCATCCTCGACGAGCTGCCCGGCGAGCCCTACGCCCAGGCCCGGGTGGAGATCGTCGACGAGCCGGACGAGACGAGCGAAGCCGGCGAGGTCCAGGATCTGTTCGAGACCTACCTCCGGACCCTCTCCGAGCTCTCCGGCCAGCCCTACGAGGTCAAGATCGTGCGCGACCCCCAGCAGCTGAGCTACCAGGTCGCCTCGGTGCTCCCGCTGGAGCTCGAGGAAAAGCAGCTGCTGCTGGAGGCCCCGAGCACCTCCGATCGGCTGGCCGTGGAGGCCGACATGCTCCGGCGCGAGACCGAACAGATCAAGGAGTTCGCCGCCAAGAGCCGCGACCTCGGGTACTTCTACGTGAAAGGCAAGCGGCTCTCGCTGAACTAGAGGACCGCGAGCCCCCGCTCCGCCCGCATTTCGGCGATCTCCTCGGCCGGATACGTGATGATCTCGGCGAGCGTCGGGTGCAGGTGCGGGATGGTCATCAGGCGCTCGACCGTGCAGCGGAACTCCATGGCCACGATCAGCTCGTGGATGAGGTCCGCCCCCTCGGGGCCCACGATCTCGGCGCCCAGGATCTCGCCGGTCGCCTCGTCCGCGATGAGCTTCACGAAGCCCTGCATGGCGAGCTTGCCCATGCACTCGGCCTTGCCGAGGTCGGCGAAGTCGTACTTGGCCGCGACCACCTTGAGGCCCTGCTCTGCCGCCTCCCGCTCGGAGATGCCCACCCGGGCGTAGTTGGGATCCGTGAAGATGGCGCTCGCCAAGAGGCGGTAATCCGCCTGGCGCGAGGGACGCCGTCCGAGGATGTTGTGGGCGGCCACCTCGCCCTGGTGGATGGCCACGTGCACCAGGAAGTAGTCCCCGAGGCAGTCGCCAGCCGCGTAGATGTCCGGGTTGGTGGTCCGCATCTCGTCGTCCACCTGGATCCGGCCGCCCGGCGCGGCCACTCCGGCCGCCTCCAGGTTCAGGGGCGCGATGAGGGGGATTCGGCCGAGCGCGAGGAAGATCTCCTCGACCTCGAGCGTCCGCTCGCCAGCCGGCAGGGCGAGGACCATGGCCTTCTTGCCGCCCCGGACCTCGACGCGCACGGGCTTGGCATGCGTCACGATCTCGATGCCGTCCGCACGCATGGCCGCCTCGATCACCTCCTGCACGTCCGCGTCCTCGCGCGAGAGGACGTGCGGGCCGCGCAGGACCATCGTGACCTTGACGCCCAGGCGCGCGTAGAACTGCCCCAGCTCCAGGGCGATGACGCCGCCGCCCATCACGACCATGCTCTCCGGGAGCTTGGCGAGGGTCATGGCCTCGTCGCTCGTGATGTAGCCCGCCTCCTCGAGGCCCGGGATGGCCGGGATCATGGGCGTCGAGCCAGTCGAGAGGAGGAACTTGTCCGCCGAGTGCGTCTCGCCGTTCACCTCGATCTGCTTGGGGCCCGTGAAGCGGGCCGCCCCCTGGATCAAGGTGGTGTTGGGCAGCTTGTGGATGCCCTGGACCCGGTAGTCCTGGAACCCCTTCACCAATTGCTGCTGCCGCGCCATGATGGCGCCGAAGTCGGCCTGGACCGACGGGACGAGGACTCCGAGCTCCTCGGCCTCGCGGGCGAGTTGCAGCACGTCGGTCGAACGCAGCATGGCCTTGGTGGGCATGCACCCGCGCAGGATGCAGAGACCGCCGAGCGGTCCCTTGTCGACCAGGGCGACCTGCTTGCCCTGGGCCCCCAGCACCCGGGCGGCGTTGTAACCGGCGCTGCCGCCGCCGATGACGATGACGTCGAAGTGGCTCATGGTCTCCTCATTTCTTGGTCCGTTGCTTGGTACGCGCCATTATAGGCCTTCTTCCCGCGGGGCACCAATCGCCCCGGAGGGGGCGTGCCTTCAGCAGCCCCGTGAAGTTTTGTATACTTCGCCCGGGACCGGTCGCCAAAACCGCCCGGCCTGGCCAGCTGCAAGGAGGCAACGATGCACAAGGGAGCCAATCGGATCGTCATCGTCGGGGGCGGCTTCGGGGGCGTCTACACGGCCATGGCCCTCGAAAAGGAGCTGCGCCGCCAGCCGGACCTGAACGTCACGCTCATCAACCGCGCCAACTACTTCCTGTACTTCCCGCTGTTGCCCGAGGTGCTCTCGGGGGGCGTGGAGCCCCGGCACGTGGTGGTCCCCCTGCGGACTCTCTTCCATCGGGTCCGGGTGATCGAGGCCGACGTGCGCTCGGTCGACCTGGATCGACATGAACTGCTCGCCCACCGCGACGGCCTGCAGGAGTTCCTGCCCTACGACCACTTGGTGCTCGCCACGGGAGCCGAGGCGAACCTTGCGGCCTTCCCGGGCATCGAGCCGGTGGCGTTCCCGTTCAAGTCGGCTGAGGATGCGATCGCCCTCCACAACCAGATCGTCGACTGCTTCGAGGCCGCCGAGTTCGCCCTGGAAGCCGCGACCCGCCGGGCGCTCCTCACGTTCGTGGTGGTCGGCGGTGGCTCGACGGGCGTCGAGTGTTTGGGCGAAATCGAGGCCTACGTCAACGGCATCATGCGCTACTACCCGCGCCTGGACCGGCACGACGTGCGGTTCGTACTGGTCGAGCTCGCGGACCACCTTATCAACGAGGTCGGCCCCGACCTCGGGGCCTACGCCGCCAAGGAGCTCGCGGGCCGGGGCATCGAGCTGCACCTGGGCGTCTCCGTCCAGCATGCCTCCAGCGAACAGGTCACGCTCTCGGACGGGACCGTGATCCCGACCCATACCCTGGTCTGGACCATCGGCACGACGCCCGGGGCCCTCGTGAAGTCCCTGGATCTGCCCAAGACCTCCAAGGGCTACCTCCAGACCGAGGCCACCATGGCCATCTCGGGACACGACGGAGTCTGGGCCATCGGCGACTGCGCCAAAATCCCCTCGCCCGACGGCACCCCCTATCCGCCCACGGCCCAGCACGCGGTGCGCGAGGCGCGGCGGCTCGCGAGCAACCTCGTTGCGAGCCTCGACGGCCGGCCGCTCGCGCCGTATGTCCACCACACCAAGGGGACCTTCGTCTCCATCGGAAACCAGCGCGGGGTGGCCATGATCGGCAAGCGCCCCGTGCGCGGCTTCCTCGCGTGGGTCATGTGGCGGGCCGTCCACTTCATGCTCCTGCCCGGGATGGACCGCAAGGCGCGCGTCATGGTGGACTGGCTCTTCTCGCGGCGCCATCGCAAGGACATCGTCCAGCTCGGACTGCGGCGTCCGCCCAGCCAGATGGTGGTCCGCACGAAGATCGCCTTTCTCCGCGAAGGCGCACCGGTGCCCGAGTCACCCCCCGTGGAACCGCCTCTCATCTAGGTTTACGACCAATCTAAAAATTTCTTCGGTCCCCGGACGGAACACTTCGTCCGGGGACCGCGTCTAGGGGACAGCAGCCCCTGAGTGGGTTGAAACATTAGACAGCGCCTTACTTTGAGGCGCATTGCTGTCCTCTGGGCAGAAAGGAGTTCTCCATGTTTCGCAAGGTTTCCGCCATCGTCGCCGCTTCGTTCGCCCTCTCGCTGGTCGGCTGCGGCCAGTTGCCCGGCACCACCACCCCGCCCACGGCGCAGGATGCCCAGATCCGGGGCCGCGTCAGCCACCTCGGCAAGGATCCCGGCCAGCAGCTGACCCTCGCCCTGAAGCGCTTCGACGGGGCCAACTACGCGAAGATCGGGACCTCCACCAAGAGCGACAACCAGGGTAACTACGCCTTCGCCTCGCTGACCCCCGGCAAGTACCAGGTCTTCTACGATGACGGCGGCGAGGTGGTCGAGGCGGCCGACGTGAACACGGTCGGCGCCTACGTCGACGCCTCGGTCCAGGTGGTCGAGATCGGCTCGGGCGGGTCGGCGACGTCGAACTTCGACATCGGCTGGAACCTCTCGCCGACCATCCGCCCCAACGACACCTACCGCGTAGGCAGCGCGGACCGCTTCTCGTTCAGCAGCAAGTACGGCACCTCGGGACTGGAGTACCAGATCCTCGTGGCCGACAGCAACAAGTCCTCGGTCTGGTCGTCGGCCTGGGGCGACACCACGAGCTTCTCTTGGAACGGCAACCGCGGCGACTCGACCAACAGCCCGTCTTCGAGCTACGGCGGCGTGGGCAGCCACTTCTACCAGGTCAAGTTCCGCAAGTCGGGCACGACCTTCGGCAAGGAAGGCTACTACGGCCAGACCAAGTGGATCCCCTTCACGGTCGCGCGCTAACACACACACCTCCCCACCTCCTGTAGCGAAGGGCCGCCCGCTGGGCGGCCCTTTAGCTCCGTTGAAGACAAAAACCCTCAACAATCCCGTTCGTCTTGAGCCAGGTCGAAAGCCTGTCCTGAGCCTGTCGAAGGGGCGAACGGTGCCTTATTCCTCCCCGAGCCTCCTCCGATGCGCCTGTTCCAGGAGCTGCTTCCGCTCCGCCGCCGCGATGTGGTGCCTAGCCGTCTCGACGGCATCCGGGTTCACGGAGATCGAGTCGATCCCCCAGTGCACCAGCTTCTCGGCGTAGTCCGGGTAGACCGAAGGCGCCTGCCCGCAGATGGAGCACGTGAGCCCCACCTCCTGGCAGATCTCGATGATGGAGCGGATGGTCTCCAGCACGGCCGGATCCCGCTCGTCGTAGAGCTCCCGGCACCGCTCCGAATCCCGGTCCACCCCCAGCACCAGCTGCGTCAGGTCGTTGGACCCGATGGACACCCCCGTGAAGCCGATCCGCTTGTAGTCCGGCAGGTAGTGCACCACCGACGGCACCTCCGCCATCACCCAGCGCTCGAGGTGGCGCATCTTGGCGAGCGGGCTCTCGTTGATGAGATCCATGCAGGCCTCCGCCTCCCAGAGCGTGCGCACGAACGGGATCATGAGGTGCAGGTTCTCGTGGCCTTCCTGGCGGACCTTGGCAATCGCCCTCAGCTCCAGCTCGAACAGGTCCGGCTCCTGCACGTAGCGGTAGGCCCCGCGGAACCCGATCATGGGGTTCTCCTCGACGGGCTCGAACTCCGCGCCGCCGTCCAGGTGCCGGTACTCGTTGGACCGGAAGTCCGAGGCGCGATAGATCACCGGCCGCCCCTTGAAGTGGCTCGCAAACGTCCTGAGCCCCTCGGCCAGGCGGTTCACGAAGCTCTCGTCGCCGCACTCCATCACAAAAGCGCGCGGGTGCTGGTTGTCCAGCACGTCCAGGAGCATGAACTCCGCCCGCAGGAGGCCCACCCCGTCCACGGGCAACGCGGCGACGGACCGTGCCTGGTCGGGCTCGGCGAGGTTGACGTAGAGCCTGGTGGCCGTGGTCTCGACCGCCGCGGTCGGCGCCGGCTGGGGTGGGCTCGGCAGGCGGGCGGACTGGCCATCCGTCACCCGGCCCTTGAGCACCACGCCGTGGGAGGCGTCGACCGTCACCAGCTCCCCGTCATGCAGCTTCTCGGTGGCGTCCCGGGTGCCCACGATGCAGGGTAGCCCCATCTCGCGGCTGACGATGGCCGCATGGGACGTCAGGCCGCCCGCGTCCGTGACGGTGGCCGCGGCGCGCTTCATGAGGGGCACCCAGTCGGGCGAGGTCATGCGCGTCACGAGCACGTCGCCCTCCTCGAGCTTGCCGGCCTCCGAGACGTCGTGCAGGATGCGCACCCGGCCGAAGGCCACGCCGGGGCTCGCCCCCAGTCCCCGGACCAGGGCCTCGCGGCCGAGCGTCCCCCTGCGTTCGCTCGATTTTCCGGTGAGCGTCGTGATGGGCCGGCTCTGGACCAGGTAGACCTCGCCGCCCTCGATGGCCCACTCGAGGTCCTGCGGCTGGCCGTAGTGGTCCTCGGCCCGGACGGCGAGATCGACGAGGCGCTTGAGCTCCTCGCGCGACAGGACGGGGGCCTCGGCCTCCTCGTCCGAGAGCGTGACGCGCTGGTTCTCGCCCAGCTCCCCGCGCACCAGCTTGAAGTCCTTGAAGCCGATCTCGCGCTCCAGCACCCGTCCCGACACCTTGTCCACCACCAGGTGATCGGGCGTGACCTCCCCGCCCACCACCACCTCTCCCAGGCCGAAGGCCGCGTCGAGGACCACCTCGTTGACCCGCTCGGTGGTCGGGTTGACCGTGAAGAGGACGCCGCTCTTGTCGCTGTCCACCATGCGCTGCACGACCACCGCGATGGCCGGATCCTCCGTGAAGCCCCGCTCCGCCCGGTAGTAGATGGCGCGCGCGCCGTAGAGCGAGGCCCAGACCTCCCGGAGGCGCTTCAATAGGTCGTCGTCGCCATACACGTTGAGGAAGCTCCGGTTCATGCCCGCGAAGGAGGCCTGGGCCGAGTCCTCCATGGTGGCCGACGAGCGGACGGCCACGAAGGCGGCCCCCCCGTCCGACAAGGCGTGATAGGCCTCGAGGAGCTCCTGGCACAGGTCCTCCGGGATCGGCACCTCGAGGACGCGCTTCTGTGCCCGTTCGGCAACGAGGTTCAGCCTAGCGGTGTCCTGGATATCCAGGTCGGCGAGCATGTCGTGCAGGTCCGCGCTGGCGCCCGCCGCCTCCAGGGCCCGCCGGAAGGCATCCGCCGTGACGACGAAGCCCGGGGGCACCGGCAGCCCCGCCCGGACCAGCTCGCCCAGGTTCGCACCCTTGCCCCCGGCGATCGCGGACTCCCCCTTCGCGAGGTCCCGAAACCAGACGATCTCAGGCATGGCGGCCCTCCTCCCCCTTCGTTCCTGCCGCCCATGCTAAGGCCCCGGCGATCGCGGCTCAACGCACGGCCGAACCTCCCGCGGCCCCAAGGGCTCCTCGATGCTTGCTTATGGTGAGATCCGGGATTATAGTAGTCCGGTTTAGGACGCCCCGTGGGGCGGACGGTCGTTCGTAACCAAGTTTTGTAACCGTCCGATCCCCAGATGATAGATGGAACGATGATTTTAATTATCGGCTGCGGCCGTCTCGGCGCCAGCCTTGCAATTCGCCTAACGAGCGCGGGCTACCAGGTGGTGGTGGTCGACCACCTGCGGGAGAATTTCCAAAACAACCTGCCGCGAGACTTCAATGGCAAGACGGTCGTGGGCATGGAGATCGACGCCAACGTCCTCAAGCGGGCCGGCATCGAGCGCGCCTCGGCCGTCGTGTGCGTCTCCCGCGACGAGAACACCAACATGATGGCCGCCGACGTGGCCCGCCTGCAGTTCGGCGTCGAGAACGTCACCGTGCGCATCGACCAGCCGTCGCTCGTCGAGGCCTACCGCTCCAAGGGGTATGACGTCATCAGCCCGGTCATCGAGGCGACCAACGCCCTCGAGGCGGCCCTGCGCGCTCAGAAGGGCGAGGTGCTCTAGATGTACGTCCTCATCGCAGGCGGCGGCAAGATCGGCCTGCATCTGATCCGCACCCTCCTGGCCCAGGGCCACGAAGTGGCCCTCATCGAGCGCGACCAGCGGGTCTGCTCCATGGTGGTCGACGAGTTCGAGGAGGTGGTCGTGCTGGCGGGCGACGCCACCAACCCCGAGCTCCTCAAGCGGGCTGACATCAGCCGGGTGGACGTCGTGGTGGCCGTGGCCGGCCGCGACCAGGACAACTACGTCCTCTGCAAGATGGCCAAGGACCTCTACGGGGTCAACCGCACGCTCGCGCGCGTCAACGACCCCCGCAACCAGGACCTCTTCAAGCTCGCGGGCGTCGACTTCATCATCAGCGTCACGTCCATGGTCACGCGGGCCATCGAGTACGAGATCGTCCCGCACCACATCGCCACCCTCTTCACCTGGCACGGCCGCATGGCCATGCTCGAGCTGGTCATTCCCGAGACCTCTCCGGTGATCGGCATTCCGCTCCGCAAGCTGGATCTGCCGGAAGGCGCCATCCTCTCGGCCATCTGGCGGGACAACCAGGCGCTCATTCCGACGGGCGAGACCGCGCTCCAGCCCGCCGACGAAGTGTTCGCCATGACGCTCCAGGGCCGTGAGGACCAGCTGCGTCAGACGCTGATCGGCTAGCCATGAGCGTCGAAACCGAACCGGGCAAGACCGCCCCGCTGCCCGCAACCCACTCTCAGCTCGGCTGGTACCTGGCGGCCGGCATCGTGGGGGCCGACATCGGCACCTCGGTGTTCTACAGCACGGGCATCATCATGCCGCACGTGGGCTTCGCGGCTCCGCTGTTCGTTCTCCTGGTGGTGCTTGCGCTCTGGCTCTTCAAGGCCACGTACCAGGAAGGTACCTCCGTGAGCCCGCTCAACGGCGGCGCCTACACCATGGTGCTGCAGACCGTCGGTCGCCGGGCGGCCCTGGTGGTCGGCAGCCTGACGATCCTCTCCTACCTGGCGACGGCCGTCGTGAGCGCCCTTTCCGGGTCCCTGTACCTTTCGTCCCTCTGGCCCGAGTCGCCCTGGCCCCTGTGGCAGATCGCCCTGGTGGCCGCGGTGCCCATCGTGGGCTTCGCCATGCTCAACCTGTTCGGCCTCAAGGAATCTGCGAAGCTGGTGTTCGCCATCTCGGCCTTCCACTTCGCCATGCTCCTGGTTATGGACGTCTGGGGGCTGTACGTGGCCCTGACCCAGGGGGCCCACTGGGAGCGCCTCGCGACGGGCATCGGCACCATTACCCCCATGGGGGCGCTGTTGGGCCTCGCGACGGCCTTTCTCGGCATCACGGGCTTCGAGTCCGCGGCCCAGATCGTCGAGGAGCTGGAATCGCCCGCGTGGCGGTCGATCCAGAAGGTGTACCTCGCGATCGTCCTGCTCGTCACCTTCACCTCGCCCATCACCTCCATGCTCTGCATCGTGATGCTGAGCGACGCCCAGCTCGTTACCTACAAGGACAACCTTCTCTCGGGCCTGGCCTACGTACTGGGCGGCCAGCCCCTCCTGGTCCTGCTGGTCATGAACGCCATGCTGACCCTATTCGCGGCCGTCAATACGGCCTTTGCGGGGGCCACGGGTCTCATGACGACGATGGGCAAGCAGGGGAACCTGCCGCCCATCGTCCTGCACCAGTGGACCAAGAAGATCCAGTCCTTCAAGGGCTACCCCTATGTGGCCCTGCCCTTCATGGCGCTCTCGACCCTGATGCTGGTGGCCCTGCCGGGTGCCGTCAACCAGCTCGGCGAGGTCTACGGCATGGCCTTCCTGGGTGTCATGGTGAGCTACAGCGTGGGCGTCATCCTGCTGAGGCTCTACCAGCCGCACAAGATCGCACGATCGCCCTACCTGGCAAAGTCCATCAAGCTCATCGGGAAGGACATCCCGATAGCGGCCCTTGTGGGCGGCGTGCTGCTGTTCGTCGCCTGGGGGACCCTGGTCCTGACGGCCCAGCATGCCCGGGACCTGGGCGTCCAGCTCTTCCTGGCCGTCTTGCTGGTCATGGTCTTCTACCGGCTCGGCCAGGTCGAAGGCCGCATGGTCAAGATCCCCGACCTGAGGCTGGGTCTCGGCCGGTTCCGCGACCAGGAGGTGCTCCCCGAGTCCCTGCCCGTCTACGTCGTCTGCACCTCGGGGGCGCATGCGGCGCGGCTCGTCACCATCATCAGTTACCTGCTCAAGAAGCATGGCCCGGATCCGGTCGAGATCGTGCTCTTCCATGCGGAAGAGAAGGACGCGCATGGGGTGGTCTCCGAGGCCCTGCAGCGGCTGGTGAGCCAGCAGCTCGAGGACTTCTTCTCGGATCGCGACTTCATCCTGACCGTCAAGGTGCTCCCGGGCTCGCTCGTGGAGGTCTTGCCCGAGTACAAGAAGGTGAAGTCCATCGACACGGTCTACATCATGACCGGCCGCATCGCCGAGCGCAGCGCCAACCTGACCAACCACCTGGCCAACGAGCTCGGCTTGACGGTCATCCTGCTCGACGAGCGCGCCCTCCCCAAGGGCCCGGGCGCCTGGTTCCAGCAGTGGGTCGAAGGCTTCCGCCGCCGGAGCCGCGAGGACTGATTACCTACACACAGCAACCCACCCCGAGGGGTGGGTTGCTCTCTTTTTTGGAACCGTTCGTCCTGAGGCTCTCGAAGGAACGAACGGTTCCTTATCCCACCAGCTTCCGGAAGATCCAGTACGAGTACCCCACCGACCATCCCGTGAACGCCAGCACCGCAGCCAGGAACACCCAGAGCTGCCACTCCGGCGGCAAGAGGATGATGGCGAAGCACAACAGCCCGAGCGCCACCATCAGCCGCCCGGCCAAGCGGTGCGTGCGGTACCACACCTCGTCGTTCGAGAGCGTCCAGGGCGTCCGGACGCCCACGAAGAAGTTGGATCGCACCGTCGGCATGTAGTTGCCGAGCACCACGAACAGCAGCCCCATGCCCACCATCAGCGACGACAACGAGATCTTTTGCCCCGGGTGCAGCGCCGCCGAGAGCGACAAATGCGTCAGCAGCACGAAGAACGCCAACAGGGTGCTCTTGATGACAGGATATATGCGCATGATGCTCTGCCAGTGAGCCGATCGGGGATCGATCCAAGGGATCACCGTCATGAGCAGGTACAGCCCCGTGGCCACCAGCGGCCCGATGAGGGCTCCCGGGACCCTGGGCATCCATTGATCGGGCGCTCCGCCCGGCCCCCAGTGGGTCGGGATCGGGTCGGGGAGCTGCGGCCAGTAGTACGCCAGGATCGCCCAGCAGGAGGCCAGCAGCAGCAGCGGCAGGGCTTCACGTTTGAGCGTCAGACGCATGGTCTTTTCCTTTCCAGAGGTCCAGCACGGTGGCCACGAACTCCTCGAACACCGTCATGTTCAGGTGGTAGGTGATGGTCGTCCCGTCGCGCTCGCCGTAGACGAGATCCGCCTCCTTGAGCTGGTTGAGGTGATGCGAGATCGACGGCTTCGAGATGTCGAAGTGATCGGCGATCTCCCCGGCCGTGAGCGGGCGCTCTCGCAGCAAGGTCAGGATCTGGCGCCGGGTGGGGTCCGCGACGGCTTTGAAGACCTCGTTGAGCGGCATACGGCCTCCTACATCCGGGCGATCAACTCGCTGCGCGAAAACTTCCGCACGGCGAGCTGGATGACGCCCAGCGCCAACAGCCAGAAGAGCGCCCCCACGATGAGGGCCATCGAGACCCCCAGGTACAGCACCCCCGAAGCCTGCCCGGCGATGAGGGCCACCACCAGGATCACGAGGATCCCGCCGAGCTGGTTGGCCTCCATGAAGGTGCTGACCTTGGACGAGACGAGCACCGACACGGCCATCCCCAGCGTCGCGACCGCCGGAGTCACCCAGAAGATGAGCGGCCACCACTGGGGCGTCGGGAACCAGATGCGCTGCATCAGGGGCCACGAGACGCCGTTGACGACGCCGATGTACAGGATGAAGCTCAGCCAGGAAAGCGTCAAGGCAGGCACCACCGCGGCGATCGTCTTGCCGACGAGCAGCTCCCGGTCAGTCGCCGGGGTGTAGAGCAAGGCCTCGAGGGTCTTTCGCTCCTTTTCCCCCGCGAAGGAATCGGCCCCGATGATGCTCGCGAGCATCATGGGCAGCACCAGGAACATGGGGGCCATCATGTAGCCCACCATCACCCAGACCATCAGCTGCCGAGGCGATAGGCCGGCCAGTTCGGCGGCGAGCGATTTCGGGAGGAAGCGCTGGATCGTCGCCAGAGAGTCCGCGAGCTTGGCCTCGGGCAACGGCGCGTAGCCCATCATGAAGATGAGGAAGGCCGGCAACGCCACGATGAAGATCAGGGGAACGATGACCGACGGGACGAGGACCGCCCGGTTCCGGCTCACCTCGAGCAGATCCTTGCGGGCCACGGTTCGAACGATACGCCAGTTCATGCCAGCACCTCCTCGCGCTGTTGCAGGGTGAAGTAGATCTCGGAAAGCGAGGCCTCCTTGGGCATCACGCGGTGGATGGGCGCCCCTTCGGCCACCAAGAGGGCCACGACCTCCGGGATCCGGTGCTCGGCGTCGAGCTGCACGTCGAACCGGGTATCCGCCACCCGCACCGACCGCACGCCGGTGAGGGATTCGAGCCGGCGCACCACGCGCTCGTCGCAGGGGTTCAAGACGTCCACTTCGACCGAATGGCCGGTGCCCAGGCGCTTGGCGAGCTCGGCCCGGCTGCCGACCGCGAGCAGCCGCCCCCGGTTGAAGAGCGCCACGCGATCGCACAGCCGCTCGGCCTGAGCGAGGTTGTGCGTGGCGAGAAAGACCGTACGGCCCTCCTCGCGCGCCAGGGTGGCGATGAGATCGCTCACGGCCTCCGACGACTCCGGATCGAGGCCCGAGGTGGGCTCGTCCAGGAAGAGCAGGGCCGGGTCGTGGACGAGGGCGCGGGCGATCGCGAGCCGCTGCTTCATGCCCTTGCTGTAGGTGCCCGCCCGGTCGTCGGCGCGGTCCGAAAGACCGAGAATGGCGAGGGTCCGTTCCACCCGCTGCGCGAGCTCCGCCTCGGGCACGCCGTACATGGCGCCGAACAACAGGAGGTTCTCGCGAGCGCTCAGGCGCTCCGAGAGGGAGGGCGTCTCGGTGAGGACGCCCGTGCGGCTCCGCACCTCGGTCCCCTGGGTGGCCGGGTCGAAGCCCAGCACGCGGGCGGATCCCGACGTGGGGCTCAGGATCCCGTTGAGGAGGCGCACCGTCGTGGTCTTGCCCGCGCCGTTGGGGCCGAGCACCCCGAACACCTCACCCTCCTCCACCGTGAAGGTCAGCCCGTCGACCGCCTTGAAGGTGCCGAAGACGCGGGTCAAGCCCTGTGAATCGATGGCGAATCCCATGGGTCCCTCCTTAGACGAGCGCGGCCGGGACGACCCCGTCGAAGCGGCGGCGGACGACGAGCACGGCGACGATGACGGCGAGCAAGGCGAGGCCGACGAGGCCCACGGGCCCCGCGAGTAGCGGGTTCACGCTCGCCACGAGGAAGGTGGCGACGTAGGCATTGCCCTGATTGATCAGCCCGTGGGCGACGCTGACCACCCAGACGCTGCCCGAGGCGTAGAAGAGCCACGCGAGCACGGCCCCCATGAGCACGCAGAAGGCCGTCATCCAGAAGATGCCCGCGACCGGGTAGCCGGGATAGTTGTGGCCCATGGCGATGATGGGCGCGTGCCAGAGGCCCCAGATGACGCCGTGCAGGACGATGGCCTTGGCCGTGCCGAGCTCCATGAGCTTGGGCAGAAGGTAGGCCCGCCAGCCGTACTCCTCGCCGAAGTACGCGGGCAAGCCCAGGAGCGCCCCGACGATGGCCGTCTGGACGAACATGCCCACCAGGAAGGCGGGCATGGCGATCTCGACGGGCTTGCCGGTCTTCTCGGCGATCATGTCGAGGAAGGCCTGCGCCTTGTGGAACTGCGTGTCCAGCTGCAGCCAGGGGGTCGCCGCCGACAGCAGGTACGAGGCCGCGAGCCACCCGAGGATGAGCGCCGCTCCGATGACGTAGTAGCGCTTGCGGCCGAGCCCCAGCCCGCTGCCCCGAAAGCCCTCCTTGGAGACCCATTTGCGGAAGACGATGGCCACCGCCGCGGGGATCAGCATCTGGAGGCCGACCAACACCGCGAAGAGCTGCGGATTCCGGAGGCCGCCCTGCATGAAGACGACCGCGTCGAGGACGTACGTGAGGAGGAAGACGACTCCGACGTACCAGAGGGCGTGGCGCATACCGGGCTCCTTTGTTTGAGTAGTGAATAATTAGAACATTGACTAATTAGATATTACCCTAAAAAGCATGAAACGCAACCCCCGTGAGCCCTTGACCTGTAGTCGACTGCCCGTGTGCACCGCACGGCACGAAAAAAGCCCGGGCCGTCGGTGACGGCCCGGGCGCAAAGCGGAGGCTTGGCGGAGGCTAGAGGTCCTCGAGCAGGGTGTCGTAGGCGCTCTGGACGCCGCGCAGCGTCGCGAGGGCATGTTGGCGCATGGCCTCCACGGCGGGATCGGTGGAGGGGACCAGGGCCTCCAAGGGCTCGAGGGCACGCTGGTCACCGATGCGCGCCAGCGCCTCCAGGGCGCCGAGCTGCATGGAGGGGCTGCCCTGCAGGGCGATGAGCAGGAGCTCCACCGAGTCGTCGGAGTCGATCTTGGCGACGGCCTCGGCCGCGTAGGTCCGGAGCTCGTCGTCCTTGGACTGCAGGGCCATCAGGAGGGGCTGGAGGGCGCTCGGGTGGCCCAGGTTGCCGAGTCCGATGGCCGCGCTGCGCTTGACCTGCAGATCCTCGTCGAAGGCGAGGGTGGACATGAGGTACTCGACCACCATGGGGTTGCCGGAGAGGCCCAGCACGGTCGCCGCCTGCGAGCGGACCGCCGGGTCCTCGTCCCGCAGGTCGAAGATGATGGGATCCAGCGAGATGTCGTCGGTCGCGCTCACCGCACCCTCCTAATCGTGCCGGCTAGCCGGCCTGGGACGTTTCGGGCTTGAAGATGGAGACGATCTTGAGGCCGGTCCGCTCCCTCAGCTCGGCCTCGACCTCGAGGGCCTCTTCGCGGCTCAGGTGCTTGAGGGGAACGGCGGGATAGGGCGCCTTGTCGTGGTTGCCTCGGGCCTCGATGAACCACTCCTGCGGCACCGGCCGCATGGGGGTGTTGAGCTGCACCTCGTCGGGGCCGATCTGCCTTAGAATCGTCGCGAACTCCTCGATCTCCTTGCGGTTCATGGGCATGAACATCATCTGGATGGCGAGGTAGCCCTGGTACTCGGCGCGGAACGCCAGGATCCCGTCGAGGATCGTTTGGAAGGTGACGCCTTCCACGGGGCGATCGACCATCTGGAGCGTGCGCTCGTTGGAGGCGTCCAGCTTGCAGAAGACCTTTTCGGCCTTGGCGAGGTCGCGCCGGACGGCGGGGTCGCCGAGCAGCGTGGAGTTGGTGAGCACCATGACGGGCTTGTGGGTCAGGGCGTGGATGCCGTCGATCACCTCGCCCATGTTGAGGGCGAGTGTCGGCTCACCGCTGCCGGAGAGCGTGACGATATCCGCCGACTGCCAGTCACTGGCAGCGAGGTCCGCCATGACGCGCTCGGTGGAGACGTAGACGCGCCGCTCCAGGGTGGGCACCTGGATCTTGCCCAGCTGGCAATAAACGCAGCGGAACGAGCAGATGCTCGACGTGTAGAGCAGGTCCACCCCCAGGGACATCCCGACGCGCCAAGAACGAACGGGACCGTAGACGGTCGAGACGTTCGGCTGGGCGTTTTCGGGAGTGGTCGATTGGGTCAGGACGGTCACAGGGCACCTCATCTACTACCATGACCAGTCTACCACCCAACGCCCGGTTTTCAAATGCGCGCCCCCCTCAGGGATTGCTCATCCCCTTGGTGGCGGGGACCTCGCGCAGGGGCACGAACAGGTCGTTGCCGCTCCGGAGGTAGAGCCCCGGCGGTGCCGCCTGCGCGCCGCCACCGCCTCCCGCGGAGGTCTGGCTGGGCGCGTAGACGTCCTGCCCGTCGGCGCGGCCGACCACCTTCATGCGGTCAGGATCGGCCACCACCTGGCGATCGACAGCGTTCGGCACCGGCGCCAGTTGCCTGCCTTCGTACGCGAGGACCTGGTTCTGGCCCGAGACCGGGTTGAAGTAGGTGACCGACTCCTTCTCCGGATGGGGCCACCAGAACAAGAGGGCAGGGATCAGGAGCACGATGAGCAGCAAGAAGGGCCAAAGCGGGACGACGATCTTGCCCGACCCGGCCGGTTTCTCGCTCCCACCCTCTTTCTTGACGCGCAAATCGGCCATGGGTGCCTCCCTTTCGCAACGCTGCCTGCGCCCACCATAACGGCCTCCGGCATGGGGATCTTCGTCCACTTGAACCAATGCCGTGAGCGGTTTTGCCCTCGCCGCATGGCTCGAATCCCGTTTGCTTGGTGTATGATATGGCTAAGTTGCCAGGTATCTGGGCCTGGCCAGTCACTCTAAGGAGTACCGCGAGATGCGCTTTACGCTGGATGAGGCCAATACCTTGCTGCCGGAGCTGGTACGTCGGCTCGAGACGGCCCATGGCGAGCTTGCCCCGGTCTACGAAGAAGTCAAGGCGGCCAACGAGGCGCTGCTCGCCGTCGAATGGAAGCTGCGCACGGCCCGCCAGGAAGGGGCTCCGCGCATCTCGATGCAGGAGCTGCAGAGCGCCTGGGACGAGGCGGCCGCCCACCTGGTCGCGACCAAGGGCATGCTCGACGAGCGCGAGGATGCCTGGATCCGGCTCTTGCAGCGCTCGGGCGTGGTGGTCCGCAACCTCAAGTCTGGCGCCATCGACTTTCCCGCCAAGGGCGGCCACCCGGAGGCCTTCTTCTGCTGGCACCAGGGTGAGCCCGCGATCGCCTACTGGCATCCGAACGGCGACGAGCACGAGACCGAGACCCGCCTGCCGCTGACCGAGCCGGCGTAGGTCCACGACCGCCGAAAGAACTCGCGACGGCCCGAGCATGCTCGGGCCGTCTTGCTTTGGTGGCAAGCTAGGAGCCATGCGTGCGATGGCGCTCCCGTCACCCTCGCGAACGCGGGGGTCCACCGGTGCGGATTCAGGAGGCTACGCGTGCCGCTCCACCCGGTTCCGCCCCCCCCGCTTGGCCTTGTACAGCGCGCGATCGGCCGCATCCACCAGCTCCACCGCCCTGGCCATCTCGGCCGAGAGACTCGCAATCCCGAGGCTCGCCGTGACCTGGAGGCATCCACCCGGCAACTCCAGCGACCACTCCTCGATGGCCTTGCGCAGGCGCTCGGCGAGCACCATGGCTCCCGCGATCTCGGTATCCGGCAAGAGCACCGCGAACTCCTCGCCTCCGAAACGCCCGGCCACGTCCGAGAGGCGCAGCTGCCCCCGGATCACGTAGCCCACCCCCCCGAGCACCTGGTCGCCGACCACGTGGCCATGGGTGTCGTTGATGTCCTTGAAGTGATCCAGGTCGACCAGGATGAGTGCCAGGGGCTGGTCATACCGCCGCGAGTGGTCCAGCTGCTCGGTCAGACGCTGTTCCAGGTAGGCCTTGGAGCCGAGTCCGGTCATGCGGTCCGTGATGGCCTGCCCCATGGCGTCCGCATAGAGGTCGTACAACCCGAGCGCCATGTCGAGCTTCTCGGAGTAGCTCGCCTCCGAGCGATGCATCAGCGCCCGCGTGTTGACCTGAAACAGGAGCTGGCCAGCGAACAAGCCGTAGGCATCCAGTGCCGCCAGGCGCTCGTCCGTGGGCGGGGACAGGAGGCGCAGGTAGACGAGGCCCACTCGTTCGCGGCCCAGCGTGAGCGGGACGGCACAGTCGAGACCAGCGTCGACGCCCGGGCCAACGACCACCTTGCGATCGAGCGACGCCTCGGCCACCAGCTCGTTGGACAGGGCGACGGGCCACACGGGCTCGCCGTTCGTGCCCAGGGAATGGGCCTGGACCAGCGTGTTGCCCAGCATGATCGAGCCCTGCGAGGCACCGCTCAGGTCGATCAGGTGCCGCAGCACGACGACCGCGGGCTCGGTGCTCTCGACCGAACGGGCCGCTTCGCGAAAGAGGTGCGCCAGCGTCCCGGCGCCGATGGGGGTTGCCTCGAGGGTCATGGGGCCTCCGCCTGTACACTCCGTCGGGATCATACCCGGACAGGCGGGCGCCTACCCCTCCGCCGGCTCGGCGATCGCCAGGTCTATCTCTTCGACGACCGTCGGATCCGCCTCGGTGCGCCGGGCCTCGTGCAGGGCCTCCAGCGCCTCCGGAGTCCGGATGCGGCCCAGGGCCCAGGCAGCCGAGCCACGCACCACGGGCTCGGGATCTTGGCCGAGAGCCTTGGCGAGGGGCGGCACGGTCCGGGGGTCCCGGGCGTTGCCGAGGGCGATCGCCGCGTTGCGCGCGAGGCCGTGACGCTTGGTGCGCTTGATGGCGCTGCCCTTGAACCGGGCGGAGAACTCCTCCTGCGTCAGCTCCAGGAGACCCACCAGGTCGGGGTAGACGCGATCGGTGCGGGGCACGAAGGCCGGCTCGGTCGCTTGCTCCGAGTGGCGGTTCCACGGGCACACCTCCTGGCAGAGGTCGCACCCGTACACCCAGTCCCCGATGAGCGGGCGCAGATCGCGCGGGATCGGGCCCCGGAGCTCGATGGTCAGGTAGGAGATGCAGCGCCGCGAGTCGATGACGCCCGGCCGGATGATGGCCCCGGTGGGGCAGACGGTCATGCACCGGGTGCAGGATCCGCAGCGGTTGGGGTGCGGCTCCTCGTTGACGGGCAGCGGCACGGCCGTGATGATGTCGGCGAGGAAGCCGAAGGACCCGTGCTTGGTGGTGATGAGGCAGCCATTCTTCCCGATCCACCCGAGGCCCGCGGTCTCGGCGACGCTGCGCTCGAGGACGGGACCGGTGTCGGTGTAGGAGCGGGACGGGCTATCCCCGAGGGCGCTCGCGAGGCTCCGCAGCCTGCCTGGGATGAGGTCGTGATAGTCGTCGCCGAGGGCGTAGCGGGCCATGCGGCCGCGCGGCACGTCGAGGGGCTTGGGACCCAGGGGGCCCGGGTCGTAGGCCATCCAGAGGGCGAGCACGGTCGCGGCCTCGGGCACCACCTGGCGCGGGTCCATGCGGCGCTCCATGTTCTTCGCCATCCAGGCCATGTCCCCGTGGTAGCCGGCCTCGATCCAGGCCTGATAGGCGGGGCCGCCCCGGTACGGGCGCGCCGGAGCCGCGGCCACGGCCGAAAAGCCCAGGTCATGGGCGGTCGCCTCCAGCTCCTTCCAGTCCACCTCAGCTCTCCTTCGAACGGTACCGGCTCAGGGTCGCGCGCATGGCCGCGGGCTCCTGGGCCACCTCCAGGCCCGGGATGCGCGCGGCCTGGCGGTGCAGGGCGATGATCGCGTCCGCCACCACCGCGAGATGCTCCTTCCCGTACACCCTACGCGGAACGGTGAGGCGAAGCAACTCGACGCCGCGCCGATGGCCGTCGCGGATGAAGGGGCTCTTGACCATCATGCCGCGTACGCCGGCCTCCAGGTAGAGCGCAGCCGCCAGCGCGTGGCCCGGATGCCCGTCTCGGCCCACATGGGGCAAGAAGGCTTCCGCATCGAGGAACACGCCATGCCCCCCGATCGGCCGCACGACCGGGATCCCCGCCTTAGTGAGGCGTGCTCCCAGCGCCTGGACCTGCTCGATGCGGTGCGCGACGTAGGCCTCGTCCAGCATCTCCCGGGCTCCGCACGCCATGGCGACCAGATCCCGGTGCGCGAGGCCGCCCGAGAGGGGGTAGCCCTCGATGCGCTCGGCGACGCTCCAGGCCTTCCGGAAGACCTCGGCCTCCCGGGTCGCGAGGAAGCCGCCGATGTTGACCAGCAGGTCCTTTTTGCCGCTGATGGTGACGCCATGCGCGCAGGCGCACTGCGCTTGGAGGAGCTCGGCGATGGACCGGGACGCGAACCCGGGCTCCTGGGCCCGGATGAACCAGGCGTTCTCGACCGCCCGGGTGGCGTCCAGGTAGACCGGCAGGCCGTGGCGGTCGGCGATCGCCCGGACGTCTCGCAGGTTCTGCAGCCGCACCGGCTGCCCGCCCGAGGCGTTGACCGTCACGGCGACGTTCAGGTAGGCGATCCGGTCGGCGCCGTGCTCCGCGATGGCTCGCTCGAGGCGCGCGAGGTCCACGTCGCCCTTGAAGGGGGTGGAGTCCTCCGGATGCAGGGCGGCCTCGACCGTCACGTCCACGAAGCTGCCGCCGCAGCGCTGGATGTGGCCCAGGGTCGTGATGAAGGATTGGTTGCCGACGACGATCGGGCGCTCCCGCGTGACGAGGGCCTCGGACAAGAGGGCCTCGGCGCCGCGGCCTTGGTGGGCCGGCAAGACGAACGGGTAGCCGTAGGCCTCGGTGACGGCCGCCTGGAAGTGATCGTAGGCATCCGAGCCCCGGTAGGCCTCATCGGCCCGCCACATCTCCGCCCAGGCCTCGTCGCTCATGGCATTGGTGCCGCTGTCGGTGAAGAGGTCGATGGCCACGGCGTCCGCGCTGATGAGGTACATGTTGAAGCCCGCCGCCGAGAGGGCCGCCATGCGCTGCTCGCGCGTGGCCACCGGGTCCTCCTCGACGACCTTGGCGCGGTGGGGCACGAGGACGGGCGCCTGCGTCTCCTCGAGGGGCGAGAGTTCGGGCCATCGGGGAGCCGCGAAGAGCGGGCTGCCCGGCGGGTCGGAGGCGGGCCCGGCCGCCTGGAGCCCGACCAGGCGATCGCGCTGGTCCCAGAGGTGCACGACGGCCTCGGCCGCCCAGTCGACCTGACTCACCTCGTAAGCCCGGGCGGGCCAGGCGAGTCGGACGAGCTGCCGGTCGTGCCCGGCCTTTTCGCTCACCCGCATCACCGCAGCTCGCACGCCCGCAAGGGCGTAGAGGGTGGCAGTGACGGTCGCCCCGCGGTTCGGGCCCAGGTCCGGGAACCGCTCGAGGTCCAGGTAGACGGCATGTCCGCCCGTCGGCTCGACGAGCGGAACGCCGGCCTCGCGCAGGCGGTTCGCGAGGCGCTGGAGGTGGGCCGCGCGCGCCTGGAGCGGCGGCTCGCTGAACGCCTCGTGCAGGCCGACGCTCAGGGCTTCCATGTCGCGCCCCGCCATCCCGCCGTAGAAGGGCATCCCCTCGAAGATGACGCACCAGTTGCGCAAGCGCTCGAAGGCGGCGTGGTCATGGGTGGCGATGAGCCCCCCGATGTTCGCGAGCCCCAGCTTCTTGCCGCTCAGGTAGAGATAGTCGGCCCAGCTCGCCATCTCCCGGGCGATGGCCCGGATGTCGTTGCCCTCGCACCCGGGATCGAAGCGGTGGACGAAGTAGGCATCCTCGTGCAGGCGACTGGCGTCCAGCACCACGGGGATGCTGCGCTCGCGCGCCCATTCGCTGACGGCGCGCAGGTTCGTGAGACTGATGGGCTGTCCGCCGATGGGCTCGCAGGTGGCCGAGATCCACACGACGGCCGGCCGTAGCGTGCCGCCCTCGAGCATGGCCTCGTCCATGCGGTTCAGGTCGAGGTTTCCCTTGAAGGGGGCAGAGGTCCTGAAGCACCACGCCTCGGGATGCCCGACCTCCACGAGGGTGGCCCCGGAGTGGGCGATGAGGCGTCGGGTGGTAGCCGAGAGGGCGTTGCAGAGGACCACGCGGCTCGGATCCAGCAGGTGGTGCGTTAGCAGGTTCTCGGCCCCGCGTCCCTGGTGGGCCGGGATGACGAAGGGCATCCCGAAGCACTCCATGACGGCGCGCTCGAGGGCCTGGAAGCTGCGGGATCCCGCGTAGGCCTCGTCGCCGCGCATCATGGCGGCCCACTGGCGATCGCTCATGGCAGCCTGTCCCGAGTCCGTGAGGAGGTCGAGGTAAACGGCCTCGGCCGGCAATCGTGCGACGTTGAACCCCGCCTGCCGCAGTCGCTCCAGCCGCTCGTCGGGCGGCGGCAGGTGGAGGGTGCGGACGATCTTGTTGCGATACGGGGGGTAGGGCATGGCGCGCCTCCTCGGACGGTCCATTATACGCTCGCTTGCCGGGCGGCGTATAATGCCGGGACCGACCAGCCCCACGCACCAGGAGAGCCCATGAAACTATCCGGACACACCGCCCTCGTCACCGGCGCCAGCCACGGGATCGGGCGCGCGATCGCCCTCGCCTTCGCCGCCGAGGGCGCCGACGTCGCCGTCAACTACGGCCAAGACGCCGACGCCGCCCAGGCCGTCGTCGCCGAGATCCGGACCCTCGGCCGCCGGGCGATCGCCGTCCAGGCGGACGTCTCGGACCCCGACGCCGTCCGGGACATGGTCCGGACCGTCGAGCAGGAGCTCGGCCCCATCGACCGGCTCGTCAACAACGCGGGCATCGTCCTGCGCGCCAAGCTCTTCGACATCTCGCCCGACATGTGGGACCGCGTCATGGAAGTGAACGCCAAGGGCGTCTTCCTGGTCTCCCAGGAGGTCGCCCGAGGCATGATGGCCCGCGCCGGGGGCGTCATCGTCAACATCGCGTCCATGCGCGGCGTCGAGGGCTCCGAGAGCTCCATGCACTACGCGGCGTCCAAGGCCGCCGTCATCTCGCTCACCAAGTGCTTCGCCAAAGAGCTCGCCCCCAAGGTGCGCGTCAACGCCATCGCCCCGGGCTACGTCTCCACCCGCATCCAGGAGGAGCTCACGCCCGAGAAGCGGCACGCCATCGAGGAGGCGACCCCCCTGAAGCGGTTCGGCCGCCCGGAGGACATCGCCCGGACGGCCGTTTACTTCGCTTGTGAGGATTCGGCCTACGTCACCGGGCAGACGCTGCTCGTGGACGGCGGCCGGGTGATGATCTAGCCCAGGTAGTCGTAGATCGCCTGGATGACCACCTTGGCGCCGACGGGCAGGCCGCGCTCGTCGATGTCGAAGGACGGGTGGTGGTGCGGGTTGTCCAGCCCCTGATCCGGGTTGGCCGTGCCGATGAAGAAGTAGCAGCCGGGCACTTCCTGAAGGAAGTAGGCCATGTCCTCGCCGCCCATGCTGGGCTCGCACTCGACGACGTGGTCCTCGCCGACCACCTTGGCGGCCGCCTGGCGCACGACCTCGGTCATGCCGGGATCGTTGACCGTCGCCGGGTAGGTACGGTGGTAGTCGAGGCGGTAGGTGGCGCCCATGGCCTGGGTGATGCCCGCGATCACGTCCTCGATGCGCTTGGGCAGCATGTCACCGACGACGGCCGAGAACGAGCGCACCGTCCCCGAGAGCTCGACGGTCTGGGCGATGATGTTGTGGCGATCGCCGCCCCGGATCTTGCCGAGCGTCACCACCGCCGAGTCGAGCGGCGAGACGTTGCGCGACACGATGGTCTGCAGGGCCGTGATCACCTGGCCGGTCACGGCGATCGCGTCCACCGACAGGTGCGGCATGGCCCCGTGACCGCCCTTGCCCTCGATGTAGAGGTCGAACTGGTCCGTGTTCGCCATGATGGGCCCCGGGCGCACGCCTATCTTACCGACGGGCAGGTTGTTCCACACGTGGAAGCCGATGGCCGCGTCGACCTTCGGGTTCTCGAGCACCCCGGCCTCGATCATGGGCAGCGCCCCACCCGGGCCCTCTTCGGCCGGCTGGAAGATGAGCTTGACCGTGCCCGCAAGCTCCGACTGGCGATCGGCGAGCACCCGGGCCACGCCGAGCAGGATGGCCATGTGCGCGTCGTGGCCGCAGGCATGCATCTTGCCGTCGTGCTGCGAGCGATACGCGTGCGTCGAGAGCTCCTGCACGGGCAGGGCGTCGATGTCCGCGCGGACCAAGAGGGTCTTGCCGGGCTTCCCACCCCGCAGGTAAGCGACCACGCCGGTGCCGACCATCGTCTCCACCTCCAGGCCGTAGCCCTTCAGGAGCTCGACCAGGCGTCCGGCCGTGCGCACCTCTTCGAAGCCGAGCTCCGGGTGCATGTGGAAGTCACGTCGGTTGGCCACGATCTCGGGGGCGATCGCATCCACCTCCTGGAAGAGCAGCGAAGACATTTGGACTACCTCCTGGCAGGTCGAGAGGACGGGGATTTTTCAATCGAAGGATAGCATTTCGGACGCCAGGTTGTATAATTGACCTTAACCTCCGCTTGGTTCAGGGCTATCCCAGCGACAACGGGGAAATGTCCTCCGGGCGGCGCCATCCTCACATTCATACCAACGACTCAGTAGAAGGGATCAAACCCGATGGCAGATAAGAACGATAAGTTCCCGGACAACGTCCCCGGCAAGTACTACGTCGACACCACTTGCATCGTCTGCGGCGCCTGCGAGGCCGCAGCCCCCGACAACTTCAAGCTGTCGGACGACGGCAGCCACGACGTGGTCTACAAGCAGCCCACGAGTGAAGAAGAAGACCAGATGTGCCGCGAGGCCATGGAAGGCTGCCCCGTCGGCTCGATCGGCGACGACGGCGAGTAAGCCAAGACCACCGCATCAAAAGCGCGGCGCCCCCGGTTCCGGGGGCGCCGCGTCGCTTATTCCATGCTGTGGACGAGCTTGCCCAGCTCGTGCTGGTCGACGCCGAAGCGCCTGGCCGCTTCTGCCTTCACGTCCCCGAGCGTCAGGTCGAGATTCTCGGTGATTAGCAGGAAGGGCTTTCGGGCCAGCGCCGGATCGTCCCCGTGCCGATCCAGGATGCGCGTGTTGGCGTCCGTGAAGTGGCCGCCGTTGCGGAAGATGTCCCCTGTCAGGACGTCCAGGTAGTAGCCGGGCTGGCAGGCGATGTCGGGGAAGCTCTTGAAATCCGCGTCGTTGACCCACAGGACGTTCAGCTTCGCCATGGTGCCCTCCTCCCGCCGATGATCGCCAGTCGTGGCCATGCGATCTTAGAGAGGAATAGGCGCTGGTTACAACAAGCTAGCTTCAAAAAGGCCCGTCCCCGTGCGGACGGGCCCCTGATGAGATCGACCTAGGTAAAGCTGCGGCCGTGCTTGAGGATGAAGAGAAGGCCGAGCGACATATCTTGGCGGCTGTCTTATCGGTCGATAATGCCTGACATAAACATGGTCATGTCACCGCCGGTCTGTTTGACGGCCTCGGGGACGCTCGCTAAGATACGGGGGCCCCCAACCCTGAGGCCTCGATGCTACGCGACCTTTCAGTGCTTGCCACCCACGTCCTCGAAAACCCTTTTCTGCGGATCGCCGTGATCCCGCAGGCGGGAGGCAAGATCGCGAGCTGCTTCGACCTGCAAACCCGACGCGAGTGGCTCTGGACCAACTCCAGGCTTCCCGTCCAGGCGCCGATCTACGGTGCCTCCTACGTCCGGGCCCACGACTCCGGGGGCTTCGACGAATGCTTCCCGGCTGTCGCCGAAGGACCATACCCGGTGGATCCCTGGCATGGAGTCGGGATACCGGACCACGGGGAGCTTTGGGGCTTGCCCTGGGAGTGTGAGGTCGAAGGCCGCACCCTGCGAATGGGTGTCGACGGCGTGCGCTTTCCCTATCGGTTCGAGCGGGAGCTCGAGCTCGCCGAAGACGCCCCCGAGCTCCGCCTCCGCTATCGGGTCCAGAACCGCGCGCCCTTCGCCTTTCCCTTTATCTGGAGCTCGCACCCGCTACTGTCCATCCGACCGGGCATGCGCCTCTTGATTCCGGACGGCACACCCATGAAGGTCTACGGCGGGTCGGATCCGGCTGTCGGCGATCGCGGCGCCTCCTTCGAATGGCCCATGCTCGCGGGCCAGGACCTGGGCCTCCTGCCCGGGCCCGAGGCCGGCTATGCCGTCAAGATCTTCGGGGACGCGCCGGCCCGCGGCTGGGTCGGGCTGCACGACCCCGAGACGGCCACGACGCTCAGGATGGAATACGATCTCGCTGAGATCCCCCAGCTCGGCCTCTGGCTCAACATGGGCGGCTGGACTCCCTTCGAGGGAGAGCCCGCCTACTACAACCTCGGGCTCGAGCCCTGCATCGGGGCGGGCGACGACCTGGAGCTCGCCATGCGGCAGTTCGGGAGTTACGGCTGCTTGCCCGCGAAGGGCGAGCTCACCTGGAACCTGACCCTGCGCCTCGTCTCGGAGACCCTGGCATGAACACCCTCCACCTCGCGAACGGCCGCCTGCTGGGGCCCGACGGCCTGCAGGACAATCCCGGCCTCCTGATCGAAGACGGCCGCATCGTCGCCTTCACGAGCGACGCGCCCTCCGGTGCCGAGCACCTGGATGCCGGCGGCCTCATCATCTCGCCGGGCTTCATCGACACCCATATCCATGGCGGCCGCGAGGCCGACACCATGGATGGCACGCCGGAGTCCCTGCGCGAGATCTCGCGCCACCTGGCCGAGCACGGCGTCACCTCATGGCTGCCGACGACCGTGGCCTGTGCCCCCGAGGCCCTGGACCGCATCCTCGCGGCCGTCGAGACGGTCCGCCGCGAGGGTTCGGGCGGAGCGGCCGTCCTGGGTGCGCACCTGGAGAGCAACTTCCTCGCGCCCAAGTACAAGGGGGCCCAGCCGCCCGAGTACCTTCGCCCCATCGGCGACCCCGAGCTCACGGCCGTGCTCGACAAGCACTCCAGGACCATCCGCCTCATGACCCTCGCCCCGGAGCTCGCTGGCGCGCACGGCTTCATCCAACAGCTGGTCTCCAAGGGCATCACCGTCTCGGTCGGCCACACCGATGCGACTTACGACCAGGTTATCGGAGCAGTGGAGGCCGGTTCCTCACGGGTGACCCACCTCTGCAACGCCCAGCGCGGCTTCCACCACCGGGAGCCCGGCGTCCTGGGTGCAGGTCTCGCCTGCGATCGCCTCTATACCGAGATCATCGCCGACCTGGAGCACGTGCATCCCGCAGGCCTCACGATCGCCTACAAGTGCAAGGGCGCCGAGCGCCTGATGCTCGTCTCCGACGCCGTCCGGGGCTCGGGCCTGGTACCCGGCCGCTACGAGCTGGGCGGCCATCCCACCGTCATCGACGGCAAGGTGGCTCGCCTGGAGGACGGTACCATCGCGGGCAGCGTGATCACGCTGGAGCGCGCCGTGCGCAACATGGTCGAGGCGGCGGGCGTGCCGCTCGACGCCGCCCTGCGCATGGCGAGCGAAGCCCCGGCCCGCTCGCTCGGCCTCGACCAAAAGGGCAGGATCGCTCCTGGCCTCGATTCCGACCTGGTCTTGCTAACCGATACGCTCGACGTGCGGGCCACCGTGGTCATGGGCCAGGTGGTTCATCGCGCCTGATCGCATTCCGAGGAGGTCCCCGTGGTTCAGATGCTCGACACCCAGCGGTTCCGCGTGCGCGAGGCCTTCCACGGCCGGTTCGGCACGCCCGAGTTCGTCATCCGCGCGCCCGGCCGCGTGAACCTCATCGGGGAGCACACGGATTACAACGAGGGCTTCGTCTTTCCGGTGGCCATCGATCGAGAGGTCGTCATCGCCGCCCGCCGACGCGACGACCGCACGGTCGTGCTCTACTCGAACAACTACGAGCAGCAGGACTCGTTCGATCTCGACCACATCGAGAAGGTCTCCGGCGAGGGCGCTCCCACCTGGAGCAACTACATCCGGGGCGTGGTCTCGGTCTTCCTGGAGGCGGGGCTTGCCATCGGCGGCTTCGAGGCCGCGCTCGAGGGCAACGTGCCACAGGGCGCGGGCCTCAGCTCCAGCGCCGCGCTGGAAGTTGCGACCGGCACCCTGCTTACCAATCTCTTCGACCTTGACGTCGACGCCAAGCGCATCGCGCTCCTCGGCCAGCGCGCCGAGAACCGGTTCGTGGGCGTGCAGTGCGGCATCATGGACCAGTTCATCTCGTCGCTGGGCAAGCGGGACCACGCCCTCATGATTGACTGTCGCTCGCTGGATTACCGTGCCGTGCCCCTGCACCTCGGTGAGAAGGGTGCCTCCATCGTCATCCTCGACTCGAAGGTCAAGCGCGGGCTCGTCGACTCCAAGTTCAACGATCGCCGCCGCGAGTGCCAGGAAGCCGTGAAGCACCTCCAGACCCTGCTCTCCCGTCCAGAACTCGCAAGCCTCCGCGACGTGACGCCTGCCGATCTCGAGCACGTGGGCGATCGCCTCCCACAGACCATCTTCTCGCGCGCCCGGCACGTCGTCACCGAGAACGACCGGGTCCTGCAGAGCGTCAGTGCCCTGGAGGGCGGGGACCTGGAGCGGTTCGGCAGCCTGATGAACCAGTCACACGAGAGCCTCAAGATCGATTACGAGGTCTCCTGCCCGGAGCTCGATCTCCTGGTGTCGCTCGCACAGGGAATACCGGGCACCTACGGCTCACGCCTGACCGGCGCGGGCTTCGGCGGCAGCACCGTGAACCTGGTGGACAATGCGGCGCTGGAAGGCTTCGAGGCCACGGTGCTCGCGGCCTACCACGAGCAAACCGGCCTGAATGCCGGCTTCTTCGTGTGCGAGGCCGTGGACGGGGCGGGGGTTGCTTAAGCGGCGGCCCAGAGTTTCAGGAGAGGTAACGGATCTACACACCTCCCCCCCCTGCTAGGGGGGCAATGCATGGCTGGGTTTACTGCCGCTAGTCCGGGATTTACACAGGACGCCCCCCTAGCAGGGGGGGATGGGGGGTAGACCGAGTTGCCCCTCCCGTGCCTACGGCGTCAGCACCTCATCCGTCAGGTGAATCGCCTTGGACTGAACCTTCCACACCACATAGGTCCCGGACGTCACGTCCCCGTGGGCGTCCAGGTCCACCGGCCCCGAGGCCCCCTCGTAGTTCACCGCCTGCCCGCTCTGCAACAGCGCGAGCCCCGCCTTGATCCCGTCCACGCCGGGCTTGACCGCCGTCCCCGACCCTGCCGACACGGCCTGGAGGTTGGCCTTGACGGCCTCGCGCGTGGCCGCCTGGCCCTTCTGCATGGCCATGGCGATGAGCATGGCCGCGTCGTACGCGTTGACCGCGTACGGCCCGGGCGGCAGGCGGAACCGTGCCTCGTAGTCCGCCGCGAACCGATCGTAGGTGGCGCCGCCGCTGTGGGGCGCCGTCCCGGTCTTGCCCTCGATCTTCGCCGCGTCCTTGACGTTGACCACGAACGAGTCCGCCTTGAGCGCCTCGCTGAACAGCCACGGCATCTGCGGCTCCGAGCCGCTCGTGATCCAGTCGTTGTAGATCTGGCTGCCGGCTCCCGGATAAGCGATGAGGGCGATCGCGTCCGGCTTCTGGGCGAGCACGGGCGTGATCACGTCGTTGTACGACGACCGGGGCGTCGCCTCGTCGGGATACGTCACCTGGACCGTGGTACAGCCCTCGTTGGCCTCGAAGGACTGCTTGAGGACCCCCGCCAGGCCATTGCCGTAGGTGTTGTTGACGTTGACGATGCCGAGCTTCTTGTAGCCGGCCTCGAAGGCGCGCTTGGCGATCGCCTTCCCTTGCAGGGCATCGGTCGGCACCGTCCGGAAGAAGAAGCCCTGGTGATCGATCTTCGCCGGGTCGCTGAAGTCCGGCGAGGTCGAGCCCGGCGACACCATCACGCAGCCCTTGGGCATGGCCTCTTTCAGGAGGACCTCCTTGGTGACGCTGGACTGCACGTTGCCGATGAGGGCCACCACGCCCTGGTCGAGTAGCCTCGCCGCCTTGGGCAGGGCCTTCACGTTGTCCGACTGGTCGTCCGCCTTGAGCAGGGAGAGCTTCTTGCCGAGCACGCCGCCCGCGGCGTTGATCTGCTCGACGGCGAGCGTGGCGCCGTTGTAGACCGACTCGCCCTTCTCGGCGTTGGTGCCGGAGGCGGGGCCGATGACGCCGACCTTGATGGTCTCCTCGCCGGACGCGCCGAAGGTGCCCGGCGGCACTAGGAAGCAACCCGCCAATGAGAGGCTCGTGGCCGCGATGAGCGCGTAGAGCTGTCGCATCCGCATCCCTCCTAGAAGCCCTGGCTGATCCGCAGCAAGAAGGTCCGACCGAGGCCCTGGTAGTCGACGCCACCGTAGCCCGGCTGCGCATAGGTCGCATCGAAGACGTTGGCGACCTTGAAGCTGATGACGGCCTCCTTCTCGCCCAGGAGGTAGACGTCGCGGCTCGTCAGCGTCAGGTCCGTCACGAACGAGGGGGCGATCGCATAGGCCTCGTGACCGTTGACGGCGAAGTTCGCCTGGCTCGACGGCACCCAGTGGACGTAGCGCTCTTCGAGGAACCAATTGAGCGGCAAGGACCAGAGCCGTGCGCCGACGCCCGCGTTGACCATCCACGCCGGATAGGGCTCCGGCACGCCATCGGGATCGGGAAAGCCGCTCGCGAGCGTGGGCACGGTCGACTGCAAGGACGTGTTGAGCATGCCGTGCAGGAAGCTCCAGCGCCACTTGAGGCCCGTCTCGATGCCCGCCGAGTCCAGCTGGCCCAGGTTGACGGCGAACGGGTTGCCGTTCCGGGTGAAGAAGCTGACCTTGTCCGACACGTGCGTGTAGTAGATGCTGCTCGACAGGTCCAGGGCCCGGCTCGGCGCGTAGCTGATGGCGCCCTCGAGGGTGCTCGCGCGCTCCGGCTTGAGGTCCTCGTTGCCGAGGATGTCCCCGAACAGGAGCGGCTTGCCGTAGAGCTGAGGGGCCGACGGCGCCTTGAAGGACGTTCCGTAGAGCGCCTTGGCCGTCATGGACTCGTTGACCCGGTACACCAGGCCGAGACGCGAGCTCAGGTTGTTGCCGTAGACGTTGTGCACGTCGTTGCGGAGGTTCATCGTGACGCCGATGTCCTCGGTCGGGTAGTAGATGCCCTGGACGAAGCCGCCGAGGTTGTCGAGCTGGACCATGGCGCCGGGCTGACCGTCGGGCACCGTTTGCCCGGCGCGAGTCCCCGTGGTGAAGACGTCGAAGTAGCTGGGGAGCCGGTGAGTGGCCCGCGTCCAGTCCGCCCCGACCGTGAGCGTGTTGCGATCGTCCACCGACCACGTGAGGTCCGTGGAGACGTCCCAGCCCTCGGCGCTCAGCTTGCGCTGGATGTAGTAGTCCGTGCGGTCGATGCTGATCCGGTCGTCGGCGGTCGGCGCGCCATACGAGTAGGCGACCGCGCTCGACAGGCTGAAGGCGCTTCCCAGGGCCTGGCGGGCCTGGGTGCGCAGGTAGCGGTTGTCCTGCGAGATCCGGTTCTGATGCGTCAGGGGTTTCCAGTCCTGGAACTCGCCGCCGGCATCCAGACGCTGGAAGGCACCGTCCACCGAGAGGTCCAGGCCATTGAGGGGGCGGAGGGCGAGCCGGCCGAAGAAGGAGCCCGGCGCGCTCAGGTCGTTGACCGACTCGACCTTGCCTTCCTTGGTCAGAGCGGCGATGGACGGGCTCGTGCCGGGGACCTTGAGGCCGGAGCGATCGCCCCTGCCGAGCGACGCGCCCAACGACAGGTCCATGGACGCGAGCTCCTGGGCCGTGCCGAGGGACAGCGCTCCGCTCTGCGAGGGCAAGGCGCCCCGCAGGCCCGCATTGGCCTCGAGCCGCGTGCCGTCCAGGTCCTCAGCGCGCTTGGTGACGACGTTGATGACGCCCAGGAAGGCGTCCGCGCCGTACAGGGCCGAGGCCGGACCACGGATGATCTCGATCCGCTTGACCAGGTGAATCGGGATGAGCTCGGGTCCCAGCCAGTTGGACCCGTCCGGCCGGTAGGGAACGGGCTGGAGGTCGATCATGAGCTTGACGATGCGGCTCCAGGAGCGCTGGCCGCTCGAGAGGCCGCGCACGCCCACGTTGGGCAAGAGCTGGTCGTCGACCACGTAGAAGCCGGGAACCGAGCGCAGCGCCTCGGCCACCGACGCATAGCCCCGCTCGCGGATCTCCTCGGCCGTGACGACCTCGACGACGGCGGGCGCCTCCTGGGTCGTCTGGTTGCGCTTGGTCGCGATGCCGACCTGCGAGGTGTTGAACAACGCATCCAGGTCCAGCTCCTCGCCCACCTCCTGCGCATGCGCGGGGCCGCACAGCAAAGTGGCCGCGCAAAAGGCGGCCAGCGAACGGACGAACAGAGGGTGCGAGAGGTAGCTCATGCGCGTTCCGAAGCAGGGCGACGATGCAGTTATACCCCCGGTCCATCAAACGGCACCATGCCGACCGAGGATCATTGACGGTCTGTCGGTTTGAGCACGGGGGCCAGTGGTATAATCGCGTTAGCTTGGTCCTATCGTACGTTGCCAATGGGCTGCCGACCCAACGTCGAGCGCACCGGCCCGTTTGCAGGAAGGAGCCCTATGCCGACCGCGGTTTCCTCTTACGGCGCCGAGATCACGTTCAGCCCCAAGTGGTGGAGCTACGTGAGTTCGACCCGCATCATGGTTTCGAGCTTCTGCAACGTGGCCCTGGCCAACGAGGACATCGCGGACAAGATCGCCATGACGGCCCAGGAGCTCTTGGAAAACGCGGTCAAGTACTCGGCCAACCCCGACGAGAACGTCGCCCTGCGCTTCTCCATCGACAACGACGAACGGATCTCGCTCGAGGTGACGAACCACGCGAGCCCCGAGAGCATCGCCACCCTGCAGGATCAGCATGCCGAGATCAGCGAGGGTGACCCCTTGATGGCCTACCTCCAGAAGATGCAGCGCATCGCCATGGATCCGGGCGCCGAGGGCAGCCAGCTCGGTCTGGCGCGCATCCGCTACGAGACCGGCAACGAGCTCCAGCTCCGGATCGACGGCGACAAGGTCACCGTGCGGGTCGAGTTCAACCTCAACAAGGCGGCAGAGTAATGAGCAAGTTCGCAACCCTCGGCTTCAAGAACGACAAGGTCCAGATCTCCGTCGACGAGCGCGACGGCGGCATGATCATCAAGTTCAAGGGCAACATCGACGACGCCAACCCCGGCGCTTTCCTGGACCCGGCCCTGGAGGACATCCACCAGCAGGTGCTTGCGCACAAGCTGGGCGAGGTGGACGCGGACTTCACGGAGCTCTCCTTCCTCAACTCGAGCGGCATCAAGAGCCTGATCAAGTGGATCATGCGCCAGACCGAGCTGCCCGAGGGCCAGAAGTACAAGATCAAGTTCCTCTACTCCAGCCGCATCACCTGGCAGCAGACCAGCCTCAAGGCCCTCACCTACCTGGCTCCCAAGACGGTCGTCGCCGTACCGGTATAAGCAGTGGATCAAGAAAAGGTCTTCTCCGCCCTCCAAGACTCCGCCCCCCCGGAAGGTTCGACGGGGTCGCCCGACTATGCGGCCGTCGCCAACGGGTTCAAGGCCATCAGCGAGGCCAAGACGACGGATGACATGCCGTTCGCCCTGCTGATGCAGGCCATCGGCCTCGTGGGTGCCGCGCACGGCGCCATCGTGGACCGCGAGGGCAACGTCACGGCCGCCATTCCCTTCGGCACGAGCTCCAACCTGCCCCTCAAGGATCCCGCCATCTGGGAGCGCGAGATGGGCCAGGTCCACACCCTGCCCGTGACGGGCGGCCGGGTGCACACCGCCCTGCGCTTCGCCCTCAAGGCCGACGATGACCTCGCCATGGTGCTCGCGAGCCCCTCGGGCGCCTTCATTGCCCCTGAGCGCCTCTTCGCCATCCAGCTGTTGGCAAGCTTCGCCAACAGCCGCGCGCAGTACCTGCTCGCGCGCCAGGAGGCCGACGAGGCCCAGACCCAGGCCAAGGAAGCCCACGAGCAGCAGATGGAGATGGCGCTCCGGCTCTACGACCTCTACGAAGAGGCTCAGAACCAGGCCATCACCGACGGCCTCACGGGCCTCGCCACCCACGCCTTCTTCCAGCAGCGGCTCGCCCAGGAAATGAGCGAGAGCTTCCGGTACCACCACCCGCTCAGCTTCATCATCTTCGACCTGGACCACTTCAAGCCCATCAACGACACCTACGGCCACCAGGCGGGAGACATCGTGCTGCGCGAGTCCGCCGCCATGCTCAAGGCCAAGGTGCGGACCTCGGACCTGGTCGCGCGCTACGGTGGCGAGGAGTTCGCCATCATCCTGCCGCAGACCACCGAGGACGACGCCTACAACCTGGCCGAGCGCCTGCGCATCGAGCTCGAGCAGATGGAGTTCCAGGTCAACGCGGACCGTAAGCTCAAGGTAACGGCGAGCATTGGTCTGGCGAGCCGGGGCGAGAACGATGCCACCCCCAAGGAGCTCATCAAGCGCGCCGACATGGCCCTCTACGCCGCCAAGAACGGCGGCCGCAACCGGGTCGTGCGCGCCCAGGGCCCGGCCGCCGAGGCCGTGAACGCCATCGGCGCCCCCCGCAAGGGCTCGCAGGAGATGTTCCTAGCGCTCGCGCGCGCCCTGTCCGCGGCCATCGAGGCCCGCAGTCCGATGCTGCACGGCCACTCGGAGGCCGTGGGCGAGCTCGCCCTGCGCATGGGCAAGGCGCTCGGCCTCCATCCGGACAAGCAAGAGGCCCTGATGATTGCCGGCATGCTGCACGACGTGGGCATGCTCGCCGTCCCCGAGGCCGTCATCCTCAAGCCCTCGGCCCTGAACGACGAGGAATGGGCCCAGATGAAGGCGCACCCCCAGGCGGGTGTGGCCATCCTCTCGCGCTTCAGCACGTTTGCGGGCCTGCGCGAGGCCGTGCTCTATCACCACGAGCGCTGGGACGGCAAGGGCTATCCCGAGGGCCTCAAGGGCGAAGGCATCCCCATGGGGGCGCGCATCCTCGCGGTGTGCGACGCCTATGACGCCATGATCCGCGGCGACTACGCCTACGGCATGGGCGTGCCCGAGAAGGAAGCCGCCGCGGAGATCAAGCGCTGCGCGGGCACCCAGTTCGACCCGCAGCTCGTCGACCTGTTCCTCGGCGTCCTGTCGGGCATGGGCCAGCAGGGAGCCTAGGGAATGGCGGGTCCCGTCGATCCCGGCATGGGCGATCGCCCGCGCCGCAAGCGCAAGAAGAAGCCGCAGCTGGGACCGAACGGCAAGCCCCTCAAGCGCAAGAAGAAGAAAACGAAGCAGGGGGGAAGCCTCGCGGCCCCCTTGCTCGCGGCGTTCGGCGCCGCCAAGCTGAACCCGGCCGAGTTCGCGGCCAAGTTCCGCACCAAGAAGGAACGAAAGACCGACGACCTGCGCGGCACGCTGATGCTCGGCTTCGCGGTGCTCGCCATCCTGCCCATGTTGGTCGCCGTGGTACTCATGACGCGGATCGCGGAGCAGGGCATCGTCGTCTCCACCGACGAGCTGGCGCGCATCAGCCGGGATACCCTCTCGGAGACCTCGGGCAAGATTGGCGAGCTCTCCAAGTACCAGATCGACAGCACGGGCGAGCAGCTCACGGACATGGGCTCCAAGGCCGTCCGTGACACGGCCCAGGCCCTCATCACCACCTCGGAGCAGCGCTTCAAGGACGCCAACCAGCAGCTCATCGAGCAGGGTGCAAAGTCCAACCAGGCCCTCTCGGAGCAGCTGGTCAAGGAGAGCAAGGACGCCACGCGCGAGCTGGCTCGCAGCCTCATCAAGGTGAGCGAGGAGTCCAACCGCGAGCTGTCCCGGTCCACGGCCAAGCAGGCCGAACAGACCATCGTGCAGCTGGCCGATCGGCTGGTCGAGCAGGCCAACCGCAACACCAGCGCCATCAGCACCTACATCGTCGCGCAGAACAAGGAATCGGCGAAGCGCCTGAGCGAGCGCATGCTCAAGGACGTCGAGCGCGAGCCCGTCGTCAACTTCAAGACGCTCGCGAGCATCTTCGCCCAGGGCATCGCGACCAACAAGGTGGCCCCGATCCGGGACGGCTACCTCGCCGTCGTCGATCCGCGCGGCCGGGTGCTCGCGAGCACCAAGTACAAGAAGGGCACCTCCGTCCGCCACCTGGAGATCATCCAGCGGGCGCTCGGCAAGGAGACGTCCGAGGACAGCCTCATCCGGTTCAAGGACGGCAATGACCAGTACCTGGGCGTCTTCGCCCGTCGTGACGACGGGGGGGCCGTCGTGTTCGCCTACCTCGCGGACCGCGCGAGGGTCGACACGGACCGGATGAAGGACGACGTCCAAAACACGCTCAACCAGATGGGCAGCGACTCGTCGCGCTACGTCATCCAGAGCATGGAGGACGCTCGCCCGCTCATGCGCGCGCAGGCCACCAAGCTCTCCAAGCAGTCCATCGGCAAGATCCAGGCCACGAGCGCGGCCCTCAGCGCCAAGACCTCCAAGCGGATGCAGACGCAGGCGGACATCGTCTCGGCCCGGGCGGTCGCGCGCATGACCGAGCGCTCGGAGGCGGTGGCGGCCGAGACGGCCGAGGCCATCAAGCAGCGCTCCGAGGAGATCGCAACCCATGCCCTGGAGGCCATGCGCCCCATCGGCAAGGAGTATGCCGCCAAGGCGGAGGCCGCCATGCGGGCCGAAGCCGAGAAGGCCGTCATGGAGACCGCCGAGATCGTGCCCCAGGCGGCCGAGGCGGCGAGCCAGAAGGCCACGGCCCAGATGGCTCCCGAGGCCCGCCGCCTGGCGGACCGCGCCAAGCAGCAGATGTGGCTGGTCGCAGGCATCCTGCTGGTGCTCGAGATCATCCTGGCCATCGTGGCGAGCCTCCTCATGTCCGGCCGCATCGCGGCCCCCATCATCACCGAACAGCAGAAGGCGCGCGAGGAGAAGGAGCGGCTCGGCCGCGAGATGGAGATCGCCTCCAAGATCCAGACCTGCTTGCTGCCGCCGGTGCCGGAGCTCAAGGACTTCGACGTGGCGGTGTCCATGGTGCCGGCCGAGGAGGTGGGCGGCGACTTTGTCGACCTGTTGCCGGACGCGGAGCCCGGGGCCTTCTGGATGGGCATCGGCGACGTGACGGGCCACGGCCTCACGCCGGGCCTCATCATGATGATGGCGCAGAGCGTGTTCAATTCGCTGGCGCGCACGCCGGACATGACGCCCAAGGCTCTCTACGACGGCATGAACCGGGTGCTGTACCAGAACATCAAGGACCGGCTCAAGACCTCGGATCACATGACCATGTCCATCCTCAAGCACGAGCCGGACGGGACGTTCGTGCACTGCGGCTCGCACCTGGACATCCTGGTGTACCGGGCGGAGACGCGCGAGGTCGAGCGGCTGGTGACGGACGGTCCCTGGGTGGGGATGCTGCCCGAGTGCGAGGACTTCACGACGGAGATCACGTTCAACCTGGGCGAGAACGACGTGTTGCTGCTGTACACGGACGGCCTCATCGAGGTTCAGAACGCGCAGCAGGAGCAGTGGGACATGGACCGCCTCTGCGAGTCCCTGGCGCGCCACGCGCACCTGGGCGCGCGCGAGATCCAGGCCAAGGTGCTGGCGGACAGCCTGCACTGGGCGAACAAGGTGCTGGACGACATCTCCATGCTCGTCGTGAAGCGCAGCGCCATCGAGCTCACCTCGACCGTGCCCCAGGCGGACGTTGAGCCGGTCGTGGTCTAGGGCTTCTTCCGCCTTTTCTTGATATAGAGCGGCTTTCTACCTTATTTGGCAACGGATCTCCCCCCCCATCCCCCCCTGCTAGGGGGGGCATGGCCGGTCGTAGGTCGCGATGGGCCGGGCCTCCATGCCTGCGCAGCAGGCAAAAAGAAAGCCCCCCCTAGCAGGGGGGGTGGGGGGGTAGAACGAGTCGGCCCTAGATGTAGTAATCCACCAACTCGAGCAAGCTCGTAAACGGCCAGTCATACCACGGGCGGGTGAACGGCTCCGTGATGGGCGTCGAGATCGCCCAGTCCGTCTCGAACAGCCGCCCGTTCAGCTCCTGCAAGAGCGCCGGCTCGCGAACCGCCACGCCCAGCTCCTGGTTGATGTTCAGGGCCCGCGCATCTCCGTTGGCCGAGCCCACCAGCGCCCAGGCCCCGTCCACCGCGAAGTACTTCACGTGGTTGTACCGCTGCGTGTACGAACGGATCTCCGCTCCCGCCTTCATCAGGGCATTCGCCGAGGTCGAATTCAATCGCTTGAAGATCGGGCTGCCGTTCGCCCCCGGCACCAGGATCCGCACCGCCACGCTGTTCTTCCGCGCGTCGAGCAGCGCCTTCAAGAGGCCGTCATCCGACAGGTACGGCGATTCCACCTCCACCTTCCGCGTCGCCGAGCGAATGGCGGCGTACAAGGCTTCCCGGATCTCGAAGCGCTGCTCGGCCGGGCTCGTCACGAGCACCTGGTCCGGGCTGTCCTTCACCGGTCCTTCGGGCAACTGGAAGGGAGCACCGCCCGCGACCTTCCAGTCGTAGGCGAACTCGCGGTGCAGGTCGCGCGCGATCTCGTCGTCATTGAACTCCACGAGCATGTCGTGCCGATCGTGCCGGAACTCGTCCGTGAGGTTCATGCCGCCGGTCAGGCCGCGCGTCCCATCGGCGAGGTACAGCTTGCGGTGCGTGATGTTGACGCCCCGACCGATGGAGTGCCAGTCGTAGACCCGTGCGTCCACGCCGCGCTCCTTGAGATAGGCCACGACTCCCCGCTTGGAGTTGGCCTCGAAGTAATTGCCGATCTGGTCGATGAGGACGCGGACCTTGATGCCTTCCTTGGATCGCGCGACCAGCAGGTCGCAGAGCTCGCGGCCCGACTTGTCGTGCCAGAAGTTGAAGGTCTCGATGTAGATGGAGTGCTTGGCCTCGCGGACCACGCGCGCGATGGCCGCGTAGTTCGCATCACCGTCCAGGGTCAGCCTGGGGATGTCCGCTTCGACGACATGCGAGCCAGAGGAGGTGGGAGAAAATGGCGTGGTCCCACGGCGCTCCGCCTGCAGGGGCGACAGTCCGCACCCGACCAAGCTCAGCGACAAGGTCGCCAACAGCGCCCATCGTGTGGCCATTCCTAGCATCCACGTCCTCCTGCCATGACCTTTAACAGCTTCTTATCGAAGTGCTAATGACGTTATCGCAGGTGAGCGCGAAATCTTGCGCCGCCGAGATTAGCCGATGGGATCCGGGACCTCTGCGGCGGGCACCGTATGCTTCAGGCCCTCGAGGATGAAGAGGTCCAACTGATCCGTCTTGCCCCGGATGGCCACGTCGCGCACCGGGCGAACGATCACGCGATCCTTGATCTCCAGGTAGGTCTCGGCGCTGAGTAGGATGTCCACCCCGTGATCCTTGGTCAGGCTTTCGATGCGGCTCGCCGTGTTGACCGCGTCGCCGATGGCCGTGTAGTCAAGGCGCTGATCGGTCCCGATATTGCCGATCACGGCCTCACCCGTATGGATGCCGATGCCGATCCGCAGGGGCGCCTCTCCGGTGGCCGCACGCTCCCGGTTCAGGGCGTCGAGCTCCTGGCGCATGCGAAAGGCGGCCTGGACCGCACGCCAGGCGTGGTCCTCCTGGGGCACCGGCGCCCCGAAGACCGCCATCATGCCGTCGCCGATGTACTTATCGAGCGTGCCCTCGTAGGAGAAAAGCGCGCCCACCATTCGTGAGAAGTAGGCGTTCAGCAGCGAGACGACATGCTCGGGAGGCATCTGCTCGGACATGCTCGTGAAGCCCCTGATGTCCGAGAAGAGAAGCGTGACGCGCCGCCGCTTGCCCCCGACCCGGGTGAGGTCCTCCTGGAGGATCGTGTCGGCCACCTGCTGAGAGACATAGCGCGAAAGCACGCCGCGCACGCGCAGGGCCTCGGTCTGCATGCTGGCGGCCTCGCCGATGAGTTCGCGCGTCTTGGCCACCATCAACAGAGAGCCGCCCGTCGTGCCCAGCACGAGCATCAGCAGCAGCACGAGGATCGGGACCAGGAAGGCCTCATGGTGAATCGCCGTATCGATCCACATGACCTCCGCCACCACCGCCAGGCAGCACAGCCCGCTCACGATCGCCTGGCGCGTGGACAAGCGAAGACCGTTCAGGCCGTTGAGGACGAAGGCGAAGATCAGGCTCATGTCGCTCCGCGCGAGGGTCTTGTTGCTCTCGGAATCAAAGCCCCAGATGGAATGTGCGTACAGGAAGGAGGCCATGAGGGCGAAGTCCAGGACGATGGCCACATAACCCAGGGGCCGGGCCGGGAAGGGTGTCCGGATGAGCCACGCGAGGACGAGCGCTCCCACCAGGACCAGGGAGAGGGCCGTGACGTCGAACCAGATGCTGCCCTCGAAGCCGTAGGTGGCGATCCGCACGGGCATCAGGACGAAGAGCGCGATCGCGAGCAGGGTGATCCGGACCAGGCCGATGCGCTTCTCGGCGGCGCGGATTTCGCGCTCCGTCAGGACCTCAACGATGTTCTCGGGCTGGGGGGTCGTGGCCATGGCGCCTCCGTCGGTGGACGAGGCTCTTCCGCCTCGTCTGGCCTATGCTAGCGCACCCTTGCCGGCTTCGCAATCGGCCGCGGAATCGGCGGTTATGGTTGCCTTAAATTTCACCCCGAGCCGTCAGGCAGCCCCCACTCCCCCGGATAACACCTCAGTAACGCCTTCAAGGGGGGAGTCAAGGCATGCCGATCACCGGGATCATGGATACGTTCCGCGCGCAGCGCCTACCGCAGCCGTCGCCGACCGCTCCGGCGCTCGAGCCCATGTCCGCGACCATGGCGGGCGATCGCCTCGAGATCCGCCGCTCGCTCGTCAACCCGGGTACGCAGACCCAGCCCACCCTCGACGCCGCCATCGCGAAGCTGGAAGGCATCGAGCAGGACCTCGTCGCCAAGGGCGACAACCGCGCGGTCTTCGTGAGCACCTACCTCATGCAGACGAAGGCCACGGCCCAGGCGCTCCAGGAGCCCGGCCGCTTCGAGGACCCGGCGTTCATGAACGGGCTGGCGCTTCGCTTCGTGCAGTACTTCCTGGATGCCTACGACAACTACGAGGCCGGCCGGCGCGACCAGGTCCCGGCCCCCTGGCTCAAGGCCTTCGACCTCGCCACGGCCAAGAAGACGCTCGTGATGGAGGACCTGGTCCTCGGCATCAACGCCCACATCAACTACGACCTGCCCCGCGCCTTGGTGGTCGTGGGCGCCAACACGCCCGCGCACGAGCGCGACTTCAGCAACTACAACCAGCTCCTTTCCGAGAACATCCAGCCTGTCAAGGACGCCATCGTCGATCGCTACGCCAAAGAGGCCTTCAGCGTGAACCTGCTGGGCCTGGCCGACAAGGTCACCTTGAAGCTCGACGATCTGGTGGCGGATCAGACCTTCGCGATCATGCGCAACCGCGCCTGGGAGCAGAGCCGCCGCATCGCCGCCGGAGACAGCAAGGCGCTCACCGAGACCACCGAGGACGCCATGACGGTGGTCAAGGCCATCGAGCTCGAGTCCAAGGCCCCGTTCCACGGCTACCTGGCGCGCGCCCGCGTCTTCTAGGAGCCGTCGAGCGGGTATAACCTCCAGGTAGGGAGTTTCACTAATGTCCATCGACAAGCTCGGATCCGGAAGCCTCAACCGACTGCTCGGCCCCGCCCCCGCCGCCGAAAGCGTGCAGGCAGGCGGCGGCACGGAAGCCTCCACCGCGGTGCCGCTCGGCGACATCTCGACTGTCAGCCCCCAGGCCCGCGCCGAGGCCCGGACCTCCCCCTACGACTACATCGCGGCCCTGCCCGCGGGCTATCAGCCGCCGCCGCGTGCCAACCGGGACATTGAGGTCTTCCAGGCCCAGGGCATCCAAGAAGTCCGCGGCGATCAGGCGGCCGGAGTCGAGCCCGTCGGAGTTTCAGCAGCCGAACCCGTCGTCGTACAGCCCCCTGCGCCTCCTCCGGTCGTGCCCCCATCCCCCGCTCCGCCGCCGGTCGTGACGCCTCCCGTCGCCGCCCCGACGCCGGTGACGCCGAGCCCCGTGGGGCCCCTCACCGTGCCCGAACCGCCTCCCGCTCCGCCCGCTGCGGCTCCCGCCCCCGTGACGCCGAGCCCGCTCGGGACACTTCAGACGCCCGCACCGGCCCCCGAACCCGCGCCGGCTCCCGAGCCAGCCCCGGAACCCGAGCAAAAGCCCCTGGGACGCCGCCTGCGCTTCACGTCGGTGGCCGACCCGCACGTTACCACAGCCGACGGACGCAAGTTCGACAACTCCAAGACCGGGGACTTCGTCCTGGCACGATCCCGGTCGGGCGACCTGTCGGTGCAGGTCCACCAGGACAAGATCCCGAACGACTCGGGCATCTGGCAGACCCGGGCCGCCATCAAGACCCACGGGGACGTCATCCGCTTCGACGCCGCCACCCGGCGCCTCGAGCTCAATGGCGAGGTCATCCCCTTCGAGCCGGGCCAGAAGGTGCCGCTGCCGAGCGGCGGCTACCTCGAGATGAGCAAGGACGTGCTCGAAAACGGCACGCCCTTCCATCGGCTGCGCGTCCATACCAAGGAGGGCGACGACCTCTACATGCTCCAGTTCGAGCGCAAGGGTGGCGGCCGCTACCTGGATCTTTCAGGCTCCCTCGCGCCCACCCGCGAGAGCGGGGAGGTCAAGGGCTCGGCGGGCACCTTTGACGGCGATGGCAAGGCCGAAAACGACTTGCGGAGCCGCACGGGCGAGATCATGCAAGACCTGGCGGCCTTCCTGGAGGACTGGCGCGTGCGGTCGGAAGAGAGCCTTTTCTAGCGGGCCCCTCAAGTCTGCCCGCTCGGGGCCGATGATGGGGATGGGAGCACTGACCCGGCAACGGTTCGAAGGAGGGCAACATGCTCGGAGCCTTGGCCAATTGCACAGTTTGCGAGAAGGTCTTCACCGACTACACTGCCCGGGGGCTTTGCCCGACCTGCTTCGGCCAGAAGATCTTCGGAAAGCCTAGCGCAGAGCCCCCCAGGCAGGAAGCCGAGGCCATCCGCGCCAGCCAGATTGGCATCAACTCGCCCGACCACAGCCTGCGGTGCGAAGTCTATGCCCAGAAGGGCCGGGCACACGGCTCGACCACCCGCCGCGGCGCCGCCAACTTCTGGTAAACCACGCCTTCAACCGGGACCCGCTTCTCATACGAGAGGCGGGTCCCTTGTTCGTTTGGTGACTTTGACCAACGATCCGTGACACTCTGTTGCAAAGGAATTGTAGGGGGAGGTGAGCCATGCGCGAGGCGATGACCATCGACCAGCTCTTCACGGTGATGGGAGAAGATGACGCCCTCACCATGCTGGCGTTGGCGGACGGCAACACCATGGGGGTGCTCTTTACAAGCGTGGACCGGGCCCGCGATTTCGTAGAGGCTTACGACCTGGCGCCGGCGGACATCGTCGAACTCGTCACCCCGGAGGAGCTGGTGGGGATCGCCGCCTCCTACGACTCGATCGACGTCCACGAGGCCGTCCTCGACCCATCCTGCGACGGGGGGCTGCGCGAGGAGCTGGTCCTCAACCTCTTGGACGTGCTCTCGGTGGACGAGGCCAACAGCACGAAGCCTCACTTCTACGACTAGCACCCCCCGACGTGGCGAGCCCGGGGCGACCGATGGTCGCCCCGGGCTCGCGTCTTGGGCTTAGCCCTCGGAGGAGATGGCTTCGCGCAGGACCTCTTCCAGGCGTTCCGCCTCATGCCGGGCGGTGGCCTCATCGTCTTGATCGGCGGCCGCCATGGCGAGCCCCAGGTGTGCCAGCGCATCCTTGGGATCCCGGGCGAGCACGCCTTCCAGCTCGCGGGCCGCGTCCGCCGGACGTCCGGAGCGGCCATAGAGCCAGGCCAGGTTCTGTCGCGCCTCCGGCCACTCGGGCCTCCGGCGCAGGGCCTCCTCGAAGCAGGCGATCGCCTCCTCGTCACGCTTGAGCTCGGCGAGCGCGACGCCGCGGCCGTACGGCACCAGGGGCTGACCCGGGTGACGGCCCTCGAGCGCGTCGTAGTGGGCGAGGGCCTCCTCGGCCCGACCATTCAAGGCGAGCTCGTTGGCCAGGTTCAGGCGGACGGTGTCGTCGTCGGGAACATGGCGCAGGGCCGTCTCGAAGGCGGCGATCGCCTCCGCACCCGCCCCGCTCCGGCTCAGGAGCAAGCCCAGGTAGTTGTGGGCGGGCGGAAAGTCGGGAGCCCTCCGGATGGTCTCTTGAAAGGCCTTGAGGGCCGCCTCTTCCTGACCAAGCCGGAAACGCGCCTCGCCCAGCAGGAACCAGCCGGCCGGGCTGTCGGGCGCCAGGCGTGCAAGCTCCTGGTACTGGGCGGCGGCGGCGGCCGTGTCACCCGACTGGTCGAGCTGCTGACCGAGCGCATGTCGGAGCTTCGCGCTCGCGGGGTTGAGCTGGATGGCCTCCTGGTAGGCCATGATGGCCCCGCGGGTGTCACCCTTGAGCGCCAGCGCGGAGGCCAGGAGCATGGGGCCGTTGGGGTTGTCGGGCATGGCCTGGCGCGCCGCCCGGAAGTGGGCGATGGCGGCGTCGAGGTCCCCGGCCTCGGCCGCGGCGTTGCCTTGCTGGACGAAGCGGGTGAAGTCGATGATGGACAAGCGTTACTCCTCGACGGCCTCCAGGCCGCCCTGCGCCGCATTGAGCGGCAATCCCAGGGACATGGCGCCGACGACCTTCCCCATGCGGGAGGCCTCGGCCTCGTAAAGCGCTGCGAGCTGCAGGTACTCGGCATCCCCCGTGACCTTGGCGAGTTGCTTCGCCTCGGCCGCGAGCGCCCGGGCCTCGGTGCCCATGGCCCGGTAGAGCTGGGCCGCGTGCTCGCCCGTCGCAGACAGGGCCTTGCCGGCACGCTCGCCGAGGGCGGCCGCCCGGCTGCCGAAGGCGGACGCCTGATCGAGGACGGCCTTGGGCAGCTTGCCGACGCCGCGGGCCGCGGCCTTGCCGGCCTGCAGGCCGACGTTGCCGAGGGCCTTGGCCGTTTCCACGGCCACCGTGCCGATGTCGGCAGCCCGAGCGAGGACGCCGTTCTGCTGGAAGGCCTCGGAGGCGAAGCCCGCCCGCTGGCGCAGGGCATTGGCCATGCCGCGCAGGCCCTTGTCCGCCTTGGCGACCTTCTCGGTGGCGGTGGTGAGCGCCTCGGCATCCTTAAGCAGGGTCTTCATCCGCGCGGCGGCCTCGGGCCCCTTGAGGGCGGAGACCTCCTGAAGCTGCTTGGCGAGCTTCTCGGCCTGGAGGGCCAGGGTGTCAGCTTCCTTGAGCTGGGCCGCGGGAATCTTGCCGCCCGACTGACGCAGGCTCTGGCGCAGGGCCCGGCCGAGATCCGCCACCGAGTCGCCCATCATCTGGAGCCCGGCGCCCACGTCGAGGACGGCCTTGCCGACGCTCGTGGCCTTGAAGGCCTCGACGGCCTTGGCGATGCGGCCCACGTCACCCGCGGTATCCGCCGCCTTGGCGACCTTGGCCACGTCACCCGCTGCATCGGCGGCCTTGGCCACCTTGCTGGCATCGGCCGCGGCGTCCGCCGCCTTAACGACCTTGCTCACGTCGCCCGCCGCATCCGCGGCCTTGGCGACCTTGGCCACGTCACCTGCGGCATCAGCGGCCTTGGCCACCTTGGCCACGTCGGACGCGACGTCGGCGACCTTCGCCACGTCGGCGGCCACATCCGCGGCCTTGACGCCCTTGGCGACCGCATTGGCCTCGCCGGCGCCGATCAGGAAGCTGCCCACGTCCACCACCAGGCGACCGGGGATCTCGCCCCACTTGCCTTCCTTGATGGCGTCCTGGTAGCCGCCCGTGATGCCGTTCCACAGGCCCTTGAGGTACTGTCCTTCCTCCTGGATGATCTCCGACGGGCCCTTGCCCTGGAGGAGCTGGTGGCCAACGTGCAGGAGGTTGGGGGGGCTGAAGGGAATGTGCGCCGCGAGGCCCCAGAGGCCCTTGAGCGTCTGGATGGGATGTGCGATCACGTTGAAGAGGCCGCCCACCATGTCGCCGACGGCCTTGAGGGTGCCGCCCGTGACCTGCGACTGGAACTTGAAGAGTCCGCCCAGCACCGGGATCTTTCCGACGGTGTTGGCAACCAGGTCCTCACCCTTGTCGATGAGGCGATCCCACCAGCTCTTCTTCTTTTCCGTCTCCTTGGGCTTGGCCTGCTCGGCCGCGGCCGGGGCCTCGGTGGGGGCCTCGGCAGCCGGCGCCTCGGCTGTAGGAGCGGGCGTCTGAGGCTGCTGGGCCTGCGCCTCCTGCACGCGGCGCGTGACCTCCTCGAGGTCCACCGCCTGGTACTGCGCGATCTCGTTTTGCGCCTGCTGACTCACCTGGGCCGTGTCCGGCGCGGGCTTGGGAGGCTCCACCACCGGCTGGGCGGGGGCCTGCGTCTGGACGGGGGCCTCGGGCTGGGCCGGAGCGGCAGGAGCCGCCGGCGTCTGGGCCTTCGGAGCCTCCTGGGGCTGCGCGGCGGGCTGAGTTGCGGGCTTCTCGGCCTCGGCCTCGGCCACCTTGAGGGTCTTGCCCGCGATGATGAGGTTGGGGTTCTCGATGCCGTTGTCGTCCGCGAGCTTCTTGACGGTCGTGTTGAAGCGCTTCGCCAGGGCCCCGAGGGTATCCCCCGACTTGATCGTGTAATCCATGCGGCGTTCCTCCTGTCACGAAGCGTTCAAATCCTCATTAATTATAGGTTGCAGGCTTCGAAGCTTTTTTAAAGACCCATTAAATGTTCGATCGCATTGCGTTCAAATGCCAAAAAGGACCGCCCCCGGTTGGGGGCGGTCCGTACCTTTGGGCTTACTTGGCGGCCGGGGCCGCGCTCGGGGAGGCCACGGGTGAGGCCGTGGACACGGGCGGAGCCGTGACCAGGCGCATCCAGCCATCGACCTTCCAGGAGCTGACCTGGTAGACGCCCTTGTCCTGGCTGGTCTGGACGTAGTACGCCGACGCGTCCAGGGGGGTCTTGGAGCCGACGGTGACGGAGAAGCGCTCGGGCTTCTTGTCGTCCCCCAGGGCGAGCCTGAGGGTCGGCTTGTCCAGGCCGTACTCCTTGGGGTCCTGGACCTTGTCGTCGACCTTGCGGTCGGCGGTCAGGGCCGCGAGGTTGCCGTACGCGCCGTCCCAGTTGAAGGTCTCGAGCGAGTGGGTCGCCTGGGGGGCGTAGCGCCACCCCTCGGCGTCCGACTTGCGGACGTACTCCGCCTTCTTGCCCGAGGCGTCCTCGAGCACCAGGCGGTTGACGGACTTGTCGTCCTTCACGTCCCAGACCTTGACCTCCTGCGTCTCGAACGCAGGGGGGGCGTCCTTCTTGGCCTCGACGAAGTAGGCGTACGCCCCCAGGCCGAGACCGATCGCGACGAGGGCCGCGGTGCCTTTCCAGTTCATCAGGACCGCCTCCTCCGCCACCAGACGAACCCGCCCGCGAACAGCATGGCCGCCGGAGCGCCCGCCACCGTCGCCAGGAAGATGGTGTTCTGCTGCTGGTTGGTCAGGAACAGCTGCTTGGGAGCGTTGTCCTTGGCCGGGATGGAGACCAGGTTGTCCTGCTCCGCCAGCCAGTTGACGCTGTTGACGAAGAAATCGCCGTTGCCCGCGCCCGAGTAGAAGCCGTTCGCGACGAACTGCGCGTTACCCACGGCCAACAGGCGGCTGGCCTTGACCGAGCCGGAGGCCGTGGTGGTCGCGGCCACCGCGAGCTTCACGGGGCCCTTCTTGTCGACGGCCGCGTTGAAGTCCGCGCTGCGGTCCTTGAGGTTGCGCTTGCTGAAGCTCATGTCGCTCGCCTCGGCGAGGCTCGTGACCGTCACTCCGCTGGGCGCCGTGCCCAAGGTCAGGGAGCGCGCCGCCGGGTAGATGGTCGGACGCAGGCCCTGGGTGATGGCGTGGGACGGGTAGGTCTGGACCACGGGCACCGCCGCATCCCCGAAGAGGTTGGCGCGCGGATCGACCACCAGGTCATTCTCCGCCGTGATGCCGTACTCCGAAAGGAGCTTCTCGAGGCCCGAGTTGGCGCCGGGAGCGAGCATCGCGTAGAGCTTGCCGCCCTTCTTGACGAACTCCTCGACCGTCTTGAGCTCCTGCGGCATGAGGGCCTGGCGGGGACCCGCCACCACCAGCACGTCGCAGTCCGCGGGGATCGTGTTCTTGGTCTCGAACAGGCTGAGCTTCTGGACCTTGTAGTTCTGCTTCTCCAGCGACTGCTTGGCCTGGCTCATGCCTTCCTGCTGGAAGCCGTCCATGTCGAGCTCGCCGTGGCCCGTGAGGAAGTAGACGTTGAGCTGCTTGGTCTGGGTCGCCTTGAGGATGGCGGCCGTGATCTCCTGCTCGGTGACGCCCTGGGCCTCGGTCAGCTTGCCGGCGTTCTCGACCATGAGGACGTTGGCGCGCTGCGACGCGGTCGGGTGCGACTCGAAGAAGAGCTTGACCTTGCCGGGCTCGCGGTCCGGATCGATCATCTCGAGCTTGAGCTTGTCGGTGACGTAGCCGTACTCGGCCATCAGGTCCTTGAGCTGGCGGCCCTGCTGGTCGCCGTTGCGGACGAAGGCCGTGAGCTTGAGCTCGTCCTTCAGGCCCTTGACGATCTGCTTGGACTGCGGCGACAGCGAGAACTGCTGGTTGCTCGTCAGGTCCGCCCGGTGGTGGTACCGGGTGCCGAACCAGTTGAGGAGCCCGATGATGGCGAGCACCGCGATGGTGAGCACCAGCGAGTTGGCGCCGTTCTGGGTGGTGCGCCGGCCCGCCATGTCCTTGAGGAAGTCCTTGTTCTGGACGCCCGAGCCGATGACGAAGAGGGCGATCGCGACGAAGCCGCCGTACCGCAGGCCCGTCACCACGCTGAAGGGGACCTTGGGGAAGAAGTTGGCGATGATCAAGGCGCCGGCCAAAAAGGCGATCGCCAGGATCCCGATGATGGTGATGCCCCAGTCGAGGGCCTTGTTCTTTTGATTCGTCGACATGCTACCTCCAGCGATAGACCTCTACCGACCGGATGGTCAGGAAGAGGCACGCCACGATGAAGGACACGTAGAACACCAGATCCGTGGTGTCGATGATCCCGCGCCCGAGATTCTGCTGGTGGCTGATGACCGAGACGTACTCGAGCACCGAGCCGGCCTGCTGACCCACCACGCTGCTGCTGGCGGGCAGAAGCCAAATGACCAGGCTGATGGCAAACGTCGAGATGGCCGCGATGACCTGGTTGTTGGTCCACGACGAGGCCATGAGGCCCACGGCGAGGAACGAGGCGCCGAGGAAGAACACCCCGACGTACCCCGTCACGATCGGCATCCAGTCCGGCTTGCCCACCCAGGCGAGGATGGCCGGGAAGATGGCCGTCAGCGCCAGGAGGAAGACCAGATAGAGACAGGCGGCGAGGTACTTGCCCACCACGATGTCCACGTCGCGCACCGGCGCGGTCATGAGCAGTTCGACCGTGCCGCGCGAGCGCTCCTCGGCCAAGAGACGCATGGTCAGGGCCGGCGTGATGAGCAGGAAGACCACCGCGAGGTTCTCGAAGAGCCCGCGCATGCTCGCCTCGCGCGAGCCGAAGAGGATGAGCGAGAACAGGTAGCCGCTCACCAAGAGGAACAACGCGCCGACCACGTAGGCCAGCGGCGAAACGAAGTACGAGCGCAACTCGCGCCCGGCGATCGCCCAGAGCTTACCCATGGATGGCCATCTCCTCCTTTTGCTCGCTGGTCGCAGCGTCGGTGGTCGTCAGCTTGAGGAAGATCTCCTCCAGCGAGAGGCCGACCGACTTGAGCTCGACCAGACCCCAGCCCGCGCCGACGATCTCGGCGGCGACCCGCTCGCGCAGGTCGACGTCGCTGCCGGTGTCCAGCGTGACGGCGACGAGCTCGCCGTCGCCCCGGGCCACCACGTCCAGCTTGTTGACGCCGTGCAGGGTGCCGAGCCGCTCGGTGACGGCATCCTGGGGACCGCGGACCTCGGCGAGGATCCGGCGGCTGCCGCGCAGCTGGCTCTCGAGCTCCTGGGGCGCGCCCTCGGCGACCACCTTGCCGCCGTTGATGATGAGCACGCGGCTGCAGGTGTTCTGGACCTCGGGCAGGATGTGGGTGCTCAGGATGACCGTGTGGTCATTGGCGAAGCCCCGGATCAGCTGGCGGATCTGGATGATCTGCTTGGGGTCGAGGCCGTTGGTCGGCTCGTCCAGGACGATGACGGGCGGGTTGTGGATCAGGGCCTGAGCCAGACCCACACGCTGCTGGAAGCCCTTGGAAAGGTGTCCGATGAGCTTGTTCGGGACCTCGGTGAGCCAGCACTTCTCGAGGGCGATCGCGACCGCCTCCTTGACCTTGCGGCCCTCGACGCCGCGCAGGCGGGCGACGAAGGCGAGGTAGTCGGTGACGCTCATCTCGGGGTACAGCGGCGGATTCTCCGGCATGTATCCCATCAGCGACTTGGCCTTGAGCGAGTCGGTGGCCATGTCGTGCCCGCCAATGGTCACCTTGCCGCTCGAGGGCGTCAGGTAACCGGTGAGCATCTTCATCGTGGTCGATTTGCCGGCGCCGTTGGGTCCCAAGAAGCCCAGGATCTCGCCCTTTTGGACGTGAAACGAGACGTCTTGGACCACGAGGCGATCGGCGTACCGCTTGGTTAAGTTTTCGACGACGATCATGTCGAAGCTGTCCTCCATCGGTGCGTGATCGGCCGGGGCACCCCCTTGGGTGCACCAGATTGCGTTGGACCGTCTGTGCGGGGAAAAAGTCCCGCGACCTCTATGCCCACTGCATGGTAGGCGGCAAGCAAGTGCCACGAGGCGAAAGTTGCGTCATCCTACCATACCGGTCATAGCCCCGCCACGTCAGGAGCCCAACAGCGGCCACTGGCATTGGACCTTAACCGCACCTTGAAAGTTCCCTTAAAAACCCTTGATCTTTTTGACCGATGCGCCGGGGCGCCGAGACGTTCTCTAGGCAAATCGGCGAGGGTGGCACCCGGCCCCCGAAAGGCAAGCCCGCCGCTGGCGGGCCCGATAATCCGGTAGGCCCGACCGGGCCCACGCATCGATTGAGAGGATCCCGCATGCTGACGATAAACGCCGCGGCTCAGCCCGTCTCCACGCCCCGTTCGGCCGCCCAGGCTCCCGGACCGTCCACCGTCTCCGCCTTCCGCGCGGACTCCCTGCAGCTCTCGCGTCGGACGCCGCCACCCGAGGTGCGTCCCACGTCCCTCGGTCCCGGCGCCAAGATCGCCCTGCTCGCCGCACCCGTCGTCGCGGGCGCGGGCATCGGCTTTGCCGTGGGCGGCCCCCTCGGGGCCCTCGCGGGCGCCGGCATCGGCGCCCTGGTCTCGGTGGTCGGACTCTGGTGGGCCATGACCGACAAGCCCTGGGGAAACAAGCCTGACGTTCCGCCCGACCCGCCCCAGCCCTAGGTCTCCAAACCAAACGACCCGCCGGATCTTCGGTCCGGCGGGTCGTCGTCTTGGTCCCTACAGGCTGGCGGGGAAGGTCGTCGTGAGCGCCTTGCGCACGTTCACGCGCCCGTAGCCGTATTTGGTGTCCTTGCCGGGTGCTCCCAGGTCGTCCGCGGTGGCGGCCAGGTGCGCCTTGACCGCGTCGTAGAAGGCGGCGTCTTTTCGCTGGTAGGTCGGGTCATTTCTGGCGATCACGAGCGCCGCCAGGCCCGAGACGTACGGACAGGCCATGGAGGTCCCGCTCATGGTCGCATAGCCACCCTGATCCAGGGGGAAGGTGGACATGATGCTGCCGCCCGGGGCCGAAACGTCGATGCGATCGCCCCGGTTGGAGTAGCCCGAGAGCCACTCCCAGATGCGATCGCCCAGCTGGTAGGGGCTCGTGGACGAGACGGCGACGCAGTACGCCGAGTTGGCGGGAGCGGCGACCTCGCCGCCCTCGTTGCCCGCGGCCACCACCACGAGCACCCCGCGCTTTCGCGCCTCGGTGAAGGCGTGGTCGTAGAGGGGGCTGCGCCCATGGTAGGCGTAACCCAGGCTCATGCTGATGACCCGGGTGCGCAGATCCTCCTGGCCTGCGGGCAGCTCGGCGCGGTAGCCGTCGTCGTCCTGTCCGTCGTCGTCCGCGTCCAAGCCGAGCGCGTAGCTGAAGGCCCTCAGGATGTCGAAGTCCGTGCCGCCCTCTTCGCCGAGGACCTTGAGGGGCATCAGCTTGACGTCCCAGGCCACGCCCGCGACGCCCATGTCGTTGTGGCCGGTCGCCCCGATGATCCCCGCCACGTGCGTGCCGTGACCGTCCATGTCGGGCGCCCCGGTGAGGTACGGAACCTCCTCGCTGGGCGTGGCCGTGAAGTCGCGGGGCAACACGACCCGCCCGGCGAACTCCGGGTGGGTCACGTCGAGCCCGGTGTCCAGGACGGCCACGATGAGCTTGCTCGCATCGACGACCCGCGCGGGATCCGTGCTCTTCCAGAGATCGAGGGCCTCGGTCTGGCGATGGGACCACTGCCGGTCGACGTAAACATCGTCGGGGGCGACGTAGCTCGTAGACTTGCGGTGCTTCCAGTTGAGCGAGATCGTCCCGACACCCTTGCGGACCCGGAGGGTCTCGTAGGCCCCCGAAAGGCCCATGCCCTGAGGCAGCTTCACCCGGACGATCCGGCTCCCCAGGGCGAGCTGGCCCGTCCGCTCGAAGCCCGCCAGGACCTGATCCCGGTCGGCCTCGTCCGAAAGCTGGATCAACAGCTCATTCGGCCGGTAGCTGCCGGCCGGCACGGTCGCTCCGCCCGTGAGGGACGCGGGCACGGCCTGCTCGGCGGCGGGTTGGTTCGTCACGCTGATGCCGAAACCGGTCGGGGTGCCGGCGGGCACCTGCTGACAGCCCATGGCCAGTCCCAGCGCGAGGGCTCCCGTGATCATCGAAAGTCGGCGGTTCATCACGTCCTCCTAAGGCCGGAACACGTCCATGGACCGCAGCTGGCGGTTCTGGGCGTCGTAGCCCCCCATGGCGTAAAGTCGCTCCCCGAGGGCCGAGAGCGCCAGGTGGACGCGTGGCAAGGGCATGGGCGCCTTGAGCGTCCATGCGTTGGTCGCGGGATCGTACTCCTCGACCGAGTCCAGGACCTTGCCGGTGCTGTCCACGCCGCCCGCGACATACCACTTGCCGTTCAGGACGGCCGAGCCGAAGGAGTGGCGCGGGACGTTGAGGGAAGCGAGCGGGGTCCCGCCGGGCGTCGCCGTGCCCCACTCTCCGGCGGAGTAGCAGACCATGCTGGAGGTCGCGATGGCCGTACCGCTGGTCGGCAGGACACTGTAACCGCCCACCGCATAGATCCGCTGGTCGAGGACGGCCGCCCCGAGTCCCGCCCGCGGACTGGGCAGGTCCGGCTTGAGGTAGAGCTCCTCGCTCAGGGTGGAGAAGGCGTAGACATCCGCGGCAGGGACCGGATCGCCGCCCCCCGGCGGCGCCATCAGGCCGCCGACGAGGTAGAGGACGCCGTTCAGGTTCACCGCGCCGTTCGCCATCCGGGCGAACTTGGCATCCTGGTAGTAGGGGGACCATAGGTCCAGCCACGTGGCGGCTTCGGGATCGTAGATGTCCAGCAAGGGCTGGAGGCGGTTCGAGGTCCCGCCCACGTAGAAGAGTCGACCGCTCGCCACGATGGCGGAGCCGAAGTAGCGGGTCCGGTTCGGGGCGTAGGACCCGTACTCGGGGCTTGCCGTCGTGCCGAGGGGCTGGAGCTGCCAGTCATCCGTTTGCGGGTCGTAGAGCTCCATGGTCGCTTCTCCGTCACCCCCGATGACGTAGAGGCGGCCGTTCAAGGCGCCGGCCGAAAGGCCCACCCGCTCGTGTGCCATGGGGCTGCCGACCGTCCAGGAGTTGGCGGGCATGCCCGCGTGAGCCACGTTGAGCGCCATCAAGTTCGCCGCAGCGGGGGTGGTACTGCCCGTTGCGGCCGCGCTGCCCGTTGCGACCGAGCTGCCCGGCGCGGGCGTTGCGCCCGTGGCCCCCGGAAGGTTCGCGATGCCCGGACAGCCGGCCAAGAGGCCGACACTTGCGACGAGGGCGCCCCGGAAGAGGTGTGAATGCTTCATGGCCGCGACCTCCTAAAACGCCAGCGTCTCGACGGACGCGCGCAGGGACACGTCGTCGTAGGCGAAGTAGCCGTCATTGCCGCCGGCGATGACGAGCTTGCCGTTCAGCTCGCCGACGGCCGCGTGGCCGCGGGCCTCCTTCAGCATGGGCCGCACGCTCCAGGTGTCGGTGGCGACGTCGTAGACCTCGACATTGGCGAGCGCCTGCCCGGAGGCATTGATGCCACCCATGACGTAGACCTTGCCGTCCTTGACCCACGAGAAGGCGCCGTGACGGGCGGTGGGCATGGGCGCGAGCTCCCGCATGGTCGCCTTCACCGGATCGTAAACCTCTACTCGGTGCATGAGCGTGTCGTCGCCGTGGGCCCCGCCGAAGACGTAGAGCTTGCCGCCGACCGCCGCCACGGTGGTGCCGTAGCGGGCGAAGCGCAGTTGCGGCTCAGCCTCATCCGCGCCGAACTCCTGCCACTCGGTGGCGCTGCCGTCGAGGGGGAGCTTGTAGATGGACCAGTCGGCGACCGAGCCGGCCATGCCGGAGGTCATGTAGAGGCTGTCGCCGATGCAGGCCGCCGCTCCCACGTAGGTCCGGTACTTGATCTCGGGCAGGTTGGTGGACCAGGTGCCGGTGGTCGCGTCGTAGACCTGTACCAGCTTCGACGCCCCCAGGGGTGCGAAGCCGCCCATGACGTAGAGCTTGTTGCCGTTGACGGTGTAGGCCGAATGCGAGACGGGCGTGGGCATGGCCGACCTGGTGGCCCAGGTCGTGCCGTCGAAGACGAGCACGCTGTCGGTGGAGGCATTGGATCCGACGTTCGGCAGCGAGCCGCCGGCCACCATCAGGACGCGCTTGCCGTCCACCGTGAGGACGCCCGAGGCCGCGCCGCCGCGCGGCTGCGGAAGCGACTGGGCCAAGACCTGAGCCGTGGAAAAGTTCAGCTCGACCTGCTGGTTGGATGCGAGATCGACGCTGATGGGGCCCACCCGAAGGCTGCCCGCTCTCCCGTAGAGCTGCCAGGTGCCCGGCTTGACGGGCTGTACGTTCAAGGTCCCGTTGCCGAGGCCCGACTGCTTGGGCGAGACGGGGTCGTTGACCCAGACGCTCGCCTGGAGGTTCTCGGGCAGGCCCGAGACCTTGACCGTCAAGGCCGTCGGACTTTGGACCAGGGCCGTGGTCGTGACGTCCAGCTGAGAGAGCTGGCCTCCGTTCTGAAGGAGGCGCTCGGCGATCGCCGCCCCGTCGATCAGGCCGAAGTGCGGCACCCGCTGCGCCTGCTTGATCGCGTCGATCGTGCGCTGGACCTGGAAGGCGTCGAGCGTCCTCGCGAGGTCCGATCCGGCCTGCTGCAAGGCCTCGAAGACATCCCCACCGACGCTCGAGGCGAGCGACACGACGGCCAGATTCGAGCCCTCGCCCAGCGTGAGCGCTGTCCGGAGGCGCCCGCCCGGGATGGGCTGGCCGGCCTCGTCCAGTGTCTCGAGGGTAACGACGCGGTTGGGCCCCATGGGCACGCCCGAGAGGGTGATCGACGTCGTCTCGCCGCTAATGGGGGCGACCTGGACCAGGGGGGACGCCATGCCGGGTCCGGTGACCGACACCCGCGCCGTGGCGCCGGGCATCAGATACTGAAGCTGACGCTGGCTCGGGTACAGCCCGGCCATCGAGAGCTGCAAGGTCGTGGTCTTGAGGGTGGCGGGAGCGGGCGCGAGGGCGCAACCGGCCACCACGAGGCCGGCAGCGAGGAACACCTTGAGGAACTGCGGCATTGGCACGTCTCCGCTGAAGCGCATGCGAGCGAGGGCTATATCATCATATCCCATGCTTGTCATTTCTTCACAAAACTCCGGGTCAGCATGCCAGAACGCAACGCGCCAGCCCAAGCGGGCTGGCGCGTTGCGACGTGATGAAAGAGCTAGAGGCCGTACCTGGAAGGCAACAGGTCGGGGGCCGAGACCCCCACGGTGGTGCCGACGAGCTCGTTGCGAGCCGCCCAGCCCCAGGGGTGCAGGGGCTCTGCAACCTTGACCTGCACCTCGGCCTCCAGGTAGACCGACAGGGCGGCGGCGATGGCCGCGACTTGTTTCTCGGTGGCCATGGCTACAGCGGGATGTTGCCGTGCTTGCGGCGCGGGCGCTCGACGCGCTTGTTGCGCAGCATCTGCAGGGCGTCGATGAGGCGGGGCCGGGTCTCGGCCGGGTCGATCACGTCGTCGAGGAAGCCGCGCTCGGCCGCCACGTAGGGGTTGGCGAAGCGCTGGCGGTACTCGGTGATGAGCTCGTCGCGACGGCTCGGGTCCGCCGCGAGCTCCCGGCGGTACAGGAGGTTGATGGCCCCCTCGGCGCCCATGACCGCGATTTCGGCCGAGGGCCAGGCGAAGTTGACGTCCGTGCGCACGTGCTTGGAGCCGAGCACGTCGTAGGCCCCACCGTAAGCCTTGCGGGTGATGACCGTGAGCTTGGGGACCGTCGCCTCGCAGTAGGCGTAGAGGAGCTTGGCCCCGTGACGGATGATGCCGCCGTACTCCTGGTTCTTGCCGGGGAAGTAGCCGGGCACGTCCTCGAAGGTGACGATGGGGATGTTGAAGGCGTCGCAGAAGCGCACGAAGCGCGCGCCCTTGACCGAGGCGTTGATGTCGAGCGTGCCCGCCATCTGGCTCGGCTGGTTCGCCACGATGCCCACCGTCTGCCCGCCCAGGCGCGCGAAGGTGGTGATGAGGTTGGGGGCGAAGTGCGGCTGGATCTCGAACAGCTCGCCGTCGTCGACCACCAGGCCGATAAGCTCCTTCATGTCGTAGGGCTTGTTGGGGGCGTCCGGGATGATGTCGCGCAGGCGCTGCTCGGTGCGGTTGGCCGGGTCCGCCGTCGGGTGGATGGGCGCCTCCTCCAGGTTGTTGGAGGGCAGGAACGAGAGCAGGTACCGGATGTGCTCCAGGCACTCATCCTCGTTCGGGTACATGAGGTGCGCCACGCCCGAGGTACGGTTGTGGACGCCCGCGCCGCCCAGGTCCTCCTGCGTGATCTCCTCGCCAGTCACCGTCTTCACGATGTCCGGACCCGTGATGAACATGTAGCTGGTGTCCTGGACCATGGCGATGAAGTCCGTCATGGCGGGCGAGTAGACGGCCCCGCCCGCGCACGGGCCCATGATGACCGAGATCTGCGGAATGACGCCCGAGGCCTGGACGTTGCGGTAGAAGATTTCCGCGTAGCCCGCCAGGCTCTCGACGCCCTCCTGGATGCGGGCGCCGCCCGAGTCGTTGAGGCCGATGACCGGAGCCCCCGTCTTGAGGGCCAGGTCCATGATCTTGCAGATCTTCTCGGCGTAGACCTCGCCCAGGCTGCCGCCCCAGACCGTGAAGTCCTGGCTGAAGACGTAGACGAGACGGCCGTCGATCTTGCCGTAGCCCGTCACGACGCCGTCGCCGGGGACCTTCTTCTCCTCCATGCCGAAGTTGTAGCAGCGGTGGGTCCGAAAGCGGTCCGTCTCGACGAAGGTGCCCGGATCCAGGAGCAGCTCGAGGCGCTCGCGCGCCGTCAGCTTGCCGCGCTCATGCTGCTTCTCGACGGCAGCGGGACCGCCGCCCTGCCGGGAAGCCTCCTGGCGCTCCTTGAGCTCCTCGAGCTTCTGGTCCATGGTCGGGTCGGTCGGCCTGGTCAGTTCCTTCACTTCTCCGTCCTTCTGGGCCCTCGTCGCAAAGGGCCGAATCGTCTCGCTAGCCCCGCGAAACCTGCTCGATCATCTCGCGCAGGGCCGGGTTCTTCCGCACCAGATCGATGGCCATATCGGCATGCCCCTCTGCATAGCCGTTGCCCACCAGGAGCTCGACGTCCTGGCCCACGCTCTCGGCCCCGAGGGCCGCGGCCTGGAACGAGGTCGCCATGCTGAAGAAGTAGACCTGGCCGTGGTTGCGGCAGGCGAGGATGCTCGCCATCTCGGTGTTGGGGATGTTGACGCAGTTGATGACGAGGTCGGCGTACTTGCCGTCCGTCAGCTCGCCCACCTGCTCGTAGGTCCCCACCGGGTCGAGGGCGTTGCCCAAGACGACCTCGACGGCCTGCGGCATGGTCTTAAGGAAGTCGGCCTGCTCCTGGGTCGGCACGACGCCGATGACCTGGCCCTCGGGACCCACCTGGCTGGCGGCCACCCACGAGCAGAGGAGGCCGCTCTTGCCAGCAGCGCCCAGGATCACGACCCGCATGCCCGGCTTGACCAGGCGTGCGGTCTGGGCCGGTGCGCCGCAGACGTCCAGCACGGACATGGCGAGCTTCTCAGGCAGGTCCGTCGGGATCCGGGCGTAGAGGCTGCGCTCGAAGAGGAACGCACGGCCCGTGACGCGCACCTGGTGAGCGCTCCAGTCGATGCTGCCCACCTCGTCCAGGTGCAGGGGCGTGGTCGTGAGCGAGACCAGGGTGACGATGCGATCGCCGACCGAAAGGTCCGTGCGCTCCGAGCCCACGGCCGCCACGCGGCCGATGAGCACGCCGCCCGAGCCCGTGACGGGGTTATGCATCTTGCCGCGCTCGGAGATGATGGCCATGAGGCGATCGCGCATCTTGGCGTCGTCGCGGCCCACCTCCTGGGCGAGCTGGGTGAAGGAGGCCGAGTCCACGTTGAGGGCCTCGACGTCGATCTGGACCTCGGTCTCCCGCACGGGCAGGGACACGTCCAGGCGCTCGGCGGCGTAGGGCAGCGCACCCGCGGGGCGGATCACGCGGTGGGTGCCGAAGGGGTTGGTCTTGAGAGTAGTGGTCATGCACGGCTCCTGATGGGCATGTTGAGCAGCTCGCGGGCCTGGTCGGGGGTCGCCACCGGGCGGTTCAGCTCCGCGGCGATGCGCGCCATGCGCGCGACCAGCTGGGCGTTGGACTCGGCGAGCTCGCCCTTGCGGTAGTAGAGGTTGTCCTCGAAGCCTACGCGCACGTGGCCGCCCATGGCCATGCCGATGGTCCCGAGGGTGAGTTCGGAGGCGCCGATGCCCGCGACCGTCCAAGTGGCGTCGGGGGGCAGGAGCTCGATCATGTGCATCAGGGCCTTGGGGGTGCCGGGCGAGGCGCCGGGCACGCCGAGCACGAAGTCGAAGTGTAGCGGGCCCTTCAGGATCCCCTTCTTGAGGAGCCTAAGGGCGCTGTGGATCATGCCGGGCTCGAAGATCTCGAGCTCGGGCTTGATGCCGCGCTGGGTGAACTCGGTGGCGAAGGTCTCGATGAGGCTCGGGGGGTTCCAGAAGACCTCGTCGCCGAAGTTGACGGTGCCCATGGTGAGGGACGCCATCTCGGGCGGGGTCTTGAGCTCGCGCACGGGGCGGAGGCGGTCGTCGACCGTCGCCGTGACCGCACCGCCGGTCGAGATCTGGATGATCGGATCGACCTCGGCCTGGATGAGGCGGATCACCTCCGCGAAGATCGCGGGGTCCTGGCTCGGCGTGCCGTCCGTCTCGCGGACGTGCAGGTGCACGATGGCGGCACCCGCCTTCACAGCGCCGATGGCCTCGCGGGCGATCTCGGCGGGGGAATAAGGGAAACTGGGGTGCTGGTCGCGGGTGACCTCGGCACCGACCGGACAACAGGTCAGAATGACGGGAGTGGCCATAGAAATAGCTCCTTTGCTTCAACCATTCTGCCGGATTCGCCCCGTCGCGTCCAGGGAGGGCCGGGATTGGCGCCAGGGCGATGATGATTAGGATGAGCCAACATTAGAAAGCTCTAATGTTGGCTCGTTAGAGGTTTTTCAAGATCCCAAGGGTATGATCGCCTGGTATATGCCGAGACACCAGGAGCTCTACATGGCCAAACGCGCATCCAGCAAGGGATTCACGCTCATCGAGGTCTCCCTCGCAATCGTCATCGGCGTCGTGGTGCTCGCCGGAGCGATCGCCATGTATAACCAGGTCCGCGAGAGCGCGGCGACCGGTAAGATGAAGGAAAAGGTCATGGCGGCCGCCATGATCATCGAGGAGATCACGGTCCAGACCGGCAGCTACCCGAACCCCACGGTGGTCGAGGATCAGAACCGGGTCATCGTCAAATTCAAGACCGCTCGGCCGGACGATTGCCTCATGAGCCCCTGGGGTGGCCAGGTCGCGCCCGACGCTCGGCCCTCCAACGGCATCTTGCCTTACTGGATGCAGCCCGTCGCGATGACGGCCATCGGCGGGGAGACCCAGCTCGCGGCCGACGGGGCCCAGAACCTTTCCGGGGCCATCCAGTACTTCGCCTTGGGGACGGGCACGACCATGGTGCCAACCGCCACCGCTTCTTACTGGGACAAGACCAAGCGGAATTACGTCACCTACAAAGGCTACGTCATCTCGGGCGTCAACCAGAACAACATGGACGGCTGGGGCGTCTACGGACCCAAGCCCTAATGCGCGCACCCTGGGTATCGGCCCTTCTCACGACCCTGCTCGTCACCTTGGCGGGCTGTAACGGTGCCGCCGAGGAGCCGCGCCGCACCGCCTCCGCCCTCGCCCCCCAGGCGGATGCCTGGGACTTGTCCGACTCGTTCGACGGCTTCCAGTCGACACTCTGGAGGCTGAGCGACGGCTACACCAATGGGCCCAGCTTCCATCTGGGCTGGCGCGCCGATCGAGCGCGCTTCGAAGACGGCCGCATGACGCTGCGCATCGACGACGAGCCCTGCCCCACCGGCTGCTCCGGCAAGCCGTTCTCTGGAGCCGAGTTGCAGAGCGTGCGCTCCTTCGGATATGGCCGTCTCGAAGGCCGCATGAAGGCCGCCAGGGGCGTCGGCATCGTGGCCTCCCTCTTCTTCTACGACCGTGAGAGCCAGGACGAGATCGACGTCGAGATCCTGGGCAAGGCCCCCGACGTCCTCCAGACCAACTACTACGTCGGCGGCAAGGAAGGGCGGGCGGCCACCATGAGCCTCGGCTTCGACGCCTCGGAGGGGTTCCACACCTACGCCATCGACTGGAGTCCCGAGGCCATCCGCTGGTACGTCGACGACCGGCTGGTCCGCATCGAGAACGGCACGCGCGAATCCTTGCCGAGCCACCCCTCGTCCATCATGGCGAACTTCTGGCCCGGCAACGGTGGCGGGACCGAGGCCTGGCTCGGCGGCCCCTTCGAGTACCCCGGATCACCCGTTACAGCCCATTATGACTGGATCCGCTACCGAAAGGCCTCCTAGCGAGCCCCCGCACTTCACCGAGTCCGAACGAAGATTTAATCACCCACCAATCCTTTTAACGTCGGAGATGGAGGGCTCTGCGGAACAATGATCTGGTAGGAGTCCCGCATGAGCAGCATCCAGGAACCCAACTCGACTTCCGCCGCCGTCCCCGCGCGGCGGACGCCCACCGAACCGACCGTCGCCCCGGCGAAAGTCGAGCCGTCGGCACCTGCAGCCGCTCAGGACAGCCTGCAGGCCAACAATCGCCCCGACGCCCCCACTGCCCCCGGAGACCTGGTGGCCAAGATCAAGGCCATGCAAGAGCCGACGCCGCCAGCGGCTCCCCCTCCCACGGAGATCCGTTCCGTTCCGGTCTCGCAGCGTGTCCGGCGTCGCATCGTGCCCGAGGGCATGCCCGATCGCCCGAGCGACTTCGTGGCCCCCATCCTCAACCTCGCCATCAGCTTTCTGAGCAACCCGCGCTTTGCCGTCAGGCGGATCCAGGGTGCCATCACCCGCAGCTTCCAGGTCATGCAGGGGGCGGGACACGTCCGCGAGGTCGTTCAGGACTTCAACCTGGCCCGGCAGCAGGGCAAGGGCCTCCATTTCGTGCGCGGGCAGTTCCGCTTCCTGAAGTGGCGCTCCACCGCCAAGGCCCGGCAGGCCATTCGGCTCGCCAAGGCCCACAAGGGCCGGAACCTCCTGCGCCTCCTCTCGCGGCGCAATGCGGCCGACATCGCCCGCAACAAGGGCGTCATCGGCTTCTTCCGAGATGCCCGGGCGGCGGGCGCCGGCCCACTGCGCTCGCTGTGGCGCGGCTTCACGCGGACGGTCGAGACGGGCGGGCAGATGCCTTCGGTCGCCAAGCAGGCGGCAGAGATGGGCGGTCGCTGGGGCAAGGCGCTCACCTGGACGGGCCGGATCGGGCGCATCGCGCCCCTGCTCAACGTGCCGCTCGCCATCTTCGACGTCCGGGAGGCCTGGAAAGCCTTGCGCCACCCGGACGCCACCGTCCAGGACAAGGTCTCGAAGACGGGCCAGGCTGCCCTCACCTCGGCGGCGGCGGGTCTTGCCGTCGCGGGCTTCGTCACGCCCCCGCCCCTCAACGCGGCCCTGCTCACGGCGGCGGGCGTCGCGGGCATCGGCTCGACCCTCTGGGGCATCGCGACCAGCGAGATCGCGCATGACGCCTTGAAGAAGGTGGGCGGGTTCTTCGGGGGCCTGGGACGCCGCCTGGGGCTCGGCTAGTCGTTCGTCTGGTCAATTACCGCGTGTAGGCACTCCCGTCACCCTCGCGCAAGCGGGGGTCCACTGCCGGGTCCTCCGAAGAATAGAGAACGAAAAGCGCCCAGCGGTCGTTCAGACCACTGGGCGCTTCGAAGATTTGCGGGCCCTAGAGCACCGCGTCGCGGCGGCGCATGAGCTCCTGCACCACGAAGGCCGCCACGTCCTCGGCGTACGAGCCGACGCCGAAGCCGGCGTCGAAGCCGAGCTCCGTGGCCAGGTCGTGCGTGATGCGCGGACCGCCCACCGAGACCACGAAGCGGTTGCGCACCCCTTCGGCCTCGAGGATCTCGACCAGGTTCGTGAGGGTCATGATATGGAGGTTCTTCTGCGTGACCACCTGGCTGACCAGGATGGCGTCGGCGTTCAGCTCGATGGCCTTGGCCACCAGGACCTCGTTGGGGACCTGGGCACCCATGTTGAGGGCGTTGATCATCTTGTAGCGCTCGAGGCCGTAGTGGCCGTTGTAGCCCTTCATGTTCATGATCGCGTCGATGCCCACCGTATGGGCGTCGGTGCCGGTGCAGGCCCCGATGATCGTGAGCTTGCGGCCGAACTCCTTGTCGATAAGGGCGTCGATGGCTTCCATGTCCATCGCCTCGTAGTCGCTCTTGGGCACGTGGATGGTCGTGAAGTCGACGCCGCGCACCACCGAGGCGTACATGATGAAGAAGCTCATGGTCGAGCCCACCGCCTCCATCGACACCACCGAGGGGTCCTGCATGCCCATCTGGAGCACCATGCGCTTGGCGGCCTCGTGGGCCTCGGGACCCGCCGGCACCGGCAGGGTGAAGCTCAGCTGGATCTTGCCGTCGTCGAGCGTGTCGCCGTAGGGCTTGAGGTTCTTGAGGTTGGGTTCCTTGGGATAGGTAGTGGTCGTCATCATTGTCACCTTAGACCTTCGCCATGCTCACGCCGTTGAGGGCTTCGAGGCGCGTCATGAAGGGGTTGAAGTAGTTGCCGGCGCGCTCGAACACGCCCGAGAGGCCCTTGCCGCCGTCCGGAGCCCGCTTGACGTCGGCGAACTCGCCCTTGCCGATGGCCGGGACGAGGCCTTCCTTGGCCACCTTCTCGAGCAGCTCCACCGACTGGTCGAGCACGAGCCGGGCGCGGGTCGCGACCATGCCGTCTTCCTTCCAGTCCAGGTCCGCGCCCATGTTGCGGGCGTAGTTGAAGACGTAGTCCGCGTTCTTGAGCGCCAGGTGGCGGTCCGAGGCGAAGGGCGTGTGGATGGCCTCGGTCATGATGCCCAAGAGGTGGATCTCCTGGTTCGTCAGGACCGAGACCAGGTTGAAGAGGGCGTTGTGGGCGTAGGCCTGGAAGATGTCGCCCGTGATGTGCTTGGTGGGCGGCATGTACTTGAGCGGGGCCTCGGGGAAGACCTGCCGCACCAGCTGGGCCATGGCGATCTCGTAGGAGAGGCCGTCCGGCGTGCGGGGGTTCATCTCGAAGGCGTGGCCGAGGCCCATGAGATTCGGGGTCATGCCGGCCGCCAGCGCGAACCGCTCGTTGATGAACTGGCTCGCGAGCACCGTGTGGCCCTGCTCGAAGGCGTCGGCGGTCGTGAGGTAGTTGTCCTCGCCGGTGTTGATGATGATGCGGCTCGCCGCGTTGACCAGGCGCGAGAAGTACTGGTCGCAGAGCGTGCGGAAGATGTTGATGTCCCTGAAGAGGATGCCGTACATGGCGTCGTTGAGGAGCATGTCGAGGCCGTGCTGGGCGGCGAGCACCGAGATCTCCGGCATGCAGAGACCCGAGGCGTAGTTCGTCAGCATGATGTAGCGGCCCTGCTCCTCGCCGACCTCGTCGAGGGCCTCGCGCATCAGCTTGAAGTTGGCGCCCGTGGCGTAGGTGCCGCCCGTACCCTCGGTGGTCGTGCCGTAGGGCACGAAGTCGATGAGCGACTGGCCCGTCGAGCGGATGACGGCAATGATGTCCGCGCCCGCGCGGGCGGCGGCGACCGCCTGGGGCACGTCCTCGAAGATGTTGCCCGTCGCGACGATCAGGTACTTCCAGGGCTTGGGGCCCATGCCGAGGCGGCCGCGGCGGTTGAGCTCGCGATCGCGCCGCTGAGCGAGCAGCTCGTCCAGGATCACCTTGGCGCGGGAGTCCGTCCACTCCTCGACTTCTTGAGGAGCGATGGGGGCCGTGAAGTCGACCTCGCCCTTGGCGATCGCCTCGGCCGCAGCCTGGGGAGCCAGGCCCGTCTGCAGGCAGGCGAAGCCGAGCCAGTAGCAGGCGCCACGCTCCAGGAGGCCGCGCTCGCGCAGGGCGTCGACCGCGCGGTTGGGCCAGGGCACCTCGTCCGCGTCGACGCCGTCCACGCCGAACAGGCGCAGGGCGGCTCGCTCCGTGCTCACCGTCGAGTGGGTGGCGAAGTAGTCGAGCATCGGCTTGACGATGGACTGGGCGAGGTCGCGCGCGTAGGCGACTTTCTGCGTGTCGATGGAGATGTGCACCGGTGGACCCCCTTAGGTGGATAAACGACCTTGGTTATGCACCACGTCGAGAACGGGTATCGGATTCAGGCGCTCGCGCATCATGGCGAGGAACGAGTCGGGTTCGACCGCGGCCCCGAAGGGGCTGGTCGGGTTGACGGTAACGGCGACCAGCCGGATGGGCCGGGCGGCGTGGAAGCGCACGCCCCGCCCGAGGAGGCGGTCGAACGTCTCGGGCTGCACCAGCAGGTGGGTCCCGTCGGGGACCACCACGTCCAGCTCCTTTTGCTCCCGCTTGAGGAGCTGCTTGGCCACGCCCTCGGTCAAGGCGCCCTGCAGCACCAGGCACCGGGCGTCCTCGGGCATCCAGCGGACGAGCTCGTCACCCTGCTCGAGGACCGTCGAGCCCTGCCAGGGCAGGAAGTCGCCCGCGAGCGTGAGCACGCCCGTCTCTTCCGGCAGGCCCGCGTAAGGCGCGGCCTCCAGGCTGAGGAAGCGGGTCTGCGCGACCGTGTGGGCCACCACCTCGGCGGGATCGTCACTCAAGGAGAGCCCCGTGGCGAGCACGACCCCGTCCGCGACGGCACCGGAAGCGGACGCCCGGCGATCTATGGCGCCGTCCACGAAGACCTGACGCGCGCCGTGCTGGCGCAGGATCCGGACGAGGGCGACCGTGTCCTGGACCGTCACCGGACCCGCCACCTCAACCTGCCCCGGCCCGAGCACTTCGTAAATGCCTACTGGGCCGATGGCGGTCCGGAAGGGGGTCTTGGCGACCTCGCGCAGGCGGGCCTGCGAGCGCTTGGCCGAGGTCGCGGCGGTCGCCACGAGCGTGCCCGGCGGCGGGGTGATGCGCGGCTTGGGGCGGTCGGTGACGACGTCGATGTCCTCGCCGTCGCGCCCGACCGACGTCAGGCCCATGCGGACGCCCTGCGCCTCGTAGCGGTCGATGAGGTGGTTGAGGCACGTCGTCTTGCCGACGTTCTTGGCCGTACCCACGATGGACAGCGTCGCATGGGGGCGGCAGAGATCGAACAGGGTCATGGGTCCCACTTCCTAACGGATGAGTCCATGGATCGTATCATGGCGCGGCGGGTTCTGCAGGGGCTCTTAACGGCTGTTTACGGGGAGCGACAGCTTGCGGCGAGCGTCAATTCGGGATAAACTGGATGATCCAAACGGCCGTCTGCGATGCGCGGGCCGTGACACCCACGATTGGAACCGACGATGGACTACACCGAAGCCTCGCGGCTTTCGTTCGACCCGGCCTTCGGGCACGGCGACACTCCCCACTACGGCCTCTGATTGACGGCGCGGATCCTTCCGTTCGCCCGTCCCTAGCCGTTTACAAGGAGATTGCCATGCAGGCCACCGATCCGTCCGTCGCCCCCTACACCGAAGAGACCATCCAGCACCTCAAGCCGCCCGCGCCCCCCTCGGCCTTCGAGCACAAGAACCTGGTACAGGGCGAGTTCTGGCGCCGCATCCCGGCCTACAAGGACGTGGACGAGGAGACCTTCCTCAACCACATCTGGCAGGGCAAGAACTCGATCACGACCCCGGACAAGCTGCTCGAGACCATCCAGGAGCTCGCCCCCGCGCAGTTCATCGAGGACGCGCGCCTCGGCTTCGCCAAGGCCCCCATGGCCGTGCGCGTCTCGCCCTACATGATCGCCAACATCGACTGGAACGATCCGTACAACGATCCGATCCGGACCCAGTTCCTGCCCGTGGCGACGCGCATGCTGCCCGACCACCCCATGCTCACGCTCGACTCGCTGCATGAGCAGGAGGATGCCCCCACCCCGGGCCTGACGCACCGCTATCACGACAAGGCGCTGTTCCTGCCCCTGGACATCTGCCCGGTCTACTGCCGCTTCTGCACCCGCTCCTACGCCGTCGGCCTCGACACCGAGACCGTCGAGAAGGTCCAGCTCTCGCCCTCGCCCAGCCGCTGGGCCAAGGCCTTCAAGTACATCTCGGAGCGCCCCGAGCTCGAGGACATCGTGATCTCGGGCGGCGACACCTACCAGCTCGCCGCCAAGAACCTGCGCCTCATCGGTGAGACCCTGCTCAAGATGGACAACATCCGGCGCATCCGCTTCGCCACCAAGGGCCCGGCGGTCATGCCCATGAAGATCCTGAGCGACAACGACTGGTTCAACGCGATCGCCGACGTCGCCGACATGGGCCGTAAGATGGGCAAGGAGGTCGTCCTCCACACCCACTTCAACAACCCCAACGAGATCACCTGGATCACCGAGAAGGCCATGCGCCGGTTCTTCGAGCGCGGCGTCTACGTCCGCAACCAGTCGGTGCTCCAGCGCGGCGTCAACGACCGCAAGGAGACCATGCAGCTCCTGGTCAAGCGCCTCGGCCACGTGAACGTGCACCCCTACTACGTCTACCAGCACGACATGGTCAAGGGAACCGAGGACCTGCGCACGACGCTCCAGACCGCCCTCGACATCGAGAAGTGGGTGCGCGGCACCACGGCCGGCTTCAACACGCCGACCTTCGTCTGCGACGCGCCCGGCGGCGGCGGCAAGCGTGACGCCCACTCCTTCGAGTACTACGATCGCGAGAACGGCATCGCCGTCTACACCGCCCCCAGCGTCAAGCAGGACCAGTCCTTCCTGTACTTCGATCCCGTCGATCAGCTGGGTCCCGAGGCGCAGGCTCGCTGGGCGAACCCGGCGGAGCGCGAGGCGATGATCGCCGAGGCCAAGCGCAAGGCCGGCGTTCGCTAGGACATGACGACGGGGCCCGCCTTTCGGCGGGCCCCGAGTCGTTTCTCCCTTACCAGATGATGTTGACGGGCGGTTTGGCCTGAGGAGCCTTGGTCTGGACGCGCTTGCCCTGCAGCGCCGCCATGATTCGCGCCTGATCGAAGCCGACAATGGGCTCGCCGTCGATCATGGTGACCGGCGTCCCCCGGAAGCCGCGGCTCAGGAACTCCTGCCGCGCCTGGGGATCGCGCGTCACGTCCTTGACCGTGTAGCTCACCCCCATGCGGGTCAAGAGGTCCTTGACCATGCGGCATGGCGGGCATCCTTCCATCGAGTAGACGATGACCTCGTTCGCCATTGGGACACCTCCGCGTGAAAAAACCCTCCACCGGCTAGATCCTAGCTCCAGTGAAGGGTTGCGGCATCGGGTGCCTAGCCGTTGGGGCGCATCCGGCGGAACTCGAAGGCCGGCTGGCCGCTACGAGCGGGGGGCTGCTGTCCCTCGAGCACGATCCCGGGCTGGGCCGCGGGCGGGGTGGGACGCTGACCCGCGGGAGGCACGGGGCGCTGCGCCGTCGGCGGGGTCGGGCGCCAGACCTGGGGCGCGCCCAGCACGGGCGAGGTCGCCGGAGGCGTCGGGCGCTGGGGGGTGACCGGCGGCAGGTCCTTGGGACCGCCCTCGGTGGGGTCGTAGGGGTGCTGCGCGTCGAGCTGGTTGGCCTCGCCGGTGACAGTGGCGATGGTCTCCATGCGGGCGTGGTTGGTGAGGGCCGCCGAGCCGCCGCGGATGGCGCCCGCAAGGGCGATGAGGACGACGGAGGTCAAGGCGACGCCGAGGGCGCCCAGGGTGATGGGCTGCGCCATGGTGGCGAGCACGGCGCCGAAGCCCTTGGTGATGAGGCCGAGCGGCTTGGCGAAGGCGAGCAGGGTCGCGCCGCCCGCGAGGGTGAGGGCGCCGGCGCCGACGATGTTGCCGAGGGTGGTCTTCGCGAGCTGGCTGATGGTCGCGAACGCATCCCCGAGGCTGGCCTTGGCGCCCTCGACGACGCCCTCGACAAAGCTCGTGCGCTCGTTCTCGAAGGCGACGAGCTTGGCGCGCTTGCCGTTGACCTCGATGGTCGGCTCCTTGGCGGTGCCGCGGAAGCCGAAGTCGAGCCGATCGCCGTAGACGATGATGCGCTGGGTCTTGCCCTGCTCGTCCTTGACGTTGATGTAGTACTCGTCGAGCCCATTCTCCTTGGTCGTGCCCACGGCCGTGTGCACCGGCATGTCCTTGCGGACGTGGGCGATGCCCTGGTAGTTGACAGCCTTGCCGTTGATGCGGATGACGTCGTTGCCGTGACCCGAGATGACTGGCATGAGGTGGTCTCTCCTTGAAGGGTGGGGCTCCATTTAAGAGCTTATTACTCTTACCTTTATATAGTCTTAACCTTCGCGAAAGTTGCGTGATCGAGGGGAGAAATCTGAACTTATTCTCCGGGAGGCTTGTGATGTCACGGTTTTGCGGACCTCAGTTGGAATAAGGAGGACCCCCCTCTAGAGGGGGGGAAGGGTCATGGGTGGGTGGAAAGCAAGGCTACTCCTTAGGATCTTGGCTCTAACAACCCCTCCCAAGAGCTTCCCCCCCTCTAGAGGGGGGGCTAGGGGGGGTCCTCCTTGTTCTTCCCCACGCAAAAAGCCCGCCTGGGTTACACCAGGCGGGCTTTAGACTTGTCCGTCTTAGAAGAGGTAACCCAGCAGCTCGATCAGCAGACCACCCGAGGTCACCTCGCCGGTGTTGGCGTCCACCACGACCGACGGCTTGTTGCGCTCGTCCAGGAACACCCACTGCGGCCCGACGATGTACGGGTTGAGCATCAGGACCTTCACCGTGCCGCGGGTCGGGTTGGTGTAGGCGTGGTACTGGGCCCGGTTGTACGCCTCGCGCCCGCTGACGGGGTAGATGTCGCGCGGCTCCTGCAGGAAGGTCGCAATCAGCTTGCCCGCGTACTGGACGACCAGCCCCGTGGTCTCGTACTGCCCGCGACGGTTGCCCCAGAAGCCGTAGTCGATGGTGAGCATGCGCTTCTTCTGCGCCGAGTAGTACACGTGGCGCGAGTTGCCGAACCACGAGATCGTCTTGTAGCCCCAGCCCAGCCACAGCTGCTTGGCGTCCGACGCCCACTCGCGGGCGGCCGCATCGGCCTTCACCTGCGTCTTCTCCGGGGTCGTCTGCACCCCGAAGCCGCCCTCGTCGAGGACGTCCAGGTTCTCGAGGTCCGTCACGACCGGGCCGTGCGCGGCGATCGCCTTGGCCATCGCGAGCGCCTCGGCACGGCGATCCTGAGCGGCGGGCGCCGCGGCCACGGGCACCAGGCGGGCGGCATCGACGTCGGCAGGGGCATCCGCCAGGGCCTTCACGGGCTGAGCGGCGACCGGGGCCTTGGCCGCGGGGGCCACGGCGGCAATCGTATGGGGAGTCTGGACGCCACAGCCGGCGACGAGCGCGCTGAGGGCCATCCACGTCACGAACTTCTTCACGGAGGTGCTCCTAGGGAAAGGTGAGGGGTCGGAGGCTTCCTTTAAGATTATATAAAAGAACCTTTAAAACTTGCTTACCTTTCGATAACCTTTTTTGCCGAAATCCGCCCCGGGCGCTCGGCAAGGGTTGCCAAGGCCCTGCAACCAGGCTAACGTGAGGAGGAGTCGCGCCGTCCAGGCGTTTGCAGCACAGAGAGGAGCGATCATGCCGACCCGGATCCGGGAACAGCGCCAGGATGACGTCGTCACCCTCGTCCTCGACGGCGAGCATGGCCTCAACGTTCTCGATCGCAGCACGCTCGTCGAGCTGCACCAGGTGCTCGAGCGGCTCACCGAAAGCCACGGCATCGCGGCCCTCATCCTGACGGGCGAGGGCACCCGCGCCTTCAGCGCCGGCGCCAACCTCAACGAGCTGGCCGAGCTGAACGCCACCACGGCCCTCGGCTTCTCCCACCTGGGCCAGACCATCACGGGGCTCCTCGCCGACTTCCCGGCGCCCGTCATCGCCGCCGTCAACGGCCTCTGCTACGGCGGCGGCCTGGAGCTCGCCGTCGCCTGCGACTTCCGGATCGCGGCCCCGCATGCGCGCTTCGCCTACCCCGCGAGCAAGCTCGGGATCCTGCCCGGCTTCGGCGGCACCCAGCGCTGCCCCCTGCTCATCGGCGGCTCGCGCACCAAGGAGCTCATGTTCCTCGGCCGAGTGGTGGACGCCGCCACGGCCCTGCACTGGGGCCTCCTCAACGAGGTCGCCCCGGACGCCCTCGGCGAGGCCATGCGCTGGGCCCGCGAGCTGGTCGAGCGCGACGCCTACGCCATCCGCCAGGTCAAGGAGACCATCGGCATGACCGAGCGCGCGGACTTCTTCTTCGAGCAGGAGGCCTTCGCCAACTGCTTCCGGCAGCCGGGCATCCAGGAGCGGCTGCGCAACTGGCAGGCCTCCACCTCCGACCGCTAACTCCATGGAGCTCGAGGACCTCACCCGCCGCATGCACGCCTTCGTCGAGTCGAAGGGCTTCTACGCGCCGGACAGCAAGCACCCCCAGACGCCCGAGAACCTCGCCAAGTCCCTCATGATCGAGGCGGCCGAGGTGCTCGAGCTGTACCAGTGGGGAGAGACGCCCGATCCGCAGGCGCTCGGCTCCGAACTCGCGGACGTCTTCCTCTACCTGCTCCAGCTGGCCGATCTGTCGGGCGTCGACCTCGCCCGGGCCACCCTCGCCAAGCTCGACGTCAACCGCGATCGCGAGTGGTAAGCGCCTGCCCGCCCGGGCCTGGCGCTAATGGCGCGCCGTGCTAGAATATTAAAGGCGAATTAACCCCCGTATCGCCCATCATTGCTGGTTTTTACGAGCCTGCACGGCTCGATGTTGAACAACGAGGTTCATCCGATGGAACGCACCGTCATCGTGAGCACCGCACGCACTCCCTTCGGGAAGCTGAGCGGGGCCCTCTCCTCCTTCACGGCCCCCGAGCTGGGCGCCCTGGTCATCCGCGAGGCCCTCTCGCGCGCGGGCGTTGCCCCCGAGACCGTCGACAACGTCCTGATGGGCATCGTGCTCCAGGCCGGTGTGGGTCAGATCCCCTCGCGCCAGGCGGCCATGAAGGCCGGCGTCCCCGCGCACGTCGCCTCCCTGACCCTCAACAAGGTCTGCGCCTCGGGCATGCGCGCTGTCACCCTCGCCGATCAGCTCGCGCGGGTCGAGGACGGCGAGATCTTCGTGGCGGGCGGCATGGAGAGCATGACCAACGCCCCCTACATGCTCAAGAAGGCGCGCGGCGGCTACCGCATGGGCAATGGCGAGATCCTGGACGGCATGATGTACGACGGCCTCACCTGCGCGTTCCACAACGTCGCCATGGGCGTGCACGGCGACACCACCGCCGCCGAGTTCGGCCAGAGCCGCGAGGAGATGGACGAGTGGGCCGCGCGCAGCCACCGCCTCGCCCACGAGGCGACCGAGGCGGGCCGCATGGCCGCCGAGATCCTCCCCCTCGAGGTGACGGTCGGCCGCAACAAGCCGCCCGTCACCGTGAGCCGGGACGAGAGCATCCGCCCCGACTCGAACCTGGAGGCCCTCTCCAAGCTCCGCCCCGCCTTCACCAAGGACGGCGTCATCACCGCGGGCAACGCCCCCGGCATCAGCGACGGAGCGGCGGCGCTCGTCGTCATGACCGAGCGCAAGGCCCATGAGCTCGGTCTCAAGCCGCTCGCCGCCATCGTCGGTCACGCCAAGGTCGGCGAGGAGCCCCGCTACCTCTCGACGGTGCCCGGCCTCGCCATCCAGAAGGCCCTCGCCAAGGCCGGCCTCACGGTCGACCAGCTGGATCTCCTCGAGATCAACGAGGCCTTCGCGGCCGTGACCCTGCGCTCGACCGAGCTGCTGGCCAACGGCGACGCAGGCCTCAAGGCCGCTCTGCGCGAGCGCACCAACGTCAACGGCGGCGCCATCGCGCTCGGCCATCCCATCGGCGCCTCGGGCGCGCGCATCGTCGCGAGCCTCGCCCACGAGCTCAACCGCCGCGGCGGGCGCTACGGCGTCGCCGCCATCTGCTCGGGTGCCGCCCAGGGCGACGCCGTCATTCTGGAACGAATCTCCTAGTCTGAGAGAAAGGACATTTCCTCGATGAATATCAACGTGGTGGCCGTCCTCGGCGGCGGTCAGATGGGATCGGGCATCGCCCAGGTCTTCGCCCAGAAGGGCTACCGGACGCTCGTGTACGACGTGGTGCCTTCCTCCCTGGAGAAGTCGCGCAAGGGCATCGACAAGAACCTGTCGCGCATGGTCGAGAAGGGCAAGCTGACCGAGGACGAGAAGAACACGGTCATGGCCCAGCTCACCTGGACGGCGAACCTGGCGGACCTCGCCGAGGCGGATCTCGTCATCGAGGCCATCGTCGAGAAGCTCGAGACCAAGCTCCAGACCTGGAAGCAGGTCGACGAGCTGTGCCGGCCCGACGCCATCTTCGCCTCCAACACGTCGAGCCTGCCCATCACCCAGCTCGCCAACGGCGTGAGCCGCCCCGAGCGGTTCATCGGCATGCACTTCATGAACCCGGTGCCCGTCATGCAGCTGGTCGAGATCATCCGCGGCTTCGTGACCTCGGACGAGGTCTACCAGACCGTGTTCGAGACGGCCAAGGCCCTCGGCAAGACGCCCGTCACCGTCAACGACGCGCCCGGCTTCATCTCCAACCGCATCCTCATGCCCATGATCAACGAGGCCATCTTCTGCCTGGGCGAGGGCATCGCCACCAAGGAAGACATCGACACGGTCATGAAGCTCGGGATGAACCATCCCATGGGCCCCCTGACGCTCGCCGACTTCATCGGCCTCGACACCTGCCTCTTCATCATGGAAGTCCTCTACAACGACTTCTCGGACTCCAAGTACCGGCCGGCGCCCCTCCTGCGCAAGATGGTCCAGGCGGGCCTCTTGGGCCGCAAGACGGGCCGCGGCTTCTATGACTACACCGAGACGGCCCAGAAGACCGTCGCCGTCAAGTAGGAGACCCCCATGGAGCTGGAGCTTTCCGAACAGCAACGCGCCCTCCAGGAGATGGTGCAGACCTTCGCGACCCGCGAGATCCTGCCCCACACCGCCCAGTGGGACCGCGAGGACCACTTCCCCGTCGACACCTTCCGCAAGCTCGGTGACCTCGGCCTCCTGGGCCTGCCCATCCCCGAGGAGTTCGGCGGCGGCGGCGGCTCGGTGACCGACTACGTGACGGTCGTCGAGGAGCTCGCCAGGGCCGACGCAGGCCTCGCCTGCGCCTACTCGGTCCACGTCTCGGCCCACACCATGTCCGTCTACTACTTCGGCACCGACGAGCAGAAGCAGAAGTACCTGCCGAAGCTCTGCTCGGGCGAGTTGCTCGGGGCCTTCGCCCTCACCGAGCCCTGCTGCGGCTCGGACGCGTCGGCCCTGCGCACCAAGGCCGAGGAGGACGGCGACTTCTACGTCCTCAACGGTACCAAGCAGTGGATCACCAACGCCAAGAGCGCGGGCCTGTTCCTGCTCTTCGCGCGCACCAACCAGGACGAGCCCGGCGCCAAGGGCATCTCGGCCTTCCTCATCGAGGCGGGCACGCCCGGCCTGTCCTTGGGCCGCAAGACCCACAAGATGGGCATGCGGACGTCCGAGACCTACGATCTGGTGCTCGAGAACGTGCGGGTGCCCAAGTCCGCGCTCATCGGCGAGCTCAACAAGGGCTTCGCGATCGCCATGAAGACCCTCGAGTCGGGCCGGGTCGGCATCGCCGCCCAGGCCATCGGCATCGCCCAGTCGGCCCTCGAAATGGCCAAGAAGTTCTCCAACGAGCGCGAGGCCTTCGGCAAGCCCATCAACCGCTTCCAGGGCATCCAGTGGAAGATCGCCGACATGACGACCCGCATCCACGCGTCGCGCATGCTGGCCTACCGGGCCGCATGGCTCAAGGACCAGGGCCTGCCCTGCAACAAGGAAGGCGCGATGGCCAAGCTGTTCGCGAGCCGCACGGCCCGCGAGGCGACCAACGAGAGCCTCCAGATCCACGGCGGCTACGGCTACACGGACGAGTTCGCCATCGAGCGCCTCTACCGCGACGCCAAGGTGACCGAGATCTACGAGGGCACCTCGGAAATCCAGAAGATCGTCATCTCGCGCGCCCTGTTGGGCGGCAAGAGCGGCGCGGACGCCAAGTCGCCCGCGATGGCCAAGTAAAGGAGCTCGTCATGGACTTCCAACTCACCGAAGAGCACCAGATGGTCAAGGAGATGGCGCGCGACCTCGCGGACCGCGTCATCGCCCCGCGCGCCGCGGAGCTCGACAAGACCGGCCAGTACCCCATGGAGAATTTCAAGGTGCTCGCCGAGAACGGCCTCATGGGCATCCCGTTCCCCGAGGAGTACAACGGCGCGGGCGCCGACTACCTGAGCTACGTGCTCGCCCTCGAGGAGATCTGCCGGGCCTGCGCGAGCACGGGCGTCACCATGTCGGTGCAGACGTCCCTGGCGGGCGCTCCGCTCAACCAGTTCGGCACCCACGAGCAGAAGCAGAAGTACCTCGCCCCCCTCTGCGCGGGCGAGACGATCGGCGCCTACTCCCTCTCGGAGGTGGCCGCCGGCACGGACGCCGCGAGCCTCAAGTGCCGCGCGGTCAAGGACGGCGACGACTACCTGCTCACGGGCACCAAGATGTGGGTGACCAACGGCTACTACGCCGACACCTACATCGTGTACGCGACGCTGGATCCGAGCCTCGGCCACAAGGGCATCACGGCCTTCATCGTCGAGAAGGGCACGCCGGGCTTCACGTTCGGCAAGAAGGAAGACAAGCTCGGCATCCGGGCGTCGTCGACCTACGAGCTCGTCTTCGAAAACTGCCGCGTGCCCGCCGCGAACCGTCTCGGCGACGAGGGCCAGGGCTTCAAGATCGCCATGTGGACGCTCGACGGCGGTCGCATCGGCATCGCGGCCCAGGCGGTCGGCATCGCGCAGGCGGCGCTGGATCAGGCCGTGAAGTACACGCAGGAGCGCCAGCAGTTCGGCAAGTCGATCTCCGACAACCAGGCCATCCAGTTCTACCTGGCGGAGATGGCGACGGACATCGAGGCTGCGCGTCAGCTCATCCACCGCGCGGCGTACCTGAAGGACCAGGGCAAGAACCATACGCAGGCGGCCTCCATGGCGAAGCTCTTCGCCTCGGAGACGGCCATGTGGGTCTCGACCAAGGGCGTACAGCTGCATGGCGGTTACGGCTTCACCACCGACTTCCCCGCCGAGCGCTTCATGCGCGACGCGAAGATCACCGAGATCTACGAGGGCACCTCGGAGGTCCAGCGGATGGTCATCGCCCGCAACGAGCTCGCGAGCGTCTAACGCTCGAACCGCCAACGGGCCTGGATCGAATCGATCCAGGCCCGCTTGGCTTTTGGGCCGTCATCCCAGCTTTGGGGGCAGCAGGCCCTCCCGTCATTCTCGCGAAGGCGGGAATCCAGAGTCGCCGGCTCCGGCAGCTTCCGTAGGGCGCTGCCCTGGACCCCCGCTTTCGCGAGGGTGACGGGAGCGGTCAGTCACGTCCGCTCCCGTCTACCTACTCCAGGTCGATCCGGATGTCGGGCTTCGCGCGGTTGCCCTCCTCCATCTTCCGGATCTCCTGCTCAGCGTCCTGCGTGACGCGGTCCAGCTCGAGGACCGTGGCCGCCATCTGCGGCAGGGCCTTCTGACGGAAGGTCGAGAGGTCCTCGATGGCCGCCTTGATGTCGACGAAGGCGGACTTCAGGGCCTCCATGTCGAGCTGGGCGCCCGAGGCCTGCTTCTGGATCTCGACGCCCTGGGTCTTCAGGCGCGCCGCAGTCCCGGCGATGAGGGCCGAGGTCGTCTCGTTGACCGACTGCACCTTGTCCAGGACGATCTTCTGATTGGCGAGCGCCAGGGCCACCGTCGCCCCCACCTGCAGCGCCGTGACCGTCACGTTGAGCGCCCGGTCGACCCCACGCATGAGCTCCTTGTTGTTGCGCACGATGATCTCGGACGCCAACACCCCCTGCTGGTGCACGGCGAGCTGCTGCTGCAGATCGATGAGCCGCTGCCGCAAGGGGAAGAGCAGCTCCTCGGCGATGAAGCGATGACGGGGGTCGTCCGCGGGGATCTCCCGCTCCAGCTTGTACTGGAGCTTCTGATCGATCAGCTGCCCCAGGCGGATGGCCTGCGTGAGCTTGTGCGTCATTTCCCGCATCTGCCGCTGGTCCTCGCCCAGCGTGACGTTGTCGCGGCCCAGCTGATCCCGGCCCTGCTCCAGCGATCGCACGATCGCCGCGATGACGGTCTGCGCGCTCTCGAACTGCGAGAAATAGCGCTTGAGCGGAGTGCCCACGCCCGGGATCCTGCCGAGCGCCCGGCCGAACCAGCCCGGCTCCAGATCGATCTTGCCCGGGTCGAGCTCCTCGACCTTCACCTTGAGGTCGATCAGGGACTGGGCGACGTCTCCGCCCTCTTCTCCCCGGGTCGACAGCTTGTGGATGGGCTGGTTCAGGAGCGTCAGCTGCTTGACGGCCTTGCGCTGGAGATCCACGCCCATGGTCTCCACGGCGGCCTTGGCCGTCTCGGGCCGGGTCTGCGGGTCGATGGCCACCAGCTGGTCCACGAAGTGATCGGCCCTCGTCTCCAGGTCCTGATCCTCGCCGGGGTGAATCTGAATCGCGGCCGGCTCGGCCAGGCCGAGCTCGGTCCGGACGTCTTCCGCGGTGGCGACCTTCAACTCGTTCGGTGCGGTCATGGGTTCTACGTCTCCTTACTGCGAGTACTTCTTCGCGCGTGCGGCCAGCTCCCGCAACTCGTCCATCGCGGCCTCGAGATCGACGCCCGGCGTGTCCTTGCTGGTCTTGATGTCCGATACCGCCACGATGACCCGATCGAGCTCGTTCAAGGCGCGATCGTTGTAGGTCAGGTGGGCGCGGATCTTGGTCTCCGTCTCGGCGGAGCGGCGCAGGCGCTCCGCCATGGCCTCGTCGAGCCCCTGGGCCGCGCGCAGCTTCTCGATCTCGCGCATGGTGTGCGGGGCATGGAGCGAGTCGAGGTGCTTGAGAAGCGCCTCGACCTCGCGCAGGTTCTGGAGCATGGCCTGGTGCACCTGCTCGGCCGCCGACACGTAGCGGCCGAACGTCAGCTCGGTGCGCTCGAACTTGGCCTCGAGCCGGGACAGGAAGTGCCCGTAGCGCTCCTCACCCTGCTCGAACTGGTGCAGGGCCGTCTCGGCCATGCGCGTATCCACGTGCTCCAGGTACTGGGCACGGCTCAGCCCACGCTTGAGAGCCTTCAGGTCGGCCTGGGCATCCTCCGCCGGCGCGGTCCTGGCACGCTGGCGCGCGCGCAGGATCCAGGCCCCCAGTCCGGCCGCCAGGCCGAGGGCTCCAATCGAAACGGTGACCAAATCCGGACCCATCTGCTCTGCCTCGTGACGCCTGTCTATCGCTTGCCATTCCCATACCCCTGGTCTAAACTGACGCAACGTCAGACTGATTGGGAGACAAGACTGTGGGAATGTTTGATTTTATCAAAAAGCAGTTCATCGACGTCATCCAGTGGACCGAGGAAGAGAACGGGGTGCTGGCCTACCGCTACCCCATGGCGGACAAGGAGATCCAGAACGGCGCCCAGCTGACCGTTCGGGACAGCCAGCTGGCGCTCTTCGTCAACGAGGGCGAGGTGGCCGACGTCTTCGAGCCGGGCCGCTACACGCTCACGACCCAGACGCTGCCCATCCTGACCAACCTCCAGCACTGGGACAAGGCCTTCCAGTCGCCGTTCAAGTCCGACGTCTACTTCTTCAGCACCCGCGACCAGATCGACCAGAAGTGGGGCACCCCCACGCCCGTCACCATCCGTGACAAGGACTTCGGGGTGATCCGCATCCGGGCGCATGGGACCTACTCGTACAAGATCAAGAACCCGAAGATCTTCTACAAGAAGGTCAGCGGCACGCGCGAGCGCTACACGACCCAAGAGCTCGAGGGCCAGCTGCGCTCGGCGATCCTGACGTCGCTCGCCACCTTCTTCGGCAGCGCCGAGGTGGGCTTCATCGACATGGCCGCCAACCAGACGAAGTTCTCCGAGACGCTCAAGGAAGCCCTGAGCCTCACCTTCGCCGAGTACGGCCTCCAACTGGAGTCCTTCTTCGTGCAGAGCATCTCGCTGCCCGACGAGTTGCAGGGGCACCTCGACAAGGTGACCTCCATGCAGATGGTGGGCGACCTGAAGCGGTACGCCCACTTCCAGGCGGCCGACAGCCTGCCCGCCGCCGCCGCCAATCCCGGCGGAGCCGCGGGTGCTGGGGTCGGCATGGGCGCCGGGATGGCCATGGGCCAGCAGATGGCGTCGGCGTTCGGTTCGCAGGGGGGCGAGGCCGCCGAGGACCCCATCGCAACGCTCTCCAAGCTGCACGAGCTCGTCACCAAGGGGATCCTCACGCAGGCGGAGTTTGACGCCAAGAAGGCCGAGCTGCTCAAGAAGATCACCTAGTCCATGAAACTCGGATGCCCTGCCTGCGGCGCGGAGGTCGACTTCAAGTCGCGCGACTCCGTCTTCGCCGTCTGTCCCTACTGCCACTCCATGCTGGTGCGCCACGACATCGACCTCGAGGCGCTCGGCAAGATGGCCGATCTCCCGGCCGACATGAGCCCCTTCCAGGTCGGCACGCGCGGCCGGTTCGAGGGCAAGGGCTTCGAGCTGCTCGGACGGCTCAAGATGGCCTGGGAAAACGGCTCGTGGAACGAGTGGTTCGCGCTCTTCGACGACGGGCGCGAAGGGTGGCTGGCGGAAGCCCAGGGCTTCTTCATGCTGAGCTTCTCCCTGGCTGACACGAGCGCCGTTCCCCCCGTCGAGAACCTGCAGGTCGGGCGATCGCTCTCCCTTGGCGGCCAAGAGTTCCAGATCGACGACATCAAGCAGGCCACATGCGTGGGGAGCGAAGGCGAGCTGCCCTTCCCGGCGCCCAAGGGGCGCACCAGCACCAGCATCGACCTGAACGGTCCCGATGCCGGCTACGCCTGCATCGAGGTCTCGCAAGGCGAGGGAACGCGGCTGTTTCAGGGCCGGTACGTCGAGTTCGAGGACATGCAGCTCTCCAATCTGAGGCCGATCGATGGCTGGTGATCCCCAGGAACCGAAGAAGCGCCCTTCTCCCAAGGTGTTCAACTGCACGAACTGCGGCGCGAGCATTCCCCTGCGCGCACTGGGTCACACGGTCACGGTGGCCTGCGCGTCCTGCGGCTCGATCATCGACGTCACCAACGAGAACCTCCAGGTCATCAACACGGTCGAGCACCGGAAGCGGATCAAGCCCCTGATACCCCTCGGCCGGCGCGGCAAGCTGTTCGGCGACACCTGGGAAGTCATCGGCTTCATGGAGCGAAGCGACGGCTCGGGCGAGTACAAGTGGCAGGAATACCTGCTCTTCAACCCCTACAAGGGTTTCCGGTGGCTGACGGTCGCCGATGGGCACTGGAACTTCGTCCGGACGACCAAGGAGCGGCCGCTGCGGCATGGCCAGAGCGCATGGTTCCGGGCCGGCACCTACAAGCTGTTCCACAAAGGCACCGGTAAGGTCACCTACGTGATCGGCGAGTTCTACTGGCGGGTCAAGGTGGATGACGCCGTGGCCGTCGAGGACTATATCAATCCGCCCTACATCCTCTCGCTGGAGAGGGACGCCCAGGAGATCAACTGGTCAGCCGGCGAATACCTCGAGCCGGAGGTCGTCAAGTCGGCCTTCAAGCTCGACAAGGCGATGCCCGCCCGGTCCGGCATCGCACCCAACCAGCCGTCCGCCCTCGTCGCGCAGACGCCGGGCATCCTCAAGCTCGCCGGCTTCTTCATCCTGGTCGCGATCCTGATCCAGGCCGCCACGTTCGCCATCTCGCGCAACCAGGTCGTCTTCCAGGGTTCCGGAGTCTACGACCCGGCCGAGCGGGGGAAGACCCAGGTCACGCCCAGCTTCGACCTGGCCGGGGCCATGTCCAACGTGGGGATCCGGTTCAACTCGCCGGTGAACAACAACTGGCTCTCGCTGGAAGGCAGCCTCATCAACGAGGAGACCGGGGCCGAGTATGACTTCGACCAGGGAGTCGAGTTCTACTCGGGCCACGACAGCGACGGCTACTGGTCCGAGGGCGACCAGCGAAGCATGCGCGTCCTCTCGCTCGTGCCGGGCGGACGCTACCACGCGGTCTTCCAGGTCTCGGGACCGCCCGAGCTGCGGTCCCAGGAGTACAACCTCTCGATCAGACGGGGGGTCGTCACCTGGTCCAACTTCTGGTGGTCCCTCGTGCTGCTGGCCCTCTTCCCGGCCTTCGTCTGGTGGCGCAGCCACCAGTTCGAGGTGGCCCGCTGGTCGCAGAGCGACTTTTCACCCTATGTCAGCGATGACGACGATGAGTGACGACGGAGGGGACGCCGCGTGATACGCACCTACCTGATTTACGGCCTGGCGGTCTGCGGCCTCATGGGCTTCGCCAACTACGCGGGCTGGACCGTGGCCGATTCCGCCACCACCGGGCGGTGGGGCCCCGCGGGCCACAACGTCTATCACAAGTAGCGACGCTCCCTACTCTCGACTGCGGAGGGACACATGGATCAAGTACTCAACCTCAAATACGTGGTGGCCGCGCTCCTGTACTCGGCCATCGGGCTCATCATCTACGCGCTCGGCTTCTATTTCATGAACCTGGCCGCCAAGGGCCAGCTCTGGAAAGAGATCATCGACGAGCACAACACCTCGCTCGCCGTCGTGATGGGGGCGATCTCGCTCGGCATCGCGATCATCATCGCGTCGGCCATCCACGGCTAAGAAACGGACCCCCGCGTGGCCATCGCCCTTTTGCTCTCGGTCTTCGTCATCTCCACCTGCGGGCTGATCTACGAGCTCATCGCCAGCACGCTCGCGAGCTACCTGCTGGGCGACTCCGTCACGCAGTTCTCGACGGTCATCGGCGTCTACCTCTTCGCCATGGGCATCGGATCGTACCTGTCGCGGTTCGTCACCCGCAGCCTGGTATCCGTCTTCATCCAGGTCGAGCTGCTGGTGGGCGTGATCGGCGGGTGCTCGGCCGCCTTGATGTTCGGCCTCTTCGAGTACGTCGGCTCGTTCCGCGTCCTGCTCTACTCCCTGGTGTTCCTGACAGGCGCCCTGGTGGGGCTGGAGATCCCGCTCCTCATGCGGATCCTCAAGAGCCACTACGACTTCAAGGACCTCGTCTCCCAGATCTTCACCTTCGACTACATCGGCGCCCTGCTGGCCTCGCTGCTCTTCCCGCTGATCCTGGTGCCCCACCTGGGTCTCATCCGCTCGGCCATGATGTTCGGCATCCTCAACGTGCTGGTGGCCATCTGGACGCTGCACCTCTTCCGGGAGGAGGTGCCCTGGATCAAGCTGATGCGCGGCTCGGCCATCACGATCCTGGCCGGGCTCATCCTGGGCTTCGTCTTCGCGGATCAGATGATGGACATGGCGGAGGCCGCGACCTATCCCGACAAGGTCATCTACGCCAAGTCCACGCCCTACCAGCGAATGGTCCTGACCAAGGCGCCCCAGGACATGCGGCTCTTCCTGAACGGCAACCTGCAGTTCAGCTCCCGGGACGAGTACCGCTACCACGAAGCCCTGGTGCACGTTGGCCTGCAGGCCGTGCGATCGCCGGAGCGCGTCTTGATCCTCGGAGGCGGCGACGGCATGGCGGCGCGGGAAGTCCTCAAGCACGACGCGGTCCGCTCCGTCACGCTGGTGGACCTCGACCGCTCCATGACAAGCCTGTTCTCGTCCAACCAGACCCTGAGCGACCTCAACGACGGGGCCCTGACGTCGCCCCGGGTGCGGGTCCTCAACACCGACGCCTTCCTGTGGCTCAAGAACAACCGCGATCGCTTCGACTTCATCGTGGTGGACTTCCCCGATCCCTCCAACTTCTCCATCGGGAAGCTCTACTCGACCACCTTCTACCGCCTGCTCTACCGCGCCCTGCAGGACGACGGCGCCGCCGTGGTCCAGAGCACGTCCCCGTACGTGGCCCGCAAGTCCTTCTGGTGCATCGACCGGACCCTCCAGGCCGTTGGCTTTGCGACCACGCCCTACCACGCCTACGTGCCATCCTTCGGGGAGTGGGGGTACGTGCTCGCCTCCAAGGGGCCGTTCGCGCCGGCGGACCACTACCTGCCCGGACTGAAGTTCGTGACCCGCGAGACGGTCGACCAGATGCTGCAGTTCCCGCCGGACATGGGCCGGGTCCCGGGCGAGGTCAACAAGCTGAACAACCAGGTGCTGGTCCGCTATTTCGAGGAGGAGTGGTCTGCGTACATCCACTGATCCCTCGGGGCGGCGCCTCTCCCGGCGGGCCTTTCTCGCTGCGGGGCTCGCAGCGGTCGGGGCCTGGTTTGCCCTCCCCCGCTTCGGCTTCTTGCAACCCCGTCCGATCCCGGGCAGCGTGGTCGGCGCCTCCCATCGCGTGGGGCATCGGCTGAGGGGCGCCGGCTTTCCGGCCCCCCAGGAGACGCGCCGGGTCGGCGTCGCCATCGTCGGCGGCGGGATCGCGGGGCTTTCGGCCGCCTGGCGATTGCAGAAGCGTGGGTACGAGGACTTCGCCCTGCTGGAGCTCGAGGCCGAGGTGGGCGGCAACTCCCGCAGCGGCGAGAACCGGATCTCGCCCTATCCCTGGGGCGCCCACTACGTGCCCATCCCGTCGAACGAGAGCACGCTCGTCCGCGAGCTCTTCGAGGAGCTCGGGGTGATCGAGGGCTACGATGCCGGCGGCCTCCCTATTTACAACGAGCAGTACCTGGTCTCGGACCCCCAAGAGCGGCTCTTGATCCATGGGCACTGGCAAGAGGGAGTGGTGCCGCAGCTCGGGATCTCGGAACAGGACCGGGCGCAGTACCAGAGCTTCTTCGCCAGGATGGATCAGTTCAAGAACGCAAGGGGCTCGGACGGCAAGCCGGCCTTCGCCATCCCCCTCGAGGCGAGCTCGCAGGACCCGCGCTACCTCGCCCTGGACGGCAAGACCATGGCGCAGTTCATGGACGAGAACGGTTGGACCTCGGAGCCGCTCCGCTGGTACGTGAACTACGCCTGCCGGGACGACTTCGGCTGCCGACTCGACGAGGTCTCGGCCTGGGCGGGCATTCACTACTTCGCCTCTCGTACCGGCATGGGGGCAAATACGGGGCACCAGGCCGTGCTGACGTGGCCCGAAGGCAACGGCTGGCTCGTGCGACAGCTCCGGTCCAAGGTCCAGGCCAAGCTCCGGCCGCAGGCGCTGGTCTTTCGGGTGGAAGAGCGCCCGGAAGGCTCGTTGGAGGTCGATTACGTCGAGGTGGCCACCAACCGTGCCGTCCGTCTCGTGGCGGACCGCGTCATTTTCGCCGCCCCGCGGTTCGTGGCGGGGCGCGTCCTGCCGGACCTCGCCTCCAAGCCGCCCGCTTACTTGCATGCCTTCGGCTACGCCCCCTGGATGGTGGCCAACATTACCGTGCAACACCCTCCCGCGGGCTCGGGAGCCCCGCTCTCCTGGGACAACGTCTCCTATCTGAGCCCTTCGCTCGGCTACGTGGTGGCGACCCACCAGCGGCTCGCCCAGTACCCGCAGGCCGAGACGGTGCTGACCTACTACCTGCCCTTGAGCGAGACCGATCCCGCGACGGCGCGCCGCATGGCCATCGCCCGCTCGCATGGAGAATGGTGCGACCAGATCGTCGCCGACCTGTCCCGCATGCATCCGGGGATCCGCAACGCCATCACGAACCTCGACGTCTGCATCTGGGGGCACGCCATGATCCGGCCCGTGCCGGGCTTCATCTGGGGCCGCGATCGCCAGGCCGCCCTCCAGCCGCACGGCCGCATCCACTTCGCCCACTCCGACATGAGCGGCATCTCCCTGTTCGAGGAGGCCCAGTACCGCGGCGTCATGGCGGCCGACCAGACGCTGGCGGCCCTTGCGACACCGCGCCAGGCCTGAGGCAATCGCTGGCCGACGATCCCGGACGACGCCAGCAGACCGCTCTGCTTCAACATATATTTCCCTAACCTTAACCATCCGCTAACCAAGTTATGGTTTTAACCGGCGGATAACCCTCATGTCCCTCACCCCAAGGAGCACATGATGGCTGTCCAGGCGACCGGTCCCCGTCCCACGAACCTGAAAACCGTTGCCTTCTGGCCGGCAGAGAAGGGGACGAGTACGACGCCGCCTCGTCCGACGATGGGCCTCGACTCCATCCTCCGCACGCAGCCCGCAAGCAACGTGGCCAAGGCCGTCTCGCCCTACGTGTCGACCCCCTTTCGACCGGGCAACGACATCGATCTCTTCGTGGACGGCAAGGAGGCCTACCCGCAGCTCCACGCGCTGATCGACTCGGCCAGGACGCGCATCGACATGGAATTCTTCGCCTTCCACGACGATCCGAGCGGACGCGCCGTCGCCGAGAAGCTGATGAAGAAGGCGCGCCAGGGCGTGGAGGTCAACGTCCTGGTCGATACGCTGTCGCAGTTCGGCTCGGACATGATGCGGGACCTCGAGAAGGCGGGCGTGCGGGTCCAGCGCTTCACCGACGGCCACAAGCTGCCCCTCTTGCACGCCAACACCATCACCGACCATCGGAAGATCTTGCTCGTCGACGGCAAGGCCGGCATGACCGGCGGCATGAACCTCGGCGAGCGCTACGAGAAGTACTGGCACGACTTCATGGTCAAGGTGGAGGGGCCCACCCTGAAGGACCTCTACGACAAGTTCGAAGGGAACTGGAAGCTCTCGGGCGGCGAGGCCCTGCGCCGCGTTCCCCTCGACCTCACGACCAAGGGCACCAATAGCCTGCAGGTGGCCGTCACCTCCAGCTCCGAGCGCGAGATCCGCGACAGCTACCTCGCGGCGTTCAAGGCCGCCAAGGACCGCATCTACATCAACAGCCCGTATTTCATCGACAGCGAGATGATCGCGGGCCTCAAGGCGGCGGCCAAGCGCGGGGTCAAGGTCCACGTGATCGTTCCCTCGGTGGGCGACAACCCGGCCATCGACCTCATGAACCGCTCGGTCGTCAACGAGCTGCTCGCGGCCAAGGTGAAGGTCTACGAGTACGACACGCTGAACTTGCAGGTGGGCCAGCACGACCACGAGACGGACCACTTCAACCACGGCAAGGTGGCCGTCATCGACGGCCAGTTCACCATCATCGGGACGGCCAACATGGACCGCCGCTCCATGGCCCTCAGCCAGGAGATCAACCTGCACGTCGACTCCGCGGACTTCGCGCGAGACGTCGAGGAACGGATCTTCACCAAGGACCTGATGACCCGGGCGAGGCCCGCGCAGGCCGTCCCCTTCAAGGGCTTCGAGAAGGCCGCCGAGAAGGTTCTCAACTCGCTGCGCCCCCTCTTCTAGCCTCCCGCGGCGTGGTAGGATCTCCGATCACGCTAGAAAGGGAGCCCCATGAACGCCGGATCCATGGACTACGCCGCCCGGGTGCGCGCGGGCGATCGCCGCGCCGCCGCCCGCCTCATCTCCCTCATCGAGAACCAGTCCCCCGAAGCGGCCGACGCCCTCGCCGAACTCTATCCCGACACGGGCAAGGCCTATCTCGTGGGCATCACGGGGCCACCCGGCGCGGGCAAGAGCTCGCTGGTCGACCATTTGGTCTCGGCCATCCGCCGGGACGGCATGACCGTGGGCGTGATCGCGGTGGACCCGGCGAGCCCCTTCACGGGCGGCGCCATCCTGGGCGATCGCATCCGCATGAAGAGCCACGCGGGCGATCCCGGGGTCTTCATCCGCAGCATGAGCAGCCGCGGCCAGCTGGGCGGCATTGCCCTGGCCACCAAGGCCGCGACCGAGGTCCTGGACGCCTACGGGTGCCAGGTCGTCCTGGTGGAGACGGTCGGCGTGGGCCAGTCGGAGGTGGCGATCGCCCGGGCCACCGACAGCACGATCCTGGTGCTGCCGCCCAACCTCGGTGACGGCATCCAGGCCATCAAGGCGGGCATCATGGAGGTGCCGGACCTCTTCGTCGTGAACAAGGCGGACCTCGCGGGCGCCAACCGGGCCGCCGCCGAGATCCTGGGCATGCTGGAGCTCGAGGAGCATGAGGCCTGGGCCCCTCCGGTGGTGCTGACCAAGAGCCTCCTGGAGCTGGACGAGAGCGGCGTCTTGGAGCTGTGGGAGCACCTCAAGGTGCACCGAGACTTCCTGAACCGGACGGGCACCATCGCCGAGAAGCGCGCGTACCAGGCCCGCGAGGAAGTGAGCTCGCTCGCGACCGATCTGCTGCAGCGGGCCCTGAAGCGCGCCATGGATCGGCCGGACGTCCAGGCGCTCCTGGCAGAGGTCCAAGGCCGGCGGGTGCCTCCTCGGCAGGCGGCAGAGCACTTGCTCGGGCTGCTCACCCCCTGACCGGGCCGCCACGGCCGCCGAGGGCGCAAGCTGGCCTGGAGCGGCGTCTTGCGGTAAAATAAGACGATCCACGACCCCCGATCACCGGCGATCGCGCAGATTTCCGACGATGGAGATACACATGGAAGCCACAGCTCCCCGCACGGCCCCCGTCACCTCGCCGTATCAGGCTCAGCACAAGGTCCGCTTCGTCACGGCCGCGTCGCTCTTCGACGGCCACGACGCCTCGATCAACATCATGCGGCGCATCCTGCAGGACACGGGTGCCGAGGTCATCCACCTGGGGCACAACCGCTCGGTCGCCGAGATCGTCGAGACCGCCATCCAGGAGGACGCGCAGGGCATCGCCATCAGCTCCTACCAGGGCGGCCACGTCGAGTACTTCAAGTACATGATCGACCTGCTGCGCGAGCGGGGCGCCGGCCACATCAAGGTCTTCGGCGGCGGCGGCGGCGTCATCGTCCCCTCCGAGATCGCCGAGCTCGAGGCCTACGGCGTCGCCAAGATCTTCAGCCCCGAAGACGGCCGCCGCTTGGGCCTGCAGGGCATGATCGACCAGATGATCGCCGCTTGCGACGTGGACCTCTCCGCCGAGATCCCGGCCAACCCCCTCGACGTCAAGGTCGGCGACGTCAACACGCTCGCGCGCCTCATCACCATGACCGAGGCCGAGGAGCGCCAGGAGCAGGACTTCCGTTACCGCGACCTCTTGCACAAGCTCGCCGACAAGGGCGCCCAGCGCGACGTGCCGGTCCTCGGCATCACGGGCACGGGCGGCGCCGGCAAGTCGAGCCTCGTCGACGAGCTCATTCGCCGCTTCCTGCGCGACTTCGCCGACAAGAGCGTGGCCATCCTCTCGGTGGATCCCTCCAAGCGCAAGACGGGCGGCGCCCTGTTGGGCGATCGCATCCGCATGAACGCCATCTACGACCCGCGCGTCTACATGCGCTCGCTGGCGACCCGTGCCTCCAACGTGGCCACCAGCAAGGCCCTCATCCAGGCCATCGGCGTCGCCAAGGCCGCGGGATACGATCTCGTCATCGTCGAGACCGCGGGCATCGGCCAGTCGGACTCCGAGATCGTGGACCTGGTGGATGCCTCCATGTACGTCATGACCTCCGAGTTCGGTGCCCAGAGCCAGCTCGAGAAGATCGACATGCTCGACTACGCGGATCTGGTCGTCATCAACAAGTTCGACAAGCGTGGCGCCGAAGACGCCCTGCGCGACGTCCGCAAGCAGTACCAGCGCGGCCACAAGCTCTTCAACGAGCCGACCGAGAACATGCCCGTGTTCGGCACCATCGCGAGCCAGTTCAACGACGCCGGCACCAACTGGCTCTACGTCAACCTGGTCGAGGTCCTCAACCAGAAGGCCGGCCAGAGCTGGTCGTCGAGCCTCCAGGTCGCGGAGCGCGAGAGCCGCAAGCAGGCCATCATCCCGCCCGAGCGCAACCGTTACCTGGCCGAGATCTCGGACGCGGTGCAGGGCCACAAGAAGCGCGCCGACCACGTGGCCGCCCGGGCTCGCGACGCGTATGCCTATTACCACTCGCTCAAGGCCCTCGGCGACGCCGTGCCCGGCATGGCCCAGCTCTACGACCAGGCCCAGCTCCTTGACGAGTCGGCCGATCCCGCCGTGCGCCTGCTGCGCCAGCGCTACCAGGAGGCCCTCCTGGACCTGGACCAGCCGAGCCTCAAGCTGCTGCAGAACTGGCCGACGCTGGTGGCGGGCTACACGGCCCCCGTCCACTCCTACACCGTGCGCGGCAAGGAGATCCGGGTCGAGAACTACACCGAGAGCCTCTCGCACCTCATGATCCCCAAGGTCAGCCTGCCCAAGTTCCACGACTGGGGCGACCTGCTCTTCTGGCAGCTCATGGAGAACGTGCCGGGCCGCTATCCCTTCACCGCGGGCGTCTTCGAGTACAAGCGCAAGGGCGAGGACCCGACGCGCATGTTCGCGGGCGAGGGCACGCCCGAGCGCACCAACAAGCGCTTCCACTACGTCTCCAAGGGTCAGCCCGCCGCGCGCCTGTCCACGGCCTTCGACTCCGTGACGCTCTACGGCGAGGACCCCGATTTCCGGCCCGACATCTACGGCAAGATCGGCAACTCGGGCGTGTCGGTCTGCACCCTCGACGACGCCAAGAAGCTCTACTCGGGCTTCGACCTCTGCGCGCCGACCACCTCGGTCTCCATGACCATCAACGGCCCGGCGCCCATGATCCTGGCCTTCTTCCTCAACACCGCCATCGACCAGCAGGTCGAGAAGCACCTCATGGAGACGGGCGGCTGGGAAGCGGCCGAGGCCAAGCTCGACGCGCACTTCGCGGGCCTCGGCCTGCCTCGGCCCGAGTACCGCGGCCAGGACGTGCCCGCGGGCGATCGCCTCGTCGGCCTCCGGATGCTCGGCGTCACGGGCGACATGCTGGTCGACGCCGAGACCTACGAGCAGATCAAGGCCAAGACGCTCTCGAGCGTGCGCGGCACGGTCCAGGCCGACATCCTCAAGGAGGACCAGGCCCAGAACACCTGCATCTTCTCGACCGAGTTCGCCCTGCGCATGATGGGCGACATCCAGCAGTACTTCGTGGAGCACTGCGTCCAGAACTTCTACTCGGTGTCCATCTCGGGCTACCACATCGCCGAGGCGGGCGCGAACCCCATCAGCCAGCTGGCCTTCACGCTCGCCAACGGCTTCACCTTCGTCGAGTACTACCTCAGCCGGGGCATGGCCATCGACGACTTCGCCCCCAACCTGAGCTTCTTCTTCTCCAACGGCATCGACCCCGAGTACTCGGTGATCGGGCGCGTCGCCCGCCGCATCTGGTCGACGGCCATGAAGGACAAGTACGGCGCCAACGAGCGCAGCCAGAAGCTCAAGTACCACATCCAGACCTCGGGCCGCAGCCTGCATGCCCAGGAGATCGACTTCAACGACATCCGCACCACCCTGCAGGCCCTCTACGCCATCTACGACAACTGCAACAGCCTGCACACCAACGCCTACGACGAGGCCATCACCACTCCCACCGAGGAGTCGGTGCGCCGGGCGATCGCCATCCAGCAGATCATCAACCGGGAGCTGGGCCTCGCCAAGAACGAGAACCCCCTGCAGGGCGCCTTCATCATCGAAGAGCTCACGGATCTGGTCGAAGAGGCCGTGCTCGCCGAGTTCCGGCGCCTGTCGGACCGCGGCGGCGTGCTGGGCGCCATGGAGACCATGTACCAGCGCGGCAAGATCCAGGAGGAGTCGCTCTACTACGAGCACCTCAAGCACTCCGGCGAGCTGCCCATCATCGGCGTCAACACCTTCCTCAACCCGCACCCCAAGGAGTACGGCGACGCCATCGAGCTCATCCGCTCGACCGAAGAGGAGAAGCAGCAGCAGATCGCGAACCTGCAGGCCTTCCACCACCGCAACGCCGAGCGGGCCGAGGCGGCTCTCCGGCGGCTGCAGGAGGTCTCGACCAACCGCGGCAACGTCTTCGCCGAGCTCATGGAGACGGTGAAGGTCTGCTCGCTGGGCCAGATCAGCCGCGCCCTCTACCAGGTCGGAGGTCAGTACCGGCGGTCCATGTAGCCGCCGGTCACGGCCGGCGATCAGCGCCGAAAGAGCTCGGACCAGAAGAGGTCCTGGCGTCGATCGCCGACCACGATCACGTTGCCCCGGAGGTCCGAGGTGTACCGCGAATGGTACGTGAAGGTCCCGGTGTAGCGGTTGAAGCTCCGCGTGTAGCGCTCACCGGGGGCCAGCACGCCCTCCCAGTCGCCCTCCTGGGTGGCGCCGCCCGGAATCGGAGAGGTCACGGACTGGGTGACCCGATCCTGGTTGATCCAGGTCACGCTGCCTCCCATGCGCACGCGGACGTAGTAGGGGTGGTAGCGGTTGTCCTTGATGACGACGACCGGGTGGTCGAGATCGCCCCAGGGCACGTCGAGCTTCGGCCCGACCGGGCCGCCCGTACTGGGAGTCACGGGCCCCGGCACCGGTACCACCGGGTCGTTGCCCATGATTGGCGTCTGAGGGGTCTGAGCAGGGGCCTCGGGGGCCGGCGGGAGCGGGATCGCCGGGGGCGGCTCCTGGCCGCAACCGACCGATCCCAGGAGCAGCGAGGCCATGAGGCCGACGAGGCGCAGGTTGGCAGGCATGACATGGCTCCTGTCGCTTAACCAAACAATTGAGGGTCAGGATACGTCAGTTCGATCGACGTGCGCTTGACCTGATTCCACAAGGATTTTTACTGGTTTCGCACCGGGTCGCCTCTGCGCTGAAGACCAGGTCCTTCGCGCCCAGGGGAGAATCGCTCAAAAGGACGGCTGCCGGACAGGAGTCGAAAGGCCTTCCCCGCTACCGGGGAAGGCCTCGTCGTCAGGCGGTGGCGATGGCTAATAGCCGCCCACCGTCACGCTACCCCGCATATAGGGGTGGTACCGGCAGTAGTAGTCGATGCGACCCGGCAGGTTGAACGTGAAGGAATAGCTCTGACCCGGCTGGAGCACGCCGTCGAAGGCGCCGGTGGTCGTGACTTGCCCCGGCAGGGGCGACGTCACGGTGTGCGGCACGGAGTCCTGGTTGATCCAGATCACCGTCCCGCCGACCGGCACGTTGATGTTGCCGGGCAGGTACTGATAGCCGCGAATGACCACCGTGTTCTGGGCGTAGGGGCGGTAAAGGCTCGGATAGAAGGGCCGGTAATAGGGATAATAGGGGCGATAGTAAGGAAAATACCCGCGGAAGCGCCGCCGGGGTCGATCACGGTCATCGTCATCGTCGTCATCGTCGTCTCGGCCCCGGAGCTGCTGGGTGTCGCGCTCCGCCCCGAGCTGCGCCTCGGGCCGGAGCGCCTCCTGTTGGCTCGTCACCTGGTTCTCGGGCTCGCTCGGAGCCGGGGCGGTGGTGGGGACGTAGGAGCATGCGGTAGTAGCCGCAAGCGCACCCAGGACGACCGCAAAGGCCTTCGTATGAAGCATCGTCAAACCTCCTTGGACCAGGGTTGCCCCTTGGCAGGAACTCAATGTCCCTACCCTAATGGCGTTCGGAGGTCATGACCTGGCACAAGGACGCCAAGCTTTGGGTCGTCCGGGCTCGCTTGACGCTAGGCAAGGGCGAGGTCTCGCCCTCGCTCGATGAGCGCTCAGCGCCGATCGCCGACGACGATCACGTTGCCGCGCAGATCCTGGGTGTAGGTGGAGTGGTAGGTGAAGGTCCCCGTGTAGCGCTGGAACGACTTGGTGTAGCTCTCACCGGGGGCCAGCACGCCCTCCCAGTAGCCTTCCTGGGTCGCCCCGCCCGGGATCGGCGAGGTCACGGACTGGGTCACGCGGTCCTGGTTGATCCAGGTCACGCTGCCCCCCAGCTTCACGTGGACGTAGTAGGGGTAGTAGCGGCCGTCCTTGATGACGACGACCGGGTTGTCGAGATCGCCCCACGGCTTGCTGATGTCCTGCACGCGGTTCTGAACCGATGGGCTCAGGGTCTCGGGTACCCAGCCCATGACGTCGGGGGCGGGCACCGGCGTCTCAGGAAGTCCAAGTGCTGGGTTGGCGGGCTCGGGAGCGGGCACGGCGGGAACCGGCGTCTGCTCCTGGGCGGCGCAACCGGCCAGCACGACCATCAGCGTCAGCCAGGGCACGGGAGACGTAACACGCATCGGTGACTCCTCTCGTCTAACGAGTTGACGAGGGTCACGTTAGCGCATCAAGCATCCCTTGCGTAGGGTCGGAAGTCGGGAAATCTTTTGAAAGCGAGCAAGCGCGACCGGAGGGACGTCCGGACCACCATGGACGGCCAACCAGAGGCCCAGCCGCGGTCCGGTTCGCGACTGGGCCTGCCGCCATAGTCCCGTCGCCCGCCGACGCGCGGGCGGCCGGCCGGGCCTTGGGCGTTATTGCGCGCCGCCCACGACCACCGTTCCCCGCATGGTCGGGTGTAACCGGCAGTAATAGTCGATGCGAACGGGCGTGGTGAAGGAATAGGAGTAGCTCTGCCCCGACGCCACCATGCCGTCGAAGCCCGTGCCGGTCACGGTATGGGGGGCCGAGTCCTGGTTGACCCAGGTCACGGTCGCGCCCACCGGAACGTTGATGACGCTCGGCGAATACTGGAAGTTACTGATGGTCACGCTAAACGCCCCCATGGGCGCTTGCTGCACGGCCCCTGGTTGTCCCATCGGCTGACCAGGTTGCTGCCCGTATTGCTGCATGCCCTGTTGCTGGTCGGGCTGCTGCCCATATGGCTGCTGATCAGGCTGCTGACCTTGCTGCATGCCCTGCTGCTGATCCGGTTGCTGGCCGTATTGCTGTTGATCCGGCTGCTGCCCTTGCTGCATGCCCTGTTGCTGATCGGGTTGCTGAGCGTATTGCTGCTGATCGGGCTGGCCGTAGGGCTGAGTCGCCTGATAAGGAGCGACGTAGGGAGTGACGTACGGCCGGTAATAGGGCACGTACGGCACGACGTAGGAATACCGACGGTAGTACGGGTAATAGTACCGGGAGTAAAAGCGATAGTAGGGCCGGAAGCGGCGTCGCCGGTACCGCTGCTGGACTGAACGCTCCTGCATGGTGGACGCTTCGGCCGATACCGTATGGTCCTGCGTGGTCACGGGGATCCCGCCGGGTGACGTGGCGGTCGGAATCTGCTGGGAGCAAGCGGTAGATGCGGTCAGCCCTCCGAGCAGCACCGCGTACGCGAGTTTCGATTGACGCATGGAGCCTCCCTCCTGCAAGGATGCATGCCTGGTCGGCATCCGCACCCGCACGCCGACGGTACCCCCTCGCGCGATCGGGAGGATGGAGCGCGGCTTCCAAACTTCCCCCGCCCGGGGCTCGCTTAACGTTGGGCGAGACCAGGCCATTGCATGGCGCCGAGGGCCGTCACCTGCCGGAGAGCTTGGCTTGGCGTATAATGGAGCGACACTCACGGGCCACACGACAGGAGGCTGCGAAGCGGCATGGGCGAACGGAAGATTCGGGTACTGATCGGCAAACCGGGGCTGGACGGCCACGACCGCGGCGCCAAGGTCGTCGCGCGCGCCCTGCGGGACGCCGGCATGGAGGTCATCTACACCGGCCTGCACCAGACGCCCCAGGAGATCGTCAACGTCGCCATCCAGGAGGACGTGGACGTCGTGGGCCTCAGCCTGCTGTCCGGAGCGCACCTGACGCTGGTGCCCACCATCTGCCAGCTGCTGCGCGACCATGGCGCCGACGACATGACCGTGCTCGTGGGCGGCATCATCCCCGAGGCCGACGTCGCCTCCCTCAAGGAGGCCGGCGCCCACGGCGTGTTCGGTCCCGGAACGTCGACCGAGGCGATCGTCACCTTCATCTCCGACCGCGCCTCCAGCCGGGTCTAGGGCCATGGTCATCGCGGCGGCCCGCCTCAACCTGCACCTGCCGTCGTCCCACTCCCTCAAGGACAAGCGGCGGATCGTCAAGTCCATCGTCACCCGCCTGCAAAACGAGTTCCACGTGACGGCCGCGGAGATCGAGGAGCAGGACGTCTGGCAGGTGGCCATCCTGGGCATCGCCTACATCAGCTCGGACGCGAGCCACGCCAACTCCGTCATCTCCAAGGCCGTGCACTTCGTCGAGACCGGTCACTGGGACTCCTGGCTCTCGAACTACGAGCTCGAAATCCTGCACGTCTTTTGACCCCGTCCATGAGGACCGGTTGGCCGCCCGAATGCCGCACGAGGTGTCGCCCGCTGGTAATCGAGAAACCTTGGGATATAATGGGCTAGCCACTCTCAGCAGCCACCCAAGGAGCAATCTCGTCCCATGGCAACGCTTTCCCGGGCCCCGGCCGCCGACCTCATCGCCGAGGCCGAGCGCGAACTCGCCCCCGTCTGGGCCGCCCTCGATCAGATCCGGCACCGCAACCAGAAGAAGGTCCTCCAGGCCTTCCTCGATCACCAGATTGGAGAGCAGCACTTCGCCGGCACGACGGGCTACGGCCACGGGGACCTGGGCCGCGAGGCCATGGAGCGGGTCTTCGCCCAGGTCATGGGCGCCGAAGCCGCCCTGGTGCGGACCCAGTTCGCCTCGGGCACCCACGCCATCGCCGTCGCCCTCTTCGGGGCCCTCAAGCCGGGCGACGAGCTGCTCTACGTCACGGGCCACCCCTACGACACCCTTGAAGAAGTCATCGGCACCCGGGCTCCGGGGCAGGGCTCCCTCATGGAGTGGGGCGTCACCTACCGCGAGCTGGACCTGACGGCCGAGGGCCGCGTGGACCTCGCGGCCCTGCCGACCACCTTGCGGCCCGAGACCCGGGTGGTCGCCATCCAGCGCTCCCGGGGCTATGCCTGGCGCCCCTCGGTCGACGTCGCGGAGATCGGCGACATCATCCGGCGGATCAAGGCCGTGCGGCCCGACGTGGTGGTCTTCGTCGACAACTGCTACGGCGAGTTCACCGAGCCCCTGGAGCCTTGCGACGTGGGCGCGGACCTGGTCGCGGGCAGCCTCATCAAGAACCCGGGCGGCGGCATCGTGCCCATGGGCGGCTACGTGGCCGGGCGCGAGGACCTGGTCGAGCGCGCCGCCTGTCGCCTCATCGCGCCGGGCATCGGCCGCGACGGCGGGGCGAGCCTCGACTACAACCGCCTGCTCTTCCAGGGCCTGTTCCTCGCACCCAACGTGGTGGGCGAGGCCATGAAGGCCGCCACCCTCGCCAGCCGCCTCTTCGCGTCCATGGGCTTCGAGGTGGATCCCGCGCCCACGGCCATGCGCACCGACATCATCCAGGCCGTCCGGCTGGGCGACCCGGACCTGCTCATCGCCTTCTGCCGGGGCATCCAGGAGTCCTCGCCCGTCCACAGCTACGTCTTGCCCATCCCCGACGTGGTGCCGGGCTACGAGGACAACGTCGTCATGGCGGGCGGCACCTTCATCGAGGGCTCAACCATCGAGCTGTCGGCGGACGGTCCCCTGCGCGAGCCGTACGTGGCCTACTTCCAGGGCGGCCTGACGTACTCGCACGCGCGCCTCGCCCTCGAGCACTGCCTCGAGCGCATGCGAGAGGCGGTGCGGGCATGAGCCATCCCAAGCAGCCGCGCATCCGCGTGGCCACCATCTTGCCCCAGGGCGACTCCCTGCTCCTGGTGCGCCACCGCAAGGGCGACAAGCGCTACTGGATGCTGCCGGGCGGCGGGCTCGACTACGGCGAGACCTTCGAGCAGTGCGCCATCCGCGAGATCAAGGAGGAGACGGGGCTCGACATCTCCATCGAGCGCATGCTCTACCTCTCCGAGGCCATCTGCCCGCGCGGCACCCGGCACATCGTGAACGTCTACATGCTCGGGCGCATCGAGGGCGGCACGCTCGCGGTGCCCGCCGAGGACGTCATCGAGGAGGTGCGCTTCGTCCCCTTCTCGGAGCTCTCCACCATCACCCTCTACCCGCCCATCGCCGAGCAGCTGCTCTCCTCCCATGCCTCCGGGTATGCGGGGGGCATCCTGAACCTCGGCTCCATGTGGATGGACTAGCGACCGGCCCCCCATGGACGACGCCACGCGACGCTCGATCATCGCCCGCAGCGTGGCGATCGCCATGGCGGTCGTGGGGCTCTGGGGCCTCGGAACCTGGTGGCTCGGGCGGCCGGACTGGGCGGGACTGGTTCCGGGCTCGCCCCCCGTGCTGCCCGGCACCGCCGCTTGGATGCTCCTCTGTGCCGGGGCGATCCACCTCGACCTCGGCCGCGCGCTGCTGAAGCGGGCGGCCCTCGCTTGTGCGCTCCTGAGCCTCGCCCTCGCCCTGGCGATGCTCCTCATGCTGTTAGGGGGCTGGGGCTCTTTCTTGCCGTTGCCAAACGGACTGACGGGCCTGTCCATGGCCCTGGTGAGCCTTTCGCTGGCCCTTCGAGACCACCCCTGGCGCCCGGAGCTGGATCCGAGCGCCATGTTGGCCATCCTGGGCCAAATCGCTCCGTATTTCGCCCTCACGGGCTACGCGCTCCAGGTGACGGAGCTGTACCGCCCCGAGCGCAGCAACAGCATGGCGCTTGCCACGGCGTTGCTGCTCATCGGCGGAGCCATGGCCTCCCTCGCCTCGCGACCCGCAAGGCGCGTGATGGCTTGGTGGCACAAGGACTCGCTCGGGGGGACCCTGCTCCGCCGCCAGGTTCCCATGGTCCTCCTCGCGCCCGCGCTCTTGGGCATGCTCGTGGTCGCCGGCGAACACGGCAACCTCTACAGCCGCGAGGTCTCCGTCGGGCTGATCCTCGTCATCTCGGGGCTGACAGGGGCCCTCCACACCAGCTGGACGTCGCGGTCGCTCGACGACCTCGAGGCGGCCCAAGCCGTCACCATGCGGGACCTTCAGGCCAGCGAGGCCATGTTCCGCGGCCTGATGGAGAGCGCATCCGACGCCATCCTGGTGGTCGACGAGCAAGGGCGCATCGCCTTCAAGAACCGCCAGGTCGCCACCATGTTCGGCTACGAGCCAGAAGAGCTCCTGGGCATGGCCATCGATCAGCTCGTCCCCGACCGCTTCCGTGCGGCGCACGGCTCCCTGGTCGGCGCCTACTTCGCGGGGCCGTGGCACCGCGATCGGAAGGGCCTGCCCGATCTCTACGGCCGACGCAAGGACGGCAGCGAGTTCCCGGCCGAGATCAGCCTCAGCCCGCTCGAGTCCGTCGAGGGTCGCTTCGTGATGGTCCTCTTGCGCGATCTGACGGAGCAGCGGCGGTCGGCGGAGGCCATCGCCCAGCTCAACGCCGAGCTCCAGCGCCGCAACGAGGAGATCGAGGCCGAGATCGCCGCCCGGACAGCGGAGCTGGCCCGGCAGAACGACCTGGTGCAGCAGGTCATCCGGAACGTGCCCGCGGGCATCGCCATGGTCGACCCGGACCTGGCCTTTCGCTGGGCGAACCCGGAGTATCCGCGTCAGCTCGGCATGGACCACGACCAGCTCCTGGCAAGCCGGCTCGCGGACGTGGTCCCGGGGCTCGACGGCGGCAGGCTGGATCTGGAGTCGCTGCGATCGGGGCAGACCTTGCGCCTGATCGGCGCGCCCCTGGTCCGAGACGGCGTCACGACCTTCTGGGACGCCTCGCTCGTCCCCTTCTTCGCGAACGATTGCTACCAGGGCTGCATCCTGCTCGCCAACGAGGTGACGGCGCACATCGAGCTCGAACGCATGCAGCAGGATCACATCCAGGCCCTGGAGCGAGCGGATGCCCTCAAGGACGAGTTCCTGAACATCGTGTCGCACGAGCTGCGAACCCCGCTCGCCATCCTGTCGGGGACGCTCAGCCTCTTCGCCTACGAGGTGGACGGCCCGCTCAATGACTCGCAGCGGCGGGACGTGGCCCGCATGCGGGAAAGTACGGAACATCTACTGACGCTCGTCAATGATCTCCTTGATATAAGTATGATTCAGGCCGGACGCCTGACCATCGTCCCGCGCCCCCTGCACGTGGGCGACCTGGTGGAGGCGGCCGTCGACATCGTGCGGCCTCTGGCCTCGGCCAGGCGCATCACGGTCCGGACGGAGCTGGATCCAGACCTGCCGGAGGTGTCCGCCGACGGCCAACGGATCCGGCAGGTGATCATCAATCTACTGGGCAACGCCCTGAAATTCTCGCCGTCCGAGAGCTCGGTCGAGATCCGGGTGCGCCGGGAGGCGGCGGGCCTGCGCTGCGAGGTGTCGGACGAGGGGCCCGGGGTGGCCCTGCAGGACCACGAGCGGATCTTCGAGAAGTTCACGCGGCTCGAAGGGGGGGCGGATCAAGACGGCGCGGGCCTCGGACTGTACATCTGCCGTGCGCTCGTCGAACTGCACGGGGGCGGTCTGGGGGTCGACAGCGACGGTAGGAACGGCAGCACGTTTTGGTTCTCGCTGCCTCGGAGGTGAACATGCAAGCCCTGCAACCGGAGTTGCCCCGCGTCTTGGTCGTGGACGATCAGGTGAGCCTCCTCGAGATCCTCCGGCGCTGGCTCTCTCGCGGCGGCTACGAGGTCCAGGTCGCCGCCGACGGCGTCGAGGCCCTGGCGCTGGCCAAGGAGCACCGCTTCGACGTGGTCGTGACGGACCTCAAGATGCCGGGCATCAACGGCTTGCAGCTCATGTCCCTGTTCAAGGATCTCGATCCCAGCATCGAGGTGATCTTCTTGACGGGCCAGGGCACCATGCAGGACGCCATCGAGGCCCTGCGCGAAGGACGAGCCTTCGACTTCCTGCAAAAGCCGCTCAGGGACCTGCACGAGCTGAACCTGGCCATCGACAAGGCCCTGTTGCGCCGGCGCAGGCCCGATACGCCGATGCCCAGCCGTGTTGCTCCGTCGCGCCTCGAGGTCCTGAACGCTCGCGAAAACGAGATCCTGGCCCAGCTCGCCCGAGGACTGGACAACCGGGCGATCGCCGCCCAGATGGCCCTGAGCGAGAAGACCATCCGCAACTACCTGACGCGCATCTACGAGAAGCTGGGAGTCACCAGTCGCACCCAGGCGCTCCTCGTCCTGCAGGAGGAGGCCGTTTCCTAGGCATCCACCGTCTCATCCCCCCCTCCCCGTGCGGCCGATCGATGCGCTATCGATCGGCCGCCGACTTTTAGCGAACTTTCGCCCCAGAGGACAATTGTCCTTCACAACAAAGGACAAATATCTCTAGGGAAGCGGAATAAATACGGATATGATGGCTTTGCTTTCATTAGATATGGCAAATTTTCCGTACCTTAAAGCGTTCGTCACATTTCCACGCAAAAATCGGCTGCGTAGCAAGGGAGGGTTCATGCGGTTGACCATCGCTACCAAGATCGTCGCGGGCTTCGCCGCCCTGTGTCTGCTCATGGTCGGGCTGGGGGCGATCAGCCTCTGGCAGGCCTCACGGCTCAACGCCGTGGCGAGCGACATCGGCAAGTCCGAGTTGCCGAGCGTCGCAGCCGCCGATCGCATCGCGTTCCTCGTGTCCGAGGTCCGGGCCGTCCACTTCGCGCACCTGCTCGCCACCGATCCCGAGCAGTTCGCCAAGCTGGAAACCGACCGCCAGGAGATCGTCTCCTCGTTCCGGACGCTCACCGACACCTACTCCCGGACGCTCGCCAAGTCGGAAGCCGACCGGCGCATCCTCGCCGAGGTGCGCGGCCAGTTCGACGAGCTGGTGGCCAAGTCCGACGCCATGCTCGAGCTGAGCCGCAACGGCCAGAAGGCCGCGGCGGCCCGCATCCGCCAGGAGCAGGTCCAGCCGGTGAACCGCGCGGTCGTCCATAAGGCCGGCGAGTTGGTCGCTCAGAAGCAGCTTTCGAGCAAGCAGGCCGTCGAACTCGCCGAGAACAGCTACCGCACGGCCCTGGCGACGGTGCTCGTCTTCCTCGTGCTCGGCCTGCTGGCGAGCCTCGCGCTCGCGCTGTCGATCTCGCGCCCGATCGCCCGTAACGTCTCCTTGGCGAGCGACGCCGCCGCCCGGATCGCGCGCGGAGAGCTGGACATCCGGCTCGAGGTGCGCTCCCGCGACGAGCTCGCCGACATGGCCCGTTCGTTCCAGCAAATGATCGCCTATCTGCAGGACGTGGCGACGACCGCCGAGGCCATGAGCCGTGGGGACCTGAGCCGCACCATCGAGCCCAAGAGCTCGCGCGACCAGTTCGGCGTGGCGATCGCCCACATGATCCAGGGCCTGCGGGGCGTGGTCGTCCAGGTCCGCTCGGCCGCCGAGAGCGTCGGCGCGGGTGCCCTTCAGCTCAGCAGCTCCAGCGCCCAGCTGTCGGGCACGGTCTCGGCCCAGGCCTCGAGCGCCGAGGAGACGTCGGCGACCGTCGTCGAGATGACGGCCAACATCCGCTCGGTCGACCAGAGCGCCCAGACCGTGGGCGATCGCGTCGGCCTCTTGCACGGCAAGACGGACGACCTCGCGGCCGCCGTCACGCAGACCTCGAGCGCCATCGCCGAGCTCGCGGCGAGCATCCAGGAGGTCGCCGGCAACGTGGCCCACGCCAGCCAGGTCTCCGAGCAGGCCTCCGAGGCCGCGACCCTCGGCGAGCGCGCCGTCGCCCAGACCATCGAAGGCATGCGCGCCATCTCGGAGACCATGCAGGGCATCCAGCAGACCATCCGCATGCTCGACGAGCGCTCGGGCGAGATTGGGGCCATCATCGAGGTGATCGACGACATCGCCGAGCAGACCAACCTCCTGGCCTTGAACGCCGCCATCGAGGCGGCCCGGGCTGGAGAGGCCGGCCGCGGCTTCGCGGTGGTCGCCGACGAGGTGCGCAAGCTCGCCGAGCGCTCGGCCAAGGCCACCCGCGAGATCGGAAGCCTCATCCAGGGCATCCAGCAGGAGACGGCCCAGGCCGTCGGCGTCACGCGCGAGGGTGCGGCCAAGGTGGAAGAGGGCGTCCGGCTCGCCAACAACACCAACGGCGCCTTGCAGCAGATCCGCCATGCGGCCCAGCAGGTCAGCGCCCTGCTCAGCGAGGTCACGGTCGCGACCTCGGAGCAGGCCCGCGCCAGCTCGCAGATCGTCTCGACCAGCGAGCAGATGGCCCTCATCAACCAGGACGTCACGGGCGCGGTGGTCGAGATGAAGCAGCTCATCCGCTCGGTCACCTACGCCACCTCCGAGCAGCGTCAGGGCACCGAGCAGGTGGTGAAGGTCATCGAGCACCTGAGTCAGAGCTCGCAGGAGGCCGCCACGGCCACCGAGCAGGTCTCGGCCACGGCCAACGACCTCAAGCAGCAGGCCCAGTCGCTCCAGGGGACCGTCGCCTTCTTCAAGCTCGACGATCAGGCCAGCCTCTCGCTCGATGTCGGCCGAGCGCTCGCCCTGCCCTCGAAGGTGTAGCCCATGGCAAGTCCCCACCGCACCGATCGTCACCACCTGTGCCGACAAGCCGGCCTGGGATGCGAAAGCGTCCGCCGCTTCGACGCCATCTTCCAGACGCCCGCGGTGGGGATCGCCCTGGTCTCCTTGACCGGGCACCTCCTCGACACGAACGAGGCCTGCCAGCAGCTCCTGGGATACGACGCCCAGGAGCTCTCCCGGCTGACGGTTCAGGAGCTGACCCACCCGGAGGACGTGGCGGGCACGCTCGAGTGCTATCACGATCTGCTCGAAGGCACGAGCGACTCCTCCCACCTCGAGAAGCGCTACGTCCGACGGGACGGCAGCGTCGTGTGGGGACAGCTCTCGCTATCGCTGGTACACGCCCAGGACGGGTCGCCGCTCTTCTACCTCGCGGTCCTGCTCGACATCACCCGTCGCAAGGAGGCCGAGCAGAACATGCTCCGGCGCAGCGCCTACCTCCAGTTGCTGGGCTCGGTGGCCGTCGAGGCCAACCAGGCCGCGACCTTCGAGGCGGCCCTGCTCAAATGCATCACGCTCGTCTGCAGCCAGACCGACTGGCAGGTGGGTCACCTCTACGTTCCCTCGCGGGAGCATCCGCTGCTCTTCACGTCGGGCTCGCTCTGGTACCTGGAGGACCCGGTCCGCTTCCGGACCTTCCAGGAGCACTCGGAGGCGACCCTCTTCTCCTCGGGCATCGGCATCGTCGGCCAGGTCCACCAAACGGGGCGCCCGCAATGGTGGGTGGACCTCGCCACGGAGCCCAAGTTCATGCGCACCGAGGGCGCAGAGCGCGTGGGGCTCAAGACGGGCTTCGCCTTCCCCCTCCTGGTGGGCTCGGAGATCGGGGCCGTCCTGGAGTTCTTCACCACCGAGCGCCGGGATATCGATGACGAGCTCCTCGAAGTGATGAGCCAGATCGGCACGCAGCTGGGCCGCGTCCTCGAGCGCAAGCGGGCCCAGGAAGCGCTCGAGGTCATGAGCTGCACCGACGCCGTCACCCGCCTGCCCAACCGCGTGCTGTTCAGCGATCGCCTGAGCCAGGCCATCGGCAGCGCCCGGCGCCAGGGGCATGAGGTCGGGATCCTGTACCTCAACCTGGACCGCTTCCAGTTCATCAACGACACCATGGGGCATGACCGCGGCGACGAGCTCCTGCGCATGGTTGCCGAACGGCTCGCCACGTGCGTACGCGACGGCGACACGGTGGGACGACTGGGCGGCGACGAGTTCACGATCCTCTTGCCGGACCTCCAGGAGGCGCCCGAGGTCACGGTCATGGCCGAGGAGATCCTCGCCTCGCTCAACCGCCCCTTCGTGCTGGACGGCCACGAGTTCGTCGTCACGCCGAGCATCGGCATCGCGACCTTCCCGGCCGACGGCCGGGACGCCGCCGAGCTCGTCCGGAACGCGGCGGCCGCCATGCACCGGGCCAAGTCCCAGCGCAACGAGTTCCAGCGTTACAGCCCCGTGATGAACGGCTCCAGCAGCGAAAAGCTGCTCCTGGAGCAGGAGCTGCGCAAGGCCATCGAGCGCCGTGAGCTGCTCGTCCACTACCAGCCCCAGGTGAGCCTGAAGACGCGGCGAATCGTGGGCGCCGAGGCGCTCGTCCGCTGGCAGCACCCGGAGCTCGGCCTGGTCTCGCCGGCCAAGTTCATCCCCCTGGCCGAGGAGACGGGCCTCATCGTCCCCATCACCGAATGGGTGCTGCGTACGGTCTGCGAGCAGGGTCAGAGGTGGAAGCGAGAGGGGTACGAACCCGTCCGACTCTCGGTCAACCTGTCGGGGTGCCACTTCCGGCGCCAGAACCTCGTACGCATGGTCGAGCACGTCCTCAGGCAAACGGGCTTCGATCCCCGCTACCTGGAGCTGGAGCTCACGGAGAGCATCCTCATGGAGGACGTGGAGGAGACCATCGCCACGCTCAAGGAGCTCCGGGCACTCGGCATCCACTTCTCCATCGACGACTTCGGGACGGGCTACTCGTCGCTCAGCTACCTGAAGCGCTTTCCCATCCAAAATCTCAAGATCGATCGCTCGTTCGTCCTGGGTATAGGCAGCGGCGAGGAGGATCGCTCCATCGTCACGGCCATCATCGCCCTGGCGCACAGCCTCCAGCTCCAGGTCACGGCCGAGGGCGTGGAAGACGACAGCCAGTTGACCTTCCTCGCGGAGAAGGGGTGCGACATGGTGCAGGGGTACCTGTTCAGCAAGCCCGTGCCCGCAGAGGCTTTCCGTTACTTGCTGTCCGAGGGCCGGTTCGCCTCCTGATACCCCCTCATCATTTTTCCTGCCCGGTTAAGGTCGTCTGCTCCAGGGAACAAGGAGCAGGGGAGGCACTGACCATGCCGATTGGCAATCGCTTCCATGGCCTGCTATCTTGTAGCCTGGCGGTTTTGCTGCTGGGGACGGCTGCCGCATGCAGCCCCGCGACACCCTCCCTGCCAGCGCATGGGCAGCTATCGCCCGTGGAAAGTGCCTGGCGCTTGGCCGGACGGGTCGACTTTCCCGAGCGCTCGGTCCAGCTGACCCCGGGCGGGGTCGTCAATCAGGCGACTGTTACCCTCTACGACAAGAGCAACCAGGCGATCGCCGTGGGCCGCACGGATGCCGCCGGCGCCTTCTCACTGGACCCGGGCACGGGCTTCAACCCCGCGGTCGGCGACACTTTCGTGCTGGATGCCTACAAGACGGCGACCACGACGGGCATCGGCTCGGACGTCGTGCGCCTGCGCACCGTCGTCTCCTGGGGCGGGTCGAGCTGGAACAGCGTCTCGGGATCCGCGATCCTCGTCAACGCCGCGACCACGGCCGTCTGCGTCATCCAGGTACTCAACGCCGGTATCCTTTCTCCGCGCGACGCGCTCAACGCCGTCACGGGAGCCGTCGTCACCAGCGCCGTCCCGGCCATTGCGCAGGCGGGCAGCAGCGTCACGACCCTGGTCACGGACCTCCTGACCAAGGACCAGGATCCGATCGCGCGCATCAGCTACGCGAGCGGCCGCTATGCCGCCATTCCCGACGCGGCCTCCGTGGTGAAGCTCGAGCGCTTCCAGCCGGGCAGCTTTGCAGACACGGTCCTGGACGCCTCGGGCTACCTGCAGCTTTCGGGGCCAAAGCCCTTGCCGAGGGACGCCTCGTCGGAGACGGCGTACTTCCAGGCCGCGAGCGTTGCCAACGACGGGGCGGGCGTGGTCGCGACCGACGGCACCTACCTGTACGTGAAGGCTTGGGGCGGGTACGCCAACACCACGGCCGACGCGAACGTCTACAAGAAGATCGGCACGGGCTTCAACGGCACGACCCGGGGCCAGAACTACGGCAAGCTCGGTACTGTGACTCCCTCCACGTCCACCGCCTTCTATTGGAACGGGGGGGTCTACTGCAACACCGGCAATCCCGCCGAGCTCTGCCGGGTGGACGTGACGACGGGGACCGTGACCACCGTCCCCATGGCCACGACGACGCTCGTTCGATCGTCCGGCCTGCCGGGCGTCGGCAGCCTGTACACCACCGACGGCACCTACGTCTATTGCCTCGCCTACCGCTTCAACTCGCCCGGGGCCATCGACAGCGGCGGCTCCCCCACTCCCTACAACGGCTTCATCATCCAGGTCCTGAACCCCGCCAACGGCTTCAGCCTGGTGCGCCAGTTTCACATGGACACCGACTCCTACTACGTGGACGGCCTGTTCTGCGACGGGACCTATATCTACCCCATCGAGTGGAAGGGAACCGCCGTCCCGGCCCGCATCCGGCGCTACCGTCTGTCGGACGGCGTCCGGGAGTACGAGGGGTCGTTCCTGCAGAACCACGTTGGAAACCCCTACAACGCGGCGGCCAACGACCCCATCTCCGGGTCGTGGGATCCCGTCAACCGGGTCTTCTGGATCGGTAACCTGACCAACGAATGGGTCCACATGCTGCGCGCGGGCACCTACCACACGGGCGGCACCTACACCTCTGCCCCGCTCGACTCCCGGTCGGGAGCGGCCCACTACGGCCGCCTCACCTGGACGGCGACCACGCCCGCGGGCACCACCCTCTCCTTCAAGGTCCGCTCCGCCAACACCCTCGCCGATCTCGAGGCGGCCACCTGGTACGGGCCCACCGGCGCGGGAGACTCCTACACGACCTCGGGCACGCTCTTGAATCCCCTTCACCTCAAGCAGCGCTACCTCCAGGTCCGGGCGACCATGGCCACCTCCGACACGCAGCAGTCCCCCAGGCTCCAGAGCCTCGGGGTGGAGGTGTTGCCATGAGGTCCTGGCGTCATGCGGGTCTGACGGCGATCGCCCTCGCCCTCACCGCCTGCCAGGCCGTCCCCCAGGTCGCGCCGGCGGCCTCCGTGCCGTCCCAGGCACGCCACCGGCTCCAGGGCACGGCCGACTTCGGGGAGCGCCAGACGCAGATCGCGGCCGGAGAGCTGACGAGCATCGCCACCGTCACCCTCCTCAACGCGTCCAACCAGACGGTCGCCACCGCTCGCACGGACGCCGCGGGCGCCTTCAGCCTCTTGCCCGGCGCGGCTTTTGCCGTGGCCGCGGGCGACGTCTTCTACCTGGACGTCTACAAGGGCACGCGAAACAACCAGGTAGGCGGCGACGTGGCCCGGCTGCGCACCATCCTGCAGTGGACGGCCAACGGCTGGACGAGCACCTCGGGCACCACGGTGGTGGTCAACCCGCTGACCACCGCCGTGTGCGTGCTCCAGGGGCTCAACTCGGGCACCATCGCCCCGACCGTGACCCTCGGGACGGTCTCGGGCGCGACCGTCACGTCGGGCAACGGGACGATCACGGCCAACTGGAGCGCCCTCAACACGCTGGTACGGGATTTGCTGGCCAAGGACCAGGATCCCCTCGCGCGCATCTCCCTGACGAGCGGCAGTTACCGGGCCATGCCCAACAAGGCCCAGCCCCTCGTCCTCGAGACCTTCCTCACGGGCACCTTCGCCGACACGCAGGTGGACGGCACAGGAGCCCTGGTGCTCGCACCGCCGCGGCCCATTCCGAACGACCCGACCTCCGAGCTCGAGACCTTCGCGGCGGCCAACGTGGCCCCCAACACGGTGGGCGCGATCGCCACCGACGGCACCTACCTGTACGTGAAGTCCTGGGGAGAGTTCGGCCTCAACAACTCGGCCAACCACACCCTCAAGAAGATCGGGAGCGGCTTCAACGGGACGGTGCGGGGAGCCAATTACGGCACGCTGGGGTCGGCCCCGCCTTCCAACGGCATCAGCCTGGCCTACTTCGACGGCTACGTCTACATGGCCCTGCAGAACACCAACACGCAGCTGTACCGGGTCTCGACGACCACGGGCGCAAGCTCCGTCCTCGATCTGCCCGTGCGGCTGAACAACTACCACGGCAGCACCATGACCACCGGCCGCCCCTTGATCACGACGGACGGCCGGTACCTCTACACGTGCTCGTTCGGGATCAACAACGTGGTCTACAGCGGCTACACCATCCAGGTCCTCGACCCGACCCAGGGCTTCCAGCTGGTGCGCCAGTTCACCATGGACACCAGCTCCTACTACACCGATGGGCTGTATTGCGACGGGACCTACCTGTGGCTGCAGGAATGGAACGACACCAACGTGACCCCCAGGATGCGCCGCTACCGGCTCTCCGACGGCGCCCGGGAGGTTGAGTACACGTTCCCGCGCTTCCATGACTACACCAACGGCTTTCAGGGCTACAACGCCCTGGCGAACAACCCCCTCAACGGCACGTGGGATCCGTACAACAAGGTCTTCTGGATGGGCAACCTCAGCAACGAGCGGATCCACCTCATGCGCGGCGGATCCTACATCCCGTCGGGGACCTGGCAGTCGGCGTCTCTCGACACCGGCTCGGCCGCTCCCCTCTTCGGACGCCTCGCCTGGTCAGGCGACGTCCCGGAGGCGGACGGCCTGAGCTTCCAGATCCGCTCGGCCACTACCCTGGCGGGTCTCGGCACGGCCACCTGGTACGGCCCCACCGGCACCAGCGACGCCTACACCGTGAGCGGCGCCCCCCTCAACCCCGTCCATGCCAAGCACCGCTACGTCCAGGTTCGCGCGACCATGTCGTCGCAAGACCAGCTCACCAGCCCGAAGCTCAATAAACTGAGCCTCGAGGTCCTGCCCTAGGAGGTCCGCATGCGCCAGCGATCGCGAATCGGCACCCTCCTCACCCTGGCGTCGGGGGCCTTGCTCATCGGCTGCCAGGTCCTGCCCGGCGCCCCCACGGCCCGAACGCCCGTCACGGCGAACGCGCAGTCCGAGATCCCGAGCCTCCGGGGCCACGTCCAGTATCCGGGCGATCGCGAGATCGCGGCGACCACCGGCACCATCGTGAGCCGCGCCACGGTCTCGATCATGGACGCCGCCGGCCAGACGGTCGCGGCCACGCTCACGGATGCCGCCGGCAACTTCACGCTGAGCGTCAACGGTGCTTTCACTCCCACCGCGGGAGCCTACTACACCGTCGAGGCCATCAAGGGCCTGGTTGGCAACACCTCGGCGGGCCATGCCGTCCGCATGCGGACCCTCCTGCAGTGGACGGGCACCGCCTGGAACTCTTGCACCGGGGGGGCGACCATCGCCATCAGCCCGACCACCACGGCGGTGGCCATCATCAAGTACGCCCAGGCGGCGGTCACGTTCGCCGACACCATGGGGACCGTCACCGGAGCCACGGTCACGTCGGGCAACGCGACGCTCGCCGCCAACTGGCAGGCCGTCCAGAACCTCGTCACCGACATGCTCTGGCGGGACGTCGATCCGGTGGGCCGGATCGGCTTTTCCGCCGGCGTCTACTCCGCGGTGCTGGACCAGGTGGCGCTCGTGCAGCCCAACCTCTCGGTGGGCACGTTCGCCAACACCAGCTTGATGCTCGACGGCTCCCTCCAGCTGACGGGGTCCCTGCCCCGGCCCAAGTCCAACAACGAGACCAGCTTCGACACGGGCCTCGCGAAGGCCGGCACGGTGGCGACCGATGGCACCTACCTCTACCTCTGCCCGTGGACGACTCCGGGGGTCTGGAGCAAGGTCGGAACGGGCTTTGGCGGGTCGACCGAGGGCACGGTCTATACCACCTACGCCAACAGGACCACCATGTTCGGCCCCAATGCCGCCTTTTACGGCGGCTACCTGTACGTGCCGTACTACTCGAACACCTTGGCCGTGGAGCGCCTGAACACGACGAGCGGCGCCACGGACTCCGTCGCCTTCCCGTCCCCGCTCATCTTCCGCAACACCGGGCTATCCGGCAGCGGAGGGGACATCTACCTCAACACCGACGGGAAGTACTTCTACAACGGCTCCTACGCGATCAGCGGCGGCGTGAACAACGGCTATACCGTCCGGATCTTCGATCCCGCCAACGGTTTCGCCCTGGTCCGCCAGATCACCGGTGACGGCGCCAACACACCCCTCGCGAACACGTCCTATTACTCGGACAGCATGTTCGTCGACGGCGTCTACTTCTACTGCATGGAGTGGGCGGGCGGCGGCGGCATCGCCGCCCGCATGCGCCGCTATCGCCTCAGCGACGGGCAGCTCGAGGCCGAGACGACCTTTTCGCAAGACTACCCGACGGACGACCCGCTGACCGGAGCCTACGATCCGGTTAACAACAAGTTCTGGTTTGCGAACTATCAGACGGGGGTGGTTCACCGGACCGCCGGTCGGTCGTTTCCGGCATCCGGCACCTGGATCTCGGAGCCGCTCGACACGGGCGGGGCGTCTCCGGTGTACGGTCGGTTGAGCTTCAACGGAGTCGCCGTCGATGGCCAGACCGTCAAGCTCCGGCTGCGCACGGCCAGCGATGCGGCGGGTCTCGAGAGCGCGCCCTGGTACGGCCCGACCGGCAGAGGCGATTCCTACACCGTCAGCGGCACCCCCATCAACGCCGTCCACCGCGAGCGCTGGGTCCAGATCCAGGCGACCCTGGCGCCGGACTCCGTCACGCGGGCGAACACGACGCCACGCCTCTACGGCGTGACCGTCGAGGCCATTCGGTAGGAGGTGGTGATGAGACGTCGCATGATCCTCCTGACCGCCCTGTCGCTCGCCGCCGGATGCCATCCTGCCCCGGGGGCGCTCCCGGCGGGCCCGGTCCCCTCGGCCGCAGCCGTCCAGGAGTTGCCTCGCATCACCGGACACGTGGCCTTTCCGGACCGGGCCATCGCCTCCACCCCCGCGGACGTCGTCTCCCGGGCGACCGTCTCGGTGATCGACTCGAACAACCAGACGGTCGCCGTCACCCTGACGGACGACGCCGGCCGCTTCTCGCTGGCGGTCACGGGCTTCACGCCGGCGGCGGGCACGTTCTACACCCTCGAGGCCATCAAGTCCCTGAGCACCGGCTCGGTGGGCGGAAACGCGCTCCGGATGCGCACGTTCGTCCAGTGGACGGGATCGGGTTGGACCTCGTGCACGGGGGCGATCGATGTCGCCATCAGCCCCACGACCACGGCCGTCGCCATCGTCGAGGCGACGCAAGCCGGCGTGGGCTTCGCCGAGACCATGGGCATCGTGGCCGACGAGACGGTCGTCTCCACCAGCCCCGTGCTCAACGCCCACTGGCAAAGGGTCCAGAGCCTGGTCAGCAGCCTGCTGTCGAAGGACCTCGATCCGATCGCCCGGATCTCCCTGAGCTCCGGGTCCTACCTGGCCTTGCCCGAAAGGGCCGTCATCTTCCAGCCGAACCTCGCCGCGGGGACGTTCACCGACACCAGCCTCATGCTCGACGGCTCGATCCAGCTCACCGGCGCCCTACCGCGCCCGCGAGTCGTCGAAGAGGCGAGCTTCGCCGCCGCCGGCGTGACCAGCACCGCGGTGGTGGCCAACGACGGCACCTATGTCTACGTCCGGCCGTGGAACACCAATACGGGCTGGGTCAAGATCGGGACGGGCTACAAGGGCACGACCGCGGGAGTGAACGGCGGAGGCTACGGCGTGACGAGCCAGGTCCTGAACGCCGGCTTCTTCGGGGGTTACGTCTACCAGTCGCTCTACGGAAACAACGGCTTGCTGGAGCGGCTGAACGTCACGAGCGGGGCCACGGGCACCGTGGCCGTCACGCCCTCCCTCGTCTACCGGGAAACGGGGCTCACGACCACCGGCACCCACGTCAACGTGGCGTCCGACGGCACGTTCCTCTACAACGCCGCCTTCTCCATCAACAATGGGGGCAACAACGGCTTCACGGTGCGGGTGTACGATCCGTCGAACGGCTTCGGCCTGGTTCGCCAGCTGTTCCTCGACGGGGCCAACACTCCCCTGGCCAACACGTCGTATGGTCAGGACTGCATGGCGGACGGGGTCTACTTCTATGCCATGGAGTGGGCCTCCAGCCCCCCCATGAACGGCAGGGCCCGCATGCGCCGGTACCGGCTCAGCGACGGTCAGCTCGAGGCCGAGACGACCTTCTCCCAGGACTACCCCCAGGCGGATCCCCTCACCGGCAGCTATGACTGGGTCAACAACAAGTTCTGGTTCGGAGATTACAACTCCAACACCATCCGCCGGACGGCGGGGCGCGCCTTTCCGGCGACCGGCACATGGCTCTCGCCGCCCCTCGACATGGGTTCGGCCGCGCCGCTGCTCGGACGCCTGAACTATAACGCCGTGGCCACCGACGGGCAGGTCGTGAAGCTCGAGCTCCGCTCGGCCAACACCCAGGAAGGCCTCACCGGCGCGTTCTCCGGTCCGGGAGGCGCCGGCACCTACTACACAGCCAGCGGAACGCCCGTCAACCCGATCCACAACCGCCAGCGCTGGCTCCAGATCCGGGCGACCATGGAGCCTGACGCCACGGGCTCCACCGCGACCGGGACCCCCATCGCCAACACCACGCCCCGCCTCTACGGCGTGAGCGTGGAGGCCATCCCATAGGGGGCGCCATGAGACGTACGCTGACTCTATTGACCGCGCTCACGCTCGCCGGCTGCCAGACGACCGTCGGCGGGGGACCGAGCGCTCCGGTCCAGACGGGGGCCATCCAGCTGACGCTGAGGGTGCCACCCGAGGCGCTGCCGGGCTATCAGACGGCCACCATCCCGGGCGGCAGCGCGAACATCGTCGCCATGCTCTCGAACGCGGCCCTGTTGGGTGTCCCCCGCTCGACGACCATTCCGCTGGTCGGAGGTCAGACGCTCTACACCGTGACCCTGGACTCCCTGCCCGTGGGAGGCGGTTACACCCTGGAGGCCGAGGCCCGCAACGGCTCGGGCGCGCGCCTCGCCTACACCAACCAGCTCGATCCGGCCTCGAGCGACCCGGCTCTCGGACAGCCGAGGAACGTGAACCCCTTCACCAATCCGCCGCAATCCTTCGCGATCAGCTCGGGCGTGAACAACGTCAACGCCGGGTTGCGAATCTTGCCCGTGGGCGGCACGTCCCAGGGGGCCACGGCGGGCAACCTCACGGGCAATGCCCAGGTCATGGCGGGCTACCGGCGAACGGTCACCGTCACCTCGACGCTGGACGCCCCCGCGGGCTACGTCACCGCTCTGGCCCTCAACACCTCGTCGCTCGTCACCGGCGGCAAGCTGCGGGCGGACATGGCCGACCTTCATGTGCTCTTCTGGGACGGCGCCCGGTACGTGGAGCTTTACCGGGACATCGAGAGTCCGAACACCACGAACTCCACCATCCGGTTCCGGCTTCAACAGGCGATTGCAGCCTCAGGCAGCGACGCCAACTACCTGGTGACCTACGGCAACAACCTGGCGGCCGCAGCCCCGAGCGATCGCGCCCAGGTCTACGACTTCTACGACGGCTTCGAGTTTGCCACCTCGCAGTTCGAAAACCGGGGCTGGACCACGATCCGCGGAACGGCCACCCTCGCCGCGGCCGCCGGGCAGGGACGGACCGGAAACGCCTTGAACATCAACAGCAGCGTCGGGGACTTCAACCGCGACGTCACGCACTACGTCGACTTCCCGACCAACTTCGAGCTGGAGGGATGGTTCAAGGACGACCTGGATGCCGCGCGCAACGACTGGTTCTCGCCGGTCGTGGGGTTCGTGTCCGACGCCGCCATCGGGATCTACACGAGCGTCGCCGGCTCGAACTTCCACTACATCCCGGCCGGCGGAGCCTGGCAGACCACGACCGTGGCACGCACGGCCGGCTGGCATCGCTACGAGTTCCGGCGCTACAACGGCACGATGAGCTACCTGGTGGACGGCACCGTGGTCGGAACCGCGGCCGACGCCCGGACCTTCAAGGCCATCACGATCCGAGGCGGCAGTCCCGGCAGTGCCGGCTACGCGGCGAATGCCTACTGGGACGACTTCTCGGTACGCCAGTACCTGTCGCCCGAGCCGGCCGCCGCGGTCGGGGGGGAGACGGCCCTATGACGAGACGCTTCACGCTTCCGCACCGCATGCTCCTGCTTTCAGCGGCAGGCCTGCTATTGCTGTTGCTCGCGGCCTGCATGCCCCAGGGCATTCTCGGCAGCGCCGAGGACGAGACGCCGCCCATCGTCGGCACGGTCACCTTCCCCCGGTACGTGGTCCAGGCCACCATCTCCGAGGTGGCG
>JAKFBU010000057.1:0-1765 GCA_036676985.1 Candidatus Sericytochromatia bacterium
CCATGGTAAAGGCCGAAAACGGTCGATAGATCGGTAGGCGGCCGAGCGGCGACAAGCGATCCGCGGCATCGACAACCGAATAGAATGCAGGGGAGGGGCGCCAACGCGCCCCTCCCACTCTATATAGCGGCCGGAATTGGGCTATTTGCCGTTACTTTCGCCCACCGCTTGATGTTCACCACCAAGCACCGCCAGACCTCTCCGGCGAACACGCGGGGCAGCGTCCAGTAGGGCGTTCGTCGTCCGCCGTGGTAGCGCACGAGCTCGGAGTGCTTCCCTTCGATCACCGGCCGGAGCTTCATGTCCGCCTTGTAGTCGTCGGTCTTGCCGTAGGCGATGGCGGCATCCAAGTCCCTTACCGTCTCACCGACCTTCACGCTCCGGAAGTCCCCTCGCGTGCACTCGTCCCGGAGCTTGCAGGGGCCACACTGGTGGGCCGCGAATCGGTAGGTCAGACCCTCGCCATCAGCGCTGGGATAGGCTTCACGCGTGGTCTGGCCGCCGGGGCACGAGAGCGACTTCTTGTCGGCATCGTAGGCGAAGCGATTCCGTGAGAAGCGCCCCTTGGGATTGGGGGCGGGCTTGAGGGAGGCCACCATTTGGATGCCCATGACCTTGAGCTTGCGGTGGTTGGCCAGGCTCCCGTAGGCCGCGTCGCCAATGACCTTCTCGGGTTCGAGCCCGAACACCTCCTGGCTGTCCTCGAGCATCGCTTCCAACGGTGTGCTGTCGGTGGCGTTGCCCGCTACCACGTCCACGTTGGCGATGAAACCGTGGTCCTTGGTGGTCAGGATCGTGCGCTTGTATCCGTGGAAGTACTTGTCCTTTCCCTTGGCTCCCCAACGCGCGTCCGGATCCCGGTGGCTGGTGACCCGGTCGGACGGGGCGTCGTCCGGGTCGATGGGCTCATCCTCGTCGGTTGAGCGTTCGTCCAGGATGACCTTCAAGAGCTCGACTTGGCTCCGGATCGCCGGGCTCACTTTCTTGCGCTCCAGCTTCTCGATAACCGTGCGCGCCTCGGTCACGGCCTTGCTGAAACGTTCGTTCCTTTCGGCCTCGGGCAAGAGGAAATACTCAGGTCCGCTCGAGAACTTGGTCTCCGGGGTGAGGTCGATGGCCTTGGCTAGGTCGTCGTAGAGATTGCGCCGCTCCTTGCGGACCTGGCGGAGGATGGCCTGGGTGGCCTTTCGGATCAACACCCTCGGGTTGTGCGCCGCGGCATTGGCCTCCATGTGGCTGGCGTCCACGATCAGCGCCTCGCGCTTCTTGATCAGCCCCTGGCTCACCAGCATCTGGTTGAAGGCGTTGAACGCCTCGCACTCGCGACCGTACTTCAGGAGCCTGGACCGGAAGTCGCCGAAGCAGCTGTTCGGGATGCCCGGGTCGTCCCATGCCAAGCCAAGGGCCGCCTTCACCTCCAGGTCGAAGCGCGTCGCATTCTCCATGGCTCGGTCCGAGAGGTTCTTGTAGCGCTGGAGGATCAGAGCGATGGTCATCTGCTTGGGACTGCGCGCCGTCCGGCCGATCTGCGAGTACATATCCCGCCACCGCTCGTCAGAGAACAACTCGTCCGCCAACGCCTTGAGGCGCATGGCGAACGAATCGGGCTTGAACAGTTCGGGCGCCACCTGGTCAGGGGCGTCGGGATTGGCGGGTTGGGGCTTCAGCACGGCATGGTCCTCTCGAATCAAGGCTCCCTGCTATTTTCCATCCCCTACGCGCCTCGGAACAACGGTCAGCCGAGGCTTACTTTTCGGGCAATACC
>JAKFBU010000058.1:0-2604 GCA_036676985.1 Candidatus Sericytochromatia bacterium
GCAGGTCAGGCAACTCGACCGCGTCATCATCCGTTTTGCCGGTGACTCCGGTGACGGCATGCAGCTGACCGGTGACCGGTTCACCCAGGAGACCGCGGCGTTCGGCAACGACCTGGTCACGCTGCCCAACTTCCCCGCCGAGATCCGCGCCCCCCAGGGCACCATTCCCGGTGTCTCGTCGTTCCAGGTGCACTTCGCCGACCACGACATCCTCACCGCCGGCGACTCCCCCGACGTGCTGGTCGCGATGAACCCGGCCGCGCTGAAGGCCAACCTGGCCGACCTGGCCAAGGGCGCCGCGATCATCGTCGACACCCACGACTTCTCGCCGCGCAACCTGGCCAAGGCCGGGTACGCCGTCAACCCGCTCGAGGACGGCAGCCTCGACGAGTACGCCCTCCACCCGGTCGACCTGACCGGCATGACGGTCGAGGCGGTCAAGGAGTTCGGCCTCTCCCGCAAGGACGCCGCCCGCGCGAAGAACATGTTCGCCCTCGGCCTGCTCTCGTGGATGTACGGGCGCCCGACCGAGTCGACGATCGGGTTCTTGAACAAGAAGTTCGCAAAGGTGCCCGACATCCGCGACGCCAACGTCACCGCGTTCAAGATGGGCTGGAACTTCGGCGAGACCACCGAGACCTTCGTGGTCCAGTACGAGGTGAAGCCGGCCGCGATGCCGCCGGGCACCTACCGCAACATCACCGGCAACCTGGCCCTGGCCTACGGCCTGGTCGCCGCCGGCGTGCAGTCCGGCCTGCCGGTGTTCCTGGGCTCCTACCCGATCACCCCGGCCTCCGACATCCTCCACGAGCTGTCCAAGCACAAGAGCTTCGGCGTCACCACGCTGCAGGCCGAGGACGAGATCGCCGGCATCGGTGCCGCCATCGGCGCCTCCTTCGGCGGCTCCCTCGGTGTCACCACCACCTCGGGCCCGGGCATCGCGCTCAAGGGCGAGGCCATCGGCCTGGCCGTGATGACCGAGCTCCCGCTGCTGGTGATCAACGTCCAGCGCGGCGGCCCCTCGACCGGCCTGCCCACCAAGACCGAGCAGTCCGACCTGCTGCAGGCCATGTTCGGCCGCAACGGCGAGGCCCCGGTCCCCATCGTCGCGCCCCAGTCGCCCGGCGACTGCTTCACCGCCGCGGTCGAGGCCGCCCGCATCGCGATCACCTACCGCACCCCGGTGATGCTGCTCTCCGACGGCTACCTCGCCAACGGCTCCGAGCCATGGCGGATCCCCGGCATCGAAGACCTCCCCGTCATCGACCCCAGCTTCGCCTCCGCCGACCAGCTGGCCGAGGGCGAGGAGTTCGCGCCGTACTCCCGCGACGAGGAGACCCTGGCCCGCCCGTGGGCGATCCCCGGCACCCCCGGCCTCGAGCACCGCATCGGCGGCCTGGAGAAGGGCGACGGGCACGGCAACATCTCCTACGACGCGGCCAACCACGACTTCATGGTCCGCATCCGCCAGGCCAAGATCGACCGGATCGCCGACTCGCTCCCGCCGCTGGAGGTCGACGACCCCAGCGGCACCGCGAAGGTCCTCGTGATCGGCTGGGGCTCCACCTACGGCCCGATCGGCGCCGGCGTACGCCGCGTGCGCAAGGCCGGCTTCAACGTCGCCCAGGTCCACCTGCGCCACCTCAACCCGTTCCCCAACGACCTCGGCGACATCCTCAAGCGCTACGACAAGGTGCTGGTCCCCGAGATGAACCTCGGCCAGCTCTCCATGCTGCTGCGCGCGAAGTACCTCGTCGACTGCGTCGGCTACAACCAGGTCCGCGGCCTGCCCCTCAAGGCCGCCGAGCTCGCCGATGCCATCGGTGAGCTCGTCGCCAAGGCCGAGGGCATCCCCGTCGACCTGTCCGTCCCGCTCACCCCCACGGAAGTGGAGACCCTCTCGTGACCCCCGCACCGAACGCCGTCGAACTGCCCTTCCCCGGCCTCGCCGGAGTCCCGCTCGCGGACGAGAAGCAGACCGCCAAGGAGTTCACCTCCGACCAGGAGGTCCGCTGGTGCCCCGGCTGCGGCGACTACGCGGTCCTCAAGGCAGTCCAGGGGTTCCTGCCCGAGCTCGGCATCCGCCGCGAGAACGTCGTCTTCGTCTCCGGCATCGGCTGCTCCTCACGCTTCCCCTACTACCTCGACACCTACGGCATGCACTCGATCCACGGCCGCGCGCCCTCGATCGCAACCGGCCTGGCCACCGCCCGCGAAGACCTCTCCGTCTTCGTCGTCACCGGCGACGGCGACGCCCTCTCCATCGGCGGCAACCACCTCATCCACGCCCTGCGCCGCAACGTCAACATGACCATCCTGCTCTTCAACAACCGGATCTACGGCCTCACCAAGGGCCAGTACTCCCCCACCTCCGAGACCGGCAAGATCACCAAGTCCACCCCCATGGGCTCCCTGGACCACCCCTTCAACCCGGTCTCCCTGGCCCTCGGCGCCGAAGGCTCCTTCGTGGCCCGCACCATCGACTCCGACCGCAAGCACCTCACCGGCGTGCTCGCAGCCGCCGCCGCCCACCGCGGCACCTCCTTCGTCGAGATCTACCAGAACTGCCCGATCTTCAACGACGGCGCCTTCGACGCCATCAAG
>JAKFBU010000059.1:0-48018 GCA_036676985.1 Candidatus Sericytochromatia bacterium
CGGGATTGGCGGGTTGGGGCTTCAGCACGGCATGGTCCTCTCGAATCAAGGCTCCCTGCTATTTTCCATCCCCTACGCGCCTCGGAACAACGGTCAGCCGAGGCTTACTTTTCGGGCAATACCCCCATGGATCCATTTCCGCAAACGCCACCAGTGCTTCGCAGCCTTGACCCGGGGGCCTGCATGCGTGCGACGATTCGGCCCATCGAAACCAGGAGCAAGTGATGACCGCCTAGATTCTTTAGTTAGGCTTATTGCGGTCGAACCGATGTCGAGTCAGTCGAGGCCGGGGCCGTTCGCGTATTCAGGTCGATTGCCAAGTGTCGAAAATAGGGGGCGACATTGGTGCGTTGGGTATACCACTGCGCATATGTGAGGCCGGCTGATCCTGCCACAAGGCCGCGCAAAATGGATGGCGTGTTTCCGTCCCAGAAGTTGCTGGTGGCATTTGGCACGAACAAGGCATAAGCAAGCGTAATCGTCCATCCCATTAGCATGACGTAACTTCCTATCGTACTGCCTTGTTCATATCGTGCCACCTCTGCTGGAAGCTCAATAGTTTCGCCAAGGTAGCCTGTTTCGAGGTATTTCCGAGCATTGGTGCCTCCGAACAATACCCACTCAGCCTCTCTTTCGGCGATGTAGGGATCCTTAACGGGGATGCTGCCGGAGGCATACTCGGGTAACGCCTTGGCGGGGGTTACAAGTAACATGCATCCGACACTGGCGATGACTACGAGTTGCTTGTTCATAGGGTGTCCTCAAATTAGTTGGGTAGTAGCAACAGTAATTGCTACTACCCACTCTAGCTTACCAATAGATTCGAGCATCCGGATAACGCTGGACATAGCTGGAGTTGTTCCAGCTATCTCGGACTACATTCGGATTTCCGCCGATGACCTGCAGAACCACCACGACCCAAAATAGCGTGTAGGCCACTTGCCGGGCGACGGGGCTATTATCATCTACATACCAAGCATAGCCCCAGGCTCCTGAGATGATCACGACCCAAGCCCAGTAGGCAGTCTGGCTCCACCACCACATTCCGCTAGCATTGAGGGTGTTCATTAAGTAAAGATAGACCGGGATAGTCCACGACCCAAGCTCTTGGCCTTGAATGGCATAAGTTGGTGAACTTTCCAGGTTTTCAAATCGATTTTCGAGAGCCTGCAGTTCATCGGATCCCATGGCTTCAACTTTTGCCTTGATGGTTGCAACTTCTGCCTGCAAATCATCGCTATTGAATATTCTAAGGGTTTCTTCGACCGTCATCGACTTCTGAAGTTCCTCGGGAACTGGAACACCAATGGATTCGTTATTTCCAAGGGCAATTTTTGCCTCCGCGACGTACTTGCCAGTGTCTTCCGTAACAATCGATTCGATAACAACCGGTCGTTCATCGGGATTAATGTCTTGAACTGACAACTTGGACGTTTCTCTCACTGAGAAGCGACGATAATCCACGGCATATCGCTTGTTGAGAGAAATGATATGTCCGCCCTTGGCGACTTTTGCCCGATGTGTCAAGGTGCCTTCGGTCTTCTGGGTTTGTGTTGGGGCCGAGGGCAGTTGGTTTGCACAGCCAACCACAATCAGATTCGACGCCAGAATTAGCGCCGACGCTAGTTTCATAGACGCGTTCAACTGCAAATCTCCTTTTGCTATTGATACCTTGTAGATGTGTTATAGGCGCCTAAACAAGTGCTGTCATAAATATGACAATATTATCAATGCCTTAAAGTTTGTTTAAACCGACCTGGTTGAGGTGCCTGCATGCCAGAGACAACCCGTGAGATTTTTGCTAGGAGACTACGGAAATACCGACAATACCTGGGATACACCCAAATCCAGATGGCTTCCCGGTTGGGTGTTGTGAAATCGACATTGCTGGGTTGGGAAAAGTTGGACGGTCGAGGACAGCCTACATGGGAACAGCTCCATGAGATGTGCTCGTGGAGTGGGGTAGAGCCAATCTACTTTTTCATGTCAGATGAGTTCGGATCCGACTACTTGGATACGGCAGAGCACCTGAAGGCACTGATGACCGTTATTCGCCATGCAGTACGGACCAGTTACCGCAAACTTTAAGCCTCGTTTGAGACCAAACATGCCGTGCTTATTGCCACCCTTTCGGGCATTCAACTCAACGAGCAACCGAGCTTTCCTTTTCGGTCATTACCGCTACGCAATATTGAGGGGGGAACTTCAAATGGGCTTCCCCAAATCCTTAATTGGAGTGTCAAGTGACAATCGCAATTCCGGCGGGCTCCAAGCGGCAGTTAGGAGACGCTCGCCTCTCGAGAGTTTCCGATTTGCCTGATCTGCTCGTGCAGCGCCGGATCGAGGGACATGAGGTGCCAGAACTGCTCGCGTGAAAGGCTGAGTAACACGCATGGGGTGATCGTCCGGATGCTGGCCCCGCGGGGAGCATCCCGGAGCAGGGCGAGCTCGCCGAAGTAGTCACCGTCCTCGAGCCGGGCGATGGGCACGTCTGCCTGCAGCACCTCGACCGATCCCCGGACGACGACGTAGAAGCGATCGCCCGGGTCACCCTCATGAAACACGAATCGATTGGCTGAGACGCGTTCCGTGAGGAACTGGGCAGAAATGCCTGCGAGCTGCTTCTTGTCTAACGTGGCGAAGAGAGGCAGACGGCGCAGCCAGTCGATCTGGACCTCGAAGAACCCGTCGTCGCCAGTAGCGAAGCCGGATTGCTTCTCCCACATGCGCCGGTACTCGCCTTCCTGGGCCACGAGCTCGTGATGCTCGCCGGTCTGGACGAGCCGGCCCTGGCTCAGGACAACGACGCGATCGCTCCTCACCACGGTGGACAATCGATTGGTCGCGAGCAGCACGCCCATGTCCCGGCTCGAGAGAGTGGCGAGAAAGCGCTGCTCCGCCTGCGGGTCGAGCGTGGTGGTCGCCTCGTCCAGGATGAGCAGATCCGGCTTGCGAACGAGCGCTCTGGCGAGCGAGAGGCGCAGGGCCTCTTCGTTGGAGAGCCGGACGCCGCCCTCTCCGAGCGGGGAGTCGTAGCCCTCCGGCAGGCCCAGGATGAAGTCGTGGATGCCCGCGGCCCTGGCGGCCTCGACGACCTCCTCGTCGGTGGCCGAGAGCTTGCCGAGCCGGATGTTCTCCTTGACCGAGTTGCCGAAGAAGACGCTCGACGCCGTGAGGATGCTGATGCGCGATCGCAAGCTCTCCTGCATGAACGCCCGGGCATCCTGCCCGTCGATGCGGACCGTCCCAGAGGTCGGTTCGTAGTAGCGCAGCAAGAGGTTCGCGACGCTGCTCTTGCCCGAGCCGCCCGAGCCCACGAGGGCCGTCACCTTCCCCCTGGGAATCTCGAAGGAGACCTCCCGCAGGCATGCCTCCTGGCCGGGGTAGGCGAAGCTCACGCCCTCGAGCGTCACGCCCCTTTGAATACCGGTCAACGCCCCGGCATCCGGCGCGTCGGTCACCGTGGGCACCTCGCCCAGGATGTCCTCCACGCGCTGCATACCGCCCGCCGCCTTCAAGAGCCCGGGCAGGAAGTTCATGACGATCGCGACCGCGCTGCTGAGCGTCATGGTCAAGGCCTGGAACGAGACGAAGGTCCCCACCGTGATCTGACCCAGGTAGGCCAGGTACGCGCCCACCGCGATGACGAGCACCTGGAAGATGCTGATGCCGATGAACGCCGAGCGCTCCACCGAGCCGCTCAGGAAGCCCATGCGCGCTCCCCGTTGCATCAAGAGCCCCGCTTGCCGCCGGAAGCCCGCCACCGCGTGCCGCTCCAGCGCGAACGCCTTGATGACCTCTTGCGCCGAGAGGTTCTCCTCGACGTAGGAGAGGACCTTGGCCTCTTCGGTCTTGTAGCGGTAGCTCGCGAGCGACGCATGCGGCGACACGAAGCGCGGACCCAGGAGCGTCAGGGGCCAGATGAGCATAGCCACGAGCGCCAGGCGCCAGTCCAGGGTGAAGATGAGCCCCACCGACATGAAGAGGTCCATGACGGGCGCCACGAAGCCTGCCGCCGCAAGCGCGACCACCTGCTCGATGGGCGCCAGGTCCCCGGAGAAGGTGGCGAGGACGTTCGGGACCTTCTTGCGGCGGAAGAAGTCTAGCGAGAGATGCTGGAGGTGGGTGTAGAGCCGCAGGCGCAGGTCCTGGATGATCCGGGCCACGACCTTGAAGAACACCCAGTCGAGCGCGATCCCCGTCAGCGAGATGACGGCCACCGCCGCCGCGAGCCCACCGATGGTCCAGAGCATGGCCCCCTGGTCGTGCTGCGGGATCGCGTGGTCGATGAGCTCCTTGAGGGCAAGGGGGATGAAGGCCGTGAAGGCCATCTCCAGCGCCAGGATGGAGAGGATGAAGGCCACCTGCCATGGATAGCCGACGAAATAGCCCAAGAGGCGGCGCGTGCTGCCGGCCAGGCCGATCAGGTTCTCGGGGGTGTCTTCGTCCTGGGGGGCTTCGACGCGGGGGACGTGCAGCTCGGAGGTGCTCAAACGGGGCTCCTGCTCGGGGAAAGGGGGCGCGAGGCTCAGGAGGCCCGGTCGGCGTCCGCCTGCGGGGACAGGCCGGTCATGAGGGCCATGAGCGTGCGCGGGGTGACGCCGTTCACGGGCCAGTACTTCTCGAAGTAGAGTGAGCGGACGAGCTCCTGGCTCTCGGAGGCGGCGAACGGCTTGCCGGGATACCGGTCGATGACGAGCAGGCTCAAGGGGACGGTCGCGGACCCATCGAGGGCCGGTTGAACGTAGGCGATAGGCAGCTGCCGGGCTCCCTGCTTCGCGAAGAAGCGCAGGCGCCCCAGGCCTTCGGCCCGGGCCTCGGGCGTGGGCGCGAGGTTCGGGTCCTCGACTTCCATGACCATGCCGCGGCACTCGAGGCCCGCGCGGCGCAGCCGCAGGGTGCCCACGGCGAACATCCAGTCCAGGAGCATGGCGCCGAGTCCCAGGCTTCGCGCCCTGTCGCTCACGGCCAGGTAGGCGGCGAAGACGAAGGGCATCCCCTTCAGCAGGTAGGCGACGCCCAGGCCGACCGTCTCTCCGTGCAAAACGGCCCGGAGGGCGATCGCCCGTCCAGACCCGACGCTGTGCAGGATGGCATGGTGCGGCTCTCGCTCGCACGAGGGGAAGGAGGCCGCGTACAGCGCCCACCAATCAAGGTCCTGGGTGAGGGTTGCGGCATCTATCAGCTCGCAATGGGGCATGGGGACCTCCGGATTAGGAAACACTAATCTTCTTATTCCCCGCCGAGCGAGGATAATGCCGACCGGTTGCCGCCATGCTCGATCCTCGGGACCTTGCCTGACGGACGCATGTCGGGCATATTGCTCGGGTGTGACGTTGAAAGGAGCCTCCTTTGGACCAGCGATTGACCCTCATCACCCTGGGCGTCCGAGATCTTGCCCGTGCCCGTGCCTTCTACGAGCAGGCCCTCGGCTGGAAGCCCGGCAACGTGAGCGAAGGTGTCGCCTTCTACGAACTCGGCGGATTTGCCTTGTCGCTCTACGGCCTGAACGACCTGGCCGAGGATGCCCAGATCGGAGTGCCCGGCACGGGGTTCGGCGGGATTGCGCTCGCCATCAACATGCACACCCGGGAGGACGTGGACCGGACGCTGGCAGAGGTCGTCGCCGCCGGGGCCAAGCTCCTGAAGCCCGCACAGGAGGCGTTCTGGGGTGGGTACTCCGGCTACTTCGCCGATCCGGACGGCTATCCCTGGGAGGTGGCGTGGAACCCCGGCTTCCCGCTCGATGCCGATGGGCGCCTGATTCACGTGTAGGGTTCGTTCGGGGAAGGAGGCCCCGGACGACTCCACCTTCATGTCCCTGCTCTGACGTCCGCCTTCACGGGAGCCGGATGGCCCGGATCCGGTGGTTCCCGGTATCGGCCACGTACGCCAGCCCCGTATCGTCGAGGGCGATCCCCATGGGCGCGCTGAAGCGGGCCACCGACTCTGAGCCGTCGGCGAGGCCCCGCTCTTTGCCGGCGAGCGTGGAGACGCCGCCCGGCTGAATCAGCCGGACGGCATGGCTGCCGATGTCCTCACCGAAATAGAGACGGTACTCGTTGCCGGTTTCGGTCACGTAGAGCCGCCCGGCTCGATCGACCGCCAGCCCGGCAATACCCTTGAATAGTGCCTCGGTGGGCGTTCCGTCGACTTGGCCGGCCACCTTGCCACGCTGGCCCGCGACCTCCGTGACGCCGCCCTGCGGCGTGATGCGTTGAATCACCGTGTGGCTCGCACCGTCGACATAGAGGTTCCCGCTCGTATCGACCGCCAGGCCGTTGGGCTTGTCCAGCCGAACATTCGCCAAGGTCCCCTTCGCACCGCCCTCGGGGGTGCCGATGAGGGTGGAGACGGCACCCTGAGGCGTGAGCCGTCGAATCAGCCCTGCGTTCGAATCGGCGACGTAGAGGTTCCCCGCCGAGTCGACGGCTATGCCGGTCGGGGCGTCGAACTGGGCGGCTGTCCCCGCTCCATCCGCCGTGCCCTGGGTACTGCCCGCCAGGGTCGACACGACGCCGTCGGGGGTCACCTGGCGGATCAGGTGGTTGCCGGTGTCCGTGACAAAGAGGGTCCCGGCCGAGTCGACCGCGATGCCGGTCGGGGCGTTGAACTGGGCAGCGGTGCCCGTTCCGTCGTTCCGCCCCTGGGTGCTGCCCGCCAGGGTCGTCACGAGGCCCTCGGGGGTGACCTTACGGATCAAGTGGTTGCCGGTATCGGCGACGTACAGGCTGCCGCTGGCGTCCACCGCCACGCCGCGGGGCGCATTGAAGCGAGCCTCGGATCCCTTGCCATCGGCCGCTCCGGGCGGACCGCCCGCGAGCGTCGAGACGGTGGCCTTGCCGGCGTGGAGGACATGGTTGGGAGGCGTGGAGGGAGGCGTGGGCGACTTGGCGAACATGAGCATGAAGGCGTCGCAGCCCGCCAGCGCGAGAGTCAGGACGGCGAGCCAAGCGATGATCAGCCGTTGGGGGTGGCGCACGTTGAATGACCTCTTCACGATCGTTTGCAACCCGACCCTCAGGCTAGCGGATAGGAGGGCCTCCGTCCAGGTTGCGCTACCACCAGCCCTTGAACACGTTTCCGATCGCGTTGCCGATGGCGCCGACGCCACTGGCGATCGCATTGCCGACGGCCGCGGCACCAGCGCCGATGGCCTTGGCCGTGTTGGTGACGGCCTCTCCCGTCCAGCGGGCTGCCGTTCCGAGCGCATTGAAGCCCGTTTGCAGTAGGCTGCCCAGGAAAGGCCCCACCACGGGGATCGGATCGTAGAGTCGCTTGCTCAAGCTGCCCAGGATCCCGAAGAAACCCGCCAGGCCGAGGCCGATGCGCGCCGGTAGGTTGACGAATCCCTGCGGCCCGGCCACGGCGTTGCGAACGTCCATGAACCCCTTGCTGGCGCCGACGGATCCCCACATGGGGTCGGCCATGGAGGTGGTGGTCGGCAACTTGATGGAGTTGGCGTCGATCATGGTGGGGGGAGTGCCTGGCTTCTTGATCTGACCGTCCTTCGGGACCATGGTGATCATGAACTGGCTGAGGCCCGAGGGAAGCCCCTTGAGCCGTTGGTTTCCCCAGCGGCGGCTGAATTCGTCGACCGGCATCTTGTAGTGCATTCCCCAGGGGTCGCTGATGATGATGCTGCTCAGCTTGCCGCTGGGATCCCGTTCGTAGCCGTTCACGGCGACGTAGTGGATGCCCATGTCCTGGGCATCGGGCCCGTTGACCCCCTTGTCGTTGGCCATGGGCTCCATGATCACCTGGACCGGGACCCCCTGGTCGAGCATGGCCGTCAGGTCCTCCACGCTGGCGTTGTTCTTCATCTCGGCGCGGAAGCCGTTGCCACGGGCGACCTCGACGATGTCCGCCGGGCTGGTGAACGAGCCGTTGTTGGCCCGCCGGATCTGCTGGTCGATGGTCGCCTGATCGGTCACTCCCGGCTTGAAGTGGTTGAGGATCATGGCCAGCGAGGTCGTGCCGCAGCTCTGCTGCGCGCCTATCAGGCCCGTTTCCGGGTCGATGGCCTGCATCTGGTTGTAGGGTTCGACCAGCAGGTCGACGCCGGTATGTCTCGAGTAGGTGTCCACCAGGCTGTAGTTCTTGCCGGGAGAGTGCCAGTCGGCGAAGGGGCGGTAGGAGCCGGGGAGCGGCGGGAAGAACCCGATGATGCGGTAGTCCTGCCCATTGGGCCCATCCGAAAAGGGAAAGCGATGGGGCCTCTCCGTGCGATCGCCATAGGTCCTACGCGCCGCCACCGTGAAGCTCCCTGTCGTCGCGGCGACGAGTCCTTCCCGGGCGGTCTCGATGAGCCGCGTCAGGCCGACGAGGTTCGAGACCGCGTCGACGGGGGCGCCGATCGCCTGTTCTGGGCCCACGCCCGGCTGGGACTCCAGCTTGTCGGCGGGATCCTTCTTGAGGTTGGCGGTCCGGGGCTTGAACGGGTTGGACTCGGATATCTGCATGGCATGCCCTCCTGTGAGTGAATTATGCCGCCCGAGATCCATGATGTTTCATTCGGTAATGAAGTTTTATCGAAGTTCTAACGGTCGAGGTCTCGATACATGGATCGTCTGCAGGAGAGTCACCGAGCGCATGTCTACCCGGGTGAGAGGCGGCGGCCCGTTTTCGGGTATAGATCCCTTGGCTGCATCCAATTGAGGACCGTCCGTGAGCATTCAAGCCAGTAACGCCAACGCTCGTCTCAACCTCGTGTCGAACGCGAAGGCGCTCGATCCGGCACCCGGAGACGACATGTCCTTCGCACCGGTGCCGCCAGAGCCGCCCCGGCGCGACAGCCTGAAGCTGTCGACCGAGGTGAGCGCCGCCATGGCCGTCAAGGTCCAGACGACCACGCCGGAGGCCAAGCCGCCGGAGACCCCGGGCGAGGCCGCCCAGAACGAGGCCGGCCTGGCGAAGACGCCGACGGCTCCGGCCCGGAAGGACCTGAGGAACTTCCCCCCGTACCACCCGGTCATCACCCCCCTCACCGAGCAGAGGGCGGCCATCGAGACGGCACTCGGGGGTAGGCCCACGACCTTCAAGAATGTGGCCGGCGGGTTGGTGACGCTGGTGATCGCCAAGGGAGCCAACACCCCCGAGGGCCATGAGCGGTACCAGGTGAAGGTTGGAGCCGCTTCGCTCGACGTCACCGTGGGGGCCGGCCTGGATACCAAGGAGCTCCTGACCCGGCTGGTGGACGTCTACTCGAAGGTCCCCGAGCACCTGCGGGGTTGCCTGAAAAAGGTCGTGCTCTCGGCCGAGACCAATCCGAAGGATGAGTACTGGGCCAAGGAGTTCAATTTCAACGGCTTCGCTTCGGGAGCCAGTGCTGGAGACGGCCTTATCACCTTCTGGAAGCTCCAGACCCACACCCACAACCTCAGCCAGGGGACGTTCAACCATGAATTCGGGCATCTGATCGGCGAGACTCTTTCGACGAGCCGTAAGCAGTTCGCCATGCACGCGCCTGACGGCTGGGCGGACGCCGCGATCGCCGATATCGACGTCGTGACCGACTATGCGAGTCACAATGTCGACGAGGATTTTGCCGAGACGTGGTCTTACTTCGTCTACGCCAAGACCGACCCCCAGGCGATGGAGGCGATGCGCGAACGCTTCCCGAACCGGATCAAGATCCTCGAGGCCATCTACAACAACGAGTTCGAGCGCAAGCCCGAGAAATCCGCCTCCCGACGCTCCAGGACGCGCCAGTCATGATCCGCGAAATCGAGTTCGTCGACGGCAACTCCAATACGGTCGTCTCGCGCGTCCCGTTCGACGAGGTTCCGCCTGCCAACCGCGAGATCTACCTGCGCCAGGGCGTCCAGGTCCCGGGCCCCGAAGGGGCCGATGAGGTCGTGCCGATCGTTCGGGTGGTGCGCCTGCTGGTGGACGATGCCGGTGAGCCGGCCGAGGCCGAGCAGGCTACCCGGGCCTACATCCGCGAGTTCGACGAGCACGGCGTCCTGCGCCGTGAGACGCTCCAGCTCCGGAATGGATAAGAGTCCTTCACCCGCTTGCTCTCCGCAATTCGACGACTGCGTACCGGCCTCCTGCTCGGCATCTTTGCCTGCGCCGCCTTGCTGCCGCCTGCCTGGGCCCAGCCCGCCACCCCCTTTCCCGAGTTTCAGACCATCGACCTGGGGCCCGCCTTTCGCGGGGCAAATCCGCGCGTGCTCGGCATGGACGGGGCCTTTTCGGTCCCGGTGGACAAGGGGCGATCGCTCTGGATCTTCGGGGACACGTTGCTCGGCGGCTGGCGGCCGAACGGCGATCGTCACCTCGAGGGCATGCCCCCCAACACGGCGGTCTTGGTCGACGACAAGGACTGGGTGACGGGCTTTTCCAGAGCCCAGTTCATCGGGCGACCGGATCCCATCGCGCTCATGCGCCCCTCGAAGTCGTCGTACCGCATCTGGCCACTGGATGTCGTGCGTACGGGTAAGCGCTTCCACCCTTACTACGTTGAGATCGAGCCCTTCGGCAAGGGACCGCTCGATTTCCGGGTGGTCGGCACGGGTGTCTTCACCGGGGAAGGTCTTCCGAGCGGCCCTCTCAAGACGCGGGTTCCGCTCTGGAAGGGCGACGAGCCGTCCTTCGGGGCGAGCGTCCTCGAGTGGCAGGACGCCTGGTACCTCTACGCCGGGGGCGCGCAGACCCACCTTGCGCGGGCCACGGGTCCGCTCGATCGACCGGGATCCTACCGGTACTGGGCCGGCGACGACCGCTGGGTGACCGACCCGAAGCAGGCCGCGCCCATGCCGGGTTCGGGGCCCGAAGTGAGCGTGCGGTACAACGCCTACCTGAAGTCCTTCGTGATGGTCTACGTGCCGCCCTTCGGGAACAAGGTCGAGGCGCGCTTCGCGCCGAAGCCCTGGGGGCCCTGGAGTGAGCCGTTGACGCTGGCTGCCTGTCAGCCCGCCGGGGAGACGTCCGCCATGTTCTACGGGGCCAAGCAGCATGCCGAGCTGGACGTGGATGGCGGGCGCCAGATCGTCCTCAGCTACAACACCAACGTGCCGGAGGCCCTGCTGGAGCAGCGGCCGGACCTGTACTGGCCGCGGTTGCTGAGAGTGACCTTTCGCTGAGCGGATCAGGCCGTGAGAGCTTGCGACGGGTCGCCGCGCACCGGGAGCGCGTCCGACCGTCGCAGTAGGGGAGGAACCATGCGGGTCGCGATAACCGGTACGGGAACACGGGGCGATATCCAACCGTTCCTGCTGCTTGGCAAGGCTCTCGTCGAGCGGGGCCACGAGGTCGTGGTCTACGCCTCGCCCGACTTTGCCGACCTGGCGTCCGAGGTGGGCGTTCCCTTCCAGGGGTTCGGGCGCCCGTTCGAGGAGGTCCAGGCCGAGATGCAACGGGCCTTCGAGGAACACCCGATCCGAGCCTTCTTCGGGTCGATCGCCAGGGAGATGGTGCAGGATCAGGCGCGGGACGTGGCGCCGCTGGTGCGCGGCGCGGACGTCGTGATCGGCAACAGCATCGTGTTGATGGGGCCGTCCGCGGCAGAGGCCGCGGGGGTTCCCTACTTGCTCGCGGTCCTGCAGCCGGGGGTGTTGCCGTCCGACGACTACCCGCCGCCCATCACGACCCATCAAGGCCTGCCGCGATGGATCAACCGCGTCCTGTGGCGCATCGCCGGTGGGATTTACAACGCCGCGGTCCGTCGCTACCTGAACGAGGCCCGGGTGACCATGGGACTGGCTCCCGTTCCGGACGTGTCGGAGCACCTCTACGGGGCCGGGAAGATCCTGGTCGCGGTCGATCCCGACCTGACCGGGCCGTTGCCCGACTGGCGTTACCCCCACGTGGTGACGGGCCTGTGGCAGGCGAGGGATACGGCTGCCCCCCTGCCTGCCGACCTCGAGGCGTTTCTGGTGGATGGTCCGCCGCCCGTCTATGTGGGCTTCGGCTCGCTCACCGGCGCCGCCTCCGTGAAGCGCACCCGCGCGGTGGTCGACGCGGTGCGGAAGGCGCAGGTGCGGGCCGTGTTCCGTGCGGACTGGCCAGGGCTCGGCACGGAGGTCGAGCTGCCGCCTCACTGCATGGTGACCGGTTCGGTCTCGCACGCCGCCCTGCTGCCGCGGTGCGCGGCCGTCGTGCACCATGGGGGCGCCGGGACGACGGCGGCCGCCGCGCTCGCCGGTATCCCGCAGGTGGTCGTGCCGCACATGCTCGACCAGCACTACTGGGCCAACCGGGTGGTGGCCTGTGGTCTGGGCCCACAGACCTTCAAGGTGGGCCAGCTCACGGCCGAACGCCTGGCCGATGCCATCCGGCAGGCCTGCAGTGGCCCCTACACGCAGCAGGCCCGGGCGTTCGCCCACCAGTTCCGCGAACGGGATGGCCTCGCCGAGGCCGTCCGGGCGATCGAGGCGACCGTCGCAGGATCCTGAGCTCCGGCGCTCCCAGGAAAATCGCTCTAGCTTTGTGCTGCGATCGCCATGCGCCGCACGGCCTCGGCCAGCTCGGCCGGGGTCAGCATGGCGAATCCCAGCCGCAGGTACGACAGGTTGTCCTCCGAAAAGGAGAACCGCTGGCCGGGCATGAAGGCCACGCCGTGGCTCAGGCCTCGCTCCGACCAAGCCCGCACGTCCAGCGAGGGATCCGTATTCACCCAGAGGGCCAGGCCACCGGCCGGTAGCCGGAACGCCACGCGGTCCCCGAATTGCCGCTCCAGCGCCTCGGCGAGGGCCTCGCGGCGCACCGCATACTCGCGCCCCACCCGCCAGACGTGCCGCTGGAGGATGCCGTCCTCGAGCAGTTGAGCGACGGCGTACTCCTGGGCTAGGTCCCCCTGGCGATCGACGTGCACCCGCAGCTCGGCGATGCGCTCGATGAGCGCCGTAGGCGCCGCCACGAATCCCAGCCGGAGCCCCGGCGCCAGGATCTTGGACATGGTGCCGACGTAGACCACGACCCCGTGCCGGTCCGAGCTTGCGAGCGGCGTCACGGGGCGTCCCTCGTAGTGGAACTCGTGGTCGTAGTCGTCTTCCAGGATGGCGATGCCGTGCTGCCTCGCGAGCTCCAGGAGCCTCAGGCGACGACCGGGATCCAGCGTCACGGTCGTCGGGTACTGGTGGTGGGGCGTCACGTAGAGCGCGCGCAGGGGGCGCTGCTGCATCACGGCCTCGAGGGCGTCCACGTCGAGGCCGCGCTCATCGACGGGTAAGGGAATGAGCTCGGCCCCCGTCAGCCGGAGGGCTTCCCAGGCGGGGCGATAACCGAGGGCTTCGACGGCGACCGTGTCTCCCGGCCGCAGGAGGGTGCGGGCCACCAGGTCGAGCGCCATCTGGCTGCCCCGGGTGACGAGCACGTTCTCGGTCCGGACCGATAGACCCCGGCGTGACGAGAGCATGGCCGCAAGAGCCGTCCGCAGCCGCTCGTGGCCCCGCGGGTCGCCGTAGTTCAGCAAGGCCTGACCACCGATCTTGAGCGCCCGGCGATAGGCCCGCGCCAGCTCGTCGATCGGGATGAGCCGGGCGTCCGGCGTGCCGCTGCCCATGACGAGCGTGCCCGGTGCGTACTGGCGGACCTCGTAGCGGATGGGCGGTGGGGGGAGGGTGAAGCCGAGGGCTTCCTGGCTTTCGGGGACGGCCCTGCCGCGCGTGGCGAAGGGACGGGCCAGGTCCGCCGGGATGCTCCGCGAGACGTACGTGCCCACGGCGGGCTCGGTGGCGATCCAGCCCTCGGACTCGAGCTCCTGGTAGGCGGCGAGCACCGTGTTGCGGTGTACCCCGAGGGTCTCGGCGAGCGCACGGCTGCTGGGCAGCATGTCGCCCGGCTTGAGGCGCCCCGAGCGGACGCCCTTGGAGAGGGCCTGCGCGATCTGCACGAAGCGCGGCTGGGGGCCGACGGGATCGAGGTCGAGGACGAAGTCCCAGGGTTTGGACGCTCGTTGCGGCATGGGGCTCCACTGGTCTAGCGGATTTCTGAAATCTGGTTCTTTTGACAGGACCAGTATAGCGCTAACCTGGACTCCAGCAAAGGAGGTCCAAGATGCGCAAGGAACTGCACCGCATGGAGCGCCAGGAGGCGATCGCGCTCCTCGAACGCTCCCACGTCTTCCACATGGCGACCACCCGCCCGGACGGCACTCCGGTGCTGCGCACCCTGCACGGGGTGGTGATGGGCGAGGCGATCGCCTTCCACGGCGCCCCGGTGGGCGAAAAGAGCGAGGCCGTCGGCCGCCCGGCCGTCGTGAGCGTCGAGGAGGTCGTGACCTCCATCCCGAGCTACTTCCTGGACCCCCGGCGGGCGTGCCCCGCGACCACCTACTTCCGGAGCGTGCAGGCGCACGGCGTCATCCAGCCCGTCACGGACCTCGCCGAGAAGGCCGCCGTGCTCGAGGCCTTCATGCGCAAGTACCAGCCCGAGGGAGGCTATGAGCCGCTGGAGGCGGACAACCCGCTGTATAGGGGGGCGATCGCGGGCCTGATGGTCTGCAAGATCCCCTTCGAGCAACTGGACGGCAAGGCCAAGCTCGGCCAGAACCGCCGCCCGGAGGAGCTCGGCGTCATCCTCAAGCGCCTCTGGGAGCGGGGCCTGCCCTCGGACCCGGCGGCCATCGAGCTCATCCGGGCGGCCAACCCCGACCACCCGGCGCCCGAGTTCCTGCATGCACCGGCAGGGACGCGTCTCGTCTGCCAGCTGGGAGCACCGGATGCGGCAGCGGCCGCCGACCTCCTGGCCGAGTCCTACTGGAATGCGGCCACGACCCGCGAGCAGCTGATCCGTGCGCATCTGGGCGCCTCGGCCTGGGTGGGGGCGCGGGACGAGGAGGGGCGCCTCATCGCCACGGCACGGGCCATGTCGGACGGCGCCAAGCACGCCTGGGTCTACGACGTGATGGTCGCCCCCGAGTGGCGGGGCCAGGGACTTGGAAAGGCCCTGGTCCGCTTGCTGCTCGACCACCCGAAGGTCCGCGATGCGGTCTTCGTGCGGCTCGGCACGCGCGATGCCCAGGGCCTTTACACTCGGTTCGGCTTCGAGGAGGTCGGTAACCTGCCGCCGAAGCCTTACCCGTCCACCGAGATGGTCTTGCGCCGTCTCGCCTTGGTTACCAGATCCTGATCCGGTCCTCGGGCTGCTTGTACAGCTTGTCGCCCGCCTTGACGCCGAACGCCTCGTAGAAGGCGTCGAGGTTGGTGACGACCCCGTTGGTGCGGAACCGGCCCGGCGAGTGGGGATCGGTCATGATCTTGGTCCGCGCCCACTCGGGACGGTCCTTGGCGCGCCACACCCGGGCGTAGCCCAGGAAGAAGCGCTGCTCGCCCGTAAGCCCGTCGACCTTGGCCGCGGGCTTGCCGCCCAGCGAGTAGCGGTAGGCCTTGAGGGCCATGGAAACGCCCGCCAGGTCCGCGATGTTCTCGCCGAGGGTCAGCTTGCCGTTCAGGTGCTGGCCGGGCAGGGGCTCGTAGGTGCCGTACTGCGACACGAGGCGGTCGGCCTTGGCGATGAAGGCCTTCTCGTCGGCGGCCGTCCACCAGTCGCGCAGGCGGCCGTCGCCGTCGTAGTGGCGGCCCTGGTCGTCGAAGCCATGGCTGATCTCGTGGCCGATGACCGCGCCGATGGCCCCGTAGTTGTAGGCGTCGTCCGCCTTGGGGTCGAAGAAGGGCGAGTGCAGGATGGCGGCCGGGAACACGATCTCGTTGCCGACCGGGTTGTAGTAGGCGTTGACCGTCTGCGGCGTCATGTACCACCGGGTGCGGTCCACGGGCTTGCCGGCCTCGGCCATCATGCGGGCGTACTCGAAGCGGTTGGAGCGCATGAGGTTGCCCACGGCCTCGTCACGCTTGATGACGAGCCCCTCGTAGCCGCGCCACTTGTCGGGGTAGCCGATCTTCACGCGGAACTTGGAGAGCTTGTCGACGGCGGCCTTGCGCGTCTCGGGCGTCATCCACGACAGGTTCTCGAGGCTCTCGCGGTAGGCCACCAGCAGGTTGTCGACCAGCTTCTTCATGCGGGCCTTGGACTCGGGCGGGAAGTGCTTGGACACGTACCGATCGCCGATGGCCTCGCCGAGCGTGTCGTTGGCGGCCTCGACGGTCGTGCGCCAGCGCGGGGCCGGGGTCTTGAGGCCCTGGAGCTTCTCGCTCTTGAAGCCGAAGTGCGCCGTGCGGAAGTCCTTGGAGAGGTGGTCGGCGTAGCTGTCAATCAGGCGGGCGCGGAAGTAGGTCTTCCAGGTCTCGACCGGGGTCTTCACGGCGAGGTCCGAGAAGGCCTTGAAGTAGCTCGGCTCGTTGATGACCGAGCCCAGGTCCGCGGGCATCTTGGCGGCCGCGGCGAAGGTCGTCCAGGGGAAGGCGCCGTAGTCCTTGGCCCAGCGATCGCGCGCGGTGGGGTTGTAGGTCTTGAGCGAGTCGCGGCGGTCGGCCTTGGCCCACTGGATCTGGGCGAGGGCGAGCTCGAAGTCGTAGGTGGCCTGGGCGGCCTTCTCGGGGTTCGCGAGGCCCGCCATGCGGAAGAGGTCGCGCAGGTAGTCGCGGTAGCTCGCGCGCAGGGCGTCGGCGTCGGTGCCGGGCTTCAGGTAGTAGTCGCGGTCCGGCATGCCGAGGCCCGACTGGAGCCAGTAGACGACGTTGAGGTTGGGGTCCTTGGCGTCGGCGTCGGAGTACATGGCCACCGGCGTCCCGACGCCCACCTGGAGCAGGCGGGCCATGGCGCGGGCCACGTCCTCGAGGGACTTGACCTGGTCGATGGCGGCGAGCTCCGCCTTGAGGGGGGCGGCACCCAGCTTGTCGAGGGTCGCCTCGTCCATCATGGAGTTGTAGAAGTCGCCGATCATGCGGCTGGTGGGGTCCTGGCCGGGGTTCTTGGCGGCCTCCTCGATGAGGGCGCGCACGTCGGCGTTGGCCTTCTCGCGCAGCAGCACGAAGGTGCCGAAGGTCCGCTGGTCGCCCGGGATCTCGGTGGTGTCGAGCCACTTGCCGTTGGTGAAGCGGAACAGGTCGTCCTGGGGACGGACGGTGGTGTCGGCGCCCTCGAAGGGGGCGGGGATGCCGGCGAGGGCGGGGAGGCTGAGCGTGGCCGCGAGACCGAGGGCCAGGAGCGCGCTGGTTTTCCGCATGGGGCTTCCTTATCAGAGGGTGGATGCGCTCCTATCTTACCCTGCTTAGTGCCTAGACCTCCAAGAGTTTGAGCAAGTTGTTGCTCAAACTCTTGGAGGTCTAGGCACTCATGGTTTCCATGTTTTCTGGTGCCGGGTTGTCATTTAATATTATGTTGCCTTATTTACGGCAATCTGCTGCAAGAGTTGTCCGAGTTCCTTTTCTGGTGGTCGCCCTTTGAATTCTTCATGAGTGTAGGCCCATACGAGTTCAACGGTACGGTCCTCTTCATTCACAAGATAAATTATGCGACCGTAACGTGCGGCGCCTAACAATTGAGGCATGTAGAACCTGAACTTCATAAGTTTCCAACCGGGTTGAGCATACCCTTTTGGCCAAGGTTCCGGCTCAAAATGCCCCAGGCTAGTTTCGCCCGCCAGTGGATTTAGAGCCACAATTGTCGCAAATGACTTCAGAAGGTCGCTGAACTTGTCAGCTCCCTTCTGATTCTTTTTATAATGGGCCTTATAGAGGCCTGTTAATGAACGCTCAAATCTACCGCAGCGCGTGATCTGATATGTCGTCGATCCAGTTTCCGAACTCATTTGCAGTCATGGCACTTGATTTATCAAGATCGATTTCATCAAGCACGGTAGCCAGCTCTCTTTGATGATGCTCACTGTTATGTTCGAATACATTTAGCGCTATATCGAAATAAGATTCGAGAGCCCTATGCAATTGCTCGCGCGACATAACAAAGTGAGCTAATGCTTCCTCGCCTCCCCGAATGACGAGCAATACCATCCGGACCTTGGCGGGAAACGAGAACACTTTATCCGCCAAGGTTTGTGGTTTCTCAAGGTCATTCAACATTGAGTACGTAATATCACGCACTACCTGCTGATCTTGTTCATTCAAATCGCACCAGCGATGAGGCAATGCTTCACTACACTTATCTAGTAATTGCGCAGTCCTGCGCATCTTACGGGCAAGTGCATTGACCTCATCTGGCTGAGTTGTACGAGGATGTTGGGCTTCTCGGATGTCCCTGGGATTCAACTCTTGAAAGAGTGAATTCCAAGTAATCGTGGCGGCCATTGCCAATCCCTCCAAGTGCCAATCACAGTCAACCGCTTAGGTAGACTATCCCCCTGACACGTTTAGATGACCATGACCAGGTAGCCCAGCTATGGTACCTGGCGAATGGTTGCTTGCTCCCTGTGTACCCGAAACCAGATACAAGGTCACACCATAGATATTAACATAAATGCGGTACCGTACGGGCATGCGTCCAGTTCCGCTCGGTGAGTGGATCATACTTTTATACCCGAGTAAGCAAAGCGAAGTTTCGCTCTGCCCGAACATTATTATCGGAATGAGACATTGACTTCTTGAGTCCATTTATGCTCCGGCGCATTTAGTCAAGATTCCGACTACATTGCCGATGCCGTACCCACCTCCGGACATCGGTTCGGCTCAAATGTCCTACGGGTTAGTTTTGTAGCGGTAAGGGTATTGCGGTCGAACTGGCCCGTCACCTGGTCGAAGAGCAGGACTCGAGGGCCGGCGATGCCGATGACGCGCAGGACGGCGAGGAATGAGTAGGTGGGGGCGCGTTCGGGCTCGGCGTAGTAGACGCCGATCACCTCATAGGTGTTGTCGGGGGACGGCGGGAACCGCCGCTGGACGGCCTCGGTGATGGTCCGGGCGTCGGCCTCGGGGACGCGGCCGAAGCTGCAGCGGGACTGGGGCTGGGCGACCTGGCCGTTGTCGGCGGGGCTGCCCGCAGGGGCTGCCTCACGGCTGCAGGCCATGGGCCAGGCGAAGAGGGCGACGAGACCCAGGAAACCAAGCAGGCGTTTCATGGCGACCTCCCATCGAATGGCTGGCAGGTCGATTTTCCAGCGTTTGGGGGGCGGTGGATAGGTCGGGGGGAGAGAAGGGGGGTGACGGGAGCGCCAACGCATGGTTCGGACGGCGGCCTAGTACGCCTGCAGTATCACCACACTGCGGTCCGTCACCAGGTAGTGCGACTCCTTGATGAGCACTTCCTTCCCGGGCTCCGCGAAGTCGTCCGGGCTCTCCAGGGCCGTGTCCACCAGGCGCTTCCAGCGCCAACCCAGCGGCAGCTCGAAGCTGAGCGCCTCGGGCTCCATGTTCAGCATCACGTGGAAGTCATGCACCTCGCCGCCCAAGGTGAAGGCCAGGACCCCGGAGCCCGGGTCCATCATGCCCGGCGCCCCCAGATGGCAGCCGTGCCACTCGATGTCCCGCACGCCCCGGGCATTGCGCTCGCCCGTGAAGAAGCGCGGCCGGGTGAAGTTGTCGTGGGCCTCGCGGAAGGCGATCAGCTTGCGCGTGAAGCGCAGGATGTCGGCGTGCCGTTCCACGAGCCTCCAGTCGAACCAGTTGAGCTCGTTGTCGTGGCAGTAGGCGTTGTTGTTGCCAAATTGCGTCCGGCGCACCTCGTCGCCCGAGTACAGCATCGGCACGCCCTGCGAGAGCATCAGGATCGCGAGGAAGTTCTTGACCTGGCGGTTGCGCAGGGTCTCGAGTGCAGGGTCCGGCCCCTCGGTGCCATAGTTGGCGCTCCAGTTGTCGTTGGCGCCGTCCCGGTTGTCCTCGCCGTTCGCGAGGTTGTGCTTCTCGCTGTAGCTGACCAGGTCATTGAGCGTGAAGCCGTCGTGGCAGGTGACGAAGTTGATGCTGTTGTGCGGAAACCGCTGGTTCGGCTGGTAAATGTCCGAGCTGCCGGTGATGCGCGAGGCCACCTTGCCGATGAGCCCGCGATCGCCCCGGATGAAGCGACGCACGTCGTCCCGGTACTGGCCGTTCCAGTCGGCCCAGCGCTTGCCGGGGAAGTAGCCGACCTGGTAGAGGCCCGCGGCGTCCCACGCCTCGGCGATGATCTTGGTGCGCGAGAACTCGTCCGAGAGCTCGATGCCCCAGACCACAGGCGGGTTCTGCAGGGGACGCCCGTCCTCGCCCCGCGTGAGGATGGAGGCCAGGTCAAACCGGAAGCCGTCCACGTGCATCTCCGTCACCCAGAACGTCAGGCAGTCCATGATGAACTTGTCCACCACCGGGTGGTTGCAGTTCAGCGTGTTGCCACAGCCCGAGAAGTTGCGGTAGTGCTCCGGCTGGCCCGGCTCCAGGTGATAGTAGATGCTGTTGTCGAGGCCCTTGAAGCTCAGGAGAGGCCCCCAGTGGTCCCCTTCCGACGTGTGGTTGAAGACCACGTCCAGGATGACCTCGATGCCCGCCTTGTGCAGGGCCTTGACCATGTCCCGGAACTCGTCGAGCGGATCGGAGCCCTGGGTGGACCGGCAGTAGCCCGGATGCGGCGCGAAGAAGCTGACGGTACTGTAGCCCCAGTAGTTGGTGAGCAGCTCGCCGGTCTCGGGATGGACCCGCTCGATCTCGGTGGGGTCGAAGGCGAAGACCGGCAACAGCTCCACGGCCGTCACGCCCAGGGACTTCAGGTAGGGGATCTTCTCGATCAGGCCTGCGAAGGTGCCGGGATGCTCGACGCCCGAGGTCTGGGAGCGGGTGAAGCCCCCCACGTGCACCTCGTAGATGACGGTCTCCCGCATGGGGCGGTTGAGGGGGCGATCGCCCTCCCAGTCGTACTGCGACGAGTCCACCACGACGCTGCGCATGCCGCACTCGAGCGGGTCGTCGCCGCGCATGTAGCGGGGGCGGTCCCAGAGGGCCATGGACAGGCCGCGGGCATACGGGTCGATGAGCAGCTTGGTCTTGTCGAAGCGATGGCCCCGGGACAGGTCGAACGGTCCGTCCACCCGGTAGGCGTAGACCGCCCCCGGCGTGAGGCCGCGCACGTAGACGTGCCAGAACTGGAAGGTCTTGTGCTCCAGGGGATCCAGCGGGATCTCGAGCATCGGCTCGCGGCTCGTCTCCGTCTCGAACAGGAGGAGCGTGACCGCGGTGGCGTTCTGCGAGAAGAGCGAGAAGTTGACGCCTTCGGCGTCCGGCGTGGCTCCAAGCGGGCTGAAGTGCCCGGCCTCGAGCGAGTAGGTCGTCGCGGGCGAGGGCGAAAGCCGGTCCAGGATGGGCATGGTCGTCTCCTGCAGCGGGCGCCGTCACCGGCCTACCGGTGATTGCCCACCCGATTATACTACCCGCCGGGGCCGGTAATTACGCCCTTTGCGCCCTCAGAGCCAGATCGTCTGCTGGTGAGTGCTTGGCCGTCAGGGCTCGGCGCCATGCAACGCCGGACGCCCCCTCGGGTCGAGGGGGCGTCTCGGGCACGGGCGGATCAGCCCTGGAACGGCTCGTGGAGGGGCGCGACCGTCTCGGGGTCGCGGTGGGTGCGATCGCGCTCCGCGTCCGTCATGACCGGGCCGCCGGGGATCCGCGGGCGCGGCGAAAGCTGCTGCTGGAGCTGCCGGAGACGCGCGTCGCCTTCTTCGAGGCCGCGCGCCTGCTGCTCGCGCCACTCCGCGCGTTCCTCCAACGGAGTCTTGTCTGCCATGGGGCACCTCCTTCTCGAGCCTATCGTTTCTCCGGGCCGCGCCCCCTGCAAGGCCTGATGGAGGGCTCATGAGCGAGGGGGCTTGGCTTGAGGCGACGGCCCGACGGCCTATACTGGGGCGACGGAGGTGGCCATGAGCGATCCGCAAGCCCGCTGGTGGCGCCGCATGGGCGACAAGAAGCGCGGTTTTTGGTACGAGGACGCCCAGGGACGGCGGCTGACGTCGCCTTCCGCCTTGGCGCGCATCGCGGCCCTCAAGATCCCCCCGGCCTGGACGGACGTCCGCATCGCGCCGTCGAGCCGCGGGAAGCTGCAGGCGACGGGCTTCGACACCAAGGGCCGCAAGCAGTATCGCTACCATGCGGACTGGGTCGAGCAGCAATCGGCGGCCAAGTTCCGGAAGCTCGTCGACTTCGTGCGGCATCTGCCGGAGTTCCGGGCCGCGACCTCCGAGCACCTGGAGCGCAGCGAGCTGGGTCGGGAGAAGGTGCTCGCCCTGGTCAGCCGGCTCATCACCGAGGGGTGCTTCCGGATCGGCGGCGAGCGCTATGCGCGCGAGAACCAGAGCTTCGGGATCGCGACGCTGGGCGTGGAGCATGTGAGCGTGAGCGAGTGCTGCCTCGAGTTCTCCTTCAAGGGCAAGCGCGGGGTCGAGCAGGCCAAGGTGATCTGCGACGAGGGCCTGGCCGCGCTCATGGGCGAGCTGTTGCGGCTGCCGGGCGAGCGGTTGTTCAAGTATCCGAAGGCGGACGGGGCGATCGCGCATGTGAGCGACCGCGAGGTCAACGCGTACCTGAAGGAGGTCATGGGCGAGCGGTTCAGCGCCAAGGACTTCCGGACCTGGGGCGGCACCCTGCTCGCGGCGCGTATCCTGGCCGAGCGCGGCCCGGCGCCGGACGCCAAGGCCTGCAAGAAGGCCATCACGGAGTGCGTGAAGGAGGTCAGCCGGTACCTGGGCAACACGCCCGCGGTGGCGCGGGCGAGCTACATCGCGCCGGTGGTGTTCAGCTGCTACGAGCGGGGCGTGACGCTGCAGGACTTCGCGCCAAGGGGCAAGCGGGTGCTGTCGTTGAAGGAGCAGGGGTACACGGCCGAGGAGTACGAGCTGATGCGGATGCTGAGCATCGAGTCGGAGCCCGAAGGGCTCAAGGTGGCGTTCTGGCGGGAGGCTGAGCGGACGACTGCTTGAATAACAAGGAGGACCCCCCCTAACCCCCCCTCTAGAGGGGGGGAAGCTCTTGGGAGGGGTTGCTACACCCTGATCGGTTGGAGTCACCTTGCTTTCCACCCACCCATGATCGGCACACCCCCCCTCTAGAGGGGGGGGCTGGGGGGGTACTCCTTAAAAAACTAGATCGTCAGCCGCACCACCGGCTCTTCATCCGCCCGGAAGCTCGTCTTCGGTATCACCAAAAGCTTGTTCTTGTACTTGAACGACCGTCCCGGCAACACGCGATCGCCGATCCGCACGGACTTCGGCCAGTGCGCCACGTAGGCCGCGAAGTCCCCGGCCTCCTCCAGCCCGATGCTCACCTCGCGCCCGTCACGCACGACCTCCCGGACGCCCGCGGGACCCAGGTACTTGTCCACGAGCCCGAACACCGCCAGGTGCTCCGCCACGGGCACCAGCGTGTACAGCTCCGCGCCGTACTCCCCGAGCGTCACCGGCAGCTCGCGCTTCGCGTCCAGGACCCGCACCCGCCCCGAGCTCCGCTCGTACACCGCCACGCTCGACGTGGCCCCGAGCTCCGCATCCGCAAGGCTCAGGCGTCCTGTCACCTCGCGGGCCGACTTGTTCACGTTGAAGGCCCCCACCACCCCGGCCGTGAGTCCGGGGCGCGAGATCCGGCCCGCAATCTTGAGGGGCGCCGGCACGAGCCCCGTGTCCACCAACAACGTGTCCCGGGTGACCTGGCCCGGAGCATCCAGCATCAGGAGCCGCCCCGACGAGAGCATCAGCCGCCGGAGCAAGTCGGCATTCTCCTTGCCCGCCTCGTCTGCCACGTAGACGGGGCCGCCGCTGACCGCGCGGGCGATCGCCTGGTACTCCGCCTGCGGCAGGTTCGACTGGAACATGTCGAAGTCCGGATAGGCGAAGTTCGAGGCCCAGAAGGAGTTGTAGGCGTTCTGGAAGACATGCTCCTTGTTCGTCCAGGGCTCCTCCGGCACGAAGTCGTTGCTCGTGCGCACCAGGTTGGAATGCCGCCAGTTATAGGCATTCTCGACGGTCATGGACATGCAGTTCAGGAAGTTGAGGCTGTCGTCCGTGCCCCGGAAGTGCTGGACGGCGGCCTCCTGGATGCTCTTCTGCGTGCCCTCGGCCGAGCTGAAGAGCGGCATCAGCCCGTTGGTGAAGCGGGCGTTGTTCGCCTGGCCGTCCACCTTCACGAAGTCGATGCCCTGGTGGCGCAGGTCCCGGTACCAGTCGGCGTAGAAGCTCTTGCCCGCCGCCTCGCGGGGATCCGGCAGGTACTCCCGGTCCTGGCCTTCAAACAGCGGGTACGCGGCTCCCAGCGAGCTCGAGGCATCCACGCCCGACCAGTAGCCTTGCAGGGCATGCCAGACGCCCACGTGCGGGACGCCATACTCCCAGCGCAGGGTGGACGTGAGCCAACCGAGACCCCGGGAGAACTTGCGGGCATCCGCCCCGAAGCCCGCGAGCTTCCGGGCCTGGACCGTGAGCCAGCCGTCGTCGATGAGCATGAAGCCCACGGGGATCTGCTTGGCCTTGAACGACTTGGCCGAGCGAACGATGTCCTGCTCCGTGACCTTGTCATAGTAGGCGTTCCACGAGCACCATCCGAACGACCGGAAGACCTCCGGGTACGGCTTGTCCTCACGCAGGCGCCCGTAGAACCGGCCCTCGCCAAAGGCCGCGCGGTAGGCGTCCTGCGTCAGCCGGTAAGGGTCGTCTCCCGAGGCGAAGGCGAAGAGCGGCACGTGCCGGGGCGTGCTCGGCGCCTGACCGGAGAGCGTCACGCCGAAGCGCAGGTTGTGCTTGCCGACCTCGCCGACCATCCCATCGCCCGCCAGGGGCACGAGCAGCTGGTAGTCCTCGTCTTCGAGCTGCTGCCACAGGACCATGACGTTGGACTCGGGCAACAGGCGGTAGTCCGAGGCGAAGGAGGGCCCCGTCCAGTAGGGGTTGTAGCGCTGGATGGCCATGCCCCGAGCGTAACGGGGCAGGCTCATGGTCACCTGCAGGCTGTCCTTGCTCGCGAGAGCCGGGCCCTGGTAGTCCAGGGACGCGAGCGTCACGCCCCCCGTGTGGTAGCGCTTGAGGTACAGATCGGCCTCGAGGGTCGGGCTGCCGGAGGCCTCGGGGGAGGCGGGCTGCAAGCGGTAGTGGTAGCGATCGAAGGGGCCCGTCAGGTCCTTGCCGGACTCGCGCCCGGCGTACTGGAGCTCGCGCTCGACCAGGGACTCCCGGCCCTGCAGGCTGAAGCGCATCTTCAACAGGGCGAGCCCGTCGTTCGACAGGGCCTTGAGGGCGTCCGCCTCGCCCCCCTCGCGCGCGACGGCACGGGCGGGGGACAGCAAGAGCGCAAGGGAAAGCGCCAAGAGCGCGGCGTATCGCATGGGACCTCCAGGCAAACGGTCGGTTGCCTGGCGATCCATACCCCCGCCCCCAGGAGCCGAAACGCTCAGGGAGCGCCGTTCGGCGCTCCCTGAGCGGGAAGAAGCCCGCGCTAGCGCAGGGCCAGGACCGGCGGCCGGGCGGGAACGAGCTGCCTGGCAGCGTCCGGCTCGGTCGAGCGGAACGAGGCCACCGCCTGCCCGAGGCTCTCGGTCTGGCGCTGCAGCTCGTCGGATACCGCCGCGATGCTTTCGACGGCCAGGACCACCTCACGGCAGCCGTCCTTCTGCTCGGTGGTCATGGAGGCGACCTGGCGCGTCAGACGGTTCATGGACTCGATGGCCTGGATGATCTGCTCGCTGCCGATGGCCTGCTCGCGGGCGGCCATGGACACCTGGTGCGTCAGGGTGTTCATCTGGTCGGTCGCCTGGTTGATCTGCCCGGCGGCGCTGGACTGCTCCTTGGCCGCCTGGTTGATCTGGCCGATGAGCTCGCTGACCTGCTTGACCGACGTGACGATGGCCTGCAGCGAGTCGCCGGCGCCCTGGGCGAGGGTCATGCCCTTGCGGATCGCATCGTCGCCCTGGCGGGTGGCCGCGATCGTCTCGGCCGTCTCCTTCTGGATGCCCTTGATGAGGCTCGCGATCTCGCCGGTGGCCTTGGCCGAGCGCTCGGCGAGCTTGCGCACCTCGTCGGCGACCACCGCGAAGCCGCGGCCCGCCTCGCCGGCCCGCGCGGCCTCGATGGCGGCGTTGAGGGCCAGGAGGTTGGTCTGCTCGGCGATGTCATCGATGACCTCGATGATGTTGCCGATCTCCTCCGAACTCTTGCCGAGGCCCTGGATGCCGCCCACCACCTTCTCCATGGCGCGGGTGATCTGCCCCATGCCCTCGATGGTCTCGGTGACCGCCCGGCGCCCGCCCTCGGCGGCATCGGCCGAGCTCTTCACCACCAGGGTGGCCTCGCTGACGTTCATGGCGACCTGCTGGATGCTCGCCGTCATCTGCTCGATCGAGGCGCTCGTCTGGTTGACGGCCGACGCCAGGTTGTCGGCATTGCCCGCCACCTGGCGAATGCTCGCCGCCACCTCGCCGATGGAGCTGCTGGACTGCTCGACGCTCGCCGCGAGGGACTGCACGTTGCCCGCGACCTGCTCGACGGAACTTGCCATGGTGTGCATGGTCTCGGTGACGCGATCGCTCGCCTTGCCGAGGCGCAGGCTGTTGTCGCCGAGCGATCGGCTGGCACGGATCGTCTCGCTGAGCGACCCCTTCACGACCGACTTGAGCTCGGGGTAGTACTCGGAGAGGTCGTGGTCCGGGTTGGTGACGCGGATGCTTGCGAGATCCAGGCCGATCGACTCCAGGTAGTCGTAGAAGAAGGCGTCCGTGACCGCCTGCATGTCGTAGTTGAAGACCGCGAGGATCGCCCGCTCGGCCTTGGCCCGGAAGAAGGGACGGTGCGGAAAGCTCTTCCGGAGGTAGGCGCGCACCAGGTCGAAGTACGTGGTGTAGCTGCCCATGTACCACTTCAGGGGCAGGTTGATGGCGTTGTGAAGCTTGCCGACGTGCAGGCGCTTGTCGAAGTAGTCGGTGCCGAAGCGTCCGCTCTCGGCGGCCTCGGCGAAGATCTGCCGGAAGTAGCCGGCCTGCGCCTTTTCGAGGTGGGCCCGCAGCTGCGCGACGCTGTTGCCGCGTCGGCGTGCCTGACCGCCGAAGTACTCGAGGGTGGGCGGGAAGGTGAACTGGTGCTCGTAAAACTCCTGTGCCAGATCGTCGGCGATACGGTCGGCCCACGTCGCCAAGGAGGCGAGTACGCGGATGTCCTTGTCGTCGAGGCGCAAGAATTGCTTGCGGAGCGCCAGGTTCTGCTCGTTGAGGCGATATTTGCTGGTCAGTCGTTCCATCGGATACCTCGCTGGGATGAGGGCTCGGCCCGGTGTGGGGACTTCGTGAGTAACTCACGACACGCATACGGATCGGTTTTTTGGGGGTCGATCTTGGCCATCGTACTGCGCCCAGGCTGAATTTTCGCTGAATATGGCGAGGACTCTCTAAACGCAGGAAAAGTCGGGACATTTGTCACTGACATGAGTTAATGTTGGAAGCGCTTCGCTTTTCGAGGGGGAGCCGCAGGCCCCGCTCCGGTCGTCCGGAGCGGGGCCTGGGGGGTCGAGACGATCGGCGGCTAGCGTTCCTGGAGGACGATGCCGCTCATGGCGGGCAGCAGCCGGCCCAGCTGCCGGGGGTACAGGGGCGTGGTTCTGCCCGGCAGGGTCTTGAGATCGAAGGGGGTCAGGCCCGCGTTGATGACGACCATGACCTTGTCCTTGCCAGAGAAGCGCCGGAAGGCGTAGACCTTGGTGGCCGGCAGGTTGAGACGCTCGAAGCCGCCGGACTTGAGGGCCGGGTGCTCTTTTCGCAGGCGGATGAGGGCTTGGTAGTGCGCGAGCGTCCGCTGGTCCTGCCGTCGGGGCTCCCAGATCATGGGGCGGCGGTTGTCGGGGTCCGCGCCGCCCGTCATGCCGATCTCGTCCCCGTAGTAGATGACGGGCATGCCGGGATACGTCAGCTGCATGAGGGCCGCGAGCTGCAGCTTGGCCTTGTCGCCCTTGGCGGCGTTCAAGAAGCGCTCGGTGTCATGGCTGCCCAGGAGGTTGAAGAGCACGTGCTCGACCTGGTCGCCGTAGTCGGCCCGCACCTGGTCGAGGGCATCGCCGAAGGCCTTGGCGTCGAGCTTCTCGTAGGCGATGAAGTCCAGGAGCGCCGTGCGGAAGCGGTAGTTCATGACGCTGTCGAAGTTGTCGCCCTTGAGCCAGGGGCTGCCGTCGGCCCAGATCTCGCCGACGATGAGGGCGTCCGAGCGCTTGTCCCGCACGGCCCTGCGGAACTCGCCCCAGAAGGGTCGAGGCACCTCGTTGGGGACATCGAGCCGCCAGGCGTCCGCGAGGTCCGGCGAGAGCCAGTGCCGGGCCGCGTCCAGGAGGTGCGCGCGCACGTCGGGGTTGGCGTTGTTGAGCTGCGGCAGGTGAGAGAAGCCCCACCATGCCTTGTAGTTCGGCTTGGGCTCCTGGACCACCGGGAAGCCCTCGAACATGTACCAGTTCCACGTGGGGCTCGAGGGGCCCTTCTCCATGGCGTCCTTGAAGGCGGCGAAGCCCGTGCCCGTGTGGTTGAAGACCCCGTCGAGCATGACCTTCATGCCGGAGTCGTGCATGGCCTGGGAGAGCCGGCGGAAGTCCTCGTTGGTCCCGAACTGCGGGTCGATCCGCATGTAGTCCCAGGTGTCGTACTTGTGATTCGAGCCCGCTGCGAACAGCGGGTTGAAGTAGACCCCCTCGATTCCGAGGGCCTTGAGGTGTTCGAGGTGCGCCATCACGCCCGCGAGGTCCCCGCCGAAGTGGTTGTAGATCCCGGGCTTGCCGCCCCAGGCCTCGACCCCCGCGGGGTCGTTCTCAGGGTTGCCGTTGGCGAAGCGCTCGGGGAAGATCTGGTAGAAGACCGATCCCTTGGCCCAATCGGGCGTGGTGAAGGCGGGCGTCTTCTGCCAGTCCCAGAAGAAGGGAGCGGTGGGAGCCTTTGCGAGGCCCCGGGCCCCGTAGAAGTGGCCGCCCTTCTTGTCCTCGAGCCAGAAGCCGTAGCGCAAGGGGCCCCCGTCGGCCTGCAGCGAGGCGCGGTAGTAGTCGCCCGCGGGGGTTGTCGCGAAGCGCGACATGGGCGTGCGCTGCCAGCGGCCCGCCGCCTGGACCATGAGGGTGGCGTGCTTGAGGTCTCCCGGTCGCGTCGCGATGCGCAGGCTGAGGCTCCGCTCGCCGAGCCGGTTCTGGAAGGGCATCTCCGGGCGGTGCCGGAGCTCGCGGACGTCGAGCTGGCCCATGGGCGTCACGGGCCCCTTGAGCTTCGCCGACTCGAGGCGCAGGAGGCCGTTCTTGCCTCCGAAGCCGTCGTCGCCCGTCGCTGGCGCGTTGGGATCCGTCACGTACTCGCTGCCGTTGACGACGAACTTGTAGGAGTGCTCGCCGGGTGCAAGGTCCACGGTGACTGTCCAGCGCCCGTTCTTGAACTCCATCGGGTGGGCGCTCTTGTCCCACTGGTTGAAGGAGCCGACCAGGGACACGGACTGGGCCGTGGTCGGGGGCATGTACTGGAACGTGTGCCGGAGCTGGGCGGCGGCCGGCTGGGCGGCCAGGACGACGATCGCGAGAACGGGGGCGGCTACCTTGAGGTTCAAGCGCAAACTCCTCTATGACGGCCTTGCGAGGCCATCATAGCATCGTCGGGCGCTCGGGGCGATCCGGCTAGAAGCAGCCCGCCGGGAAGACGCTGCAGACGCGACCGATGATGAGCTTGATGACGTTGCTCTCGCTCGAGCCCACCCTGGCGCGGACGCTCGTACCCATGTAGTCCTGGTTGGACGCGAGCATGGCCGGCGTGAAGCGGGTCGCATAGCGATCGACCGTGGTGAAGGTGCCCGACCAGTCGATCTCGTTGACCCAGCTCGGCGTGATCACGGGCGGCTGGCCGTAGATGTCGTAGGCGTCCGGGGTGTTGACCGTCCAGCTCACGCTGGCCGTGAGCGTGAGCGTCGCGCCAGGGATGGGCTTTGGAACGGCCGTGCCGTTGTACCCGAGCTCGTCGGGCACCAGGCGGGTGTCCTCCGGGGTGACGGTGTCGTAGCTCTGCTTGGGGGCCGTGATGCTCACCTGGGGGATCCAGAGGGTGGAGGGCGACTCGGTGGTGATGCCGTCGACCACTACCAGGGGGTTGCCCGTGGTGGCGTTGGCCGGGACGCGCACCTTGAGCCGAGTCGCGCTCAAGCGCGTCACCTCGGTGGCCCGAAGGGGCGTGGCCGAGAAGAGCTCGGTCGAGGTCGTGTTGAAGTACACCGCGGGCGTGGGGCCCCGCTCGAGGTTTTCGCCGTCGAGGAAGATCTCGTCGCCTGCAGCGGCGTACTGGCGCCAGGGGGCAGGGGCCTCGCCTTGGTAGGGGGCGGTCATGGCCGTGACGACCGGGGGAAAGTTGGGCACCAGCGCCACCTGGACGCTGGAGAACTTGGAGCGCACGAGGGTGAAGGGCGTGCTGGCACCCTCGGCGACGGCCACGCTGGTGGCGGGGTCGGGGCTCGCCTCGTCGTAAGCCTTCACCGCGAGCGTCACGTCGGCCACGGCCTTCACGCGCAGGCTCGCGAAGGCCACGTCCGCGCCGGCCTGGCGCGTGACGACCTGGGAGGCGAGCTCCTGGCCGTCCTTGAGGAGCGCGAGGCGCATGGACTGGACCGAGAGGGGGATGACCGCCACGCCGTAGCCCTTGGGCTTGGGCCAGCGGATGGCCATGCGCACGGTGGCGTAGTCGTCCTGGCTCTCCTCGGGGAGCGAGACCTCGACGACAGGCTCCAAGGGCGAGCCCGCCATGGCCTCCTGCAAGGTGGCCGGCGTCAGGGTCGGAGCCTGGCTCAGCAGGCTCGGCGGGCTCTGCGGCACGGCCGTGCAGCCGAAGAGCGCCAAGGCGAGGGCGATGGTCCAGAGTCTCGAGCGCATCTTACTCCACTCCCACATCCAGGCCGCTCTCGATGGTGACGATGACCTTGACGATCGTCTTGACGTCCGGCGCGTCCGCCGCGGCCGCCGTCACCGTGACCTCCCCTTCGGCGGCCCCGGGCACGGTCCGCACCAGGCCCGTGTCGCTCACGGTCACGCGGCTGATGTCCGAGCTGCTCCAGGTGACGGCCCGGGACGTGCCGTCCGAGGCGTTGACGGTGGCCGAGAGCTGGACCGACGTGAGGAAGGCCGGGTCCGCCTCGCCCGTCTCGGGCAGGGCGTTGAGGATCACCTCCGAGACGTTGAGGGCACCCTGCTTCGCCTGCACGCTGTAGACCTGGTAGACGTGCAGGCTCTGGGACTTGACGAGGTTGCCGCTCGAGACGCGCAGCAGCGCGTCGCCGACGGAGGTCGCCTCCACCGTGACCTGCTGGGCGCTCTCGGCGCCCGCCGTCACGACCTCGGCGATCGCCGGGTTGGTGCTCGTCCAGCGAACGCGCGCGTTCGGGACGGTCTGGTTCTGGGCGTCCTTGGCGCTCACCGCGAAGGTGCGGGTGTCGCCGAGCCGGATCTCGCCCCCCGCGGGGCTCATCGCGAGCTCCTTGAGCAGGCGGAAGGCCTGGGAGGTGCCGCGCACGCCGTTGACCTCCGCGTACACGTTGCCCGCCGTGGCGCTGTCCGGGATGGTCAGCTCGACGGTCTCGGGATCGAGGGTCTTCTGGTTGGGCGCCTGCACGCCGTCCACGTAGATCTTGAGGAGCCCGCCCTCGGGGACGCCGAGGTGGGAGCCCTTGAGCACGACCTTGGTGCCGGGGCCCCCGTAGCTGGGCGTCAGGGAGGCTATCTCGGGCAGGGCGAGCACCATCTGGAGGGTGCTGACGGTCGTGGTCTCCTGGGGCTTGACGGCGACGTCGGTGGCGATCGCCCGGCCCAGCCCCAGCTTGGTGGCCACCAGGTTGAAGCTGCCCACCGGCACGTTGCGCAGGGTGAAGTTGCCCTCCGTATCGGCCTTGACCAGGTAGGGCGCGCCCGGGATGAAGACGTCCACGCCCTCGAAGTTGGTGGCGTAGGGGTTGTCGGGTGCCGTGACCTTGCCCGCGATGGCGCCGGTCGGCTGCAGCTTGAGGTTGCCGAGGTCCACGGGCTGGTTCTTGGCGAACACGACCTGTTGCTTGAAGGCCTTGAGGCTGTCGGACTTGATGGCCTCGATATTCAGCGTCCCCTCGGGGGGCTCGGTGAAGGTGAAGACGCCCTTGGCGTCCGTGACGACCTCGGTCTGCGCCGCGGCCGTGCGGTACGGGGCCACGGTCGTCAGGGGCGCCACGGTGGTCAAGGGGGCCACCGTCGTCAGGTACGAGCGCACGGTGACGCCCGCGGCCGGCTTGCCGTCCTGGCCGAGGACGACGCCCGTGAGGGGCGCGACGGTCGTGAGCGGCGCGACCGTCGTCAACGACGACTCGCCACCCAGGTGGTCGCCCTTCACGGTCAAGAGGCTCTGGGCGTCGCAGCTCGCGGTCAGCAAGGCGCCGGTCAGCAGCAGCAGGGCAATGATGTTCGGACGGGACCGTGGCAGCATGGATACCCCCCTATCCCTTGCTTAGTACCCGGGAAGGTACCCGATCCCACGTCTCCCCGGAGACGCCCCAGGCGCCCCGACTTCAGGGCGGGGCCGGAAGAGGTCGGGCCATGGGAGCCGATTCCAGGGGGTATTGTCAGCCAAGCGCGGCTTCTGTAGGATACCTCGAGGCGTGAGCACATCGTGAGGTTCTCACCGACGCTCGTTTCCAGGTCGCCTGCTTCTTTTAGCAAGCAGGCATATAGGTTATCGCCCGAGTCGTCTATAGTGGTCCGTCAGGCGATCGGAAGCTGGAGGAACGCGTGATCATCCCGTTGCTGAATCTCGAGAAGCCCGATTACCAGGCCCTCCTGGCGAAGGCATGGCAGGGGGCGGGCCACACCGCCGGGGCCGACTACGAGTCCTTCGCGCTGGGCTTCAAGGTCGCGATCGCCTCGCTCCTGGGCTCCCTAGCGAGCCCCGACGCCTTCGCGCCGGAGGCGCTCACCCTGGAAGTTCGCGCAGACGGCCCCGCGGACGCGCTCGACTAGCGCGTCGAGGTTCTCCTTGTCATAGCCCGCCGTGGAGATGGCCGCGCCGAACTCCACCTGGATGGTCCCGGGGAAGACCCGCCAGCTGCCGGTCTTGAGGCGCTCGAAGGCCCCGTTGAAGGTGAAGGGCACGATATCCGCCCCCGCGCCGACGGCCAGGTGGAAGCCGCCCTTCTTGAAGGGGCCGATGCTGCCGTCCTTGGTGCGGGTGCCCTCGGGCAGGATGGCCACCGACGTCCCCTCTTTGAAGCGTTCGACGGCCAGGGCGATGGTCTCGCGGGCGGCCCCGGGGTTGGACCGATCGATGGGCAGGTTGCCCCAGGCCCGCGAGATCCAGCCGTAGACCGGGATGCGTTGGTTCTCCTTCTTCTCGATGCCGACCATGAACACCGGGACGGCCAGCACCAGGGCGAAGGGATCGAGCAGGTTCTGGTGGTTGCCCATGAAGACGTGGGGGCGGCTCCAGTCGACCTTTTCGCGCCCGCGCACCGTCACGCGAATGCCCGTGAGGAAGAGCCCCGAGGTCGCAACGCCCTTGATGGCGTAGAACCCGAGTTTCGGGGCGATGAGGGTGGCCAAGAGGGCCACCGGACCGAGGATCACCAGGTGCAGGATCCAGATGATCCAGGCATAGAGCGAGTAGAGCGCGTTCATACCCCCTACTTATGCCTGGGGCCGTCCGAAAAATCAAGGGTCATTGCCCGTCTCCGTTCCAGGCGCCATAATGCTGGCCTGCGTAGAAGGGAGCGCCCATGACCGCCAAGACCATCAACGTCACCGATCGGCTGCACGACTACATCCTGGACAACACGCTGCGCGAGCACCCGGTGCTCGAGCGCCTGCGGACCGAGACCGCCCAGCACCCCCGCGCCCGGATGCAGATAGCGCCCATGCAGGGCCAGTTCATGCAGCTGCTGATGCGGCTCATGCAGGCCAAGAAGACCCTCGAGGTCGGCGTCTTCACGGGCTACAGCTCGCTCGCCGTCGCTCTCGCCCTGCCCGCCGACGGTCGCATCGTGGCCTGCGACGTCTCCGAGGAGTTCACGGCGATCGCCCGCCGGTACTGGCAGGAGGCGGACGTGGCCGGCAAGATCGACCTGCGGCTCGCCCCGGCCCTCGAGACGCTGGACGCCCTGCTGGAGGCCGGTGAGGCCGGCACCTTCGACTTCGCCTTCATCGACGCGGACAAGGAGAACTACCGCCACTACTACGAGCGATCGCTGGAGCTGGTGCGTCCGGGCGGACTCATCGCCATCGACAACGTCCTCTGGGGCGGGTCGGTGGTCGATCCGGCGGATCAGGACGCGGACACGGTGGCCATTCGCGAGCTGAACGCCTTCCTCCACCACGACGAGCGGGTCGACCTCAGCATGCTGCCGCTCGCGGACGGCCTGACGCTCGCCCGGAAGCGCTAGACCGGCGGACGCCTGGTCAGGTTGGTCTTGCTCGTCAGGATGTGATCCCGCCAGGCCCCGTTGATGTACAGGTAGTCGCGGGCGTAGCCCTCGATGACGAAGCCGAGCCGCTTCAAGAGGGCGCCGCTGCGCTCGTTGGTGGGCATGTAGTTGGCCTGGACGCGGTGCATGCCGAGGGCGGCGAACACGTAGTCGAGGGCCACGGGCACGATCTCCGTCAGGTAGCCGTGGCCCACGGCCTCGCTTGCCAGCGCGTAGCCCAGGTTGCAGGACTGGGAGACACCTCGCACGAAGGTCGAGAAGTTGACGACCCCGATGATCCGCTCCGAGGCTTCCTTCCGGAAGACGAAGAGCCTCAGGGACTGGTCCGCCTGGTACTCGTGGTGGTTGCGGACGGTCTGCTCGCGCCAGAAGGCCTCGGTGTAGAAGTCGGACGGCCGCGCGGGGTCGTAGGGAGCCAGGTGCTCCCGGTTGTCCCGGTAGAAGCGCAGGATCTCGGGCGCAGCGGCCGGAGTGCCCATGCGCAGCAAGAGGCGATCGCTTTCGAGGTGGACGTCCGGGCGCTGCATGCCGACCAGTCTAGCGCAAGTCGCGGTCGAAGAGCTCGGTCATGCGCCGGAAGCGTTGCACGACGGCGTCCGTGAGCTCGCCCGGACGCATCCGCCACTGCCAGTTGCCGCCCAGCTTGCCCGGCATGTTCATGCGCGCCTCGGTGCCCAGCCCCAGGAGGTCCTGCATGGGCACGATGGCCGTGTCCGCCACCGAGGCATGGCCGAGCCGGATGAGCTCCCAGTGGGGCTCCTCGAGGCTCGACTTGCCGACGTACTCGGCCAATAGGGCGCGATCGCTCTCCTTGGCGCTCCGGAACCAGCCCACGCTCGTGTCGTTGTCGTGGGTGCCCGTGTAGACCACGGAGTTGGGCCCGAACAGGTGCGGGAAGTATTTGTTCTCCTCGGAGGTGTCGAAGGCGAACTGCAGGATCTTCATGCCGGGCAGCCCGAAGGCCTCGCGCAGCTCGACCACGTCCGGCGTGATGACGCCCAGGTCCTCGGCGATGAGCGGCAGGTCTCCCAGCTGCTGCTGGAGGGCCGCAAAGAACGACTTGCCGGGACCGGGCACCCAGCGCCCGTTGATCGCGGTGGGCTCGCCGGCGGGGATCTCCCAGAAGGCCGCGAAGCCCCGGAAGTGATCGAGGCGCACCCGGTCGACGAGCGTGAGCAGGGTCTTCAGGCGATCCGCCCACCAGCCGTAGCCGAGCTCGGCCATGCGATCCCAGTCGTAGAGGGGGTTGCCCCAGAGCTGGCCGGTCTCGCTGAAGTAGTCGGGCGGCACGCCCGCCACCACCAGCGGGTGGCCCAGCGCGTCCAGGCGCCACAGCTCGGGGTGGGCCCACACGTCCGCGCTGTCGTGGGCCACGAAGATGGGCGCATCCCCCACGATCACGAGCCCGTTCCGGTTCGCGTGGTTCTTGAGGTCCCGCCACTGGCGGAAGAACAGGAACTGGGCGAGCTCGTGACGGCGAATCTGCCGGTAGAGGCGGGCCTTGGCCTCGGCGAGGGCGGCGGGGTCCCGCCCAGCGAGCGGCTCTGGCCACTCGATCCACGGGCGGCCGCCCTGCTCGTCCTTGAGGGCCATGAACAGGGCGTAGTCCGCGAGCCAGGCCCCCTGATCGCGGGTGAAGTCGGCGAGGGCCTCCAGGTGCTGGGGCGTGGCCCGAGTCTCGAAGCGCTCGGCGACCGTGTCGAGCATGGCCTGCTTGAAGGCGACCGCCGCGGCGTAGTCGACCCGCTCCGGGTCCGCTGCGGGCGGTGTTCCCAGGTCGCCGGCCGCGAGCCAGCCCTCCTCTATCAGGCGCTCGGGCGAGATGAGCAGCGGGTTGACCGCGAACGCCGAGGGCGAGAAGTAGGGGGAGTCCCCGTAGCTCGTCGGCGTCAGCGGCAGGACCTGCCAGATCGACTGCTTCATGGCCCTGAGCCGGTCGACGAAGGCGTAGGCCTCGGGCCCCAGGTCGCCGATCCCGAAGGGGCCCGGCAGGGAGGTCGGGTGCAGCAGGATGCCGCTCACACGGGTGCTCACGCGGACCTCCTATTGGACCAGGTGGAACCAGTAGAAGCCGTAGGGCCCCAGGGACAGCTGGTAGAGGTCGTCGGTGATCTGCGGGAAGGGCGTGTTGCCCGTGATCTCGACCGGGGTCCGGCCGCTCCATTGCTTGAGGTCCAGCTCGACGGGCTGCGGAGCGCGGGAGAGGTTCGCGACCACGAGCACCGTCTCGTCCTCGTAGCGCCGCACGTAGGCGAAGATCCGGATGTTGTCCGGGTGCAGGAAGCAGATGTCCCCCCGACCGAAGGCCTTGAAGCGCTCCCGGTGGTCGAGCAGGTTCACGAGCCACCAGTAGAAGGAGGCCTGGTTCTCGCGCGACGCCTGGACGTTGACGGCCTGGTAGTGGTAGAGCCCGGGGTCGTCGATGACGGGCATGTAGAGCTGGCTCGGCTTGGCCGCCGAGAAGCCCGCGTTGCGGTTGTCGTCCCACTGCATGGGCGTGCGGACGCCGAACCGGTCGGGCAGGTAGATGTTGTCGCCCATGCCGATCTCGTCCCCGTAGTAGAGGACCGGGGACCCCGGCAGGGACATCAGGAGGCCGTGCAGGAGCTCGGCCTGGCGGCGATCGTTCTGGACCAGGGGGAAGAGCCGCCGCCGGATGCCGACGTTGAGGCGCATGCGCGGGTCGGGCGCGTACTCGCGCCACATGAACTCGCGCTCCTCCTCGGTGACCATCTCGAGCGTCAGCTCGTCGTGGTTGCGCAGGAAGGTCGCCCACTGGCAGTTTGCGGGGATGTCCGGCGTCTGGTTGATGATCCACTCCAACGAGCCGCGGTCCTCCTGCCGGATGGCCATGAAGAGCCGCGGCATGATGGGGAAGTGGAAGCTCATGTGGAACTGGTCGCCCGTGCCGAAGTAGGGCAGGACGTCCGCCGGCCACTGGTTGGCCTCGCCGAGCAGGATGGCGTCCGGGTAGTTGCGGTCCATGTAGGCCCGCAGCTCCTTGAGGTACACGTGGGTCTCGGGCAGGTTCTCGCAGTTGGTCCCCTCGCGCTCGAAGAGGTAGGGCACCGCATCCACCCGGAAGCCGTCCAGTCCCAGGTCCATCCAGAACTTGAAGATCTGGAGCATCTCCTCGCGGACCTTGGGGTTGTCGTAGTTGAGGTCCGGCTGGTTGGAGTAGAAGCGGTGCCAGTAGAACCGCTTGCACTGCTCGTCCCAGGCCCAGTTGGACTTCTCGGTGTCCGTGAAGATGATGCGGGCTTCCTGGTACTTGGTGATGTCGTCGCTCCAGACGTAGTAGTCGTGGTAGGGGTTGTGGGGCCCCTTGCGCGCCTCCTGGAACCAGTAGTGCTGGTCGGAGGAGTGGTTGAGCACCAGGTCCGCGATCACTCGCAGGTCGCGCTTCTTGGCCTCGGCGAGGAAGCGCTTGAAGTCGTCGAGCGTGCCCAGCTGCGGGTGGATGTTGAGGTAGTCGGAGATGTCGTAGCCGTCATCCCGTAGGGGCGAAGGGTACATGGGCAGGAGCCAGATGCACGTGACGCCCAGCTCGGCGATGTAGTCCAGGGACTGCGTGAGCCCCTGGAAGTCCCCCATGCCGTCCCCGTTTCCGTCCCGGAAGGTGCGGGGGGAGACCTCGTAGAAGATGGCGTCCTTGTACCAAAGGCTAGGGGCCTGACTCATGGCACCTCCGGATGAGGCGGCCGTCGCCGCCGGTTGACGGGGAGTTACGGGGTCGCCCAAAAATGATAGCACTCCCCGCTCGCGTGCGATGCAGCCGAGCGCGACGTGCCGCCGAGATGGGCTCCAGGGGCCCCTAGCGCAGCTCCGAGAGGTAGTCGACCGAGAGTTCGCGCTCGAGAATGGTGTTGAGGCGCGCCTCGACCCGGTAGGCGAGCGCATCGGGACGCGAGCTGACGGCCCGGTGCAAGGCCCCGTCGACGTAATGGAGGGCCACGCCGTCCTCGACGCCCACTCCGGCGGGCACGAGGCCGCGCACCAGGTGGCGATGATAGGCGATGCGGCGCGCGGGCTCGCTGCGGTAGTGGACGCAGTTGCTGCCCGCGAGGAGCCCCAGGCCCTTGGCCGGGGCGAAGAGCCCCGGCGAGCTCTCGATGAGGCCCGATTCGAAGAAGCACATGGACCCGGCCGCCACCCCCGCGAGAATCACGCCCTTCTCGAGGGCCTGCTTGAGGAGCAGGTCGAAGCGCTGCTTGTGCCACATGTCGAGCAGGTTCATGAGGTCGCCCCCGCCCACGTACAGGATGTCCTGGGAGAGCAGGTGGTTGGCCACGTCCGGCACGTTGGGCGACTTCAGGGCGAGGTGGCTCGGCTCGCAGCGCAGCTGCAGGAAGGAGCGGTAGAAGCGATCGATGTAGTCCTGGGAGTCGAAGCTCGCGGTCGGCAAGAAACAGATCTTGGGGCGATCCTGGCCGCTCTGCGCGAGGACGTAGAGGTCCAGCCGGGGGTTGTCCGGCTCCATGGAGAAGCCTCCGCCGCCCATGGCGATGATCTGCTGTCGGGTCTGCATCCGTGCCTCGCGCTTGTCGTGGGGTCCGGCACGATTCTAGCAGCTATTTGAGGAACACGAAGTAGACGGCGCCGACCAGGAGCAGGAAGGCGACCAGGTAGTTCCAGCGCAGCTGCTCGCCCAGGTAGAGCACCGAGAAGACGGCGAACACCAGGAGCGTGATGACCTCCTGGATGATCTTGAGCTGGGCGGCCGTGAACATGCCCGACCCGATGCGGTTGGCCGGGACCTGGAGGCAGTACTCGAAGAAGGCGATCCCCCAGCTGACGAGGATGACCGTCATGAGGGGCGCATGCTTGAACTTGAGGTGGCCGTACCAGGCGAAGGTCATGAAGACGTTGGAGAGCAACAGCAGGAGGATGGCTTGCATGGGCGTTCCTGAGGGGCGGGGGACCAGGTGGCTCATACCTCGCGACGCGCCGTTCCTAAGCATCGCCGGGCCGGCAACAAAGATTAGCCGAATATTAACAGTGACTTAACGCGATTCTTCCCGGGCCGGGCGATAACTCCGACAGACCCCGCGTCCATGGAGGAGTCGCCGCATGATCACCCAGACTGCTGCCCGCCAGGCCCTGACCCACGTCCGCCCGGGCACCGCCCTCAAGCAGGGCGTGAAGCACGCGGCCGAGAAGGCCCTGCCCAAGGTGCACGACCTCCTGCAGCGATCGCCCGAGCTCAACGAGGCGCTCAGCCACCTCACGGGCCCCATGATCAAGCGCAAGTTCAACGCCCCGTCCAAGGCCGTGGCGGGATCGATCCCCGCTCCCTTGCAGGCCAAGACCATCGAGGAGGCGCGGGCCCTGATGGCGTCCCGCTTCAAGCCCAACGAGGGCAAGGTGCTCATCGGCATCTCGGGCGGCGGCAAGGAGACGGTCCATGCCTTCGTGGTCTCGGGCGTCAAGCCGGACGGATCCGTGCGGATCACGCAGGCGCTCGCCCAGGTGAGCGACCAGCCCGAGGCCTACCAGGGCTTCGGCGGCAAGGTCTCGCAGCTCATGGACAAGCTGCTCGGCAACAAGCCCAACCGCATGCAGGGCGTGGTCGAGGAGGACTGGGCCCAGTACGCCGTGCGCGCCAAGCGCAATTCGATCGCCGTCCTGGAGCTCGAGGCGGATCCCAAGCTCGTCAAAGAGACGCTCGACGAGATGAAGGGCCTCGTGGGCAAGCCCTACGACGGCACCATGCTCGCGGCCGACCCGGCCACCGCCGCCACCCTGCAGGAGCTGTACTGCACCGAGGTCTCGGCCTGGTTCGTCAACAAGCTCAAGCCCGGCACCATCAAGCAGTCGGACATGATGGGCTTCCCGCTCTACCAGGTGGCCGACCACATGAAGGCCACCACGGTCCACGGCGGTCCGCTCAAGGTCCTCTACAACGGCGAGAACCGCCTGGACATCAAGGCCGCGGATCCTTTCCCCAAACAGGCGCTCTGACCTAAAGAGACGAGCGCGGCTGGTCGATGGCATAATTAGTCGACCATTCACGAGGGGACTCCATCCATGCCCAACCGGCTGCTGTTTGCCGCTCTGCTGATGTGCTCGCCCGTTTTGCTGGCCGCCTGCGCCGCCGGTACCGTCTCTTCCGGTGGGACGACGGGCCAGACGGTCGAGCGCCAAGGCCTCGCGCCCGTCATCAACTCGCTCGAGCCCGACCCCGCCTACGAGGGCGACGAGGTCACGCTGCACGGCTACTTCCGCAAGCTGCGCAAGGACGATGGGCTCTTCGTCTCGTTCAACGGCTACGACTCCCAGAAGGTGACGGTCGTGAGCGAGTCGGAGCTCAAGGCCGTGGTCCCCGAAGGCGCCTCCAGCGGCAACGTGGTGGTCGTGATCGGCGAGTCCATCGGCAAGGGCCGCTTCCTGAAGGTCCGCGGTAAGAACGAGAAGAAGTGATGGCCCGCCGGGTGCTGGCAGGCTCCCTGCGACCGGGGGCCAGCTTTCGCTTCCCCGAGGAGTCCCGCTGGCGGGGCTTTCCCTATGCGGTGCTCTCCGTCCCCGCGACCGTCAAGGGCACGCGCCTCTTCGGCGCGGGGGAGCGACCCGTGGTCATCCGCAGCCGTAATGGCCGCTACCCGCGCTACGGCCATGTGGAGGGCTTCTTTCCGGTCCGCGACAGCGACGGGCGCCTGGTCCACTGGGTCGTGCACCCCGCCACGGAGGTCCTCGTGCCCTCATGGATCGCACGCACCGTGGCCGTGCTCGTGGCCCTCGTCGTGCTCGCCGCCCTCGCCGGACTGTACTGGCTGCTCTACCACGTGAGCTAACTTCGAGTCGCGATGCCAAGAAAACGCAGCCCCGCCGGTACAGCATCCGGCGGGGCTCTCCGTTGTCCTTGTCGTGCTGCGTCGGGGGCCCGAGCGAGCTGAAAATTAAATCACCATCGGCTCTTGCGTCTAGGGTGGCGATTTGTAATACTTGTTCAAGAAGTTATGTGCATAGCTTCCAGCGAACCCCGACCCCATGAGCTTCGAGCACGAAGGAGGCACGCGTGACGTTGATCAGCCGCTGCAAGCAGGGACACCACGACCACGCCCTGGATGTCGAGTTGCTGCCGCAAGAGTACGGGCTACTCGTCCAGCACACCGATAGCGAATGCGAGGATACCGTCATCGCCCTCCTGGGCTTTCCGGTCTAGCCGCCGGTCACAATCGAGAGCATCCCGGGCGGCCGATTGGCCGCCCGTTTTTTTAACCTGAAGGCCCCCCCGGCACTCGCCGGGGGGGCCTTCAGGTTACCGGTTCTCGCGCTCCTTGCCCTCCTCGATGAGCTCCTTGACCCGCTGGCCGCCCTTCTGCCCGATCTCGGAGAAGAACTCGGGGCCGTATTTCTCCTTGACGACGTTGCCGCCGACCTCGCCGCCCTTGTGGCCAATCTCCGAGTAGAACTCGTGGCCATGGGTCTCGGCCGTGCGCTCGCCGCCCTTGTGGCCCGCCTCGCGCACCGTCATGTCCCGTTTCGTCTCACGCTTCTCTGCCATGACACCCTCCTTGCGGATTCCCGCAGCCACAGCATAGGCCCCCGAGCCGCCGCGTCAATCGACGCTCCCATGCTGGCCCGAGGTCGCATGCCGCCTTGGTTCCGGCCGGGCGTTCCCGAGTCTTTTGTTTTGGGTTTGTTAAAGGCCGGTTTGGAGCCAATAAACCTCGATTAAATCTTGGCTTTACGCCTTGTCCGCGAAACCGGCTGCCCCTATTCTGGGTTTCACGGTTAAGGAAACATTGTGGTTCCGGTATCGAGCTTAACCAAGTCTACTTCTCATTTTCATACAGTTGTCGTCCGGGGCAGCGTCCCCGCAGCACTAAGGAGAAGCGCAGCGTGAAGAGCATTGCTTGGGTGGTTACGTCGGTCCTCGCGATTTCGGTCCTGGCGGGTTGCGGCCGTCCGGTGAACAGCGTCGGGATGGATCGCGACGTGTCGATGATGGCCAAGGCCACCGGTACCAAGCGCGCGTTCCTGGTCGGCATCAACCAGTACATGATGCCCGGCGCCAACCTCCGCGGCTGCGTCAACGACATCCAGGACGCCCAGACCAAGATGCTCAAGCCTCTCGGCTTCAAGGACATCAACGTCATCACCGACAAGCAGGCTACCCGCGCCAACATCCTGGCGGGCCTCAACAACCTGGTGAAGTCGGCCCAGCCCGGCGACTTCCTGTACTTCCACTACTCGGGCCACGGCGCCCAGGTGGACGACACCAACGGCGACGAGCCGGACGGCCAGGACGAGATCCTCTGCCCGACCGACCTGCGCACCTCGGGCGGCACCTTCCAGAACGCCATCGTCGATGACGAGATCCAGTCCATCCTCGGCCAGCTCAAGCCCGGCGTCGGCCTGCTCTTCGTCTCGGATTCCTGCAACTCGGGCACGGTCGATAAGTTCACCCAGGGCGTCGGCGCCAGCACGCAGCCCCGCTCGTTCCCGATGGCCGCTCACCTCCAGAACTCCACCCCGATGCTCGTCAACAAGAGCCTGATGAACACCTACCAGAACCGGGTGCGTGGCGGTTCGTACGTCCTCATCAGCGGCTGCCAAGACGATCAAACCTCGGCCGACGCCTACATCAACGGCCGCTACAACGGCGCGCTGACCTTCTACCTCCTGGACACCTTCACCAAGGGCGGCGTGAACCAGAACTACGGCACCTGGCACAAGAACACGGTCTCGGCGATCGCCGCCAACGGCTACGATCAGCGTCCGAACCTGGTCGGCAACGCCTCGGCCAAGATCTTCAGCGTCAACTAAGCCTCAGCGCTTTCGAAAGACGGCCCGCCGGATAGGCGGGCCGTCTTTCTTTTGCTGCTGCTGCCGCACCCCGGCGCTGGAGAAACTGGCCATCGTCACTTGTTCAGGCTGCCCGGCTGCGGTCAAGGCTACCAGGGAGTCCTGGGCAGACCGCACAAGGATCGATCGTACGATCTGCACAGCCACTTTCGGTGAAAGGGGATGAGGGAGCAAGCGTGATGCCGACCTACCATCAACCTCGCTAGGCAGCTTGAAGGTGCAAGTCTTCGGTGGCTGAAGGGAGGTATCCAATGTTGGCAAGTCTCGCAATGGCCGCGGCCCTCACCTACGCCCCTTCGGATCCGGTGGAAGCCTTCATCTACGAGAAGTGCCTCAGCACTTACAGCGCAGCGGTGTCGAAGGAGAAGGCCCGGTACTACACGCCGATGGTCCGCAGCAAGGCCGATAAGTACGAGATCCATCCGCTGCTGTTCGCGAGCATCATCTGGCACGAGTCGAACTACAACCCGCGCGAGGTGAGCCCGGCGGGGGCGCTCGGCTTGGGCCAGGTGATGCCCTTTCACTTCAGCAACCATGGGTACGGTCCGCGCGCCTGGCGGGACCCGGAGGTCAACCTGGACCTGGCGGCCAGGCTCTACAGCTGGTACCGGAGCCGCATGCGGGCCGCCTATCGGGGGCTTCCCGACCGGGAGATCGCCCACCGGACGCTCGTTGCCTACAACATGGGCCCCCTGGCCGTCTCCCGGGGCATCTACCGGAGCCGCTACAGCCAGGCGATCCTCAAGGTCCTCAGGCGCTGAAGCGTGCAAGCGAGCGAGAGCAGGCTCACACGGGAGGAGCGATCGTCCCGACAGCCGCTCGAGCGAAGGTGTGGCATCCTAAGAGCATCAAGAGCGCACCACCTCACCTCTCTGAAACCAGAAGCCCGCCGGACGCACACCCGGCGGGCTTCCTCTTTTCTTGGCTAGGGATCCTGGACCGTCACCGTCCCCAGCATGCTGGGGTGCAGGCCGCAGACGTAGGGCTGCGCGCCGGTCTGGGAAAAGGTGATGGTGACCTGGCTGCCCTGCTCGAAGACCGACGAGGCCGTGAACTGGGCGCCCGAGCGCGGGACGACCGAATGCGGCATCGCGTCGTCGTTGATGAACGTGACCGAGCCGCCCTTGAGGATGGTCACCTGGTTCGGGGAGAAGGTGGAACCCGTGAGGTGCACGGTCGCCGTCATGGGCGCCTGGGTGCCGTTGCCCACCTGGCCCTCGATGGGGGCGGCATCCTCGCCGGGTTCGGCGGACGCTTCGGCGGAAGGCGCCGGCGAGGCCGCCTGCGTGCCCTTCAAGAAGGGCAGGCCGGTACACCCCGCGCTCATGCCGAGCATGAGCGCGAGCAGGGGAAAGGCGAGCGCGGCGCGCGATCGAGTCTGGAACATGGCTACTCCGTGGGCGAGGGTGGTTCACGCTAGGCTATGACAAGCTATACCCGTTTCGCTCTCGAAACGCTCGCACGTCTTGGAACGGCGAGAGCTCGTGGCCCGGTGCAAGCCCAAGGCCCGCCGGAGGTCGGCGGGCCTTGGGCGGTCGCGTTAGCGGCGGCGTGCTTAGTGGTCGCTCGGCTTGAGGAGCCCCGAGTCGATGAGGTCCTGCACCAGCTTGTTGTTGTTCTGCTCGACGATCGAGGCGATGGAGCCCAGCATCACCCCCGTCATCTTGATGACGAGCTGGGGAGAGTTGAGGTCGGCCTCGCTCAGCGTCCCGAGCAGCTGCTCCTCCAGGATGCGGGATACCTGGGTGATGATCTCGTCTTTCGACAGTCCGTAGGTCATGGCGGGGTTCCTTGCTGGTCGACGTCCCGCAGGAGACAGGGGGCCCGGGGGGACGAGGGGTGGAGCGTATCCCCCCATCATGCCTCATCGAGGCCTCCTGTGGCCAGCCTCTCGCCTAGCCCTTGAAGGGGGGCGGCCGGTTCCTTTACACGCGCTTTATCAATTCGGAAGGCCGACTTAAGGCGCCTTTGTCATGCTCTTATTGTGCCGCTTCGCCGATCCAAAGGGGGATACGATGCAAGAAGCTTCTGCAACGTCGCAGTCGATTGCCATTCGGGACCTGGTGACCCTGCAGTCCTTGACCGAGGCCGGGATGAACCTGGTGAGCATCACCATCTCACCGCTCGCCAAGGCCGCGGGGACGCCCGTTCCACAGCTGGCCCTGCCGCGGGACTGCGTCCTCGTCGCCCTGGTGCGGGGTGAGGACCTCATCTATCCGCGGGGCGATACGACCCTCCAGCCGTGGGACAGCCTCTTCGCCGTGGTCGATCAGGCCGCCGAGGAGCAGCTCCGCACGGTGCTGACCCAACTACCCTAGAAAGGAGGCCGCCATGTTCGCCGACCTGAATGGCCGGACGGAGCACGAGTCGTCCACCTGCCCGTGTTACGCCTGTTTCGTGTACGGGCAGCGCCTGGTCTGTCACAGCCGCTGGCGCCCCCAGGCCGTGGATGCCGAAGACGTCTCGGGATGGGGCGCATAGGAAAGGGGCCCGCCGGATTGGCGGGCCCTTTCGCTTGGCATCGGCTTGAAACGCGAGCGACCGGGGAATGATGCGAAAAGGATGCCTCCTTCAAGGGGAGGCGGCCGGGAAGCTCCGGCCGGCCGGCATTCGCGATAGAGGTTGCTGCTATGGACAAGATCCCCCTCACCGGCGCCCAGGCGCCGGCCATCGTTCCGCATGCCAAGCCCCGGGCGGCCGAGCCCCAGCGCTCTACCCCCGTTTATCCGGCGGACGCCGTCGCGGATCGGGGGCTGCGCGATCGCCTCAGCGCCGCCCAGGCCAAGGAAGTCCCGCTGAACGAGGCCCAGCGCGAGACCATTGCCGCCAAGAAGGCCACCTGTCCCTTCATCGGGGCGGCCGTTGCGACCGGAGCCCTCCCGGTGCGCAACACCGAGGACCGGCCGCTCGCGAGCGTCGACGACGTGGCGGCGCTCGGCAACAGCGGGGGCGGGGACCTGGGCGAGGTGCTGCGCTTCTTCGCCAACGGCAACCACACCAAGATGCTGGGCCCGTCGGGGGCCCTGGACCTGCCCGTGCCCTCGGGCCTGTTCAGCCTCGACTTTCCCGGCTCGCAGGGCTCGCACCCCGGTCACAGCGGCATCCTGCAGGGCGATCCGACGGAGCTGAACAGCGGGCGCCTGAGCCGACCGGATCTCGACCGCCTCTTGGGTAAGGCGGAAGGGGGCTACCTCAAGCGCTCGGACGTGGCGGAGTTCATCGCCGAGAACCTCCTCAAGGACCCGGACTCCAAGGTGTTCGGTACGAAGGCGGCCGGGCTGCTCCTGGGCGATCTGGGCGGCGTGGCCGCGACGCTGGGGCCGACCGTCCTCCAGAAGCTGAAGCAGGTGACGGGGCTCGGGGAGGCCCAGGACGATCGCCGTCTCTACGAGGCCCTGACCAAGGCCCTCGGCGAGGACAACCTCGTGGGCTCGGCCGGAGAGTTCGGGCTCCTGATGTCCATGCTGGCCAACAGCCCCAAGACCCGCGAGATCGACGGCGAGCCCGCCGTGGCCGTGGAGGATCTGACGGCCATGTTCCAGGATCACCGCTTCCCGGAGGGCTGGGAGACGTGGCCCAAGACCCGGCACGACTGGATCACCAACACGACGGCCCTCCTGTTGCATGCGGGCAAGCGCTACGTCGAGCTGAAGGATTGAGTGGACGGGGCCGGAGCGATCGCTCCGGCCCCGTCGCCCATGTCTGCCGGGGGTAAATGGGACGTCGTCAGGATTTCCGGACGCCGGGCTTTTGGCCATGCGCCTTGGCGGGGACGAAGCGGAAGGCCGCGGAGTTGGTGCAGTAGCGCAATCCGGTCGGCGCGGGGCCGTCCGTGAAGACGTGGCCCAGATGGCCGTCGCAGCGGCTGCAGGTGATCTCGGTGCGGTCCATGCCGTGGCTGCGATCCTCGTGAGTGGTGATCACCCCGGGAGCGGCGGGCTGGAAGAAGCTCGGCCAGCCGGTACCCGAGTCAAACTTGGCGCTCGACGTGAAGAGGAGCTGCCCACAGCCCGCGCAGTAGTAGTCACCCCGCTCGTGGTTGTCCCAGAAGGCCCCGGTCAGGGCGCATTCGGTGCCCTTCTCGCGCAGGACGTGATACTGCTCGGGCGTGAGGACCTTCCGCCATTCTGCCTCGCTCTTGATCACCTTGCGAATGGGAGCCGCGGGCGCCTTGGCGGCCGGCTCGGCCAAGACGGGCGCGGACAGGGTACAGGCCGACAGCGTTGCCAGGATCAGACGTTTCATCTCGCATCCCCCTTGTGAGTGATCTATTCCCGCGACGATTCCCTTCGAGCCTTCGACTCGGCCAGGGGGAGATTAGTGCCCGGCGAGGCGTGGTAGGAGGCTTGCAAGCCGACCAGGAATCGGGACGGCCCACCCTCGACGCTCTTGGACGTGTACGACGTCTCGCCTGATGAGGACCCCATGATCAAGCACAAGGCCTGGCAAGAGCCCAAGGACCCCGAGGACGGCATCCGCCTGCTCACGATGGCCATCTTCCCGCGGGGACAAAAACGGTCGATTTGTGACGTCTTCCTGCCCCAACTGGCTCCGGACGCGGACAAAGTGCAGGCGTATCGGCGGGGCGAGCTGTCCTGGGCCGCCTTTTCGAGCGCTTACCGGGCCAAGCTGAAACAGCCGGATCAACGGCACGTCATGGAACTGCTGGCGACGCTCTGCCGTAACTTCTCGACCCATGTGACGGTCATGTGCGGGTGCGACGACCCCAAGACCTGTCACCGCACCGTCCTGGTCGAGGCCATCCAGGGCAGCTACCGGCATTCCTGAGCAGCCGTGGATCCGCTGGGCGGCAAAGAAAAAGGGTGCCGAACCCGTGCAGGCCAAACAGCCAAGAAGCAACGGGGGCACCCAGAGCCGGATGTGGGATTCGAACCCACGACCTTTCGATTACGAATCGAATGCACTACCTCTGTGCTAATCCGGCGAAGGAGTGAATGATACCAAAGCCCTTTTCGCTTGTAAAGTCGCCA
>JAKFBU010000060.1:0-2268 GCA_036676985.1 Candidatus Sericytochromatia bacterium
CCATCGGCGTCAGGTGGAAGTTGATGACGTACGCCGCTTTCGGCTCGGGCTTCGTGGCGCTCATGATGCGTTCGCCTCAGCCTCAGCGACCAGCGACATCAGCCGCGTGCGGTCGAGCGAGTCCTCACGGGCGGCCTCGACAGCAGCAGCAGCGCGGAGAACCTCGATGACCTCGGCGGCGGTGCGGCCCGGAGCGTCGTTCCACTCCCAGAGCTGGACTTCCGCCTCGACGAGGATGCGGCTACCCACGTCCTCGATGCGATCGCCCAGGTGCGCCACTACGGCAGCGTGCGCGGGGCACCTCTCGACGGCGGGCTGGTAGTAGAGCGTCTCGGTAGTGCTCCATCGCAACGTCTCCGTGACACCAGCGGCCGCACCGATCGCGCCCATGATGCACAGCGGGTCGGACTCGGAGACGAGCATCCCCGGGTTGCCTTGCGTCCATTCACGACGCTCGAGCAGGTCGGCGGCGAGATTGAGAACCTCGCTGGTCGGTGTGTTCATTGCTATGCTCCGTTCACTAGGTGCCCCGCTTGTGACTTGTCCGGTCGAGCGGGGTGCTTGCATTTGCGGGCTTGGGGTTACGGCGGGCTGGTCACGAGTCGGCCCTTGTCGACGCGCAGGTCGTACGGCGCCGTCACGACACACGCTCCAACGCAGCGGAGGCCAGCGCGTCGAGGATGTTGCCCACGTTGAACGCGAGGTCGGCGGACCAGGTGAGGAGGAGGCCGAGGGTGGCGAGGGGGTTCATGCCGCACGCTGCTCACGGGTCTGGATCGCGCCGGCCCAGCTCGGGTTCCGCTCGATTAACAGCCGCGCATAGAACGCCGCGTGACTGTTGTTGATGCGCCACGCCTCGCCGTGCGTCTGGATGCCCGACTCCCAACGAATCCGCTCAACCAACGCCTTGACTCCCACGCGAGAGTGCGAAGCCAGCCACTGACGGGCGAGAGACTCGAGCGCATCGGCAACGTGCGGGTTCGCGTCGTGGAAGATCGAGAAGCGCTCAGCCAGGGACAGGCCCTCGGCGTACGTGGGCTCGATGATCGGGGAGAGGTCGAGGGCGAGCTGCTCGGTGGCGGTCATGCCGCACTCCGCCCACGCGGGCGACGGGTGCGCTTCTTCGTGGGGGCGACGTTGGCCCGTGCCTGCATGTAGGCGGCGACGTCGTCCTCGGTGACCAGCCAGCGGCCAGCGATCTTGGAGGCGCGCAGTTCGCCGCGGCGAATGGCTGCCGTGACGGACTCCGGCTCACAGCGCCAGCGGGCCGCGAGTTCGTCGGCAGTGAGCAAGTCGCTCATGCCGACTCCCGATCCACGTACGGGAACAGGATGTGCGGGTCGATGTCGAGCGCCTTGGCGATCTTGATGCGGGTCGAGTCGTTGGCCCCGCGGGCTCCCAACTCGAGCGCCGAGATGACGGACTGTGTGACGCCCGCCTTGTTTGCTAGTTCGGTTTGGGTGAGTCCTTCGGATTCACGCAGGAAGCGAATCCCGCCACCCCAGACGGGCGGTGTTTCCTCTTTGCTCATGGCTCTAGTTCTACCTTGAATCGCGATTCGCGGCAACACGAAACGCGATATTGACGTAGAAAAAGATTAGGAGCGGGTGACGACCCTCTGGATACATCGGGTCCCCAGTGCCCTAGCCCACACCCCAGTACGCTGGACAAGGCGTATCGCGTATCGCTATAAACGATGCATGGAAAAGCGAGAATGGATCGCCGTTGGGCGACTGGTCAGGCAGTACCGCCTAGACGCCAAGCTGACACAGGCGCCCGTCCTTGAGATGCTGCGCCGCGCACTGCCCGACTACCCCGTCAAGATCAACCAGGGCTTGATCCACTCCAACGAGAACGGCAAGAGGTGGACGCCCGAGCTGGCGGCCGCCTACGCCCGCGTCCTCGGTATTCCCAGCGCCGAGATGCGTGACGCCATGTACGGCCCGAACAGCGGATACCCCAGCGAAGGCGTCCCGCGCCGCACGACGTGGCGCGAGGTCATCGAGGCAGACCCGTCATTGAGTGCCGCCGCGAAGGCGCACCTGATCGCCCAGTACGGACTGCTCCAACTCGCCTCACGACAGGAGCAGGCCGGGGATTCGGTATCAGATGCGGACGAGGGGCACAACCCCCGCAGCTCTAATGGATAAACTCCCGAGGAGAATCCCCATACGTCGGGGGTCCGAGGCATGGTGGGGGGTCAAGCCTTGACATCGGGGAGGGAATCCACCGCATGCTTTTCGTCGCTCGCTCGGGACTGTTCACCTG
>JAKFBU010000061.1:0-101631 GCA_036676985.1 Candidatus Sericytochromatia bacterium
ACCTGCTAATAGATCAAGCGACCCTCGGGTGGAACCCCGGACGAAGGCGGGTATGTAGGGTGGGTCCGTTCACAGGGAGGAAGAGCTTGCGCAAGGCTTTCGAGATACACGCATGGGCATGGTGTACGTCAAAGGTAGCAAAGTTGTTACAGGTCTGAGGATCCCTCTGGCGCTCGCCCAGAGGGGCTTTTTCTGCTTAGGCGTCAGGCCTGGCGTAAATCTCTCTGACTTCTATGGAGTTATAATCGCATGGTTGGCTAATGCTGTCCCTAGCCTCCTTCGAGACGTAGGCTGCTAGAGCGTTTGCTCATTGGTGTATCAATGGTAGTCTTATTATCTTGGAGAAGATGTTCAGGATTTGTTGACGCAGATACTTGGTGGTGCTACTGTACGTAGGAAAGCTCTTTACGCCGAGCTCCTGCCTATGTGGGTGCGATGAAAGCGTAAGGGGCTTTTTGCCATGAAGCGATTGGTCGTTTTTGCTGATGAGGCTTGGACCGACGAGAGCGGCCATGAGGATCGCTATTACCGGTTCTATGGTGGGTGCGCAATCGAGGAAAAAGAGCTCGATCGTGTGAATGCTGAATTCTTTGCTCTCAAGGAAAAACTCGGTTTAATCGGCTCTGAGATCAAGTGGTCTAAAGTTACTAAAGACAACGCTGGGCGGATCGCTCAAATCATTGAGTGGTTTTTCACTCTCGTACAAGATGGCACGATCAAGTATCGCCACCTCTTCTGCGACCGCTTGTTTACGCTTGATCACTTGACTGAAGAGCAGCGCGACAACGGGTTTTTCATCCTCTATTACTTCTTTTTGAAGCGAGGGTTTGGTCTTAATCATTGTGAATATTGCCCCGAGCCGGGCGTAGGCATCCGCTTTTTCCTCGACCAGCTTCCTCAGTCAAAGGAAAAGCGTGCTCGATTCGTGGAATTTCTTAAAGGAGTTCCGAATCATTCCGACCTGCGAGGACGAAATCTACTGATTACTGAGGTGGCGGACGTCAATAGTAAGAAGCATCCCTTGCTGCAGTGCTGCGATTTGGTCATCGGGGCTTTCGGCTTCTACCTAAATCGCCGCCATAGGCATATTCCCGCCGGGAAGCATCGTCGGGCGGAGACAACGGTTGCCAAAGAATGGCTCTATCGTCAGATATACAACGCCATGCGGAGGATCGACGCAGAGCAGCGCGGAACGAAGGTATTCAATGCTGGGGAAACAACTGGTTTAGGTGGAGACAACGCGAACCTTTGGTTCCACCGTGCCAGGATTTGGAAATTCGAGCCCAAACAGTCGTCTCGTAACGTCTACTGGAGCAACAAAAACTGGCTCGAGCGTAAACGTACTCGTGGGGGCGTTTCATAAGAGGGTGCTCCTTCGAATGCGGAGAGGGCCAGCGTTAAGCCGTGTTGACGAAAGTGTAGAGTCATTGGTCCGTAGTAAAGCTGAGTTGCATTCCTGGGCATGGACCGCAAACATACAACAAATCGAAAGCCCCTCTGGCACTGGACCAGAGGGGCTTCCGATTTGTGCTTATCCCGCAAGCGTCAAGTAGTGACGCTCACGCTCTAGGAGTCTGTCGCGCCATCCCTTTAATGAGATGATTTCGACGGCTTCCTTGATGATTTCACCTGGTGGAAAAATGAAGCTCTTCCAGACAATCTGCCCAGGGCGCTTCAACAGGCTGATAACGTGATCCAGGTCCTTAGGCTTGTAAATGTCAGTGCCGTCCGTTATGAGTTGGAACGACTCAAGTGATGGCGTTTCTGACCGCCAGCCAAAGGTCTCTTCAAGATAAGCAAGGGCTTTCCGGACACGCTGTAAGGATATTCCCGATTCGAGGATCCTTGCGATAACCATCAGGTCAAGGACGGTCTGAAAGCTATAGAGGGGGGTCTTTGCGTTGAGCATCGTCACATCGATGAGCCCAGTTTGGTACCAATATAGGAGCTGTCTCGGCGACGGTGGGATTAGGTTCCGTCGCTCGAAGATGGTAACCAGCTCCTGTCGAGTGAAGCCGAATACCATTGCCATTCAAATCACCCTTTCGATAGGCAAACACAGGGAGTGACGCCTGACCCCTTTGTCAAGGGGTCAATTAAGTATTTACCACAATCTCCAAAAAAAATGTGTATTTTGCACAAAAACCCTGCTCATGCATGTTGCGCGCTATGTGGATCCTCTGGTAGGATGCTCCAGTTGATTGCCAAGGCGGCCTTTGCCGCCAAGGCAGAGGTCCCGCCAATCGGTAGGACCGAACGGCGGGACCTGCAGGATGATGCAACCATCATCGTGTTCTAGAAGGACCCTGATGCTAGCACTCCATTGGGGCGTTAGTCAAGGGAGAGCTCGCTGGTGGTTAGCACCTTCCTAGCACAGCAGGAAGGAGCCCACATATGGCAGTCGACAAGAACGGCCGCGTCATCGTGGGGTGGTACACCGACCGCAAGGGTCGTAAGCGTCCCATCACCAAGAAGGCGTAGCTGAAAAAAGCCCTGGGCCCGTAAGGGTCCAGGGTCTTCTTTTTATGGTTTGCCCCATCCCCATTCCAAGGAGGAAGGCAATTCGCTTTGGCCACGTTTCCGGAAGTCAAATCAATATCAAGGCTTTGCGCCCTGCTGATAAGGGACTCTGCCCAAGGAAGGCGGGGGTGACTAAGAGGTGGCGGCTGTGCATCTGATGTCATTGAATGGGGTAGAAAGTCTATCTGCCATCAGGGCAACGGAAGCCTTAAATGAAGGAAGGGTAAGTTTTTGGGTCGTAGTAAGCTTGAGTTGCATTCCTGGGCGCTGTACGACTTCGCCAACACCATCTTCGCCGTCAACATGTTCACCCTCTACTTCGCCCTCTGGGTGACCAAGGACATGGGCGCCCCCGACCTCGCCTACTCGGCGGCCGTCTCCCTCTCGCTCTTCCTGGTGGCGCTCGCCTCCCCCGTCTTCGGCGCCTACTCCGACCGGATCGGCAAGCGCACGGGTCTGGTCGCCTTCTTCACCGTCCTCTCGTGCGCAGCCATCGCCCTCCTACCGCTGCTCATTCCCGTCTTCGGCAAGGGCGCCCTCATCCCTGCCCTCGTCCTCTTCGGGGTGGCCTCCTTCGCCTTCAACCTCGCCCAGGTCTTCTACAACGCCCAGCTCCCCGAGCTCGTGGACAAAGAAAAGATCGGCTGGCTCTCGGGCTACGGCGCGGGCATCGGGTACCTGGGCTCCTTCGTCGGCATCCTGTGCGTGATGCCCTTCGTCACGGGCAAGCTGCTCGGCCTCCAGACGCCCATCCCCGCCGGGGGCAACGTGGGGGCCTTCATCCCGACGGCCGTCATCTTCCTGCTCTTCGCCTTGCCCCACCACCTCCTGGTCAAGGACCACGGCAAGCCGCGCGTCGGCGAGTCGGCCAAGCGGGCCTGGGCGCGCCTCTGGGAGACGGCCAAGGCCGCCCGCGAGGTGCCCGGCATGCTGCGCTACCTCCTCGCGAACCTGCTGTTCTTCGACGCCCTCAACACCGTCATCGGCTTCATGGCCATCTACGCCGTGAAGGTCGTGGGCTTCAACGAGCAGAAGCAGGAGGTGCAGGTCGTGCTGTTGCTCTCCACCCTGTTCGCGGCCGCAGGCTCGGTGATCTGGGGCAAGCTGGTGGACCGGATCGGCTCCAAGTCCGCCCTGCAGCTGAACCTGGCCGTGTGGGTCGTGGCCCTTCTCGGCGTCATCTTCGTGCGCGACAAGGCCGTCTTCTCGTGGGTGCTGGGCCCGACCATCGGCATTGCCATGGGCGGCACCTGGGCGGCCTCGCGGGCTCTCCTTTCGGCGCTCGCCCCGGCGGACCGGCAGGCCGAGTTCTTCGGGCTCTACTCGCTGGCGGGCAAGTTCGCGGCCATCATCGGGCCTATGACCTGGGGCCTCATCACCTACGCCCTGTCGTCCATGCCCGTGGGCAAGTACCAGGTGGCGATCGCCGCCCAGCTGGTCTTCGTCCTCGCGGGAGCCTACCTGCTCATCAAGGTGCCGGCACCCGCGGCCGTCCGTCTCGTGGCGGAGCCCCAGCCCGAGCTTCGCTAGACCACGACGGGAGCCGGCGAGGACGCCGGCGCTCCCAGGCTAGCGTGCGAGTTCAGGAATGCCGAGGCCTGCCGAGAGGTCGAGCTGGGACCAGTCCCCCGAGGGCACGACCTCGCCTACGTTGAAGATCCGGCCGTAGTCCTTTGGCGGAAGCAGTTGCCCCTGCTGCCGCAGCTTCCGGCAGCGTAGCGCCCCATCGCCCGATTGGATGACGACCCCCCGGGGGCCCGCCTCCAGCACCTCTCCCGGGACGGCTCCCGGGCGACCGGGGACCGGATCCGCCTCCAGGATGGCCGTGACCGTGTCTCCCGCGAACGCGAAGGCGCCCGGCTGAGGGTGGCAGGCCCGGATCATGCGCAGCAGGTGCTCTGCCGGCGCGCGCCAGTCCAGGTGCCCCTCGGCGAAGGTGATGCGCGGAGCACCCGTGACGACTCCCTCCTGCTTAACGGCGTGCAGCGTCCCGGACTCGAGGCCCGCGATCGCCTCCAGCATCGCCGCCGGCGCCGCGTCCGCCATGCGGTCGAAGACGTCGAGCAGGGTGTCCTCCGGCTGCAGCGGGATCCGGTGCAGCGAGAGGATGGGGCCCGTGTCGACCCCCTCGTCCATCATGTGCAGGGTGAAGCCCGTCTCGCTTTCGCCCGAGAGGATGGCCCGGGCGACGGGCGCCGGCCCCCGCCAGCGCGGCAACAGCGACGGGTGCAGGTTCATGCCGCCGAGGCGGGCCATGGCGAGCACCTCGGGCGGCAGGATCTTGTCGTAGATGGAGACGACCAGCAGGTCGGGACGCTGGCGCTCGAGCCACTCCAGGAAGTCGGGCGATCGCAGCTTGGCGGGGCGCACGAGCGGCAGGCGATGCCGACGGGCGAGGGCCTCCAGGCCGCTGGGGCGGAGGCGCTGGAGCAGGCGCTGAAGCGAAGAGCTCGGCGCAGCCGGGAGGGTGACCACCCCCACGACGTCGTGACCGGCTTTCAACAGGGCCGCGAGGCAGCGCTCGGCGATGACCTCGGCCCCGAAGTAAATGATGCGCATGGCGGCTCCTCCAGAGGTCTACTTACCCTCCGGGGGGCCGTAATTGACTAGGTGGACCGGTAGCGGCGCATGGCGATGTCGAGCGCCATCACGAGGAACCGGGATCCGAGCCGGCTGGCGAGCAGCGGCGCCAACAGCTTGACGAACATCTAGGCCATCCTGACTGAATCGTATGTCGCAACTTGTACGACGTGTCGAGCAGCTTCATCTTACTTCAAAAGAAGATGTTGCGGAAGGCCGGAGCTAGGGGCGCTCGTTGAGCAAAGGCAACGGAACGGGAGGGTTCGCCTCCTTGAGGGTGAAGCGCTGCTCGCCGCAGATGCTCGTCCAGTCGCACCCCACGCAGACCTGTTTCATGAGATCGGCATGGTGGGCGTGGATGTGGTCCATGACCGGGGCGAGCGCGACGACCTCGCCCTCCTCCCAGCCCATGGCGGCGAGCATGCGGCGATCGCGCTCGGAGATCGAGGCATGGTAGCGGCAGCTCGTGTCGACCGCGGGATCCTGCAGGTTGGGGCAGGCGCCGCAGAGGGGATCCGCCACGCTCGTGGCGCGCACCTGGTCGTAGGCGCCGGCGCGCAGGGCGTGCCAGACGCGGTTCATGTTCGCGACGAACTCGGGGGAGTAGCCTTTCCCCTGGTAGGTCGTGACGCACATGAGGTGGTGGGCCCGGAGGGGCAACAGGTTCGCAGGATCGTCCATGCCTCCATTCTAGCGTGAACCGGCGCCTCGGGGGCATTTTCGGTATAATGACTCCCTTATGGCTATGGACGACAAGACTCTCAAGATGCTGGAATGGCCCCGGGTGGTGGAGCTCCTCGCGGAGCGCGCCACCTTCGAGCCGGGGCGCGATCGCTGCCGCGCGGTCGAGGTGCACACCGACCTCGACGCCGTCTCCCACGCGCTGCGCCTCACCACCGAGGCCAAGGACCTGCTGCGCGACACGCAGAGCTTCCCCATGGGTGGCCTGCACGACCTGCGCGCCGTGATCCGCCGCCTGGATCAGGGTGCGGACCTGGATGGGCCAGAGCTCCTGGCGATCGCCCACACCCTCGCCTCCGCGCGGCGCCTCAAGAGCTTCCTCGCGGACCACGACGAGGAGTACCCGGCCTTGGCCGAGCTCGCCGTGCCCATCGTGCCCCTGCCCAAGGTGATCGACGAGATCCAGCGCTGCTTCGACCCGTCCGGCGAGGTGGCCGATCACGCGAGCCCCGAGCTTGCGACCATCCGCCACAAGCTGCACTCGGGCCAGGCCGAGATCCGCACCAAGCTCCAGCGCATGCTCCGCAGCCACGCCGACGCCCTGCAGGAGACGATCATCACGGTGCGGGGCGATCGCTTCGTCCTGCCCGTGCGCGCCGACGCCAAGGGCCAGGTGCCGGGCATCGTCCACGACCAGTCCTCGACGGGCGTAACGCTCTTCATCGAGCCCATGGCCGTCGTCGAGCTCAACAACCAGGTCACCAAGCTGCGGCTCGACGAGCGCAACGAGATCGCCCGCATCCTCGCGCGCCTCACCGCCCTCGTCTCGGGGCACGGCGAGGAGATCCGCTGGACCATGGACGCCGTGGCGGAGATCGACTTCACCTACGCCAAGGCCCGCCTCTCCCAGGCGCTCGACGGCTTCCACCCGCGCCTCGACAAGCAGGGCGCGACCATCCTCTACGGGGCGCGCCACCCCTTGCTCGCGGCCCGGCAGCTCAACGCCGACAAGCCCGAGAAGGTCGTGCCCATCGACGTCAGCGTGGGCGATCGCCACCAGGCCGTCATCATCACGGGCCCCAACACGGGCGGCAAGACCGTGACCCTCAAGACCCTCGGCCTGGTCACGCTCATGACCCAGGCGGGCCTGCATCCTCCGGTGGCGCCCGGCTCGCAGGTGGCCCTCTACCGGCAGGTCTTCTCGGACATCGGCGACGAGCAGAGCCTCCAGCAGAACCTGTCCACCTTCTCCGGCCACATGAAGAACATCATCCGCATCCTCCAGAAGGCCGATCACCGCACGCTCGTCCTGTTGGACGAGCTGGGCGCGGGCACCGATCCGCAAGAGGGCGCAGCACTCGCTCGGGCCATCATCGACACCCTGCTCGAGCGCGGCTCGCGCCTGGTGGCCACCACCCACTACGGCGAGCTCAAGCTCCTCGCCTACGAGCAGGCGGGCGTCATCAACGCCTCGGTCGAGTTCGACGTGAAGACCCTCTCGCCCACCTACCGCCTGCTCATGGGCGTGCCGGGCCAGTCCAACGCCATCACGATCGCCTCGGCCCTGGGCCTCAACCCGGAGATCGCGGGGCGGGCGCGCGAGCACCTCAAGAGCGGCAAGTCGGACGCCGCCGAGATCATCGGCCAGCTCGAGCAGGAGCAGCACGCGGCCGCCAAGGCGCGGGCCGACGCGGATCGCAAGCTCGCCGAGGCCGAGCGCATGCGCGCCGAGTACGAGGCCAAGCTCGCCAACTGGAGCCAGGAGCGCAAGGAGCTGCGCGAGAAGGCCCGCGACGCCATCCAACAGGAACTCGCCGCCACCCGCGAGGAGATCGCGTCGATCACCCGCGAGCTGCAGGGCAGCAAGACGGCCCAGACCGCCCAGAAGTCCTACGACCGTCTCTCCAAGCTCAAGGGCCGCATGCAGAAGAACGAGCGGCCCGCGAACACGGTGAACGCCCGGACCTTGATGGTCGGCGACAGCGTCTTCGTGCCGCGCCTCAACCAGACGGGCGTCGTCCAGACCCTGCCCGATGCGAGCGGCGACGTCGTCCTCCAGGTCGGGATCATGAAGGTCACGGCCAAGATCGGCGAGCTGCAGCCCGCCACCAAGGAGACCACGCGCCAGGCCGCCAAGAACCAGCCCGTCCCCTTCACGCCCAAGGCCTCCCGGCGCCAGAGCTCCGGATCGTCCACCGGCGGTCGTCAGGGCGGCATGGATCTCGATCTGCGCGGCAAGATGGTCCATGAGGCCCTCAACGACGTGGATCTGTTCCTCGACATGGCCCTGGAATCGGATCTGAAGAACGTGTACCTGATCCACGGCGGAGGCACGGGCGCCCTGCGGAGCGGCATCCGCGAGCACCTGCAACGCAGCCCCTACGTGGCCTCCTTCCGCCCCGGCGAGCAAGGCGAGGGCGGCGACGGCGTCACGGTCGTTACGCTCCGCTAGAAATTAGCTTAATTCCAAGTTAAGAGTCCCCGCGACACCCGCCCGACCCACCGGTCGCGCGGGTGTCATTGGTGATCGCGATCACCGTTCGGCGCCGTTTGGGACGGTCGATGTCAACAAACTGGCAAGCTGATCAAATTTAATCTCGAGTCGCCAATACATTTAAACTGGGTTTAAACGAACCGGGACAAGATCCTCAGCCCCTCCGCGATAAAGCTAGTAACGCAACCAAGGGCTTGTGTGAGAGCGGGCCCGGTGAGACTGAGGAGAGAACGATGAGCAGCGTACTCGGGTATGTTTGGACCCACCCCGAAGCCGTCGACGCCGATGCCATTTCGGCCGAGCAGGATTCCATCCGCGCCTACTGCGAAGCCCACAACATGAGCCTCGAGGGCATGAAGGTCGATGCCGGCGCCCTCGGTGCTGCCCTCGAGCGCCCCTCGATGAAGCAGATCGCCGAGAAGGAGAACATCACGGTCGTCGTCGCTTCGCTCGTGAGCCTGGGCCGTCGCTTCCACGACGTCGCCACCGTCCTGTCGGAGTTCAGCCACAAGGACATCCGCCTCATCAGCGTCCAGGAGAACATCGACACCCAGCGTCCCGACGGTCAGCAGCTCCTGAAGCTCTTCGTCACCATTCCTCAGGTCGCCAGCTGGGTCCGTCCTCCCAAGGCCGGCAGCGCGCCCAAGGTCTTCGTCCGCAACCGCGAAGTGCTCCACAACGGCGGCACCTGCCCCTACGGCTACAGCCTGGACGAGGCCACCAACCAGTTCGTCGTCAACCAGAAGGAAGCCGCCGTCGTTCAGCGCATCTTCCGTGAGCGCGCCGCTGGCCGCTCGCTGCGCCAGATCGCCAACGACCTGACCCGCGACGGCATCGCCACCAAGCGTGGTGGCCGGTGGCAGGCCAACACGGTGAAGACGATCCTCGAGAACATCTTCTACACCGGCGATTACCAGTGCCAGAACCGCATCTACGCCGACGACCACGAGGCCGTCATCTCGAAGGAGATGTTCGCCGAGGTGAACTCCTCGGAGGAGATCCTCCAGGTCTGCTAACAAGCGTCCATCCCCCAGTCCCATTCCGCTCTCACCCCGAGGGAGCCGACGAAAGTCGGCTCCCTCGGGGTTTCTGGGTGTTTCAATAGGCGAGGGTTCAGGAATATAGCAGGCATGGTTGCTGTTGAAGTGGCTCACGGCCTTCCTGGTGGACCGGTTCTGGGACGGAGTCGAGCGGATCCTCGCTCGCAGCATGAAGCGACTGGGGATGCGGCTTGTCCCGTAGGAAACAATGCCTTCCCTGGCGGTATGATGGAATGCGTGATCGCTCGACAAGGAGTTGCTATGAACCGGATCGGCCTGACCCTGTTGACCCTCGTCGCCCTTTCCAGAAGTGCCGCCGCGGCTCCGCTCGCCACTCCCTTCGAGTTGAAGCTGCAGGCCTCCCTGGAGCTCGAGCGCGAGACCTACGCGGACCGGATCCAGGAGGCGGTGTACGACGTCGTCGACAACTTCGCGTGTTGGGGATTCGCGATTGAGCCGCGATCGCTCGTCCGGCACGTTCAGGTCTTCGCGGACCTGCAGACGGCCCGGACCACCATCGCCAAGGCCTTCAACGCCAAGCCCGAGGACCTGCCTGAGACCTTCGGCGGTCTGGCGACCAACGATCAGTTTTACCTGGCGTCGCCCGAGCTCTTTCGCAAGACCTGGGACAAGCAGTATGGGGCGGCCGCCTGGAACGAGCGAACCTACCATCGCCTCATGATGCACGAGCTCTCGCACACGGCCCACGCGCAATTTGCCGTCAAGGTCCTCGGCGACGAGGAGCAGATGGGGCCGACCTGGTTCTTCGAGGGCTTCGCATGCTATTCGGCGGGCCAATTTTCGGACCAGCCCGCGCTCGCTCGGGCTGACTTCACCCGCCAACTCGCCGAGATCCGCGCGGGCAAGCAGGCCGGCTACCCGGCATACGCACGAATGGTCTCCACGCTGGCAGCCAAGGTTCCGGTTCCCGTGCTACTGCGGCATGCGGGCGACAAGGACTTCCCTGAAGCCTTCCTCTCGCAGTTGTAGCGGCTATCCCTCGACCATGTCCTCGGTCACGACCTCTCCGGTCACCGAGTGCATGCGCAGCCGGGCCGGGATGAGGTTCGGCCACCGCTCCGCCGGAGCGAAGGGCTCCAGACGCTTGGCCACGTACCAGGCCAGACGGATGGCAAGGGCCTCGGAGCGCGTGTTCCAGCTGAAGGCCACCTGCGACACGTAGGTCTCCGCCTCGTTGTAGTTCCAGTAGACGGCGACCATCCAGCGGTTGCCGGATCCCGACACCGCGATGTCGGCCCCGCCTCCCGAGAGGAAGAGGGCGTAGGGCTGGGCTCCCGGTTCGAGGTGGCCGTTCACCTCGGTGGTGGTGTCGTGGAAGATCACGCCGTTCGTTCGAAGCCACCGTTGCGAGGGGGCTGCGGCGCCGGCTCCATGACCTGGTCGAGGCGCCGGAAGTCGACCTGGAGGCGCTGGAAGTCGACGGCGTGCACGCCATCGAAGCGCGTGAACAGGTTGCTGAACAGGGACAGCGTCCATGCGGCGAAGGCCACGGGCAACTTCAGGCCGCCCGAGCCGAGCTGGAAGCTGTTGAAGTTGAAGTGGAACACCCCGGGGCCCACCTGGGTCGGCAGGGCGTTGACGTTGAAGGGGACCTTCCAGCCGAACAGGTTGAACTCGCCCCGCACCTGCAAGGTCCGGTCGTCGTTGACGTGCAGGGTCATGAAGGTCAAGGCGCCGCCCGAAGGGAACTCGAGCGTGTTGTCGACCGGCACGTCGAGGATGCCGTACCGCGCGTTGCCCGTGAGCCGCGCATGGGTGGCGTTGAAGTCCAGGCGAAAGTCGCGGCCGTGCTTGCCGGCGAGGATGTCCTCGATCTCGAGCGTCGCGGTGACGGGAATGAAGCCTAGCACGTCCTTGGTGACCACCAGATCCCCTTGCGCGTTGACGCGCATGTCGCCGCCGCCCGCCGAGACGGGTGCTTTTGGCGCGGCCGGGGGCCGGGCGGGCATGTTCGGGATTGAGCCAACGGTTGCGATCATGGGGCACCTCTTGCCGGAGTTATCGCCCGCTGCCGGACCCCTATTTCTTATCTCGGGTTGAAGCTTTGGTCAAAAAGAAGCACGGGCGCCTAGAGGCGCCCGTGCCGTTTGTGGCGGGTGGAGGCTAGGCCTTCAGGAACTTGAAGAAGGTCTTGCCCATGACGATCTCGTCGCCGTCCTTGAGGGGCTGGGGGCTGCCGGGCAAGAGGCGGGGCCCACGGTTGACGTAGGTGCCGTTGAGGCTGCCCAGATCCTCGACCAGGTACTCGCCGGCCTCGACGTAGAGACGGGCGTGCCGACGCGAGATCTTGGCCTCGTCGTCGTCAGAGGTCAGGTCCACCTCGGGGAAGGCGCCGCCGTCGGGATCCCAGCGACCGATGTGCGTCTCGCCGGAGGCCTCGACGGCAAACTCCTTGCCCACGGTGCCGCCGCGGGTGATCACGAGCTTGGCCTGGTAGTTCGCGGGCTCGCTCACGACGGGCGAAGCACCGCCCGTGGAGCCTGCGGTCACCGGAGCGGCCGCCGGAATCGTCGCGGTGACGGCGAGCTTGCTGCCGCACTCATCGCAGAACTGGACGCCGGCTTGATTTTCGTGGTTGCACGAGACGCAAACGGTCATTGGAACTCCCTTTCCAGGCTTAGGCCGTGTGGAACTTGAAGAAGGTCTTGCCCATGACGAGCTCGTCGCCGTCCTTGAGGGCCTGCGGGCTGCCCGGCAGCAGGCGGGGCCCACGGTTGACGTAGGTGCCGTTGAGGCTGCCGAGGTCCTCGACGAAGAACTCATCGTTCTCGACGTAGATGCGGGCGTGCTTGCGCGAGATCTTGGCCTCGTTGTCGTCCGACGTCAGGTCGACCTCGGGGAAGGCGCCGCCATCGGGATCCCAGCGGCCGATCAGCGTCTCGCCGGAGGATTCCAGGGCAAACTCCTTGCCCACCGTGCCACCGCGGGTGATCACGATCTTGGCCGTCTGGGTGCTAGTAGTGTCGCTCATCGCGGGATGTCCTCCTCAGTTCGTGGGGGTCTAGGTGTACTCGGCGAGGTTGACGAGCACGACCGTGATGTTGTCCTCGCCTCCCCGTTGGTTCGCCAGGTTGACGAGCTTGCGGGCCGCCAGGTTGGGGTCGCCGGTGTTGACGACGACCTCCTGGAGCTCCTCGTCGGCGACGTGCCCGGTCAGCCCGTCGCTGCACAGTAGCAGCCAGTCCCCGATCTTCATGGGGCGCTGGTAGAGATCCACTTCGACGTTCGGGTAGGTCCCGAGCGAGCGGTAGATGAGGTTGCGCTGGGGGTGGACCGCCGCCTCCTCGAGCGTGATCTGGCCAATCTCGACCAGACGCCCGACCAGGCTGTGGTCGCGCGAGACCTTCTCGATGCCCTCGCGGTTGATCAGGTAGGCCCGGCTGTCGCCGACATGCCCGATGTACACGTTCTGGCCGAAGATGAGCCCCGCCGTGACGGTCGTGCCCATGCCCGAGAGGTCCGCGTTGTAGCGACCCGTCTCGTAGATGCGCTGGTTGGCGTTCTTGATGGCCTGCTGGAGAGCCGAGCGGATCTCGCCCGCGGCGTCCTCGACGCCTTCGCTCAGGCTCGCGAGCGCCTCCTGGATGTGCGAGGTGACGGTGTCCACGGCCAAGGCGCTTGCGATCTCGCCCGCGTTCACGCCGCCCATGCCGTCGGCGACCACGTACAGGCCGAGCCCCGACTGGTTGGACTGGGTCGTGAAGTTGAGGTCGAAGACTGCGAGGCTGTCCTCGTTGCCCGCGCGGACCATGCCCACGTCCGAGCAGTGGCCAACCCAGCGCTGCGGGTTGTTGATGAGCGCCAGGAGGTGCGCCTTGAGTTCCTGGATGGTGCTGTAGCGCTCATCGGGATCGGGCGCCAGCATGCGGCGGACGATCCGCTCGATCTGCGGGTGGATCGAGGGCAGGAAGGCGCTGACGTCCGGATAGTTGAAGCGCTCGTGCTCGTTGGCCCAGTAGTTCTCGGGGCTGTTGCCCGTGAGCAGGTGGTGCCAGATGGCGCCCAGGGCGTAGATGTCCGAGCGTTCGTCGACGCGGCCGCCCAGGTAGCCGAATTGCTCCGGCGGGCTGTAGCCCGGCGTGGCCTCCGGCGTGGTGCCCGAGGGCAGGATGAGGGAGCGGTGGAAGCCCGTGAGGCGGACCCGCTGGCCGTCGGGCGTGACGACGATGTAGCGGGGCTGCAGGTCGAGGTGGACCAGCTGGCGGCGGTGCAGCTGCTGGATGGACTGGCACAGCTGGATCATCCAGTCCAGGGACTGCTGGACCGAGATGTCGGCGCCGTTGCGCAGCACGTAGGCGAGGTCACGCCCTTCGAGCTGTTCGATCACCAGGTAGGCGCGCTCGTCTTCCTTGAAGACGTCTAGCGCCTTGACCACCGTCGGGTAGCTGACCGAGCGCAGGATCAGGAACTCGTTCTGCCACGGGTTGTCGTAGGCCTTCTCCGCCCACTCGCTGTCCGGCATGGCGCTCGCGGTGGCCTGATCCTCTTTTTCCTTGACGATGACCGTCAGGTTCGTCGCCTGATCGATGGCGCGATAGAGGTTCGAGCTGTTCTTGTACTCGAGGAAGCGCTCGATGCGGTAGCGGCCCGCTAGGAGCGTCTCGGGGGACAAGGGCGCGAGCGGCCCGATCTCGGAGCCGCGGTCTAGACGCGACGTGGTCATGCCGTAGCCTCCTTCCTACTTTCGGGTGCCCGTGACAGCCGCTGCCGGCGACTGACCCTGGGGATGCGTGACGACCCACCATGCGCCCACGGCCACGATGAGGGCCGCGACGACGGCGGCCGCTGCGATGAGGAGCTTGCGATTGGCCGGGGCCGCCGTCTTGCCGGTGGCCTTGGGCGGCGTGAGCGAGGCCGTGGCCGCCCGGTAGATCTGCGCGCTGGTCGAGGCGTGGTGGGCTGCGATGTAGTTGCGGCAGTGCGGGCAGAATTGGCGCGACTTGGAGATCGGCTCGCCGCAGTGCGGACAGTTGCGCACGGCGTTGGTGGCCTGGCCGCCGATGCGGATGAGCTCGACGATCAGGTCGTCGGCCGAGGCGTAGCGCTTCTCGATGTCCGGATCGAGCGATCGCATCACCAGCGCCTCGGTCTCCTCGGAGATGTCGGGGTTGAGCTGGCGGACGGGCGGGAACGAGAAGGGGGGCTCGTTCTGCGGGTCGCGGCCCGTGAGCATGTAGTGCATGGTCGCGCCCAGGGCGTAGAGGTCCGTGCGCGGCTCGACCTGGCCGCGGTACTGCTCGGGCGGCGCGTAGCCCTGGGTGCCGATCATGGTGCCCCGGGCCGTGGGGTTGAAGAAGCGGGCGATGCCGAAGTCCACCAGGTAGATCTTGCCGAAGTCGGTCAGCATCAGGTTCGCGGGCTTCATGTCCCGGAAGATGATGGGCGGCTTCTGGTGGTGCAGGTAGCTCAGCACGTCGCAGACCTGGATGGCCCAGCCGATCACGCTCTTCTCGTCGAAGGGCGTGTTGCCGGCCTCGTTGATCCGGGCCTCGAGGTCCGTGCCGTTGATGTACTCCATCACGATGTAGTGGCGGTTGGCCTCGGTGAAGCGATCGAAGACCTCGGGGATGGAGTTGTGCTTGAGGTTGGCGAGCAGGTCGGCCTCGCGGTAGAAGTTCTGCATGGCCGTCTCGCGCTGCTCGGGGTCCGAGAAGTGGTCGAGCATCTCCTTGACCACGCAGACCTTGCTCGAGAAGCGGGTGTCATTGGCGAGGTAGACCGCGCCCATGCCGCCCTGACCCACGAGCTGGGTGATGCGGTAGCGATCCTGCAAGAGGGTCGACGGCGCCAGGAGGCCGCTGGATCCCACGGATCCGGCCGGCTGGGTGACATGGGTGCTGACGGTGGTGGCGGTGACGGCGGCCCGCAGGGGCTTGCCACAATCGCAACAGAAGCGATTCTCGTGGGCATTCTCCGTCTGACAGTTGGGGCAGAGCAACTTCCCGGCGACCTCCACGGCCCTGAGCTCCTCACTCACGGCTTTCTACCAACGGAACAAGTTTAGCATAAATTGGCGGTTGTTCGTCTCGCCTAGATTCCCGTCGTCATGCGAACTTCCGGTGATGGACCCCGCTGTCCAAGCGCTGGTGTCCCCCACCGCGACGACCATCCCCGCACCGTAGCTCCGGGCCGCCGCCATGCAGGGGCCGTCGGAGCCGACGGCGGCGACGCGGTAGCCCCCGGAGCCCGCATAGGCGATGCCCTGCGCGGACGGCAGCAGGAAGATCGAGCTCGCCTCGAAGAGCGTGATCCCCTGGGGCATGGCGTCCACCGCGGGCATGGGCCCGGAGATCCCCGGGACGCGCACCCACCCGCTCTGGCCCGCGTGCTGGGAGCTGCGGACCAGGTCGGGGTTGAAGGCGAGCCCGAAGGGGGTCGCAAGCTTGTTGAGGGCCTCGGGGTTGTAGCGCAGGGCGCCGCCCCACTCGCCAAGGAGGACGAGCTTGCCGCCGCCGGCCACGAAGGTCTTGAGGCGATCGATGGTCGATTGGCTCGCGAACTCGGCAGTCGGGCACACGACGACCCGGATGGCCGGGCTCGAGGCGTCATCCTGGACGGTGAAGCCCGCCGCAGCGAGCGCCGTGCGCAGCGGAGCGAGGGCCGTGGCCACGCTGCGGGTCGCGCCTCCCGAGAGCACGTCGTAGGTCTGGTTGGGGTTCTCGAAGGCCACCACCAGGCCCTGGTTTGCAAGCGCCACGTCGCCGACCGCGGCGTCCTGTCCGTTGACGGAGACGGCGGTGGTCGCGGGGGCGTAGCCCGTCTTGGCGATGGTGAGCGTGCTGGAGCCGGGTGTGAGGCCCTCCAGGGCGTAGGTGCCGTCCGCGCCCGTGTAGGCGACGGCCCCCCCGGAGCTGACGCGGGCGCCTGCGATCGCCTGTCCGCCCTGGGTCGTGACCCGGCCCAAGGCCCTGCCCGCCTGCGGCGTGAGCTCGACGGTCACGGCGGCCGGCGTGGCGGGGTTGATGCCCACGCCCTCGATGACGCGCGTGGCGTAGCCCGGGGCCGCGACCTGGACGGCGTAGGTGCCGGCCTCCAGGGGGTCGAAGCGCATGTCCTGGGTCCCGTTCGTGACGCCCCGAGCGGGGGTCGGGCCCGAGAGGCTGATGGTGCAGCCCGCGAGCGCCTCCTGGGTGCCGGCCTTGACGGTCTTGATCGTGAGGATGCCGTTGACGATGGCGGTGCCGCTGACGAAGACCTCGCGGTCGAGGCCCGTGGGAGCAGGCGTCGGCGTCGCGGCCGGGGGCTGGGTGGGAGTCGGGCTCGGCTCGGGGTTGGGGGCCCAGGGCCAGGGGCACCCGGTGGCCGTCAGCACGACCAAGGCGGAAAGGGGAACCAGCCGCGCGAAGGGCCTGCGGCTCATAGCGAGCCTCCGGGGCCGCCCCAGGTCAGGGCCTTGAGGGGATCCACCAGGCCGTAGCCCCAGTCGGGCGAGAAGGTCTGGTCGCCGATCGGCTTGACGGTCGCCAGGAGACGCGCCCGCACCTGCGAGGGCGTGAGCGTCTCGCCACGCGCCTTGGCGTCGGCGATGACGAGTGCCGCCACGCCGCTCACGATGGGCGTGGCCATGGAGGTGCCGCTCTGCGTGCCGTAGTGCTTGGACCGGCCGTAGACGAGCGAGAGGTAGTTGTCGTAGGTGGGCAGGGTCGCGTAGATGCCGCGGTCGGCGGACTTGTGGTCTCCGTCTCCGCCCGGGGCGACCAGGGACAGCTCGGGGCCGCGGTTGCTGTAGGACGGGACCGAGAGGGGGTTGGTGCTGACCCCGGAGGTCGAGCCCACGCAGATGACGCCCGCATAGGCCGCCGGGTAGTAGACCGGACCGTAGCCGTTGCCCGAGGCGATGACGACGGTGGAGCCCTTGGCGATGTCGTAGGCGATCGCGTCCGCCAGGGCCTGGCTCGGGGCCGGCCCGCCCACCGAGAGGTTGATGACGTCCGCCCCGGCGTCGGCGGCGTCCTTGAGGCCCTTGGCGATCGCGAAGTCGTCGCCCGAGCCGTCGGCGCGCATGACCTTGACGGGCAGGATGCTGACGCCCGGGGCGACGCCCACGACGTTGCCCACCGGAACGCTGTTGATGACGACACCGGCATTGCCCGCGCTGGCCCCCACGATGCCCGCGACGTGGGTGCCGTGGCCGTTGCCGTCGATGCCCGTGAAGTTGCGGTTGCCGGTGGACACGCTGGAGTCGCTGCCCACCTCGTCGATGAAGCGCTTGTTGCCCTGCCCGTCTCGGGCGATGCGGTCCGTGAGGTCGGGGTGGTCGACGTCCACGCCGGTGTCCACCACCGCGACCGTCACGCCGGTGCCCGGCGTGCCCGAGATCGTGTCCCAAGCGGCCTGGATGCCGATGCCTCGCTCGGCGCCCAGGTACCACTGGTTGTAGTCGTCGGACTGTTCGGGGGCCGTGAACCCGAGGGTCTCGCGGAGGTAGTTGGGTTCGGCCCACTCGAGGGCCGCCTCGGCGGCCAGGCGGGCGCGCAGCGTGTCCACGTCCCCGGAGACGTGCCAGCGCTCGGAGTTGGGCAAGAGGCTGTCGTGGCGCGAGACGCCGTACTGCGAGCGCAGGGCGCTGCGGACGGTCTCCGGGGTCTCGGCCCGGAACTTGATGATCACCTGGCCCGGGACGGTCTCCACGTCGGCCCCGCGGGTCTGCGCGGGAACGCCGAACAGGGTCTGGCAGCCGCCGAGGAACAGCGCCATGCCCAAGAGGCCGCTTGCGAGAAGCGGTCGAGTCGAGTTGCGGGGCTGCTGGGCCACGGGTGCCTCCATGGGCTGCGGGATCGTCCACCCACACTTTACCCAGAAAGGCGCCGCCTTAGCAGGGTCAAGCCTAAGGCCCCCCTGAGTCGGCTCGAGGTAGGCGTTACCAGCGGAAGAGATCGAGGATGAAGGCCTCGTTGCTCGCCTCGGCGAGGTTGCTCGATCCGGCGCCGCGCGTGGCGGGGTTGGCCCAGGCGCTGGTGTCGCCGACGGCGACGACCAGGCCGCGTCCATAGGGGCGGGCGGCCGCCACCCGGAAGTCGCCGTTCATGACCGCGCTCACGCGAAAGCCGCCCGCACCGGTGCTCGCGAGCGGCACGGCCGGCGCCGGCGCCAGGAGCGAGCAGCTGTCGAAGAGCTGGATCCCGTTGGGCACCGGGCTCACGGCGGGCAGCGCGGGTGCGACGCCGGGGAGGTGGATCCAGCCCGGGTTGGAGGAGCCGCTCAGGCGGACCAGATCCGGGTTGAAGGCGAGCCCGAAGGGCTCTGCCAGGCGGTTGAGCGTGTCGGGGTTATAGTTGAGGAAGCCGCCCCATTCGCCGAGCAGGACGAGCTTGCCGCCGGCGGCGACGAAGCTGCGGAGGCTCTCGGAGCGAGCCGCGGCGTCCCCGATGGCGGCGGACGTGGGGCTCGCGACCACCCGGATGGTCGGATCGCTCTGCTGCGCCTGGAGGGTGAAGCCGTTGTTCGTGAGCGCCGTCATCAGGGCGCTGAGTGAGTTGCCGACCGTGGAGTTGCCGAAGGCCTGGCCCGCGTTCTCGAGGTAGACGGTGCGCGGTCGGCTCGTGAGCCGCACGTCGCCGAGCGCCGCCCCGCTGGCGGTGACGGCCGCGCTCACGGCGGAGGGGGTGTAGCCGGTCTTGGCGACGGCGATCTCTTGGGTGCCGGTGGGCACGCCCGTCAGCCGGAAGGCGCCCGTGGCGTCGGCGAAGGCGTAGCTGTCGCCGTGGCTCACCCAGGCGCCGGGCAGGGGGTTGCCCGAGGCGTCGAGGGCGCGGCCCGTGATCTCGCCGCCCGCCGGGGCGAGCTCGTAGCTCACGGTGGTGGACGTCTGGGTCGAGAGGGTGATGGGGGCCGAGCTCACGGTGACGTAGCCCGGGGCCTCGACGCGCACGTGGTAGGTGCCGGGCTCCAGGGGCTGCAGGGAGAGGTCGAGGTTGGCGGCACTCGTGCCCGAGGCCAGGGTGGGGCCGATGACCGTGACCTTGGCGTCGGCGACGCGCTCGCCGGTTCCGGCCTTGAGGAGTTTGATCGTGAGGCGGCCGCCGGCGATGGCCTCGCCCGCCTCGAAGACCAGGCCGGTGCTGGGGTCCACCACCTTGTGGGCGACGAAGTCGGGCGGGCGCTTGGCAGGGGCGAGGTTGACGGGAGAGGGGCAGCCGGCGAGGAGGAGCATGGTCACGAGCAGACTCGCTCCACCCCCCCATCCCCCCCTGCAAGCAAGGGGGGCACGAGGAGTCCTGCTACGCAGGTTTGGAGGACGGGAGAGGTCCCGCGCGAGAGGCCCCCCTTGCGAAGCAGGGGGGGGAGGGGGGGTGGATCCGTCGCCCAGTTCAGGCTGCGTCATGGCGTCGTTGCCCCATCATGCGTCATGTCCGAGATGGCCTTGGCCGGGTTCACCATGCCGTAGCCCGCATCGTTACTGAAGCTCGCCGTCCCCATGGGCGTGGTTGCCGCCAGGAGCCGCGTCCGCACCTGCGCGGGCGTGAGCGTCTGCCCGCGCGCCCGGGCCTCGGCGATGAGCAGGGCCGCCACCCCCGAGACCATCGGGGTGGCCATGGACGTGCCCACCTGGACGCCGTAGTTGAGCGGCTTGCCCGCGGTCCGGCTCAGGTAGTACGGGTACGTCGGCAGGGTCGAGTAGATGCCGAGGGCCGGGTTGCCCCCCGCCTCGGGGTTGCCGCCCGGCGCGACCAGGGCGAGCTGCGGTCCCACGTTGCTGTAGGCGGCGACCCTGCGGTCGGTGGTGGTGGCGCCCACCGCGATGACCCCGGAGTAGGCCGCCGGGTAGTAGACGGGCACCCCGTAGCCGTTGCCCGAGGCGATGACGACCGTGGCCCCCTTGGAGAAGTCGTAGGCGAGCGCCTCGGCGAGGATGGGGCTCGGGGACGGGCCGCCCACCGAGAGGTTGATGATGTCCGCCCCGGCGTCCGCCGCCGCCTTGAGGGCCTTGGCGATCGTGAAGTCGTCGCCGTCGCCGTCCGCGCGCATGGCCTTGACGGGCAACAGCTTGATGCCCGGCGCCACGCCCGTGACGCCCACGTTGTTGTTGCCGACCGCGCCGACGATCCCCGCCACGTGGGTGCCATGGCCGTTGCCGTCCCGCATGAGGTAGCCGGCGTCGGTCTTGTCAGGGAACTCGCGGGTCACCACGCCTTCCTTGACCTCGTCGATGAACTTCTTGCCCCAGGGCGCGCGATCGGTGGGCTGGCTGGGGTCGTCGATCAGGTTGGCGCGCAGGTCCGGGTGGTTGGTGTCGATGCCCGTGTCCACGATGGCCACGATCACGTCCCGACCCGGCGGCGTCACGGTCGTGCGGTTCCAGGCCGTGGGCATGTCGAGCCCCTTGTCGGCCGTCATGTACCACTGGTTGTTGAGGGCGTTGTCCGTCGCCTGGTAGGCGAGCGTGCGCCGGGTGTAGTTGGGCTGGACGAACTCGACGGAGGCCTCGCGGGCCAGGCCCGTCACGGCCTGGTCGGCGTCCGACACGTACCAGCGCTCGATGCCGGGCATGAGCGGATCGGTCGCTTTCACGCCGAAGCGATCGCGCAGCCGCCCCATCGCGTCGGGGGCGGTGCCCGCCGCGAACTTGACGATCACCTGGCCGGGCAGGGCCTGGTGGCCGGGGGAGTCGGGCACGCGGACGCCGGGCGCCGCCTGGCAACCCTGGAGAGCGGCGAGCCCGAGGGCCGCTAGGAGGAGGGGATGGCGCTTTCGATCGAAGGACATAACTTCAATACCTGCGCTTCCGTAGCGGCCGAGGCCTTCGGGGACGGAGCGAGCCGCATGGTCCCCTGGGGGCCGGGGCCTAGGGTGCGGGTGCCGTAGACCAGGTTGATGAGGTCCAGGTTCGCGCCGGGCGCGAGGCGCACGTCCACCGTCCCGGCGCCGGGCTTGGCGGGCGGGGTGTAGCGGGGCTTTTCGGGGAGCATCTCGGGCACCATGGGGACCGAGACGCGGTGGTTGGGCTCCGCGTACTCGACCAGGGGGCTGGCGCCGTAGACCCGCTGCATGCCCTCGACGGTCTGGCCGGCGGGCAGCTTGAGGCGGTAGACGTCGATGCCGCTGATCTTGTCCATGACCGTCACGCCGTGCTGGGCGTTGAAGGCGTCGATCTGCGCTTGGGTCACGCCCTGCTTGAACTTGACCAGGAGCTCGCCCTCCACGTAGGACTGCTGCGAGGGCTGAGGGGCCATGCCCTCGTTGGGACGGGGCCAGACCTGGTTGACGTAGGGCAGGGTGGCGAAGAGGGTGGCGTAGTCCTCGCGGGTGCCGCGATCGCCCACCCCGAAGCTCCAGGTCCCGCGGCTCTCCGGCTTGGCGCCCTTGGTGCCGACGACCAGGTCCACGACCTTGACGAAGTAGGGGCCCACCTCGGGGTTGAACTGGACCAGGACGCGGTCGGCGGCGACTTCGGGCATGGGGGCTTTCTTGGCCTTGACCTCATGGGCGAAAGAGCTGCCGCTCGGCAGCAGCACCGCCAAGGCGAAGGCGGCGAGCCCGAGCATGGGAAGCAGACGTTTCGCGGCCATAGGAGCCATCCTTTCCGTTGTGATTGTACCGTACCGGGTCCGGCCGCCGTGGCGGGGCCGGACGAACTTACTGGCGAATTTCGGAGTTGTACGAGGCCAGGTTGACGCTGTCGTCCGACACGCCGCTTGGCTTGTTGAGCGGGAAGAGGACCGTGGGGCGGAACTTCTGGTTCTGGTCCTGGCTCCGCAACGCGGTGCGCAGGGTGACGCCCGGCTCATTCTCGGAGAGGGTCCAACGGTCGATGATCGCGCCCTCGAGGTTGGAGGTGACGAAGTTGGCCGTCACGATCGTGCCGGGCGCTTGGGTGCCCGGGGTCGCGGGGACGAGGTTGGTGCCGTTCACGAGTGATTTCAGCCGGATGAGCACCACCAGCGACTGCCGGTCCACGAACCAGTCCTGGCCCTGTTGGAGGTTGTCCACGTTGGGCAGGATGAGCGTCGGGTTGGTCACGGGGTTGGGGTGCTGACCGTGGATCAGTCGCAGCTGGCCGGTCTCGTTGCTGAGGACGAAGTAGTCGCTCCACGTGACGGGCAGGATTGGCGCGGTGCCCGTGTATTCCGGCGTCCTTCGCGGATCGGTGGTCTTGTCGTCATTGGGACCACTCAAGAAAAACGGAAGATCCCAGCCGATACGAGGCCGCACGATGGGCAACGGTCCATAGACGCGCGGTCCCGCTGGCTGGCCCGAGGTCGGCACGACGCCCGCGTTCGCGACGGTTTCCGCGGCGGCGTAGTCGGTGCCCACGGCATCCGCCGTGGTCGCCGTGTTGAGCACGATGTAGTAGCGAATGGTCGGGCTGCTGATGTCGATGCTGCCCCGCATTTGGAGCGTGAGGCGCATGATGGGCTCGCCAAATTGCTCCTGAGTGCTGTTGGCACATCCGGTGGCGGTTAGGAGTCCGGTTATCAGTACGGCAGCAAGTCGGCGCATTGGTTTCCTCGTGTGGTTATTCCTGTGACGAGCGGCCCCGTCTCCGGGTTCCATCCTAGAAGCCCTGGAACCCGAGTTGCCCGCCGATCTGGCCCGCCGGATCGTTCAGGCCGCCGAAGCTCTTGTTGGAGAGGTTCACGAGGTTGGTCGGGAACGCCACCATCGCGAGGTTCAGCGTGTAGGCCTCGAGTCGCTTGTTGTACTGCACCGACAGGATGAAGTCGTGCAGGTCCTTGTTGATGCCGAGCGTCAGCAGCTCGTAGCGCTTCGCCGTGACGTCGTACTGGCCTTCGGCGACCAACGCCCAGTGCGATTGCCAGGTGGTTCCGGTCTCGAGCACGACCTTGTTGGTCAAGGCGCGCCATTCGCCCGAGTCGATGCTCCAGACCAGGGACGTGTCGAAGGACCAGCCCGGCACCAGGTTGTCCTGGCCGTAGCGCCCGCCGAACCCCTCGTCGTTGGACTGGAAGTGCAGGGTGCTGCTGATGTCCTGCCACTTACCGGTGCCGAACTCCAGGTAGGGCACGTTCTGGTTGAAGGTGTAGCCCGTGTTGAGCGTGACGTTGGCTCGGCGGCTCGGCCGGAAGGTGATACCCGTGCTGTACGGGCTGTAGCGCTGGTTCTCGTAGTTGTAGCCGAGGCTGTTGTTCCAGGTGAACACCTCCTCGTAGACGGCGTTGGCCGTCCCGTTGAGGGTGTTCTGCTTGGACAGGCTCAAGCTTTCGAATTGCTTGAACGGTGACGCGTTGGTTCCGTCGAAAATTCCGCCAAATAAGGTAAAGGGTCGGTCTGTAGTCGACGTGGAGCCAGACTGCGGCGGCGTATAGTCCCGGTGGTAGGTCAGGTTCGTGTTGACGTACTTGGTGAACTGGTTGGTGAGCTGGGCCTGGCCGGTGAGGCGGTACTCGGCGTCGCCCGTCGAGTAGAAGCGCTGCTCGTAACCGGTGGAGCCGAAGTTGAGCTGGGCCCCGAGCCCGAGGTCGATGGGCTTCGACGTCAGCTGGCCGACGCCCTTGATGCGGGTGACGGGCTCCAGGCGCACGGCCGGGTTGGGCGAGGTGAGGCGCGTGGCCGGATCTGTCGAGTAAGCCGACCCTTCCACATAGCGGCCGAAGACGCCCGAGACGGTGAAGGGCTGGAACTCCTGCAGGAGTGGGTTGCTGTTGATCGAGAGCTCGGGGATCTTCTCGACGTAGCCGAGGCCGGCGATCGCCGCCCGCCGCTCCTCCGCCGAGGCCGTCGCCGCGATGGCCAGGTTGAACTGCTGGGTCCAGAGTCCCTTTGCGTTACCCCAGCCCAGGTTCTGCGTCAGGTCGAAGGTCTGCGTCAGGCGCTCCTGCCGTGGCTGCGACGGGTAGTCGGTCCGGGTGTGGTCGGTGGTCGACGTGCCGCGCAGGTCCGTGGTGAACGTCTGGTTTACGTTGAGGTTGTTGGTCAGCGTGGTCGTCAGGGATGGCGAGGCCTGCGGCAGGGGAGCAACCCCTGGCGGCAGCGTGATGGCAAGCGGGAGCTGAGCCTGCTCCTGACGGTTGGAGCGGGCCTGGAAGTTCGTGCCCCCATAGGTCCCCCCCACGTTCCCGGTGTCCTGGATCGAGCGGGTGTGCGAGAAGCCGAACTCCTCGCGGAAGGTGCGGTTGGCGCCGTAGTTCAGGCCGAACCGGTTGTCGGTCATGCCCGCGTACCACGCCGTGTGGTCATCACGATAGGGCTGACGCGGGTTGGTCAGCAGGCTCTCCAGAGTGAACTGCGGGCTGATGCGCGCCAGGTCGTACATGTTGCGGTCTTCGTACCAGCCGTCGAGGGTCATCTGGCCGAAGAGACGTTGCTGGTGCCGCACCCGCCACCAGTGGTCCTGGAAGTAGCCGGGGTTCGCGGGATCCAGGCGGTTCACGATCCAGGGATTAGTACGGGAATCGTAAGCGCCGTCCGGATCGCCGGGGCCAGGTTGCCCCGGCACGTAGTCCGAGAGGTCCGGCAGGGGCAGCCCGTAGAACAGGAAGGAGGAGATGGAGTTGGGTGAGTTGTCCCAGACGTGGTCGAAGCCGATGGCGCCCGGCTTCTTGAACTCCAGGGCGCTCAGGTACAGGTTGCCGTAGTTGCGGTCGTTCAGCCGGTAGGCCATGGAGGTCTTGAGGAACAGACCCTCGACGTTGTTCCGCCCCGCCTGGATCGACGACTCGCGCCGCCGCAGGGGGATGTAGAACCACGGCAGCCAGAACACCGGGCGGTTGTTGACGAACATCGTGACATTGTTGCCCGTCGCGTACTCGTCGGGCACGTACTTGATGTAGCCGCTCTGGGCGTGGTAGTGCGGCGTCTCCTGCTTGGCGACCCAGTCGCAGGTCGTGAAGGTGCCTTCCTGGATCTCGAACTCGCGCCGGTTGTAGCTCGTGATCTGCTTGCCCGTGATGTAGACGACCTGGCCGGGCGTCTGGGCGGGCACCTCGAGCTTGCCGCCCTGGATGGTGGCGGTCTCGCTGCGCAGGGCGTAGCTGAGGCCCGTGCCCGTGATGGTCTGGATGCGGCCGTCGGCGCCCTGCTGGACCAGGGTGAAGGGCGTGTCGGTGGAGACGACCCGCTCGTTCTGGTCGAACTGCAGGCGGTCCGTGGTGATGACGACGCCCTCGACCTCGAGCCGGACGTTGCCCGTCGCCGTCGAGATGCCCGTGGCCCGGTCCGTCTCGATGCGGTCCGCGCGGAGCTTCACCTTCAGCTGAGCGAAGGCGGGCGGGGCAAGCAAGAGATGCGTGCAAAAAAAAGCGCCCAGGGCGAGGAGGGCGGTCAGTTTTTGCCAGGGAGGACCCCCCCTAGCCCCCCCTCTAGAGGGGGGGGAGTCCGCGCTGGGGGAAGCATCCGTGCAAAGCGGACGCTCAACAGCATCAGGGGTTTCGAGAACGACCTCTTTGGGCTGCACAGAAGACTCCATGAGCTTCCCCCCCTCTAGAGGGGGGGGCAGGGGGGGTCCTCCGCTAGTTTGCGTTAAGCGGACCGGTCGACGCGCCATAGCAGGAACACTCCGATGATGCCGAAGAGATAGTTCTCGACCCAGGCCGCGGTGACCGGGTCGATCATCCCCGCGTTGCCCATCGAACGTGCGATGGACATGACGATGTAGTAGACGAAGACGGTGGCGATGGTGATGGCGACGGCGATGAAGGCGCCGAGCCGCGCGAACCTCAGCCCGATCGGCGCGGCGAAGAGCGTGATGAAGAAGGTCGCGAGCGGCAGCGAGAACTTGAGGTAGTAGTCCACCTCCAGGCTCTTGGTGTCCACGCCGCCCGACTTCATGGTCTCGATCTGGTGCTTGAGCTGACTGGACGTCTGCTCCTGGGGACTCAGGTCCCCCTGGGTGAAGAAGGCCTCCGGATCCTGGTCGACGACCACCTCGTAGTTGGAGAAGGGCTGCTCCTGCGCCACGAAGTCCTCGGAGCCGTACTCATGGATGACGCCGTCGGTGAGCTTCCACTGCGTGCCGCTCCAGGTGCCCTGGCGCGCCGAGATCACGACGGGCTTGGGGCCCGTGCGATCGAAGATCATGACGCTGTACATGACGTTGGTGCGCTGATCGACCTGCTTGACGTAGAAGTACCGGTTGTCCTTGCCCTTGAAGAAGACGTTGTCCTTGAAGACCGGCTTGGACTGGCGCAGCATGATGGTCCGCACCAGGTCCACCACGTTGCGGTTCGCCCAGGGCACCACCTGGTCGTTGATGACGAAGTTGCCGTAGCTGACGATGACCGACCCGATGATGATGGGCACCGTCAGGCGCCTAAACGAGGTTCCGCAGGCCCTGAGCGCCGTGATCTCGAAGTCCCGACTCATGCGGCCGGTCGTCATGAGCGTCGCGAACAGGAAGGCCACCGGGAAGGTGATGACCATGATCGCGGGCAGGTTGAAGGCCAGCAGTTTGAGCACCACCGACACGGCCACGCCCGAGCTCACGATCAGGTTGGCGTAGATGTACAACAAGTTCGCCAGGTTCATGACCACGAACAGGAAGATGCCCGCGAAGAACGGCTTCTGCAGCTCCACCAGGATGTAGGTGTCGATGATCTTGAGCGGCTTCGGGAGCCGCTCGGTCCAGGCGAAGGCCGCCTTCCAGCTGGGTTTCATCACGGCCATGGCCTCACCTGCGATCCACGCGCCACAGGAGCGCGATGCCGATCACGCCGAACAGGATGTTCTGCGTCCACGCCGCCATCAAGGGCGGCACCACGCCCGCGTTCCCCATGGCCTGGAAGGTCTGCATGATCACGTAGTACAGGAAGACCAGGATGATGGACAGGGCCACGCCGATGTAGGCGCCCATGCGCGAGAAGATCATGCCGAGCGGCGCCGCGATGAGCGCCGCGAAGAAGGTCGCGAGCGGCACCGAGTACTTCATGAGCAGGGCGACCTCCTGGCTGTGCGTGTCCACGCCGCTCTTCTTGAGGCCGTCGATCTGCTTGGAGAGCTCCGATGAATTCTGCTCGGACGGGTTCATGTCGCCGCCGAAGTAGCTCGAGTTGTTCAGCGAGAACTGGATGTTGAGGGTGCTGAACTTGATCTCGTGGTCCACGAAGCCCGTCTCGTTGTACTTGTGGACCGCCCCTTCCTCGAGCTGCCAGACTGAGTTGCCGTTGCCGGAGTTGATCCAGCGGGCGCGCTTGGAGGTGATCACCTGGGGGGGGCCCGCCTGCGTCTGGTCCAGGACGAAGATGTCCCGCATCAGGCCCGTGACGCCGTCCACGTCCTTGACGTAGAAGTAGCGGTTCTCGGTGCCCTTGAAGAAGATGTTGGGCTTGATGAGCGGCTTGGAGATGCTCGTGGCGAGCTCCTGCTTCACGCGCGAGACCTGCTTGTTGCTCCAGGGCACGACCTGCTCGTTGAAGACGAAGTTGCCGATGGAGACGACCACGGCGCCTGCGAGGATGGGCGCGATGATCCGCTTGAAGGAGACGCCCGAGCCACGCAAGGCGATGATCTCGAAGTCCTTGGTCATGCGCCCGATGCCGAGCAGGCTGGCGAAAAGGTAGGCGACCGGGAAGGTGAGCACGACCAGGGACGGCAGCGTGAACAGGAGCAGCTGAACGACCGACCCGACGGGAGCCCCCGCCGAGAAGATGAGGTCGGTGAACTGACTCAAGGTCACCGATAGCATGATGAGGATGAAGGCGAGGACCCCGAACAGGAAGGGCCGCAACATTTCCCCCATCACGTAGCGATCGAGGATTCTCATGCGAGGGTCCTTGGTCCGCCGGCCGCTGCGCCGACGCGCGTAGGACGGGTTCGAAACGTGATATGCGTGCTCATTAAGGTGCTCATGTTATCACACATGATAAAATCCCTTTGACCGGCGCCCACGGCTTGTGGCCTAGGATCCGGCCATCGTTGGCCCCCAGGAGCGGGCGCCGTGAGGACACGTACTTCCATGACCTTTCCCAGCAACGGAGCCGAGGCGACCGCCCGATCCCAGCCGGACGCCGCCCCTCGCGCCGCGGCCACGCCCCTCTTGCTACGCCTGCGCGCGGTGCTCGTCGCGGCGGGTTCGGGGGCCGTGCTGTCCCTCGCGTTTCCCGGCTGGGACGCCGGTTTTCTGGCCTGGTTCGCCATGGTGCCCTTCCTCATGCAGATCATGGTCCCGCGGCGGACCCGTGAGTACATGACGCTGTCGGCGGCCTTCGGGTTCGGCTTCTTCGGAGGCCTCAACTACTGGCTTCTGGCCATGCACCCGCTCACCTGGCTGGGGCCCGGCATGACCGAGGTCATGAGCCTCGCCATCGTCTTTCTGGCCTGGTCCCTGATGGCTCTCATCCTGGCCCTGGGCGCCATGGCCGCCATGACGGGGGCCGGCGTGGTCATGCGCGCGCTCACCCGCCAGGGCCGCCTCGCGGGCTGGATGGCCGTCCTCATCCCCGTGACCTTCTGGGTGGCGATGGAGGTCGTCCAGGCCAACGGCACCTTCGGCTACTCGTGGGGCATGCTCGCGGCCACCCAGTACAAGACGCTGCCCCTGCTCCAGTCGGTGGCCTTGGTCGGTTCCTTCCCGCTCGCGGCCCTCGTCGTCGCCGTCAACGCCGGCCTCGCCTGGCTCATCCTGCACCGCAACTGGCGGCCCGTGGGGGGGGCGCTCCTGACCGTCATCCTCGCCTCCGGCTTCGGCGCGTGGTGGATGAACCGTCCGGTGGCCGGCACGCCCGTGCCCGTCGCGGTGGTGCAGGGCAACGTCTCGCAGACCGAGAAGTGGCGCCGGGGCAACGAGTACCGGATCATGGACACGTACTTCGACCTGTCGGCGAAGGCCCCCAAGGCCAGGCTCGTCGTCTGGCCCGAGAGCGCGCTGCCCGTGCTCCTCAACCAGAACCCGGAGCTCGTCGAGCGCTTCACGCGCGAGGCGCGCGCCCGCGGTCAGTACCTCCTCACCGGAGCCTTCAACACCGACGTGGGCCCCAAGGGCGAGCCGCGCTACTTCAACGCGACCACCGTCTTCGCGCCCTCCGGCCTGCAGCTGGGCTGGGACGCCAAGAAGCACCTGGTCCCCTTCGGGGAGTACCTGCCCGGGCGCGACACCCTGCCCGCCATCTGGGGCCAGACGTTCAGCCAGCTGAATTTGCTTTCCGTGGACGTGACGCCGGGCGATCGCCCCAACCCCTTCAAGACGTCCTACGGCTCCTTCGGGGCCAACGTCTGCTTCGACTCCATCTTCCCGAACGTCATGCGCGACACGGCGCGGGCGGGTGCGGAGGCCTTCGTGCTCGTCACCAACGACGGCTGGTACAAGAAGACGATGGCCATGCAGCAGCACCTCGCCCACGGCGTGCTGCGCGCCGTCGAGAACCGTCGCCCGTTCCTCCAGGCGGCGAACACGGGGGCCTCGGGCGTCGTCGATCACACGGGACGGATCGTCGCGCTGGCTCCGACCTGGGAGCCTGCGATCGCCGAGGCCGCCGTCATCCCCGTCGCCGAGCAGACGCCCTACACCCGCTTCGGGGACTGGCTCGCGTATCTGCTGATGGTCGGCGCCCTCGCCTTCGCGGCGATGGCCTATCGAGGACGCAAGGTTGCTTAAAGCCGTACTGGCGAACCTGAAAAAGACCTGGCCCGTCTACATCGTGCTGTTCCTGGTGGTCGGCTTCGGCACCTGGTACCTGCGACGCATGCCGGAGGTCAAGAACTCGGTGCTGCCCCAGACCATGGTCAAGATGGAGCCGCACATCGAGCTGCAGTTCCAGGAAGTGACCATGCAGGGCCGCGAGAAGGGCACCGTGCGGTGGCGCATCTCGGCCCAGCAGGTCTCGGCCAGCCAGAACCAGCAGTACATCTACTTCGAGAAGGAGCCGAAGGGCACCTTCTACAACCTCAAGAACTGGGACGCCAAGGAAGGGGAGCCCAGCCAGAACAAGTCCCTCAACTGGACGGCCAACCGGGCCGAGTACGACAGCCTCATGGAGGAAATGACGATCACGGGCTCGGCGAGCTTCGTCACTGAAGACCAGGACACCATCAAGACCGAGGAGGTCCGGTACAAGGCCAAGCTCCACCAGGTCGTCATGCCCAAGCCCATCGAGCTCAGGACCAAGGATCAGCTCGTCCTGCGCTCCCAGGAGGCCTCGGCCGACACGGAAATGGAGTCGGTCCAGCTGAAAGGGAACGTGGAGCTGATTTCGCCCCTCAAGGATCAGGAGAAGCCACTGTGATGATGCGCCGGAAACCATGGGTGACGGCGGTGCTGGCGGTCGGACTGGCCCTCAGCGTGACCCCCGCCTGGGCCGCCAAGCCCATCCCCAAGCCGGATCTTCCGCCGGCGCCGAGCGTGCCCGTCCCGGTGCCTCCGGCGGGCGGCTTCGGAGCCTTCGGCGCCAAGCCGTCGCCCAAGCCCGGCCTGCCCGCGCAGAAGCCGGGGCCGGTGGCCGGGGCCGTGCGCATCCTGGCGCAGACCCTGACCTACGATCGCAAGGCGTCGCTCGCGGTCCTGCAGGGCGCGGTCAAGATCTTCCAGGAGGACACCACCATCGAGACCGAGCTGGTCCGCCACGACTCCAAGCTCAAGGTCTCGTACATCGAGGTGCCCTTCACGCTGGTCCAGACCAAGCCGCCCGACCCCAAGACCACCCTCAAGGGCAAGAAGATGACGTTCTTCCACAACGAGAAGCGCGTCTTCGTGGACGGGGACGTGTGGCTGCTGCGCGCGGGCGTGCCCGGGGCGCAGCCCGTGGACACCTCCAAGAAGGAGAAGCTCAAGACCGCCCTCAAGCGCGAGGACACCTTCATCCAGTCCAACCAGATGATGTACTGGACGGACAAGAAGGATGCCGAGTTCACCGGAACGGTGCTCGCCTACCAGAAGGAGAAGCGGGCCGAGGGCGATCATGCCGTTCTCAACAACGCCACCAAGAAGATCGTCATGGACGGCAACGTCGTCTTGACCCAGATCAAGGGCGACTGGCTGGTGCGCGAGGGCATCGTCGACGACCGCAAGCCGGATCCCGAGCGGGACAAGGCCATCAAGGAGAAGACGGTGGCCACGGGCGATCGCCTGGAGATCGACCAGGTCACCAACGACTCGGTGCTCACGGGCAAGCTGGTCAAGATCGACCAGAAGGACCGGCATGCCACGGGCAAGCGGGCGGTCTTCAGCGACAAGGACCAGACCATCACGCTGACCGAGGACGTGAAGATCCAGCGCGAGTCGGGGGACTGGATCACGGCCGACCGGGCGGTCTTCCACGTCGACACCGACAAGTTCGAGGCCTTCGGCGGCAAGGGTCAGCAGGTCGAGACCGAGTTCCTGCTCGAGGACGAGAAGAAGAAGTAAGGCTTTCAGGGCTTGCGTCACGAGTCCCGACCGTGGACCCCCGCTTGCGCGAGGGTGACGGGAGCGCCTGGTCACGTCGCAAGGGCAAGCCCCGCTCAGCCGTATCGTGAGAAAGCCCCAGTCAGCGGCAAGCTGGCCCTCCCGTCACCCTCGCGCAAGCGGGGGTCCAGGATCGGGACTCGCCTGATAGTACCGTTCAGCGCCGATTCGGCGCTCCCAGCCAAGACGAGTGCACAAAACGAACAGCCCCCCGGCACTGCCGGGGGGCTGTTCGTTTTTAACGCGTTACTGCTGGTACTTCAGCGTCAAGAGGACGATCAGGTCCTCGCCCGTGGCGCGGTCCTTGACCACGTCCTGGGCGCCGGTGTCCGTGTAGAGCTTGACCTGGATCTTCAACTCCCGCGCGTTGCGCAGGGTCGTGATGAAGCTCTCGTTGACGTTGGAGATGGGCACGTCGATCTGGGCGAGCTGGCCCGACGAGGTGTTGGTGCCGGGCAGCACCGTGACCGGGGCGGGCAGCGTGCGGGGGATGTCGTTGTTGGTGCCGATCTCGCCCGAGCCGAGGGCCACGCCGTTCGAGTTCTGGTACACCACGCGCGAGGACTTGATGGTCACGCCCTGGCCGCCCGGGGGCGCCTTGACGAAGATCGAGACCTTGCTGTGGTCGTACTGAATGGTGGCCGACGCGCTCGCCGCGGTGACGATGTTGTCGGCGATGTTGGTGCTGACGAACGAGATGAGCTTGGAGTCGGCCGCCACCGGCTCGTCGATGGCGATCTTCACCTCGTTGTTCTGCGACGGAGCGATGAAGGTGATGCCCTGCTTGCCGGCCTCCTTGCTCACGTCGAAGGTCCCCGCGTTGACGTAGACCTGGACCGCCGGAGACGTCTGGCCGTCGAACTCCGCCACCACGTAGTTGATGTTGTTGCCCGCCACCTTGGTGAGCACGAACTCGCCCTTGGAGAGGGCCATGGTGTGCTTGGTCCGGTCGGCCTCGGAGGCGGTGGAATCGTAGAGGTCGTCGCGGACGCTGCCGCCGTCATCGGCCGTGAAGTAGACGGCCGCGCCGTTGGACACCTTGGCGCCCACGAGCGGGTTGCCGTTGCGATCGACGACCTTGCCCTTGATGGCGCCCGTCTTGAGGGGCGGGCGGTAGTCGGCGCCGACGATGCCGATCATCTGGTTGAAGGTATCGCAGCCGGTCAGGGCCAAGGCGAGCGCCGCGATGAGACACGCTATCCGTTTCATAAGGGCTCGGTTTCCTCCCCGTACGGGTTACTGCGCCGGCTGCTGAGCAGCGCTGACCGCGGTCTTGAAGCTCACGGTGAACGTCCCCACCGCCTGGATCGGGTACTGGTTGTCGTCGCGGCCGAAGAACGTCACCTCGCCGACGATGTTCTGGTTCCAGGGGTCCGGGTTCTGGCTGATGTTGGGGCTCGTCTCCGTGCCCAGGTTGCGGAACCCGTTGTCGATGCCGTAGCGGGTGACGGACTCCGAGATGGCCGGGATCTCGACCTCGCTGCTGCCGCCCGAGGTGCTGCCGCTCGAGCCGCCGTCGGTCGGGGTGCCGCCGCCGGTGCCGCCGGTCGTGCCCGACTGGCCGCCGCCGCGGGGGATGTAGAGGTTGAGGGAGAGGCGGCGCGAGGGGATGAGCAGCGAGTTGATGTCGGTGCCCGTCTGGTCCTTGAACTTGATGGTGTAGTCGGTGAAGAGCACGCCGGGCGTGATGTCGCCGGGATACGAGCTCATCTTGAACTTGACGTTGGTGTTCTCGTACTGGAAGCGTCCGTCATTGGGGTTGTAGGTGATGTCGGACGTGACGATCTGGGGCTCGGCAATCACCAGGATGCGAGCCTGGGGCAGGAACGGATTGCCGATGCGATAGGCGGCGCAACTCGAGGTCATCGTCAGCACTCCGGCCGCCAGGACGGATGCTCCCAACAGTCGACGGAAAGGGTGGCCCATGCCGCGTGTTTACCTCCTGTTCGAGCCGGGGCCAGAAGGCCCCGCGCGCTCGGCAAACGTTGTAGGGACCGATCTCCTTATTAGAAGGGCCTGGTCCGATCCCTTATACCCCGACCCCCGGTGCTTCTACCACTTCCAATTAAGCCGCATACAGCTCGTCGGCATGGGTGATGAGCGTCACGATCAGGTCGTTTGTGGTTGGTGCAATCGTCACAATTCCGATCATGGCTGGATTTGCGGGATGTTGACGTTGTGATCCGACGTACATACCGCGGACGCGGGGGGGTGATAGGGTAGCCTCATCAGCCAGTCAGACTACTGGTTTCGTGAGGAGATTCCCTCGCTGACTTGGAGAAAGGGATTGCAAGGATGAGAAGACGCCCGGCCAACAAGAAACCCCCTGCCGATTACGTCGAGCCCCCCGCTCAGACGCCGGGCGCCGAGGAGGACGAGGTCTTCAATCAGCGGGCCACGTTCTATTTCTCCGAGGAGCAGCTGCTCGCGCTCGAGGTGGTCATGCTCAAGCTGCGCACCGAGCAGCGCATGAAGGTCGGCAAGTCCGAGATCATGCGCGCGGCCCTCGATTTCATCCTCGAGGACTACAACCTGAACAAGAACAATTGCTGGCTCGTTCGACGTCTGAGCGGCAAGGCGTAGCAATCCGTAACCCTTGCAAGCTTGATAGGCGCCCCTTATAATGGGCGCTCAAAACTTCGGCGCTTGTTACGACGCAAGGTGACCGCCGAATGCGACCTGAGACGATGAAAGGATTGGAGAAAGGCATGATGAAGCGTTTTGCGCTCGCCGCTCTCGTGGCTGTTTCGCTGTTCAGCGTGACGGCTTGCGAAAAGGCCGAGGAGGGCAGCACCACCACGACCGAGACCGCGACCGAGTCGACCACCACGACCGAGACCGCGACCGGCGACCTGGGCACCCAGGGCACCGAGGGTGCGGCGACCGAGTCGACCACCACGACCGAGACCGCGACCGAGTCGACGACCGAGGGCGCTGGCCACTAGGTTCTTTCGAAAAGGCGCCCCGGCTTCGGCCGGGGCGTTTTTTCATGGCCGGCTTGCCGGATCGGCACCCATGCCGTAGGCTACATGGCCTATGAACGATCGATCGTATGCGGCTGGGTTTCTGAGCATCGAGGGCGTGGGCTCCATCCGCTTGCGCCGCATGCGGGAGCGCTTCGGCAGCCTGGAAGCGGCATGGCGGGCTCCGTCGGGTGAGCTGAGCCAGGTGCACGGCATCGGCTCGGAGATCGCCCAGGCGATCGCCGCCCAGCGCCCGGAGGTGGATCCGGAGCACGAGCTCGAGCGCCTGGAGCATGCGGGGGTGGGGCTGGTCTGTCACTGGGAGGACGCCTATCCGGATCACCTGCGCGAGATCCCCGATGCGCCGGCCGTGCTGTTCGTGCGGGGGCGCATGCCGAGCTTCGAGCGGGCGGTGGCCATCGTGGGGACGCGGGCGAGCACCGTGTACGGCAACCGGATGGCGCGGGCGATCGCCCGGGACCTCGCGGCCGCCGGGGTGGTCGTGGTGAGTGGCCTGGCCCGGGGCATCGACACGGTAGCCCACCTGGGGGCGTTGGAGGCGGGGCAGACCGTGGCGGTCCTGGGCTCGTCGCTCGACAAGGTCTATCCCCAGCAGAACGTGGAGTTGGCCGGTCGGATCGCCGAGCGGGGTGCCGTCCTCTCGGAGTATTCGCTGGGGACGGAGCCGGCGCCCGGTCAGTTCCCGGCTCGCAACCGGATCGTCTCCGGGCTGTGTCAGGCGGTAGTCGTGGTGGAGGCCAAGGAGCGATCCGGGGCCTTGATAACAGCGGACATGGCGCTGGATCAGAACCGCGAGGTCATGGCCGTGCCGGGCCCGGCGGACTCCCGGCACTCGCGTGGGCCGCACCGGCTCATCCAGCAGGGGGCGAAGCTCATCGTCTCGGCGGAGGACATCCTGGACGAGCTGGGGTGGGGCCGCCCACCGGCCAAGAAGGAAGCCGCAGCGCCGGTGCTCGCGCCGGACGAGGCCCGGGTCTACGAGGCCATCGAGGCGGAGCCCACGACCCTCGAGCGCATTGCTTTCAAGAGTGGGCTCTCGCCGCAGGTCATCAACAGCATTCTCCTGGTGCTCGAGCTGCGTGCCCTGGTCACTCAGCTCCCCGGGCGTCTCTATGTTCGCCATTAGGTCTGCTTACTGACCGAATGGCAGACTTGCTTACGGGGTATATTTAGGTGGTAGAGCCGGCTGCTGGTTGAGAGAGACCCCCGATGCTTCGTCCCCGTCCCGTCCTTGCCATTCTCATGGCCATAATGCTTGCCGCCGTTGCGGGCTGCTCTGACTACATGGACAATGAACCGCCATCGGTGCCCCGGAAGCCGACTCCTTCGCCCTCCGGTTTGGGTGGCGTCATCCAGTAGCCCACTTTCTCGAGAAGACGAACGCCTTCCGCACGTCGTTCTGCCGGCCTCCGAAGTGCGCCGTCAGGTCGAAGCGTGGGAGGTTCGCGGCATGGCGACCTCCCGCGGAAAAAACGCTCCGCCATCGTGGCTGCAAGATGTTCGGCCGAGGGTTCACCGCATGCCGCAACCGGAGCAAGCGAGGTAGAACTCCGACCGGAGGCAGCAAAAATGTGTGATAGAGTGAGGGGTGGCCCGTGCCGGGGGCAACTTTGCGTTGTCGTCGCAGCGGGCATTAGCACAGCGAAGGTCGGGACTTCTTGCGCCGAGTGGCGCCCTTTACCCGGACCGAAAGGTGGTTTGCGTGTCGAAATCGTTGGTGATCGTCGAAAGCCCGGCAAAGGCCAAGACCATTGGAAAGATCCTGGGCAAGGACTTCCAGGTCAAGGCATCGGCCGGCCACATCCGTGACCTCCCCAAGAAGGGGCTGGGCGTGGACGTGAAGAAGAACTTTGCTCCGCAGTACGAGGTGCTCGCCGAGAAGTCCAAGGTCGTGCAGGAGCTGCACGAGGCGGCCGAGTCGGCGGACCACGTCTTCCTCGCGCCCGACCCGGACCGCGAGGGAGAGGCGATCGCCTGGCACCTGTCCACCATCCTGGAAGACCTCAAGAAGCCGATGCAGCGCATCGAGTTCAACGAGATCACCAAGGACGCCATCCTCCGGGCCGTCAAGCACCCGCGCGACATCGACCTCAACCGGGTCAACGCCCAGCAGGCGCGCCGCGTCCTGGACCGCCTGGTCGGCTACAAGATCTCGCCCCTGCTCTGGCAGAAGGTGCGCCGCGGCCTGTCCGCGGGCCGCGTGCAGAGCGTGGCCGTCCGCCTCATCTGCGATCGCGAGGCCGAGGTCCAGGCGTTCGTCCCCAAGGAGTACTGGACCGTCACGGCGGATCTGCTCAAGGGCAGCGCCAAGACCCCGTTTGCCGCGGAGCTCGTCCGCTGGAACGGCAAGAAGCCCGACATCGACTCGGAGACGGCCGCCACGACCATCGTCACGGCCCTCAAGGCCGCCGAGTACAAGGTCACCAAGGTCCAGACCAAGGAGCAGAAGCGCCAGCCGTCGGCTCCCTTCATCACCAGTAGTCTTCAGCAAGAGGCGTCGCGCCGCTACGGCTTCACCGTCAAGCGCACCATGACCCTCGCGCAGCAGCTCTACGAAGGCATCGAGCTCGGCTCCGAGGGTCCCGTCGGTCTCATCACCTACATGCGTACCGACTCGGTGCGCATCGCCGACGAGGCCTGGGAGGAGGCGCGCGACTTCATCTCGCAGCGCTACGGCAAGGACTACCTGCCGCCCCAGCGCCGGACCTACGCCTCCAAGAAGGGCGCGCAGGAGGCCCACGAAGCCATCCGCCCGACCTCGATCCAGCGCACGCCGGAGTCCGTGAAGGGCCACCTGACGCCCGATCAGTTCAAGCTGTACCGAGTCATCTGGGAGCGCTTCGCGGCGAGCCAGATGGCCAACGCCACGCTCGCGGTGCTCTCCATCGACATCACGGCCGGTGACGGCGTCTTCCGCGCCACCGACACCAAGGTCGTCTTCGCCGGCTTCCAGGCCGTCTACATGGACACCCCGGAGGAGGACTCCGAGGAGGCCAAGGCCGCCGCCAAGAAGCCCGCGAAGCTCCCCGAGCTCGCCGAGGGCGATGCCCTCAAGCTCAAGGAGCTGCACCCCAAGCAGCACTTCACGCAGCCGCCGCCGCGCTTCACCGAGGCGACGCTCGTCAAGACCATGGAAGAGAAGGGCATCGGTCGCCCGTCGACGTACGCCCCGACCATCGCGACCATCCAGGATCGCGGCTACGTCGAGAAGGACGGTCGCGCCCTCAAGCCGACCGAGCTCGGCATCCAGGTCAACGATCAGCTGATCAAGCACTTCCCGAACATCGTGGACGTGGGCTTCACCGCCGACATGGAGGACAAGCTCGACACCATCGAGACCGGGGAGAACGAGTGGCAGAAGCTGCTCAAGAACTTCTACGATCCCTTCGCCGAGACCCTCAAGATCGCGGCCAAGGAGATGAAGCCCGTCGCCATCCCCTCCGGTGAGAACTGCGAGGCGTGCGGCGCCGAGATGCTCATCAAGAGCGGTCGGTTCGGCGAGTTCATGGCCTGCTCCAAGTACCCCGAGTGCAAGACCACCAAGCCGATCATCAAGAAGACGGGCGTGGGCTGCAAGACGCCGGGCTGCGAGGGCGACGTCATCATCAAGCGCACGCGCACGGGCAAGACCTTCTACGGCTGCTCGCGCTACCCCGAGTGCTCGTTCACGTCGTGGGACCTGCCGACCGACACCCACTGCGCCAAGTGCGGCACGTGGATGGTGGTCAAGCGTTCCAAGGCGGGCCGTAGCTTCCTCCTCTGCAAGAACGAGGAGTGCAAGAACATCCAGAACGTTCCCAAGAAGGCCAAGGAAGAGGGTGCTGCCTCCGAAGGCGCCGAGGGCGCTGGCGACAAGGAGCCGATGGAGGCCTAGGGGAGCTGTCATGGCGTTACAAGCAAAGGTGATCGGGGGCGGTCTCGCAGGGTCCGAGGCCGCCTGGCAGCTCGCGCGTCAGGGCGTCTCGGTGACGCTGCACGAGATGCGCCCGGTCCGTCCCACCCAGGCCCACCACACCGACCGGCTGGGCGAGCTCGTGTGCTCGAACTCCCTCGGGGCCTTCGGCGAGGGTAGCGCGTCGGGCCTGCTCAAGGCCGAGATGCGCCAGATGGACTCCTTGATCCTGAAGGCGGCCGCGCATGCCTCGGTGCCCGCGGGCGGCGCGCTCGCGGTGGACCGCGACCTGTTCGCGGGCTACATCACCGAGCGGATCGAGTCCCATCCCCTCATCACCCTGGCGCGGGAAGAGGTGACGAGCCTCGACCCCGAAGAACCCACGATCATCGCCACGGGCCCCCTGACCTCTCCGGCCCTCTCCGAGGCCATTCAGCGCCACACGGGCGTGGAGCACCTGCATTTCTACGATGCGGCGGCTCCCATCGTGACGCTCGAGAGCCTGGACATGGACAAGATCTTCAAGGCCGCGCGCTACGACAAGGGCGAGGGCGTCTACCTCAACTGCCCCATGACCAAGGACGAGTACGAGGCCTTCTGGAACGAGCTCGTGAAGGCCGAGGGTGCGGTCCTGCACCTGGGCGACGCCGAGAAGATGAACTTCTTCGAGGGCTGCCTCGCGGTCGAGGTGCTCGCCCGGCGCGGCATCGAGACCCTGCGCTTCGGTCCCATGAAGCCCGTGGGCCTCACGGATCCCAAGACGGGCCGCTGGCCGTACGCGGTGGTGCAGCTGCGCCAGGACAACGTGGCGGGCGACCTCTACAACCTGGTGGGCTTCCAGACGCAGCTCAAGTGGGGCGAGCAGAAGCGCGTCTTCCGCATGATCCCGGGCCTCGAGGAGGCCGAGTTCGTCCGGCTGGGCGTCATGCACCGCAACACGTACCTGGCGAGCCCCTGCTTCCTGCAGCCGACGCTGCAATGGCGCGAGCACCCGCGCTGGTTCGCGGCGGGCTGCCTGGTCGGCGTCGAGGGCTACACGGAGTCGGCGGCCTCGGGTGGCCTGGCGGGTCTCAACCTGGCGCGGGTCCTGAAGGGCGAAGCCCCCATGGAGCTGCCGCGCACGACCATGCTGGGCAGCCTCATGCACTACGTGTCCAACGCGGACCCCAAGCACTTCCAGCCCATGAACTCCAACTGGGGCATCATCGAGTCCCTGGAGGGCCCGAAGATCCGGGACAAGAAGGAGCGTCACCTCAAGCAGTGGGAGCGGGCCGTGGCGGACTTCGCCCGCGCCCTGGGCCCGGCGCTCGCGACGGCCGAGTAATCGAACGGCGCAAGGCCCCTCTCCTTGCAGGGAGAGGGGCCTTGCTTCATGACGTCGTTACTCTGGACCCCCGCTTTCGCGAGGGTGACGGAGCGCCGACTTGCCGCTCAAGGTGGCTCTCTATCAAGTCCCGAAAGACCGCTCCCGTCATTCCCGCGCAAGCGGGAATCCAGGGCTGCGACTCGGCGGCCCCTGAGGGACTAAGAACGCTTGGTCTTGCTCTTGGCGGCCGGCACCGTCTTCGTCCGCTCGGCCTCGGCCCGGATGGGGACCATGGTCGCCACGCAGCGCACCCCGCGCTTGACCTCGCCGTGCAGGGGCGGCGTAGCGGCGGCGAGCTTCACGGGGTCCAGCAGGCTGAACTCCTTGCCGTCCAGGGCCTTGCAGCGCTTGCAGTGCGCCTGCTTGACCTGGAACCGGGCGCCGGTGATCTGCCCCTTCTGCTCGTAGAAGCCCGTCACCATGTTCCGCATGTCGAGCAGCACGCTGTACTGCTCGACGTTACCCGATAGCCGCTTGTCGACCAGCCCGATGTAGCGCTTCTTGGCCTGGTCGACCTGCTTGGGGTCGAGCTTCTTGGTGCCGACCTTGCCGCCGGACCCCCGGAACAGCAGCACCAGGAAGAGGACGGCGGCGAGCGCGCCGCCCACCAGCAGGGGCATGGAGGCGGTCGTGGCCGGCGAGGTGGCGGGAGCGGTGTGGGTGGTGGTCGGCATGCGATCTCCTTCGAACGTATGCATCTTACCCGGATCGCCTCCGAGAACTACCGGCGCATGCTCCACGAACGGCCGGTCTTGAGCTAGGATAGGAGATGACCGTTTGAAACGGTTTCTACGAGCCACGTCGAGCGGGCCCATGGGCCCGCGAAGTGCGTCGGGAGTTCGTCCGCCGTCCAGAGAGGGCCTGCATGAAAGTCGGTTTCTATTCGCCGCCGTTCCACCACGGATGGATCGAAGTCATCTGCGGGTCCATGTACTGCGGCAAGACCGAGGAGCTGATCCGGCGCGTGCGGCGCGCCGAAATCGCCAAGCAGCGGGTCCAGGTCTTCAAGCCCATCATCGACACGCGTTACGCGCCCGAGGACGTCTCGAGCCATGCGGGCGGGCGAGTCCGGGCCGTACGGGCCACCGGCGCCGAGGAGATCTGGCGCGCCACCGAGGAGTCGACCCAGGTAGTGGCCATCGACGAGGTTCAATTCTTCGATGACAACGTGGTGGACGTGTGCCAGGAGCTCGCCAACTCGGGCAAGCGGGTCATCTGCTCGGGGCTGGATCTGGACTTCCGCGGCGAGCCCTTCGGGGTGATGCCGCGGCTCTTGGCGATCGCCGAGTCGGTCGAGAAGCTGACGGCCATCTGCGTGAAGTGCGGGGCTCCGGCCACCCGCAGCCAGCGCCTCCTCAACGGTGAGCCCGCCGAGTGGGACGACCCGGTCATCCAGGTGGGGGCTCATGATGCCTACGAGCCGCGCTGCCGGGCCTGTCACGTGGTGCCCGTGAACCCGGGCCGGGTGACGCAACTGCCCTTGCCGAGCGGGCAGAGCGTCTAAGGAGTCCGTTTGTCTTTCGACCAGGCTCAAGACAAACGGGATTGTTGTGGGGGGGCACGCTCATGGGCGTGCTCTCTTAGTCTTCATGCACTGGAGGAACCGCTCGCACTTCGAGGGCCTCAGCACGAACGGATGGTTGTGGGAGGCTCGAGTCAAAGCCCCCTTTAGCTGTTGATGGCCCCTTGAGCTGTTGAGGCCCCCTAAAGGTCAACAACAATCCCGTTCACCCTGAGGTTCTCGAAGGGCGAACGGTTCCTCATGTGTATGACGATGAGTCCGAGTGGCGATTCCTTGGATAGGGTAGCCACCCTTTGAGACCCACAACAATCCCGTTCGTCTTGAGCCCGGTCGAAAGCCTGTCCTGAGCCTGTCGAAGGGGCGAACGGTTCCTCTACGCCACCCACAGCCCCCAGGCCATCTTCAGCGAGTACGCGAGAAGTGCGAGCGCGAACACGGCCATGACCGCGTAGCCCACGCGCGGCCGCCGCTCGAGCGTGAGCCCCAGCGCGAGCGTCACGGGCAGGGCCCCGTAGACGTAGCGATCCGGCGACGCGAAGCTCCCCGAGGCCACGATCAGGCCCATGCTCAGGAGACCGAAGGCTAGCACCGACGGCGTTAGCCGCCGGCGCCCCGCCACCAGCAGGGCGATGCCGCCCACGATCATGACCGCCTTGACCACGCCGTTCTCGGGCGCGGGCCCCGTCGCTCCGAAGCTCAAGAGGTTCAGCCACTCCCGCCCGTTCACCCCGATGCTCGAGTGCCAGCCGGACTGCGCCTTGAGGAACGCCAGCGGCTCCTCGAACCGATACGCCAGGTAGCCCACGTAGGCCGCGAGGCCCGTGCCGGCTGCCACCGCCGCGCCGTAAGCCCTGAGCCCCAGCCGCTCGCGAAACGCCGCCCAAAGTAGCGCGGGGGCGAGCAGGACGCCCTGGATGCGCGTCGCAGCGGCCAGCCCCCCGAAGAGGGCGGCCAGGCCATAGCGACCGCGGTCGAAGGCCGCGAGCGTCGCCCCACTCAACAAGAGGAACAGCCCCTCGGTGTAGATGACGGTGCCGAAGACCGAGTAGGGGCACCAGGCCAGGATCGCGGAGGTCCAGCAGGCCGCCCGCGCGCCGTACCGGCCCAGCACCCAGCGATGGAACAGCACCACCGCCGCCATGAAGGAGAGGTTGGCCACCAGTGCCCCGGCCGCTCCAAAGGGCAGCCCCAGGTGCATGAGGCCCCGGATGAGGAGGGGGAAGAGCGGGAAGAAGGCCACCGAGTGCTGCCGGCCGTCCGGGGCGAACTCGTAGCCCGAGCGGGCGATCGCCTCGTACCACCCCGAGTCCCAGCGCGCGAACAGTCCCCAATCGAGCGTGACGGCGTGGCCCCCGGGAGGCAGGGGCAGAGCCGGGGCCACGAGCCCCATGGCCACGAGGATCAAGAGGCGGCTGATACCCCACATGGCGAGGGGAAAGCCCCACGCAAGCCAGGTCGAGGGCCGGGAGGAGGCGGTGGCGGCGGGCGCGAGCGTGGCGGGAATCAATCGGTGTCCAGGTGAGTGGCCACCCGCCGGTTGATCCAGCGGTGGGCCGCCGAGTGGTGGCGGTTCTTGGCCTCGACCACCGCGTCCACCAGGCTCACCTGCTGGCTGCGCATCATGTGGAGCTTGCGCTCGCGCCGGGCCACGGTCGAGTTGTGCTCCGCCGGCGTCGGCAGGTCGTAGAGCTTGCCCTTGGAGGCGCGCGACTTGAGGATGATGTAGACGAAGCGCGTGATCTCGCTGGTCAGCGTGTCGCCCGTCGGGATGATGCGCACCGCGATCTCGTTGGCGGAGTAGTTGTAGAGGCGCATGACCGGCGCCCGGATCACGGTGTCCGCCAGCGACCACTGCACGTAGAAGGGCTCCTCCAGGTACTCGCGGGAGACCTTGGGGATCTTGAGGCGCATGCCACCCGCCGAGAGGTCGACGATGAGGCCCTTGAACGAAAAGGGCAGCCCCGGAAAGTCGATCTCGCACATCTGGTTGACGGGCGCACGGGCGTTGACGCGCCGCTCGCGGCCGTTGGGGGGCTTGGGGAGCGCGCCCGCGGGCAGCTCCGGCGGAAAGTTGGGATCGAACATGGCCACCTCCATGAGCATGATCGGCGGATCGGGCCCGATCCTTTACGAGATCGATCACAGCCGGGGGCGAACGCGCGCTCTACGATGGTTCTCGAGAGAGAGGAGCGAGCATGCGATCCCTCGACGCCTACCGAGATGACTTTATCATGCACCTGCAGGTGGAGCGGAACCTTTCCGCCCACTCGCTCAAAGCCTATCGGCAAGATCTCGATCAGTTCCATCGCTTTCTGGGCGACGTGCCCCTGCCCGCGGTCGACTACCTCACCATCCGGCGCTACCTCGGGGAGCTATCCTCCAAGGGCTACGAGCGCACCTCCATGGCCCGCAAGCTCGCGACTCTCAGGACCTACTTCCGCTTCCTGGCCAAGGAGCGCCACGTGGAGGCCAACCCCCTCTCCCTGGTCTCGAGCCCCAAGTCCATTCGCCGCCTGCCCAAGTTCCTGGACTGGACCGAGCTCAAGAGCCTGCTCGGGGCTCCCGACATGGAGACCGCCCTGGGGCTGCGCGATCGCGCGATCCTCGAGCTCCTCTACGCCACCGGCATGCGCGTGGGCGAGATCGTCGCCCTCGCGGTCTCGGCCATCGACTGGCAAGAGCGGGAGATCGTGGTCTTCGGCAAGGGCTCCAAGGAGCGCGTGGTCCTGATGGACGACCACTCGGCGGAGCTCTTGCAGCGCTACCTGCAGGAGGCGCGAGCGCGCCTGGTGGGGCGATCCCCCGACTCGGGCGTGCTCTTCGTCAACCGCCAGGGCCAGGGCCTCAACCAGCGCTCGGTGCAGCGCATGATCCAGAAGTACGTGCAGCTCGCCGGCATCGAGAAGCGCATCAGCCCACACACGCTGCGCCACACCTTCGCCACGCACCTCCTGGAGGGCGGGGCGGACCTGCGCGTGGTCCAGGAGCTCCTCGGGCACGCCAGCCTCTCCACCACCCAGATCTACACCCACGTGAGTCAAGAGCGCCTGCGCGAAGTCTACAAGCAGTCACACCCCCGTTCTTGAGGGGGAGATGATGCAAAAACGACGCTGTCAGTCCAGTTGCGTGAGGTCGGGCGCTATGCTATCGTAGGGGCGACCATTACCGCCCGCAGGAGGCAAGGTTGCCCAGCAGAGCGAACGCGAAGAGCTCGGAGCCCCAATCCAACCCCCCGATGGCCCCCCTGCCCGACGGCGAAGGGTCGACGGTGCGCCAGGCGCTCGCCAAGTGGCTGGAGCGTACCCCGGATCCGATCCCCGAAGCGATCGTGGCCGCTGCCGGCACCCTGCTGGCCGATCTGGACGAGGTCGAAGCCCCGCCGGAGCTTTTCCGCCTCGCCGAGGGCTGGGTCGAGGCCACGCAGGACGCCGGCCTGACCCTGTTCCAGGCCATGAGCCTCTTTGCCGACGTCGCGGGCCCCGAGCACGCGCGCCACTCGGCCACCGAGTGCGGCCTCTTGGTCGCCCAGCTCTGGGTGGATGCCCTCGAGCGCCGCATGCAGCGCATGCTCGAGGCCGAGACCGAGGCCCTGCACAAGGCCAACCAGACCCTGCGCGAGACGGACAAGGGGCGGGCCGACTTCATCTCGGCCTACTCCCACGAGCTGAGGACGCCCTTGACGGCGATCGCCGGAGCCTGCGAGCTCTTGCTCGACGACTTCGCCGACGAGCTCTCGGGCCCCCAGCACGAATACATCTCCATGATCAGCCAGAGCGCCTTCCTCATCCGACAGCTCATCGACGACGTGCTCGACTTCGAGAAGCTGGAGGCCCGCCGCCTGGACCTGCACCTGGAGCCCCTGTGCGTCGAGGAGGTCGTCCACGACGTTGCCATGCTCGTCGGCCCCCTGCTCCAGGAGAAGCGTCTCATCTGGCAGCAGGACGTCGGCGAGGGCCTGCCCCTGGTCATGGGGGACGCCGTGCGGATGCGCCAGATCCTCCTCAACCTCGTCTCCAACGCCATCAAGTTCACGCCCGAAGGCGGGACCCTCCGCCTGCATGCCTCCCTCGAGAAGGCGGTGGGCAAGCGCGGGACCATGGTCGCCGTCTCGGTCACCGACTCGGGCATCGGGATCGCACCCGAGCACCAGAAGCGCATCTTCGAGCGCTTCCGCCAGGTGGGCGACAAGTCGGGGCAGGGCACGGGGCTCGGCCTGCCCATCGCCAAGCGCCTGGCCGAGTTGCATGGCGGGCGCATGACGCTCCGGAGCGCCCTGGGGGAGGGCGCCACCTTCACCTTCACCATCCCGACCGTCGCGGATGCTTGATCGCCAACCATGCGTTAATCGGGCGGCGACGGGGAACAATGAGGGGGAAGACGGCTCGCTGAAGGGCCTGGCCGTCAAGGTGGAATGGAGCACGCGATGACGCCTGCCGATTCATGGCATGTCATGAAACGCTTGGCGGCCTTGCACCTCGAGTCCAGCGGAGTCGAGGAACTGGCCCAAGCCTTGTTGGATGAGCTGCTGGCTATCTCGGGTGCCTCGGAGGGCCAGATCCTGCTGGCCTCGGATCTCCGCATCCTGGCCGGCCGTCCGGCCGATCGCAGCGATCGCTTCTCGCTCGGCATCGCCCTGGATGCGGTCGCCGACGCCGAGGTCCATTGGGAAGAGGCGGTCGACTCCTGCGTGGGCTGCTTCCCGCTCGTCCTGCGCGACGGCGTGTACGCCCTGGTGCTCCTGGGCTTTTCGACCCCCCGACCGGCCGGGTGCGACGCGGAGCTTGCGCCCCTCCTGCCCTTCGTGACCCTCGCCCTTTCCCAGCGCGAGCTCGAGGTCGCCGTCGTGGAGCGCGATGCCCAGCTCGCGGACCTCGGCGCGCGCTACGACGACGCCATGCAGCGGGCCGTCACCGACGGCCTGACGGGGCTCATCAACCACACCCACTTCAAGGAGCTGTTGGGCCTCGAGGTCGGCCGCAGCAAGCGCTACGGCAACCAGCTGACCATGCTGGTGCTCGACATCGACTACTTCAAGAAGATCAACGACACCTACGGCCACCTCATGGGCGACGTGGTGATCCGCCGCATCGCCCAGGCCCTCAAGGGCCAGGTCCGGGACTGCGACATCGTCGCGCGCTACGGCGGCGAGGAGTTCGCGGTCCTCTTGCCCCAGACCGACCTCAAGGGCGCCTACATCGTGGCCGAACGCATCCGGCAGCGGGTGCGGGACATGGTCTTCCAGACCGAGGACCGGGACCCCATCCCGGCGGTCACCATCTCCATCGGCGTCAGCCAGATGCGCAAGCCCGACACCGTCACCACCTTCATCGAGCGGGCCGATCAGGCCCTCTACCGCGCCAAGCACGGCGGCCGCAACACCGTCTGCTGCGAGGACGAGACGCCCGTCCTCACGGAGATCCAGGAGCGGGCCCAGACCCAGCGCGTGGCCTTTTTGACGGCGGTGGCGGAGATGGCCACCGAGGTGGCCCTCAAGGACGCCTACCGCTCGGATTATGCCGACCAGCTGACGGCCCTCGCCCAGACCTTCGGGGCGGCCGTGGGCCTCTCGCCCCACCAGCAGCACGACCTCATCATGGCGGCCGGCCTGCACCACATCGGCAAGATCGCCCTGCCCGTCGAGATCCTCGCCAAGAGCGAAGCCCTCGACGAGCAGGAGTGGGCCCTGGTCAAGGCCCATCCCCAGCTCTCCCAGCAGCTGATCGGCCAGATCGCAGGCATGGGCTCGGTCTCCGAGGCCATCCTGTATCACCACGAGCGCTGGGACGGCAAGGGCTATCCCTATGGCCTCAAGGGCGAGCAGATCCCCCTGGTCTCGCGGGTGCTGGCGGTCATCGATTGCTACATCGCCATGGTCAACGATCGCCCCTACCGCAAGGCCCTGAGCATCGAGGCCGCACGGTCGGCCATCCAGGACGGGCGCGGCACCCAGTTCGATCCGGCGATCGTCGATGCCTTCCTCGGCGTCCTGGAGGAAGCCGAGCCGATCGGCACCTAGCGGCCCCCCCGGGGCGGTTTTGCAGAACCCCTCAAGAACTTCGTGGGCTTGTTGTTTTGGAAGTCCCTTCGGTTCTCTATCATGCGGTCATCCCTCGATTGCCTGATAGAGCCGGAGCCTCCCCATGCAGATCTTCATGTTGGGACTCGACCACCGCAAGGCCCCCGTCGACGTGCGCGGCCGGGCCGCCTTCCTTCTGGATGACCGGGCGGCGGACTTCGCCAGTCTGCTGCGGCGGCCGGGCCTGCTGGAGGCGGTCATCCTCTCGACGTGCAACCGCACGGAGCTCTACGTGGTCGGCGCCGACCCCGACAGCGGGCCCTCGGCCCTCACGCAGGCGCTCGTCGAGCGCAAGGGCCTCGCGAGCGACGAGATCGATCGGTACTTCACATGCATGTTCCAGGAGGAGGCGGCCGGACACCTGTTCCGGGTCGCCGCCGGCCTCGAGTCCCTGATCCTCGGCGAGGGTCAGATCCTCTCCCAGGTCAAGGAGGCCCTCGCCTCCGCCCAGGCCCATCAGGCCTGCGGGGCCATCCTCGATGCCTTGTTCCGCCGGGCCCTGTCGGCCGGCAAGCGCGCGCGTACCGAGACGGGGATCGCCAAAGGGGCGGTCTCGGTGGCAGGGGCTGCCGTGGAGCTCGCCCGCGACGCCCTGGGCTCGTTCCAGGGGCGCTCGGTCCTCGTGCTCGGGACGGGCAAGATCGGCGAGGTGGCCGCCCGGCACCTCTCGGCGGCCGGGCTCTCCGCCCTCTACCTCGCCAACCGGACCCGCGAGAGCGCCCTGGAGCTGGCCGGGCGCGTGAAGGGCGAGGCGATCGCCTTCCATGACCTCGGCAGCGTGCTGGATCGGGTGGACGTCCTCTTGTGCTGCACCGGCGCTCCCCATCACGTCCTCGAGGCCTCGGACCTCATACCGGTGATCGAGCGGAGGAGGGGAAAGCCCTTGCTCCTCATCGACGTCTCGGTGCCCCGCAACCTGGATCCCCGGATCGCCCGCCTCGAAGGCTGCCGCTTGTGCGACCTGGACGACCTGCACGAGGTCGCCGAGCGCAACCGGGGAGAGCGGGCGTCGCTCCTGCCCGCCGTCGAGGGGATCCTCGCCGCGGAGCTCGCGGCGTTCCTCGCATGGCGTCAGAGCTACCAGGTGGCGCCCACCATCACCTCCTTGCGCTGCAAGCTCGCCGAGCTTCGCGAGCAGGAGCTCGAGCGGTTCTGGGCGCGCCACGGGGGCCGCTTCTCGGTCGAGCAGCGCCCGCTGGTCGGCGAGCTGATCGAGGGCCTCTTCGACAAGCTGCTGCATGCCCCGTTCGCCCACCTCAAGGGGATGAGCGGCCAAGAGCAGCAGCACGTCGCCCGCGCCCTGGAGACGCTCTTCGAGCTCAGCGTCGAGGACCTCGCGGCCCGTCACCAACGCCGGCTCGCGGAGCGGCGCAACGCCACCCCCGGATGCTGAGCGCCCGCGCCGATCGGCGCGGGCGCTCTTACGTTTGGCCAACAAACCTTGTTCACGGGCGGCCGGAACCCTCGGCTGCCCGCTCTTGCGTTCGCCTGCTCGAACCGCGCCCGGGAGCCCGCCTTGAGGGTCAAAGCGACGATCGCGCTCCGCTGTTTTGGCCATTCAAATAACCGGGCGTTTTTATATCATGCCGGGGTGTGCTCGACCGCTTGCAGAAGGTGAGCTGCGGCGGCGAAGGTTAGAGAGGTGGCTGCCGCCCAGCGGCGACCAGAGAGGTGTGTGCGCATGCGAACCCCCAGAACGCGCCATGTGGTAGGAGCCTTGCTCCTATCCAGCATGGCCCTGTCCCTCATCGGATGTCAGCTGAAACCAGGAACGACGGTCGATCCGACCGGCCGGGTGGGTGCGGCCAAGGCCGACAAGAATCCCGCCGTCACGGCCCTCGACTACAAGAAGACGCTCGTCATCACGGACTTGAGCGTCGTCGACGACCCGGCCCGGACCACGGGCATGGGCCCCTGGACCTTCGGGTCGCTCATGACCAAGATGGCCGGCAAGCAGGACCCCGAGCAGTTCGTCCGCCACTGGATCGACCGCTGGATGGTCGACGAGGTGGTCAACGGCGAGACGATCCCCAAGCGTCAGTCCATCAAGGCCCTGATCCTCGATCCGTGGCCCCGGATCCCCGGCACGGACAAGCTCGATCTCAGCAAGAGCCCGTTTAGGCTGCTCGCCATCACCAACCGCCTGGATCTCCGCAAGGTGGGCAACGCCGGCGAGGGCCGCTTCGTGTTCTGCGTGCTCGACAGCACCGGGAAAAAGACGCTCTTCAACGTGATCTTCGAGTACGGCATCCCCCTGCACGTAGCGCTCGGCGAGAAGTTCAAGAAGGACGGCGACAAGTACACGCCCCACGAGCGCATGTCGGCCGTCTCCGAGTGGGCCAAGAAGTGGCAGAAGCTCTCCAACATTCCCTACGGCCCCGGTTTCAACGCCGAGCTCCAGAAGATCACGGATGCCTTCTCGGGCGCCAATGCAGACCCCCGCAAGCCCAACGGCAGCTCCCTCAACCAGCTGCGCACCAACGAGATCGAGCTGGGCATCCGGGGCGCCTTCGGCCCGGGCGGCTTCGACCCCACCAAGCTCCTGCCCTGGGAGCTGCGTGAGTTCCACATCGGCACCAACGGCATGCTCAACTCGGCAACCGTGGCCCTCACCCCGCCCGCCAGCAAGAACAACACCCAGGAGCTTGCGGACTACATCAACCAGAACGAGGCGGCGATTCTGGCTGAGGAGCACGTGCTCCCCGCGAGCCTGCAGGGCGGCGTGGCCCCCGTGCCGGGTGCTTTCGGCGAGCCGTCGATCGTCTGGAACGGCCCCGGCATCCGCAACCCCGAGGCCCGCTTCAAGTTCTCGCTCAACACCTGCAACGGCTGCCACTTCGCGGAGGGCGGCCTCAACCAGAACCTGACGCCGGGCATCGCCTTCCTGCAGATCCGGCCGCGCGACGCCGGGCAGGAGGCCGTCCTCTCGACGTTCATGACGGGCAACTCGCTGCCCGACCCGATCAACACCAACATCGTGCGCCAGGTCAACGACGTCCAGCGCCGCATGGACGACTACCACACGGTGCTCACCTGGAAGAAGGACAGCGTGCCCTCGCGGAAGATGGAAGCTCCCTACCCGGCCCGCGTCCACTAGCCCTGACACGACTGATGACCCCCGTCTCGTTCGAGACGGGGGTCTTGTGCTGCCCTCATGTCGCTGACATCCGGACGGCCTGCTCTGGACCCCCGCGTTCGCGAGGGTGACGGGAGCGCCGACCTGGCGCTGAAGGGGGCATGGACTCATGCCTGAATCGGCGCTCCCGTCATTCCCGCGGAAGCGGGAATCCAGCGTCGGCTCTCCCGGTGGTGGGGCCCCCCTAGCGCGCAGGCGTCCGCAGGAAGCGGGCGGGGACGTCGAGGTAGTCCTCCCGGTTGCGCTGCAGGACGTTGCCCGAGAGGAAGAGCTTGGTCTTGCGATCGCTGTGCCAGCGGATGGCCGCCTCTTGCCCCTCGGGATCGCGGTGGGCGTTGTTCGTGAGCGTGTTGCCGGTGATGGTCGCGTCGTCCGAGTCGAAGAGGTAGATGCCGCTCCGGCCGTAGCCCTCGATGAGGTTGCCCTCGATCCGCCAGCCGTCGCAGTTCTGATTGAGCATCAGCGCCCGGCCCGTGCCCTTCTTGAAGGTGTTGCCAATGAGCGCGATCCCCCTGGTCGCCTGCTTGGCCCCGTAGCCCTGGAGCCCCGTCTCGCCGCCCTCGATCACGTTGCCCTGGAAGAGGCAGTCGTTGGACTTGTCGATGGAGACGCCCATCTGGGCGGCCGTCACGTGGTTGGCGAGCACCTGCACGTCCGTGCCGTAGACCACCTCGAGCCCGTAGCGGGGCGGGGTGCCGTTGCGGGCGCCGTCGACGACGTTGTGCCGGATGACGCCCGCCGAGCCGTCGAAGGAGATGCGGGCCGTGAGCTGGTTGTACTCGACGGTCCCCGAGCAGTTGCTCCAGAGCTCGATGCCGAGGGCCTCGCCCCGGATCTTGCGGATGTCGTTGCGGGTGACGTGGAGGTCCTGGCAATCGTTGTGGGCGTTGATGCCCGCTCGGCTGGCGTTCTCGATGCGGTTGTCGGTGATGAGGGCCTCGGATGAGCCCCAGCCGAGCGTGATGGCCGTGCCCCACTTGTCGCCCGGGTTGCCGATGTCGTGGAGGTAGTTGCCGATGATCGCGGCCTGGTCCACGTTCTTCTGGAGCTCGATGCCGTTGGCGTCTTTGCCCGTGTTCTTGATCTCGCACTGGTAGATGCCCACGCGCTCGGAGTCGGCGGCCAGGATGACCTGCGAGAGCTTGTCGCGCTTGAGGGCATCCAGGACGAGCCGGGTCAAGGAGACGTCGTGGCAGCCCGTGACGGCGAACATGGAGCCCTCTCCCACGCCCTTGAGGACCGTCTGGCCCTCGGCGCCCATCAGGTGGACGTTGCTCTTGAGCTGGATCGGGCGCTCGAGCCGGAAGACGCCCTCGGGCAGCACGAGGATGCCGCCCTCCTCAGGCAGCTCGTCGATGGCCGACTGGAGGGCCTCGCCGGGGGCCACATCGGGCAGCGAAAGCTGGATCATCGGCAAGTCGGACGGCAGCCGGGGGATCGGCAGCTGCCCGGGAAAGCCCAGGGGCGAGAACGGGCTGCAGCCCAGGGACAGGACCAGGCACCCGAGCAGGCTGGCTGTGAGGCGGCGACGTGGCGACATGGAGCTCTCCGTTCGGGAAGGGACCTCCGCATGTCATCACGATCGGCGCTCGCTTGGTAGGTTGCCCGCGGCCAAGCTTTTTTACCGATCGGGCAGGAACCAGGGCAGGATCTCGCCGTAGGGGATCGGGTTGTCGGCGAGGGTGTTGCCGGAGAGGACGAGCCGGGTCTTGCGATCGCTGTTCCAGTAGATGGCGGCCTCGCCTTGGCTCGACTGCTGGCAGGTCCGGCGCAGGGTGTTGCCGGTGATGGTCGCGTCGTCGGTGCCGAAGAGGTAGATGCCGCTCTTGCCGTAGCCCTCGATGAGGTTGCCCTCGATGGTCCAGCCGTCGCAGTTCTGGTTGAGCATCATGGCCCGGCCCGAGCCGTTCCGGAAGGTGTTGCCGAGGACGGCGTTGCTGCGCGCGGGCGCGTTGGCGCCGTAGCCCTGCAGACCGGTCTCGCCGCCGTCGATCACGTTGCCCTGGAAGAGGCAGTTGTTGCTCTTGACCAGGGAGAGGCCCATCCGGGCCCCCGTGACCCGGTTGTCCAGGACCTGCACGGCGTCGCCCGCGACCACCTCGATGCCGTACTTGGGCGGGGTGGGGTTCCAGGCGCCGTTGACCTCGTTGTGCCGGATGACGCCCGCCGAGCCGTCGAAGGAGATCCAGCTCGCGACCTGGTTGTGCTCGACGGTCCCCGAGCAGTTGCTCCACAGCTCGATGCCGAGGCCCTCGCCGCCCAGCTGGCGGACGTCGTTGCGGGCGACGTAGAGGTTCGTGCAATCGTTGTGGGCGTTGATGCCCGCGCGGCTGGCCCGCTCGATCCGGTTGTCGGTGATGACGGCGTCCGACGAGCCCCAGCCGAGCGTGATGCCGGTGCCCCACTTGTCGCCCGCATCACCGATGTCGTGGAGGTAGTTGCCGATGAGCTGGGCCTCGTCCACGTCCTTCTGGAGCTCGATGCCGTGGGCGTCGGCGCCGGTGTTCTTGATCTCGCAGTTGAACACGCCGAGGCGCGCGGAGTGGGTGGCGACGAAGGCGCGCTGGAGGTTGCCGTTCTCGTTGGCGTCGAGCACCAGGTGGCGGATCGTGACGTCCGTGCAGTTGGCCGCGTCGAGGATGGTGCGGTTTCCCGCCCCCACGAGCACGGTCTGGCCGGGGACGCCCACCAGGTGGACGTTGCTCTTGAGGAAAACCTGGGTCTCGAGCTTGAAGATCCCCTCCGGCAGGTAGAGGATGCCGCCTGCCGGGCCCAGGCGATCGATGGCGTCCTGGAGCTCGGCTCCCGGCGACCAGCTCAGGGAGACCTGGACCGAGCGCAGGCCGCTCGGCAGCTCGGGGATCCGGATCTCGGTGGCTTCGGCCGCGCTCTCGATCGGCATGAGCCCGGCGTGCTGGCATCCGAACACCACGAGCCCCAGGCAGACGGTGCCGATGGCGAGTCGTTTCATGACGTGCCCCTCCTCATCCCTCTCTTGCATGTCACCACAGGCGACCCAGGGTTGATAGGCTGGAGCGGCCGAAGATCCCCGGCGGACGCATGGCAACAGCCCGCCGGGGTGTGGGACCCGGCGGGCTGTTGCTTGCCTGCTTGCTTAGGGCAGGAACTGGGAGGGGATGTTCGCGTAGTTGGTCTTGTTGTTGCTCAGGGTGTTGCCCGAGAGGACCAGCTTGGTCTTGCGATCGCTGTTCCAGTAGATGGCCGCCTCGCCGCTCGAGGTCGTCTGGCCCGTGTAGGCGATGGTGTTGTTGGTGATGGTGATGTCGTCCGTGCCGTAGATGTAGATGCCGCTCTTGCCGACGTGATCGATGGTGTTGCGGTCGATCTTCCAGCCGTCGCAGTTCTGGTTGAGCATCAGGGCCCGGCCCGACATGTTCTTGAAGGTGTTGCTGATGAGCTGGTTGTACTTGGCGGGCGAGGTGGCGCCGTAGCCCTGCAGACCGGTCTCGCCGCCGTCGATCACGTTGCCCTGGAAGAGGCAGTTGTTCGACTTGTCGATGGAGATGCCCATCCGGGCGGCCGTGACCCGGTTGTTGAGGACCTTCACGCCGTCACCCGAGACCACCTCGATGCCGTACTTGGGCGTGGTGGGGTTCCAGGTGCCGTTGACCTCGTTGTTCTGGATGACGCCCGACGCTCCGTCGAAGGAGATCCAGCTCGAGACCTTGTTGTTCTCGACGGTCCCCGAGCAGTTGCTCCACAGCTCGATGCCGAGGCCCTCGCCGCCCAGCTTGCGGACGTCGTTGCGGGCGACGTAGAGGTTCTTGCAGTCGTTGTGGGCGTTGATGCCCGCGCGGCTGGCGTTCTCGATGCGGTTGTCGGTGATGACGGCGTCCGACGAGTCCCAGCCGAGGGTGATGCCGGTGCCCCACTTGTCGCCCGCGTTGCCGACGTCGTGGATGTAGTTGCCGATCAGCTTGGCGTGGTCGACGTTCTTCTGGAGCTCGATGCCGTAGGCGTCGGCGCCGGTGTTCTTGATCTCGCAGTTGAACACGCCGAGCCGGACGGCGTTGGTGGCGACGAAGGCGCGCTGGAGGTTGCCGTTCTCGTTGGCGTCGAGCACCAGGGTGCGGATGGTGGCGTCGGTGGTGTTGGCGCCGTCGAGGATGGTGCGGGTGCCGGCGCCCTTGAGGATGGTCTGGCCGGCGACGCCCACCAGGTGGACGTTGCTCTTGAGGTAGACCTGGGTCTCCATGTTGTAGGTGCCCGCCGGGATGTTGATGATGCCGCCGGTGCTGGCGAGGCCGTTGATGGCCTTCTGCAAGTTCGCGCCGGGCGTGCTGCCCATGGTGACGGTCATCGTCTTGAGGCCGCTCGGCAGGGCCGGGATCGCGGTGCTCGGCGCGGTGGTCGGAGCCGGGGTGGGGCTGGTGGTCGGACGCGGGGTCGCCGTGGGGGCGGTGGTCGGAGCCGGCGTGGGCAGCGGCGTGGTCACGATGTCGCCGTCGTCGATGATGATGCCGACGCCCACGTTGCCCGTGCCGGGATCGACCTGGGTCGGGGCCAGCTTGATCTGCACCGAGACCGAGGTGAGCTGGCCCGCGATGATGGCGACGCCCGTCTTGGTGGTGGTGCCGATGACGGCGCCCGCCGCGTCGAGGCACTCGACCTTCACGGCGATCGTGCCCTCGGGGATGCTCTTGAAGCTCAGGTTGGCGGAAGGGGGGTAAGCGGCCGTCTGCGTCTGGGCCGTGGTCAAAGGACCGCCCGAGAGGGTGACGCGCAGCTGTTTGATGTCGGCCTTGGTGGCATTGGTCTGGTAGCCCTGCTGGAAGCTGAGCGAGAGGGCACCGCGATCCATGCGCTGCTCGACGCCGTCGCCGGAGAGGCCGGGGCCCAAAGGAGAGGGCATGCCGCAGCCGATCAGCGTCAGGCTGCATGCGAAGAGGAGGGCCGTACCGGTGACCGTCAGGCGGCGGGTGGGCTTGAAGGGAGAGCGGAAAGACATGAGGGTGAATCGTCCTTTCTTGGAGACTTCCGCGCGGCCCGGGGGCCGGGTGCGGGACCGTGCCAGAAAGGGGCACGGCGGGACCTCGCGGGAGGTCCGTGACGCTCTTGCGTCCTTTGATGCCCACATCATAGGCGGGGGCGGTTATCGGGTGGCTAACGCAGCGTGAAGGGAGTATTACTCATCAGTCGCTAGCAGGGTTCTGGCCCCGGCGCGCCCCCCAGACGCGCTCTGGGGGCCATTTTCTCGGCCTGGGCTCAAACGGACCGCGCCCCCGCCAATCGGCGGGGGCGCGGGGTCGATCGGGGCGTCCTCAGGGGGCTCTCCCCCGCGGGGCGTGATGCACCAAGGATTCGATATTTATCTTTACAAAGTTTTGTGAATCACCTATCATCACAACCGAGCAAGCTCATGGACCCCTCACGCCGCAGGGACCTCCCGCGCCATCATCCGCGCCGTTACGAGCTAGAACCAGCGACAACCCCGCCCCGTTCCCGGGCCCTCCGAGGCCCGCTTCGAGGGCTGCGTCCCGTTGTCGCTGTCAATGAGGAAAGGGGCACCACCGTGAAACACGTCCTGGTCGTCTTGGCGACTTCCTGGGGCCTCTTGGCGGCCCAGCCCGTCGCCTTCGCCGAAACCTACACCTTGCCTGGCCGAGCCGACGAGGCCTCCGGCAGCGTCACCATCGCTCCGCACGTCTTGCAGCAGCTCTCTGCCGAGCAGCAGCAGCTCGTCCAGCGCCGGCTCACGGAGGTGCGCGCTCCCGAAGCACCCCCGGCCGCCGCTCCTCCGAGCGGGGACCTCTCCGACTTCGAGCGCATGCTGGCCCAGCGTCAGTATGATCCCATCTCGACCCGCCTCAAGCAATACGGCTACGACCTCTTCAACGAGACGCCCTCCACCTTCGCGCCGGTGGACGATCTGCCCGTGCCCGACGACTACGTGGTCGGCCCCGGCGACGAGATCATGGTGAGTGCCGTCAGCCCCCGCCGCAACGCGGAAAACACGCTCACGGTCGCCCGCGACGGCACCATCTTCTACCCCAACATCGGCACCCTGACGGTGGCCGGCATGAGCTACGCGCGTCTGGTGAGCTTCCTCGGCCAGCAGATCAAGGGCGAGGCGAGCCAGATGCAGCTCACCGTGCGCATGGGCAAGCTTCGGAGCATCAAGGTGTTCGTGGTGGGCCGGGTCAAGAAGCCCGGGGCCTACACCGTGAGCTCCCTGTCCAGCCTCTCGAACGCGCTGTTGAGCTGCGGCGGACCGACCAAGGCCGGGAGCCTGCGCGACATCCAGCTCAAGCGTCACGGCAAGACCGTCGCCCGCTTCGACTACTACGACCTGCTCATGCAGGGCGACAGCTCCAAGGACCTGCGCCTGCAGGCCGGGGATGTCATCTTCATCCCGCCCACCGGTCCCCAGGTCGCCGTGGCGGGCAACGTCAAGAGTCCCGCCATCTACGAGCTCAAGGGTACGAGCACCCTCGCCGACGTCCTGCAGCTCGCGGGCGGCATCGCGCCCACGGGCTACACCCAGCAGGTCCAGATCGAGCGCTTCGACGAGAACCGCGCCCGCAAGGTGCTGGACGTGAACATCGATCGCCTCCAGACGGCGGGCACCATGACCCTCCAGGACGGCGACCTCCTCAAGGTCTTCCCCGTCAGCACCAAGCTGCGCAACGCGGTCTTCCTGGAGGGCAACGTCGAGCGTCCGGGCCAGTACGAGTTCCGTCCCAACCTGCGCCTGCGCGACGTGATCCGGAGCGATCGCGACCTCAAGCCCGAGAGCTACATGGAGCTTGGCATGATCGAGCGGGTCACCCCGCCGGACGACCACATCGAGCTCATCCCCTTCCACCTGGGCAAGGCGCTCGCGGGTGATGCCACCGAGAACAAGCGGCTCAGCCCCGAGGACCGGATCCGGATCTACTACCGCTGGGACATCCAGGAGCTCCCCAAGGTCCGGGTGGCCGGTGCGGTCAACCGGGGCGGCGAGTTCCAGCTGCGGCCCCGCATGACCGTCAGCGATCTCATCCACCTGGCGGGCGGTCTGCTGGATCAGGCGGACCTCTCCAAGGCGGAGCTCACCCGGGTGCGGATCATCGACAACAAGGCCGTCAGCCAGCGGCTCGAGGTGGATCTGCAGCGGGCCCTGCGCGGGGAAAAGGGCGCCAACGTCGCCCTGGAGAAGGGAGACTACCTCCTCATCCGCCCTGTAGCCGACTACAAGCGCTTCCGCACCGTCACGCTCATGGGCGAGATCGCCCAGCCGGGCGTCTACACCTTCCGCGACGGCGAGACGCTCACGGACGTCATCCAGCGCGCCGGGGGCTACACCGCGCGGGCCTACCTCAAGGGCGCCATCTTCACCCGTCAGTCGGTCAAGCGCCTCCAGGAGGAGCGCCTCCAAGAGTTCGCCGATCGCCTGAGCGAGAACCTCTACCGCCAGTCGGCCCAGCAGGCGGCCACGGCCCTGTCGTCGGACGCGGCCCGCAGCAACTCCGAGGCCATGAGCGCGCGTCGCGCCCTGGTGGAGAGCCTCAAGCAGACCAAGGCCTCCGGGCGCATGATCGTCGCGCTCGACAAGCTCAACCAGAAGCCGCACTCCACTTTGGACGTGCAGCTCGAGGAAGGTGACACGCTCGTCGTGCCCTCGCTCATCAACTCGGTCTCGGTGCTCGGCCAGGTCTACAACCCGACGGCCGTCACCTTCGAGCCTGGCCGGACCCTGGGCGACTACCTCGCCAAGACCGGCGGCACCACCCAGAGCGCCGATCAGGGCTCCATCTACGTGGTCCGGGCGGACGGCTCGGTCCTGACCGACCAGAACGTCGGCGGCTGGTGGCCGTTCCGGCGGGGCATCCGCGGGGCGGTCCTCGAGCCGGGCGACACGGTCATGGTCCCCGAGCGGCTGGCCGTCGACACCTCGATCCGCGACATCCGCGACATCACCCAGATCCTGTTCCAGATCGCGACCACGGCGGCCCTCACCTGGAGCATCGTGACGAAGTAGGGGGACAAGATGCAAGAGTACAAAGTCAACAGCCCTACCACCGCTCCAACGGTGGACGAGATCGACCTGCGCTCCACCGGCCGCACCCTCTGGGAGCGAAGGCGCATGATCGGGGCGATCGCCCTCCTGGGCACGGCGCTCTCGGTCGCGATCGCCATGGTCCAGCCCAACGTCTACACGGCCGACGCCACGGTCATGCCCATCGACATCAGCTTCGAGCGCCTGAGCCCGGAGATGGCGGGCGGCGGTGGCATGGCGGCCCTGCTCTCGCGGGCGGGGATCGGCCGGGACGGCACGGTCTCGGACAAGCTGGTCGCCCTCCTCAAGTCCCGCAGCGTCACCGAGGCCGTGCTCACCAAGCACCGACTCTTGCCGGCGGTGGTGGGCGAGGTGAAGGCGGGCCATGAGCAGAGCGCGCTCGGCGCGGCCTTCACGGTGCTGGACAAGACGGTCCAGGCCAAGCCCGATCCCCTCTCCGGCTTGATCCACATCTCGGCCAACCACCAGAGCGCGGAGGTCTCCGCCGCCCTGGCCAACGCCTACATCGAGGAGCTCGCGCTCTTCCTCAACGACAACTCCCTGACCTCGACCCGGCGCAAGCGCGAGTTCCTCGAGGAGAAGGTCCGGACCGTCTCCAAGGACGTCGAGCGCCTGCAGGCGCAGCTCGTCTCCTTCCAGGAGGAGAAGAACCTCATCGCCCTGGATACCCAGACGCAGTCCATGGTCCAGTCCTTCATGACCCTCAAGAGCCAGCTGCTCACCAAGCAGATGGAGGTGGCGCTGCAGGCCAAGTCCGTCTCGGCGAACGACATCCAGCTGCTCGGGCTCCGGCAGGAGGTCGAGCAGCTCAAGGACAGCCTCAAGGCCATGGAGTCGGGGGCCGCGGGGGGCATGTTCGCCCTCAAGGACCTGCCGAAGATGGGAGCCCAGCTGACCCAGCTGCAGCGGGAGCTCGCCTCCAAGCAGAAGGTCTTCGAGCTCTTGAGCGAGCAGCTCGAGCTCTCCAAGATCGAGGAGGCCAAGGAGGCCCTCTCCTTCCAGGTGATCGATCGAGCCATCGCCCCGGACAAGCCCAGCGGGCCCAAGCGCCCCTTCCTCATGGTCGCAGGGGCGGTGATCTCGCTGCTGCTCGGCATGTTCGTGGCCCTGGTGGCCGGCAAGCCGCGGCGATCGCTTGCCGAGTACGACGCCATCTAGACGCCCCAGGAACGCGAGAGGCCGGACGCACGTCCGGCCTCTCTTCGTGCCCAGCAAACGAGGCGGCGGGTCATCGACCCGCCGCCTCGATCCGTGCTCGCCTCAGGGGTTGCGCAGGCCCAGCTGCCGGAAGGCCAGCCACATGAAGGGCAGGTTGGTCCGCCAGTAGCGCTTGAAGAGGCGCCGCGGCTCCTGGCCCAGGCGGTAGAGCCACTCGAGCCCGGCGTCGCGCATCCACTGGGGCGCCATGGTCTGGGTGCCCGCGTAGACCGGAAAGGCCGCTCCGAGGCCGATGAGCACCGCCGGCAACCGGTCGCGGTGGGTCTCCATCCAGCGCTCCTGCTTGGGGCAGCCGAGGGAGACCAGCACGAGCTGGGCCCCGCTCGAGCGGATCCGCTGCACGAGCTCCGTGTCCTCCTCGTCGGTGAGGGGCCTGAAGGGCGGCGACTCCATGCCCGCGATCCGCAGCCCGGGACACTCGATCGCCAGACGCTCGCGCATGCGCGCGAGCGTCTCGGTCGTCGAGCCCAGGAAGAAGACCGCGAGATCCCGCTCGGCTGCCAGCCGGCAGAGCCTGGGGAGCATGTCCATGCCCGCCACCCGATCCTGCTCGGGAGCGCCCAGGCGCCGCATCATCCAGACGAGCGGGGTCCCGTCCGGCGTGACCATGTCCGCCTTCTGGAGCAGGCCCCCGAAGCCCTCGTCCCAGCGGGCCTCCATGAGCATGTGGACGTTGGCGACGCAGACCATGCGGCGCTCGCGCGCCTCGGCCCACGTGAGGATGGTCTCGAGCTGCTCGGCCGAGCGCATGGCCGTGACCGGCGAGCCCACGACGTTGATGCTAGGCAGCATGGGGCCTCCTTCTACACCAGAACCCGGGACTCGGCGAGGAAACTCTGGTAGGCGAGCTCGAGGCCCGTTTCCAGGTCCACCCGCGGCCGCCAGCCCAGGGCCGTCAGGCGCGTGACGTCGAGCAGCTTGCGCGGGGTGCCGTCCGGCATGCTCGGGTCGAAGTCGAGCGTCCCCTCGAAGCCCACCACCCGGGCGATCGCCCGGGCCAGGTCCTTGATGGTGACGTCCGCGCCGACCCCCACGTTGATGGGGCCGCCCAGCTGGGCCGCGTCGTAGCGCTGCATGAGGAAGACGCAGGCGTCGGCCAGGTCGTCGCTGTACAGGAACTCCCGGCAGGGCGTGCCCGTGCCCCAGAGGGTGACGGTCTTGGCGCCGCGGAGCTTGGCCTCGTGCATCTTGCGGATCAAGGCGGGCAGGACATGGGAGGTCTCGAGGTCGTAGTTGTCGCCCGGGCCGTAGAGGTTGGTCGGCATGACCGCGAGGTAGTTGGTGCCGTACTGACGGTTGAAGCTCTCGCAGAGCTTGAGGCCCGCGATCTTGGCGATGGCGTAGGCCTCGTTGGTGGCCTCCAAGGAGCCCGTGAGCAGGTACTCCTCGCGGATGGGCTGCGGGCAGCGCTTGGGGTAGATGCAGCTGGAGCCGAGGAAGAGGAGCTTGCGGACGCCCGTGCGGTAAGAGGCCTGGACGAGGCTGTTCTGGATGGCCAGGTTGTCCAGGAGGAAGTCTGCGGGCTGCGAGTTGTTCGCGTGGATGCCGCCCACCTTGGCGGCCGCGAGGAACACGTACTCGGGCCGCTCCTCGGCGAAGAAGCGCATGGTGGCCTCGGGGTCCCGCAGGTCGAGCTCCTGGCGGGTCCTGAGCAGTAGGTTCCGGTAGCCTTCCGCCTCGAGGCGGCGGACCAGGGCGGAACCCACCAGCCCGCGGTGGCCGGCGACGAAGATGCGAGCGGTCTGTTGCATGGGGTCTCCTTCTAGGCGACGTCAAGACGTTGGAGGGCGACGGACTGGCGGTCTTCCTGGTGGCACGCGAGCAGGGCCCCGTAGACCAGCCAGAAGTAGATGGCCACGTAGGGGAACTCCAGGGATTGGTTGGTCATCATGAGGACGAGCATTCCCCAGCACGCGAGCGTGAAGCTGGTCGTGAGCAGGGAGGCGCGGCGACGCAGGGTGCCGACGAGCCCCAGGACCATGGGGGCGAGGAAGAGGACGATCCCCGGCAGGCCGATGTAGATGAGGATGGTCAGGAGGCCGTTGTGCGGTGGGACGGTCATCAGCTGGAAGGCCCGGTCGGGCATGTCGATGGTCGAGACCTGGCTGATGATCTTCTCGAATTCCGCGGCGTTGGCGGGCAGGTACTGCACGCCGAACCCCTTGCCGAGAAGGAAGAGGCCCCGCTCCCAGCTGTCCTGGAGGATCGCGTGCCAGTAGCGGTAGCGCCAGAGGGCGTTGGCGTCCGAGTACTGCTCGTTGGCGCCGGACGCGAAGACGGCGACGATGGCGCCCATGAGGACCAGGGGCGCGCGCACCGCCGGAAAGTGCAGGAACATGCTCAGGAAGAGGATGAGGGCCGCCCCCGGCATGAACGAGGAGTGGCCGTTGAAGCCGGCGACGAGCGCGGTGCCCGCCGCGCCGATGGCGATCTTGGCCCCCAGGGACGGGGCCCGCGTGATCCAGTAGGCGAGGCCCGTCAGGAACATCAGGGTGGACGTGTAGTCCGTGTTGCCCCCGAAGGGCAAGACGTCGAGGAAGCTCAGGATCATGCCGATCCCGCCCACGGCCGTGGCGCCCCGGAAGAGCGCCCTGAGGGGCAGCTGCGCGCGGTGGTAGCGGAAGACCACGTACGAGAAGCAGCCTACCGTGGCGTAGAAGATGAAGACGGATTGCCGGATGATCCAGTAGGCGTTCCGGTCGGCGACCAGCGAGTACACCAGGTACGCGAAGCTCAGCCCGATGAAGAGCCGTAGCCAGGGAACGTTCGGCAGGGCCAGGCGCTGGGCGAGGCCCGGGGCTACCCCGAACCAGGCGGCGAGCACCGCGAGCTCCGACAGGAAGAGCGGGCCGATGTGGACCTTGTAGAAGGCCTCGCCGAAATAGGCCTGCCCGATGGCGGCCCCGATCAGGATCCAGAAGCCGACGATCCAGGGCTTGCCATACGGCAGGACGGCGGCACGGAAAGGTAGCGCGTTGGTCATGGTCACCCCCTATGCGGATCGGGTGCGGAGCTGACGGAAGTGGGCTACATAGCCGCGCAGGGCTTGCCGGCTCTCGGGCCAGGCGAGGGCCGTGATCGGCCCGAGGACGGTCCACCAGCCGAGCGGATGGGCGAAGAGGGGCAGCCCGAAGCCGGCCGCCCAGATGAGTGCCAGCCGGTAGTCGGGCGAGCCCACGTGGCGGGCCAGGGAGTAGTGAATGACGCCGTAGCCCAGAAGCGAGCCAATCTCGGCCAGGCCGTAGCCCACCACCCCGAAGCGCCCCACGAACAGGTAGGCCATGCCGGCGAACAGCGCCATGTGCACCAGGTGGAAGGCCGTCACCGACCAGTTGCGATCCAGGACGTAGAGGACCGAGGCATGGAGCTTGAACATGGCATGGCCCAGGGTGCCGAGGGCGATGAAGGGGAAGATGGCGAGCGCGCTCAGCCACTTCGGACCGAACAGCAGGGGCATCAGCCAGGGGCCGAGCCATGCGAAGAGGACCAAGAGCGGCCCCATGGCGAGCAGCTGGAGGCGCATGCCGTCGGTGACGGCCTTGACCAGGCGTTGCTCGTCGCTCTGCACCCGGGCCAGAGCCGCGGTCGAGAGGCGCTGGGCGGCCCTCAGGACGAAGCTGAGAGCGTCGGTGAGGCGGACGGCGAGGGCGACGTAGCCCATGCCGGCCGCTCCTGCCAGGGGCCCGACCACCAGGGGGTTGACGAGGCTGCGGGCCTGCCACAGGAGGCGCGAGACCGAGAAGCCGAACCCGAAGCCCAGCATCTCCTTGAAGGCTCGGGTATCCCAGTGGAAGCCGGGTCGATAGCCCGCCAGGGGAAAGAGGAGCAGGTTCACGACGAGCTGCTGGGCCCACCAGCCTATCGTTGGCGCCCAGACGCCCGCCCCCTTGAAGGCCAGAGGCAGGGCGGCGACGTAGAAGGCGATCTGCCCGCCGAGCTCCGCGAGGACGACCCAGCGGTAGTCCATGGCGCGCTGGAGCTTGGCGAGCGGGATCTGGCCGAGGAGCACCACCGGAAGACCCAGGATGAGCGTGCTCGCCACCGGGCCGAAGCTCGCCAGGCCCATGTAGCGGCTCAACAGGGGGATCGACAGGAGCCCCACGGTGAGAAAGCAGACGCTCGAGAGGGAGAGGAGCGTGAAGGCCGTGTGCAGGTCCCGCTCCGTGAGCTCCCCCGGTCGGCGCTCCAGGTGCACCATGATGCCGAAGTCCGCCGCGAGCTGCAGAAAGGTGTAGACCCCGCCCGCGGCCGCGTAGAGCCCGTAGTTGGCCGGGCCGATGAGCCGGGCGAGCAGGAGGATCCCCATCAGGCCGATCAGGGTGCCGGCTGCCTGGCGGAACACCAGGTACGACCCCTTCCGCATCACTTCGGAGCGCAGGTTCTTGCTCATGGGCGACTTTCTAGGCGACGAGGATCGCCCCCATGCGGGGGCGATCGGCGGACGTTCGGTTTGCGAGGTGCGTCAGTTCTTGCCCAGCGCCTGCCGGGTCCGTCGATAGGCCTCCGGGAAGCGCGACTCGAGGAAGAAGGAGAGGGCGTTCTTCGGGTCGTTGCGGTCCTTGTGGTACTGCACTGGCACGCCGTTCACCGGGCGCATGTTGAGCCTGGCCTGGCGGGTGTGGTGCCACACGAAGCCCCCCGAGGCGGGCACGAAGTGGGCGGTCAGGCACTTGCGGGAGAAGTGCGGCTCGGTCGTCTGGAGGGCGCCGTGGATCATCGTGGAGGGAAAGACGATGGCGTCGCCCTTGCGCAGGGCCGGGGCGTGGACCTCGAGGCCATGCGCGCGCATGAGCTCCACCACGTGCGCCTTGTACTCCGGGCCGTTGGGGTCAAGTTGCATGTCGCGGCCGAGGATCGGGAACTCCAGCAGGTGGCTCTTCGGGCAGATGAAGAAGCGCCCCGCCCCCGGCTGGATGTCCTCGAGGGCCACCCAGAGCCCGACCATGCGGCCGATCTCTTCGGCGTCGATGTAGTAGCTGTCCTGGTGCGGCCAGGTGGCCTGGTTGCCGTCGAAGAACATGGTGTGGATGAGCCGGGAGCTCTCGCCGTACAGGACCTGCAGGGCGGCCTGCACGTTGAGGTGCGTGAGCACGTCCATCCCGTGCCGCTGGAAGCGTCCGAAGCGGCTCCGCGGCAGGTCCTGGAGGTTCATGATCGGGTATTTCATGAAGCCGTGGTCGGTGAAGACGTGCTGCTCCGGGCGATCGCTCGCATGCCGGTAGAAGTAGCCGCGATCCGGCCGGACCTCGTCCTGGAAGGCGTGGACGACGGCATCGCACAGCTCCACCGGGATGAGGCCGCGCAGCACCACGAAGCCCTCGCGGGCGAAGTGGGCCTTGAGCTCCTCGGGCTGGGCCACGGACGGGTAGGGGGCGGTCGCCGGATCGTAGTGGTGGGGAATGGCGATCGTCTCACCCGTCGGCGACCCGATCATGTAGGACGAGCCCTGGATCGACTTCATGGGGATCTCCTTCGTATCAGCAGCCGAGGGGAGGGGACGTTGGTCGCCTGACGACGCCCGTGAGGGCCGCCAGGCGCTCCTTGAGGACCTGGGGCGGGACGCTCTTGTCTCGATAAGGCTTGGCGAGCCCGAGCCAGCCGACCACCGCGAGTCCCAGGGGGTTGGCGCGGGAAGCGGCCAGGGCGCGCAGGCCGGCCTCCTGGCCCGTGCTGTAGCGATCCTTCCATTCGTAGTGGCCCGGCCCGCAGTCCAAGAGGCGACAGCCCATGGCCGCCAAGCGCCCGAGCATCCAGACGCCCAGGAGGGCGCCCGGCGAGTAGGCGGCGAACTCCGGATCGAAGACGCGCATCAGCCCGTAGCCGCGATCGCCGCACTTGAGGGCCAGGTCCACCGCGGCGATCCGCCCCTCGATCTCGAGGGCCCCGAAGCACAGCTCGCCGCGGGTCACGGCCCGCCGGCTCATGGCCCGGACCTGCTCGTAGTAGGGCGGCCAATCGCGGACGCCCTGCCAGCGGGCGGCATGGAGCGCGAACAGCGTCTCCAGGAGCGACTCCAGGTTCGCGGCGTCGGCCTGCAGGTACCGGTGGGGGACGCCCTCCAGCTTCCGTTCGAGGCTGCGGACCTTCTTGCGGTGGGAGGCGGAGCGCTCCGCCCAGTAGGTCTCGAAGCTCGCCCCGAACGCGACGACATGGTGCCGGTGGCGATCGCCCTGATCCTCGACGAGCCAGCCCTTCCGGGCCAGGAGATCCAGGATCGGGATGCTCGAGGCGTTGCGGAGGTTCAGGCTGATCCAGTCCCAGGCCTGGCGGTGCTGCCACAGGCACTCGGCGATGCGGCCGACCGCGTCCGGACCGGGACGGAGCACGAGGGGGTCGTGGCTCCATGAGTCATGGGTGCCGATCCCGGCCAGGCGGCGCAGACCCCCGCGCTTGCGCTCGATGCACCAGGGGGCGATCGCCAGGAGCTCGCCTTCGGCCGATCGCACCGCGACGATGAAGGGGGTGGTCCTGTCCTGGTGCTGGGCCAGCCAGGTGCGGACGAACTCCCAGCTCGCGAACGGAGTGGGGGGCACCAGCTCCCCCCATTCGGCGGCCAGGGCGTCGAGGGCGGCGACGGATCGAAGAACGATGGCTTGCACGATGACCTCCGCGATGCTGCGACGAAAGCTTGTCGGGAGAGCATCGTAAGCAGTCGAGCGGAAGCGTGGGTTGTCCAAATCGGAGAGAGAAATCTCTCTTCCCCTCAGGGGCCGTCCCCTCCGCCATGCCGACTCCTGCCGGGGCCTGGCGAGCGGGATCCGGGCGCGCTCGGGGCGGGGAGTCGGCCCCCTGTCGCGTTGACCGCGAAACGTTTGACACAAAAATTTACAAAGTTATATAATCAGGCGGCGTAAGGCTCGGACCTCTGTTTCGTGCGGCCTCCCGGGGGCCGCTCCCTCTCCCCGATCGTCCATCGCCGCCCGTGGCCCCGCCACGGAGCGCTCCCATCCAGCGCACCCCGTCCATGCGGCACGGGGGGCGTCAGCCGACCTGCTTCTTAGAAGAGACGGGGGTAATATGGCCAAGCACATCCTGATCACTGGCGGCGCCGGCTTCATCGGCAGCCATCTCGTCGACGACCTATTGCAGTCGGGCCACGACGTGACCATCGTCGACAACTTCGACCCCTTCTACGCCCGCGAGGTCAAGGAGCGCAACATCGCCGCCCACCGTGCCGCGGGGCGCGTCCGCCTGCATGACCTCGACATCCTGGATCTCGTCGGCATGCGCTCGGCTCTTTCCGGCGACTACGACGCCATCGTCCACATCGCCGCCCGGGCGGGCGTTCGCCCCTCCATCCAGGACCCCATGGGCTATCAGGCCTCCAACGTGCTGGGCACCCAGCACATGCTGGAGCTCGCCAAGGAGTGGGGGATCAAGCAGTTCGTCTTCGCCTCGTCCAGCAGCGTCTACGGGGTCAACCCCAACGTTCCCTGGAGGGAGGACGACCACGTGCTCCTGCCCATCAGTCCCTACGCCTCCACCAAGGTGAGCTGCGAGCTGTTGGGTCACGTCTACAGCCAGCTGTACGGCATCCGCTTCTTGGCCATGCGCTTCTTCACCGTCTACGGGCCGCGCCAGCGGCCGGACCTCGCCATCCACAAGTTCGCCCAGCTCATGGCCCAGGGCGCACCGCTGCCCTTCTTCGGGGACGGCTCGACGGCGCGCGACTACACCTACGTGGCCGACATCGTGCAGGGCCTGCGGGCCGCGATCGACTACGACGCGAGCATGTTCGAAGTCATCAACCTCAGCAACAACGCCGTCACGACCCTGCACGGCCTGGTCGGGGCCCTCGAGGAGGCGCTCGGCTTCGAGGCCCGACTCGACCCTTTGCCCGCCCAGCCGGGCGACGTGCCGCAGACCTGGGGCCACATCGGAAAGGCCCGGAGCCTCCTTGGGTACGAGCCGAAGACCGATCTGCACAGCGGGCTCAAGCTGTTTGCCCAGTGGTTCCACCAGTCGCTCGAGGACAAGCCCCATGCGCATTCTCTCCGTTCATAACCGCTACCTCATCGGCGGCGGGGAGGACAACTCGACGGCCGCCGAGATCGCCCTCCTGGAGCAGCACGGCCACACGGTCGAGTGCTACACGGAGGACAACGAGCGCGTCTCGGAGCTCGGCATGGCGCGCACCGCTCTGCGCACCATCTGGTCCCGCGAGACCTATCGCAACATCCGGCGCCTCTTGCAAAAGGGGCGCTTCGATGTGGTCTCGATCCAGAACACCTTCCCCCTGATCTCGCCGTCGGTGTACTACGCCGCCCAGGCCGAGGGCGTGCCGGTGGTCCAGACGCTTCGAAACTACCGCCTGCTCTGCCCCAACGCCTACCTGTTCCGTGCGGAGAAGGCCTGCGAGTCCTGCGTCGGCAAGCTCTTCCCGTGGCCGGGCGTCCAGCATGCCTGCTACCGGGACAGCCGGGCCGGGAGCATGGTACTTGCGACCATGCTCGCGACCCACCGCCTCCTCGGTACCTACCGCGCCCAGGTCGACGTGTACGTGGCCCTGACGGAGTTCGCCCGTCGCAAGTTCATCGAGGGCGGGCTGCCGGCCGAGAAGATCGTCGTCAAGCCCAACTTCGTCGCTCCCGACCCGGGCGTGGGCGACGGAGCGGGCGGTTTCGTCCTCTTCGTGGGTCGCCTCTCCGAGGAGAAGGGCCTCCGGACTCTCCTGGAGGCGTGGCGATCGCTCACGACGCCCGTCCCCCTCAAGATCGCGGGCGAAGGCCCGCTGCTCGATCTGGTCGAGCGGGCGGTCGCCGAGAACCCGTCCATCGAGTACCTCGGCCGCCGCTCGAGCGCCGAGGTCTTCGAGCTGATGGGGCAGGCGCGGGCCCTGGTGTTTCCGTCCCAGTGGTACGAGGGCATGCCGCGCACCATCCTCGAGGCCTACGCCAAGGGCACGCCCGTCCTGGCCACCCGCCTGGGGGCCATGGAGACGCTGGTGGAGCACGGGCAGACAGGCCGTCACTTCGTTCCGGGGGACGTTTCGGACCTCGTGCGCCAGGTCGAATGGATGGTGTCGCATCCGGACGACTGGGCCGCCATGCGCCATGCCTCCCGCCGCGCCTTCGAGGGGGAGTTCACGGCCGAGGCCAATTACCGGCGCACGATCCAGATTTTCGAGCGGGCCATCTCGCAGCGCCAGAGCCTCAAGGCTGCCTGGACAAGCTAGCGGATACTGGGCCAACGCGCGAAGGCACGGGCCTTCGCACATCGGATGCCCACTTGGTTAGCAGGCGCTTGGAGACATGCCAGAACGGCCCGGGATCGTCCCATGCGAACTTGGAAAAGGAGCGGACGCTCGCACAAGAGCGGAGCCACGCCTTGAGGTCGAGCTCGCCCCGTTTTTGGTAGGCCAGGAACGACTTGAAGTCCCGCTGGGCATCCATCCAGCGTCGGCCCGTCTGGAAAGTCTTGGGGGCCTCCAGCGGCAGTCCCAGGAGATCAAGATAGTAGGTCAAGGGCAGGTTGACGCCGCAGTCCGTGGCGAGGATCGTTTGCTGGCCGATCCGGGGATTGAGCTCGATCAACTGGATCGAGCCGTCACGCTCGTCTTCCTTGAACTCGATCGAGGCAATCCCTTGGTAGCCGATGTTGCGCAGGAACGTGAGCCCCGCCTCCAACAAGGCCGGGTGTTCCAGGCTTTCGACCATGCTGCCGACGCCGAACTCCGGCGGGTTCTGGCGGATCTTGCGCAGCGTGAAGGAGGCGCGAGGCTGGCTCTGGCGGTCGAAGTAGGCGTAGACCTCGCAGATGTTCGACTCGGGGCCCGGGATCAGCTCTTGCACCAACACCTTCAGTCCGCTGGGCAGGATCTCGCCGAACCGCGCCATCATCTCTTCGTGGGTCCGGACGTGGAAGCCCTTGATCGGGAAGCGTTCGGCCCACAGGTGGCTGACGCATGGCTTGATGAAGGCCGGGTACCGCACCCGATCGCGAATCCGCTCGACCTCTTGCCAGGAGGCGACGTGAAAGGTCCTGGGCACCCGGCAACCAGCGCGCTCGGCAAGCTCGTATTGCAGCCGCTTGTCGACGCAGGCCTCGATGATGGTCGGTGCGGGCAGGTTGAAGCGGAAGTAGCGGCTCAGCGGGTCGCGATATCGAGAGGCGAAGAGCACGAAGGCATCCGATGCAGGCAGGAGGATGCCAGGCTGCTCGAGTCGCCGACCTTCGTCCAGCAGGAACGCGAGGAGCTCTTCCGGCTGATGGTCGGGATGCGGGCAGCGTTTGGGGGTGCCGAACCGCGAGCCGAAGCCCGCATGCCCCGGGTTGAAGTCCATGCCGATTACCGGGATGCCATGGCGTCCCAGGCTCCGCACGGCGGACAGACCGGTGTCGAACAGCCCCAAGACCAACGCGGTGGGCAAATGACGAGGGGTCATGGATCCTCCTCTCTAGCCGTGAACGGGGCGCAGCTGCACGTGCCGTTGCAGACCACTCAAGTAGAGGGCCTCGTACTTGCGAATCATGGTGTCGAGGCCATACTCGCGCCGCACCAGGTCTAGCCCGTCACGGGCGAGGCGGTCGGCGAGCGCCGGCTCGTCGAGCAGGCGCTTGAGGGCCTGGATGAGAGCCTCGGACGAGCCGGCCGGGAACAGCAGGCCCGTCCGCTCATGGTGGATGATCTCCTCGTTGCCGGGGATGGTGCTTGCCACCACCGTCTTGCGCGCGGCCATGGCCTCGAGCAGGGTCATGGAGAGACCCTCCACGTCGGAGGCGTTGACGATGACGTCCACGGCCCGGTAGAGCGCGGGCATGTCGCTGCGCCAGCCCAGGAAGCGGACGCAGTGCCGGATCCCCAGCTCGTCCACCATTCGCTCCAGCTCCGGGCGATCCGGTCCGTCGCCGACGATGGCGAAGAGCGGCGCGCGCGGGTGGTCGGCAAGCGACTTGGCTGCCAGGAGCAGGGTCCGGTGGCCCTTCTCCCTGGCGAGGCGTCCGACGATGGCCACCACGGGGCGATCGCCGAAGCCGAGCGCCTCCCGGAGGTCGGCGCCGTCGTCGGTGGACGCGTCCAGGGCCACGGCGTTGTGGATCACCTGGATGCGCTCCGGCGAGAGCCCGAGCTCCCTGGAGACGGACTCCCGGCACGCCGTCGAGACCGCCGTGTTGTGGGTCGCCAGGTGCTTCAAGAGGGGCTCGCTAAGTTTGCCGATCCACCGGCTGGAGTCGGGCCATTGCTGCGTCACGTGAAAGGTCCGGACCCGCACGGGGGTCCGGGCGAGGTAGCCGGCCACCTGCCCGTAGAAATCCGGCTGGAAGACCCCCGTGTGGAGGATGTCCACGCGCTCGGCTTCCAGCATCCGGCAGAGCCGGGGGATGGGGTCCAGGGTCTTCTGCGTCCCATGGCGCTGGAGGGAGTGGATGGGGATCCCCCGCTCCTCGAGCCGCCGGAGCATGGTGCGGTCCATGCGCTCGGGCGGCGTGGAGGTGACCGACACCAAAGAGACCTTGAACCGTTCGGGATCCAGCCGGGTGGCGAGCTCGCTGACGATGCGCTGGGTGCCGCCCGTGGACAGGTTGTTGATGAGGTAGAGGACGTGGGAGCGTTCCATGATGGCGTCTCCTTGCGCTAGGCGCTTCTGGACGGCCTGGCGAGCCGTCCCGAGAGCTTGGTCAGGAAGTGAGGGAGCCCGTACTGGTACCGGATGCTGAGGCGCTCGAGCTCGAAGAGCGACGAGCGGGCCCCCGCGAGCCCGGGGATCATCGAGGTGGCCGATCGATAGCCCGCCTCCTGTACCATGCGGGCGATGACGGGCGAGTAGTCGCGGGGCTGTCCGTTGGGATAGGCGAAGTGCAGGACGGGGCTTCCCGTCCAGGCCTCCAGGACGGCCTTGGAGTGGCGAAGCTCCCACTCGGCCTCCTCGAGGCGCTGGCGTGAGAGGATGGGATGCGTCACGGTGTGGCTGCCGATCTCCATGCCGGCGTCCGCCAGCGCGCGCACCTCGTCCCAGGTCATGGTCAAGCGCTCGGGCGGCTCCAGGGGCTCGCAGACGGCGTCCAGGAGCTCCTTGGCCGTACGGCTCGCCTCTCGCTTGAGGGCCTCTGTGACCAGCGCGATCTGCGCGTCGCGCGGCTTGCCCGCGATAAGGGGGGCGAGTGCCGGCCATGCCTGCACGACCTCGGCCTCGGAGCGCAGGCCCAGGCGGACCCGATCGAACCAGTAGTAGGCGCGCTCCTCGATCATGCCCGTGGCCACGTAAAAGGTGGCCGGGATGTCGTAGGCCTTGAGGATGGGCAGTGCGGTCTGGTAGTTGTCCACGAAGCCGTCGTCGAAGGTCACGACCACCGCCCCTGCCGGCAGGGGGCTCCGGCGCTCCAGGCGCCAGACGAGCTCGGTGAGGGAGATCGGATGGAAGAGCTCGCGCAGGGTGCGCATCTGGAGCTCGAAAGCCGCAGGCGACACGCTGATGGAGCTCGGCTCCGGGTGGATCCGGTGGTAGGTCAGGATGGGAACGAGCCCCCGGCGCTGGACCAGTGCCCGGAGGCACTGGGTCCAGAGGCCGGTGGCCGGATGCGAGGCGGCGCGACCCATCAGCACGATCCTTTCGCGGCCAGGACGGCCGAGATCGTCCGCCACAGGATGCCCAGGTCGTAGGTGGGGCTCCAGCGTTCGATGTACTCCAGGTCGAGGTCGACCATCTTCTGGAAGGAGTCGATCTCGTTGCGGCCGCTGACCTGCCACAGGCCCGTGCAGCCCGGCAGCACGTCGAGGCGCCTCATCTGGTGGGGTTCGTGCTTGGCGACCTCGTAGGTGGGCAGGGGCCGGGGGCCGATGACGCTCATCTCGCGCCTCAGCACGTTGTAGAGCTGGGGCAGCTCGTCCAGGCTGGTCCGCCGGAGGATGCGGCCGATCCGGGTGACGCGGGGATCCTTGGTCATCTTGAAGATGACGCCCCCCTTCATCTCGTTGAAGGCCAAGAGCTCCTGGTGGCGGGCCTCGGCGTCGGTGCCCATGGTCCGGAACTTGTACATCCAGAACTCGCGGCCGTTGAGGCCCACGCGCTTTTGCCGGAACAGGACCGGGCCGGGCGAGTCCAGCTTGATGAGCACGGCGATGACGAGCATGAGGGGCAAGGCCAAAAAGAGGCCCGTCAGCGCGAACCAGATGTCGAAGAGGCGCTTGGTGAGGCCGGGTAGGCCGTGCAGGGAAGGGTGGGTCGCGGGATAGGAGAGGGGAAGGGAGGACACTCCCCCCTGCCCGACGTTGGTGAATTCAGCAGACATGCGCGTTCTCCTTGAGCGGTGGCGTTACGAGCCAAGCGTTTGGGGGACGAGCGAGACGACGCTGTCTTGCTGGAAGTAGCTGATGGTGGCAGCGAGCCCCTGTGCGAGGGCCACCTTGGGTTCCCAGCCGAGCATGGCGCGGGCCATGCCGATGTCCGGGCGCCGTTGGCGCGGATCGTCGGCGGGCATGGGGTCGTGGACGATGTCGAGGTTCGGGTTGATGGCGCCCCGGATGAGCTTGGCGAACGAGAGGACGGTGTACTCGTCCGGGTTGCCGAGGTTCACGGGCTCGTTCCAGGGGCAGTCCATCAGGCGGACGATCCCCTCGACGAGGTCCGAGACGTACTGGAAGCTGCGGGTCTGGCTGCCGTCGCCGTAGACGGTCAGGGCCTCGCCCCTCAGGGCCTGGTTGATGAAGTTGGTGACCACCCGCCCGTCGTCGGGCCGCATGCGCGGCCCGTACGTGTTGAAGATGCGGATGATCCGGGTATCCAGGCCGTGCGTGCGCCGGTAGGCCATGGTGATGGCCTCGGCGTAGCGCTTGGCCTCGTCGTAGCAGCTCCGCAGGCCGTTGGGGTTGACGTTGCCCCAGTAGGTCTCGGGCTGCGGATGGACCATGGGATCGCCGTAGACCTCGCTGGTCGAGGCGAGCATGAATCTGGCTCCCTTGCGCCTTGCGAGCTCCAGGGCGTTCTGGGTCCCTTGCGCGCCGACCATCAGGGTCTCGATGGCATGCTGCTGGTAATGCGGGGGGCTGGCGGGGCTCGCGAAGTGCAGGACCCAGTCGAACTCCCCCGGGGCGTCGAGCCCGAGGCTGACGTCCTGCTCGAGGAACGTGAAGCGGGGGTGCGCGAGGAAGAGCTCCGTGTTGCGGCGCTGGCCGCTCAGGTAGTTGTCGACTCCGACGACCTCGTGCCCGTCCGCCAGGAAGCGGTCGACCAGGTGCGAGCCGATGAAGCCGGCACTGCCCGTGAGGAGGATCCGGCTCATTAGCGCACCTCCTCGGCCTTCTGGACGGGAGCCTGCTGGGGCACGGCCGGGTACCGGGGGCGGCCGATGCTGAAGTAGTCGAAGCCGAGGGCCGCCATCTGCTTGGGGTCGTAGAGGTTGCGTCCGTCGAAGATGGCCGGGAAGTTGAGCCGCTCGCGCACCACCTCGAAGTTGGGGCGGCGGAACTCGTTCCACTCGGTGCAGATGACCAGGGCGTCAGCCCCCCAGAGCGCCTCGTAGACGTCCGGGGCGTAGGAGATCTCGTCGTTGAGGATCCGGCGCGTCACGCCCATGGCCGCTGGGTCGAAGGCCGTGACCTTGGCGCCCGCCGCCTTGAGGGCCTCGATGGTGGCAAACGCCGAGGACTCGCGGACGTCGTCGGTGTTGGCCTTGAAGGAAAGCCCCCAGACGGCGATCCGGCGCTTCTCGAGGGATCCGCCGAAGTAGTCCAAGAGCCGGGACACCAGGGTGGTCTGCTGGTCGTGGTTGACGGCAAGCACCGAGTCGAGGATGCGAAAGCGGTAGCCGTTGGCGCGGGCGGTGCTCGCCAGGGCCTTGACGTCCTTGGGGAAGCAGCTGCCGCCGAAGCCGATACCAGCGTAGAGGAATTGCTTGCCGATCCGGCTGTCGGTGCCGGTGCCGAGGCGCACGGAGTCCACGTTGGCGCCGACCTTCTCGCACAGGTTGGCGATCTCGTTCATGAAGGTGATCTTGGTGGCCAGGAAGGCGTTGGCCGCGTACTTCGTCATCTCGCTGGATCGCTCGTCCATCACGAGGATCGGGTTGCCGTTGCGCACGAAGGGCTCGTAGAGCTCGCGCATGATGGAGGCTGCCCGCTCGCTGGACGAGCCGATCACCACCCGCTCGGGCTTCATGAAGTCGTCGACGGCCACGCCCTCGCGCAGGAACTCTGGGTTGGAGACGACGTCGAAGTCCTCGCCCGGGACGGCTCTGGCGCCCGCGACCAGCGTACGTACGCGGTCGGCGGTGCCGACGGGGACGGTGCTCTTGTTGACGATGATCTTGTAGCCGTTGAGCATGGTGCCGATTTGGCCTGCGACCTGCAGGACGGCCGAGAGGTCGGCCGAGCCGTCCTTTCCGGGCGGCGTGGGCAGCGCCAGGAAGATGATGTCGCTAGCAGTGACGGCCTCCTGGAGGTCGGTGGTGAAGGTGAGGCGGCCCTCGCGGGTGTTGCGCTCGAACAAGAGCTCCAGGCCGGGCTCGAAGATCGTGAGCTCGCCGTTGGTCAGCTTGAGGACCTTGAGGCGGTCGACGTCGACGCAGACGACGTCGTGTCCCATCTCGGCGAAGCAGGTGCCGGTGACCAGTCCCACGTAGCCGGTGCCGATGATCGCAAGCTTCTTGGGGTTGCTCGACATGTTCGTTCCACCTTTCAGTGCGCAGGCTGACGCCTGCGTGAGCGAAATTCCACGTTCACGGGTGCGTTGGGGGTCTTCGGTTGTGGGAAAAGGGAGCTACTCGTGGCTGACGTAGACGGGGAAGCCCTCGCGGTTGCAGAGATCCACGCGCCGGGCGGCCTTCAGGTCCTCGGCGACCATCTCGTAGACGAGCTGCTCGAAGGTGGTGCGAGGCTGCCACCCGAGCTTGGACTGGGCCTTGTCGGGATCGCCGAGCAAGGTCTCGACCTCGGTGGGCCGGAAGTAGCGGGGATCCACCTCGACCAGCACCTCGCCGGTCTCGGCGTTCACGCCCTTCTCCTCGAGGCCGGTACCCGTCCACTCCAGGAAGATGCCGACCTCCTTGAAGGCCGTCTCGACGAACTGGCGCACCGAGTACTGGCGCCCGGTGGCGATGACGTAGTCGTCCGGCTCGGGCTGCTGGAGCATGAGGTGCATGGCCTCCACGTAGTCCCGGGCATGGCCCCAGTCGCGCAGGGCGTCCAGGTTGCCGAGGAAGAGCTTGTCCTGCAGGCCGAGGCTGATCTGGGCCACCGCGCGGGTGATCTTGCGGGTGACGAAGGTCTCGCCGCGGTTGGGGCTCTCGTGGTTGAAGAGGATGCCGTTCGAGGCGTGGATGCCGTAGGCCTCGCGGTAGTTGACGGTGATCCAGTAGGCGTAGAGCTTGGCGACGGCATAGGGGCTGCGCGGATAGAATGGCGTGGACTCGGCCTGGGGAATGGCCTGGACCTTGCCGTAGAGCTCCGAGGTCGAGGCCTGGTAGAAGCGGGTCTTCTTGTCGAGGCCCAGGATCCGGATGGCCTCGAGGAGGCGCAGGGTGCCGAGGGCGTCGGCGTTCGCCGTGTACTCGGGGGTCTCGAAGGAGACCTGGACATGGCTCATGGCGGCCAGGTTGTAGATCTCGTCCGGCTGGGCCTCCTGCACGATCCGGATCAGGTTGGTGCTGTCCGTGAGATCGCCGTAGTGCAGGAAGAGCCGGCGGTCGGGATCGTGCGGATCCTGGTAGAGGTGGTCGATACGGTCGGTGTTGAGCAGGGATCCGCGGCGCTTGAGACCATGGACGACATACCCCTTGTCGAGCAGGAGTTCGGCGAGGTAGCTGCCGTCTTGGCCGGTGATCCCCGTGATGAGAGCGGTCTTCTTCAAGGGCTCCTCCGTTTCGTTCTACAGGGTGGCTGCGTAGCGGTCAGGGTCTTGGCGAGGCGCACGGCAACAGCGCCCGGCTTGCGGCCGGCCGTTCGAGGCGCGCCATCAGGGATTTGGTTGGGATGCACTCCGGGTGATGGACCTTATTTATAACAACCGATCGAGCGTCCTTGGATGGGAGCTTTTGACAAGGTTGGGTAGGTGGTTTCGATAAGTCAATCCGCCCCGGGCTCCGGGACGAATTGCACATGGGGGGCGCGCGGCCGGGGCCGGCAGCCCATTTGACATTTGGTTCTAATTAGAAGTATCATCCCCCCATGTCCGATTCACCGTATAGTCAGGCCCCTGAGCCCTTTTTGCGCACCCTGCGTGCCCTGGTCGAGACCAGCCGGCACGTCGAGGCCGTCGGCAACCGCCACATCGAGCAGATGGGGCTGACCCCGGCGCAGTTCGACGTGATCGCCACGCTCGGCGACACGCCCGGCATGACCTGCAAGCAGCTGGGGGCGGGCACCCTCATCACCAAGGGGACGCTCACGGGCGTGCTGGATCGGCTTGAGGCCAAGGGTCTCATCAGCCGGGTGCGCGGCGAGCAGGACACCCGTCAGACCTTCATCGCGCTCACGCCCGCGGGCGAGGCGGTCTTCACGGCGACCTTCCAGCCTCAGATCGACTACATCGGCACCTTCATGAACCGCATGCCGGCCGAGCGACAGGCCCGGCTCATCGAGCTCCTGAACGAGCTCCGGGCTGCTTTTGGTCCCGAAGACGAGTAGGGTCTTGACAGATAGTTCGACGTAGGACTATCATCCACACAGTTCTAGTCCGAACTATCTAGCTGAGGAGATTTCATGTCCAAGAAGATCGCTGCGCTTTCGCTGGCGCTTGCCGCTTCCCTCTCGATCGCCGCGGGCGCCCAGGCGCGTCCCTTCAAGGTGTCGCCCGACGTCCACTCGCTCAACGAGGCCGTCTTCCACTCGAAGGCCGCCATCGTCAAGATGACGGGCCGTACGAGCAAGGTGGAGGGCGAGGGCGAGATCGACATCGACAACCCCGCCAAGAACCCCAAGGGCGTCGTGACGGTCGACGTGTCGTCATTCGACACCGGCATCGGCCTGCGCAACGAGCACATGCGCGGCGCGATCGAGGCCGACAAGTACCCCACGGCCACCTTCAAGGTCAAGGCCCTCAAGGCCCCCAAGCTGGTCGCCAACAACCCGGTCGAAGGCACCGTCACCGGTGATCTGACCTTCCACGGCGTGACCAAGACCGTCACCGCTCCGGTGAGCCTGACCTACCTGCCCGAGGCCGACAAGAACTACCGTCCCGGCGACTGGGTCCAGGTTTCGACCGCCTTCAAGCTCAAGCTGACGGACTACGGCCTCAAGCTGCCCGGCCTGCTCGGCCAGAAGGTCGCCGACGAGCTCGCCATCCAGCTCGAGGGCATGGCCAAGGGCATCTAGTCTCCTCAGCCTCTCTGCTACACGCGAAGAGCGCCGGATCGCTTGCGATCCGGCGCTCTTCGTGTGTTTGCCTGGATGGTCTGGGCTCCCAGGGACGCCGCCTGAAGCGGCACGTCGACCCGGTCGCCGCCCTCGCGACGGCCTACTCTGGATTCCCGCTTCCGCGGGAATGACGGGAGCGCCTATTCACGGTTCACGGGCAAGCCCCGGTCAGGCGTCCCGTGGGAATCGTGCGATCAGGGCCAAGTCGGCACTCCCGTCACCCCCGCGAACGCGGGGGGCCAGGGCAGGGCTTACGGTAGCCGTCGGTTTTTTGCGAGTGACGGCTCGCGTCTGGATGCCCTACGACCCCACCACGTACACGGGCTCCTGGCTCACGTCCAGGGTGACGGATTGGCCGTTGAAGCCAGCCGCGATCGACTTGCCGAGCTTTTCCAGCACCGTGCCCGCCCCCAGGGGCAGGGTGAGCTTCACGTTGCCGCCGGTGGCCCAGACCACGTAGAGCGGCTTGCCGTCCGAGCGGACGAAGCGATAACCCTGGATGCCCGCCTCGTTCAGCGGGGCCTCCAGCTTGGCGCCCGTCAGCTGCCGGGCGGCGACCTGGTAGGCCGTGTAGCCCAGGGTCTTCTGCGAGAGCGTCCCCTGGTCGACGAGCCCGATGTTGTCGTGACCCGGGTTGGTGAAGACGGCCCACTGGACCATGGAGATGTCGCCCTGGGCCAGGGCCGCGGCGAAGAGCTTCGTGACGTAGCTCGCCTGCTCCCCCTGCTGGTTTGCGGACATGCCCGTCTCGGAGCAGGCGAACGTCTTGCCCGTGACGCCCTTGTCCGCGAGCACCTGCTTCATGGCACGGTACCGGCCGAGGAAGCCCCAGTCCGAGTTCAGGACGCCGTTGGAGGTCGCCTTGTCCGAGCCGTAGGCGTGGAAGTCCACCACGTCGAAGTAGGGAGCGCCCCCCTGGTCCAGGATGGCCTTCAGGTAGGAGGGGTGGCCGAGGCCGCCGAGCGTGACCCCGGCCGCGGGATCGATACCCTTGACGATGGTGTGGCTGACCTTGAGGAGCCGCACGTAGTCCTGGACGGAACCTGCCCAGTAGCGGGTCCCCCCGCCCGAGCCCGTGGTGCCGGCCGTGAGGTCGCCCGACGGGAAGTCCGGCTCGTTCCAGACCTGCCAGTACTGGATCTTGCCCTTGTAGCGCGTGACCATGTCGAACATGTAGTCCGCGTAGTAGTTGTCGGCGTTGGCGCTGACGCCCGGCTTGTAGACGTCCGTGCCGTCCGAGAAGATGGGCGCGTTGAGCCCCTTGGGGACGGTGTACTTGCCGAGCGAGTTGGCATCCCAGCCGGTCTTGCCGGCGTAGGCGGGGTCCGAGGAGGCCCAGTCCGGGGTGTCCGTCACCATGGCCTGCACGACGGTGCCCATCTTGGCGAACTCGACGGCCTTCTGGTCGAAGTAGTCCATCCACGAGACGTACTGGTGCTTGTTGACCTCGACGTTCTTCCAGTTCCAGCCCTCGCGGATGGTGGTCATGCCCAGGTCCCGCATGAGGGCGTAGCCCGCCGTGTGCGTGTTGTCGCTGCCGCGCGGAACGCTCTGGTTGCCGAAGAGCGTGCTGCCGGATGCGACCGCACTCGGGACGCGGCCCTGGTTGGCCGGGAACCCGGGCAGGGTCGAGAAGTCGGGGGTGGACGGGAGGGTCGCCGCGGCGCCGCAGGCGCTCACGAGGAGCGTGCCGAGCAGCACGGGCAGCAAGGACGGGAAACGCGGAATCAGGGGCCTCTTTCTAGGAAATGGCTGTGACGCCCCTTTCATACCCCTGGAGATCCGCATCCTCTGGGGTTCCTTGGCAGCTGCGCAGGCCCCAAGGCGGGGCTGGGCGCCCGTTTGAGGAATTCTCGGCGATGCGTCGGCTCGCACCGGGCCCGGGGCGGGGCCTCCGTCCATGGCGGCGACCAAGAGCCCTGCCGCGGTGCGAAGCCGGAACGCCCCGACAAGGCTCGATTTGCTGTGTTCAACCCTCGGCCTCGGGGACTAGGATCGGGCCACGACAGGACATGGAGAGGAGGCATCCGATGGCCGATACCAAGGGACGCATGGAGCGGGGCGGCATGAGCTCCGCCATGGGCGGGCCGGACACGGCGAAGACCCAGTCCCGCCAGCTGCCCAGCGGGCTCAGGACCGAGGGCCACCCGGCGGACATGGAGCGGAGCGTCAAGGCCGAGGTCGAGGCGCGCGGGGTCAAGGTGGGCAGCGAGGACTTCGACGCCATCACGGGCGCGAGCCCGCATGTGGGCCCGACCGCCGGCGGCGGCTAGGTAGGCCCATGCGGGATCCACACGAACAGCGCCCCGACCGTGCGGTCGGGGCGCTGCGACTTGGGGTGGTTAGGCCCGCTGAGCCTGGAAGCAGGTCCGGCAGAGGACCGGCTTGCCCGAGGTCGGCTCGAAGGGCACCTGGGTCGGGCTGGAGCACGACGCGCAGACGGCGTCATGCATCACCCGAGGAGCCCCACCGCCCGCGGGGGCGGGACCGCCCTGGCCGGCCGGAGCCGGGGGACGGGGAGAGGGACGACCACCACGACCGGAAGGACGACGCTTCTTGTACTTCTGAGCGTACTCGAGGTTACGCTTCGCTTTTTCCTGTTTGGTGTTGTTCTTACCCACGAGCCTTCTTACCTCCGGAAGCAGTCACGGCAGTAGACCGGCTTCGCTCCGTTCGGCTTGAAGGGAACCTGGGTCTGGACGCCGCACTGATCGCACGTGACATCGTACATCTGGCGATCGCCAGTGGCGGAACGGGGGCGAGCGCCACCGAAGCCACCGGTGCTCTGGCCGCGAGCCTGCTTGGCAGCAGCGCGGCAGGGCTTGCAGCGGCGGGGCGGGGACGAGAAGCCCTTCTCCGCGTAGAACTCCTGCTCGGAAGCAGTGAAGGGGAACTGGGTACCGCAGTCAACGCACGTGATGGACTGATCAGTGAAAGACATCGTTCTTCCTTTTCGAGGGAGGGGGGACAAGACCCTCCTTTTAGATAAGACGGGCATCCACTGGCGGAGCCGAGTGAATACCCGTCAACCTTCAAACTATTTTTGTCCACGACTAGTTTACCATAAGAAACAGCAAACCCGCATAGGGAGTTCCTTCGATCTCCGTTGTGCGTGGGTCACAGCGGGCCAGCAGCCGCGCGGGGCCTCACAGCGCGCCCATCGCCGTGCCGCGCTGCGGGTTGCCCTGGCGGCCGCCGCGGGAGTCGTCCCGGTGCTCTCCGCCGCCGCCGCCGGCGGGCGCCACCTGGCTCTGATCCTGTTCGGTGTTGCCTTGGCGGCCGCCGTCGGAGCCGCCTCCGCCCCCGCGCTCCATGCCCGCCATGCACCCCGCGAGGGCGCCGGTCAGGGCCAGGGCGAGGGTCAGTCGCATGATCATGTCCTACCTCCTCGAACCGCCGGGAGCCCTCCTCCGGGAGGGAGCGATCGACAGGTCGGAGCGTACCGCCGATCCGCCGCCCGCCGCCGCTCCAAAACGGAGAACTTGAGGCTCGCTCGCCTGGCTGCTGCACGGGGCCCGGTGTGCGACAATGGGCCCATGAGCTCCCTGTCCGAACCGGCCGCGGCCCACCAAGCGCCGCCCGTGCCCTGGCGCCGCAACCTGGCGGTCTGCTGGCTGGGATCCTTCGTCACGGCGGTTGGCATGTGCCTGGTCATGCCCTTCTTGCCCCTGTACATCGCCGAGCTGGGCGTGCACGACGTCGCGGCCGTCGAGGTCTGGTCGGGGGTGGCCTTCGGGGCCACCTTCGTGCTCGCGGCCCTCATGGCCCCCGTCTACGGCCGGCTCGCGGACCGCTACGGCCGCAAGCTCATGCTGCTGCGGGCGAGCCTCGGCATGGCGGTGGTCTTCGCCCTGACGGGCTGGGTGGAGAACGTCTGGCAGCTGACCTTGCTGCGCCTCCTGATGGGGGCCGTCAGCGGCTACGTCTCCACGGCGACCATCCTGGTGGCGACCCAGGCCCCCAAGGAGCGCTCCGGCTGGGCGCTCGGCCTCCTGTCCACGGGGTTCGTGACGGGCTCCTTGATCGGTCCCTTGCTCGGAGGCGTCCTGGCCGAGACCATCGGCCTCCGCCCCGTCTTCTGGGTGACGGGGGCGCTCCTCTTCGTCACGTTCCTCTTGACATGGGCCCTGGTGGTGGAGACCTGGGAGCCGCGCAAGGAGCCTCCTCCCGCGCGCAGGGACCTCTGGCGCCTGGTCGCGAACCCGACCGCGGTCTGGGTGGTCTTTATCAGCTCGGCCATGGTGCAGGTGAGCGCCTTTGCCATCGAGCCCATCGTCACCGTCTACGTCCAGGCCCTCGCCCACACCTCCCGGCACGTCCCGCTCATGGCAGGCGCGGTGGTGGGGGCCATGGGCCTCGCGGCCCTCGCGGCCGCCCCGTGGCTCGGTCGCCTGAGCGACCGGATCGGCCCCCGGACGGTGCTCGTCGGAGCGCTCGTCGCCACGGCTCTCTTCACCGTGCCGCAGGCCTTCGTGCAGACCCCGTGGCAGCTCCTCGGCTGGCGCTTCATGATGGGCGTCGCGAGCGCGGCCCTGGCGCCCGCCCTGGGCAAGCTCCTGCGCGAGCTGGTGCCCGAGGAGGCGTCGGGCCGGTTCTTCGGCTACCAGCAAGCGGCGCAGTACGTGGGCAATATCACGGGCCCGCTCCTGGGCGGCGTGCTAGCTGCCCGGTCCGGCATCCCGGCGGTCTTTCTGGCGACAAGCGCCCTGCTCCTCGTCAACGCCCTGGGCGTGGCGGCCCTCTCGGCCTACGGGCGGCGTCACGCCTGAGGCTCGGCGCAGGCCGAGCGAGGTCTGCTTTCAGGAGATCCGGTCGGCGGGCAGAGCCCCGGCCAACATCTTGCGGGGCGGGGCCGGGGGGACCATACTGGGTCCCGCAAGGAGGGCCGCCATGAGTCCATCGTTCCAATCGGACTTCCCCGAGACCCGAACCCGCCGGGCGCCCATGGAGCACCGCCCGCTCGGGGCGAGCGGGGTCGTGCTCCCCGTCATCGGGCTCGGGACCTGGCAGACCTTCGACCTTCCCGAGAGCGAGCTCGGGACGGCCGCTGCGGTCGTCGGGACGGCCTTCGAGCACGGCGTCCGGCTCGTGGACTCGTCGCCCATGTACGGGCGGGCGGAGGCGATCCTGGGCCAGGGCCTGGGCGATCGCCGCCTTGCGGCCTTCGTGGCGACCAAGATCTGGACGCCGTCGGTCGCCGAGGGACGGCGCCAGTTCGAGGCGCAGCTGGGCTTCTACGGGGGGCGCGTGGATCTCGAGCAGGTGCACAACCTGCTCGCCTGGGAGCAGCAACTCGACTGGCTCGAGACCGAGCGTGCGGCCGGTCGCATCGGCCTCCTCGGCGCCACGCACTACCGCTCCGCGGCCTTTCCGGAGCTTGCCCGGATCATGCGCACGGGCCGGATCCAGGCGATCCAGATCCCCTACAACCCCCTCGAGCGCGAGGTCGAGCGGGAGATCCTGCCCCTCGCCGCGGAGCTGGGGCTGGGCGTCATCGCCATGCGGCCCTTCGGCGAGGGCAACCTCTTGCCGGGGCCCGACCCCGCCGAGCTCGCGCCCCTGGGCGTGGAGAGCTGGTCGGAGGCGCTCTTGAAGTGGTGCCTCTCGGATCCCCGCATCACGGCGGCGATCCCGGCGACGAGCAAGCCGGCTCACATGGCCCAGAACGCCCGGGCGGGCAGCGGCCCGTGGTTCGGCCCCGAGGAGCGCCGCCTGGTCGAGCGGCTGGCCATGGGGCGCTAGCCGGGGCGCCCGCAAGATCGACGCTCCCCTCACGCTGCTCGCATTGACATCGATCCGAGCGAGCTTCTAGAATTCAATCAGCCTTTCGGGCCCGCGGGGAACGCCCTGGCGCGCGTGCGCTCAGGACCGCCCCGCGGGCGCCTTGCGATCGAAACCCCAGCGAACGAACCCCACGACCGGAACGGGACTCCGTCTCGTCCGGCATGCTCCCGGCTGCCCCTGGCGTGCCGGGCCGACCGTATCCAGCCGCGGCCCAGAGCAGGCGTCGCCGGACAAGGAGGGGGAGCTTGCGGATCCTGTTGCTCCACAATCGCTATCAACAGGCCGGCGGAGAAGACGTGGTGGTCGCGGCCGAGCGGGACCTGCTCGCGGCGCATGGGCATCCGGTGGCCCTCGTCGAGGCGGACAACGACGACCTCGTCGGGGTGGCGGGGCTCGCGCGGGCCGGCCTGGGCGCCGTCTACTCCCGCTCCGCCCGACGCTGGATCGAGGCCGAGATCGCCCGCTTCCGGCCGGACGTCGTCCACGTCCACAACTTCTTCCCGCTCCTCTCGCCGTCGGTCTACGACGCCTGTCGCGCCTTGGGCGTGCCGGTGGTGCAGACCCTCCACAACTACCGCCTGACGTGTCCCAACGCCATTCTCTACCGCGCGGGCAAGGTCTGCGAGGACTGTCTCGGCAAGCCCTTGCCCTGGCCCGGCGTCATGCGCGGGTGTTACCGGGACAGCCGGGTGCAGAGCGCGGTGGTGGCCGCGATGATCGCCGGCCATCGGCTGCGCGGCACCTGGCGCGAGCGGGTCGACGCCTTCATCGCCCTGACCTCCTTCCAGCGTGACCTGCTCCTGAAGGCGGGCCTTCCGCCCGAGAAGCTGCACGTCAAGCCCAACTTCACCTTCGAGCCGGGGCCCCGCCGGATCGATGCGGCGCCCGAGGCCTTCGCCCTCTTCGTGGGCCGCCTGTCGGAGGAAAAGGGCCTTTCGACTGTTATCGAGGCCTATCAGCGCCATGGGATCCAGGTGCCCCTGTGGATCGTGGGCGACGGCCCCATGCGCCCGTTCCTAGAGGCCCATGCCGCCGGGCTGAATCAGGTGCTGTTCCTGGGCCGCCGTCCCCATGAGGACGTGCTGGAGTTCATGCGTCAGGCCCGGTTCCTCGTGTTTCCGTCCAACTGGTACGAGACCTTCGGCCTGGCGATCATCGAGGCCTTTTCCGTGGGGCTGCCGGTGGTGGCCTCCCGCCTGGGCGCCATCCCCGAGCTGCTCGCGGGCGGCGAGCGCGGCTGGCTCGTCGACCCCGACGATCCGGCGGCCTGGGCGACGGCCCTCAAGACGGCCGACGAGGATCACGCGGGACGAGCCAGGCGGGCTGTGGCCGCGCGCGAGGCCTTCGAGCGGCACTTCGGTCCCGAGGAGAACTACCGTCTGCTCCTGGACATCTACCGGAGCGTCGACCGGGCGGCGCAGAGCCCGTTGGCCCCGGCCGCCCCCTGACGCTCATGCCAGCGCGCGCTTGATCCGCTCTCTCATGGGGGCCTCGAGGCGTCGGAACACGAGCACCGAGAGCCCGATCGTCAGGGCGAAGTAGACCGCATGCAGGCACAGCGGATGGCTGATGACCGGCAGGCCCTTGCAGGCGTTGAAGGCTTGAAACACGGCGAACATCACCGGGACATGCAGGATGTAGACGGCATAGCTCGCCTCGCCCAGCAGGACCATCCCGGGCCGGGACAGCCACCGGCTGAGGTGCCCGCTCTGGTGTGACAGACCGAACACGAGGGCGGCAAACGGCACCAACATCAAGGAGCTGACGAGGTTGTGGTCGGCCTTGTCGGTGATGAGGGCCAGGGCGACCAGGATGCCGATCGCCGACACCCAGGTGAGGGCGCCCGGCCCGGCCGGATGGCCACCCTCCTGCCTGCGCAGCAGGAACAGCCGTCCCACGACGATCCCGAGCATGAAGTCGGGCAGTCGGAAGAGCGGGAAGACGCAGCGATACGCGCCGACGATCGCGAGGCCGGGATGCGTCTGCACCAGGAGCACGGTGAGGATGCTCAGGGCGAGCGAGCAACCCCAGGACAGGGCCGCCACCTGGTAGAGGCTCTTGCGATCGAGCTTCATGAGGCCGAGAGACGTCACGAGGAAGGGGAAGACGGCATAGAAGAACGCCTCGACCGAGAGGGACCAGGACGGTGGGTTCACGTCCTGCATGATGGGGGGGTACCAGGACTGCAGGAGCGTCCCATGCAGCCCCATGACGGCGGCTGCCTTGAGCCCGGCCAGGCCCTCCGGATAGTACGGCAACGCGTACGTGCAGAGGTACGGCACCGAGACCGCCAAGGACAGCAAGTAGACGGGGTAGATGCGGGCGAGCCGTGCGATCCAGTATCGCTTGGCATCGATGCGCCCGCCCGCATGGCCCGTCGGGTCGAGGTACGTGATGGCCATGACGAAGCCCGACAGCAAGAAGAACAGGGGCACGCCCAGGTAGCCGTTGCTCGCGATGTTCACGGCCCAGGCCGGCAGGGCGGAGTAGTCGGCCTTGAGGTTGAGCCACAGGTGAAACACCACGACATGCAGGGCCGCGAAAAAGCGCAGCCCTGTCAGCGAGTGGATCTGGGGCTTGGCATCCCGGTTGGGAGCCTGTAAGCGTAAGTCGAGGGAGGTCGTGGACACGCGATACCTCACTTGCTGGATCCGGCGCCCTCGCAGGGGGCAGAAGGGGCGCCGCTGGTGCGTCACATCGAGGATGACTGGTGCGACTCGCTTGGAAATCGATCGCTAATTGACGATCGACCGAGGCTCGTTCGCCTAGCGCGCTTCTGCCAGAGTCTTTGCACCGCTTGCGCCGGATCGGCCGCTAAGCCGGCCGGCATGGGCCCGTGGGCCCGTCATTCGCCAAAGTGCCCAAGATTCCCGGCAAAAGCGTTTTGATGTCAATTCGAGCAAGCGTTAGGATGGCCGACATCCATGTCGCCCGGTGTTCCCGTGACGCCGATACGCAGCCGCGAGGTCCCCATGAACGTAGCCCTGACGTGGCCTGCCAGGTGGCGCCGTAGCAAGCTCGTGAGCGACGCGCTCGCGCTCTATTCGGTGGCCGCCCTCTACTACATCTTTCCGTTGATCCAGGCTCCTTACCTGGCGCGCGTCTTCGGTCTCGAGACCTGGGGCACGCTCGCCTTCATCGGGGGCTTCACGCTCTACCTCAACCTGCTCGTCGAGTATGGCTTCGGCCTGTTCGGCATGCGCGAGGTGGCGCGCCTGCAGCACGATCCGGCGGCCATCGCCGAGGTGTTCGCGAGCGTGCTCGGCGCCAAGCTCATGCTGAGCGCCCTGGCCGTCGCGGTCTCCCTAGCGGTCTGGCAGCTGGTGCCGATCTACCGTGCACATTCCCTCTTGTTCTGGCTCATGGTGGCCGCGACCCTCGTGGCCGCCATGAACCTCACGTGGTTCTTCCAGGGCATCGAGCGCATCAAGGTCGTCTCCTACCTGGACGTCGCCCTCCGGCTCGTGGCCATGGGCTCCATGTTCTGGCTGGTCAAGGGCCCAGAGGATGCCTGGAAGCTCGCCGCCACCTTCCTGCTCGTGCCCGTCGTCTGCGTCGCCTACTCGTTTTTCTGGTACTACCGGCACTATCCGGCGCGAAGGCCCGGCGTGCGTCAGAGCCTCGCGGCCCTGAAGGCCGGCTGGGCGCTTTTCCAGTACCGCTGCACGACGAGCTTCTACACCATGGGGAGCACCTTCCTCCTGGGCCTCCTCTCGACGCCTCAGGTGGTGGGGACCTTCGCCGTGGCCGAGAAGATCTACCGGGCGCTCCTGGGGCTCTTGTGGCCGGTGCATTCCGTCCTCTTCCCCCGGACGAGCAACCTGGTTCAGGCCTCGCGCCAGGAGGCCGCGCGCTTCGCGCAGCGCTCGCTCATCGGCCTCGGCCTCCTCGGCCTCTGCCTGGGGGGCTTCCTGTACGTCGCAAGCCCTCTCTTGGTGCGCCTCCTGATGGGCGAGCAGTACATGGCTTCGGTGCCCACCCTGCGTCTCATGGCGGTGCTGCCGGTGCTCATCGCCGTCAGCACGGTCCTGGGCAGCCAGTGGATGCTCTCCATGGGCATGGAGCGGGCCACCAATGCCATCACGCTCCTGGCGAGCGCCCTGAACGTGCTCCTGGTCTGCCTCCTGGTGCCTCGCTTAGCCCACGACGGCATGGCCTGGGCGATGGTGGGCACGGAGGTCTTCGTCACCACCGTCACCTACGCCTTCCTGCGGCGCCGGCGTCAGGACCCGTCGTCCGTCGCCGCGGCCTGAGCCGCGACTGTCACCAGAAGGAGTGCCCATGCGCGTGTCCCCCCGCATCTCGGTGGTCATCCCCGCCTACAACGCCGCCGCCACCCTGCCGGAGACCCTCCGCTCGGTGCTGGACCAGACCTATTCGGACCTGGAGGTGCTCGTCATCGACGACGGCTCCACGGACGGCACCCGGGAGGCCGCCGACGCCTGCCGGGATCCGCGGGTCCGGGTGCACACCTTCGCCAACGCGGGCCAGGCCGTCAGCCGCAACCGGGGCATCGCGCTCGCCCGGGGCGAGTTCGTCGCCTTCCTCGACTCCGACGACCTCTGGACCCCCGACAAGCTCGCGGACCAGCTCGCGGCCCTGGGGGCCCACCCCAAGGCCGCGGTCGCCTACAGCCTGACGGACCACATCGACATGCGGGGCCGGTGGCTCGGTCCCTGCTGCCACCACGTCGTCAACGGCGACGCCTTCGACGAGTTCCTCAAGAGCAACTTCCTGGCGAGCGGCTCAAACCCCCTGGTTCGCAAGTCGGCCCTCGACGAGGTGGGATGCTTCGACCCCGCGCTGACCCCGGCCGAGGACTGGGACCTCTACCTTCGCCTGGCCGTCCGCCATCCCTACGTCTGCGTGCCCAAGCCCCAGATCCTCTACCGTCTCAACCCCCTCTCCGCCTCGGCCAGCGTGCGCAAGATGGAGCGGGCGATCCTGGGGGTGCTCGAGAAGGGCAAGACCCACGGGCGCCGGGTCGATCCGGCCATCGTGGAGCGGGGCATGCCGGGCATCTACCGCTACCTCACGCTGCGATCGCTCCTTTGTCCCCCCTCGCGGGACAACCTCGCGACCGCCTTCCATTGCCTGGTGCGCTGGATCCGGAGCGAGCACCGCGCCCTCGGGGGTGCCCGCCCGCCCCTTCGCCCCCAGCTCCTCAAGCTCTACCTGCTCTTCAAGCTGCTGCTGCTCGTCACACTACCCCGGAGCCTGGCCAGGGCCGTCTTGATCCGGATCGAGCGCTGCTTGACCCTGCTGTCACCGGAAAGCCCGCTGTCGTATCCCTATGCCAAGGGTGTTGTCGCCTGATCCGCTTCCCCAAGGAGGATTCCGTATGCAAGCTGCTTCGTCCCCCCGGATCTCCGTGGTCATCCCGGCCTACAACTGCGTCGCCACCGTCGCCGAGACCATCCAGTCGGTGCTGGACCAGACCTTCGAGGACGTCGAGGTGCTCGTCATCAACGACGGCTCCACGGATGCCACCCTGGAGACGGTCAGCGCGTTCGGAGATCCGCGGGTCAGGGTGCACAGCTTCGAGAACGGGGGCCTGGCCGTGAGCCGCAACCGGGGCATCGCGCTCGCCCGGGGCGAGTTCGTCGCCTTCCTCGACGCCGACGACCTCTGGACCCCCGACAAGCTCGCAGACCAGCTCGCGGCCCTGGAGGCCCACCCCGAGGCCGCGCTGGCCTACAGCCTGACGGACCACATCGACATGCAGGGCAACTACCTCGGCCTGTGCAGCCACCACTTCGTCAACGGGGACGTCTACGCGGAGCTCATGAAGTTCTGCTTCCTGGCCTGCGGCTCAAACCCCCTGGTCCGCAAGTCGGTGCTCGACGAGGTGGGAGGCTTCGACCCGGTCTTCAACCCGGCCGAGGACTGGGACCTCTGGCTGAGGATTGCCCGGCGCTTCCCGTTCGTCGGCGTGCCCAAGCCCCAGATCCTCTACCGCCTCAACGCCTTCTCCATGTCCTCCAACGTGCAGAAGATGGAGCAGTCCATCCTGCGGGTGCTCGACAAGGGCTACCGCGCATGGAAGGATCCCGATCCGGCCATCGCCCGCCTCGGCAAGGCCTACTGCTATCGCTACCTGACGGCCCGATCGCTCCAGGGCTCGCCGACGCGCGCGACCCTGCCGCTCACCTTCCGCTACTGGCAGACGTGGGTGCGCCACGACGGCTGGCTGTACGAGGACGGCCGCCTCAAGGTCCGCCCGCAACTGCTCAAGGTCTACATGCTCCTCAAGATGGGCCTGTTGGCCGTGCTGCCCCGTCCGGTCGCCATGGCCCTCATCGGCGAGATCGAGACCGTGCTCGTGGCGCTGTCCCCCGAGAGCCCCCTGTCGTACCCGCACGCCCGCCGGCGCACCTTCAAGGACCGCCAGCAGGCCCACGCGCGGCGCCAGGCACGCCTGCTCGGCTCCATGCAGGGGGCCGCGACCTAGCCGAGAGAGGGGGAGGCCCATGTCCGAGCGCCACGGCATCGCCATCGCGACCATCCTGCCGCCCTCCGGCGACACGGGGGTCCAGGCCCACTTCCGGTCCTTCATGCGCTTCGCGGCGGACCAGGGCGACGTCGTCTCCCTGGTGACGCCCCATGACCTGAGCCGCTGGCTCTACTTGCCGCTCTTCGGCATCCGCTACCTGCTGCGCGGCCCTTTGAGGCCGCTCGGCATCCTCTGGTATCGCTTCTGGCACTACGTCCTGCTCAAGGTGGCCCTCGACCGCCGCTTCCGGCACGAGACCCCGGCTGTCATCTATGCCCAATGCCCCCTGAGCGCCAAGGCCGCCTTGGAGTCGGTCGCCTACCGCCGCGGGGCCGAGGTCGTGCTCGTCTGCCACTTCAACCTGTCCCAGGCCTACGAGCACTGGCTCGCAGGCGACATCGCCCGCGACGGCCTCCTCTACCGCGGCTTCGAGGCGACGGACCGTGCCGTCATCCCCCGGCTCGCAGGGATTGTCTACGTCTCGGCCCATGCCCGCGCGGCCCTGCAGGAGCGTCTCCCGGTCGCCCGCATGGTCCCGGACGTCGTCATCCCCAACTGGGCCTCCCCGCCGCCCGAGGTGCCTTCGAGCCTGCATGGGGACATCCTCTCGATCGGCACCCTGGAGGCCCGGAAGAACCACCAGTTCCTCTTACGCGTCCTGGCCGAGGCCCGCCGACTGGGGCACCCCTACCGGTTGACCCTGGTCGGCGAAGGCCCCGCGCGCTCGAGCCTCGAGACCTTGAGCCGCGATCTCGGGGTCGGGGACCTCGTGACGTTCGCAGGCCGGCAGCCCCAGGCCCAGCGCCTCATGGCGACCCACCGGGTCTATGCGCACAGCGCCCTCATCGAGAGCTTCGGCATCGTGCTCATCGAGGCCCTCGCGGCGGGCCGGCCCGTCCTCGCCGCGCCCACCGGCGGCATCCCCGAGATCTTCGAGGACCACGTCCAGGGACGCTACTGGGGCCTGGACGATGTCCGGGAGGCCGCCCGGATCCTGATCGAGGTCCTGGAAGAGCCTGAGCGCTACGCCCGGATGGCCCAGCGGGCCCTGACTCGCTACTACGAGCGCTACACCGTCACCCTCAACGCCAGGCGACTCGTGCACTTCCTCCGGGACGTGACCGAGGAGCCGCAGGCGTCCTAGAAAGACAAGGAGCGACCCCGGATGCATGGCGACACCCTGCCGTCGATCGTCATCGTGATCTGCACCTACGACAACGCCCGTCACCTGGACCTGGCCCTGGCGGCGATCGCGCGCCAGAAGGTCCCCGAGGGCCTCCGCTGGTCGGTCCTGGTGGTGGACAACAACTGCACCGACGAGACTCCGGAGGTGGTGCGGCGGCACTTGCGCACCGGCCGCATCCCCTCCCTCAGGCGGGTGGTCGAGCTCGAGCAAGGCCTCACGGCTGCTCGCCTGCGCGGCATCAAGGAGACCACCGAGGCATGGGTCGCCTTTGTCGACGACGACTGCATCCTCGCCGAGGACTGGCTCGCCGAGGCGGCGCGCTTCGCCCGGGCGCACCCGACCTGCGGGGCCTTCGGGGGCCGTATCCGGCTGAAGTGGGAGGCGCCGCCGACCCCGCTCGCCCTGCGCTACCGCAAGGCCTTTTCGGAGCAGGACTACGGCCCCGACGCCATGCGCCTGCCGTCCGAGCGTCCCTACCGCTACCTGGCCGGTGCGGGCCTCGTCCTCAAGCGAGCGGCTCTCGTCGCGAGCGGCTGGACCGAAGAGCAGCTGCTGCTCGATCGAAAGGGCGCGCGCCTCCTGGCCGGCGGCGACGCCGAGATCAACGTTCGAGTGCTCAAGGCGGGCTACGAGCTCTGGTACCACCCGGGCTGCGTGCTGGAGCACCGCATTCCCGAGCGGCGCATGGCCGAGCGCTACCTGGCGGACCTCTACCAGGGGATCGGGGCCGGCAGCTGCCGGATGATCCTCATGGTCATCCACTCCTCGATCGTCCTCAAGCTCGTCTCCTGCACCTATCGAACGCTGCGCGACCTGGGGCTCGTGGCGCTGCTCCTGGCTGCGAGCCCTTTCGAGGCCAGGGCGCGGAGCTCCCTGCGGATCCAGTGGCGACACCTCAAGGGCTTCGCCCGGGAGTTCTGGCCGAGTTTCCTCGAGAGCCTCACGCCCCGCGCGATCCAGTCCTAGAACGTCGAGCGGGGGCGCCAATCCGGCGCCCCCGCTCGTCGGGCGTTGGCTTACATGGCCGCCCGGTAGATGCCGATGACCTGGTCCAGGTTGGCGAGGCGCGGGTTGGTCGCCATGCAGGCGTCCTTCTGGGCGTTCTCGGCCATGACGCGATGGTCTTCTTCCTTGACGTTCAGCTCGCGCAGGCCGCTCGGAATCCCGACGTCCTCGGAGAGCCGGCGGATGGCCGCGACGGCCTTGCCGGCCGCCTCCATCGTCGAGAGGCCCGCGATGTCCTCGCCGAGGGCCTCGGCGATGTCGGCAAACCGCTCGGGACAGGCGATCATGTTGAACTCGCACACGTGCGGCAGCAGGATGGCGTTGCAGACGCCGTGGGGCAGGTTGTAGAAGCCGCCGAGCTGGTGGGCGCAGGCGTGGACGTAGCCGAGGCTCGCGTTGTTGAACGCCATGCCGGCCAGGTACTCTGCGTAGGCCATCCTGTCGCGGGCCTCGAGGTTCTTGCCGTTGGCCACCGCGGGGCGGAGGTACCGGGCGATGAGCTTGATGGCCTGCAGCGCGCAGGCGTCGGTGATGGGCGTGGCGATGGTCGAGACGTAGGCCTCGACCGCGTGCGTGAGGGCGTCCATGCCGGTGGCGGCCGTCAGGGGGGCGGGCTTGCCGACCATGAGGAGCGGGTCGTTGATGGCGATGTTGGGCGTGCAGCGCCAGTCGACGATGGCCATCTTCACGTGGGTGTCGGTGTTGGTGATGATGCAGAAGCGCGTCATCTCGCTCGCCGTTCCGGCCGTCGTGTTGATGGCGAGGAAGGGGGGCATGGGCTTGGTGCTCTTGTTGAGGCCCTCGAAGTCGCGGATGTTGCCGCCGTTGCCGACCACGAGGCCCACGCCCTTGGCGCAGTCATGGGCGCTGCCGCCGCCCAACGAGACGATGCCGTCGCACTGGTTGTCGACGTAGGCCTTGACGCCGTCCGCCACGTTTAGGTCGGTGGGGTTGGGCTCGGCGCCGTCGAAGATGGCGGCCTGGAGGCCCGCCGACTCCAGCTGGCGCTTGATCTGCTCTGCGACGCCCATCTTGGCGAGCCCGGCGTCGGTGACGATGAGCAGCTTGGTGGCGCCGAGGGCCTTGGCCTGATCGCCGGTCTCCTTGGACGAGCCGACGCCCATCAGGGAGACGGTGGGGATGAAGAACCCGAAGGTCTGGTCTGCCAGTGCCATTGTTGACTTCCTCCTCGAAGTGCATGTCCGGCGCCGCGGCTGGTGGGCTCCGGGGATCTGCCATGGCGCCTGCGATGACGGCAGGTCGCGGTCATGGCCCTCACGTACCGCCATCATGCCTAGGGGGGAACTACGGAGCCGTCCGTAATAGTTACCGGACCGAAGTCCGTTTCGGTTAGAGTGCCCTAATGAAGCCGTTTTGCGTCGCTTGCTTCCGGGCGGTCCCCGTCGTCTCTGGTCGGAGCGGGACGCTGCGCCCGCCAGTGCAGCTCACCGCGCCCCCCAGAACGAAGACAGCGACCCGCCGAGCGGGTCGCTGTCCGAGTCTTGACTGGGATTTCGGGCTAGTTGCCCATGAAGGTCCCTACCGCCTGCACGAACTCCGGATGATCGACGTAGGGGTTGCGGTTGCCCTGGAAGTGGTAGACCGCGTCGTTCCGGGAGCGCTCGAGGGCCGTGACGGGGTCCTGCTGGTGCCAGACCTTGAGCGTCTCCTCCTCGATGCGGAAGTTCGAGGTGTCCGCCTGGCGGCCGTAGACCGTGTAGAAGTAGAGGATGGCCCGGGCGGTGTTGCCCTTCTGGTCGTCACGCGGCTCGAAGACCGTCTCGCCGCGCGCGTTGAGGCCGAGCTTGCTGCCCCCGTCCGTCCACTCGACCTTCTCCACCTTTCCGAAGGGGTGCGAGCTGCGGCGGGAGTTGGCCTCGCAGTCGGTGGGGAAGAGGTGGTGCAGGTCGGACTTCGCCACGCCCTCGGCGCCCTTGCTCTGGGGCCAGGTATGCTCGGCGTTGAAGCCCTTGCCGCCCTGGTAGGCGCTGCGGCGGTCCGTGATGCCGGAGAGGCGGCGGTCCGTGTAGTCGCACTCGATGATGTTGTCGTTGTCGAGGTCGTCCACGTCGGCGAACATGACGTCGCGCGCCAGGTCGTAGCCGAGCTCCTTGTGCTTGGTGACCACACCCGAGAGCGCGCGCAGGAGCTGCGGGCCCTTCAGACCCTGGGCCGGCTTGTAGTAGTCGGCGGGGGCCTGGTCCGAAGCCCTGACGGCGCGCTTGGTCGCCGTGAAGGGCTGTACGGCGGGGTTCACGCCGCAAGCGGAGAGGGCCGAGGCAAGGACGACGGATGCGAGGACGAGGGCGATCGGTTTCAACACGGCCTCCAATCGGGTCTCGGGGGTTAGCTTAAGGTAAGATTAACATACAATCTTCCGATTGGAAGCCCCTCTGGCGCCTTTTTTGCGATCCTCACGCTCGTTTTATTATTCTTAGGTTAAGGCGGTGGGGCCAGGCCGCCATGGGCTCCGCGTGGCTCGGCGGGTGGGTGTCCACCTGGTCAAGAGTTAGCCCCCGCATGGCACCAGGCCATGCGGGGGCTAACTCTCGATGGTGTCGGTGGGGCAGGCCTCCGCGCCTGCCTGCCGGTCATAGGCCGAAGAAATCCCCGACCTTCTCGAGGAAGGACTTCTTGGGCACGTCCTGGTCGTCCTTTTCCACCTTGGCGGCGTTGGCGCGGATCTCGTCCTGGAGGGCCTCGACGTTGCCGCCGCCGTGCTCCTCGACGGCCTCCAGGTCGTCCGAGAGGCGATCGTCCACCTGATCCCAGGTGTTGTCGTTGTTGAAGGTGGAGGGATGCAGCGGGTCGGCGGCCGCCCAGCCATAGCCCAGGGTCGTGCGGCGGGCGACGGCGCGATCCGAATCGGGGTCGGTCAGGATCGTGGCGTTCGCGACGTTGGTCTGAAAGGCGTCGTAGGTCAGGCGCTGGCCCGTGGGCGCACCGTTCAGCGTGGTGGAGCCGTCGCCCATGACGTGCAGGCCGTCCTGGGGGACGGTATCGTTCTGCCCGTACGGTTGCAGGGAGTGGGTCCCCAGGCCGACGCCCACGATGGGATGGCCCTGGGCGTCCTTCTGGACGTCCTTCCAGGGGGTGAGGACCGTGCCGTAGTGCCACGAGGTCGCGAGGTACGCGGGCTCCAGCTTGCCCTCTTCGTTCGGCTTGAGGTAGACCTGGGCCGTGCTGTAGTCGTTCTTGTGGTAGTGGGCGCCCTTGTTGGTCGCGTAGTAGTTGCTGTAGGTCAGGACCGTGTATTCGCCCTTCTGCTGGACGACGAACGCGGCATTCAGGCTCTGTTTCCCGCCGATGACGCCGTCCTGGTAGTGGTCCGAGCCCGTGTCCTTCAGCGTGGCGCCGCCGTTGTCGCTCGTGCTGGCGTTGCCGTCGAAGTCGGGCCGCACGGGGAACGCGTCCTCCTGCCGGTCGAAGACGTAGTGGGGTGCGTACTGCGTGGGGTCCCACTGGCCGCAGTCGGGGGCCGAGATGTCCTGGAAGCCCGTCACTTTCGCGCGCGGGCCGTCGGCCGTGTCGACCATGTCGTACTGCACCCCCAGGGCCCGCGGGTCCTCCTCGTACTTGCCCCGCACGTCCTCCAGGTGCTTCTTGCTCATCATGTTGAACATCTCGCCGGGGCCCTCGGCGGCCTTGCCGAGCTCCCGGTAGAGCGTCGCCGCGGGGGCCTCGTCGGGCGGCGTCCAGGTCGGCACGACGATCGGGTCGGGCTCGAGCGAGAGCTTGCTCTTCTTGCCGACGTCGAGCACGTCGGCCGCCTGGTCCTTGCTCAAGGACACGGGGGGCTTGGGCGCGAGCGGCGGCTCCGGAGGCGCCGGTTTCGGGGGCTTCGGGGCGCTCTGGGAGGGCTGGTTGGGTTGGATGGGCAGCATCATGACTCCTTTGTCCCCAAAAAGCGCGCGCCCCTACCTCCCGGCGCTGTGGGCTACCACCCCGGCACGATCCACCGGGCGACCCGCTCGCCCCAGTTCCGTGCCGGCAGCGGCTTCTTCTCGTCCGCGGGCTGGATCTGGGCAGGGATGCTGTTGTTCCAGTCCGCCGCGAAGATCGCCGCCTCCAGGCGTTGCACCTGGGTGGCGTCGTCCACGCCGACGCCCACCTCGCGGGAGAAGGCCCAGGCCTGGTTGTCCATGTTCTGGGAGCCTACGTAGGCCCAGGTGTTGTCCACCGAGAGGAACTTGGTGTGGGAGTCGCCGGGCGTCTTGCCGTCCTCCGAGAACCAGCGCAGCTCCACGTTTTGACGGGCCGCCGCGGGCAGCTGTGCCCAGAACCGCGGCACCGCCTGGTTCGAAGAGCGGTCGAAGGCTGGGCCGAGGGCCTTGAAGTTCTGCGGCAGCATGATCTCGACCCGGACGCCCCGCTTGGCGGCGGCCTCCAGGGCATCCCAGACGCGGATGTCGTTGAGGTTGGGCGAGGCGACCCGGATCAGGCGCTGGGCCGCGTTCATGGCGGCGATGAGCCCCTGGTCGGCATCGTTGTTCGCGTAGTCGCCCACCCATGCCACGCCGGACTTGGTGAGCAGCGTCATGGGCACCAGAGGCTGGCTGGAGGCGGTGGCCGCCCCCTTCTGGTGGGCGGGCGGCGTGCTCGTGCCGTTGAGCCACCGCTTGGAGGTGCGCCACGCGTCGTCGAAGTCGCGCAGCAGGGAATCGACCACCGGGCCGCGCAGGTGGACCATGACGTCGCGCTCGGCCGGGTTGTCGATGTTGTCCCCGCCGATGACGGCCTCCCGGCCGTCGAGCACGAACATCTTGGTGTGGTTGGACTTCCGGGTGACGGGGCCCGCGTAGATCGCCACGTCGGCCTTGACGCCGTACTCCTTCAGGGCGTCCTCCATGGTCTTGCCCAGGGGGTTGAAGTCCCGATTGAAGGCGATGTGGACCTGGAAGGCCGGGTTCTCGGCCTGCTTCTTGGCCAGGGCCTCGAGCAATCGCTGGGCGGCCGGGTGGTCGTACTTGAAGTAGAAGGTCTGGATGCTGATCTCGTGGTGGGCGTCGGCCAACAGCCCGATCACCTTGTCCACCGCCTCGTCCTCGGCGTCGGTGTCGTTGATCCAGATGTCCTCGACGGATCCCAGCGTGAAGGCGCGGGCGGTGGGGACCGTTCCCTTGGCGGTCTCGAAGACGGCCCGGTTCACGGCCGTGCCCACGTGCGAGCGCCCCTCGGGAGCCGCCTGGAGGCGGGTGTCGGACGCGGATCGTGCGGCGTCCGCCGCCGCCGGGGCGCTGGTCGCGCTCCGGGCGGTGGTCGTCGGGACGGAGCGGGAAAGCTCGGAAAGCGGCTTCAAGGTGGTCTCCCGTGCGGATGGGTCGTGCCATGTCGTTATCGGCGGATCTCCGTCGCTCCTTTCGTGGCAGTGGGGCTCGTCTCCAGCCAGAACCTCTACTTCAGGGGCACGAGCAGGGCCGCCGCCGTGTTCCTAGCACCACCAGGGCCGTCGCCACGCAGCCCAGCCCCATGGCCATGGCGGCCCACCAGGTGCCCGCCCACTGCGCGATCGCCCCCACCAGCAAGGCCCCGAGCGGGATGAAGCCCCGGTCCATGAGGGCGAGGCCCATCACGCGCCCGCGCAGCGCGTCGGGGACCTCCAGGTGGAGCGCGATCCGGCACTGCGTCCGGTAGCGGTGCCCCGCGAACCCCACCAGGACCAGGGCGAGGGCCGCCGCGTTCCAGCTCCGGGCACATGCGAAGAGCATGAGGGCGAGGCCGAAGGCCGCCACCGACCAGGCGAGGCCTGACAGCCTGTACGAGCGATCGCTGACGTATCCCACGCCGGCAGAACCCACGAACGCTCCCAGGGCGGAGGCGGCCATCAGGCCGCCCAGGCCCGTCGGCCCCAGGTGGAAGAGGTCCCGCGCGAACAGGGCCATCATGGAGGTGTAGGGGAAGCCGAAGACCATGGGTGCGATCGCCAGGAGCAAGAGCGCCTGCACGGCGGGTTGCTCTCTGACGAAGTGCGCGACCTCCCGGACCCCGCCCGGCGCCTCCGTCGGGTGCGGGAGGGGGGCGGGCGCCTTCAAGGGCAAGAGGGCGGCCAAGACGGCGAGGCTCGTGGCGGCGCTGATCCAGAAGGCAGTCTCCATGGGGGCCACGGCGAGCAGCACCCCCGCGAGCAGGGGGCCGATGGCCCGGGCAAGGTGGAAGTGCGCCTGGTTGATGGCGGTCGCGCGCGCCATCTGCTCGGGGGCGACGAGCGTCGGGATGAGGGCCTCGCGCACGGGCGCATCCATCGCCGCGAGGGCGGAGCGCGCGATCACGACCAGGGCGAAGCCCCAGACGGGCCCATGGCCCATCACCATGAGGCCGATGGCGAGCGTCAGGACCATGACCCCCGCCTGGACCACGAGGAGCAGGGTGCGGCGGTCGTGCCGATCGGCCAGGACGCCCGCCGGTAGGCTCATCAGGAAGACCGGGGCCACGCGGCACGCGTTGATGAGCGCCAGCGCCAGGGGGGAGTTGGAGTGCTGGAGGATGGCCCAGTTGAGGGCCACCATGTCCATCCAGTCCCCCGCCCGGCTCACCAGGCTCCCTGCCATGAAGCCCCAGAAGGGGGCGCCGAGCGCCCCCTGGGGTTTCTCGAGGCCGTCCCTAGTCATGGAACGGGTTGAACAGCTCGCGGATCAGCCCCGGATCGTCGTCCAGAGCCGAAAAGGCGCTCAGGTCCAGGCCCGCGACGGGGTCGGCCAGCTCGGCGGCCATGCGGTCGATGGCGATGGTGGCCATGACCGTCTGCACGTAGGCGTCGATCAGCTCGTCGAGGCCGAGACCCAGCGTCTCGAACTCCTCTTCGGACAGCGGGACGAGCCGGCTGTCGTCCGTCTTCCAGGCTCCTTGCGCGTCGTGGTAGGACAGGTTGGTGCCGTATTGCCGCCAGGCGTCGTCGAGGCTCGGCGCCAGGGGGACGTGGGCGCGCCGCGCGTAGGCGGCGATGGGCCGGAAGCCGTGCGGGCCGCTGCCGACCATCATCCGCAGGTCGAAGACGTAGCGCTCGTTCAGCTCGTTCGGCAGGGTCCCCACCTGGACCAGGTCGGCATCCCGGGAGGCATGCGGGGCTGCGGCCACCAGGCGCTGGACGATGAACAGGTCGTAGCGGTGGGGAAGGGACAAGAAGCGGCCGAGGTCGGCGTCGCACGTCACGATGTAGATGCCCTGCCCCGCGTTGGAGTACGGGACCTTGATGACGGCCTTGCCCCCGAACTCCGCCACCCGGTCCGGGACCTCCGCGGCGGAGACGTCGCACGCCGTGGCGGGGGTATGGATCTGCAGCCCGCTCGCGGCCAGCGACTCGTTGAGGCGCTGGTAGGCCTTGTGCGCCATCAGCTTGTTGCGGCCTCCTGCGAGGCAGGCGATCACGGGGTTGAGGAAGCGGGTCTTGCTCGCGAGCGGGAGCTGGAGCCAGGGTCGTTGGGTCACGTAGCGCAGGGCCGTGCGAATCGGGCGCCAGGATCCGAAGGCGTCCCGGATCTCGAGGAGCCCCGAGCGGAACCGAACCGCGGGGTTGGCCTCGTGCTCGTGGATCTCGACCAGGTGGACCTGGGCCTTGAGGAAGTTCGCCAGGGTCATGGCGTAGCCCCGCGCCTCGAGCGGGTTCTTGTCGTACACGACGGCATAGTCGCCCTCGGGCGGATCGTCCGGCCACACGGTCTCGAGCAGCCGTCGATAGCCCCCGGAGGGATGCCCGAAGGGCAGGGCCGGCATGGACTTCTGCCCCGAGGGGCATGAGTTAGTCTCAAGCACCACCATCTGGTGGGTCCCGTCGGGCCTGAGCGTGTGCAAGAGGTCCGAGCCCGCCCAGGCCAGGTGGGTGCTGTGATGCGCCAGCAAGCGCTCGAGGGCCTTGCGTCGCACCTCGGGGTGGCGATCGCAGTAGCGGTAAGCGAGTTCGCCGTTGGACAGGCTGAAGAAGTGCGCGACGGCGGGGTGGGCCCTCAAGGGGAGCACCCGCGGATAGGTGCAGAGGCTCCGGCGGAACCCGCCGGGCGCGATCGTCTGGACGGTTTGAACAAGCGGCATGGCCTCGTCCCTCGGTCGGCTTTGGTGACCTCATGATGATGACGCGTCATGATGTGGTTGCCCACGGTCGCATCGCAACACGTCCGGGCGCAGAAGTCGTCCAAAGCAGGCGGCCGGAACGGCGGTTAACCGTCTCGTGGGGCTCGGGGTCTATGTGGCAACCAGGAGAAACGGGAGGCTCCCGCGCGGTGGACGGGGGGCTCGAGAGAGAGCTTGGGCGGATGTACCAGGAGCTAAATTCCGCTTTATCGAGCGCTTGCTCTTGGCGTTCCGAACAACGCAGGACTCGGGACTCCATTGAACGAGCGCCCCGCAAGGCGCCATGCGAATCTTGCTTTTGCGAGGCACAGAGCTATGATTTGCCCGCCGTTGGTACCCATGTCTGCCGGTTTGCTAGGAGGTGGCACGATGAAGCGACGGGAACTAATGGGAGTGTGTGGCGTGACCTTCATGCTGGGTGCTTCGGGTTGCGGCACGGCCAGTCTCGCCACCGTACCATCCGCTCAGGCGGTTCCGGCCCAGTCCAACTACCGGGTTCAGGTCGACATGCCGGCCGCCGCGCCCTCTGCGCCACGTCAGCGATTCCGGCCCCGTGGGGCCACCATCTACCTGCGGGGTGTCCCCATCATCCCCGAGACGTACCCGATTCCGGACCCGCGGCGCGGCAACGTCATGCTGCGCGGTGTTCGGATCATTCCTCGGACCTTCGACGCGCCTTATCCTCGGCCCGAGGCGGAAGTCCGCCGGCAACGTCAATGGGCCACCACGCGCGTGCAGCTGACGGCGGTGGAGAACCGCATTCGACAGCTGGAGGACATGTGGAGCTATACCACTGTCCCATCGTTGAGATACAGGATTTGGGCGGAGCTGCAGCAGCAGCGTTCCTATGCAACGACCCTGCGCGCGATGCTCAGTCAGTACTGACGTCGAATCGCTCCGCCGGATCGCTTGAAGGATCCGTTCGGACGAGGGACTTTCCCGCAGCCAAGAAGTAACCCCCTGGTGCAAACCAGGGGGTTAGTGGGC
>JAKFBU010000062.1:0-42081 GCA_036676985.1 Candidatus Sericytochromatia bacterium
GACCCCCGCGGCATCGCCTTCGACGCCACGGGCAGCGCCTACGTCTCGGACGGCACGGCCAACCGGCTCTACCGGATCGACGCCACCTCGAGCGCCCCGGTGAACGTCACCGTCTCGGGCGATGCGCTCAACAACCCGCGGGGCATCGCCTTCGGCTCCGACGGTCGCCTCTATGTGGCCAACTTCAACGCCAACAACGTCCTGGGCGTCGCCATGAACGTCGCCGGCAACTCGGGCGCGAGCGCCATCTTCAAGCAGGGCCTGAGCGGCCCATGGGGCGTGGCCTTCGACTCGGTGGGCAACATGTACGTCAGCAACAACCGGGGCAACTCGCTCTACCGCTGGCACAAGGACAGCGACACCATGTCGCCCTACGCCGACATGCCGACCCCGGGCGGCCTGGTCGCCGACCGCTCGGGCTACGTGTACGCCATCGACAACTTCTCCAACAACCTCTACCGCATCACGTCGCTCGGGGACTCGGCGCTCTTCGCCAGCGGCCTGAGCGCGCCCACCGGCATCGTGAAGGTCGGCGACGTCCTCTACGTGCTCAGCCGGACCAACAACAGCCTGGTGGCCGTGGACACCACCACCACGGCCCTGAGCACCGTGGCGCGGGGCTTCAACCAGCCCATCGGACTCACCTACGACAACGTGCGCGACTGCTTCTACGTCACCAACGTGGGCAACGGCACCATCACGCGGGTCCAGCGCAGCAACGGAGCGGTCACGACCGTCATCACGGGCCTGCCCGGCTGGAACAGCGGTCCGGCGGGCATTGCCTACCGCGCCGGCAAGCTCTACGTCTCGGTCGGCAGCTCGGTGCGCGCCTACGACGTGACCAACTTCGGGGCCGGCTATACCAGCAACACCTCGGTCATCGACCAGCTCAAGGGCCTGAGCCGGGACAACTCGGCGAGCGCCAACGCGGGCTCCTTCTACATCGCCACGGGCACCAATCATCGGATCCTGCGCATCAACAACGATGCCATCAACACGGGGTTCAACAGCAAGGACGGCACCAACTACGTGGAGGTCTTCAAGGCCCAGGCCGACGACGCCAACCTCAACAACCCCCGGGACGTGGCCGTCGACGGCTCGGGCAACGTCTGGGTGGCCAACGAGAACAGCCACCGCCTGACGAGCTACAAGCCCGACGGCTCGATCCACGTGGCGGCCATCAACAGCGGCACCCAGCCGTTTGCCGTCAACTTCGACGGCACCTACATCTGGGTGGTCAACTACGGCTCCAAGAACCTCGTGGCCTACAACCCCGCCACCGGGACGGCGGCCATGACCCTCACCTGCGGAACGGATACGCCCCGCAACATCGCCTTCCGGGGGACCACCATGTACGTGGTCTGCAACGAGGGCATCGGCACCATCCCCAACTACGCCACGACGGGCACCTACGGCCGCATCACCACCCTGGGCGCCAACTCCGCCGACATCGACGTGGCGAGCGACGGCACCATCTACGTGATGCGCAGCCAGGGCTACCGCATCCCCGCCGACCTCAGCGGCGAGATCCAGTGGATCACCAACTACGACGGCCCCAACTTCATCTGGAAGATCCCGGGCCAGGACGACTTCTACTACACGGACTACTACCGCTTCGGCAAGACCAGCCACGGCAACCACAACTACCGCATGTCCGGCTCACGCCGGGATGCCCATGGCTACCGCCTGGCGGGCGTCGACTCGAACCTGAACGTCTACATCCAGGGCGGCACCACCTGCGGCAAGGATGCCACCACGCGGATCCAGCCCGGTGCCCGCCAGCGCGAGTGGTGGTACAGCGAGGACGACGGGGACTGCTACGACCAGACCCAGGGCGCCTTCGCCGCCGACGAGTCCGGGCAGCTCTTCATCGTCGTCTACCGCGGCATGGCCGTCCAGAAGCTGGACGCCACGGGCACCCAGACCAACGTCGTCGGTGGCCTGGGCTCGTCTTATACCTCGTACGGCCTGTGGTCCGACACCACGGGCTCGACCCTCTACCAGACCAGCAGCTCGCACCACCGCGTCGACCTGATCAACGTGGCGGCCAAGACCCGCACCATTCAGCCCTACGGGCTGAGCGGCGCGGAAATGTAGGAGATTCACGCATGCTGCGTCGCTTGCTCACCATCGCCGTCGCCTCGTTCATGCTGGCGGGCTGCCTCAAGCCCATCGCCAGCACGCTGACGAGACCGGACCAGACCGTGACCGCCCTGTCGGCCGCGCACCTGCATGGGCAGATCGGCACCATGAAGGGCTATCACGTCCAGCTCACGGACCTCCTCGAGGACTTCGCCAAGGGTGCGACCGTCTCCCTCATCGAGGTCTCCACCGGCAACACGGTCGGTACGTCGATCGCCGACGCGAGCGGATCCTTCGTCATCAAGTTCGGAGCCTCGTTCACCGCCAAGCGGGCCAATCCGACCGACGCGCGCTCGATCGGCTACTACCTGGAGGCCGTCAAGGGCCTCCAGGGCGGCAACTCCGCGCCCAACCAGGCGGGAGCGGACGCCATGCGCCTCCGGACGCTCATCTGGTACGACTTTGCGAACAACGGCTGGATCAGCCTCGGCAACCAGACGCCGGGCCCCATCAACGTGAGCATCGGCACCACCTCCGTCGCCTTCTACATCAACCAGCAGCTGGTCAACGCCCAGGCCGTGACCCCGGAGGCCTACATCGGCTCCCTGAACACCCTGGTCGATCCCCCCGCCTACCTGGGCGCGGGCGCGGGCGTGCTCGCGGGCACCGGCGTCCGCAACCTCGCGGCCGACATGTACTCGGACCTTTTCACCCAGATCACCAATGCCGTGGCCAAGGACCAGGATCCGCTGCACTCGATCGTGCTCAGCCCCTCCGGCGGAGCGGTCAACACCCAGACGAGCTTCACCTTCGCCGGCATGTCCCCGCTCGCCGGCAGCATCGGCACGACCGTCACCATCGCCGGCACCGGCTTCGAGCCCGGCAACATGACCGTCAACTTCGTCGGCGCCGCGGCCACCATCAACGTGGGCTCGAGCAACGCCACCACCCTGGTGGTCAACGTCCCGGCGGGCGCGCGCAGCGGCCTCATCCAGCTCACGCTGAACGGCGTCAACACCTACTCCACGCCCTTCAGCGTCACGAGCCACGACGGCCACCTCGTGTACTTCACGGATGCCGGCGGCAATACGACCCTCTACTCGGTCACCAACAGCCTGGGCACACTGGTCCGGGTGAACCCGAACGGCAGCACCTACACGCTCAGCACGGCCCTCTCGTCGCCCCGCGGCGTGCTCGTGAACCCGGAGGGCGCGACGTCCGCCCCCTACAAGATTTACGTGGCCAATGGCGACAACCGCGTGGTCCAGATGGACAGCACGGGGGCCATGCTCGATGCCAGCTGGCTCGCGGTCACGGATCCGTACGCCCTCTCGCTAGGGCCGGACGGCGACCTCTACGTGGCCCAGCGCAGCTCCAACCAGATCACGCGCTTCGACGTGAACTGGGCGGCCGGGACCCTGACGGGCACCGTCGCCACCTACACCGGCTTCTCGGCGCCTTCGGCCCTCGCCTTCGACCCGAGCGGCTACCTCTATGCGGTCGAGACGGCCCAGGGTCGGGTGGTCCGCTTCCGCCCCCAGGCCGGGGACACCGGCAGCGTCGCCCTGTCGCCCGTGGTCTATCCCACGGCGCCCACCGCCCCGCACAACTGCGAGGTCTGGGCCTACGTGCCGGATCCCCAGGGCATCGCCATCGACACGGCCGGCAACAGCTTCGTCACGAGCCAATCCAACAACGTCGTGATGCGGGTCGATCCGGTGGGCAACCTGACCTCCTTCGCGGGCGTGAGCGGGGCCCGGTCCATCGCCCGCGACGCCGCGGGCAACCTCTACGTAAGCGAGCAGACCCGCAACTTGATCCGCCGCATCACCCTCGCCGGCGACCAGCGCATCCATGCCTTCGGCCTCTCGGGTCTGCGGGGCCTGGCGGTCGACGGCTCGAACAACCTGTACGTCTCGTTGTCCAACGTGGGCGCCATCCTCAAGGTCGACAGCGATCTCAAGACGACGTCCTCGCTCATCTCGGGCATCGCGCCGCCGTCGGGCCTCACGTTCCGCAACGGCAAGCTCTACATCGCCCACAACGACGACGGTACGCCGAACAAGCCGTGCTGCGGAGGCAACAACGGCCCCTCCGTCAGCGAGGTGGAGCTCTCTGGCGCCGCTCGTTCGGTGCTCACGTCCGGGATCTACTGGCCCGGCGCCGCCGAAGTCAGCGACGACGGCGCCACGTACTACGTGGGACGGGTCTACGGCACGTACGGCGCCTGGCCCGACTCCATGTGGTGGTACAACACCTGGGACAACGCCGGCATCAACGTCGTCAACCCCGGGGCCGGGACCAACGTCCACCGGCGGCCGGTCGTGCCCCAGTTCAGCGCCGACGGCTACTGGAACACGCTTGCACAATCGATTGAGCGGGTGGATGTCGATCGCTGGCTCTACACGAGCTCGGTCCGCAAGAAGCTCGTCATGTCCGTCCGGCTGAACGGCCGGGACGGCACCAACGAGTGGCGCGACATCACGCCCCCCGGCTTCACGAACAAGGTCTTCCCGAACGACATCTACGACGTGGTCTACGACGGTAGCCAGTACGCCTACGTCGCGTGCCGGGACGGCAACATCTACCGGATCGACCTGAACAACGTCACGGGCGTCCCCGGCACCATCTCGGTCCCGGGCGGCTACCCCTTCGGCATGACCATGGTGGGCGGCACGCTGTACGCCACCGACCCGGGCGCCAACAAGATCCACGCGATCGCCTCGCCCGCGACGGCCACCACCGTGACGAGCTCGACCGCCGCGGCCGCCGTGGCGCAGCCCCGTGGCATCACCAACTATGGCGGCACCCTGTACGTCACGGACTACACCAACCGCCAGATCATGGCCGTCACGCCGGGCACCTGGGCGGTGGCGACGCACATCACGGGCCTCGCCGGCAGCCCCACGCGGGTGCGGGCCTTCAACGACGGCCGGCTCCTGGTCCGGGTGAGCGACGGCGTCATCTACCAGATCTCGACGGGCACCCCCGCCGCCACGGCCTACCGATCCACGATCGGCTGCACGGGTTGCGACTCGTACGAGTTCTACATCGACGCCTCCAACGGCGTGCACTGGGGCTACCCGATGCGCTGCTGGCAGCGCGGCAACGATGGCCTGCTGCATACGCACTCGGTCATCCGGGATGGGGACTGGCTCTACATGGGCGCCACCAACGCCATGTACGCCATGAACCTCAACACCGGCAACGACCTGGTCATCAACGGCATCGGCAACGTCTTCGGCGTCGCGGTGGATCCCGACACGCGCATGCTCTTCACGGGCAGCACGGGCGGCGAGATCTACGGCATCGACGGCACCACCCGGGTCATCTCCAATGGACCTGACCTGAACCAGGCCATCTGGGGCATGGCCTACAACAACGGCAACGACCGCCTGTACGTGGCGGCCAACGGCAACAACTCGCTCTACGAGGTGAACCCCAGCGGCTGGACCCAGTCCCAACTCAAAGTGGGGCTGAATTCGCCGATGTTCTAGGTGGTGAACATGAAGGCCTACCGATACCGACTCGCGCCCCTGCTGCTGATGGCGCTCGTCACCATCCTCAGCGGATGCCCGGAGCCCATCGACGATCCGGTCGGAACGACCGGGCGCCGCCGGCCCACGCCCACCCCGCTCGGAGGGCAGGTAGGCGGCGCCACGCCCGTGCCGCAGGACGGCAATCCGGCGGGCAACGTCACGGGCAAGGTGCCGACCCCGACGCCCACCGGGGGAGCGACTCCTTCGCCGAGCCCGTCTCCGACCCGGGCCCCGATCCAGACGCCGGTCCCCGCGGAGACCAACACCCCGGCGCCTGATCCGAGCCCCACCGAGTTCAATCCGGTCGGCGAGAATCCCTTCGTCACGCCCTTACCCGAGCCCTAAGTGTCATCCCCCCGGCGACTTGCCGGGGGGATGATTTCTTAGGGCCCTTCAGGGGTGAGCTAAGCCTTGTTGGCGTGGTCGAGGAGCTCGATCTCATAGCCGTCCGGGTCCTCGATGAAGGCCATGAAGCCGGAGCTCGTCTCCATGGGCTCCTCGGTGATCTTCACTCCGCGCGCCCGCATCTCCTCGACGGCCCGGGGGACGGAGTCCACCAGGAACGCGATGTGGAAGATGTCCTCGGCGAGCCGGAAGTCGGGGTCCCAGGGCAGGAAGGCAAGCTCGAGCTCGGTGCCGCCGTCCGGCAGGCGCAGGTGCGCCAGCTGCGAGCCGCGCGGCGAGCTGTGCCGTACCCGCACCTGGAAGCCGAAGTTGTCTTCGTAGAAGCGGACGGAACGCTCCAGGTCGCGGACCTTGAGCCGGGTGTGCAGGAATTTCATGAGGGGCACCTCCAATCGCCATTGAGCCGCGGGCGCTGATCGCCCGGCATCCTACCATCCGGGCAGCCAGAACGCAAAAAGCGACGGGCCCTTCTTTCGAAGGGCCCGTTCAGAGCGGATGAAGAGATTCGAACTCTCGACCCCCTCCTTGGCAAGGAGGTGTTCTACCACTGAACTACATCCGCGTTGCTTGGTATGTACCTACTATAACCGTTCCATGCCGGTCTGTCAAATGCTTGACCCAAAATTTCCTCCAATTTAAGGCTTTGGCCCCCACGACCCTCCTCCAGGGCGCACAGCGCCTGGCTTGGAGGACGCGCAAGGGTGATATAATGAAACGATTGATGCCCCCGATAGGTGAGGACCATGCTCGAAAAGATTCAAATCGACAAGCTGCACGAGGTGGAGCGCGCGTACCACGATCTGGGCGAGCGCCTCAGCGACCCCGTCGTGCTCTCCAACCAGGAGCAGCTCCGCAAGTACGCCAAGGCCCGCTCCGACATGGAGGTGACGGTCGAGCTGTTCCACGCCTGGCAGGAAGCGACCAAGCAGCTCGCGGACGCCCAGGCCATGCGCCGTACGGAGAATGACCCCGAGCTGCGCGAGATGATCGAGCTCGAGCTCCAGGAGCTGGAGCCCAAGGTCGTGGATCTCGAGAAGAAGCTGACCATCCGGCTGTTGCCCCGCGACCCCAACGACGACAAGGACATCATCATCGAGATCCGCGGCGGCGCGGGCGGCGACGAGGCGGCGCTCTTCGCGGGCGACCTGTTGCGCATGTACACCCGCTACGCCGACAGCCGCGGCTGGAAAACCGAGCTCATGTACCTCAACGAGCAGGAGCTCGGCGGCGTCAAGGAAGCCTCCCTGTCGGTCAAGGGCGACGGCGTCTACTCGCGCATGAAGTGGGAGTCGGGCGTGCACCGCGTGCAGCGTGTGCCCGTCACCGAGGCCTCGGGCCGCATCCACACCTCGACGGCCACCGTGGCGGTCCTGCCCGAGGCCGAGGAGGTCGAGTTCGAGATCAACCAGTCGGACCTGCGCTTCGACACCTTCCGGTCGGGCGGCGCCGGCGGCCAGAACGTCAACAAGGTCGAATCGGGCGTGCGCGTCACCCACATCCCCACCGGCCTCGCGGTGGCCTGTACGGTCGAGCGCTCGCAGCTCCAGAACAAGGCGCGCGCCCTCGAGCTGTTGCGCACCCGCCTCTACGACATGAAGGTCCAGGAGGCCGAGAGCGCCTACGCCTCCGAGCGCAAGAGCCAGGTGGGCACGGGCGATCGCTCCGAGCGCATCCGCACCTACAACTTCCCGGAGAACCGCGTGAGCGACCATCGCATCAAGCTCACGCTCAACAAGCTCGACCGCATCTTGAACGGCGACCTGGACGAGGTGCTCGATGCCCTCATCTCGGCCGACCAGTCCGAGAAGCTCCAGCAGCTCACCGAGCAGCCGGTCTAAGCCCCGTCAAAAAGCCCCCGCGGCCAGGCCGCGGGGGCTTTTTCGTGCGGATGCTAGAACTGGAAGGTGCCCCCGACCTTGAGGCCGTAGACGAGCTGGGAGCCTGCGGCGCCGAGCAGGTAGCTGCGGGCCGTGCCCTCGGTGAAGAGGCGCATGCCGCCCATCCCGAAGCCGAGGCCCAGCGATCCGATGGCCTCCGAGCCCGAGATGGGCGCGACGACCTGACCTTCGGTCCGGGTATCGACGCGGTTGACCGTCGTGCCCGCGGTGTAGCCGCCCGCGCCCGCGCCGGCGGTGGTGACGTTCTGGGTCACCTCGTTGCTGACGACCGTCACCGTGTTGGTGGTGGCGGTGCCGATCAGGACCGGTGCGTAGCCGACCTGCGAGTAGACCTGCATGCCGCCCAGGGCGTAGGTGGCGTTGAGGCCGAGCACGGGCCCGAGCGCGAACAGCGACATGTTCGAAGCGTAGGACTGGTTGTACTTCCAGGAGCGCGTGACGGTGGCCGTGTCGGCCGCCGTGGCCCCGACCGCATTCTCGGTCTCGGAGGCCACATCCCCCGAGTTGTTGGCGCCGGTGGTCTTGGCCGTGAAGCTGCGGCTCTCGAAGGCCGTCGGAATGGTGAAGCCGCCGAAGAACGACACGGCGCCCGACGGATTGTCCCAGACGACGTAGTTGGCGTTCAGGCCCACGTCGTTGAGCCAGAAGGTCCGGCCCTGGGTGTAGGACGCGCCGCCCGTCGAGGTGAACGTGCTGTTGGGGGCCGCGGCCGCGCTGGTGCCCGAGCGCAGCACGAAGGCCGACGCCCCGGCGGGGGTGGTGAAGCCGCCGTAGGTGGTCGATACCACCGTGCTGCCGGCACCGCCCGTCGGGCCGATGGTGGTGGTGAGGGTGCCGACCCCGAGGCCCGCCCCCGGGGTGATGGAGATGGTCTCGCCCACCACCGTGGTCTGGGCGCCCGAGACCGTCGTGAGGAAGGTGCTGGCCTGCTGGCCGTTCAGGTGCTGGATGTTGGTCGTCTGGCCGGCGTTGAGGTAGGCACCGAACAGGTTCGCACCGAGACCGAGGCGATCCGCGCCCCACCAGGTGCCGTCCACCCCGTACATGAGGCCGATGCCGTCGCCGAAGGAGCCGAAGTTGCTCACCGACGGGCTCGCGTTCGAGGTCGTGGTGGTGGTCGTGCCCTGGGTGGTCGTGTTGGTGGTGGTCTTGGACTGCGTGCGGGCGAGCGACGTGTTGGCGTTGCCGGCCTCGAAGGCCGGGCCGATGAAGAGGCGCAGCTCGGTGCCCGTGCGTGCGCCGGCCGCCGGCGAGGTGGCGGCCGCCGGCGCTGCGGTCGAGTTGGAGCGGCGGATCTGGGCGTGGCCGGGGGCGGCCGAGAGGCCCACCAGGCTCACGCTGAGGGCCACGGGCAGGATGATGTGCTTCAAACGAGGACTCCTTAATCGTGTCGGGATGCGGCGACGGTGTAACGAATGATAACGCCTGCTCGCGAACCTGCCAAGAAAGCGAAAAACCCCGGCCGAACGGCCGGGGTCAGGAGCGGAGGCGTGTAGGAATCGAACCTACCAAGGCCGGGTGAACCGACCTTCGCTGGTTTTGAAGACCAGAGGGCCCACCAGGACCCCTTCGCCTCCCTGAACAACCTAAGCATCATACCATGCCCGTTTGAGGTTCCCAAGTGGGCTTCGCCCCACCGCAAACCAGCGTATCCGCTAGTTCTGTTTCTGCCGTTGAAGACTTCGATGAATATAGGAGGAGTCTTCATGTCTGACTATCTAAGCATCCAAGCAGCTGCCGCCCTGGTTGGCGTGAGTGAGTCCTCACTTCAGAAGAAGTGCAAAGCAGGAGAAATTCCAGCGATACGCGTTGGCAAGCAGTATCGTATTAGGCGAACTGACCTGGAAGCCTGGGTTACGTACGTCCCAATGCCCAAGGAAATCGGCGGTATGGCCCAGCCAGGCGATGCATTGGCCATGTTTGAGGCCATTGATCGCTGGCAAGGCTTTATGAGCTTAAAGGAGTTGTCTCCCACAACCAGGGCCAGCTACTATGCCTGCCTCATCTCGTTCCTCAAACAGCTAGAGTTCACAGGAGCGGGCGTTCCACGGCCGTCTCAACTGTTTCGGCGAGAAACCCTAGTGAGAGGACTTGAGGGGTTTGCCGCAAAGTCCCACAGTCACAAGCGGAACGTAGCAAACGCAATCATCTCGTTCGGGCGTTTCTTAGTGTTTGAAGGCAAACTTCAACCAGACGCATTGCAAGTGATTCGCGACCTACGCCCAACGCGTGGGCCAGCGCCACGCCGCACCTGTTTGAGGGTTAATGACGCACCGAAGTTATTCCATGCGATCTCTATTCGAACGGCCGACCCCCATGAAAATATCACCTTAGCAGCTATTGTCGGCGTTATGTTGTACTGCGGCCTTCGTGTATCTGAAGCCCTAAGCCTGTGTGTTGGCGATGTGTCTCTCCAGGAAAGGAGCATCGCCGTTCGCCACGGAAAAGGCAAGAAGGATCGCAAGGTTGGAGTTCGGCGAGAACTAGTTCGGCTAGTCGAGAATTACTTAGCGGTTCGGCCTGAGATCAGAGAGCGACAAGGTGAATTGGCTTGTAGGAATGAAGATCGATTCTTCTTACGACCTGACGGAATCACCTGGAACAAGGATCAGATCGCCTGGCGCATGAGACAGCTCTCCAAACTCCTCGGTTACCAGATTGGGGCCCACTCACTTAGAAGAGCGTTCGCCACCCAAGCCGTGGCGCAAGGACGCTCGCTACGATATGTTCAGCAAGCACTAGGCCATTGCTCTATCGCCGTAACCGATGCATATGTACGGACATCGGAAGCCGAAGCTGTTGAAGCGATGAAGGAATGGTAGCGAGACTCCAAGATAGTCCGCCTGCTGACGGCACTTGCCGCAGATCGAAAGCTTCGGGCCATTAATACTTGACGATAGGAAAGTTCGACGAAGAACCATGGAATGCCGTTGTCTGGGAACCCAACTCAATAACACTGACGCCAGCTTCTGAAAGTTGGCCTTCCTACTCAATCGCCCTCGCCATATAGCAGCCAAGCAGCGCTTACCCCCAAGACCCGCGCCAATGCAATAACCTCTATATCAGTCACTGGGCGATCACCTGCTTCAAGCCTACTGATTGTCGTTCTACCGACTGGCTGACTAACGGCACAAGATAAGGCCTCAGCAAGATCGGCTTGATCAAGCGGTGGCAAGTGCGCAAGGCGGGCCGCCCTTACGCGTCCGCCTACGATATTCTTCGTTCCCTTTTCAATCGCTCTTTTCGGCCTCGCCATTGCCTTGTCTTCCTGACCAGGCAAGCGTATGCCGATTCCACGTATCCTGTGTGCATCAGATGCACACAGGGTAAAAAGCTGGCAAGCATTGGTTGGCAAGGACTTGTATTGGGTAACATGTGAATGCTAGCCAGCATGAACAAAATCTTGTATCGAGTCGCAAGAGAATCGGAGGATGAAACATTGAAACGAATCGCCGCTCTCAGCTTGGTTTTACTGTCAGCTGGTTGCACGGGTCTTGGAATTGGGCTCATTCCGCCAAAACCTGGAAATGATGCGGTCGCGTCACTACCAACCACGACTCCAAGCCAGACGCCAACCAATGAGAGTCCCTCGATCAGAGAACTTGCAGGATCTGTCACAACCTTCTTTGGCATTGGTAGCCGATATTTGGACGGACCTCGCAACACTGCAAGCTTTGTTCGCCTAGAAGGTGTCACGATTACCTCCACTGATGAAGTGTATGCTATCGATGGAAACACGATTAGAAGGATTGATGCATCTGGCAATGTTTCTACCCTTGCAGGTGATATAGAGGAGGGGGACGCCGACGGTATCGGGCGTGAGGCTCGCTTCAAACAGCCGACCCGTATCACAATTGACCAGCAAGGTAATCTCTTGGTGGTTGATACAGGAAATCATAGGATTCGTAAGATTACACCTGACGGGACTGTTTCAACGTTGGCGGGGAGCACTTCTGGACTTGAAGATGGCGTTGCCAATTCGGCAAAATTCGATTCGCCGAAGGGAATTGTCGTTGACGCATCGGGAAATGTCTTCATATGTGATACTGGGAATAGCCGCATTCGCAAGATTACGCCCCAAGGAGTCGTTACAACATTGGCTGGCGGTACAAGCGGCTTTGCGGACGGATTGGGAACTGATGCAAAGTTCATGTGGCCGAGAGGGCTAGCAATTGATTCGAATGGCAACCTGTATGTTGCAGATCAAGGAAATTATCGAATTCGAAAGATCACTCCAGGAGGCGAGGTGTCAACCGTCGCAGGAGGTTTATATGGACACGCAGATGGCATAGGCAACTCTGCTCAGTTTAAGTCTCCTATGGATATTGCTTGCGATGACTCAGGAAAACTGTATGTTATCGATATGGGCTATGTAAGAGTTATATCCTCCCAGGGAGTTGTCTCTACAAGTGCTGGTGCTTCTCAGGAATGGGGTCCAAATGCGATTGCATTAAGGCCAGATGGCGGCCTGATATTGACAGACCATTACTATTATCGCCTGTGGAGTGTGTCAAATCAAGGCGAGATAACTTCTTTCGCGGGTATTGGAACAGACAAACCAAGTCCGATCGCTGAGCCAAGCGGAATTTGTTTCGATAGCAGCGGCAACCTAATTATTGCCCGTATCAGAAGTTGCATTAGTAAGGTTACACCTAGCGGCGAATTGTCAACTGTTGCTGGAATCACCAGAAATGGAAACGCCTATGTCGACGGCGGATGGGTAGATGGACTTATTAGTGAAGCACGCTTTAGCGATCCGTTGGGAATCGCTATGGATAAAGGAAATAATGTTTACGTAGCTGATACTGGAAACAATGTAATCAGAAAGGTAACACCGAACGGAACGGTATCAACGTTTGCTGGCGTCGGCTATGGTTTTGCTGATGGTGCAAGTTCTAGCGCCAGATTCAATGCTCCAAGCGATGTTGCAGTAGATAGCTTTGGCAATGTGTATGTTGCCGATACTGGGAACCACCGAATCCGTGTTATCTCACCTCAAGGCGAGGTATCAACGTTAGCAGGAGGCACGCAGGGTGCCTCAGATGGTCTAGGAAATAGTGCACAATTCTACAGTCCCAGCGGACTTGCGCTTGATACGTCAGGCAACATTTTTGTCGCTGATCGGGATAACTGTAGAATTCGCAAAATAACCCCTGAGGGGAGCGTCTCAACAATTGCAGGCAGTTCCCCTGGATTTATTGATTCCATCGGGCCTGGGGCTCAGTTCAAGTATCCGACTGATGTCATCGTTGATTATGCTGGCAATGTGTTCGTTGCCGATCACGACAACCATCGGATTCGAAAAGTCCTACCCGACGGAACGGTTTCAACGCTAGCAGGGGGAACTCAAGGCCACGCCGACGGGTTCCAAGATGAAGCGCGATTCATCGGGCCTCGCTATTTGGCTTTCCACAAAGACGGAAGGCTCTTTGTAAGCGATGCTGCAGGGGACTTGGGACATACAATTCGAATTGTTGAATGATTCTCGACGTATGGAGAACGGGGTCCTTTGCAGCAAGTACAAGGTAGGAAATTCGAGCCGCCCTTGAGGGCGGATAGGTGGGTGATCGCTCGGGCCTTAAGCTAAGGGTAGCGCCCGAGCGTGCAGTTACAGGGACCGAGGCATGAGTGGGAAGGTGGAAGCCGTGCCGAGGCCGCTCCTATGAGGTTTCGCCCCCCTCGCTTCACTACAATCCCATCATTATTGGGGGTGAAGGGGAAGTGGCGGGAGAGGCGGAGCACGTGCGCCACTGTGGACGCCGTGCTAAAGCCGTGAGGGAGGCGAAAGCCGCTGCTGCTTGCTGCTCCGCAAGGGGCATCCCTGGTCCACTGCACTAGCCCAAAGAGGGCGATGGGGTTTAGGGGCCTCTTCGCCCTCTCTGGGCTCATTCCAAGTGTTGTAAGATTCTTCAGTTGCTACTTTCCTTCTAGAACCTCAGCCCGACAGACGGGCAACGACAAAGAGGAGATGGAAGGAAATGACCATTAGATCTTGGTGCGCGGCCTGCTCAGAGCCGATTGATGATCCTGAGTTCCGCCTCAGCCACTCGGGCGGAGCCTGTGCTGTAAGCGTAACTAGAAGCTTAGATAGCGCCCTACACCCTAGACATGCAGCTTCAGAGAGCTTGGCTGCCTGGCTTCGATGCTACCTGGAGGCCGTTGATGAGGATGGGCGCATGGTGGCGCCTATCAGCGGAATTGATGCACGCGGCTTCCTTTACCTGCGAAAGACGTTCTTTCGGCTTGCCGAGCGCCAGGGCTCCGAACGAATAGCAAGGGTTTTGGTACTCAAATGGAGAGAGATCTATGCCGCGTATTTCAACAGCTAGCCCGAACTACCTCTCTTGTGACCACTTAGTCGCGGATTACGCTTCGACTTTCGGTAGGCTGCCACGTCCCGTTTCCGTTTCTCTCCCCTGACCCAGTGAGACGCCCGTACCCCTTTCGTGAAGGCGAGGCAAGGCGCGTCCATCAAGTGAGCGGAGGGCGATCCAAAGTCAGAAAGGGACCACCCCCGCGTAGATCACCCCTCGGCGGGGGCTAAGCTACACTTACTCAAAGTATAGGTAAGTTCCCCTGGCCCAAGAGGGTGGAAACACCAAGCACTTTTCGTCGACGAGTTGGGATATGGACTTGAACTCAAAGCGTTCAACAAGCTGGGGCGTCTTGCTGATGTCGATCCCCTGGGGGAGAAGCTCCTTCCGATGCTTGTAGAAGGTACTCTCCGACATCCCGTTCCTGACATCGAAGCCACTCAACCACAGGTGATAAGTTCGACGTACCGTAGTAGGCACTCTGTCATCAGCCTCTATTGGCAACGAAAGATTGGTAGGCATCACGAGCCTGTCAGCCTGCTCCCGCAGGAGATGGAATCCAGTCATCTGATCCCACGCCGCAGGAAAGCAAAGATTCTTTTGATGAAGCTTTCGCTCATGAAAGGTTACTTCGAAGCGGAGGAGGCCTCTACTGAAGTCCAAGAGACGAGGATAGTCCTCACTAAGGAGTAGGGATAGGTTTGCATTTCGGCCAAACTCTACCCCCTTGTTATAGAGACAAATCGTCAGGGTCCTAGATCCCTTGCCAATGTATATGGTTGGGGATACTTCCCGCTCAACCGATACTCTGGACCTTGCACCACGCAGACTAATGGCCCCTGCAGCTGCGGAAAGGTACCTGGAAACGACAAAGTCGTTAGGCAGACGAAGGTTGAAATTCACGGAAACGGACTTGAGGCGGACCTGTCCATCCAGGATTTCCTGGGCAAGCGCCGCGGGTACGTCTATTCCCGCCTTATCTAGAACAGAGAAGATCGCCTTAGGAAAGACGCTCATAAGATTGCTCGGGCCAAAAAGGTTATGTCCCTGAAGGAACTTCGAAGGGTTAACCTGAATGGCAAGCTCATGGCCAATATCAGCAACGACATTCCTGCTCGTTAGCCAAGCGATGGCCCCATGCTGACCTTGCACCGACCTTGGTTCTGGCCGACCTTCTCTCCAGGTAGCACTATGCCTCAAGGGGAGCGTTACACGAAGTCCATCGATCATCGCCGCGTTGAGATCCATTTCCATAGATTGCTCTCTTTCTTGTGGCTGCAATTCCTCCTTTCAGTCCTACGCAAGCCAAAGCACACTCAACTGAGCGCCGAAATCGACACTCAGATCCACATGTTTTTAGGCTTGTTAGGGTGAGCAACCTGGTTCGGTCGATGGGCCAAGGCCATCGCCTTGCGTTAAATCAATCCGCACGAATGCAGCTATGGCCGTGCGAGCCTACACTAGCCTAGCTTGCTACAGTTGTCAAGCCCGATCTAAAAGACCGTTGATCTTGAACGCTCGCAAAAAATTTTCCACGGCCGACTGATAACGAACGAAGCCGAGGTTACCTGGTTTCCACGCCCTACCCCCCGCACCCTGCAACGGAGCAAGATACGTGTCGCGCGCTGAACGGCACAATGGCCTACGTTAAACAAGCCTTGGAAGGGCGAGTAGACAAACTATAGAGGAAAGCCTGCATCCCTTTGCGGGAGCGACCATCTGTCGGATAATGGCCGACAAGTTACCCTAAATCTTCAACGGACGGAACGGATTTACCCGCAGTAGCCAAACGGGTGGGCACGCTTTTTATATGGTGCTTAATAGCGCAACTATGGCGCAAGATAAGGATCGTTGGCCTGGCATCTACCTGGCCGAACCGACCTTCGCTGGTTTTGAAGACCAGAGGGCCCACCAGGACCCCTTCGCCTCCCTGTGGGCGGCGGACCGCCCATTTCGTCAATCTATCGGGTTGAAAGCGCCTTGTCAAACGTTGCGCCGGATCGAGCCGGGCCGGGGCAGGACCATGAAGGCCGGCCGCGCGGGCTCGGCGGCGGCTTCGGGAGTGCCCGGGGCGGGCGTGCCGGGGCCGCTCAGGATCTGGCCGTAGTTGTCCAGGATGAGCTGGCAGGGCGAGCAGATCCACTGGCCCGCCCGCTTCCCGATTCCCGGGGTCGTGCGATTCTGGCAATAAGGGCAACGGCCGCCATGGGTCACCATCGATTCGCTCCCCTCCTCAACTCCGGTCGCTGTGACCCATCATGCCCCAACTGGCGGCGACGAATCGGTGGGGATCGTCACCGCCAGTCGCGATCGCGGCCTTTCGGCCAAGCCGCGGGCGCTAGCGCTCCGGGACGAGCACGCGCACGTCCCCCTGGCGCCGGGTGAAGCCGCGGGAGTCGAAGTACTCCAGGAGCGGAATGATGACCTTGCGGTTCGTGTTCAGGAGGTCGCGGGCCTGAGCGGCCGTGATCTCGGACTCCTTGCCGAAGTGGCCCTTGAGCGATTCCTGCGCGTCCCGCATGGCATCCCCCGAGGCGAACATGCCCTGCCCGAGGCGTACGGCGAGGCCCATCTCGACGGCGTCGTCGAGCAGGTCCCGGCCAAAGGTCGGCATCTCGGCCATGAGGTCGGCGTCGGATACGAAGCGCCCGGCCTTCAGGCGCTCGGTCAGGGTCTGCCAGGCCTTCTTGTGCTCGGGGCCATGCTGGGGCAGCCAGGTGGCATGGGACCAGAGGCGGCCGGTCGCCTTCAGCTCGCCGTTGGCCGCGAGCTCCTCGAGGAGGGGCGTGAGCGCCTTGAGCGGGATCTGCGTCTGGGCCTGGAGCGCCTCGCGGGGGACGCCCACCCGCCAGGGCGCGAGGGACTGCCCCTTGGCGATCGCCTCCAGGACCTTGCCCTCGAGCGAGTTGCGGGCGTCCTTGTGGACGAGGCGATCCCGCCGCAGGGTCGCGATGCCGGCCGCCACCAGGGCCTCGACGGAGGCCTGGCGAACCGAGTAGGGCAGCCGCTCGGCGAGCTCGGCGCGGGTGAGGCCCTCGGAGCCTGCTTCCAGGAGGCGAGCGCTCGCGAGGTCCTGCCAGCGCTCCTCGTGGGCGGCCGCGAGGGCCTGGATCGTCGCGGGCTGATGCCGCCGGAGCTTGCGCGACTGAGGGTTGAGGACCGTGCCGCCGCCGATGGTCTGCATGGGGGCATAGAGGCGCAGGACGAAGCGATCGCCGAAGTCCGCCACCACCGGGCTCTCCAGCAGGAGCTGGGCGTAGCCCGACTGCCCCGGCAGCAGCTCCTCGGCCTCCAGGAGGGCCACCCGGCCGATGATCTCGGCGGTGCCGTGATGCAGGCGGATGCGCGTGCGGTGCGCCAGGATGGGCGCGTCGGGCAAGAGCTCCAGGTGGACGTCGATCACCTGGGTGGGCGCGAACAGGTCGGGCGGCAGGAGCCAGTCGCCGCGGCCGAGATCCGTGCGCTCGAGGCCCACCAGGTTGACGGCGACGCGCTGGCCGGCGACGGCGCGATCGCGCTTGCCGCCGTGCACCTGGATCCCGCGCACCCGGCTCGCCTCGCCCGCAGGCAGGATGGCGACCGCGTCGCCCTCCTTGAGGGTGCCCGAGGTGAGCGTGCCCGTCACGACCGTCCCGAAGCCCTGCTTCACGAAGACCCGGTCGATGGGCAGGCGGAAGGGGGCGTTCGCGTCGCGCTGCTCGGTGGCGCCCGCCACCGCGTCGATGGTCGCGAGCAGCTCGGGAATCCCCGCGCCGGTGGGCGCCGAGACGCTCACGACGGGGGCCTGCTCGAGGAAGGTGCCCCGGAGGGCGCCCGCGATGTCCTCGATGGCGAGCTCCAAGAGCTCCGGGTCGACCAGATCGGTCTTGGTCACGACCACGATGCCCTTGCGCACGCACAAGAGCGAGAGGATCTCCAGGTGCTCGCGAGTCTGGGGCATGACGCCGTCGTCGGCCGCCACCACCAGGAGCACCAGGTCCATGCCCGAGACGCCCGCGAGCATGTTCTTGAGGAACTTCTCGTGGCCGGGCACGTCCACCACCGAGGCGGTGCGCCCCGAGGGAAGGGTGAAGGGGGCGAAGCCCAGGTCGATGGTGAGGCCGCGCCGCTTCTCCTCTTCGAGGCGGTCCGTGTCCACCCCGGTCAGCGCCCGGATCAGGGTCGTCTTGCCGTGATCGACGTGGCCGGCGGTCCCGATGACGATGGGCAGGTCGCTCATGCGCGCAGCACTCCTTCCAGGGCGGTGATGATCCGCTCCACGTCCCCCTCGAGCAGCGTGCGCGGGTCCAGGAGGACGGCGTCGTGCTCGATGCGCGTGACCACGGGCGGGTCCGCGCGGCGCAGGCGATCGGCCAGGGACTGGGCGTCCATGTGCCGGGGCCGCAGGGAGACGAGCACGGTCGGGATCAAGGTGGCGGGCAGGGAGCCTCCGCCCACCTGGGACTGGCCCTCGGGCATGGTCACGGTCAGCTCCTCGCCGAACTGCTGACGCAGGGGCGCTGCCAGCTGCTCGGCGTCCTTGCGCAGGTCCTCGATCCGGCGCGTGAGCATGCGCAGGGTGGGAATCTCGGTCATGGCGCGCTTGGGGTCCAGGTAGGCCCTGAGCGTCTGCTCGAGGCCCGCGAGCGTCACCTTGTCCTGCCGGAGGGCGCGCAGCATGTGGTTCTTCTTGAGGCGGGCGATGAGCTCCCGCTTGCCCACGATGATGCCGGACTGGGGACCGCCCAGGAGCTTGTCGCCGCTGAACGTCACCAGATCGATACCCGCCTTGACCGTCTCCTGGACCGTCGGCTCCTTGGGAAGGCCGTAGGCGGAGAGGTCCACGAGCACGCCGCTGCCCAGGTCCTCGACCGACAGGACGTCGTGGCGCTGGGCGATCGCGGCCATCTCCTCGGGCGCGACCTCCGCGGTGAAGCCGACGATGCGGTAGTTGGAGGTGTGGCAGCGCATGAGCATGGCCGTCTCGGGGCTGATGGCGCGCTCGTAGTCCTCCGGGTGGGTCTTGTTGGTGGTGCCCACCTCGACGAGCCGAGCACCCGAGGCCGTGAGCACCTCCGGAATCCGGAACGAGCCGCCGATCTCGATGAGCTGACCGCGCGAGACGACGACCTCGCGGCCGCGCGCGAAGGTGTCCACCACCAGGAGCACGGCCGCCGCGTTGTTGTTGACGATGACGGCGGCCTCGGCGCCCGTCAGGCGGCAGAGGAGCTCCTCGACGTGGGCGTAGCGCGAGCCGCGCTTGCCCGTCTCGAGGTCGAACTCCAGGTTGGAGTAAGCGCAGGCGATCTCGGCGAGCGGCTCCAGGAGCTGCGGAGCGAGGGGGGCCCGACCGAGGTTGGTGTTGAGCACCACGCCCGTCGCGTTCACGACGCGGCGCAGGTTGGCGCGCGTCTCCGCGCGCAGCAGCTCGAGGGCCCGCTCGATCACGGACTCGGCCGTGGGCGGCTCGCCGCCGGCGCGGACGGCGTCGCGCGCCTCGGACAGGACCCGCTGCAGGGCGGCGACGATGCGCGCATGGTCGTAGCGGGCCATGGCCTCGACGACGGGCGGGGCGTTGAGCAGGGAGCTCACCGAGGGCAGGGCCCTCAGACGGAGGTTCAAATCATTGGTCATGGCACAAGTTTACCGGAGGGGCCTGACACTCCGCCAGCGGCGTCATTCCGAGGCGGCCTTTGGGTATAAGCTCCTTTGACGGCGCACAGCCCCTGACTGCAGGGGTCCCTGCGCGCCCCCGATGGAAGCACCATGGCCACGATTCTCATCGCCGACGAGTCCCGTCTGCTGCAACGCAACCTGACCATGACCCTCCAGCGCGCCGGCTACGACCTGCTGCTGGCAAGTGACGGCTATGAGGTGCTCGCGACCTGCTCCCGGCAGACGCCGGACCTCATCCTCATGGAGTGCGGCATGGAGCGCATGGCCGGCGTCGAGGCCGCGCGCGTCATCCGGACCAACCCGAACACGCAGCACCTGCCCATCGTGCTCATGTCGAGCGAGGATCGCGAGCTGCGCAACGCGCGCTTCGTGGGAGCGAACGACACCATCCTCAAGCCCATCGAGACCAAGGAGCTCTTGACCAAGGTCAACCGCCTCCTGGCGCCATCGCCCGAGGCGGACCGACCGATCGCCCTGTTGCTCGGGCCCGAGCCCATCCGGACCAACGTCATCCGCCTCTTGGGCTCGAGGCAGGTCGCGCTGCCGCCCATGCCCGTGGAGCTCAAGCCGCAGCAGGCCCTCGAGATCGAGTACGACGCGCCGGGCGGGGTGAAGATCAAGCGGGATGCGACGGTCCACAGCCTCATGGACGACGGGGTGGTCCTCAGCCTGGGCAGCAGCGTCAACGTCGAGCAGCGCCGCCGGCACTTCCGCAAGGCCGTCGAGATTCCCGTGCGTTACCGCCTGCCGGGTGACTTCTTCCGGCTCGGCCAGACGCTCGACATCAGCGGCGGCGGCATGCGGCTCTCGGGCGTGGGGGGATCCCCGGAGACGGGCCTCACGCTGGACTTCCAGCTGGTGCTGGATCCGTCCATGTTCATCACGGTCCAGGGCATCATCCGGCGGCTGATCCCCACCGACCACGGGCGCTTCGAGGTCGGCGTCGAGTTCCTCGCCATCGACCCCAAGGTCCAGCAGGAGCTGACCATGTTCCTGTTCGCGGGCGCCCCGAACCAGGTCACCACCTGATAGAATCGGATCATGCTGATTGACGTTCTGGCGTACATCGCCGATCACCAAGGGGCTCCTGTCACCGAGATCAAGAAGCGCTTCGGCCTCTCCTCGGATCTCGCGGCCAACCTGCTCATCCAGCTCGAGGACGCGGGCTACCTGCACGAGCAGGTGCTCGAGGCGTGCCACCACATGGACGAGCACGGCAACCCCGTCTCGAGCGGCTGCGGCAGCTCGGGCTGCAGCACGGGCGGGTGCAGCTCGTCATGCGCGGTGGGCGAGGCCTTCGAGCGTGGCTGCTGCGGCATGAACAGCCCCTATAGGGTCACGGAGCGGGGCATGGAGTTCCTCGCGCGGATGCGGGCGCTCGCGGGATAAGGAACCGTTCGCCCTTCGAGAGCCTCAGGGTGAACGGTCTTAGTGTGGGCTGTAGCTCTTTATCAGGGCCGAACTAGCGCTTCCCGTACAGCATCTGATAGGTCCACAGGTTGCCGTAGACCTTCTTCACGTAGTGACGCGTCTCGGGGTAGGGGATGAGCTCCACCCAGACGTCCACGTCCTCGCTGCCGTTCTTCGCGATCCACTTCTTCACGGCGTTCGGGCCCGCGTTGTAGGCCGCCACCGCGAAGACCGGGCGGTTGTCGAGCTGCTTCTGCACGAAGCCCAGGTAGTACGCCCCCAGCTTCAAGTTCCAGAACGGGTCCGTGAGGTGCCGGACCGGGCCCGGCACCTTGCGCGCCACCCAGTCGGCCGTGAAGGGCATGAGCTGCGCGAGGCCGAGCGCTCCCACCCATGAGCGCGCCTTGGGATCGAACAGGCTCTCCTGCTTGACCAGGGACGTCATGAGCAGGGGGTCGATGCCCTGCGGCTCGGTCGCCGCCTGCATCAGGGGATAGAAGCCGAGCGGGTAGCTCAGGAACGGGTCCGTGCCCTCGGAAAGCTTGATGGCCTCGCTGTAACGGCCGCCCTGCAGGGCGAGCCAGCTGCGGAGGTTGTCGGAGAGGTCGGACTTGCGAGCCAGGCGCAGGGCCGGCTCCACCTGACCGAGGTACAAGAGCTCCTTGACCGATGCCGGGAAGCCCGCGATCTGACGCAGGTACTGCGCCGTGCGGGCCTCAGGCTGCACGGCCTTGGGGTCCAGCAAAGTCGAGAGGTCGTCGGGCGTGCTCGCCACGTCCACCGGCCGGACGTCGAAGCCCGGATCGTCCTGGCCGGCCTCGATGGCCTGCAGGCGGTGGTGCGATCGCCAGCCGTAGTACGACCGCGGGCTGCGGCGCAGCACCTCGCGGTAGATGGAGGCGGCCGCCTGGTACTTGCCCTCGCGCTCCTGGAAGCGCGCGAGCCAGTAGGCCCCCGACGGGCCCTGTACCTTGACCAGCACCTCGTAGCCCATGCTCGCGGCCCAGCGCTTGGCCTCGGCGAGATTGCCCGCCTGGTAGGCACGCCAGATGAAGCGCCAGCGGGCCTCCGTGGCCTCCTCCGAGTCGTCGTAGCGCGCGATGAGGCGCTTGTCGATCGTAACGGCGTTCGCCTCGTCGTCGACCCGACGATACGCCCGGCTGAGGCGATCCAGGGCCTCCAGGCCGTCCTCTCCTTGATCCGCGGCCGCCTGGCGGTAGAAGTTGGCCGCCGCCTTGGTATCCTTGCGCTTCTCGGCCATCTGAGCGAGCACGATGTAGCCCCGGGCCCTCAGGCCGGCATCCTTGGCCATGGCCTGGCGGATGAGCTTCTCGCCGCCCTTGGCGTCCCCCAGGCGCCAGGTGGCGCGCCCCTGGCGAAAGAGAGCGAGCGGTGAGCCGAGCCCCTTGACCATGGTCAGGGCGGGGCCGTACTCGGCGGCCTCCAGGAGGTCGCCCGCGAGATCCAGGCGCTCGCCGGCGGTGAGGCCCGGCAGCTTCGCGAGCTCGCGCGCCACGCCGAAGCGGTACGTCCCATTCGGGTAGCGGGAGCGGTAGGCCCGCAGGTTGGCACGGCGCTCCGCATCCGAGCCTTCGGTCCCGAGCAGGTACAGGGCGCGCTCGACGAGCGGATCACTGGGGGCAGACTTCACCAATTGGCGCAAGTATTGCAGGCCCGCGGCCGGGCGGGTGGGCAGCGTCATCTCGCCCAGCGCGAGGAGCGCCTCGGTCGCGAGCGGCCCACGGGCGTGATCCCGCACCAGGCGCGCAAAGGCTCGCTCGGCAATCCCTGCATCCGACGACTTGAGGGCCCGAGCGCTCGCCAAAAGGGCCCAGTCGGGGGCGGAGCGGTCCTCGGCGATCGCCTTCCAGCGGGCCTCGGTCTGGGGGCGGCGTCCCGCCCGATCCAGGCAGTCCAGCCACGCCACGCGCGCGCGCAGCCCCCAGGTCCCCTGGAACCGGTTGGCCATGGGCTCGAAGCGGTCGGCGAGCTCCGCCCAACCCTGCTCCGCGCCCCCCGCAAGGAGCGTGCGATAGGCCTGCATGGTCCGCTCGAAGTCGCGCCGCGCGGCCTGATCCGGCTCGGCCTGGCCGAAGAAGGCCGCTGCTGGCAACGGAGACGGGGCGGGCCCGGCCAAGAGCAGGGTCGAGGCCAGGACGAAGGAGGAAATCAGTCGCTTCACTAGTCTTCTCCGTCGGATTCCGCGAGCACGCCCCTCATGGCCTCGTGCAGCCGGCCATTGGATGCCAACAACTTCTTGCCATAGACGTCGAAGGCTTGGCCCCGGTAGTCGCTCATGCGGCCACCGGCCTCTTCGACGATGAGGGAGCCCGCGGCCACGTCCCATGCCGAGAGGCCCGCCTCCCAGAAACCGTCATACCGTCCGCAGGCGACATGGCATAGGTCCAGGGCGGCCGAACCCGCTCTCCGCACCGCCTGGCACAGGAGGAGGAAGGCCTTGAAGTGCTCGAGGTTCGAGCCCTTCTGGATGACGCTGTAGGGAAAGCCCGTGGTCAACAGCGAGCGGCGCAGCTCGTCGACCGAGGAGACGCGGATGGGCACGCCGTTGAGGGTCGCTCCCTGGCCCCGCTCGGCGCTGAACAGCTCGTCGAGCACGGGGTTGTAGACGGCACCCACGATGATCCGGCCCTCACATTCGAGGCCCACCGAGACGCAGTAGTACGGAAAGCCGTGCGCGTAGTTGGTGGTGCCGTCCACCGGATCCAGGAGCCAGCGGTAGGCCGAGCCCGAAGTCGTGAGGCCCTCCTCCTCGCCCAGGATCTCGTGGTCCGGGAAGGCCTCGGCGATCCGCCCGCGCATGTAGGCCTCGGAGGCGCGATCCACCTCGGTGACGAGGTCGATCTCCCCCTTGTACTCGATCCGGAGGGTGGTGCCTTGGTGCTCGCGCAGGATGCGCCCGGCACCGACGGCAAGGGATTCGGCAAACGCACGATAATTCTGCATGCGGTCATGCTAGCATATCCCGGCCCGGGAAGGGGCGTCGCCGCCCACTTCTTGGGTCCCTTCGGAGCGATTCGGGGCTCCATCGGGGTACAAAGCGATCGACTGGAGGTCCATCGTGCTCCCCATCCTGTTGCTCGCCCTCAGCGCCACCCCCTCGGCACCCGCCCCGGCGTCACCCGCGCCTGCGGCCGTCGCGGCGGCCGAGGAGTTCGCCGTCGACGTCACCGAGCAGGTGCGCACCGCCCGCGGCGTCCGCCTCGGCCTCGCCGTCACCAACCGGACGGGCGCCACCAAGCTCTTCGTGCACCTCGAGCCCAACGAGTCCGACGCCAAGACCGTGCTCTTCATGCCGAGCGCCCAGCGGGACCGCATGACCTTTTACCTGACGAGCGACGGCTCCGAGCTCTACCAGGCCACCCTGCTCTTTCCCGTGGACGCGGCGGCCACCTCGGCGGTGGTGGTGGTCGGCGAGGCCGTCACGCCTTACCGTCAGGCCGGACGGGTGCTGGACCTGACGCAGTCGGTGGCCCCGCCCGCACCGGCCGCCGCTGACCCGACGCCCGCCCCGGAGGTCGCCGCGAAGCCCGGCGAGCGAGTGATGGCCCGCTACAAGCCGCCCGTGAGTGCGCTGGGCGAGGTCCTGCTCAAGGACGGCACCGCGGGCCCCGACGGCCGGGGCTGGACCCGCGTCTATACGGACCTGCCGGACGTGAGCCTGGATCAGGTGGCCCTCGCCATCCAGAAGCCCAACCAGATCTGGAGCGGGCCGGGCGGCATGCTCTTCATCGCCAAGACGAACAAGGCCCAGGCGATCGCCCTGGAGGTCCGCGACTCCGAGGTCGTCTCGGCGCGCTTCCTGACCAAGGAGAGCTTCCCGCGCTCGGTGGGGCCGGGCACGAGCTATCCGAAGCGCATCTACGTGGGGCGCTAGCGCCTCTAAGACGAAAGGCGAGCCCGCGGGCTCGCCTTTCGTCTTAGAGGGACCGTCCCAGAGCCTGGGCGCTCGCCCGCATGCCCGCCATCAGCTCCTCGAACTGGTTCGGGTACAGGCTCTGCATCCCGTCGCTCTTGGCCTCCTGGGGGTTGCGGTGCACCTCGACCATGATGCCGTCGGCGCCGGCGGCGATCGCCCCGCGAGCGACCGGCCCCACCAGCTCGCGGCGGCCGGTGCCGTGGGAGGGGTCACCCACCACCGGCAGGTGCGAGAGCTGCTTGATGACGGGGATGGCGTTGAGGTCGAACATGTTGCGGGTGTACTCTTCGAAGCTGCGCACGCCGCGCTCGCACATGATGACCTGGGAGTTGCCCTCGGCGAGGAGGTACTCGGCCGCGAGCAGCCACTCCTTGAGGGTCGCGGACGGGCCGCGCTTGAGCATGACGGGCTTCTTGGCCCGGCCGGCCCGGCGCAGGAGGGCGAAGTTCTGCATGTTGCGGGCGCCCAGCTGGATGATGTCCGCATACTCCTCGACCATCTCGAGGCTCTCCATGTCGATGGCCTCGGTGATGATGGCGAGGCCGTAGGCCTCGCGGGCCTTGGCGAGGAGCTTGAGGCCCTCGAGACCCATGCCCTGGAAGGAGTAGGGGCTGGTGCGGGGCTTGAAGGCGCCGCCTCTCAGCACCCGGGCGCCGGCCTTGGCGACGGCCTCGGCGGTCTCCATGAGCTGGGCCTCGCTCTCGACGCCGCAGGGGCCGGCCATCACGACCACGTCGGAGCCGCCGATGGCCACGCCGTTGGGCAGGGTGATGACGGTGTCGTGGGCCTGCCACTCGCGGCTGACGAGCTTGTAGGGGGCCGAGACGTGGATGACCTCCTTGACGCCGGGCAGTCCCTCGACGGTGCTGGAGTCGACGCGGCGGTCGTTGCCGACGACGCCGATGGCGGTGCGGTGCTCGCTGGGGATGGGGCGGGCCTCGAAGCCCATGGCCTGGATCGCGGCGATCACGCGCTCGATGTCGGCTGGTTGGGCGTCATGGGCCATGAGAACTAGCATTGGGCAGGCTCCTTGCTGGGTAACGGGTCGACCTGATCTATACCCGAAGGCCGTGGCGGGTACAAGCATTTAGGAAGCGGGCAGGGTCCCGCAAAGGGAGGAAATCGACAGCCATGGCGCGCATTTTCGTGGGCATGCCCGTGATCGGGGGCTATTATCCCCAGATGGTCTCCAGCCTCTTGCGGCTCATGCAGGAGAATCCGGGCAATCACCAGTTCGTCTTCAAGACCTACTTCAACGAGTCGATGATCTCGCGGGCGCGCAGCAAGCTGGCCACCGAGTTCCTGGCGTCCGACTGCGACTATCTGCTCTTCATCGACGCCGACCTGGAGTTTCCGGCCGATGCGGTCGATCGCTTGATCCGGCATGACCGGGACTTCGTGGCGGCGCCCTACAGCATCAAGAACCTCCCGGCCCGGTGGGCGCTCGCGTTCGGCGATGAGCAGCCGACCTACGTGGAGGGGCTCTTGAAGGTCCGGACCGTGCCGGCGGGCTTCACGCTCGTGAAGCGCGGGGTCTTCGAGGCGCTGGTGAGCCCGGAGCTGACGTTCCAGGAGGAAGGGGACGATACGTCGTACTATGCCTTCTATCTGCCGTTTCTCCACGAGTCCGAGAACGGTCGTCGGGTGTTCCTCTCGGAGGACTTCGCGTTTTGCCAGCGGGTGCGCGACAAGGGCTTCGAGATCTACTGCGACTTCGACGTGCGGCTGAGCCACTGGGGGACGTACCGGTACCAGGTGGCGGAGGTGGACGGCAAGCTGCCGAGTCACCCGATGTTGCCCGCGGTGAGCGAGTTCGGGTCCATGACGGCCACGGTGGCGGGGCTCATGGAGCAGCCCGGCGTGGGCGCGGACCAGGACTACGCGGCGTTGCTGCAGAACATGATGAGCTCGTTCTCGGAGGTCGGCAGCATGTTGCAGGATTTGGTGGCGGGCAAGGAGCAGCCCGCGGCCGAGCCCGGCAAGGGCGAAGGCTGATCAACTCGACGCCCCCCGATCTGGGGGGCGTTTCTTAATTTGCCCATTCAGAAGAATGTAATAGCCTTACTGCCCCACAACAATCCCGTTCACCCTGAGGCCCTCGAAGGGCGAACGGTTTTGTTGTGGGGCTCACTTAAGGGCTGCGCCCGACTTCTCACCTACACTCTGGGGGGCACTTAAGGGCTACGCCCGACTTCTCACCTACTCTCTGGGGGTCACTTGAGGGCTGCGCCCTTCTTCTCACCCGCACTCTGGGGCTCGCTCCTCGCATCCCACTCCCGCGCAGCAAAAAGCCCCGGCCTGGCGGCCGGGGCTCCGTCGTTCTGGGCTTAGTGGCTGCAGCCGCAGCCGCCGCCACCACAGCCGCCGCCGCTCTTCTTGGCGTGGCTGTGGCCGTGATCGTGACCCTCCTCGTCCTTGGGACGGAAGGAGGTACCGCAACCGCAGCTCGACGCCGCGTTCGGGTTGCTGATCGTGAAGCCACCACCCATCAGCTCGTTCTTGTAGCCGACCTCGGCGCCGTCCAGGTACTGCGCGCTGAACGGATCCACGATGACCTTGATGCCATCGACCTCGAACTGCTGGTCGTTGGGCTTCGCCTCGTCCAACCCCATGCCGTAGCTGAAGCCGCTGCAACCACCGGGCTTGACGTACACGCGCAGCGCGAGATCCGTCCGGGTCTGGGAGGCGAGCGCCTCCTTGAGCTTGGCGGTGGCGTCAGCCGTCACCGTGAGATTCGGCTTGACCTCGGTCGAATTGACCATGTGTATCTACCTCCTAGACCAGCGAGCTGGCGGCATCTGAACAATTTCCCTGGTTAAATTATAGCGCCCGTCCCCGCCCGGAGACAAGCCTGCATCCCCGGGCTCAGTCCGCAACAGTCACGAAGGTCAAGTCCTGCGGGCCGTCTCCGACAAGGAGATCCGATCCCGTGGCCGCTTCGGTCTTCAGGTCGATCATGCGGATGGAGTCCGACGCGAAGTTCGTCACGTAGGCCGTCTCGCCGAAGACCTTGAAGTTGCCGCCGCCCGACGCGATGCGGTCGGCGACGCCGCGCCGGATCTCGCCCGTCTCGGGGCTGAAGGAGACCATGCCCCCGCCCGCCGACGCATACGCCCGGGTCGCGCTCACGTACTGCACCGAGTGCGCCGGTGCCCCGAAGGCGATGGTGCGCACCACCGTGTCGGTGGCCGGGTCGATGACGGCCAACCCTTCCTGGACGGTGACGACCACCCGGCCCGCGGGGTCCGTCGAGATGTCCCCCGGCGCGAAGTAGCTCGCCAGCGCGTCGTCGGCGAGCGCGATCGTCTTCAGGCGAGCCCGGGTCGCGACGTCGTAGACGTGCACGCCCGAGAAGGTGTAGGTCGCCGCGTAGGTCGGAGGACCGCCGTAGGTGGCCTCCACGGCCGGCACGTAGACCTTGCCGCCCGCAACAGCCGCGCCGCCGCCCGGAGCGCCGGCCGGAACGCTGACCGTGGCCTCCAGGGCCTTGGTCCCCAGGTTGAACCAGGCGAGGTCACGGGACATGTAGTTCACGACCAGCCCCTGGCCGCCGGACACGAGGTTCAGGCTCATCGGGTTGGCCCCCGTGGGCAGGAGCAGGGTGTCCAGCTTCGCCCGGGCCCGCAGGTCGAGCTTGTAGACATCCGCGTCGCCCGAGTTGACGAGGTAGGTGACCGCCCCTTCGGTCGCGAAGTGGTTGGGGTAGAGGCCGGTCGTCATGATGCCCTTGGTGACCTGGAGGGTCTTGAGATCGATCTCGTCGATGGTCTTGCCGAGGCCGTTGAAGACGTACAAGTAAGTCCCACCGGTCGAGGCAACGGTGCCCGTGGTGGTGGGGGGCTGAGTGGCCGTCGGCTTAGGAGCCGTGAAGAGGGAGTCGCAGCCGGCGAGCAGGGTCGCGAGGGCCGCCGCGGTGAGTAGTCGACGCATGGGTTCTCCTAGAAGGTGTGGGCCCATGCGGCCAGGAACGTCCTGCCGGGCATGGGGTAGTAGGGTTGCAACTGGTAGTAGGTGTTGGTGAGGTTCTCGCCCGAAACGATCAGGCGATCGGCACCCGACAGGTCGTAGCCGACCCGGGCGGAAACGAGGGCGAAGGGCGGCAGGGACTCCGTGTTCTGGGCCGTGGTGAAACGCCGACCCGTGTAATCCCACGCCACCGCGATCGAGAGGGCGGGCAGCGGTCGCCAGGTCGTGGCCGCCCGCAGGACCCAGTCCGGCCGGTACAAGAGGGCCTTGCCGGCCGTCGCCCCGGCGGAAGACCGGTCCAGGGCCTCGAGCCACGTGCCCCCGCCCTCGAAGGTCCAGGCCTCGCCGATCAGGTAGGTCGCCTTGAGGTCGATCCCCCGGGTCTCGGTCTGGCCCAGGTTCTGCGGCGACCAGACGCCCCGGGCGTCGGGCAGCCACATGAGGGTGTTGGTCCCGAGGCTCGCGAAGAGAGCCCCCTCCAGCCGGAGCTCCGGGGTGAGGAAGGCCTCCGTCCCGAGCTCGGCGCTCGTCGTGCGCTCGGGCTGTAGCGCCGGGTTGCCCGCCGCCGTGGAGGTCGCCGGCCAGTAGAGGTCGTTGAAGGTCGGCGCCCGGTAGGCCTGGCCCACGGAGGCCCAGAGCCGCTGCCGGTCCGAGACGCGGTAGTTGGCGCCCAGGCGAGGACTGGCGCTCAGGCCGAAGGTCGAGTGGTGATCGAACCTCAGGTTCCCGAAGACCGACAGCGCCTCGGCGGCATACCACGTCTCATGGGCGAACGCGCTCACGACCGTCCGCGCCTTGGGGCCCAGGGTGCTGCTCGATAGCCCGTCCTGCGTGACGCCCCCGCCCAGGCTGAGCAGGTGGCCGTCCAGCTCCCACTCGGCCACCGACTGCACGTCGGTGCTGTCGAGCAACGTCTCGGAAGCGGGGCTCACGAGCGAGCCCGGATCCGCATAGTTGAGGGCATAGCGGCGATGGGAGAGGCTCGTCGTCTGGTGCGGGCCGTCCGGGTGCCACTGGCTCCAGGACAGGTTGCCCAGGACGTCGAGGTCGTGTTGACGCGCCCGGGGCGACGGATAGTTGACCGGTCCCGGAACGCCCTTGTCCTGGTTCGAGAGGCTGAGGGCGAAGCGCAGGGTATCGTAGCCCCAGGCGCGTTGGCCACCGATCGAGACGTCCAGGCCCTCGAGGCCCGAGTTGACCCGGCTCGCCTCCGCGTCCCGGTAATAGTAGGGGTAGTCGTTGACGGCCGTCGTCCGGCGGACGCCCACCGTGACGGCCGCCTCCGCGAGCTCCTGACCCGTCTCGAGCTGGACGTAGCGCTGCCCAAAGCTCCCGAGACCGCCCTCCACCCGGCTTTGGGCAGACCGGGCGGTCTTGAGGTGGATGACGCCGCCCACCGCTTCCGAGCCGTAGAGGCCAGAGGCCGCCCCCTTGAGGATCTGGACCTCTTCGACGCCGACCAAGGACACGGTGGAGAGGTCCACGCCGCCCAGGACCGGGCTGTTCAGCTTGACGCCGTCCTTGAGGACGAGGATCCCCTCGCCGAGCGAGCCCCGCAGGGTCGCGGTGGCGAGCTGGCCGGTGGCTCCCAGGCGGCGCACCGAGAAGCCGGGCAGGCGGGCGAGGAGCTGGGCGAGATCCGCGGCCCCGTGGGCCCGGAGGGCCTCGCGGCCGAGCACGGTGACGCCCTGGGGGGCATCCGGCAGCCGGGGGCGCTTGCCCTTGACGAGCACGGGTTGGAGGTCCAGGACCTCGGCCGCGGCCGCGGGCAACGCGGGCATGGCGAGGACGAACGCCGCCAGCAGCGGGCGAATGCGCATGAAAAAAAGCCCTCTTGGCAGAGGGCAAAAAGCAACAAGCGGAGGGATCGCATCCCGGTCCGTGCTGGCTCTTTGCCGCGAAGAGCGTGTGGCACAACCTCCGGGACGGGCGATCGGGCTTGGGGGAGATCCCCCTTTACCGTTGCGGGACAGCGCCGGACTTTCACCGGACTTCCCCCGTCCAAGAGTATAGGCGGTCAGTATAGGACGCTTGTCCTATCCGGTCAAGTTAGACGTTTCCAAGGTTAGCGCCCGCGGCTTTTCCGTAGGGCAGCGAGAGATAAGGGATAGCGCAGCTAAAGGGACCTCGAACGTCATCTCTCGCTGTCCCGAAGGAAAGACGCTTAGAGCATGAGGGTGGCGTCGCCGAACGAGTAGAAGCGGTACTCCCGCTCGATGGCCTCCTGGTAGCTCTCGAGCATGAGCTCGCGGCCCGTCTTGCCGGCGGGCGGCTGCTGGTCCGCGAAGGCCGAGACGAGCATGAGGAGGGTCGACTTGGGCAGGTGGAAGTTGGTCACGAGCGCGTCCACCACCCGGAAGCGGTAGCCCGGGTAGATGAAGATGCGCGTCTCGCCCGAGCCCGGCGTGAGCACGCCCGACTGGGCCGCATGTTCGAGGGTGCGCACGGCCGTGGTGCCGACGGCGACCACCCGGCCGCCCCGCTCCTTGGTGCGCTGGACGGCCTCCACCGTCTCCGCCGAGAGGCGGAAGCGCTCGGAGTGCATCTCGTGCGACGTGACGTCCTCGACCGTCACCGGGCGGAAGGTGCCGAGCCCCGTGTGCAGCGTGACGGAGGCCGTCTCCACCCCCTGCGCGCGCAGGGAGGCGAGCAGGTCCGGCGTGAAGTGCAGGCCGGCGGTGGGAGCCGCGACGGCCCCCTCCTCGCGGGCGTAGACCGTCTGGTAGCGGTCCGAGTCCTCGGGGCGCGCCGCGATGTAGGGGGGCAAGGGGAGCTCGCCGTGGAGGGCGATCGCCTCCCGCACCGGCCGCTCCGCCGATTCCAGCTGGATCAGGCGCGAGCCGTCCGGCTCGACGCCCACGACCGTCCCCGCAAAGCCCGGCCCGAAGGTGATGACCGTCCCCTCGGGCGCCTTGCGGCCGGGACGCACCAGGGCGAGCCAGCGATCGCGCGCCACCTCCTCGAGCAAGAGGACCTCGATGCGGGCTCCGGTGGCGCGGGTGCCGTAGAGCCGGGCGGGAATCACCTTGGTGTCGTTGAGGACCAACAGGTCGCCGGGCTCCAGGTACTCCCTGAGGTCGCGGAAGAGCCGGTGCTCCCGCTCGCCCGTCGAGCGGCGGATGACCATGAGCCGGCTCTCGTCCCGGCGCTCGGCCGGAACCTGCGCGATGCGGGCCTCCGGAAGGTGAAAGTCGTAATCGGTAAGTTTCAGCGCCGCCATGCTTCCCCGTACAGTTGCAACCCCATCAGGACCGCCACGATGATCACGTAGCTCTGCGGGAGCTTCTTGCCGGAACTCAGGCGGTTAAACTGGCGCCAGGCGAGGAACAGCGCGGCCCATTCGACCGCGTAGAGCGCGTAGCGTAGGATGACCGGCCATGTCACGGCGTTCCCCCGGATGAGATGCTGGAAAGCTGCGTGGTCGGATAATAGTATGCCAGAATCTGCTGGTAATTGTAGCCCCGCTCCCCGAGCGCCTTGGCGCCCCACTGGGAGAGCCCGAGCCCGTGCCCGTGGCCGCGTCCGGCGAACGCGAAGGCCGCCGGGCGGCCGCTGCCGCCGTAGCCGACCACGTTGAAGAGGGTCGAGTAGAGCCCCGCGCTCCGGCGCACCACGTCGCCCGAGACGACCTTCTCGCCCTGGGTGCCGACGACCTTGACCCGCCGGACCCGGCCCGAGTAGCTGCGCTCGAGCACCTCGAAGCGGAGCGGATCGCCGATCCGCACGCCCTCCTTGGCGAGCCCCGAGCGCACGGAGGCCAGGGGCACGTTCTTCTGCCAGAGGTAGCGGGGGCTCTGCTGGTCGTAGTCCGGCAGGGCCTGGAGGTAGGCCCGTTGCTCGCCCCAGACGGCCGCGCTCGTCTCGGTGAAGCCCCCGGAGCTCGCGTGGAAGTAGGCCGCGATCACCCGGCCGTTCTGGGTCAGCACCTGCCCCAGCGTCTGATCGACCGCCGCGTTGCTGGAATGCGTCTCGACGCCCGCCCCCCGGTAGACCTGGTTCTCGGTGGTGGGCTTGACGTCGAAGCCGCGCGCGCCGAACTGGCCGCGCTTGGCGAGCGCGTAGGTGCGCGCGGCCACCGCCTGGGCCTTGAGGGCCTCCAGGGGCCAGCGCGGATTCATCTCGGCGGGGATGACGCCGTACAGGTACTGCTCCAAGGGGACGCGGTTGATGACCGTCAGGCGCGACCCCACGGCCCGCAGCTCGATCTCGCCCCGGTACCAGCGCCCCGCCCCGAAGGCGAGGGCGACCTCGTCACCTTGCGGACGCGGCACCAGGCGCACGACGGAGCCCGGGACCACCAGGCGGCTGCCGCGGCCGGAGAGGGCGATGCCGCCCCCCTCGCGCCGCGCCTCCCAGCCCTCCATGGACCGGGTCGTCCCCACGGAGCGGCCGGAGGCGTCGACGATGACGCCCGCCACCGAGGTCGCCACGACGGCCTTGGCCTGACCCTCGGCGAGTCCGACCCGGAGGAAGGGGACGTCCGCCGCGGCCGGCCCCGCCCACAAGCAGGCAAGCACGAAGGCGAACAGGGGGACGACGAGGGCCTGCACCGGACCTCCGGACGTGAACTAGCCGGGGAGACCGAGGCGGGTGGGCGGCCAGAACCGGACCACCGCCTTGCCGATGATGTTCTTCTTGGGCAGGAAGCCCCACACATGGCTGTCCGCCGAGTTGTTGCGGTTGTCGCCCATCACGAAGACGTGATCGGCGGGCACCACCACCTCGCGGCCGTCATGGAAGTAGGCCCCGGGGTTCTCGGGATCGGGCATGCGGTAGTCGGGGGCCTCCTTGACGTAGGCCTCGCTCAGGAGCTGCCCGTTGCGGTAGACCTGACCGTCGCGCACGGCGAGGCGATCGCCGGGCAAGCCGATGACGCGCTTGATGAAGGCGTTGTTCTCCCGGAAGCCCGCGGTCGGAGGCGGATTGAAGACCACGATGTCGCCGTGCTCGGGCTGATCGAAGTGGTAGGTGATCTTCTCGACGATCAGGCGATCGCCGACCTCGAGGGTCGGCAGCATCGACTCGGACGGGATGTAGCGAGCCTCGGCGACCGTGGCTCGCACCCCAAGGGCCAGCACCAGGGCGATCGCGAAGGTCTCGATCGTCTCGCGGGTGCGAGACTTGGGCTTCTTCGCGGTACGTTTGCCGAACTCAAACCAGGCCATCCGATGTCTCCAATTCGGCGCTCCATGCGCCTTTGAGGGGCGAATCACACAGTATCTTACCATGGGGATAGACCCCCAAAACCTGGAATCGGTTCCCGACTAGCAGAGCTGCAGCAGGCGCAGGGAGAGGTAGGAAGCCGCCAGGCAGAACAGGAGCAGGAGCGGCTTGAAGCCGGGCTCGAAGCCGGAACGCCGGCACCAGATCGCATAGCCCAGCGACAGGCTCGGCGCCACGGCGAGACTCACGAGCGGCCACAGCGCCAGGTGGTGCTGGAGAAAGGCGAGCACCCCCGCCGTGAAGGCGAAGAGCTGGAGCGGGATGGCCCACGCCATCTGGCGAAAGGCGATCTCGGCCATCACCGTCGGGTTGAGGGCGAAGAACCGGCTGGTCTTGCGCGCCGTGAGCGCCGAGCCGTAGCGATAGACCAGGAAGAGGACGATGACCCCCGCCGCCGAGAGCACCAGCCCCGCCGACGCGAGCGCGCCGCCCGCCGTCAGGACGGGCCACAGGCTCGCTCCTTGGAGGTCCATGGGCGGGCACGGCCGTAGGAGCAAGGTCCCGAGCACCACCGACAGCCCTGCTGTCAGCCCGAGGATGCGCGTGGCGAACTCCCACTCGAGGATGAAGTAGAGGGCGAGCGACGTGACGGCGACCAGGCTCCACAGGGGGATGGCCTGCAAGGCGGCCAGGCCGATGCCGAGGCCCGCGAGCGTCCCCACCGCCGCGGTGAGGAGCGCCAGGTAGGCGATCCGATCGATCTCGTGGCTGGGGCGGAGCAGCTTGAAGAGGTAGATGAGGACGGCCGCTGCCGACGAGATGACGACCAGGTCCCGCCAGAAGTCGATCCATTCGAGGGCCAACGTCGGGCTCATGCGCCCTCCTCGGACCAGCCGACCAGAGCGTAGGCCCGGACGGGCTCCCGGCGGCCCTTGATGGCAACCAGGCCCAGATCGCGGACGATCGCCCGCCCCTCCACCATGGCATGGGTGGCGCCCGAGAGGATCGAGTCGGTGTGGAACTCCTTGTTCAGGGCTTCGAGGCGCGCCGCCGTATTCACTGCATCCCCAATCACGGTCGTCTCGCGGCGGTGCGCCCCTCCGATCTCGCCGAGAATCGCCCGCCCCGAGGAAATGCCGATCCGGACCTTGGCGGGCCGCCGTCCCTCTGCGAGCAAGCGCTCCTGCAGGGCGGCCACCTCCGCCTGTATGCCAAGCGCCGCGCGTACGGCGAGCTCGGCGCACGCCTGAGGACTGGGCCCGGTCCAGACCACCAGCATAGCATCACCGATAAACTTATCAACCGTGCCGCCGAAGCGCTCCACAACAGCGGTCATGACCGTGAAGTACGCGTTCAGGAGCGCGACGACCTCGGCGGCCGGCAGCTGCTCGGTCATGGTCGTGAAGCCCTCGAGGTCGGCGAAGAGCACCGTCACCTCGCGGTCCTCGCCAGCGGCAAAGCCCCCCGCGCTCGCGCGGGGGGCTTCGAGTGGCTGGTGTTGCTCGCCCCCGCGGGCGGGGGCGCGACGGAAGAACCGCATGGGGCACCAAGGCGGTGCGCCGGGGAGACCCGGCGCACCTGGGGGCTTAGAAGCCGATACCGGTCGAAACGGCCAGGTTGATCGACTTGAAGTCGGGGTCCGTACCGGCGGCCAGGTCCAGCTTGGTCAGGAACAGGTTCATCCCCAGACCCGCGCCGTACACGGGATCCTTGCCGCCGAAGCGGGCACCCGCGCGGGCGTAGAGGAAGTTGAGGATGTTCCACTCCAGACCCGCCTGGAGGCTGGGACCGTAGCTCTGCTGGGTCGCCGGGTTGACCTCCAGCGATTGCTGGACATCACCCATCAGGTTGAAGCCGAGGGGCAGACGGTAGGTCGCACCCAGGGCGAACACGGTGGGCTCGGTGTCCGTGAAGTTGATGTTGGTCGTGCCGTCCGGCGTGAAGGAGAACTTGCTGCCGTCGAAGGACGTCTTGAAGTTCGTCTGGGTGCCGGGCCAGAAGACGGCCGCGTTGTAGACCGAAGCGCCCAGGGAGAGCGCGTCGTCGAAGTCCACCACCGCGCCGACGTCGACGCCGGTGCCGATGGAGCTCGCCGCGCGGCTCTTGAGGGTCATGCCGAGGGCCTTGTTGTAGTCGAGGCTACCGAAGCTCTCCAGCTTCTTCTGCATGTCGGCGGCCTTCGAGTAGTCCTTGGAGAACTCGTCGAGGGCGGTGGTCAGGGTCTCGAGCGGCTCGCTGAGGTTGATGGAGGCCTCGGCGGTGAGGGTGCCCGGAGCGCCGAGGCTCAGGGGCTGGGAGCCCGCCGCCGTCTCGATGGGAGCCTGGATGGAGCCGGGGCCGCCGAACACCTTGAAGGCGCCGCCGACCGAGGCGCGAGCCTTGGGGAAGCCGGGCAGGGCGGGGAAGGGGATGGGCTGCGACAGCGTCACGGCCCCCGTGCCGTAGGCGCGGTTGGTCTCGGCGACCGTGAAGGTGCGGGCGCCGGTGTCGGACGCGCCGTCCTTCATGAAGACGCCGAAGCCGTCCTTGCTCGTGATGGTGTCGCGCACCGCCATGACCTTCTGGCCGATCTCCGCGGGGCTGATGTCGTTCTTGCCCATCGCGTCCTTGAGGTCCTTGATGTTCTGCGTGAGGCGCTGGTCAAGGGTCGGGAAGTTGGTGACGGTCTTCATGATGACCGGCGAGGCCACCGTGAGGTCCAGGCGGCCATCCCCCCAGGCGCGGACGCCCAGGGCGCCCCACGCCAGGCCGCCGCGCTGCGGAGCGGGCTCTTCGCGCTTGATGACGGACTTGACGGGCTGATCGAGCTTGCTCTGGCTCGTGGCGATGGCCGCGCTCCCGGTGGCCGCGACGCTCTCGGTCGCAGCGGGCGCGGCCGCAACGACGCTACCGGTGGCCGCAGGGGCCACGCTGGTGCGAATCTGCGAGCCCTCGGGCTTCTTGGCCTCGATCTTGGCGATCGGCTTGGGCTTGGGGGGATCCACGGGCATGGTCACGCCCAGGAGCGAGGGCACGGGGATCTTGAGGCCCAGGAGGCCCGTGCGCAGGCCGAGGCCCAAGGTCAGGCCGTCGTTGGTGAGGGTCTTGACGGCGTCAGGGGTGGCCACCTGGTCGGGGGCCTTGGCCGAGGCGCGCTTGGAGGCGTCCGCAACCTCCTGCGAATACTGGAAGTAGCTCGCCATGTACTGGCCGTAGCCAAGCAGGGCCGGGACGTCGTTGGCGCCCACGGCGTTGTTGCCGAGCGACAGGCCGAGGTTCGGGCCGATGTACAGGAAGCCGCGCTGCTGGTGCAGCAGGGCCGGGTTGCTCAGCGTGCCGTTGACGTCCGCGTTGGGGTAGGCCGTGTAGTGGCCGCCCAGGGACAGGGCGCGCGGGTCGAGAGGCTCGGCAGCCAGGGCAGGCGCGGCCGCCAGGGGAAGGGTCGCGGCGATCAGGGCGATCGCCCGGAAGGTCTTTTTCACGGATTCTGTTCCTCTCAACACGCGGCTACTGCGTCACCTGGAAACCGGAGCCGTCCGAGACGCCGATGGCGAAGCGGATGGCCTTCTCGTCGATCTTGAGCGGCGAGACGATCCAGGCGTAGGTCTTGCTGGGGTCCAGCTGGTCGCTCGAGACGCCCGAGTCCGTCTTGGCGAACTTGGGGTCCATGCCCTTCATGAGGTCCGTGATTTCCTTGGTCATGGCCGCCATGTCCGAGGGCGTGCCATACGCGACCTCGTAGTCCGTCGCGCTGACCGAGTGCGAGGCGGCCTCCAGGAAGGCGTTGTAGAGGGGCACGGTGGGCGCGGCCGTGTCCGTGACCGTCACCATGAAGCCGTTGGGGGCCGCACCGTCCGCCATCTTCCAGCGGAACTTGAGGCCCGTGCGGGGAACGGTCGCAAACGGCAGGGCATCCGGGGAGATGGCCTGGGTCGTGCCCGCATCGCCCACCGTGTAGGGCTGGATGGGGCGCGCGATGGACTTCTGGTTGGCGAAGGTCGCCGTGTAGGTGTAGGTGCTGCCGTCCGGCGTCACCGAGTCCTCGCCGAAGTTCTTCGACTTGTCGATGCTGTTGAGCTCGGCACCGCCCTTGGTCATGCTCGTCAGCGCGCTGGTGCCGCCCCAGATGAGGGCCACCTTGCACTGCTCGGTGAGGCCGACCTTCATCGTGATCGAGCGGACCAAGAAGGTCTGGAGGCTGTCCTGGAGGCTGAGCGCCTCCTGGTAGGCCGCACAACCGCCCAGCAGCCCGATGAGGGCCAAAGGAATAAGTTTCTTTACCACGTTGGGACCGCTCCTTTTAGGATCCTGGCATACCCCTGGAGGGCCTTGGCCTGCCAGCGCCGGGGCCCGAGGCATTATACACCGAACAAGCAGTACCTTTTCCAGGTCATGTCCTCTTTTGCAAATCTTCACGGTAGCCCGCTCCGGTGGACACCGGCTAGCCGCTTTGCTACCATCTGACCAACCCGCGGGCCGCCCTCTGGGCACAACCGACCCGCCGCCTTCCGTACCTCCTCCCGTCCGCCAAGGAGCCTTCCCGCGTGAGCACCAGCGTTCCGAGCCTTCTCGACAGCATCGACCACACCCTCATCTCCGCCGAGCAGATCGCCCAGCGATGCGCCGAGCTCGGCCAGACCCTCTCCGAGGACTACGCCGGCAAGGACCTCTTGGTCATCGGCGTCCTCAAGGGCGTCGCCCTCTTCCTCGGCGACCTGTTCCGCGAGATCAAGATCCCCTGCGACCTCGACTTCATGGCCGTCTCGAGCTACGGAGCCTCGACCCGCTCGTCGGGCGTCGTGCGCATCCTCAAGGACCTGGACGAGACGGTGACCGGCCGCCACATCCTCATCATCGAGGACATCATCGACACCGGCCTCACGCTGAGCTACCTGGTGCGCCTCCTGTTGGAGCGCCGCCCGGCCTCCCTCGAGATCTGCTCCTTGCTGGACAAGCCCGCCCGCCGGCTCGTCGACGTGCCCGTCAAGTACACGGGCTTCACCATCGAGGACAAGTTCGTGGTCGGCTACGGCCTCGACTACAACCAGAAGTTCCGGAACCTCCCCTTCATCGGCGTCCTCAAGCCCGAGGTCTATACGAAGTAGAATCCGCGTCCCGCCTGACTGACGGCCGCACGGTTGCTCCCCACGCCCCCTGTTCGTTTACGCGGGGTTACCCGGAGCTTTACAAAGTGTGGTATAGTGGACGCTAGCCGCGGCCGATGGCCGGAATTCCAATACGCCAGTTTTGGAGAGTGGGCCTTGGCCCGCTCTCTTGTCTCTAAGGGGGGTCCCATGTCACGCATTGCCGATCAAGTGACCGAGCTGGCCCGACCCATCGCGGACGAGCTGGGCCTCGAGCTCTTCGACGTCGAGTACGTCAAGGAGGGCGGGACCATGATCCTGCGGGTCACCATCGACTCCGAGGCGGGCATCTCGCATGCCGAGTGCGAGGCGATGAGTCGCAAGCTCGACGAGGTCCTCGACCAGCGGGACCTCATCGCCGGCGCCTACAACCTGGAGGTCTCCAGCCCTGGAGCCGAGCGTCCCTTGCGCTCCGAGCGGGACTTCCAGCGGTTCGTCGGCAAGCGCGTGCTGATCAAGACCTACGCTCCGGTCAACGGCAAGAAGGAGTGGACGGGCGAGCTCATCGGCCAGATGGACGGCGAGATCCGCATCAAGGGCCCCAAGGGGGACATGGCGTTCCCCGCCGACCAGGTTTCCTTGGTTCGTTTGACGATCGACTAGGCGTCGCCGGCGATCGAACGCAAGACAGAGGGTAGAACCAGATGAAGATTGACAAGGAACTCTTCAAGCAGATGCAGCGCGAGCGCGGCGTGAGCACCGAGGTGCTCCAGGAGGCGCTCGAGGCCGGCATGCTTTCGGCCTACAAGAAGACCGCCAACCCGCGCCCCAACACCATCGCCCGGCTCGACCTCGACACCGGCGAATTCCACATCCTCGATTTGCGCGAGGTGGTCGAGCTGGTCGAGGACCCCGACACCCAGCTCCCCCTCTCCGAGGCCAAGGAAATGCTGGACGAGGCCGAGGTCGGCCAGGTGCTCGAGATCGACGTCACGCCCGACCCCAGCGAGCTGGGTCGTCTGGCCGCCCAGATGATGAAGCAGGTGCTCAACCAGCGCCTGCGCGAGGCCGAGCGCAAGGTCGTCCTCGACCAGTTCAAGGGCAAGGAAGGCGAGACCATCATCGGCACGGTGCAGCGCGTCGAGGGCCGCAACATCATCGTCAACTTCGGCAAGGTCGAGGGCATCGTGCCCGGCTCCGAGCAGGTGCCCGGCGAGAGCTACCGCCCCGGCGACCGCATCAAGGTCTTCCTGTGCGAGGTCCGCGAGACCACCCGCGGCATGCAGCTGCTCGTCAGCCGTGCCCACGCGGGCCTGGTCCGTGAGCTGTTCGAGCTCGAGATCCCCGAGATCATGGACGGCACGGTGGCCATCGAGGCAATCGCCCGCGAGGCCGGCCACCGCACCAAGATCGCCGTGCGCAGCCGCGACGCCTCGGTCGACCCGGTCGGCGCCTGCGTCGGCGCCCGCGGCGGCCGCATCCAGGGCATCGTCAACGAGCTGCGCAACGAGAAGATCGACATCATTCGCTGGAGCGAGGATCCCACGACCTTCATCGCCAATGCCCTCTCGCCCGCCAAGGTCATGTCCGTCCAGGTCTTCTCCCTGGAGCGCACGGCCAAGGTGGTGGTGCCGGACGCCATGCTCAGCCTGGCCATCGGCCGCGAGGGCCAGAACGTGCGGCTCGCCGCCCGTCTGACCGGCTACAAGATCGACATCAAGAGCGAGACCCAGCAGCGCGAGCTCAACGCCGCCGCCCTGGAGAGCGCCATGGGCGAGATCGAGCTCAAGGAAGCCCCCTACGGCGAGGAGGGCGAGTACATCGAGCCGACCGAGGTCGTGGAGACCGAGGTCCAGGCGACCGAGACGGTCGAGGAGCAGGAGCCCGCGGCTCCGGCACCCGAGACCGCGGAAACCGAGGAGACGACGGCCTCCGAAGAGGCCGAGCGCGCCTAAACGGCCATGGCTGCCGAGCCGCTTCGTCGCTGCGTGAGTTGTCGCCAGTTAGGATCAAAGTTAGAATTGATCCGGGTGGTGAGGACTCCCGACGGGACCGTCATTCTCGATCTGCGCGGCAAGGCGGCCGGGCGCGGGGCTTACGTCCATCGCCGGGCCGCGTGCGTCGACGAGGCGCTCCGGCGGCGCCATCTCGACCGCGCCTTACGGTGCAGCGTACCAGCGGAGCTGGCTAGAAACATCGCCGCTCTGGGTCAGGAGCACTCCTGACCGGAGCGGCCCGACCGGGACTTTCCGGCGGATTGGAGGAAGTAAACGACATGCGGGTACACGAACTGGCCAAGCAGCTAAACGTCCAGCCTAAGGACATGCTCTCGCTGCTGCACGAGCTCGGCTTCAACGAGATCAAGAACAACTTCAACGCCGTGACCCCGGCGATGGTGAAGGCCGCCACCGAGAAGGTCCAGGGCCCCGAGAAGCCCGCCACCCCCGCCAAGCCCAAGGTCGCGATCCACCGGCCCGCGCCCCCGCCCACGCCGGCGGCCCCCCCGGCCCCCAAGCCCGCGGTGACCGTGGCCGAGCCCCCCAAGCCCGCGGAGCCCGCCGCCGAGGCCCCCAAGCCCGAAGTGCCCGCCGCCGAGGCCCCCAAGCCCGAAGCGCCCGCGGCTCCGACCCCGCCCGCGCCGCCGCCCCT
>JAKFBU010000063.1:0-48467 GCA_036676985.1 Candidatus Sericytochromatia bacterium
GATGATCTTGGCGTTGGCCCGCGGCCCCAGCTCGCTCAGGGCGATCGAGAGCACCATCATGAGCACGGCGAAGACGGCCGATAGGTGCAGGAGCTTCTCGTTCAGAGCGGCCTGGAAGGAGAGTCGGGCGATCGCGAGTAGCTTGGCGTTCATGTCCTACTGATAGCTGATGGTGATCGGCACGCTGACGGTGGTCGTGATCCGAGCCCCGAAGCCGTTGGTCCCCGTCAGCTTGACGGTCGCCACCACCGCCGTCAACTGCTCGAAGCCGTCTTCCGTCTGGTTGGTGCGGTTGACCAGGGCCGCCGGGATGAGGCCCGAGAGCTTGATGGTTTGAACCGTGGGCTCGGTGGAGCGACCAGGAGGCTTCAGCAGCGTCGCGAACGGGAAGTACTGAGTCGAAATATCCATGGGGTTCGTCGCCAGCTTGCCGGCGTCGTTGGTGGTGCCCTCGGTGTAGAAGAAGTCCGCCTGTGCAGTGGTGTAGGTGACGGGCGACGAGTTGGCATCGAGCGTCAAGGTGATCGAGGGATCCGTGAGCGTCGACTTGGCCTCGGTGATATCGCCGAGCTCGTCCCTAGTCACCTGCCACTTGATCTCGCCACGCTCGGCAACATCGGCCCGAACGGTGCTGACGCTTATGGCCTGGGTCCAATAGTCAGCCGAGCACCCGACGGTCCCCATGGAGAAGGCGGCCATGGCGGCGACCATCCAGCTACGCACGAGGGTTGGCATCCGCATCCTTGATTACCTCCGGGGTCAGAAAGATCTGCACTTCGGTCTGGGTCGTCGTGTCGTTACGGGTCTGGAACAGGCCTCCCAGGAACGGGAGGTCGCCCAGCAAGGGCAGCTTGGTGACGCCCTGAATCTTGCGATCCTGGATCAGGCCACCGATGACGATGGTGTTGCCGTCCCGGACGTAGATCTCCTGGGCCTGGTACTCGCGGGTGCTCTTGAGCGTCGCCAGGATGTCGCCGTTGGGCGCCCGAGTCGGAGCCTGGGCCACCGACACGACCGGGTGCACGTTCATGGTCACGCCGCCCCGCGAGTCGATGCGCGGCGTCAGCTCCAGCGTGATGCCGGCCTCGTCGGGGGTGACGGTGGTCCGGATGATCTGGCCGCTGGTGCTCTGGCTGATGGTCGTCTCGGTCCTGCCGATGATCTGATCGGTGATCTTGATGATCGAGGTGCGGCCGTCCATGGCCAGGAGCTGCGGGCTGGCGAGCAGCTTGGCGCGGTTGGCGGTCACCAGGGCGTTGAGCTTGACCTGCAGGTTCAAGCCGACGTTGCTCAACGTGTCGAACGTCAGCGTCCCGTCGGCCCGGCCCGTGTTGAGGTCGAACTGCCGCGTGCCGGCCTGATAGGCGAGGCCCAGGTCGCGCGAGTCGCCGACCGACATCTCCACGATCTGCGCCCGGATGATCACCTGCTGGCGCCGCTTGTCGATGGTGCGCAGCACCTGGTCGACGAGCTGGAGCTCGCTGTTGGATCCCATAACCAGAAGCGCGTTCTGGTTGGGCATTGGCACGAAGCGCGGCGTCTCCTGCGAGATGTCGATCTTCTCCTTGCGATTGCTGACCCGCGAGCCCGGGGCAGTCGCGGCAAAATCAGGCACTTCCTTGTCGATGGACATGAGGGCCTTCTGGCCCTCGCTCGACTCGAAGAAGGTGGCCCGCAGGACGTCCACGGCCTCCTTGGCCGAGACGTAGTTGAGGGCGAAGACGCGGCTCGGCGTGAGCACGTCCAGTCGTCGCACCAGCTCCTCGGCCTGGTTGACCTTGTCCTCGGGCCCCGTCAGGACGATCCGGTTGGAGCGCGGGTCCGTCTTGATGGCCAAGCTAAAGAGCTCGCGGATGGCCGTCTGGGCGGTATCCGCCGAAGCCGAGGCCACGAGCGAACCGCTCGCAACGGCCGTCTGGCTACCGGGCGGCTTGAGATCGAGCAGATCGTAGAGGGTGGGCACGAGGGTGTGGGCGCTCACGAACTTCAAAGGCACGAAGCGCATGACCGGCTGGCCGTACTGGCCACTGCGGTAGACCACGTAGCTCTTGCCGTAGGCCTGCAGGCGATAGCCGTTCGAGTGCAGCATGGTCTCGAGGATCTGGTTGAGGGGCGTCTGAAAGAAGTCCAGCGACACGCTCCCGTCGACCGACTCGTCGAGGATCAGGTTCAGGTTGCCCGACTCGGCAATGAGCTGAAGGGCCTCGCGCAGGGGCGTCCCGCGCAGCCGGAAGGTCATCTTCGTCAGGCCACCGGGCACGGACACCCGAGCTGCCTGGAATGAAAGGCTATCCGCCGCCTGGCTTGGGCTGCCGACCAACATGCCGGCCAGGGCCAGCGACAGCAGCACCCGCATCTTTCTCACTTAGCGATCCTCCCTCCAGCGTCTCGATTGCGATTGTAGGGCCTGTGCAACGAGATGGCTGTGAGTAGTGCACGGAGCTTGTACCCGGCTGCTAGCCGGCCATAACCGGGGCCTGGCCGACATTTGCGGGCTGCGGGCGCTCGAAATCAGTAGAGTTTCTGGCCGGGCTTCGCCGAGGAATCGCCCACCACGCCTTCCAGGCTCTCGCCCTCGGTACTGGCGATCGGATTGCTGCCTCGCACGAAGACGTAGGAGGGGCGCCCATTGGCGTTCAGCTGGGCGTTGTTCGGCACGATCGTCACCAGGTAGTTGCGGAAGTAGGTGGCCGTCGTGTTGCCGCCCGCTGCGTCGGGGGCTCCGACCACCCCGCCGGAGGCCGGTGCGGTCCAGTAATAGAGCAGGCCGCTGTCGCCCAGGTTGGCATCGGGCACCGTGTTGTCGGCGTTGCCCGAGTTGGAGCTTCCGCCCAGGACGGCCGCGCCGTCGGTGGCGATGCCCGGCACGCCCCCCCAGGTGCCGGCGGCCATACCGCCCCATGGACTCACGTTGAAGTCCGACGGGCGCTTGGCGACCCAGGCCCCCTGGATGTCCGCGAGGGACGGATAGCTGTTGGAGTTGGACACGGCATAGACGGACTCGACGGCCGCCTGGAGGGCCACCACCCGCTGCAACCCGGCCGTGTCTCCCACCGACTGGCGATACTGGCGGTAAAGGACCGTGCTCGAGGCGAGCAGGATCGAGCCGATGGTGATCACGAGGATGGCCTCCACCAACGTGAAGCCCGGCGAGGATTTCGTGCGCACGATGTGCCTCCTAGCGCCCACTGGTCACCATGAAGTGTCGCCATCCCTTGTGCTTCAGCCCCGCGAGCCCGTAGCCCGTGATGCTGACCGTCGCCCCCTGGGTGACGTCGAACATCATGGCCGAGGAGGCGGAGTTGGCGATCGTCGTTCCCGGGTTGACGACTCGGCGGTAGTAGAGGGCCCCCACGCCGATGCTGCTCTCCACGGCTCCCGGATCGCCGCCCGCGTCCAGGTCGCCCCCGGCGATGCCCGCCCGGGTGCCGACCGACGTGTCGTAGATGTCGCCGCCCCAGGGGGATTTGAGGGCGTCCGGGCGCTTGGCGACCCAGGCGTCCTTGACCGTCGCGATGGGCGGACAGGAGCCCTGGGCGGTGTAGAGGGACTCGACGACGGCCTGGAGGCTGCCGATCTTCTCGCGCATGGCGGCGTCCCCGGAGCTCTCCTTGACCTGGCCGTACAGCACGATGACCGCGGCCGAGGCCAGCAGGGCGATCGACAGGGCCAATCCGATCTCCAGCAACGTGAATCCCGATTCGGGGGTCTTGCGCTTCAAACCGTCCACCTCTCCTAGGGAAGCCTGCTCCTTCCACTATACCAAGCGCCCGTGACGCCAAAACATGCGCCGGGCATGCGGGTAGAAAACTATTGAGCGTGGGTAAATAAAGTCCGCCTGGGCCTTTCGGGCCCGACAGCGAGGAACGCGCGTGGCCGAACAAACCTTTTACGAATACGTGGCACAAGCCGGCGACTCCATTCGCAAGGCGACCATTCCCGCTGAGAATGAGCGGATGGTCCGCTCGATCCTGCGCGAGCAAGGCATGATCCCGCTCGAGATCAAGCGCAGCCGGAAGAACGCCGAGGAAGTCGAGGGCGAGGGGGGAAGCCGCGACAAGAAGCAGACCTTCTTCTACGTCGCCATCCCCACCAGCGGCGGCGACAACGTCCGGGGCGAGATCATCGCGAGCAGCGAGCGCGAAGCGCGCCAGCAACTGCGCGATCGCGGGCTCGTGCCCTCCAAGGTCGAGCCCAAGCGCCTGTGGCACGATCTGGCCATGGCGGGCAAGGTCGAGACCGTCCAGAGCCTGCGCGAGAAGGCTCTCGCCGAGACCAAGCCCACCCAGAGCGGCTTGTCGGCCAGACTCCAGAAGCTCATGCGACGGAAGATCGGCCTCAAGGACATGCTCTTCTACGCGTCGCAGCTCTGCACCATGACCGAGGCGGGGCTCTCCTTCAGCCAATCCATGGACATCCTGTCCGGCCTCATCACCAACCAGCGCCTCAAGGTCATCCATGAGGTGGTCAAGATGCAGGTGATGGAAGGCGCCTCCCTGTCGGAGTCCTACCGCCTGTTCGAGAACGAGCTGCCCCCCATCTTCATGGAGCTCATCTCGGTCGGCGAGGTCAGCGGCAACATCGAGCAAACCCTGCAGCGCCTGGTCCACCACCTGGAGAAGCAGATGGAGCTCGCCGGCAAGATCCGCGGCGCCATGACCTACCCGGTGGTCATGATCTGCCTCATCATCTTGATCGTCATCGGGTTGATGATCTTCGTCGTCCCGACCTTCCTGCAGCTGTTCGAGTCCTTCGACGTCAAGCTGCCCTGGACCACCCAGGCCCTGCTCGGCCTGAGCTGGTTCATCACGCACCAGTGGTTCCTCGTGCCGCTCGTCCCGCTCGGCATCTGGGGCGCCATCAAGGGCTTCATGTCCACCAAGTTCGGCCGCCAGTTCTACGATCTCTGGGAGTACAAGATTCCCATCGTCGGCAAGCTGATGCACCGGATCACCGTGTCGCGCATCTTGCACAACCTGGCGCTGTTCCTGAACTGCGGCATCACGATCCTGAACGCCATCGAGCTCACGCAGCAGTCGATCCGCAACGCCTACACCTCGCTCAAGCTCGAGAGCATCCGCGTCGGCATCTCCCAGGGGTCGCGTCTCTCTTCCTTGTTCGAGGGCACGGGCCTCTTCCCGCCGATGGTCAACTACCTGCTGGTCGCGGGCGAGGAGTCGGGGGCCATCGACGAGCTGCTCGAGAAGGGCGCCAAGTACGTCGATCAGGAGGTCGAGGCCACCATCAAGGCGCTCACCTCGGCGCTCGAGCCCATCTTGACCTTTGTCATCGCGGGCGTGGTCATGTTCGTGGTCGGCAGTCTCTACATGCCGCTCATGGGCCTCATGAAGGGGGGAAGCCATGGCGTTCAATAAGTCGCGTGAGGCCGGCTTCTCACTCATTGAGCTGTCGCTGGCGATCGCCATCGGCCTCGCCATCCTCTCGGCGAGCTTCTGGATGGTTAAGCAGCACAACGCCGAGGCACGCATCCAGCAGAGCAAGATGATGCTCGCGACGATCCGCACCGGCCTTGCGGCCTCGCGCTACCGATACGGCGTCTATCCGCCCGCGGCGAGCCTCAGTGCCAACGACGCCGGTGGCGGCCAGCGCCTGGTGTCGGGCGTGGCCTCGATTAGCGAGCCCGTGAGCGGCATGGCGGTCGTGACGGCGCTTCCGACGACCTCCTACGGAGGCTGGATCTACGACGCCACGACCGGAACCATCCGCGCCAACTTGAATCCCGCCAACTTTCCGGGCGACAGTCCGCTGCTCTGGTAGTCGGGATTGTGCACAGCACACTGTTTCGTAGGGGTTACTGAGTTATAAAAGCCTTGTGAGTTAGGGTTGAGGAGAGCAGAAGCCTGGTGAAGACGCCAACCTCGTTTGTCGGCCTGTACATCGCCGGCGACCGAATCGAAGCGGTCCTGCCCGCCAACGGCGACGGTTCGATCGAAGAAACTTACACCTACCCCCTCCCTCCGGAGATCCTGACGGAGGACGGCACGGTCGCGGACGTCGCCGAGCTGTCCGCCGTGCTCAAGGAGGCCTGGAAAGCCCTTGGCCTTCGCGAGAAGAAGGTCGTCCTCATCCTGAACTCGCGCCAGGCCATCGTGCGCCTGGTCCGCCTGCCGCACCTGCCCCTCACGCAGCTTCATCACGCCATCCTCTCCGAGGCCGAGCAGTTCGCGCTCTTCCGCAACGACACGCCGCTCGTCGACTACTTCGTCGCCAGCGAGGACGGCGACTTCATCTGGGTGTGCTACGGCGCGGCCGCCGAGACCCTGGTCCAGCCGTTCGATCAAGCCCTCAAGGCCGCGGGCCTCAAGATGGTGGGCATCGACCTGGTGCAACTCGCCGGTCAACGCGGCATGGCCTACTACCACCCGCCCGAAGAGTACCAGTGGATCGGCGTCATGCTCTTGCCGCAGCGCCTGATCGTCACCTCGTGGCTCGAAAACCGCCTCACGGCCGTCCGCGAGCTGGTGCTGCCCGAGCGCGACAACATCTCCATGGAGCTCGTGGCCCTCAACTACCTGCCCGATGCCGTGCGCTCGGTCGCGGGCAGCAACCCCAACTCCAGCCCGCAGCTCATCATCGGGGCCCAGCGGATCGAGGACGCCCGCGACCTGGCGGCCCACGCCGAGGCCCACATCAAGCTGCCCATCCGCATCGCCGAGCCCGCGGACGTGGATCCCTCCGTCGAGTTGCCCTCGTGCGTGGCCCTGGGCGCCGCCCTGTGGAAGCGGTCGGACTCCTTCCCGTCCTTCAACCTCATGCAGGGCAAGGGCAGCACCTTCGAGCTGCCAACCATCTCCTTTTCGGCCGACGGCCTCAAGGACCTGGCGCGCAGCGCCGCCGTGCCCGCCTTGGCCGGCCTGTTGGTCGTGTCCGTGATGGCCGGCGCCGGCTTCGTGATGTCGGGGCGCACCAAGGAGTCCGTGGGCTCGCTCAAGATGAAGCTCGCCTCCGCCGAGGCCGAGCGCGACGGCCTGCGTCAGCAGGTCGACCAGACGCCTCCCGAACAGGAGGTCCTGCACCAGTGGATCCCGCACCATACGGAGACCAAGTTCGCCGCTGACATGGTGTCGCGCATGCGCAACATCGTGCCGGAGGACGCCTGGGTCAGCCGCATCTACTACATCTCCGGCCAGGAGATGCGCCTCCAGGGCGCTGCTCTCAGCCAGACCTCTTGCCTCTACTTCGCAGACCAACTCGGCGCCGTGGATACCGTTACCCAGGTCCGCATCCTGCGGCTCGAGAAGCAAGGCTCCTCCTACGCCTTCGAGCTCCAGGCCAACCTGGGCCGAAAACAGAAAACGGAGCTGCTGCCATGATGGATCGGGTCGATCCGAAAGTCCTGCTCGCCGGAGGCCTGGGCCTCGTGGTCGTCGCCATGTTGAGCTACTACCTCATCGCCGTCCGTCCGGTGGACGAGGAGGCCAACCGGCTGCGCACGATGCTCGAGGGCGTCATGCGCGAGCGCGACAGCTACCAGTCCCAGCTCGCCGACAAGAAGTCGCGCCTCACGGTGGTCTCGGACGAGATCGAGCGCCTCAAGCTGTTCGACCTGCGCGCCGAGCAGTCCTTCGACGCCGCGCTCGCCAACCGCTCGAACCTGGGCCTGATCGCGCTTTCCGAGATCCTGCAGCGCAACTCCATCACCATCGAGTCGCTCAACCCCGGCCCCATCGACCAGGACCGCATCACCATCAACCAGCAGCCCAACGGCGGCGTGCTGCACCGACGGTACATGATTCGGGCCCAGGGTCGCTATCAGGACGTCCAGACGGCCTTCAGTGCCTTCAAGAACCTGCCACCCGCTCTGGACATCGACTACTACGACATCCAGTACATCGGCAACGACGGCAGCCGCGCCCGGGTGTTCTTCGAGATCGGCTTCGGCTTCAACTTCCTGGTCAGCACCCAGCAGTTCGACCAGTTCGCCGAGATGGCCTCCGCTTCTTTGGCGGCCGCCTCCTCGTCCTTGCCCTTCGGCTTCCATGGCGTCGCCTCGGACTCGTTGGCGGCTCCTCCGGCAGCGCCCGCGAGCCCCTCGACCGAGGTCTCGGCCGGCTCGTGGTTGACGGCCCTGGTGGAGTGGCTCGACCCCGCGGCCGTGGCCGCTCCGGCCGCAAAGCCGACGCCCAAGCCCGGCCAGGCTCTGAGGGCCTACACCTTCAGCGTCGACAAGGGCGTCAACCTCGGACGCGCCGAGCCCTTCCTGCCGCTCGGTGCCGCACTCCAGGCGCCGCTCCCGCTGGCCAAGCCGATCACCCCGGTCCGGACGGCCGTCACGCCGCTGCCCCAGGCTGCCGTACTCGCCGTGTTGCTCTCTAATGACGGACCGGCCACGGCTTTGCTACAATACGGAAACGAACGGATGCGTGTTCGACCGGGCTCCCTGTTGACCGGTGGCGCCCAGGTGGCGGCCATCGGCCGGGACTTCGTCCTGATCCGCTTCCAGGGCACCCTGCACCGTATTGGCCTTCAGACGGAGTCTATGCCGGCGTTCAACGCACCCAACCTGCAATCGCAGCCCTCTCCCGCCAGCCAAACGACTCCGCGGCCGGTTCCGGTCCCGGACATCCCGCGCGTGCCCACCGTTCAGGGCCCCTAATCGCCAGGTGGTAAGGAGAGAGTGATGGATCAGCCAACCACGACGGGGGGCTCTGGTCTCAAGCGCAAGATGATCGGCGAGTGGCTGTGCGGCCTCGGCCTGATCTCGCCGTTTCAGCTATCCGAAGCACTCGCGACCCAGCAGGAAACCGGCCAGCGCATCGGTCAGATCCTGATCCAGAAGGGCTTCTTGAGCGAGCGCGAGCTATCCGAGATCCTCACGCTGCAAGAGGCGCTCGCGACCAAGACGTCGCTCGCGGAATTCCCCATCGAGCCCGAGACGATCGCCCTGGTGCCCGAGGCGTTCGCCAAGCAGAACATCATCGTGCCGCTCATGAAGGTCGGCCGACGCCTGGTCATCGCGACCCGCCGCGCGGACGACACCAAGCTGCTCGACCACCTGTCCCTCTTGACCGGCTACATCGTGGTTCCCATCGGCTTCCGCGAGGAGGACGTGAACCCGGCTCTGGCCAAGTTCTACTCGGGCCCCACCCGCCGGGTGGACGACACCATCGAGCGCGCCGTCCAGCGCAGCGGCAACCGGGAGGACACCCGGCGCCAGCAGGTCCACGAGATCGGAGGGGCCGCGGATGCCGATGCTCCCATCGTCGAGCTCGTGAACTCCATCCTGACGGACGCGGCCGAGCGCGGCGCGGCCGACATCGCGCTGGATCCGGGCGAGGCGGGCCTGTCCATCCGCATGCGCTGCGACGGCGTCTTGCAGACCGTCCTGCAGCTGCCCCGGGCCATCGAGGCCGCCGTCATCACCCGTATCAAGGTCATGGCGGGCATGAACATCACGGAGAAGCGCCGCCCGCAGGACGGCCGCTTCTCGGTCACGGTCAACGGCGAGAAGATCGACTTCCGCTGCTCGTGCATCGCCGTCCACTGGGGTGAGCGCATCTCCTTGCGTCTGTTGCGATCGCGCTCCATCGTGCTCGGCATGGACAAGCTCGGCTTCTCGGAGCACGACAAGCAGCTCATCGACCAGATCCTCCTCAACCCCACGGGCATCATCCTCGTCACCGGGCCCACGGGCAGCGGCAAGACGACCACGCTCTACGCGATGCTGCAGCAGTTCGACAGCGTCTCGGACAGCATCATCACCATCGAGGACCCGGTCGAGTACCCGGTGCAGGGCATCGCGCAGATCCAGGTCAACGCCAAGATCGACCTCACGTTCTCGAGCGCCCTGCGCACGGTGCTGCGCCAGGACCCGGACGTCATCATGGTGGGTGAGATCCGCGACCTGGAGACGCTCGAGACGGCCACCAGCGCCGCCATGACGGGCCACCTGGTGCTCTCGACCCTCCACACCAACGACGCCGTCAGCACCGTCACGCGCATGATCGAGATGGGCATCCCGCCCTACGTGGTGGGCGGCACGGTCTCGGGCATCATCGCGCAGCGCCTCATCCGCCGCATCTGCAGCGCCTGCAAGACCACGCACGTCGCCACCCCCAAGGAGAAGGCGTTCCTGAACCTGCCCATGGACCAGGACTACAGCCTGTGGCACGGGGCCGGGTGCGACGTGTGCAACAACTCGGGCTACAAGGGCATGCTAGGCGTCTACGAGATCATCCGCATGACCCGCTCGATCCAGAACCTCATCAGCCGCGGCGAGCCCGGCACGGTGATCGAGGACGAGGCCGTGAAGTACGGCATGGTCAAGCTCTTGGACGACGCCAAGCGCAAGGTCATCCAGGGCTTGGCCACCGTGGACGAGGTAATTCGCTGCCTGGGCACCGGCAACGATTAGCCCCTCCCAGGCGGATGTTTGCACGCCCGGGCGGGTATAGTGTGCTCGTGATGACCAGACGATCCGCTTCCACCAACGCTGCGGCCGGCCAGGCTTCGTCTCGTGACGCGCGCGAGGCCGGCAACATCGTCTTGGTCGCCGCGCTCCTCGTGCTGGCGATGGGCGTCACGGCCGTCGTGGTAGCGAAGCTGATCCAGTCGAGACTGACCCTGGATAGCGACTTGCGCCTCTCGAACTACGCGGGGATGCTCGCGCAGTACACGGCTGAAGGCGGCATCAACAGCCTGCTCTGGTACTGGAACACCCTGCCTGCGGCCAACAAGGTGTCGCCCCCCAATCGGCCCGCCAGCTATCCCGACTTTCCCCCGGTCGTCTCGACCTACTCCGTGCCTGGTGGCGGCTCCTTCTTCGTGACGTCGACCGCCACCTACTCGGTGACGATCACGGAGCTCGTGGCGGACGTACCCAACACGACCCCGGGGCAGTACCGCGTCGTCGCAAACGCCACGGTCAGCAGCCCCGCGGCGAGCTCCAACTGGCAGACGATCACGCGGCAGGTCACCGCGACGATCGCGAGCGGTTCGCAGTATACGGTCACGGGGTACAGCCGATGAACGCACGTGACGGCCACGTGACCGTGCGGATCGGCGGAAAGGCGGGCTTCACCCTGCTCGAGGTGGCCATTGCCGGAGCCATCATGATGGGGGGCCTGGCCGTCATCGCCCAGCTCGTCCAGACCACGCTCCAAAGCTCGACCCCCGGCTCTACGGACGGCGTCCAGGTGGGCCCCGTGGTCGAGCAGCAGATGCGGCTCTTGGGCGCCTACACCAAAGGGTACATCACGGGCCGGACCACGTCCGTCAACCGGGTCCGGGTCGGCCCCGTCAACATTTACTCGAACGGTACCACCCAAGGCTACATCCTCCCGGTCACGCCAGGCTACGGAGGGCGCTCCTACGGCCTGCTCGTGCAGGATGTCACGGCCCGCATGACCCAGACCTCCGATCCCGCCGTCGACCTGGTCCTCGATCCGACGGTGGGCTTCACGCGGTTCTGGAAGCTGGAGGTTAGGCCATTTGGCGATGCGCGAACGGGCCTCTAACAAAGGCTTCACCTTGCTGGAGCTGGCGCTTGCCATAGCGCTCTCCGTTGTCCTGATGACGGCCTTCTTCACGGCGAGCCGAGCCTTGCTGCAGGGGCTCCTCTTGGCTGCGGACGGCATGCGGGGTCCCGCCGAGACCGCGGAGGCCATGAACCGGATGGCGGAAGACGTCGAACAGGCGACCTCCTTCATCTCGACCTCCAGCTACGCGATCCACTTCAATACGGCCGCCGGGCCCATCGCCTACCGGCTCTACGCGGCGGACAGCGCCTCTCAAGACCTCGTCCTGGAACGCATGTCGGGCGGGGCTTCGCAGTCGATCGGTCCCCGGCGCATGATCGCGAACTTCAACCCCTACGGTTCCACCTACAACCTGCTCAGCGGGGCCACGTCATCCGATCCCGTGTCGCTGTTCCTCTACCGAGCCACCTCCTCGAATACCGGCCCCATGCTCGACATCCAGATCCTCCTGCAGCCCAACCAGACGGCTCCGACGACGTTTTTGCGGACCATCGCGTTCATCTACAGCCGCACGACCTGGTAAGGAGTGACGCAAGTCGGCTCCGGGGCTGCGGCGCGCTTCTCTGAGCGGAACTTGCTCCATTCTTAGTCCGATGTTAAGATTTGAACGATCATCCAACGGCGGGTTTTCATAGCCCCGCCGTCTTTTTTTTTACCGATAACCGGCTTGACGAACGAATTATTAACCGTTACATATACGTTTGTTAAGCAATGTAACTACCTTTCTCGGGGACGAGGAGCAGACTGGTGACTGGCGAACGGCTGGATATGACGAAGAAGGAATTGACCGCCCTAGCGCGCAAGCGCGGGCTGAAGGGGTACAGCACGATGACCAAGGCGGAACTCGAATCGGCGCTCGGTCTCGACACCATGGTGTTCCAGGGCGAAGAGGCCCCCGAGAAGGCCAAGGGCGCGAAGGCCAAGAAGTCGGCCGCGCCGGCCAAGACCGAGGTGCCGGCGGATCCTCAGGAAGGCGAAAAGGCCAAGGCGCCCGAGGCCGCGCCCAAGCTCGGCAAGGACCAGCCCGTCGCCGAGAAGAAGGTGCCTGCGGCAGCGACCGATGAGCCTGCCGCGGCGGCCGATGAGCCCGCTGAGGCAGAAGCCGACGACAAGGAGCTCGTCGAGGCCGTCGGCGGCGACGATGTCGAGGCGGTCGATGCGGTCGAAGAGACCGAAGCGGCGGCTGAGTCGGAAGCGCCCCAGGGTCCTCCCCTCAAGAAGACCTGGACCAACCACGAGCTGTTGATCGACGAGGAGATTCCTCAGGCGCTGCCCGGCGGCTACAACCGCGATCGCGCCGTCCTCCTGGTCCGCGACCCCTTCTGGGTCTACGGCTACTGGGATCTGACGCAGGAGTCCGTGGCCCGCGCGCAGCAGGAAGGCGGCGTACGCCTGACGCTGCGGGTGCATGACGTCACGGACGTCATCTTCAACGGCACCAACTCGCACTACAGCTTCGACATCCCCATGCCGTTCGAGGGCCAGCGCGTCTGGTACTTCAACGTCCCGACCGACGGCCGCACCTATCTCTACCAGGTGGGCTACCTGCGCGCCGACAAGCGCTTCCTCCCGCTGGTCACCTCGAACGTGGGCGCCACGCCCCGCTCGCGGATGTCCGACGTCATCGCCGACCGCTTCATGTCCATCGACTACGAGCGTCCGCTCGAGGAGGCCGTCCGCCCGACCGGCGGCGCGCCGACCCAGGCCCCGACGCCCACTCCCGCGGCTCCCGGCTTCGTCCAGGAGAACGTTCCTGCCGAGCGACCCTCCAACGACATCAGCGTTCAGATGTACCAGGAGTCGCTGCGCGGCACGCCCTACTGGTCGGCCGACATCCCCAAGTACGGCGACATGCGCGGCATGCGCGGGCTGAGCTCGGCTTCCTTGAGCAGCTGGGCCGTTCCGTCCTCGGCCGAGTTCGCCCCCAAGCCGGCAGCCGAGGGCAAGACCAAGGACTTCTGGCTCGTGGCCGACTGCGAGCTCATCGTCTACGGCGCCACCGAGCCGGACGCCAAGGTGACGGTACGCGGCCAGGCCATCCAGCTGCGGCCCGACGGCAGCTTCACGCTGCGCTTTGCTTTGCCCAACGGGATCCACCCCATTCCCATCCACGCCGTGAACGCGGATGGCGACATGGAGCGCGGGATCACCATCACCGTCTCGCGCGACACGCAGGTGGACCAGTAGCCCCGGCGGCGCGAAAGGAACCAGATCTATGGCCATTGGATACCTCGCGATGGTGCTGCACGCCCACCTTCCGTTCGTGCGCCACCCCGAGTACAGCTACTTCCTCGAGGAGGATTGGCTCTACGAAGCCATCACCGAGACCTACGTCCCCCTGATCGAGGTCTACGACGGACTGTTGGCGGACGGCATCGACTTCCGCATGACCATGACGATGACGCCTCCGCTCGTCTCGATGCTCGCGGACCCCTTGCTCCAGAGCCGCTACGTCCAGCACATCGACGAGCTCATCGAGCTTGCGGAGAAGGAAGTCGAGCGCACCCGCTTCGACGGTCACTTCAACTACCTGGCCCGGTGGTACCTGGACCACTTCCGCCGGACGCGCCACGTCTTCGTCGACCGCTACAAGTGCAACCTCGTCACCGCCTTCAAGAAGTTCCAGGACATGGGCGTGCTCGAGATCGTGACCTGCGGGGCGACCCACGGCTTCCTGCCCCTGATGCAGATCACCCCGCAGGCGGTCCGCGCCCAGATCCAGGTCGCCGCCAACTCGTACGAGCGCCACTTCGGCCGCAAGCCCCGTGGCATCTGGCTGCCCGAGTGCGGCTACTACCCGGGTGTCGACCAGTACCTCAAGGAAGCGGGCATCCGCTACTTCTTCACCGACACCCACGGCGTGCTCAACGCGACGCCCCGCCCCCGCTACGGCGGCTTCGCGCCCATCTACTGCCCCAACACGGGCGTGGCGGCCTTCTCCCGCGACCAGGAGTCGTCCAAGCAGGTTTGGAGTTCCATCGAGGGCTACCCCGGCGACACCATCTACCGCGAGTTCTACCGCGACATCGGCTACGACCTGGACCTCGACTACATCGGGCCCTATGTCCAGCCGGACGGCACCCGCAAGAACACGGGCATCAAGTACTACCGCATCACCGGCAAGACCGATCAGAAGCTGCCCTACGATCCGTACTGGGCGCGCGAGCGCGCGGCCGAGCACGCGGGCAACTTCATGTTCAACCGCGAGAAGCAGGTCGAGCACCTGTTCGGCATCATGGGCCGCCCGCCCATCGTGATCTCGCCCTACGACGCCGAGCTGTTCGGTCACTGGTGGTTCGAGGGCCCCTGGTTCATCGACTACCTCATCCGCAAGTCCGTCCACGACCAGGACGTCTTCAAGATGACGACTCCGGCCGAGTACCTCGAGAACAACCCCACCCAGCAGATCGCGACGCCCTCCTACTCCAGCTGGGGCGACAAGGGCTACGCCGAATTCTGGCTCAACGAGACCAACGACTGGGTCTATCCCCACCTGCACGTGGCCGCCGAGCGCATGGTGGAGCTGGCCCGCAGCTACAACGCCAACGGCAACGGTGTGGTTCAGCGGGCCCTCAACCAGTGCGCCCGCGAGCTCCTGCTCGCGCAGAGCTCGGACTGGGCCTTCATCATGAAGACGGGCACCATGGTCGAGTACGCCGTGAAGCGGACCAAGAGCCACATCAACCGCTTCAACAAGCTCTATGACGAGATCAAGGGCGGCAGTGTGGACGAGGACTGGCTGAGCAAGTGCGAGTACCTCGACAACATCTTCCCGGAGATCGACTACCGGGTATACCGGTAAACAGTCTGGGCCCAGGAGCGTCGCTCCTGGGCCCTTTGCTTTGGCATGCCTCCCGCAGCACAGCACAGGGCGGCCGTTTGACCGGAAATGACATAACCCCTTAACCCACGATCAACCAAATACGCCAGATTCGACGGAACATTTTGGCTATGCTAGCTGTCAATAAGGTGTAACCGGCAAGCGCCGGTACCTCGAACGAGGGGAAGACGAGAGGGAGGGATTGACCATGGCTGGCAAGAAACCGGGCCCGAAGAAGGGCGATCCGCGACAGGTCGAGGCCGGAAGGCGCGGCGGCCTGGCGGTCAAGGCCGAGCGGGGCAGCGAGTTCTTCGCTCAGATCGGCCGCAAGGGCGGATCGTCGACGTACAAGAAGCACGGGGAGGCCCACTTCGCGGCGATCGGGCGCAAGGGCGGACAGACCCTGAAGCAGACGCGCGGCATCGACTACTACTCGCAGATCGGCCGCCGGAGCAGGACCCCCAAGGGTGCTGACGAGTAGCCCCCCTGACGATCAAGCCCCCCGGGCTGCGCAGCCCGGGGGGCTTTGTGTAAGCACGATGCGCAGATTTCGCAGATGACGCAGATTAGGGACGGATGCCCCAAGCTGTGAAATCTGCGGATCGTCAATTGGCGCCGAGATTCCGGAGGACGCTTTCGACGAGGGGCATGGGGACATCCGAGCGGATGACGACCTTGCCGATGGCCTCCGGCAGCACGAAGCGCAGTTGACCGTCCTGGACCTTCTTGTCGTGTCCCATGGCCTCGACGAGGCCCCGGATGGGGAGGCCCTGGATGCCAACAGGAAGGCCGGCGGCCTTGAGCCAGGTGACGAGGCGCTCGTGCTCGCCCTGGGACCACATGCCGAGCTCGAGGGCGATCGCCCCCGCCGCCACCATGCCGATGGCCACCGCCTCGCCGTGGAGGTAGGTGCGGTAGTGGGTGACGGCTTCGATGGCATGGCCCACGGTGTGGCCGAAGTTGAGGATGGCCCGGAGGCCTCCCTCGCGCTCGTCGGCCACGACCACCTGGGCCTTGAGCTCGCAGGAGCGGGCGATGGCAGGCACCAGGGCCTCCAGCGTCCGGTCCAGGATGAGCCCGAGCTCCTGTTCCAGCCGCTCGAAGAGGGCCGCGTCCAGGATGACGCCGTACTTCACCAGCTCCGCGAGGCCGCCCCGGAACTCGCGCACGGGCAGGCTGTGCAGGGTGAGGGGATCCGCCACCACCAGGGACGGCTGGTGGAAGGCCCCGATGAGGTTCTTGCCGCGCGGATGGTTGACGGCCACCTTGCCGCCCACCGAGGAGTCGATCTGGGCGAGCAGGGTGGTCGGCACCTGGACGAAGGGCACGCCCCGCTGGTAGGTCGCCGCCACGAAGCCCGCGAGGTCCCCGACCACGCCGCCCCCGAGGGCCACCACCGGATGCCGCCGCTCCAGGCGCATGTCGATGGCCTGATCGTAGAGGCGCTCGGCCTCCTTCAGGCTCTTGGCGCCCTCCGAGTCGGGCACCACCGCGAACTGCGGCCGCCAGCCGGCGACCTCGAGGGCCGCCTTCGCACTCTCCCCGTAGAGCTTCTGGACCGTGGGGTTGGTGACGACGAGGCAGGGGCCCGGCTTGAGGACCCGGGCCATCTCGGTGCCGAGCGAGGCCAGGGCGTTGGGCGCGACGACGATGGGATAGGAGCGATCGCCGAGCTCCACGGGCACGCGCGCCTCGGTTCCGAAGCAGCGCGAGAGGATGGCGTCCGCCGTGAGGCCGGGCGAGCCGCGGCCCGTCGAGATGCGGATGGGAAAGGCCGCGTAGTAGGCCTCGCGGTCCCGGTAGCGGCGCAGGAAGCTCTCCCGGTCGGTGGCCAGGGGGCGATCGCTGCCCTCGACCCGGCGCCAGAGCTGCTCGGGCGGCGCATGCAGCACGACCACCATGCCGGATCGGCGCATGCCCGCCACGTTCTCGGGGTCGAGCACCGCCCCGCCGCCCGGGGCGATGACCTGCTGCGTGCCCGCGAGGATCCGGGCGAGGGCGGCCTTCTCACGGCTACGGAAGCCGAACTCGCCCTCGGTGTCGAAGAGCTCGGGGATGCTGCGGCCCGCCTCCTCGGCGATGACGACGTCCACGTCCACGAAGCTCCAGCCGAGCCTGTCGGCCACGATGCGGCCCACCGTCGACTTGCCGGCGCCCATGAAGCCTAGGAGGATGAGATTCTGCATGTGATCAACCCTGTCTGCTACGGCGATGCGCGCTGCTCATGGGGCCATGGCGATCGCAGCCGCTCGCCCTTCGACGGCCTCAGGGTGAGCGGTTGGAAACTCAGTTACCCAGTGATAGGCGGCTCCCGAGACCCTCGACAAATCCGTTCACCCTGAGGCCCTCGAAGGGCGAACGGTTCCGCCCGTACATGACCATGTCCATGAATCCGCATGGGGGCGCAGGAGTCAAATGAAAACCACCCCCGGGCCGAGGCCCGGGGGTGGCGAGGCACCCCGTCATGGATTCGAACCACGATAAGCAGAGTCAGAGTCTGCTGTCCTACCATTGAACGAACGGGGTTTGAATATGTGTTTAATATATCACCCGTAACAGCGGGTGTCAACTCCCCCCAGGGGGCCCCCAGCAGCATTCAGCCCGCCTTACGCCCGAAGGCCGCCCAGCCGCGCCATTCGGACCCCTGACCCGGTCGCCGAGTGCGACCCCATCCCGTTCGTGAGGAGTACCCGCCCATGATATAATGAAGGCACCTCTCCCGCGTTTTGGGGGAGTTTCCCACACGTCCCTGGATGGAGGCCCTCGTGTCCGATACCCCGCTTTCTCCCGAACGGATCCTGCCGCGTTCGCTGCGTGAAGAGCTGAAGGAATCCTACCTCGACTACGCCATGAGCGTCATCGTCGGGCGCGCGCTGCCGGATGTCCGCGACGGCCTCAAGCCCGTGCACCGGCGCATCCTCTACGCCATGCACGAGAACAACCTCACGGCGGACCGCAAGCACCGCAAGTCCGCGACGGTGGTCGGCGACGTGCTCGGTAAGTACCACCCGCACGGCGACGCCAGCGTCTACGACGCCATGGTGCGCCTGGCGCAGGACTTCTCCATGCGCTACCCCATGGTCGACGGCCACGGCAACTTCGGCTCCATGGACGGCGACCCCGCGGCGGCCTACCGGTACACCGAGGCCCGCCTCTCGCGCATCGCCTCGGAGCTGTTGGCCGACATCGACTCCGAGACCGTCGACTTCAACCCCAACTACGACGGCACCACCGAGGAGCCCACGGTCCTCCCCTCCCGCATCCCGAGCCTGCTCATCAACGGCAGCGCGGGCATCGCGGTCGGCATGGCGACCAACATCCCGCCCCACAACCTCTCGGAGGTCACCGACGCGCTCGTCGCCATGATCGACCAGCCGGGCCTCACCTCGGGCGACCTCATCCAGTACGTCAAGGGCCCCGACTTCCCGACCGGCGGCATCATCCTCGGCGAGAAGGGCATCCACGAGGCCTACACGACCGGTCGCGGCTCGATCACCCTGCGCGCCGTCACGGACATCGAGCAGCTCAAGGGCGGCCGGAACGCCATCATCATCACGGAGCTGCCGTACCAGGTGGGCCCCGACCCCCTGCTCGAGAAAATCGCGGACCTGGTCAAGGACAAGAAGCTCGAAGGCATCAGCGATCTGCGCAACGAGAGCGATCGCCGGGGCATCCGCGTCGTCATCGAACTGAAGCGCGACGCCAACCCGCAGGTGGTCCTCAACCACCTCTACAAGCAGACGTCCCTGCAGACGACCTTCGGCGTCATCATGCTCGCGCTCGTCAACGGCCAGCCCCAGGTCCTGCGCCTGCACGAGATGCTCGGCCACTACCTCGACCACCGGGCCGAGGTCGTCACCCGGCGCACCGAGTACCAGCGCAAGAAGGCCGAGGCGCGCCTCCACATCGTGGAGGGCCTGCTCGTCGCCCAGCGCAACATCGACGCCATCGTGGCCCTCATCCGCGGCGCCGAGAACACCGAGGCCGCCCGCCAGGGCCTCATGAGCACCTACGGTCTCTCGGAGATCCAGGCCAACGCCATCCTCGAGATGCAGCTGCGCCGCCTGACGGCCCTGGAGTCCAACAAGCTCGAGAACGAGGACCGCGAGCTACGCGCCACCCTCGACGAGCTGCGCTCCATCCTGGCGGACCGCGCCAAGGTCATGGCGATCATCAAGCAGGAGCTCCTGGTGGTGAAGGATCGCTACGGCGACGAGCGCCGCACCAAGCTGCAGCACGCCCCGGGCGAGATCCGCGAAGAGGATCTCATCCCCAACGAGCCCATGGCCATCTTCATCACGGACCAGGGCTACATCAAGCGCCTGCCCACCGACACCTTCGAGAAGCAGCGTCGGGGCGGCCGCGGCATCGCGGGCATCCAGACCCGCGAGGGCGACTTCATCCGCCACTTCTTCGTGGGCGACGCGCATTCGCACGTGCTCTTCTTCTCCAACCGCGGCATCTCGTACTCCCTCAAGGTGTACGAGATCCCCGAGGCGAGCCGTCAGGCCAAGGGCACCAACATCGTCAACCTCCTGCCGCTCGGTCCCGATGAGCACATCACGGCGGTCCAGCCCGTCTCCGAGTTCAAGGAGGGCGACTACCTGATCATGCTCACCAACGGCGGCGTCATCAAGAAGACGGATCTCACGGCCTTCTCGAGCATCCGCCGCTCGGGCATCATCGCGATCGCCCTGGACGACGGCGACAGCCTGGGCTGGGTCTGCCACACGGACGGCAACCAGTCGATCGTCATCGGTACCCGCGAGGGCATGGCCATCCACTTCTCGGAGAAAGAGGAGCTGCGGCCCCTGGGCCGGACGGCCCGCGGCGTCCGCGCCATCACCATGCGCGAGGGCGACGCCGTCATCGGCATGTCGCTCGGCCGCGAGGGCGATCTGCTCTCGATCACGACCGACGGCTACGGCAAGCGCACGGCAATCTCGGAGTACCGGGAGCAAGGACGCGGCGGTTTGGGTATCATCAACATGAAGCTCAACGCCAACCGCAACGGCAAGGTCGCCAACATCATGATCGTCGAGCCGGACCAGGAGGTCGTCATCGTGACGACCAACGGCATCGTCATCCGCCAGAAGGTCGAGACCATTCCCAAGTTCGGTCGCATGACGCAGGGCTGCCGCCTGCAGCGTCTCGACGAGAACGACCGGGTGGCCGGTGCGGCCCTGGTGGTGGCGGACGAGGATGACGGGGCCGGCAACTGCGGCAACGCGATCGTCGAGGAGTAGTCGTGGACAACAGCTACAACGCGTTCAACTTCGATCCGTTCCAGACCAGCTACGGGTTCGAACTGCCCCAAGACTTTGCTCAGCCGCAAGCGGTTAGCAACCGCCCGACCCTGGGCATGATTCTCGTGGAAGCAGGGGTCCTCTCGGACGAGCAACTCGGACAGATCGTCCAGACCCAGTACGAGCAGCAGGTGCCGCTCGTGCAGGTGTTGCTCGAGGGGGGCTTCGCGACCCAGGAGCAGGTGCTCGAAGCCCTGCGCGCCCGTCCCCAGTACGGCTAAAGGCGAGATTTGTGACGACGACGAACGAAGAAACCATGGCCTCCCAGGAACCGGGTTCTCCCACCATCAAGCGGGCGGTCGGCCTCAAGGTCGGTAGCCTCACCGACGTGGGCCGCGTCCGCGAGATCAACCAGGACAGCCTGACGGCGGATCCCGAGCGCGGGCTCTTCATCGTCGCCGACGGGATGGGCGGCCACTTGGCGGGCGAAAAGGCCTCCATGAGCGCCGTCGAGACCATCGGCGGCTGCCTGACGTGCGAGGCCATGGACCAGGCCCCCGACGGCGACCTCCTGGCCGTCATCCAGGACGCCATCCAGGCGGCCAACCGCATCATCGTCCAGGCCTCCCTGCAGGACGCGTCCATGCGCGGGATGGGCACCACCGCCACGGTGGCCGTCACCACCGAGACGAGCGTGTACCTGGGCCACATCGGCGACAGCCGAGCCTACCTCATGAGCGCGGACGCCATCGAGCAGGTGACCGAGGACCACTCGGTCGTCGCCCAGCTTCTGCGCGCCCGGGCCATCACCCCGCAGGAGGCGCAGCGCCACCCCTACCGCAACGTCATCACCAAGTGCCTCGGCATGCAGATGGAAGTCGAGGCCGACACCCGGCTGGTCGCCTGGAACCCGGGCGATCGCCTCTTGCTCTGCAGCGACGGCCTCTCGGGGCTGGTGGCGGACGAGGAGATGCTCGCGGTGGTCAACGAGATCGCCGAGCCGCAAGCGGCCTGCGAGCGCCTGGTGGCCATGGCCAACGAGCGGGGCGGATACGACAACATCACCGTCATCCTCCTCCAGAACGTCGTCTAGCCGCGGCTAGGCGCGGACTCCTCCGATGGGCGACCAACTCGGCAACTATGAACTCCAGAACGAGCTCGGACGGGGCGGCATGGGGGTCGTCTACAAGGCGACCGACCTGAAGCTCGGCCGTGTCGTGGCGATCAAGGAGCTCCTCGTCTCCAACGCCATGCCCGAGGTGGAGCGCCAGGACACCGTCGAGCGCTTCCGGCGCGAGGCCATGGCCGCTGCGCGCATGGCCCACCCCAACATCGTCACGGTCTACGACTACGGCCAGGACGGCGATCGCCACTACATGGCCATGGAGCTGCTCGAGGGCAAGAGCCTCGGCGACTATCTCGACAAGAAGACCAAGTTCACGATCCAGCAGACCGTCGACATCTCGGTCCAGATCTGCGCGGCCCTGGACTACGCCCACCAGGCGGGGGTCGTCCACCGCGACATCAAGCCCGACAACATCATGCTCTCCGAGAACGGCAAGGTGAAGCTCACGGACTTCGGCGTGGCCCGGGTCAAGAGCGATCTGCCGTCCATGACGACCACGGGCACGACGCTGGGCACCATCGCCTACATCTCGCCCGAGCAGCTCTGCGACAGCCGCCTGGTCGACGGCCGCGCCGACATCTTCTCCCTGGGCGCGCTCATCTACGAGATGCTCACCTTCCGGACGCCGTTCGACGCGGGCAACCTGGGCGGCACGATCCTCAACATCATGAACTCGGCGCCCACCCCGCCCCGCGAGATCAACCCGGAGATCCCGATCAAGCTCGAGGGCGTGGTCCTGCGTGCCCTCAAGAAGAACCCCGAGGAGCGCTACACCCGCGCGGCCGAGATGGGCCATGCCCTCCAGGCCTCCTTGCGCGAGGCCGAGCGCCCGGCCGCTCCCAAGCTGGTGGATCCGGCGACGCGCCCGGTGGGCGAGGCCGAGCCGTGCCGTCATTGCGGCGCCGAGATGCCCGTGGGCAGCCGCGTGTGCCCCTCGTGCGGTCGGGCCAGCAACGCGCCTTTGACCTACAGCATTCCCACCATGCCCAACCGGAACGCCGCTCCCCAGCCGGCGGGCCAGGCCCCAGGCGGGCTGCCCAAGATGCCCCCGCCGTCCGGCGCTCCGGCGGCCCGTGGCGGCATCCCGGTCATGCCGACGCCCAACCGTGCCCCGGGAACGGCTCCCTTGAGCCAGCCGGCGGCCGCGGCTCCCGCGCCCATGGCTCCGGCACCGCAGCAGACGGCCATGCCGCAGGCTGCCCCCATGCAGCAGGCCATGCCCGCCCAGCAGACGGGCGCCTTGCAGCCGGCCGCGCCGCAGCCGATCGCCGCTGCCGGGGAGCGTCGCCCCATGATGCCCCCGCCCGATCGGACGGGTCCGCAGATCCAGCTCAAGGTGGCCGGCCTCAAGGCCGTCAGCTCCATCGGACGCCCCGGCGTGGGCCAGGGCGAGTTCCAGCAGCCGCGCTGCGTGCTCATCGACGCGGCCAAGAACCTGCTCATCTCGGATACCGAGAACGGGCGGATCCAGGTCTTCGACGCCAGCGGGCACTACCTGCGCATGATCCGCCCGCCGCAGACGCAGGAGAGCTTCCGGTTCCCCCGGGCGCTCGCCGCCAACCCGCTCAACATCGTCTACGTCACGGACGACCTGGACTTCCGGATCTACAAGTTCGATCCCATGGGTCGCCAGCTGGCGGTCTGGAAGCGCGTGCGCACGCTCGAGGAGAACCCGGCCATTCCGGGCCGCATCCTCATCAGCCCCAACGGCACGATCTACCTGTCGGAGCCCAACAACCACCGGGTGCTGGTCTACGACTCCAACGAGAAGCTCCTGGGCTCGTTCGGCCGTGACCACGGCCTGCAGTCTCCCGGCGGCATGGCCTTCGACAGCAAGGGCAACCTCCTGGTTCTGGATTTCGGTACCTCGAGCATCCACGTCATCAACCCGCGCGGCGAGTTCGTCAAGACCATCGGCAAGCGCGGCAATGGACCGGGCGAGTTCGCCGTGCCGCGCGAGATCGCCGTGGATCGGTTCGGCAACCTGTTCGTGGCCGATACCCTGAACCACCGGATCCAGGTCTTCGATGCGGAGGGGGCCTTCGTCCTGGCCGTCGGCCGCAAGGGCCTCGGCTTCGGGGAGTTCAACGGTCCCGAGGGCCTCGCGATCAGCGCGGATGACAAACTCTACGTGGCCGACCGCGGCAACGGCCGGATCCAGGTCTTGACGATCCAGCGCGCCTAGACGCTTCGCAGCGACTGGCCGGCCCGCCTCGTAGGCGGGCCTTTTTGATGATCCATGAAACGATGCATCGCTCCATTAACATTGATTGCGTAAATCTCTCGCTTCTGGGAATAAGACAAGCGGACGGATAGCTCGATAGGGTGTTTCGATGGTCGAGCGAAGAGGAGGTCCCGTGACTCGCCCGTTTGCTCGTTTTGGCTTGGCCTGGTTTGCAGTCGTACTGCTACTGTCGGGCTGTCTGAAACCCCTCGTGACGGGGAGTCCCACGACTCCAGCGCTGACTTCCGGGCGCCATGTCGCCGACCTCGCGGCTCCGCCGCCCATCGTCGGTCAGGTGGAAAGTGTCCGATACCGGACCCAGGCGTCGGAGATCAAGGACATCGCGGCGGGCTCGACCGTCTCCTTGATCGACACCGCGACCAACCACACGCTCTACACGACCGTCACCAACGAAACGGGCGGCTTCAAGATCGCGTTCACGCGGGACTTCGTCCCGGATCCCTCCAAGGTCTTCTATCTCGAGGCCTACAAGGGCCTGCCCCAGAACGGCACGCCCAATCGTGCCGGCGTTAGCATGGCGCGCGTCCGGACGCTCATCCACTTCGACGGCAGCGTCTGGAAGCACCTGTATCCTACCGACAGCATCCGGATCAGCCTCTCGAGCACCGCCCTCTCGATCATCACGAGCCTGCGAGCCGCGGCTCCCGAGACCCGAGTCGATCCCATGACCCTCATGGGGTCGGTCGACTTGCTCGAGGCCTTCGCTCCCGGCTCGAGCGGCGTGACGAATGACGAGTTCGTGACGGTTCGCAACCAGGTGAGCCAGAGCTTGCAGGGCGATCAGGACCCGCTCTACCGCATCACCTACGACCTGGCGTCGCGCAACTACTTCCTCGTCGAGCGGGGCATCGAGATCTCGAGCGTGCAGCCCCTGTCGGGTCCCATCGGCACGACCGTGACGATCCAGGGCTCGAACCTGGGCACCGACCCCATCGTGCGCTTCAACGGCGCGGTCGCCACGTCGTCGGTCAACGGCGTCTCCTCGGTCATCACGACGACGGTTCCCCGCGGCTCGTCCAGCGGCCCGGTGACGGTCCAGGTGGGCGACATCGTGTTCAACGGCGCCAACTTCGCCGTCAGCCCCTGGGACGGCCACAACGTCTGGGACTCGTCCAACAACATGTACGTCTCGAGCTCGCGGGACCATCGCATCTACCGCTTCGACCCGAGCGGCAACGCGACGGTGTTCGCCACTGGCGGCCTGCTCAACTATCCGCGGGGCCTGGTGGTGGATGCCCAGAACAACGTCTACGTGGCCAACTGGGACGGCAACAACATCCTCAAGATCGATCCGAGCGGCAGCGTCTCGGTCTATGCGACCGGCGGCGGCTTGAACAGGCCGATCGCCCTGGCCTTGAATGGGCAAGGCGACCTGTTCATCGCCAACCACAACTCCCACAACATCCTCAAGGTCGCGAGCGGCAGCGCCACGCCCACCACGTTCGCCACCAGCGCCAACTTCTCGAGTCCGTGGGGCCTCGCCTTCGACTCGAAGGGCGACCTCTACTCCTCTCAGCGCTACAACGGCACCATCCAGAAGATCGCCCCCGACGGCACCGTCACCCAGTTCGCGGCGGGACTCTCCGAGCCGGGGACCCTCGCGTTCGACAGCTCCGACAACCTCTACATCCCGTGCTACGCCACGCACAACGTCTTCAAGATCACTCCCCAGGGCGGCTACAGCGTCTTCACGTCCATGCCCAACTACCCGGGCTGGGCCGCCATGAACCCCGACGGCACCCTGTACGTGGGCTCGTATCTCTACAACTACATCGCCAAGGTCAGTCGCGACGCCCGGGTCACCGACTACTACTCGAGCGGGCACCTGACCTGGTCCATCAAGTCCAATCCCGCCAACCAGGACCTCTACGTCGCGAGCGGCTGGGGTTGGGGCTACCGGACCAAGGCCGTCTACCACATGGCCCGCAACGCGGGCGCCACGGACACGGACGGCTACAACCCGCCGGTGCCCGTGATCAAGGACCTCCCCAACCCGAGCGCCATCGACTACGTCGACCCGACGACCATGTTCGTCGGCGACTGGGGGGGCTTCATCTTCCGGGCCAACCCCACGACGGGCGCCTACAGCACCTACGCCGCCAACCTCGGCGCCATCGGCGACATCACCCACGACTCGTCCGGCAACGTGTACGCCGCGGGCTGGGGCAACCACAATATCTACCACTTCTCCGGAAACTCGCTGTCCAGGCGCCTCGGCAACTTCTGGTACCTGAACAACGCGACCTTCGGGCCGGACGGCTACATGTACGTCCCGGACTACTGGCAGGGCAAGGTCCTCCGGGTCTCGCCCCAGGGAGTCGTGACCACCTACTCCGACAACGGCGGGTCGGGCTTCAGCAACCCGCACGGCGTCACGTTCGACACCGCGGGCAACCTCTACGTCTCCTCGTGGGGGGGTGACCGGATCTACAAGGTCGCCACGGGCAGCATGGCCGTCAGCACCTACGCCACGGGCATGCGCGACCCCAACGGCCTCGCGTTCGATACCGCGGGCAACCTCTTTGTCTCCAACTACGACGACTCGACCATCAAGAAGATCCCGCCCGGAGGCGGGTCGTCCACCAACCTGGCCACGGGCCTGAACAACCCGCGCGGCCTCGCCATCAACCCGGCGGACGGCACGCTGTACGCCCCGGCGTGGAACGGGACCGTCTACAAGGTCACGAGCGCCGGCGCCGTCTCGACCTACGCCACGGGACTCGGCAACTGCATGCAGGCGTTCCTGGACACGGACGGCAACCTTTTGGTCGCAAGCTACGGCGATCGCGCCATCTACGTCATCCCGCCCGGCGGCGGTACGCCCAGCGAGTCCTTCACCTTACCCATCCGCATCGGCGGGGCGTTGAAGGATGCGGCCGGCAACCTCTACGCCCTCACCTGGGATGCCCCGAACATCTACCGGATCGACAACGGCAGCAGCCGCTACCGCCTCTGGGCCTCCGGCCTGCGGACGCCTGGCGGACTGGCGCTCGATCCTGGCGAGACGACCCTTTACGTGGCGGACTTCGACAACTACGTCGTCAACAAGGTGGATCTGACCACCGGGGCCATCTCGATCGCCTCGCAGACCGAAGACTGGGGCATCGGTCGCGAGGAGCTCAAGGGCATCACCTTCGGCTCGGACGGCAAGCTCTACGTCTCGGCATGGGGAGGCGGCATCTTCCAGCTCGATACCAGCCTCATCAACCCGAACAACGGCGCAGGCGCCGTCCGCTACGGCAACAACACCTCCGGCAACGGCATCCTGGGCGGCATCGCCTTCGGCGCCAACGGCAACCTCTACGGCACCACCTGGGACTGGACCAACAACGGGTCGGCCGCCGTCACCACGATCCCCGCGGGCGGACTGAACGGAACCCCCCTGCGGAATTTCCCCAACCGGATTGGATTCTAAGATGGCTCAGCGCTCTCTCTCGCTCCTCACTTCCGGTCTCACCCTGGGCCTGACCCTCCTGTTGGGCTGCGCGCCCGAGGAGGAGGGCACGCCCGTGGTCGGGCGTCCCAAGAACGCGACCCCCACCCCCGTGGCGGTCCAGAAGAACGACGAACAGCTGAAGGGCGGCATCAAGGACAACGCCGATACGAACGGCATTGCCGGCACGCCGACCAATCCGCCGGACCCCGAGCCTGAGGCACTTCCGACGTGGAAGCCGTCGCCGCCGCCCTCCTTGGCCCCCGTCATCGTGGCGCCAAGCCAGGATCCGACCGGCGAGCAGACGGAGGGCACCACCGATCCGTCCGCGGACCCGGGCGACGTTGAGGAGGCTGTGTAGATGAGCCTGTCCATCACTCGAACTCTGGTGCTCCTCGCAACCGCATGCCTTATGCTCAGCGGCTGCATCAAGCCCCTCGTCGGAACGCCCCTCGGCAACACGGGCGCGGGCCAGCTCCCGTGGGCAGACGCCGCGAGCATTCCCGCCTTGAAGGGACGCATCAAACCCCTGCAGTACCGGACGCAGGCCACGTTCACGGAGATCGGCGTGGGCGCCACTGTCTCCTTGATCGACACCGTCACCAACATCACCAACGCGAGCACCATCTCGGACGAGAACGGCTCCTTTCAGCTCGGCAACCTCAAGATCACGCCGGGGCGCACCTACTACCTTGAAGCCACCAAGGGCCTGCCCGTGGGGGGGGATCCCAACCGTGCCGGCAACCCCGCGGCCCGCATCCGCACCATCGTCCAGTTCGTCACGGGCTCCGGTTGGACCAGCCTGAGCGGCCCGGCGGTGACCATCGACGAGGGCACCACGGCCCTGTCGGTCATCCTGAGCCTGCGATCGGCGACCGTTCCCCGGCCCGACGAGGCCCAACTGCTGGGATCCCTGACCATCGGGACCCCGGACGTCTTCACGCCCAGCGGCAACGTCTCGCTGGCCGAGTACGACCAGGTGGAGGACTTCGTCCTCGCGGCCATCGGCACGGACAACGATCCCCTGGCCGTCATCACCTACGACACGGCCTCCCAGAACTACTACCTGGCCCAGAAGGGCATCCAGGTCACGGGCGTCAGCCCCGTCCGCGGCACCATCGGATCCACGGTCCGCATCGAGGGCTCCAGCCTCAGCAACACCCCGGTGGTGCGCTTCAACGGCACGGTGGCCGCTGCCATCTCGGTCAACAGCATCCAGACCGTGGTCCTGGCCCAGGTCCCGGCCGGCGCCACCAGCGGGCCCTTGACGGTTCAGGTGGGGACCCTCGTTTACAACGGCGCCAACTTTGCCGTCGAGAACTGGGACGGTCACAACGTCTTCGATCGCGCGGGCAACCTCTACGTGGCGAGTTACCGCGACAACGCCATCTGGCGCTTCGCCCCGGACGGCACCGCCACCATCGCGGCCTCGAGCTCGGTGTTCAACAACCCCCGCGGCATCGTGATCGACGCCTGGGACAACCTCTACGTCACGAGCTACAACGGCCACAAGATCTTCCAGGTCCGTCCCAACGGCGAGATCGCGGAGTACGCCTCGGGCGGCCTGAACCGTCCCTGGGGTCTGGCCATCAACCCGGCGGGCGACCTGTTCGTGGCCTCGTACAGCGGTGACCAGATCTTCCGCATCGCGACGGGCAGCGCCCTGCCCATCACGCCGACCGTGTATCCCACCACGGGACTCTCCGGTCCCTCGCGCCTGGCCTTCGACATGGCGGGCTACCTGTACGTCTCCAACTGGGACAATGGCACCATCGCCCGCGTGGCGCCCGACGGAACCACCGAGACGCTGGCCGCGGGCCTTAGCAATCCCGGCGGCGTGGCCCTCGACAGCTTCGGCAACGTCTACGTGGGGGCCCACGGCAACCATCGCGTCTACAAGATCTCGCCGAGCGGCCAGATGGCGGTGCTGGGCAACACCTCCGACTACGAGGACTCGGTGGCCTTCCATCCGGACGGCACGCTCTACGTCGCGGGCTACGGATATCCCTACATCGCCCGGATGGATCTCACCGGCCGCGTCCTCGGCTACCACTCGCCGGGTCACCTGCCCTACTCGCTGGCGTCGGACAACACGGGCAACCTGTACGTGACGAGCGGCCAAGGCTGGGGCAGCCGGGCGGGGATCGTCACCAAGGCCACCTGGAACGCGGCCTCGGGATCCTACGACCCGCTCCGGAACCTCGTGACCGGGCTGCCCAACCCGAGTGCCCTGGCGTTCGATAACAACGGCGACCTGCTGATCGGCGACTGGACCGGCCTGCTCTTCCGCGCCAACCCGAACACGGGCGCCTACTCCACCTACGCCGCGGGCCTCGGGGCCATCGGCGACCTATCGGTTGCCTCCGACGGCACGGTCTACGTCGCGAGCTGGGGCGATCACCGGGTCCACCAGGTCCAGGGCGGTACCCGGACCAAAAGCTGGGCGACCTACTACAACTGGGGCACCATCGTGAAGGGGCCGGACGGCGCCTACTACATCTCGGACCACAGCTACAACCAGATCCTCCGCCTGGCGAACGGGACCATGTCCATCTACAAGTCGGGCTTCGACTTCGGCAACCCCATGGGCATCGCCTTCGACTCGGCCGGCCACATGTACGTGGCGGGCTGGAACAACGACCGCATCTACAAGGTCGAGGCCGGCACCAAGAACGTGACGACCTACAAGTCCGGCATCGACGCGCCGGGGGCCATGGCGTTCGACGCCAGCGACAACCTGTACGTCGCCGAGAACAACGCCAACCGCGTCCGCATGGTCGCGACGAGCAGCCTGGCCCTCACCACCTACGTGGACATGCCCACCAGCGTGCGCGCCCTGGTGCGGGACGACGTGACGGGCGACCTCTACGTGGGCGGCTACGGCGACCAGACCCTCTACAAGGTCGACGGCACCACCCAGGCGATCACGGCCCTCGAGTCGCTGGGCGGCAGCATCTGGAACCTGAGCCGCGACACGACCACGGGCGACCTGTACGCCGCCTGTTACAGCAACGACAGCGTCGTGAAGGTCCCGGCCGGCGGCGGCAGCAGCTCGCTTGTCACGACGTCGCTCGGGTCGCCGACCGGCGTCCTCCGGGACGGCAACAAGACCATCGTCTGCCGCTGGAACGGCATCGGCGTCTACGAGTTCACGGACGGCTCGCCCACCTCGCGCATCATCGGGTCGGGCTTCTGGAACCCGTCGGGCATCATCGTGGACAAGACGGACGAGCGCTACGTGTACGTGGCCGACTGGAACACGGGCTCCCTGGTCAAGCTCGACACCGTGGGCGACACCTGGGCCGTGGTGGCCGACTCCGTGGACTGGCTGCGGGGCCGCAACGTCTCGAAGGGCATGACATGGGGGTCCGACAACCGCCTCTACGTCCAGAATTGGGGGGGCGGCACCTACAAGCTCGACATGAGCCAGGTGAATCGCCTGAACGGCAACGGCGTCACCTTCTACGGCGGCAACACCTCGACCATGGGCATCCTGGGGGGCATCGCCTTCGGCCCCAACGGCGTCCTCTATGGCACCAGCTGGGACTGGATGCGCGGCAGCTCCACGGTCATTGTCGGCCTGCCCCCGGGCGGCCTTGGCAGCGGGGTCGCCGGCATCCCGGTCAACGTCTGGCCGAACTGGGTGTCCTTCTAGCCGATGCGGGGCCGCTTCGGCGGTCCCGCATCGCCGCTTCGGCGCGCCGTCCGGGCCCGGGCGATCGTGGTAACATGGCGAACGCCCCGATCGGCCGTTGCCACGGGGAAGGAGGCCACCCGTGCTGATCAAACGCCACACCCTCACGAGCCTGCGCCAGAAGAAGGAGCGCCGCGAGCCCATCGTCGCCTTGACGGCGTACGACTACGCCACGGCGATCGCCGTCGACCAGTCCGGCGTGGACCTCATCCTGGTCGGAGACAGCCTCGGGCCGGTGGTCCTCGGCTACCCCACCACCCTGCCCGTGACCATGGACGACATGCTCCACCACGCCCGGGCCGTGGCCCGCGGCACCCACCGCTGCTTCGTCGTCGCGGACATGCCCTTCATGGCGGACGCCACCCGCGAGGAGGCGCTCAAGAACGCCGGGCGCTTCCTCAAGGAGGCGGGCGTCCAGGCCGTCAAGCTCGAGGGCGGCCACGATCCGCAGCTGGAAGCAATCCGCGACCTGGTGGCCCACGGCATTCCCGTGGTGGCGCATCTCGGCTTCACGCCCCAGCACGTGCACCAGCTGGGCGGCTTCAAGATCCAGGGCAAGACCGCGGAGGCCGCCGACGAGCTCATGCGCCAGGCGCTGGCCGTCGAGGCGGCCGGAGCCAGCCTCCTGGTCCTCGAGCTCGTGCCCGGGGAGGTGGCCGGACGGATCACGCGCGCGCTCTCGATCCCGACCATCGGCATCGGCGCGGGCGAGGAGTGCGACGGCCAGATCCAGGTCTTCCACGATCTGGTGGGCCTGCACGTGGATCACCTGCCCAAGCACGCCCGACGCTACGCCAACGTCCACGACGTCCTGAGCCGGGCGATCGCGTCCTACGCCAAGGACGTGAGGACCGGTCGGTTCTTCTCGGAGGGCCCCTCCTACGCGTCCGAAAGGCCCGCCAACACGGGAATTGACAGTCAAGGGGCCATTGATTAGAATTGGCTCGACGCAGGCGTTACAACGGCGTGACGCCCCCGGCTTCAACGAGGAGGTAGCCGCCAAGCGAAATCGAACGGATCCGCCCCTTGGATCGTTCGTTCACGCGGGTCAACGACCCGCCCTCCCCGTGCAACCGCCCCCTGTCGGGTACCCCCGAATATATAGGACGTTCAATGATGATCGCGACTGAACCCAAGCACACGTCGCCGCTGACCTCCGCGCGTCAGCAGCTCGCCAAGTGCATCGACATCCTCGCCATCGACCCCGGCCTGCACGAGCGCCTCGCCTATCCGGATCGCGTCGTCCAGACCAACAGCCCCGTTCGCATGGACGACGGCTCCATCAAGATGTTCTCGGGCTACCGCGTCCAGCACAACAACGCGCTTGGCCCCTACAAGGGCGGTCTGCGCTTCCACCCCTCGGTCGACATCGACGAGGTGACGGCGCTGGCCATGCTCATGACCTGGAAGTGCTCGCTGGTCGGCCTGCCCTACGGCGGCGCCAAGGGCGGCATCACGGTCGATCCCAAGAAGCTCTCCCTGGCCGAGCTCGAGCGTCTGACCCGCCGCTTCGCGGCCGACATGGTGCTCGTCTTCGATCCGCACAAGGACATCCCCGCGCCGGACGTGAACACCAGCCCGCGCGAGATGGCCTGGATCATGGACACCTGGAGCGTCAACAAGGGCTACGCCGCCCCCGGCGTCGTCACGGGTAAGCCCATCGCCATCGGCGGCTCCCTGGGCCGCTTCGAGGCGACCGGTCGCGGCGTCATCACCATCACCGAGGAGCTCTTGACCTTCAAGGGCCGCAAGATGGCCGGCACCACCATGGCCGTGCAGGGCTTCGGCAACGTCGGCTCCATCGCCGCCATGCTCGGCGCTCAGAAGGGCGCCAAGATCCTCGCGGTCTCGGACGTCACCGGCGGCTACTACAACGAGGCCGGTCTCGACATCCCGGCGATGATTCGCTACGTCCAGGCCAACGGCAACCTCGGCGGCTACCCGGACGCGCAGCCCATCAGCAATGACGACCTCCTGCTCCTGCCGGTGGACGTGCTCATCCCCGCCGCGCTCGAGGCCGTCATCACCGAGAAGAACGCGGACAAGGTCCAGGCCGAGTTCATCATCGAGGCCGCCAACGGCCCCATCACCCCCGCGGCAGATGCCATCCTCGAGAAGAAGGGCATCACGGTCGTTCCCGACATCCTCGCCAATGCGGGCGGCGTCGTCGTCAGCTACTTCGAGTGGGTCCAGGGCATGAACATGCTCTTCTGGACCGAGGACGAGGTCAACGAGCGCCTCAACCGGATCATGGTCCGCTCCTTCTCGCAGGTCTCGAACCTCGTGACCACCCGCGAGCTGACCTTCCGGATGGCCGCCTACTCCATCGGCGTGGGCCGCGTCGCCGAAGCCCACAAGCTGCGGGGCCTCTTCCCCTAAGCTGCGGATACGCACGACTCGAGCCGCCCGGGGAAGTCCCCGGGCGGCTTTTTTGGACGATCCGCAGATTTCGCAGATTTGTCATCTGCGAAATCTGCGGATCGTCCACCCCATAGGGGGAGAAAAAAACGAAGGGGCCCGCTCCGCGGACCCCACAGTGGGACGACACCAGCTAGAAGAACCCGGTCACATAGAGTTGAGGCATTGGGTCCACCTCCTTACTCGCGACTTAGCCCTCGGTGAGTCCGTGCCACTCGTGCCCGTGCCGTCACGCGGCGTGGGGAGGGTTCCCCGTCTGGTGGGCATCGCCGGTTGGCTAGGCGACTCTGAGTCGCGGGGCTCCCCTCGTCCGGGCCACTCGACAGGCCACCCTTGGGACGTGGGGCGCGTTCCGCGCTCCCGATGTCCTTACAATAGCCCCTCCGTGTGAAGGAACAAGCAAGAAATTGTTGTCAATGGATAAGATCACCAATAAAGCTTGCTTTTCTCTCGGAGGGCCCTTTCCTGTACAATGGCAGGGTTGCGCCCACCGTATGAGGCCTTAGAGGACGGATTCCGTGAAGACCATCCACTGGAACGACGGCGTCGTCGAACTGCTCGACCAGACGCGCCTGCCCCACGTGACCGAGACCGTGACCTGTCGGACCTATCAGGACATCGGTCGCGCCATCACCACCATGCAGGTGCGCGGCGCCCCCGCCATCGGCGTGGCGGCCGCCATGGGCCTGGCCCTCGCCGCCCAGGCGAGCACGGCCGCCGAGACCGCGCAGCTGATCGCCGAGCTCAAGGTCGCCGCCGACGAGCTGCGCGCGACGCGTCCCACGGCCGTCAACCTGGCATGGGCGCTGCAGCGCATGCTGACGGTCGCCGAGGAGAAGGCCCACATCGGCGCCGACGACCTCAAGCGCTACCTCGTACTCGAGGCCCAGGTCATCGCCCGCGAGGACGTCGAGATCAACCAGGCCATCGGCCGCCACGGCGCCGCCCTCATCCAGGACGGCATGAACATCCTGACGCACTGCTCCACCGGTGCCTTGGCCACCGTCGACTACGGCACGGCGCTCGGCGTCATCCGCACGGCCCACGAGCAGGGCAAGAAGATCCACGTCTGGGTGGACGAAACGCGGCCCCGGCTGCAAGGTGCTCGTCTCAACGCCTGGGAGCTCAAACAGCTGGGCATCCCCTTCACGCTCATCTCGGACAACATGGCCGCCCACTTCATGCAGCGTGGCCAGGTGGACCTCGTCATCACCGGCGCGGACCGCATCGCCGCCAACGGCGACACCGCCAACAAGATCGGCACCTACGGCCTCTCGGTCCTGGCCCATGCCCACGGCATCCCCTTCTACATCGCGGCCCCGCTCTCGACGGTGGACCCCGAGATGCCCACCGGGGACCTCATCCCCATCGAGGACCGGGATCCGCGCGAGGTGACCGAGATCGACGGCCACCGGGTGGCCCCGGCCGAGGTGATGGTCGCCAACCCCTGCTTTGACGTGACGCCCGCCAAGTACATCCACGGCATCGTCACCGAGCGCGGCGTGCTGCGGGCCCCCTTCGACAAGGCCATCGACCAGGTGGTCGGGATCTTCCAGCGCGCCTAAGCCTTCCCCTCCATGGGAGCGTCGGCGTTCACGCCGGCGCTCCTCGGCGTTTGGGCGACCTCCGACCGCGCCTTGCCCCGGGTCTTGCGGCCGCCTATAACAAGAGCACGGAAAGGAGGCCCCCATGAACCTCTGGATCGAAGGCGTCGAAAAGGCCGTTCCCCTGCCGGAGACTCCGGCGGCACGGTTCGCCCTCTTGAAGGCGACGGTCCCCATGTTCCCCTGGATCCCGCTGGTGCCGGCCGCCCTCGTGATCGGCACCTCGCTCGCGGCCCTGACGGTGGCCGTCCGCGCCAACCGGCGCGTGAAGGCCTTGGAGGCCGAGCTGTTCGAGGAAGAGACCCACGAGGCCCTTCACCAGCAGCCCCTGGAGACGATTAGCCCCTGATAACGGGTCGCGGGGCGGCGTGTTACAATGATCGACTGTGCGCGACTAGAAGAGGTACCTGCCGCATGACCCCGAGCGACGCCGCCCTCAAGCGGCTCTACATCAAGACCCATGGCTGCCAGATGAACATGTCCGACTCCGAGAAGGTGGTCGGCATGCTCGCGCAGCAGGGCTACGCCCTCACCGACCAGGAAGACGACGCCGACGTGCTCATCGTCAACACCTGCTCGATCCGCGAGAAGGCGGAAGACAAGCTCTTCAGCCTCTTGGGCGAGTGGCGCGAGCTCAAGAAGCAGAAGCCGGACCTGCTCATCGGCGTGATGGGCTGCGTCGCCCAGCAGGAGAAGGACAAGATCCGCAAGCGGGTCCGCGACGTCGACGTGGTGGTCGGCACCCACAACTTCCACGAGCTGCCCGAGCTCATCGACGAGGTGGCGCGCACCAAGGCCCCCATCACCCGGATCGGCAACCTCAAGGCGCCCATCCCGGACGACCTGCCCACCACGCGCGAGGGCAAGTTCCACGCCTGGGTGCCCATCATCTACGGCTGCAGCTACTTCTGCACCTACTGCATCGTCCCCTACACCCGCGGGCCCTACCAGAGCCGCAAGCCGGAGGCGATCGCCAAGGAGATCCGCGAGCTGGTCGCCGAGGGCTTCAAGGAGTTCACGCTCCTGGGCCAGACGGTCGATCGCTACGGCCAGGACCTGCCGGGCGACGAGCGGACGACGCTGGCGGCCCTCATGCGCCTCCTGTCGCCGATCCCGGGCGTCGAGCGGATCCGCTTCCTCACCTCGCACCCGCTCGACATGAGCGAAGAGCTGGTTGCTACCGTCGCCGAGCTCCCCAACGTCATGGAGTACTTCCACTTCCCGATCCAGGCCGGCAGCGACAAGGTGCTCACGGAGATGAAGCGCCTCTACACCGTCGACCAGTACCGCGAGAAGGTCGCCATGATCCGGCGCCACATCCCCGACGCGACCATCTCGGGCGACCTCATCGTCGGCTTCCCCGGCGAGACCGAGGAGGACTTCGTCGCGACGCTCCGGATCGTCGAGGAGATCGAGTTCGACTCGAACAACACGGCCTCCTACTCGATCCGCCCCTGGACGCCCGCGGGCAAGCGTGAGGACCAGCTGGACGAGGAGGTAAAGGCTGATCGCCTGAAGCGCCTCAACGAGGTGGTGGCGGAGACCGCCTTCCGCCGCAACCGGCGGCTGGTGGGCACCATCCAGGAGGTCCTGGTCGAGGGGCCGAGCTCCAAGAACCCGGAGATCTTCCAGGGTCGGACCCGCGGCAACAAGATCTGCTACTTCCCGGGAAGTGCCGCTCTCGAGGGCCAGATCGTCAAGGTGGAGATCAACGAGGCGCGGCCCTTCACCCTGCGGGGCGAGATCGTGAAAGCGGTCGTGCCGCTGCAGATGGCGCTCTAGACCACCGGCAAATCCACATCCTCGGGGCGTCGCATGCTGATCAGGGCAAGCGGCGCCCCGATGGCTTGGCCGACCCATGCGACGGGCATCCCGGCCAGCTGCAGGCCCCAGCCCAGGGCCGAGGGCAACAGGGCGATCGCCCACATGACGGGGTTTCGGGCCTGCTTGCGCCGCTTTGAGCCGATGCCCGCCAGGGCGCTGCCGAGGGCACCCGGCAGGCTCGCGGCGGCTTCCAGGAGCCCTGCCATCATGCGCGCGGGATCCCGGCGCTTGAGGCCGATGGCCACGTCCTTGACGGCCAGGGTGGCGAGCAGGACGGCGCCTGCGCTCTGCAGGGGGCGGATGGGCAGCAGGTCGTCGAAGCTCGGCCCCTCGGGGGGCGAGAGGACGATGAGCACGCGGCTCACGCAGGTCGGCAGGCCCCGGAGGTGCAGATCGGCCCAGATGGCCTCCACCTCGTCACCCGAAAGCCCGACGAACCGGCCGCCCGCCGGATCGGCGAAGAGTACGCTTCCTGCCTCCTGGCCGACGGCCAGCATGTAGTGCAGGGCGTCTCCTCGGGCGGCGGAGCGATCGCACAGGATCACGGTCGGCAGCCCCCGCTCCAGGAGGCGCATGAGGTCGTCGAGGGTCGCGTCGACGAGCATGGCCGCCCGGTAGCCGTGGAAGCGCGCGTAGCGGAGCACATCCCCCGGAGCCGTGAACATGTCGAACGGCCGGACCGCCCCGTCGATCGTCCGGCGATCGTTCTCGGGGCGGCCCGGCCGCCAGTACTCCATGACCATGCTGAGGCAGGTGGTGCCGCAGCCGTTGGTGACTCCTTGATCCTGGGGGGTGACGAGGATCCGCACTACGCCAGGACGGCTCGCTTCCGCCGGATGAGCTCCTGGGCCGCGGGCACGTCCGCCTGGCTCTTCACCGGGATGAAGCGCTCGTCGCGGTCCACCTCGAGGAAGCCCGTCGTCAGAAGGCAGCTGAGGTCACCGGCCAGGTGCTCGAACTGGATGACGGTCTGGCCGTCCACCTTCTTCTCGACCACGTACCAGGGCAGCTCGATCGGGCGCGCCAGGGCCTCGGCCGAGAAGACGTAGGTGGCCGTGTTGAAGACCCGGATCCGGTCCTGGTCGAAGTCCGCCGGGAAGGCGAAGCCCTCGACCAGCTGCATGCGGCCGTCGACCCGCGCCGGAGCCCCGCCCTTGTCTCCAGGGGCCTTCGCCGCCACCTCAACCGTCATCTCCAGGCCCTGGCGGAGGTGCCAACCCACGATGGCGAGGTCCACCGTGGCCCCCAGGTTGTCCACGTTGGAGAACAGCAGGTACTTGCCGCCCTCGTCGAGGAACCGACGCAAGGCGCCGCTCTCGTTGAGGGCCTGGACGAAGTCTCCGTGTCCTGGAGCCGCGAAGTCCTCGCTGCCGTCCGGAGACTGGAAGCGCGAGCCGTCCGGCTGGAGGCGCGGGAACTTGTACTGCTGGAACAGAACGATGCGACTCGGATCGGAGCCGAAGTAACCGTGCTCCTCGAGGTGGGCCCGCACCTCGGCGTCCGTGTGGAAGCTCGTCATGATGAAGATCGGCATGGTCGGCGAGATCTCGCGGATCCAGCGGATCTTGAGCTCCAGGAAGCTGGCGCCGTCCAGGATGGGGTAGAGGCCCTTGGGGTGATCGTAGTTGAAGCGGGTGGCCATCCCGCCCGAGAGGATGAGGGCTCCGACCTCGCCCGCCTCCACGGCCCTCCGGCCCAGGGCCTCCAGGTCGCGGTACTCGGCAGTGCCCCGCTCGGGGAGGCGCGCGATGTCCTCGGCGGCGGGCGCCTCGACCGTACCTGTCAGGCAGTTGCTCTGGGCCGTCCATTCGCCCGCCCGATAGCGAGCGGCCAGGTTTTCGAAGATATGCTCCATGCGTCCTCCAGGCAGTCACCACATCGTGACCGAAGGCCCGGAGTCCGCCGCTGGCGGACGTCCGGGCCAACGCCCACGGCATGATACCACAGGCGAAACAGGGCGAGCGTTACTCCTCCTCGTCCGGCACCTGCGGCGGAGGAGTCGCCGGACGCGGGGTCGGGCCCGTCGGACGGGGCGTCGGGGCGAGCGTCGGCGCCGGAGTGGGCGTCGTGGTGCCGCCCGCCAGGCGGTAGAGCTTGAAGCCGGTGAACTTGACCTGCGCGCCGTTGGAGGCGAGCGCCACCGTGCCGGCTCCGCTGATCAGGGGGTTGGTCACCGTGCCCTTGCGCTGGCCGTTGACATAGAGGGTCATGGTGTTGGCCGCGGTGTCCACGTCTGCGGTCCAGGTGATGGCCTGGCCCACGCCGCGGGGCGGATCGACGGTCTCGCCCCACAGGCGGTTGGCGGTCGGCCAGGAGCCGCCCGGCAGCTGGCCGTTGCACACCCAGGCCTCCTGGAGTCTGGGGCCCGCCGAGGCGATGACGTAGTGGGTCGAGTCCTTGTAGAAGGGCATCAGGATCACCACCCCCGGATCCCGGGCCGGATCCGAGGCCATGATGCGGTAGGTCCAGCCCGTCACCTGGACCCGGTAGCGGGTTCCCGGGTTGCCCGTGTAGGCGCGGATCGACAGGCGGGTGCTCGAGCCCGGCTCCTCCTGGACGTAGGCGCCGCTCCCCGAGGTCCACTTGCCCGTCGCGAAGCTGCCGGTGGCGATGTCCGACTGGGAGACCGCGTCCCGGAAGGGCACCTCGGGCGTCGAGAAGTCGACGTCGGCAAGCTCCGTGCCCTCGGCCGCGGGGCCTGCCGGCAGCTCGGACGGCTCGCCCGTGTACTCCTTGGGAGGTGGCTCGGACGGCAGCCGGTTCTGGTAGGGGCCGCCCCCGCCCCCGCCCGGCGTACAACCGATGGCCAAGGCGGCGGTCACCGAGAGCGTCGCCCAAGTCATGCGACCCTTCATGAGGCTCCTCCTACTTCTTCCAGACGATCTTGAAGTTGTCGAACTGGGCGTAGTTGCCGTTCGCGCCCAGGGCCACCCAGTGCGGATCGTGGTTGATCATGGGGATCTTCTTGGTGAGCTTCTTCTGGTCGTTGACGTAGACGGTGATCTCGTTGCTCTCGGTGTTGATGTCGGCCTTCCAGTTGAGGCTCCCGCTCGCCGTCAGGGGCGTGTCGAGGTACTGGTCGAAGAACTTGTTGTCCTGGCTCCATTCGGCGCCCGCGGGCGTCTGGCCGCTGACGACCCAGCCCTGGAGGCTGTTGGCCGTGGCCGAGAGCAGGATGTAGTTCTTGGGGTCCTTGTAGTAGGGCATAAGCGCCATGACACCCGTCGGATAGCCGTGGACCGCGGGGCTCTCGGCGTCCTTGGCCACCGAGGCGTCGACCGAGACGGTGTAGACCTTGCCCGCCCGGCCGTCCTTGGTGCTGAAGGCGTCCCCGGTGTACTTCATGTGGTTGGCGAGGTTGTCCGTCGCCCCCATGGTCTGCTGAAGCTTGCCGTCCGCCACGGTCCAGGTCCCGGCCGCGAAGCCAGCGGCTTCACCCTTGGCGGCGTTCTCGAAGGGCATGGACGGGGTCTCGAAGGTCAAGAGGGTGGTCTTGCCGCCCGACGGCGCGGTCACGTACGAGCTCATGCCGGGAATGAACTCGGCTACGCCGCAGCCGCTCAGAAGCACACAAGCAAGAGCTAGCGCCACCCGGTTTCCGGGGCGTCCAGTAAGCAACATGTAGGTCCTCCGTTAGGCGAAGGGGTAGGGGTTCGTTGACCCCACAGTAACGGAGGCATTCAGGGGATAACACGGCCAATTGGACGAGGAATGGGCGCCGAAGCTGCCAACCGTCCTATGTCATAAGCGAGCTAGGGAGCGTCTTGCGGCCGGGAGCGATCGCGCATCAGCACGCTCCTCTCGACGTTGCTGGCACCCAGGCGCTGGACCACGAAGCGCTCGGCCGTTTCCGTGTCGAAGGGAGCCTGGCAAAAGAGGTCCAGGCTCAAGAAGGACTTCTCGGGGAAGGAATGGATGGAGAGGCGCCCGCCTTCGAGGAGCACCAGGCCGGAGATGCCCCAGTCCTCGGCGGTCTTGCCCGCGTAGCGAAAGACGTAAGGGGGCTTGAGGGGCGAGAGCCCGAGCGCGGCGGCAAGGTCTGTGAGCAGAGCCTTCAGGTGCTCGAAGTCCTCGAGCTTGGCGCGATCGCAGCCGTACCCGTCCAGCATGAGATGGGGGCTGTACATCGGAGCGCCTCCTGGTCGCAACGGGCTCGCCTTCCACGATTATACAGGGGCGGCCCGGCCGGCAACCGCGCCCCGCGATGAGCCTACCGTGAGGAAGTCCCCGCCGGACCCGCCGCGAGAACGACGACAGGCCCCGCCGGAGCGGGGCCTGTCGGTGGACTGTCCGTGAACTAGACGAGGGCGGCTTCCCGGACGGGAGGCACCATCGCCGTGTGCTCGCGGTGGATCGGGAACCGATCTCCCCGCTCGACGACCGTCACGCGGAGATCTTCTCCGCCGAAGGTGGCCTTGAAGTCTTCGACGACGAGTTCCGTGTCGAAGGGCAGGCAACTGAACACATCCACGAATGCGATGCCGACCGTGTTCGGATCATCCTGGCAGTGCATGTAAGGATACGTGTGGATACTGGCGTGGCTGGTAGTCAGCCCCACGATCCCCGTCACGCCGCTCTCGAGCGGATTGACGTTCACGAAATCGTGGCAGTAAGGGGGAAACAGCACGTCCATACCGAGCTTAGCAGGGAGCTCCTTGAGCCAGTTGTAAACCAACCGGAAGTCCGAGAGCTTCTCCGGGTCGCATCCGTAGGCGTCGATCGTCAGGTGCGGGCCATAGACCCCGCGAGCAAGGCGTTCCAATTCAAGCAGCCCTCCTAAATCAGGGTGGTCGGCGAACCTACCGCGGGGTCCGTGACCTGGGTCATCAAAAGAGACGGCAACCGTCCTCCCGTGAGGGGTCGTCGTCGCGGTGGCGTAACAATACGCTGGGGGCATCGGCATCGTTGCCGAGGGGACGGCTCGAAAACTCGAGCAGAGCGCTATTAAATCAACGTCCGGTCCCCGATGTCAATCCCGTGCCGAGCCGCACCCGGCGCGGAGTTGAGCGCGCAATGACGCCCATCACGCCGCTTTCGGCGATCGCTCACCGCAGCGACGCTGGTCCAAGTTAGCGTAAAGAATTGTCAATGACGTTGAACCGCGGCTCCTGCCACGGCGCACAGCCGTTCCTCAGCGGATTGTCAAGGTAGCGTGCCGCCCGGCGGGACGACCCTCCATCTATCGAGCCCGACGACGCGATCTTGCGCCCGGAAGCGTTAAGGATTGTTGCCGGCGGCCAGGCGCTGGGCCCGGCGGGCCCGCTTCAGCTCGACCAGGTTGTACTGGTTGAGGACGATCTGGGCCCACTGGGCCGCGAAGCCATGCCAGCCCAAGCGCTCGACGAGGGCGAGCGCGGGTCTCAGCGTGCGCTCGTTCCAGACCCCGCCCCAGGTGGCGATGAAGTTGAGCACGTCGTGCAGGGGCGTCTCCTGGGTCATGAGCCGGACGTCCAGGGTCGGGTGCATCTGCAGGAAGCGCGCGGCCATGCGCCCTCGCTCCTCCTCGATCCGGCGCAGCCGGGGCAGGTCCGCCACCGTGAAGCGCGGATGGTAGTGGAAGCCCAGAGCCTCCTTGGAACGCACGATGCCCACGCCCAGGGCCTTGAGGCGGGTGCCGAGCTCGAGATCCTCCCAGCCGTACTCCACGAAGCCCAGATCGAAGCCCCCCACCTGTTCCAGGATCGAGCGGCGGATGGAGACGTTCTTCGTGTCGAAGAAGGCCCGCGACGGATCGAAGGGCGGGACCTTGGCCTCGGTGAGGCGCTCGAAGTCGTCCACGTTGACCGATAGCCCCTGCACGAAGACCTCGCGCGCGGGGCTCACGCGGCGGGCGGCCCGGTGGGCCTCCAGGTGCGCCCGGACGAAGCCCGGCACCACCACCACGTCCGAGTCCACGTAGCACAGGAACTCGCCGCGGGCCTCGCGGATGCCCGTGTTGCGCGCGACCGCCCGGCCCTGGTTCGGCTGGGCGACATGGCGCAGCTGCGCATGCGCCGCCTCGAGCCGTGCGAGCAGCTCGGGCGTCTCGTCGGTGGAGCCGTCGTCGATGACCAGGATCTCGTGGGGCTCCGGGGTGTCCTGGTTCAAGAGAGCGACGAGGGCCTTCTCGAGGATGGCCGCGCGGTTGTAGGTCGTGACCACGACCGAAAGGGTGGGAGCGCTCATAAACCGGCCTTTCTGGACCGCCCCATCCTACCGCGGAGCCGCCCTGGCGCACAAGCGAGAGCCATAAAGGTTGGCTGCTTGCCGGAATCCTGCTACAATAGCTCTCACGGTGGCGACGGAAGTTCCGTTTGACACGGACCCTCCGGTGTGATACCGTTTTTATTTGCATACGATTTCCATTCGATTAAAACTTCCTTAAGTCGCCTTCGGGTCGGGGTTTTGGTCGAGTGAATCCACGAAGTCCGGGAGTAATCTGCTACAATGCGCGTTATCATTACGTTGGCCTGCACCGAGTGCAAAGAGCGTAACTACACCACGATGAAGAACAAGAAGAACGATCCGGACCGGGTCGAGCTCAAGAAGTTCTGCAAGCGCTGCCGCGTGGTGCGTGCTCATCGGGAGACGAAGTAGTCCGCTGGCCCCGTGCGACCTTAGTTCAGTTGGTAGAACGGCGGTCTCCAAAACCGCATGTCGTGGGTTCGAGTCCTACAGGTCGCGCCTCCTTCTGATACCAGTGACCGCACGGTCCACGCCTGGCAGGCCCCCAGGGGAACCTGGGAAGCTCCAGAGTGGACCGTCCGGTTTCTGGGACCAGAGGCCAGATTTCCGAGGAAGAGAGCACTCCGTGTCCGATCCGAACAAGACCTCCATCGAGGGACAAGAGAACCCGACCGTCGAAGATGAGCAGGACTCCAGCCTTTCGCTGAAGGGCGGCATGGCCATGCCCAGCATCGGCTGGGCCAAAGGCACCCAGAGCTTTCTGAGCGAGGTTCGCGCCGAGTTCAAGAAGATCTCCTGGCCGACCCGTCAGATGGTCATCACCGAGACGGGCGTCGTGATCCTGGTGGTCACGTTCCTGACCCTCCTGATCGTCGCCTTAGACTGGATCTTCTCTATCCTTTCCAACCGGTTCCTGGTCTAAGGACCGGTCCCTCTGCACGAATGAAGCATTAACGAGGACCCATGAGCAGAAAGTGGTACGTCGTCAACACCTACTCCGGCTACGAGGACAAGGTTCGTGAGAACCTCCTGCGCCGGGCGGAGTCGATGGGCATGACCGACCGGATCTTCCACGTGGAAGTCCCCGAGGAGACGGTCGTCGAAATCAAGGAAGGCAAGCGCGTCGAGAAGCCACGCAAGGTCTTCCCCGGTTACGTGCTCGTCGAGATGGACATGGACGAGGCCTCCTGGCACGTGGTCCGCAACACCCCGGGCGTCACCTCGTTCGTCGGTTCGACGACCAAGCCCACGCCCCTGTCGGACCGCGAGGTCCGCAAGATCTTCAAGCGCGCCGCCACCAAGGCCAAGATCCAGATCGACCTGCACGTCGGCGAGCACGTCAAGGTCATCGGCGGCCCGTTCGCCGACTTCTCGGGCGACATCATCGAGATCAACCCCGAGAAGGGCAAGCTCAAGGTTTCCGTGTCGATCTTCGGTCGCGCCACCCCGGTGGAGCTCGAGTTCGGCCAGGTTCAAAAGGTCTAAACGGACTAATCAGGCAGCCAGGGACCTGGCTGTATTCAAGGAGGTGAAACCCCAATGGCGAAGAAGGTAACCGCCATGATCAAGCTGGCCCTGCCCGCAGGCAAGGCCAACCCGGCGCCCCCCGTGGGTCCCGCGCTCGGTCAGCACGGCGTCAACATCATGGAGTTCTGCAAGGCCTACAACGCGCAGACCGCGGACAAGGTCGGACAGGTCATCCCCGTCGAGATCACCGTCTACGAGGATCGTTCGTTCACGTTCATCCTCAAGACCCCTCCGACCTCGGAGCTGATCAAGAAGGCGATCGGCGCTGAAAAGGGCTCCGGTACCCCCAACAAGGCGAAGATCGGCACGATCACCATGGACCAGATCCGTGAGATCGCCCAGATCAAGATGCCCGACCTCAACTGCACCTCGGTGGAGTCGGCCATGAACATGGTCGCCGGCACCGCGGCGTCGATGGGCGTCACCGTCCAGCAGTAACCCTAACGATTGCGTGGGAGGGGCCCTGCGGCCCCGTTCGCACCACAGGAGGAATCAATGGCTAAGCTCAGCAAGCGCCAGAAGGCGATCTACGCCGAGGTCGACCTCGCCAAGGCCTACGGCCCGGCGGACGCCCTCAGCCTCTCGAAGAAGCTCGCGACCGCGAAGTTCGACGAGACCGTCGAGGCCCACTTCCGCCTCGGCATCAACGTCAAGCACGCCGACCAGCAGGTCCGCTCGACGGTCGTCCTGCCCGCCGGCACCGGTAAGACGGTCCGCGTGGCGGTCATCGCCAAGGGCGACAAGCAGAAGGAAGCGGAAGCGGCCGGCGCCGACGTCGTCGGCGGCGAGGAGCTCATCCCCCGCATCCAGGAAGGCTGGATGGAGTTCGACATCCTGGTCGCCACCCCGGACATCATGGGTGCCCTGGGTCGCGTCGGTAAGGTGCTCGGCCCCCGCGGCCTGATGCCCTCGCCGAAGGCCGGCACGGTCACCTTCGAGATCGGCAAGGCCGTCAAGGAGTTCAAGGCCGGTAAGGTCGAGTTCCGCGCCGACAAGCAGGGCATCGTCCACGTGCCCATCGGCAAGGCCTCGTTCGCGCCCGAGGATCTCGGCCGCAACTTCGGCGCCCTCATGGACGCCATCAACAAGGCCAAGCCCGCCGCCGCCAAGGGCACCTACGTCAAGAGCGTCTACGTGACCTCGACCATGGGCCCCGGCATCAAGCTCGACACCGCGCGTGTCAACGAGGCGATCGCCCAGGCCTAAGGCCAATTTGGGAAGCAGGGACCAAAATTCCTGCTTCCTAACCTTGCCTTAACCGGCCAAGTGCCGTATAATAGGCAGACAATTGAATCGAAACGTGTCTCCCACGCCCAAGACAGCAGGGATCCCCCCGGGGATTTAATGGTCTACCCCCTGCCGAGGTAGCGGATGAGCTTCGACCCAGAGTTTCCCTTCAGTGGGACCCTTTCGGACCGGGCTCCTGCCTCCTCAGGCGGGAGCCCGGTTCGCTTCTCGAAGCTCACCCGAAGGAGGTGAATACAACAATGCCGACAAAAGAGAAAAAGCAGCAGACCGTCGCCGAGCTGCGGGACATCTTCGACCGCGCCCAGGTGGCGATCGTCACGGATTACCGCGGTCTGACCGTCAAGGAGATCACCGACCTCCGCCGCCGCCTGCAGAAGGTGGGTGGTGAACTGACCGTCTCCAAGAACACGCTCATCGAGCTCGTGACGCGCGACAACGATCAGTGGAAGGCCATGGCGCCTTTCCTGGCCGGCCCCACCGCGCTCGCGATCGGGTTCGACGATCCCGTCGCGGCCGCCAAGGCCGTCGCGGACTTCGCCAAGGAGAAGCGCAAGGTCGAGATCAAGGTCCGCGGTGGCGTGCTCGAGGGTAAGGCCCTCAGCGCCGATGCCGTCAAGGATCTGGCCAGCATGCCGAGCAAGGAGGTCCTCCTGGGCCGCATGCTCGGAAGCCTGCAGAGCCCCGCTCAGAACTTCGCTTCGGTGCTCTCGGCCGTCTCGCGCAACCTCGTCTACGCCGTGGACGCGGTCCGTCGCCAGAAGGAAGGCGCGTAAGCGCTGCTTCCCCCAACCAAGTTGTATCAGCCGGAGAACCGGCCCACTTTATAAGGAGAACACGTAAATGGCCACTCTTACCAACGAAGAAATCGTCAACGCGATCAAGGAGAAGTCGCTTCTCGAGGTCAGCGAGCTCGTCAAGCTGATCGAGGAGACCTTCGGCGTGTCGGCCGCTCCCGCCATGGGCGCCATGATGATGGCCCCCGCCGCCGGCGCCGGCGCTGCCGCTGCCGAGGAGAAGACCGAGTTCGACGTCATCCTCGAGTCGGCTGGCGACAAGAAGATCGAAGTCCTCAAGGTCGTCCGCGAGGCCACCGGTCTCGGCCTCAAGGAAGCCAAGGACCTCGTCGACGGCGCCCCCAAGCCCGTCCAGGAGAAGGTCAAGAAGGAAGTCGCCGATGGCCTCAAGGCCAAGCTCGAGGCGGCTGGCGCCAAGGTTTCGGTCAAGTAGTCCGAACCCGCCCAACGGCTTGCGACACCCCCGGCTCCGGCCGGGGGTGTCGTCCGTTCGGAAAGCGCCTCGGCAGCAGGTTCGACCAGGCCCGAGACGGCTTTCGACGCGCGGCGGGCTTTGTTAGAATGGATCGCATGATGCGCGCACCGTGGCAAACCTGGCTGGATCAGAAGGCGGAGCTCTCGGGCTACGCCGATTGGGACGCGCTGTGCGCCGCGGCCGGCCTCAAGCCGGGCTGCGGCCGGGCGTTGTACCGGGAGGTGACGGCCGGCGCCCTCGCGGATTTCACCGCCTCCGCCACGCTCAGCCCCGACCAGGCCGCCGCCCTCTCGGAGCGCGGCTTCAGGCTCCAGCACCTCGAGCCCACGGTCCTCCAGACCTCGGAGGACGGCCAGACCACCAAGGGGCTCTTCAAGCTGCGGGACGGCCTCGAGATCGAGTCGGTGTTGATGCGTCACCTCGGGCGCCGGTTCACCGTCTGCGTCTCGAGCCAGGCCGGGTGCGCCTACCGGTGTGCCTTCTGCGCGACGGGACAGGCCGGCTTCAACCGCCACCTCAAGGCGGCCGAGATCCTAGACCAGGTGCTGTTCTTCAACCGGCAGCTCGCCGCCGAAGGCGCGCGCGTCACCAACATCGTGTTCATGGGCATGGGCGAGCCCTTCCACAACTACGAGGCGGTGCTGCAGGCGGTGCGCCTCCTGTGTGACGAGGCGGGTCTCTCCCTGGGCCGCCGGCAGGTGACCATCTCGACGGTGGGCCTCGTCCCCGAGATCCGGGCCTTCGCGCGCGAGGAGATCGCCGTCAGCCTGGCCATCTCGCTGCATGCCCCCACCGACGAGCAGCGCAGCCGCCTGATGCCCGTCAACGATCGGTATCCCCTCGCGGAGCTGATGGCCGCATGCCACGACTACGCGACCGCCACGGGCCGCCGCATCTTCTTCGAGTACCTGATGCTCGCGGGCGTCAACGACCGGGACGAGGACGCCCAGGCACTCGCGGGGCTCATGACCCAGGGCGATTACCACCTGAACCTCATCCCGTACAACGCGACCGGCGCCGAGCTCTCCGGCTCGGCCGACGAGCGGGTCCGCGCCTTCCAGGCCATCCTCAAGGCGCACGGGGTGCCGACCACGGTGCGCACCCCCATGGGGCGCGACATCACGGCGGCATGCGGCCAGCTCCAGGCCGAGACCCAGCCCCGGGCAAAGTCCCTCCGATGAGTGACGCCCATTCCGGGCCGATCCTCGTCAGCGCCTGCCTGGTGGGAGAGCGCTGCCGTTACGACGGCGGCGGTTTCGACGGTTACCCGGACCTGCGCCGCATGGTGGCGGAGGGGCGGGCGATCGCCGTCTGCCCCGAAGAGCTGGGTGGCCTTCCGACCCCGCGCCC
>JAKFBU010000064.1:0-48860 GCA_036676985.1 Candidatus Sericytochromatia bacterium
AGTGCGGAAGAGAGGACTTGAACCTCCAAGGGGTTGCCCCCACATGCTCCTGAGGCATGCGCGTCTGCCATTTCGCCACTTCCGCGCGAAGGATTTAACTATACCACAAGCTCGCCTCGCGGTAAAGCCTTTCCTAAGTTTGGGGAGAGATATTTCCCTCGGAGGTCGATCCGGCGGCCGGATTCCGGCGATCGCGCACCATGACCCAGACCACCAGCGCGATCCCGATGATCACCATGGGGACGCTCAGGAGCTGGCCCATGGAGAGCTGCCCCAAGACGAAGCCGAGCTGCGCGTCCGGATTGCGGAACAGCTCCACGATGAAGCGGCTGAGGCCGTAGCCCGTAAGGAAGGTGCCGAGCAGCACGCCGTTCGGCAGGCGCAGGCGGCTCATGCCGAACAGGATCCCGAACAGCACGACGCCCTCGAGCCCGAACTCGTAGAGCTGCGACGGGTGACGCGGCAGCTGGAGCGGATCCGTGGGGAAGACCATGGCCCAGGGCACGTCGGTGGGGCGGCCCCACAGCTCGGCGTTGATGAAGTTGCCGAGGCGGCCGAGCCCGAGGCCCAGCGGGACGGCGACCATCACGATGTCCGCCAGCTCGAGGAAGTTGAGCTTCATCTTGCGGCAGTAGAGCCAGCCCGCGAGGATGGTGCCGAGGAGGCCGCCGTGGAAGGACATGCCGCCGTTCCACACCGCGAAGATCTCGAGCGGGTGCGCCAGGTACTCCTTGAAGTTGTAGAACAGGATGTAGCCGACGCGGCCGCCCAGGATGACGCCCATGATCAGGTACATGATGAAGTCGGCCACGTCGCTGTCGCTCATGAGCTGGCGACGCCGGGTCTGACTGCGCACGATGAAGTAGGTCAGGATGAACCCCAGACCGTACATGATGCCGTACCAGTGGATCTTGAGGGGGCCCAGTTGCAGGGCGACCGGATTGAGCGGTGGATATTGCAGCATGGCTCCAGTCTAGCATGGCCGGATGCTCTGCACAGGGTGATCCGCCGGCCGTTCGGAGCGATTTTTCATCCAGACTTCATCCCGACCGAATCCGGCTTAACGGAGTCGCAACCAACCCTTCGCGTCCCCGGGCCATCATAGGCGAGGGCCCGACCAACGGTCGAAGGCGGCGTCTCGAACCAGAGCGCCAAGACTGCGGGCCCGGGAGGCTGCATGCGACGCTTGGCCGCGGTGATCGCCGCCATCGGGCTCGCCCTGGGCCCTGGCCCCGCGGGGGCCGCCCCGAGCGGGAACCAGTACTTCATCAGCCAGATGCGCGATCCCGCCTGGAACCCCGAGGGGCCGGACTGGAGCGCCAACTGCGGCCCGGCCTGCCTCGCTATGGCCTTCAAGGCCTATGGCCTCGCGGACCCGGCCGACTCCGGCCAGGGCCTGATCCGGAAGGTACGCCTCGCCATGACGGGCGCGGCCAACGACCTGGCCGCGACGAGCCTCGCGGGGATCCGGCGGACCGCCCAGCGCCAGGGGCTCGCGACCGCGCTCGTCTTCGGACCCGGGGCCGTGACGGCGGCCGTCGCGGCCGGTCGGCTCGTCGTCCTCGCGGGCAACCCGCAGGCCTACAACACCCGGTTCGGGGTCAAGGACTACCAGACCTTCTCGGGGGCCCACTTCGTGCTCGTCACAGGAGTGGACGCCGACGGCTACTGGATCAACGATCCCCTCTCGCGGGTGGGGGCCCTGCACATCACGGCCGCGGAGCTGGCGACCTTCATGGGGTACCGGGGCTGGGACCTGGGCCTGAGCCTGGCCCCGCCGATCCCGAAGGAAGCACCCGCGGGCCGACCGGCAGGGTGAAGCGGAACGTCGTTCCCTGCCCCACCTCCGAGTCGACGGACACCGTACCGCCATGGGCCTCCACCAGGCTCTTGACGATGGAGAGCCCGAGCCCGGTGCCCCCGGCCTGGCGCCCCGCCTCGGTCTGATAGAAGCGCTCGAACATGTGGGGCAGGGCGTCAGGGGGGATGCCGACCCCGCTGTCCGACACCTCCGTGCCGATCCCGGACGCCAGCGGAAACGCCCGGACGGTGATCCGGCCGCCAGGCGGAGTGAACTTGATGGCGTTGGAGAAGAGGTTGCTCAGAATCTGGACGAGCCGATCGGGATCCGCCTGGATCTCGGGCAGCTCGGGGGCGGCCTCGAGCCTGAACTCCAGGCCCTTCTTCTCGACGGCGGGCCGGAACATCTCCCGGACCTGCTCCAGCAGCGTCGGGTAAGCGACCGGCATCAGGTCGAGCTTGAACTTGCCCGCCTCCATCCGGGCGAAGTCCAGCAGCTCGTTGAGCAGGCGCGTCATGCGCGCGGCCGCCAGGAGGATTTGCTGGACGAAGCCCCGTTGATCCGCGGTGAGCCCCCCGCCGATCTCGTCCTCGAGGAACTCCGCGTAGCCGACGATCCCCGTCAAGGGGATGCGGAGATCGTGAGACACGGCGTTGAGGAAGGTCCCCTTGATCTTGTCGAGGCTGCGCAGGTCCTCGATGGCCCGTTCCAGCTTCTGGTTCGCGCTCCGCAAGTGGTTCCGCTCGCGGGCGAGATCCTCGGTGCGCTCCCCGACCCGCCGCTCCAGATCCGCCTGGAGATGGTACAGCTCGGTGATGTCCCGCACGACGGAGACGACCTGGATCACCGCTCCGTCGGCGCCGAAGATGGGCACGCTGGACACGCAGATCACGCGGCGTCGCCCCTCCCGCCCCGTCACGCACGCCTGAAGTTCGGCCTTTTGGCCCCCGAAGGCCCGGAAGGCGGCGCTCTGCTCGCTCGGGATCGGCCGGCCCTCGAGATCCCGGAGGTCCAGCTCCCGGAGCACGTCCTTCAGGCCCATGCCAGGGAGGCTCTCCTTCTCGCCGAGCTGGACCAGCCGGGCGAACGCCTCGTTGACCAGGATGAGACGGCCGTCCACCCCCACCACGCCCACCGCATCGGCCAGGTTGTCCAGCGTGACCGCGAGCTGCTTGCGGATCAAATCCTCCCGCTGCCGATGCAGGGCGTTGGCGATCGCCAGGGCGAGCTCGCTGGCGATCGCCTGCATGAGGTCCTGGAAGTCGGCGGAGATGTGCCGCGGCGAGCCTCGGATGCCGCAGACGAGAACGCCGATCACGCTCTCGGGCAGGGAGATCGGGACGTAGACGAGGGTCTTGAGGTCCTCGCTCCCCATGAAGGGGTCCAGGGGGTCCGTCGTAAGCGGAGGAGCGAGGATGCTCGCCCGCCCCGAGCGGATCGTCGCCTCGAGCACCGAGCCCTCGGGGATCTCGACCGGCCGATCGCCCGTGGCCGTGAACCCGTAGCCGCCGCCCAGGCGCCACCGGCCGTCCTCGACGAGCAGGGTCCCGACCACGTCGAACTGGAAGCTCTCGTGCAGGAGCTCCCCGATCCCGGAGAGCAGGCGCTCCGGATCCCGCTCCACTACCGTCTTCTCCGCCACGGCGTTGAGGACGGCCATCTCCTTGAGGCGGTCGAGCAGGTCCGCCCGGCTGAGGGCGAGCGCCTCCTCCATGGTCTGCAGGGCCTCCATGGCATCGGGCAGGGGCTGGTCCGAGATGGGGAAGTGCTGCTGGATCACGACGCTCGCGGCCACCGAGCCGAGCGGACCGCTCAGGGCGCGCTCGACGGCCTGACGGGCCATCATCTGCCGAGTTTCCAGGGGCAGATCGATCGCCTCCAGGTTCCGGCGGATCCCCGCGAGCTCCCCTCTGGCCTGCTCCGCCCCCAGGAACCGCCCCAAGACGGCCTCCAGCTCCGAAAAGGAGATCGCCTCGAGGAGGTGGTGGCGGAGCTTGAGGGGGCGCTCGTCGCCGGACAGGAGCGCCCGGGCGCGCTGCTCGCGCTCGGGCGAGAGCGGATGCCACAGCGAGTAGAGGAGGATGGCCCCCAGGTTCGCGGCCATGCACCAGAAGGCGGAGTGGGCGTAGGGGTCCAGCCCCGCCATGCCGAACAAGGAGGTGGGGCGGAGCCAGCCGATCCCCCAGGGCCCATGGGCGACGATCGCCTGGAACGGGGGGATCTTGCCGGCGAAATTGGGCAAGAAGGCGGTGTAGAGGCAGAGCACGGCCGAGAGGGCCAGCCCCCATGTGACGGCCCGTCTCGACAGCCCGGGCCAGAGCAGCCCCAGGAAGAAGGCCGGAGCGAGCTGGGCCGCCGCGATGAAGGAGACCAGCCCGAACTGGGCGAGGAAGTCCACGTCGGTGAAGGCCCACGTCCCGTAGGCCAACAGGGAGATCGCCAGGATGATCCCCCACCTCAAGGGCAGCAGGTAGGGCCCCAGCCGGCTCACGTGGCTCATGAGGACCGGCAGGAGCAGGTCGATCATCACGATGTTGGTGAGCGCCAGCACCATGACGACCGCCATCCCGCCGGCCGCGGCGATCACGCCCAGGTAGGCCAGGAGGGCGAGGGATATAGAGCCCGCCTGCCTGGGCAGCACCAGGATCGCGGCCTGTCCCTCCGGTCCCGCCAGCCCGATGAGCAGGCCGCCCAGGGCGACGGGAATCACGAGGAGGTAGAAGACCAGGACGTAGAGCGGAAAGGCCCAGCGGGCCTCACAGACGTCCGCCGCGCGCGTATTCTCCACGACGCAGACGTGGAAGATGAAGGGCAACATGACGACCGCGCCCATGCTCAAGAGGAGGTACCCCATCCAGTTCGGGAAGGTGTTCTCCGGGGTGCTGCCGATCGTCAGGTGAGGCCAGATCGTCGGGTCCGCGAAGGGATGGGGGAAACGCCAGAGGGCGAGGGCGGCGACGGCCGCCAGGGCGATCAGCTTGAGGCCCGCGTGCAGGGCGAGGGTCACGACGAGCCCTTCGTGGCGCTGGGTCGGATCGGCCCGCCGGGCGCCGAAGAGGATGGTGAAGACGGCCAGGACCAGCGTCAGAGCCAGCACCTGCCTGAAGGGCTCACCGCCCGATCCGGTCGCGAGCACCCGGAACGACAGGGCGACCGCTCCCAGCTGCAGGGCGATGTAGGGGACGGAGCCCGTGATGAGGATGATGGCCGCCAGCGCGGGCAGGATCCGCGAGCCCCCGAAGCGAACGGCGAGGAACTCCGGGAGGGTCGTGACGCGGTGGGCCCGGGCGATCTGGACGGCCCTCAGGATCAGGGGCCAGCCGAACAGGAAGGTGAGGCAGGCCCCGATCTGGACGGCCAGGAACGGAAGCCCCTTCTCGATCAGCCCCCCTGCGACGCTCAGGTAGCTCCACCCCGTCATCCAGACCCCGCCGAGCGCCAGCAGGTAGACGAGCTGGCGGACCCTCCGCGTGGCAAATGCGCCCGGGAGGTGCTCCACGCGGTAGGCAATCAGGAACATCAGGAGGAGGTAGGCCCCGGCGATCGCGAACAGCAGGCCGATCGGGAGCATGGCCTACTCACATGGGGGCATGCGCGCGGACAGCGCAATGAGGAGGGCCAACGTCCCGAAGAGGTAGACCAGGATGAGGGGGATCCCCCCGATCAGCGTGCGATGGTTGAACAGGGAGAGCCAGGGATCGCTGAACAGGAAGAGGGCCCCCCCCCCCAGCGCGATCCACCGCAAGGGGCGGCTCGGAGTCGGCACGTCGTGAGGCTCGCTCATGGGGCACCTGTTCCTTCGCCGGCATCCCCGGACACGCTCATGTCTATCAGGGATGACCGGACGGAACAACAACCCGGCGAGCCCGGGCCGGATCCGGGCGGCGCAGGCGCTCCCCGGCCAGCGTCGCGAGCTAGAGGCTCGACAGGTGCTGCTCGAAGCGCAGCGTCAGGCTGGCGTTGGCCGCAAGGTCCAGGTGCCAATGCGGCATGAGCGCGGAGCTCTGGTAGACCCGCTCGAAGCCGCCCTCGGACATGGAGATGGTCTCGACCGGGAAGCGCCACAGGGTCGCGGGCCGGTCCCACACCAGGCGGTAGTCCACGGCATTGAACGCGTCGCGGATGCCGACCTCGGTGACGTCGCGCAGCTCGCCCTTGGAGCCGAGGCGCGGGTCGTCGACCACCGTCCCCGGCACGTAGTAGTAGCGGTCGGGCGCGTTGCCCGCGAGGAAGTTGGCGTTGAACTCGACGCCGAACCACAGGGACACGGGCCGGTCCTTGCCGTTGGTCAGCGTGTAGTCCACGTGCGTGACGGCCCCACCCTCCCGCTTGACCTCGAAGCGCTTGGAGACGGTGATGGGCCAGAACTCGGAGCCGACCCAGACGTGCCCGTCGCGCGTCAATTTCAGGTGGACGTCGTCGGTGCCGCGCTCCAGGACCGCACGGTAGTCCTGGTTCACGAAGTCGCCCTGCTCGCCGTAGCTCATGTTGTAGAAGGACTCGAGGTGGCTGTCCGGGTGCAGGAAGTGATCCAGGAAGCTGAGGCGCCGGTACCAGTCGTGGAACAGGAACTTCTCGAGGCCCTGCTCCTTGGTGAGGACCACGTCGTAGATGGCGCGGATGCTGCCCTCGCGGCGGAAGGCCTCGAGGGTCGTGGCCCGGGCGATCTTGCTGTGGTAGGCCTCGTGGCGCCGGGCGAGCGTATCGAGCACGTTGAAGGCCGCGGGCTTGTAGTCCAGCTCGAAGAGGGCTCCTCCCTCCAGGTTGAAGTAGAGGTTCTGCTCCTTGTTGGAGATGAGGATCTCGGGCTTGCCGTCGCAGTCGAAGTCGTGCTCGCTGATCTCGAGGAAGTCCTCGCCCCGGTGAATGAGGCGATCGCAGATGGCCTCGGCCTTGATGAGCGCGCGGTAGTTGGCCGAGCGCAGGTGCGTCAGGTAGAGCCCGCCGAAGACGCCGTGCCAGTAGGGGTCGTTGGACTGCCCCTGCCAGAGGGCGGTCTGCGCCTCCTCCCAGTCGTCGGTCGCCTCGGACTCGAGGGACGCCGTCACGAGCTGCTCCACGTTGCTCGCCTCGGCGACCTTGTCGGCGACGAGGAGCATCTTCTTGTGGAGGTTGTTGCTCTCGGGGTAGCGCACCAGGAAGTTGCGCCACATGCCGCCCCGCAGGAAGTGGGCGTAGCGATCGGGAACGTTGCCGAGGGCCTCGGCGTAGGCGGTCGCCTCGTCGGGGGGCAGCGCCCACTCCTGCATCTGGATGTAGGTCGCCGACGGCAGGTAGATGCGTCCGAAGGGCCGGCGCTCGCGCCTGTAGTCGTGCAGGGTGGTCGAGGAGATCCAATCGGAGTGCTCCTCGAGCAGCATGAAGAACCGGTCCAGCCAGCCCTGCTCGTAGATGGCCTTGTGGGTGTTGGGCCAGACGCCGAACTTCTCGCCGTCGTCGAAGCAGAGCGCCAGGCGGTTGCCGTCGGTGGAGGCGTTGGCGCGCAGGTAGTCGATGACCCGCTCGGGCGGGGCGAACGGAATGAGGCGCATCAGCTCGCTGTTGATGGGCACGACCTCGAGGGTCTTGCCCTGCTCCTCGGTCTGGTAGTAGCCCAACAGCTGCGGGCCACGCAGGCCGGCCGCCCGGAAGATGCTGTCGTCGAGGGGCGTCCAGCGCACCCCGGAGTCCGCGATGAACTTGACGAGATGGGGCTCCCAGACCCGCTCGGCGAGCCAGAGGCCCTCGGGAGTCTTGCCGAAGTGGTCGCGCAGCGTCCGGCTCAGGTGCCGGATCTGCATGACCTTGTCCTCGTCGGGGATGACGGCCAGCACCGGCGCGTAGTGGCCGCCCGTGACGAGCTCGGCCTGACCCTTCTCGACCAGGATCTTGACCCGGGAGATGAAGTCGGGGTGGTGCTCCAGGAGCCACTCGAGCAAAAAGCCCGTGTAGTGCAGCATGACGCGAACGCCGGGATGGCGCTCGAGCGTCTCGATGAAGGGCAAGTAGCTCTGCTGGTAGGCTTCTTCGATGACCCAGTCCCAGTTGCCGAAGGGCTGGTGACAGTGAATGCCAAGGGCGAAGTTGATGGTTGGCTGATCAGACAGAAGCATGGCACGTCATTTCTGCGTCCGGGCACGACGGAGGCCATGATACCATCCGTCGGGAGGGGTGCCAAAAGACGGGTGGCGACCTAGCGCTCCGAGAGCACCTTGAGGACCACGTTGCCCACCGCCTGGAGACTCTTGGGGGAGCACTCGGCGGGCACGTCGTGCACCGTGTGCCAGTGGTCGTACTCGAAGTCGATGAGATCGACGAAGGGCACCCCCGCCTCGATGAACGGCAGGTGATCGTCGTAGATCTGCGGGCCATCCTGGTTCACGAAGACGCTCCCGTACCCGAGGCGCCGGGCGGTGGCGAAGACCCGGTCCGTGAGGCTGCGGGCCTGCGTGCTGGAGAAGGACTCGCGCGGGATGCGCAGGTTGCGATCGCCCACCATGTCGAGCAGGATGCCCCACTTGGGCAGGGCCGAGCGGTGGCGCCGCACGTACTCGCGCGAGCCGTAGAACATGGTGTCCGGGGAGTCGCCCCAGTCCTCGCCGTCGAAGAGGACCAGCCGCACCTCGCGGGGCGGGGGTGCGGCCTTGAGGGCGCGCGCCACCTCGAGGAGCACGGCCACGCCCGAGGCCCCGTCGTTGGCGCCCGGGGTGGGCGTGTTTTGGTGCTCGGCATGCGGGTCCTGGTCGGAGCGCGGCCGGCTGTCCCAGTGTGCCGCGAGCATGGCGGGATCCCCCTTGCCCGGGGCGAAGGTCGCGACCACGTTGGTCAGCTTGAGGGTGCGATCGCCATCCTTGACGGTGAAGGCCTCGGCCGCGACGTTCGGGGTGTAGCGCTTGAACTCGGCGAGGAAGTAGTCGAGGGCCTTCTGATGGGCTTCGGTGCCGGGCACCCGGGCGCCGAACGCCACCTGGCGCTCCAGGTGCCGGAAGGCGGCCTCGCCCGAGACCTTGGGGTCCTGGGCGAGGGCCGACGTCGCGAGCATGAGGACGAGGAGGCCTCCCGTTCCGACCTGCGCCCAGCGGGGCGCCCGCAGCAGGCTCCTCATCATGACCTCCGCGGCCTACGGCTGGATCAAGAGCGTCGTGATCTCGCCCGAGCCCACCTGCAGGGTGATGCGCTGGGCGCCCACCTCGCGCTGGGCCTCCTCGGCGAGGTTCGCGATCGCGATCGCCCGGTGCGGCAGGGTCACGGCGAGCTCCGTCTCGATCTCGCGCTCGGTCGGGTTGTACACCCGCACCACCAGACCGTCCTGGCCGTCGGCGCGCTTGACGGCACTCACCACCAGCCGGTGGTCGCCCACCGTCAGCCAGTTGCCGAGCGTACGGCCACCGGCCAGAGGCGCCAGGTCCCCGCCGAAGCCGTGGCTCCAGAGGGGCGCCACGAAGCCGTGGGCCGCGGGCTGGGGCGTGCTCCAGTGCTCGCGGTAGGGCAAGAGCGCGTAGCGGAAGCGCTGCGGGCCCTGGCACTGGGCGTCGGGCGTCTCGAAGTGAGGGCCCGCCCCGCCGCCGCGGGTGCGCAGGTCGTCCCGGCTGAGCCAGCCGACGCAGCGCAGCAACGTGACGACCAGGCCCCAGTTGCCGTCCTCGCTCTGGGACACCTCGGCCTCGGGCAGGCCCTGGTTCGCGACCATGAGGCCGTAGTCGCCCTCGACGGCGCTCCAGGTCTGCTGCGGGAAGGTGCGGTCCGTGTACTCCTCGAGCTTGCCGACGGGCAGCTCCGGCATGGGGTGCTCCAGGGGACGCTGGGCCACCCAGAACTGGTTCTCGCTCCAGGCGCGGACGTCCTCCTTGAGGCCGGTGCCGAAGCGCACCCGCAGGCGGTGGTCCCGCACGCGGTTGTCGAGCTCGGTGTCGACCTCGACCGTGCGGCTGCCGGCGCGCAGCGTGAAGCGGCTCAGCACGATGACGCTGACCTTGCGCTTGCTGCGGGTTTTGCGATCGCCCGACAGCTGCTCCGGCAGCTCCAGGCGGTAGACCACGCGCAGCACGGCCTCGGCCTCGGTCGAGCGCTCGACCACCCAGTGCTCGAGCTGGCTCTTGACCACCGCGTCGTGCTCGGGCGGCGAGAAGTTGTACTCGTCACCGGCATCACCGCCGTCCTCGAAGCTATGGACGTCCGCGTACAGGGCGCCGGTGTCCAGGTCCTCGAGATACAGGGCACCGTCCTTGACGAAGAGGCGCAGGTGCTCGTTGGAGATGCTGTTGGGGCCGGTGGCCGTGCCCTGCTCGAGGGTATCGGGCGCGCCGGGCTTGGCAAACAGGCGCTTGACGCCCATGGCGGGCACGTCCTCGACCAGGGCCGTGAACTGGAAGCGGCGCACCGGGCGCCAGCCGGGGAAGAGGTCGACCTCCGAGTAGAAGGCCTCGGTGTCCTCGACGCCCTCGAGCAGGCTCGGGACCTTGCGGCCGCGCTCGTCGACCAGGTGCACGTCCTCGGGAGCACCCTCGAGGGGCCACTCGATCTCGACCTTGACCCAGTCCGTGCGATCCCAGCCGAGCGGGTTGTAGACGATGGCCCCGGGCTCCGAGCCCTCGGGGGCGAGCGCGTGCAGGGCACGCGTCACCAGGCTCTCGCCGAGCTCCTTGGCCTCCGAGAAGCGGCCGAGCATCTCGCGGTGCACCTCGTCCACCGAGCAGCCGCAGATGGAGTCGTGCGGCTGGTTGAGGAGGATCTTGCGCCAGCCCTCGCGGTTGTAGCCCTCGGGGAAGGCACCGCCCAGGGCGGCCACGAGGCCCGTCAGGGGCTCCACGTAGCGCTCCCAGAGGGTCTGGCAGTCGGCGTTGAGCTGCTTGAGGTACATGCGGGCCGAGAGCACGCCGGGCAAGAGGTAGGCCATGCCGCCGTAGGACAGTCGGCCGCCCGCGCGCAGCTCGCCCGTGTACTCGTGGCCGTTGGGAGGCGCACCGTTGAAGGAGTCGCTCACGCGGCCGAGGCGGATCTTGCCGTCGGGCCACTTTTCCTGGATGGCCTGAACGATCTCGGGCAGGTCCGAGTTGGGTGCCAGGTGGTCGCAGCCCGACAGGAGCAGGATGCGGTCGTGCTTGTGCTCGGCCAGGAACTTGTTGAAGGTGTCGAGGCGCGTCTCGAGCGGGAGCTTTTCCCACAGGAAGATGTTGCAGTAGCCGGTGGGCAAAAAGGTCGTCGCGATGCGCGCGCCCGAGGGGGCCCGCCACCAGAAGAGCTCGCCGTCGGGGTCGATGCCGCGCCAGATGATGGCCCGCTCCATGCCGAAGCCGAGCAGGATCTGGGGGATCTGCGCCACGTGGCCGAACATGTCGGGCAGGTAGCCCACGTCGGCGGTGCCGCCGAACTCCTTGGTGAGGCGCCGGCCGTACTGGAGGTTGCGGATGAGGGACTCGCCGCTGACGAGGAACTCGTCGGGCAGGATGTACCAGGGCCCGATGGAGAGCTTGCCCGACTTGACCAGGGCCGTGAGGCGATCGCGCCGCTCGGGGCGGATCGTCAGGTAGTCCTCGAGCATGACCGTCTGGCCGTCGAGCATGAAGTGCGGGATGGTGCCCGCCTCCAGGAGGTCGATGACCCGATCGACCGCGTCGACGAGGCGCAGGCGGAAGGCCTGGAAGGTCCGGTACCACTCACGATCCCAGTGCGTATGGGGAACGACGACGACTTCCTTGGTCACCAAAGGGGCTCACTCCTCTATGTACGACAGGGCCGAACACAGGGTAACGGAGAATGCCCCAGTTGAAAAGGCGGCGGGCGCTTTGTGAAATCTTCGTTTTGTCCCTGTTAAACGGCCCGATCCGGGGGATAAAACGAGTAGTGGATCGAAGACCGTCCGGATGGATGTTCGGCCTCTGCTGGGTCTCGATCGCTTTTCCCAGCTCCAACCCAAGGAGTCGCGCATGAGCCACCTTTCGGTTTCCTCCCATGCTCCGGTGCGTCCCTCCCTTTCGGCTCCGGCCCCGCGCGCGGATCAGCGCCCCGGGGCTCCGTCGGCGCGCATGCGCTCGGACGGGCTCTCGCTGTCGGCGAGCGCCTCGGTGCTGAGCTCCGGCGAGGCCTTGCAGGCCCTCGCGCTGTTGCGTCGCCTTGCCGAGCACGGCGGCGGCATTCTCAAGTGCGATCAGGGCGAGCAGCTGTCGCCGCAGGAGGCCGTCGAGCGCCTTGCCAACGGCCTCGAGGTCGTCGCCAAGGTCCCCGCATCGGGCACGGCCCGCTCCAGCAGTGCGCTCTTGTTCTCGCTCGAGGACGTGAAGCCGCTCAGCTCCAAGCTGGAATCGGCGTAAGAGCGCCTAACGAAACTGTTCCTTCTAGCCGCCGATAGGCGGCCACAGGCGACACATGCCTGGTTTTGTTAGGTGCTCTAAGCGGCGCCCCCGACACGCGAAAGCCCCGGCCACTGGCCGGGGCTTTCGTCTTGCCCTTACGCCTTGACCAGCACCTTCTCGTCAGCCCCCTGGTACAGGGCCTCGATCTGGCGGCGGAACTTCTCGGTGATGACCCGCCGCTTGAGCTTGAGGGTCGGCGTGAGCTCCCCACTCTCCTGGCTGAAGGCCTGAGGCAGCAGCTCGAAGCGCTTGATCTGCTCGAAAGCCGCCAGGCTCTTGTTCTCCTGGGCGATCGCCTCGGCCACCGCCGCATGCACCGTCGGACTCGCCATCAGCTCGTCCGTGGTCGACCACTCGATGCCCGCCTCGCTGGCGATGCGTTCGGCCACCACCTGGTCCGGCACGATGAGGGCCGTGATGTAGTTGCGCTTCTCGCCCAACAACATGGCCTGCTCGATGATGGGATGCATCTGCAGCCGGTTTTCCACGGGCTGCGGAGCCACCTTCTTGCCGTTGGACATGACGAGGATCTCCTTCTTGCGATCGATGATCGCCAGGTATCCCTCGTCGTCGAACTGCCCGATGTCGCCCGTGTGGAACCAGCCGTCCTGGTCCAGCACCTCGCGGGTGGCGGGCTCGTTGCCCCAGTAGCCCTTCATGATGTTGGGGCCGCGGGCGATGATCTCGCCGTCGTCGGCGAGCCGCACCTCGACTCCGTCCAGGGGGCGGCCGACCGTGCCGAACTTGGGGCGATCGGGCGGGTTGAAGGCCAGGACCGGCGAGGTCTCCGTCAGGCCGTAGCCCTCGATGACCGGGATGCCCGCGATCTGGAAGAAGCGGCCGATCTCGGCGGCCAAGGGCGCAGCGCCCGAGATGATGAAGCGCAGGCGGCCGCCCAGGGCCTCGCGGATCTGCTTGAAGACGAGCCTGTCGGCCGCCTGGTAGAGCACGTTGGTCGGGAAGACCACGCGGCCTTCCTCGTTCATGACCTTGTGGAAGAACTCGCCGATCTCGAGAGCCGTGTAGAAGAGCTCGCGCTTGAGGGGCGCGTCGTGCTCGATCTTCTCGATCGTGCGGTTGTAGACCTTCTCGAGGACGCGCGGGACCGATACCAGCAGCGTCGGGCGGACCTCGACCAGGTTCTGGGGCAGGGTCTCGATGCTCTCGGCGTAGGCGATGGTCGAGCCCGAGGACAGGAGGGCATAGTAGACGACCCGCTCGAAGACGTGCGAGAGAGGCAGGAACGACAGCTCGATGTCCGTGGGCTCGATGCCGATCACGCCCGCGGCCGTCAGGGAGTTGGAGCCGAAGTTGCGGTGGGTGAGCATGGCGCCCTTGGGCTCGCCGGTGGTCCCCGACGTGTAGACGATGGAGGCCAGATCGTCCGGACGGATGGCCTCGCGACGGGCCTTGAGAGCGTCCTGCTGGCGATCGCGACCCGCCTCGCCGCGGCTCAGGGCCTCGGAGAACCGGACGACGCGCTCGGGCAGCTGCTCCTCCAGCTCGTCCATCACGAGGATGAGCTGCAGGGAGGGGATGTCGGCCGCGACCGAGAGGAGCTTCTCGAGCTGGGCGCGGGTGGAGACCACCGCCGCCATGGCCTCGCAGTCGTTGAGGAGCTGCGCCACCTGGCCGCCGGTCAAGGTCGGGTAGACGGGCACGTCGATGGCCCCGATGGCGAGCGCGGCCTGGTCCGCGATCACCCACTCCGGACGGTTCTCGCTCAGGATGGCCACGCGCTCGCCGTGCCCGACACCGGCCTCCATCAGGAAGCCCGCCAGGTGCTCCACGCGGCGCGAGAACTCACGGTAGGTCAGGGAACGATAGCGTCCGCCCTCTTTATACATGAGGGCAGGCCGGTCTCCGAATTGCGCGACAGTTTGCAGGAAGATCGCCGGAAGCGTCGTGGCCATGAGTGTTACTACCCCCTATATGATGCGTCGATTGATCCATCGTTGGACCGTCGCTCGACATTGTAAAGGATGTTTACAATGATCGCAAACGGGCAGCACGCAACGAGCCCCGGGGGTCCTCCCCCGGGGCTCGCGCGCGTTCCGTAAACTTACTTGAAGAGGCCGCCGATGGCGTTCACCAGGCCCGCGACGCCCTGAATGCCCTGGTTGACCTGGGTGCTCCAGTCGCCGCCGCCGGTCGGGTTGAAGGGCGGGGTGCCCCCATAGGGCTGCTGGTAACCCGGCTGCGGATAGGCGGGCTGCTGGTAACCAGGCTGCGGGTAGGCGGGCTGCTGGTAGCCGGGATACTGCTGATACACGGGCGGCTGGCTAGGGGGCTGCTGGTTCGGCACGTAGACCGAGGTCGCCGTGGAGGGCGTGGCGGCCGGCTGCTCGGGCTTCTTCTTGTTGAAGAGGCCGACGATGCCCGTGATGAGGGGGATGGCCGTGTCGATGACCGGAGCCGTCTTCTGGACGAACTCGTCGTAGCCCTTGTCGTTGACCACGCCGCGGAAAGCGCCGAGCGTCTGCGAGATGGGACCCTGGTAGCCGGGCATCCCCGGGGCGTAACCGGGCTGCGGATAGCCGGGCTGCGGATAGCCCGCGGGGTAGGTGGGCTGGGGCTGAGCCGTCGGCTGGGGATAGGTCGGCTGCGGGTAGCCGGGCTGCTGGGGGTAGTTGGGGTTGTTCCAGGGCTGCGGCTGCGCGCCGACGGGCTGCTGAGTGCCCAGGGGCTGCGGGGTCGAACGGCCCGGAGACGGCGTGTAGGACGACGCGTAGGGGTTGTAGGCGGGCGGGTTACCAGCGGTGGGCTGAACCGAGGCCGCCATGCCGGACTGTGCGGGCGCCGCCGGGGTGTTGCGGTACTGCGCGTAGAAGTTCTGGAAGTTGTCGATGGCGTTCGGCATAGGGGACCTCCCTCGGGTGAGTGACACCCTGGTTATGGGAGATCTCGGCCGACATTCGGTAAAGGGATCCGGAAGCCGAGAGTAACTTTCGGTAAAGGTTTTAGCCCTTGACCGCTCCGGCCGTCTGGCCCGCGATGAAGAAGCGCTGCAGGAAGAGGAAGACCAGGAGGATGGGGAGGATGGCGAGGACGGCGCCTGCCGCGATCAGGCGCCAGTTGGCCGAGAAGGTGCCCGCCAGGTACGCGATGCCCACCGGCAGCGTGTAGAGATCCGGGTTCTTGAGAACCAAGAGGGGCCACAGGAAGTCACCCCACGCCGCCACGAAGTCGAAGATGGCAAGAGTCGCCAGGGACGGCGTGACCAGCGGGATGAGCACCCGCCAGAAGATCTGCCACGAGCTCGCGCCGTCCATGAGGGCCGCCTCCTCCAGCTCGCGCGGCACGGCCACAAAGGCGTTGCGCATGAGGAAGATCCCGAAGGCGTTGACGGCCGTCGGCAAGAGCAGGCCCGCGTACGAGTTGATGAGCCCGAGCTTGGTCACCAGCAGGAAGAGCGGGATCATGAGCACGGGCAGGGGCACCATGAGGGTGGCCAGGAGGGCCGCCTCGATGCCCTTGGCGCCCGTGAACTTCATGCGGGCGAGGGGATAGGCCGCCAGACTCGCCAGGACGACGTTGAGGACCACCGAGACCAGGGACACGCCCACGCTGTTGAGGAAGTAGCGGCCCAGGGGAACAGCGTCCGAGACCTGCACGAAGTTGTCGAGGGTGGGTGAAGCCGGCCAGAGGGATGGGGGATAGGCGAAGATGTTCTCGCCGGGGCCCTTGAGGGCCGTCACGAGCAGCCACGCGAAGGGCCCCACCGTCACCAGGGTGAGGGCGAGGAGGACGATCCCCCAAAGGGCCGTGCGGAGGGGCTTCATGCCCGAAGGGCCTCGTGCATGCCCCAATTCTAGCCTTCCTGCCCCGGATCGGCAAATCCCGGTGCCGACCGGGCCTCCCCTGGGTATAACCGGATCGTCAGGCAAGCGAGTGTAGGGAGCAGGCCGAGCCCCCTGCACGAGGAAAGGAGCACGGCACCATGGCCAAGCTGTCGGTCGAGGACATCGAAGAGCAGTACGGGATCACCTCCCGCGAGATTCGCAACGCGCTGGCCGAGGGTCAGTTGACGGGCGAACGCAACCACGGGACGTGGTTCGTGACGGAGAAGAGCCTCCAGGAAGCGATCGACCAGGGCATTCTCAAGCACCGCAAGAAGGCCGCCCAGTCCTAACCTCCCTGCGACCCAACCCGCCTCGGCTCACGCCGGGGCGTTTTTGCGTTCTAGGGACGCTTGAGCCCTGACAAGGGGACGCTTTCCAGTATAATGGGGGGCGGTCTCTGTTGCCCCCCGACGCTTTCGTACGTCCACTCCACAGGAGCCCCCCTTGTCGCATCCCGCCGAGTCGCGCATCGTCCCGATCCTGGATCGGATCTTCGCGGTCCTCACCTGGTTGATCCTGGCCGTCACCCCCCTGCTCATCAACGTCTACAACGTCGATGCCTACCGCACGGTTCAGGCGACCTTCGCCTCCATCCTGATCGCGCTCGCCGTCGGCCTGTGGGCCATCGCCCGCTCCGTGAGCCGTACCTGGAAGGACGTCGGCCGGGTCCCGATGCTGTGGCTCTTGGGCGCCTTTCTGGTGTGGACGATCCTCACCGTGCCGCGTTCGCCCTCGCCCTACCTGGCGCTCGCGAGCTGGTGGAACCTCGTCATCTACTGCGGCTTCTTCGTGGCGCTGGCGGACACCACGGCCCGCGCGCCCAAGCAGCGCTGGCAGCTCCTGATCCCCATCCTGGTGGGCTTCGTCGCCAACTCGGTCATCGGGATCATGCAGTTCCAGCGCGTCTCCTTCATGGAGATCGCCAAGTTCCTCCCGCAGGCCCCCGGCCTCCTCAACTACTTCGCGGGCCTGGACGCCCCCGCCAAGCTGGGCTCGGCGGCGGGCATGCTGGGCAACCAGAACGTCCTCGGCAACTACCTGATCGGCGCCATCCCCGTGTGCTTCCTGGTCGGCGCGGCCATGCTGGCCGGTCGCCAGCGGTGGCGCATGGGCGCAGTGCTCGTGGCCTCGGGCGTGATCGGCAGCGCCAGCCTGCTTGCGACCCAGACGCGCGGCGCCTGGGTGGGCCTCGCGCTCGGCCTGGTCGTGGCCTTCGGCGTGGCGGTGGCCTACTACGGCCCCACCCTGCTCAAGATGGGCCCCAAGGCCTGGGCGGGCATCGCCCTCGGCGTGGCGCTGCTCGGCGGCGGGCTAGCCTGGCAGGGCGACGAGATCGGCCTGAACCGGGCGATCGCGAAGCTGCAGGGCGCCGGCACCGACAACACCAGCCAGCAGCGCATCAACGCGTGGCACGTGGCCAAGACCATGGCCGACGATCAGGTGGTGATGGGCCAGGGCCTCGCCACCTACAAGATCCTCTACTTCAAGTACCTGGTGAAGACGTTCAACGGCGCTCCGATCCCCGACTCGATGCACCACCGCTACGTGCAGGCCCACAACGACTTCATCCAGCTCGCGGGCGAGACGGGCTACGTGGGCTTCGGCCTGGGCCTGGCGGTCCTCTTCGGGTTCGCCGGCGGCATGATCCGCTGGATCTTCCGGCAGCGCGCGCTGCCCGCCGCCGATCGCATGCTCGTCCTGGGCGGCGTCTCGGGGCTGCTCGCCATCTCGGGCAGCGCCATCTTCGGCTTCCCGTTCCACATCGCCTCCTCGTCGGTGCTGGCCACGGCCGTGGCGGGCCTCGCGGGCGGACTGTGGACCCAGTCGCGCCGGGCGGCCGCGGGCTCTGAGGCCGCACCGGCCCCCTACTCGGAGGCGCAGGTCGCCATCTACACCTACGCCATGCCCACGGCGATCGCCCTGGTCAGCTTCGCGGTCATGTGGAGCGTCTGGAGCCCCTACCAGGCCGACAAGCTCACCAAGCAGGGCCAGGAGCTCTACAAGCTCGGCCGCATCCCGGAAGCACAGGTCGCCCTGGAGCGGGCCATCCAGCTCGACCCCGAGCGCGGCGAGGCGCGCCTGATGATGGGCCTCATCTACGCCGTGTTCAACCGCTTCCCCGATGCGGAAAAGGAGCTCCGCGAGGCCGAGCGCAGCTACGACGACGTGACGCTGCACTACTACCTGGGGCGCGTCTACGAGAGCATGAACCAGCCGGACAAGGCGCGGACCGAGTACGATCAGGCCCTGCACTACTTCCCGGCGGGCCTCGAGATCACCAAGGCCGTCAGCGAGCGGTTGAAGGTGCTCGACGCCGCCACCAAGTAGGTTGACGGCTAAGGAGCCCCCCCTCCCCCCCTCTAAGAGGGGGGGATTTTTCGCTTCGGGGAAGCTTCTCGCTGGAGCATCGCGTCCCTGATCCGTCGGAGTAAGCATGCTTTCCCCCACCCATGATCCCTCCCCCCTCTAGAGGCGGGGCTGGGGGGGTTCTCCTTATTAATCCCCGCCCCCCGAGTACGTCGGCTGCGGCAGCAAATACGAGTCCTCGCTCCCCCCGAAGTACGCGAAGCTGAGCCGCCCCTGTCCATGGGGGGCGAGCGTGATGCTGCGGGTCCTCGCCTGCATGCCGAACCGGTTGGCCGTCACCTCCAGCTTCACGCCGAGGGGGAGGCCCGAGACGCGGTAGGAGCCACTGGCGATGGTGCCCTGCCACGCGTTGCGGGTCCCCGGCTGGCGGATCGTGACCTGGGCGTCGTTGTCCGCCAGCGAGGCGTAGCCGAAGGGCAGCCCCGTATGCGGGTCGATTGAGGCGTTGTTGGCCTGGTAGACCTCGCCCGAGAGGACGCCTACGCTCGCCGTGGCCTTACCGCTGACGCCCGGCTCCCAAAAGGGCGGGCCCGCGCGGAAGGACGGGGTCGGCGCCGCGCCGGCACAGGCCCCGAGGCAGGGCATGAGGGCCAGCACCGTCAACAGCAGCCAGCGAGTCATAGAGCAACCTCCCCACGCCATCCTAAGGGGGCATGGGGAGGTTGCGGGAGGCCAAAGCCTCCAACGATCTTGGTCCCGGAAGGGACCTACACGCGGCGCTTGGTGTCGAAGGCGTCGCGCAAGCCGTCACCCAGGAAGTTGAAGGCCATGATGGCGATGATGATGAAGAAGCCCGGCACCAGGAGCCACGGATACAGCGTCAGGCTCGGGATGTCCAGCGCCTGCTTGAGCATGTTGCCCCAGCTGGCCGCGGGCTCCTGCACGCCGACGCCCAGGGCCGAGAGGGCCGACTCGCTCAGGATGAACACCGGCACCGCCAAGGAGGCGCTGATGATGACCCAGGTCGAGGTCTGCGGCAGGACGTGCTTGGTGATGATGTACCACGAGCCAGCCCCCGCGGCCCGGGCCGCCTCCACGTACTCGTTCGCCTTGATGGAGAGGACCATGCCGCGGATGACGCGCGCCAACGACGTCCAGCCGAGCAGGCTCAGGATGAGCGTGATGACCAGGTAGCGCTGGAAGCTCGTGATCTCCCAGTTCTGCGTGGCCGCGAACAGGGCCAGGAGCAGGTAGAAGCTGGGGAACGCCATCAGGGCCTCGACGATGCGCATGAGCACGTTCTCGATCCAGCCGCCGAAGTAGCCGGCCACACCGCCCACGGCGAGCCCGATGGGGATGTAGACGAGCATGGCCATGATGCCGACCGTGAGGCTCACCCGCGAGCCGTACAGGATGCGGCTGAACATGTCCCGGCCCAGCTGGTCGCTGCCCAAGAGGAAGATGTGGCCGCCATTGGCCGCCCCGAACAGGTGCAGCTTGGTGGGGATGAGCCACAGGAGCTTGTGCTCGTCACCCTCGGTGAAGAGGCGGATGGGGTAAGGCTTCGTGCGATCCTCGACGTAGCTCATGAGCTTGGTCTCGGGGTCGAAGTGGCGATCGGCGTTGTACACGAAGGGCCCGATGAACTTGCCCTCGTGCATGACGTGGACGGGCGTGGGGGGCGCCAGGGAGAGCGTCCGCATCTCGTGGGCGTCCGTGTAGGGCGCGATGAAGCTCGCCAGGAACATGGCGAGGTACATGACGATGAGGACCACGCCCGCGCCCATGGCGAGCTTGTGCTTGCGGAAGCGCCGCCAGATGCGGGTCCGCGACGAGACCATCACCGCATCGAGGCCGTCGTCGGACGGGCGCGCGGCACCCGAAGGGGCTTGCGTTGCAGTCGACATGCGTTAGGCCTCCAACTTGATGCGGGGATCGACGGCCGCCAGCAGCAGGTCCGCCACCAGGTTGCCCACGAGCAGCATGGCCGCACCGATCATCAGGCCGGCCATGGTGAGGGTCATGTCCAGGCTGATCATGGCCTGCAGCATCAGCTGACCGAGGCCGGGCCAGCCGACCACGTTCTCGACGAGCGCGAAGCCGCTCAAGAGGGCCGCGAGGTCGTACCCCAGCAGGGTGACCATCGGGTTGATGGCGTTGCGGACCGCGTGCTTGTAGATGACCTTGTTCTCGGGCAGACCCTTGGCGCGGGCGGTGCGGATGTACTCCTCGCCGAGCACGTCCAGCATGTTGCCGCGCATGCGGCGCTGGAGGATCGCGATGGAGCCGATGCCCACGGCGATGGTCGGGATGACCAGGTGCCACAGGAGGTCCGCCACCTGGCCGTACCAGGGGTACGTGAAGGCCTGCGGGCTCATCATGCCGCCGATGGGCAGGATGCCCGTCTTGGACGCGAAGAACAGCAGGATCAGGGCGAGGAAGAAGTCCGGGACGCCCAGGCTGACGAAGCTGAAGATGGAGAAGACCTTGTCGCCCAGGGAGTACTGGCGCACGGCCGAGTAGATGCCCAAGGGGATCGAGATGAGCCACGTGAAGAGCATGGCGGCCAGGCCCAGGACGAGCGTGTTGCCGAGGCGCGTGGCGATCACGTCCTTGACCGGGGCGTTGTACGTGAAGCTCACGCCCATGTCGCCCTGGGCGAAGTTGCCGGCCCACTTGAGGTACTGGATGTGGATCGGCTTGTCCAGACCGAGGCGCTCACGCTCCTTCTTGATGGTCTCCTGGCTGATGGCCGGGTTCATGGCCATCTTGGAGAGGAAGTCGCCGGGGGCGAGCTTGGTCACCCCGAAGGAGATCACCGAGATGATGATCAGCAGGGGGATCATCTGGAGCAGTCGCTTGATGACGTAACGGAACACTCGGGTCTCCTTACTCCATGTACATCTGCCAGAAGTTCACGAACGGATGGTACATGAACGTGGCCGTGAGCGCGGTCGGAGCGGCGTTCTTGATGCTCGACCGGTACGTGTAGAAGGACGTGCTGTTGTAGATGTGCAGCATCGGCAACTCGGAGGCGACGATCTTCTGCCACTCGGCGAACAGCGCCTTGCGCTTGTTCTCGTCCACCGTGGCGGTCGACTCGTTGAAGATCTGGTCGATCCGGTCCTCCCAGGGGTAGTTGGGAGCCATGAAGCTGGACTGGCCGGGGCGGCGCATGTTGAACATGTGCGAGGTCCCGTCGCTCTTCCAGAGGTTGGCGCCCGTGATGGGCTCGACGCTACCCGTGAAGCCCATGATCAGGGCGTCGTAGTCGAGGCTGGTGCTGCTCTTCTCGACCAGGACGTTGAAGATGGCGGGCTTCACGTTGAGCGTGACGCCGACCTTCGCCAGGTCCGCCTTGAAGATGTTGCCGAAGGGAATGGAGTTGGGGCTCTCGGTGTAGACCAACAGGTCGAACTCGACGGGGTTGCCCCACGCGTCGATGCAGCGACCCTGCTTGTCCCAGGTGAAGCCGCCCGCCTTGAGCTCCGCGCGCGCCTTGTCCAGGTCGTAGGAGTACTTGGGGACGTCGTCCGAGTAGTACGGGTTGCTCTCCGAGATGGGGCTGAAGGCCGGCTTGGCGAGGCTGAGCGCCAGGTTGGACACGACCGTGTCGCGGTCGAGCGCGTGGCTGAGCGCCCGGCGGAAGTGGACGTTGGTGAACCAACGCTGCTTCTTGAGCGGGACGTAGTACTCGCCCTTGGGGTTCTTGTCGCGGCTCAGGTTGAGGCACACGAAGAAGCTGCCGAAGTCGGTGCCGCCGTCGACCACCTTGAAACCGCCGTTCTTCTCGAGCGGCTTGAGGATCTGGTAGTCCTTGGCCCGGATGCGCTCGAGCATGAAGTCCGCCTCGTGGGCGAGCATCTTGAGCGTCTGGGTGGACATGTCCGGCGTGATGAGCAGGAGCAGCTGGTCGACGTAGGGCAAGGGGTTGCCCTTGGAGTCGACGCGCAGCGCGTAGTAGGGGTTGCGGTTCAAGAGGATGCGCTGACCGGGCACGTACTCGGCGACGGTGTAGGCGCCGGAGCCGATGAGCTGGGTCACGTCCGAGCCGACCGTGAAGGCCTGGTAGATCTTGGGGCGGCCGTCGGGCAGGGTGCCTTCGACCAGGGGCTGCCACTGGTGCTTGGGCATGATGGCCACGCCGCCCGCGATGGTGCTGATGAAGGGGCCGAAGACGCGCGGCAGGTCGAAGCGGACGGTCCGCTCGTCGATCTTGACGGCCTTGGGGAACTTGCCGTCGATCTTGATGGAGTCGACCATCTTGTTGTCGGCGAGCTTGGGGTTGGCGACGATGTCGTTGTAGGTGTAGACGACGTCATCGGCGGTCAGGGGCTTGCCGTCCGACCACTTGAGGCCCTCGCGGAGCTTGAAGGTGAAGCTCTTGTTGTCGGCAGACGCCGACCAGCTCTCTGCGAGGCCGGGCTCGGGGGCCGCGGTCTTGGGGTTGGCGTCGACGAGGTACTCGTACATGAACATCAGCGCGTAGCGCGAGTTGACGCCGTCGCTGAAGAAGTAGTTGAAGCCCGCGGGCTCCGAGGCGAAGACGCCCGTCATGATGCGCTGGGGGGTGCCGATCGCGCCTTCTTGGACCTTCGGATTGGGGATCCGGTAGGTGACCTGGCTATAGGGGATGGGCTCCAGCTTGGCGGACTTGGTGAAACATCCGGTCAGGGCCAGTGCAGCGGCCACGCAGGCCGACAGGGCCAGGCGGCTGAGGGGATGCGCCATTCTTTTCTCCCTAAACGCCCGCGCCGGTGCGGGTCAAGACTGCGAGGACGAGCGCGACCAGGATCCAGCCCGCCGCGATGATCGTGGTGATCTTGTTGAGGCCGGCCTCCACGCCCTTCTGGCTGCCGAACATGTGGGCCTGTCCGCCGATGCCGGCGAGGCCCTCGCCCTTGGCCGAGTGCAAGAGGACCGCGGCGATGAGGGCGATCGACAGGAAGACCTGGGTGATCGTCAGGAAGACTTGGATGAAGGCCATGGAGGTTCCTCTACGACAGCGGCCGGCATACGCCGGCCGTAAGACACCAAAACGGACACGCAAACTCTTGTATAACACGCCAGCTAAGGCGCGTCAAATCAGGGCCCGGGGCGATTCGAGGCCGATCCCGACAGCCGGGATCGGCCGCCTAGATTACCCGATCGTTCCGCCGAGGCCGGTATCCGGCTTGGGCGTCGGCGACTTCTTGGTCACCGGGGTGGTGGCGCCGCCAATGTCCTCCTCGGCGGGACAACCCGTCATGGCGATGGGGATCATCAAGAGCGACGCGATCAAAAAGAGCTTACCAATGCGATTCATGCCGTCCTCCTTCTTGCTGTCCTTATTCCCCAAACCGGGCAACCTACACGTCCGGACGCGCAAAAGGCCGCCCTTTCGGGCGGCCCATTGGATAGACTGGAGCCCCTCAACCAAACCGTTCGTCTTGAGCCAGGTCGAAAGGCGAACGGTTCCGCTAAGAAACAGGCCGTCCGGCGGCTTTAGAACACCTCGGTGAACTGCCCCATCTTCCGGTACTTGGCGTACCGATCCTCGACCAGCTGGTAGGCCGGCACCCGCACGAGGTCGTGCAGGTGGTCCGAGACGGCCGCGGCCAGGTTCTTGGCGCTCAGGACCGGATCCTTGTGGCAGCCGCCGACCGGCTCCTCGATGATCCCGTCGATGACGCCCAGCTCCAAGAGGTCGTCGGAGGTGAGCTTGAGGATCTCCGCGGCCCGCGGGGCCATGGAGGCGTCCTTCCAGAGGATCGCCGCGCAGCCCTCGGGCGAGATGACGCCGTAGTAGGCATGCCGGAACATGAGGACGCGATCGCCCATGCCGATGCCGATGGCGCCGCCCGAGCTGCCCTCGCCGATGACCACCGAGACGATGGGCACCTCGAGGCCCGCCATCTGCGTGAGGCTCTCGGCGATCGCGATCGCCTGCCCCCGCTCCTCGGCGGCGATGCCGGGGTAGGCGCCCTGGGTGTCGATGAGCGTCACGATCGGCATGCCGAACTTGGCGGCGTGCCGCATGAGGCGCTGGGCCTTGCGGTAGCCCTCGGGATGGGCCATGCCGAAGTTGCGGAGGATGTTGTCCTTGGTGTCGCGGCCCTTCTGGTGGCCGATGAACATGACGGTCTGGCCCTCGAAGCGGCCGACGCCGCCGACGATGGCGCGATCGTCGTAGCCCATGCGATCGCCGTGCAACTCGATGAACTCCTCGGAGATGGCCTGGATGTAGTCGAGCGAGGTCGGCCGCGCCGGGTGGCGGGCGATCGCGATCCGCTGGCTGGGCGTGAGGCTCTCGTAGATGGCGCGCCGGATGTTGTGGGCGCGCTCCTCGAGCCGGGCGACCTCCTCGGAGAGGTCCACGCCGCCCGCCTCGGCCAGCTGCCGGAATTCGGCGATCTTCTCCTCGAGCTCGAGGATGGGCAGCTCGAACTCGAGCGGCGGCGCCTTGCGCTTCTTGGTCTGGAGCATGGGTTCCCCTTACTGGACGCGGACCGGATCGACCTTGCGAACCGTGTGCATGGAGATGAGCTGGCCGAGGGTGTCCCGCAGGCGCGGGCGCGGCACGATCTGGTCGATCTGGCCGTGCTTGAACACCCACTCGGCGGTCTGGAAGTCAGCGGGCGCCTTCTGGCGGATGGTCGCCTCGATGACGCGCCGCCCCGCGAAGCCGATGATGGCGCCGGGCTCGGCGATGATGATGTCCGCCTGGTTGGCGAAGCTGGCGCTGACGCCGCCCGTGGTGGGGTTCGACAGGACGCTGATGTAGAGCAGGCCTTCCTTGGCGAACTTCGCCAGGGCCGCCGAGGTCTTGGCCATCTGCATCAGGGAGAGGGTCCCCTCCTGCATGCGGGCGCCGCCGGAGGCGCAGACCACCACCAGGGGCAGCCGCTGCTCCATGCTGCCCTCGATGGCGCGGGTCAGCTTCTCGCCCATGACCGATCCCATGGATCCGCCCATGAAGGCGAAGTCCATGGCCGCGACCGTGACGCCGTGCCCGTGGATGGTGCCCTGACCCGTGATGACGCTGTCCCCGTCCCCGGCCTTGGCGCGGCTCTCGATCAGGCGCTGGGCGTAGGGCTTGCTGTCGACGAAGCCGAGCGGATCGACCGAGCGCAGCTCCGTGTGGGTCTCGCGGAACGAGCCCGGATCCAGCAGCTGGGCGATGCGATCGCGGCCGCCGAGGCGAAAGTGGAACCCGCACTTGGGGCAGACGTTGAGGTTGGCGAAGAGCTCCTTGGTGAAGAGGGGCTCGGTACAGCTATCGCACTTGGTCCAGAGGCCGTCCGCCACCTCGCGCTTCTCGCGCTCGGTGTCGACGAGTTGGCCCTTCTGACGCGCGGCGAACCAGTCACGTAACGTTGTCATTTACTCTCCTTGCAGGCGTCGCGGGCCCCCGGCGGAAATCCAGGCCCGGAGCTGACGTCGCGACGCGAACGCTACATTATACGTGCCGCCGGAAGCCTTGTAAAACCTGGAAAGATGCCGTCAAGACGCCCTTGCGAGGCGGGAACCGGGGCAGCGGGCGGGCGATCCGACCCCTGACCTTAAACCTCTTTGGGTGAAATTTTTACGTCGCCTTTACCGATTGGACCGCCCCGGGAGGCGATAGGTTCCTTACGGTCCAATCGGACGAAAGGAGCATGGTATGGCAGTCCGTCTGGAAACTACCTACGCCTCGATGCGCTCGCCCGTCGCCGCCGGCGGCGGCGCCAAGCTGCAGAAGCCGGGCGTCATCTCCATGCCCTCGCCCAACCAGAACAGCCGGCCGGGCGGACCGAACGACATCAGCGCCGTGGTCCTGCACCACACGGCGGGCGGCGGCACCGCCCAGGGCACGGGCCGCTACTTCCAGAACCCGTCCGCGCAGGTGAGCTCGCACTACACCGTCGGCAAGGACGGCGCCATCGTGCAGTCGGTCCCCGACGGCAAGCGCGCCTGGCATGCGGGCGTGAGCAGCTTCAAGGGCCGCGACGACGTCAACGACTTCTCCATCGGCATCGAGATCGTCAACTGGGGCAACGGCAAGGATCCCTACACCGACGCCCAGTACAACGCGCTCATCAACCTGGTGGCCTGGATCTGCCAGACCTACAAGGTGCCTGTCGACCGCATCACCGGCCACAAGGACGTCGCCCTGCCCCGGGGTCGCAAGACCGATCCTTCGCCCAACTTCGACTGGAACCGCGTCCGCAAGGGCGTCGAGGCCAAGCTCAAGGGCTCGAGCGCGCCCGCTCCGGCGCCCGCCCCGAGCAACCCGCCCAAGGGCGATCAGTGGCTCTACACGGTGAAGAACGGCGACTCGCTGAGCCGGATCGCCAAGCAGCACTTGGGCAACGAGAACCGCTGGCGCGAGATCTACGAGCTGAACCGGGACAAGATCAAGAACCCGAACCTCATCTACCCGGGCCAGGTGCTGCGCATGCCCCCGAAGGGCGGCGCCAGCAAGCCCGATCCCAAGCCCAACGTCCCGCCGGCTCCCAAGCCGCCGACCTCGCAGCCCCCCAAGCCGCCCGTCACCCCGACTCCTCCGGTCACGCCGCCCCCCGTCGTTCCGACCCCGCCGGTCTCGCAGCCGACGGTGCCCCCCGCACCGCCCGCGCCTCCGGCCCCCTCGCTGCCGGTGGTGGGCGACGTGAACAGCGGCCTGCGCCTCGGCGGCGCGGTCATGATGAACTACCTCGAGTCGGGCGCCGGCTCGGGCGGCATCGCCCAGGGCATCCTCGCTCCCGGCGTCACCGGAGGCGCGCGCGGCTTCTTCTCGGGCATCGTGCAGTCGCTGCCGAGCCTCCTGAAGCGCAACGTCGTCACCGCCGCCATCGTCTCGGCCGTGACCAACGGCCTGGACCTCGTCAAGGGCCGGGTGACCGGCAAGCAGGCAGCAGCGGGTTTCGCAGCCGACACGGTGGCCTACACCGGCATCGGCGCCACCTCGACCGCCATCGGGGCGGCCGTGGGCAGCCTCCTGGGGCCCCTCGGCACCATCGGCGGCCTCTTGGTCGGCAGCGCGCTGGGCGTCGGCATGGGCTGGCTCTACGAGAAGTTCGGCCGCAGCCAGCTCGTCGGAGCGATCGGCAACTTCTTCGGCCGATAGGCCAACGCGCAACGCCCCCGGAACACGGTTCCGGGGGCGTTGCGACGTTCAGCGGAAGCCTAGGAGAGGCGCGCCTCGGTCTGGGGGTCGAAGACGTGGATCTTCGCCGGGTCGACGTTGAAGCGGACGGTCTGACCCACCTTGGGGCTCTCGGCCTCGGAGACGCGGGCGATGATCGGGCCGCGCTCGCCGGGCAGGTAGACGTAGGTCTCGAAGCCCATGGGTTCTGTCACCTCGACCGGGCCCGTGAGGCCCAGGTCGCCCTCGGCGATCGCCATGTGCTCGGGTCGGATGCCCACGACCACCGCGCCGTCGCGGAAGCTCGCCCTCTTGGGCAGCACGAACTTGAAGCCCTTGCCCTCCACCACGGCCTCGGAGCCCGCGACCTTCATGGTGCCGTCGAGGAGGTTCATCTGGGGCGAACCGATGAAGGTCGCCACGAAGAGGTTCGCCGGGTGGTTGTAGACCTCGTGCGGCGTGTCGCACTGCTGGAGGTCGCCCGCCTTCATGATGGCGATGCGATCGCCGAGCGTCATGGCCTCGGTCTGGTCGTGCGTGACGTAGACGAAGGTGGTCTGGAGCCGCTGGTGCAGCTTCTTGATCTCGGCGCGCATGGAGACGCGCAGCTTGGCGTCGAGGTTCGAGAGCGGCTCGTCCATCAGGAAGACCTTGGGCTCGCGGACGATGGCGCGGCCGATGGCGATGCGCTGGCGCTGGCCGCCCGAGAGGGCCTTGGGCTTGCGGTCCAGGAGGTGCTCGATCTCGAGCGACTTGGCGGCCTCCATGACCCGCTGGTGGATCTCGGCCTTGGGCATCTTGCGCAGCTTGAGCGCGAAGGCCATGTTCTCGTAGCAGGTCATGTGCGGGTAGAGCGCGTAGTTCTGGAAGACCATGGCGATGTCCCGGTTCTTCGGGTGGATGTCGTTGACGACCATGTCGCCGATGGACAGGAAGCCGCCGGAGATCTCCTCGAGCCCCGCGATCATGCGCAGGGCCGTCGACTTGCCGCAGCCGGAAGGCCCGACCAGCACGAGGAACTCCTTGTCCTCGATGCGCAGGTTGAGGTCCTTGATGACCGGGGCGCTGTCCCCGTACTGCTTCTTGATGTGGTCGAAGACGACGTTTGCCATAGGGCGCTTAAAATCCTCCGTGAGCCAGGGGCGGATCCGGAATCGGCCCTGTCATTTTGGCACATCCCATGCCGAAGGGCCAGACGTCGGGCGCGACGGCACGCTTTGCCCCGGCCGGTCACCCCTCCTTGATACCCGGACGAGACCTCCCGGAAACCCGGAAAACAGCACCACAAAACCCCCTGGCATGCGCCAGGGGGCCTTGGTGTGGAGGGTTGGTTGGAGGAATCGTACCTAACAAAACCAGGCATTGAATCCCGCGGCCGCCGGGGGGCGGCTTAAGGAACAGTTTTGTTAGGCACTCATGGCCGCTACTGGGCCGCGGGGTAAGCCGGAATCTGGGAGGGAGCCGTCGGGACCGGAGCCGTGGCGGGCGCGGTCGAGTTGCCCATCTGCTGAGCCGAAGCCGTCAGGCTCTGGATGCCCTGGGTGACGGTCGCCGAAAACTTGCTGCGGACGTGATCCTCGTAGAGCTTGCCGGCCAGGAGGCCGATGCCGATGCCGAGGGCCGTGCCGACGAACGGGATGGGGATGAGGCTGCCGAGGAAGCCGCCGATGGTGGTGGCGGTGGCGCCGATGGCGGTGTAGGCCGCGGTGTCCGCGACGAAGTTGCCGGCCGCCTGCATCGGCTTGACCTTGCCGGTGGCGAGCTCGTAGACGTTGCTGATGCCCGAGAGCAGGGCGGAGGTCAGGAAGTTGGCCTTGAGGGCCTTACCGATGGTCTGGAACACGCCGCCGAAGGCCCCGCTGAAGCGACCGGCCACGGCTCCGATGCCCTCGACGCCGGCGTTGGCGGTGAGGCGGCTGCCCTGGAAGACGTCCTTGGCCATCTTGATCTGCGAGACGCTGTTGACGACGGGTGCAGCCATCCGCATGCCTGCCATGTTGTCGCTGTTGGCAGTGGGGAAGAAGCTGCGGTTCGCCGCCTGCAGGTTCGCGTTCGAGCTCTGAATAGCCATCGGGGGCCTCCTTAATAGGTTACCAACCACTTGGTGTTACCCTTCACACCCTTCTTATCGGGGGCCTGTCCGGCAATTCGGTAAAGATACGGCTAACGGATCCATAAATTGGACCTAAGCTTTTAAGAGACCGTCAAACCTCCTTTAAATTAACACTAACTTAACGCCACGGCCCTGGATCCGTCGACACGGCCTCCAGCGGCGTCCTGAGCGGATTTAAGCCCCTTCATTCCTTGACAGCCCCCGACCGATCGGCTAAACTCACTACTCTTGAATGTCGAAGGGGCGTCGCCAAGTGGTAAGGCATCGGTCTTTGGATCCGACATTCGCAGGTTCGATCCCTGCCGCCCCTGCTTTGACCCCCTGAGCGCTTCAGCGCCCAGGGGGTCTTTCTTCCGCCGCCACCGCTTCCAAGCAAGTTCTCTCGACCGGCGTTGACCGGACCCGGGACGTGCGTCGATAGTGAGGGACGCTGACCGCGAGACCGCGCCGGACGATTGGACCGCCCTCCCCGCGGAGAGGTCGTCCGCCGGGCCGCGGCGGGGAGGTGCCATGCGCCCCATCGCCTCTTTCGGCCTCCTAGCCCCCGAGCGGGCCCTGTTCCCGGTCGCCCGCGTTCCGAGGGCGCTCGGGTGAGCGTCAGCCTTTATTACCTGACCCCCGAGACGGCCCTACCGGTCACGCGCGAGGGCGAGATGCTGCGGGTCGCCCTCGCGCTCAATGCCGGGAAGTCCGTCGGTCAGCTCGTGGACATCCTCTTCGAGACGATGGACGGCCTCGTGCCCTTCGATCGGCTCGGGGTGGCCATGCTGGAACCCGGCGACATCCTGCACCTACGCCATGTGCGCTCGAAAGCGCCCGTCCTCTGGGGCCCGGGGGCCCGCGCTCCGCTCCAGGGCAGCAGCTTGGAGCCCATCGTCCGGGAGCAACAGATCCGCATCATCAACGACCTCGCCGCCTACCTGCGGGAGCACCCGGACTCCAAGACCAGCCCCTACCTGGTCAAGGAGGGCATGAGGTCCAGCCTGACGTTTCCGCTGATCGCCCAGCAACGGCCAGTCGGGGTCGTCTTCTTCTCCAGCACCCGGACCGATGCCTACGGCCCGCAGGACGTCAACTATCTCCGGACGCTCGCCAGCGGGCTCGGAACCGCCTTCGAGCGGGGGCAATACCGCGAAGAGCTGGAGCAGGCACATGCCCAGCTCAAGAGCCTGGACGACCTCAAGCGGAACTTCCTGGGCAACCTCAGTCACGAGCTGCGCACCCCCTTGAGCATCGTCACGTGCTACGCCGATGCCCTGGAAGACGAGATATCGGGCGAGCTGACCCCCGTCCAGCATGAGTACCTCGGCCAGGTCCTCACGGCAGCAGGACGCCTGCGGTCCTTGCTCAACGACCTGTTCGACTTCACCGAGCTGGAATCGGGCGCCCTCCGCCTGAACCTCACGGAGATCGACCTGGGGGCGATCGCCCGTGAGGTGGCCGACGAGACCCGTCCCTCGCTCGTGAACGCGGGCCTCCAGTTCAGCGTGGAGGTACCTGACCAACCGATCGTCCTGCAAGGCGACCCGCCGCGTCTCGCTCGGGTCATCCGGGCCCTGCTCGACAATGCCTACAAGTTCACCGCTCCGCCGGGGCACGTGAGCCTGCGAGCAGGCGGCGACCCGCGCTCTGCCTGGCTGGAGATCCAGGATACGGGGATCGGCATCGTCCCCGAGCACCAGCAAAAAGTCTTCGACACGTTCTTCCAGGTCGATAGCGGAGCGACTCGCCGATACGGAGGCGCGGGCCTCGGCCTTCCCTTGGCCAGGCTGATCGTCGAGGCGCATGGCGGGCAGCTGTCGCTGACGAGCCGCCCGGGATCCGGGTCGACCTTTCGGGTCGTGTTGCCGCGCAGCGCTCCAGCGCCGGCGAAGGAGTCGGCTGGCGGTCGAGGCTGAGGGCACCTGGCGACTAGGGTCCGCACTCTCCCTTGGTTCATGCCGCGATGGTCGCAAGGTCGGCCTCCGGCTAAAAAGCAGGCTTCACCTCTGATTTGGCTGCCCCGGCCGCGTCCCGCGACAATTGACCGGGCTTCGAGGTCCTCCGGCGCCGCTATATGCCCGCCTGGGACGAGGCGCGCTCCAGCAGGCCGTCGAGGTGGGCGACTAGCCACTGAAAGCTCTCGTCCACGGACTGGGGCATGCCGAACTGGCCGCTCTGCTCCAGCGTGACGAAGCCGTGCAGGGCCGCCCGCAGCATCCGGACGGCATGGACCACCGCGTCGCCATGCAGCCCGTACGGGGCGAGGACCCGAGCGAAGTCCGCCATGATCGCGGATCCGACCGGGTGGAACTCCGGATCGGCATGCAGGGGCGTCTCGCTCATGACCTGATACAACCCCGGGTGCTCCTGCACGAAGCGGCGATAGGTCGCGGCCAGGGCCGCGATGCTCGCGCCGGGATCCGCAGGGGACGGTCGATCGGCCATCCCGGCTGCCAGTCGGCGCCAGCCCTCGATGGCCACCTGCCGGGCCAGATCCTCGTTGCTCGCCACGTGGTGGTAGAGCGAGGGCGGCCGGATGGCGAGCGCCCGGGCCACGCGATTGATGCCGAGTGCCCCGGGGCCCTCCTCCGCGATGCAGCGGATCGCGGCCTCGATCACCTGGTCGCGGCTCAGGGGCGCTCCCGGCCTACGACCCATGGGTCAGCTCCGGCAGGACCTTGCGGATGAGGGCCATGACGGCCTGCGGATCCTCCACGTGCGGATAGTGGCCGAGGCCGTCCAGCACCTCAACGTGCTTCTGGCCGCCGAGCATGCCCGCCAGCGTCGCGGCCTCCTGGCGCGGGTCGGGGAAGTCCGGGTCCGCGCCGCCCATCACGAGGAGCGTCGGCGCCTTGACGCTCGCGAGGCGATCGCCGACCTGCCGCTTGCTCGCCATGATCATCGCCTGGAGCGCCTCCATCCGGCCCGGCTGCGCGAGCATGGCGCGCAGGCCCGCCTGATAGGCCTTGAGATCGGCCGGCGGGTGCTTCTTGTAGAGCGTCCCGTAGAACCAGCTCCACACGCTCGGCCCCCAAGGGCGGGTGAACAGCGCACGGTAGAGCGCGGCGTTCATCGTCGCCTGGAAGGCGCCCGTCTTTCCCTCGCGCGCCGCGGGGCCGAGCATCACGAGCGCTGCGACGCGCTCGGGGGCCTCGGCGGCCGCCCAGGCGATCGATCCGGCGCTCATGGAGCAGCCGATGAGGGTGGCCTTCGCGACGCCGGCATGCGTCAGGACGGCGAGGGCGTCCGCGCCCGAGTCCTCCGGGCGGTAGCGATCGAAGCCCAGGCTCGACTCCCCGTGTCCGCGCAGATCCGCCACCAGGACCCGGTACCCCGCCTGCTTGAGCAACGGGGCGAGGAAGCGAAACTCGCCCCGTATGTCCCCCATCCCGGGCATGCAGAGGACCACGGGCCCCTGGCCGCCCGTGTCCTCGTAGGCGATGCGCCCCTTGCCGGCCGGCGCGAAGGCGACCTCCTGCCCCATGCCGGGCGCTCCCATGGCGACCACTCCCAGCGCCCCAACCAGCGCTGCCATCCTCGTACGCCGCAGCACGTCGGACCTCCTCTGCCACAATCTAATCCTGTTAGGATCAAGGTAATCTAACATGATTAGATTGTCAACCACGCGATCGCGGCCCGGCAGCGGGCGCTTCGCCGCCGACGCCACCCCCTTGACCTCAAGGTGCAGGCCGCATGTTTGAATCATGCGCCCTCCGGAGAGAGAATGGCGACGCAGGGGTGCGATCACGAGGATGGGGCCATGACTCCGGAGCCAGGCACTGGACAACAGGGGTTCCCCACCGCCGACCCGCGCAAGATCGAGCAGATCTTCGCGGACACGGAGCACCTCGCACGGCTCGGCGCCTGGGAGTGGGAGTTCCCCTCCGGCAAGGTCTACTGGTCCGCCGGGATCTTCTACGTCTTCGGCCTGACGCGCGAAACGTTCGACGGCACCTTCGCCACGCTCCTGGCGCTCGCGCATCCGGAGGATCGGGCCAAGGTCCTTCACTCCAAGGAGCAAGCCCTGCTCCACGGGACCCCCTTCGAGATCGAGTACCGGATCATCCGGCCCGACGGCGGCCTGCGCTATCTCATGTGCCGCGGCGGCGTGTTCCAAGATGGATCGACCGAGTGCCGCCGGATCGTGGGCGTCTCGCAGGACATCACCGAGCGCAAGGCACTCGAGGAGCAGCTGCGGAGCCAGTTCGAGCAGCTCAAGGAGCTGGATCGACTCAAGTCCATCTTCGTCAGCACCGTCTCCCACGAGATCCGCACCCCGCTGACGAGCATCAAGGGGTATTCCGAGTTCCTGGAGGAAGGGCTGGGCGGTCCGCTCTCCCCGGAGCAGGATCAGTTCGTCCGGCACATCCAGGAAGGCACGTTGCGCCTGGAGCGGCTGGTCAACGACCTGGTCGACTTCGCCCGGCTCGATGCCGGGACCTTCAAGCTGAAGCCCGAGCGCGTCGAGATCGGGGCCAAGATCCGCCAGGTCTGCGGGAGCTTCCGGCCGCAGCTCGACGAGTCCGGGCAGACGCTCAGGCTCGAGCTGCCCCCGGAGCCCCTCCTCGTGTGGGCCGATGCGCAGCGGATCGAACAGGTGGTCGCGAACCTCGTGGGCAACGCCATCAAGTTCACGCCGGAAGGGGGCGTCATCCAGGTCTCCCTCAGCGCCGACGACGGCGAGGCCCGCTGCGAGGTCCGGGACAGCGGCCAGGGCATCGCCGAGGAGGACCTGCCCAAGCTCTTCCACCGCTTCGCCCAGCTCGAGAGCGGCGTCCGCAAGGGCGGCATGGGCCTGGGGCTGAGCATCAGCAAGGCGATCGTCGAGGCCCATGGCGGGACCATCGGGGTGCTGAGCCAGGAAGGCTCGGGCTCGACGTTCTGGTTCACCCTGCCCCTCGAGGGTCAGTAGGCGACGGATCGACTGGGGCCTCCCCCTATCGTTGCTCGGTCTCGCACACGGCGAAGGGCTCGCATGCCTTGCTCACCGACCAGCCCGTCTTGAGGCCCACGATGAACCAGGTGAGCGCGAGCACGCCGACGGCGAAGATCGTGTCCCCGATGACGCGCAGCCAGCGCAGGACGTTCATGAGGCCGGTCTGCGTGAACTCCGCCGAGCGCGCGAACCAGTAGCCGTGCTCCACGCTCGCCCAGGTCTGCATGAGGCCCACCGGCAGCACGCTCAGGAGCACCATGAGCGCAAGCCCCACGTTGATGGCCCAGAACGCGAACTTGAGCGTCTTGGTGTGCCACTGGTGGCGGGTCGCCAGGCCCTTGAGGCAGAAGAGCGTGAGGCCGATGCCGAGCATGCCGTAGACCCCGAAGAGGGCAGTGTGGCCATGCACGGGCGTGGTGTTGAGGCCCTGCATGTAGTAGAGCGAGATGGGCGGGTTGATGAAGAAGCCGAAGAGGCCCGCGCCCACCAGGTTCCAGAAGGCGACCGCCACGAAGAAGTAGATGGGGTACTTGTAGGCCGCCACCCAGGGACGCGCCCAGGCATGGGTGTAGTTCTCGTAGGCCTCGAAGCCGATGAGCACCAGGGGGACCACCTCGAGCGCGCTGAAGGTGGCGCCGAGCGCGAGCACCGGGGTGGTCGTGCCCGTGAAGTACAGGTGGTGGAAGGTCCCGATGATGCCGCCCGCCAGGAAGATGATGGTCGAGAACAAGACGGCGACGGTCGCCGTGTGGACCCGCAACAGGCCCATGCGGGTGAACAGGAAGGCGATGACCGTGGTGGCGAAGACCTCGAAGAACCCCTCCACCCAGAGGTGGACCACCCACCAGCGCCAGTACTCGGCGACGGCGAGGTTGGTCTGGCGGCCGTACATGAAGCCCGCCCCGTAAAAGAGGGCGATCGCCGCCGACGAGAGCAGGAACATGCCGAGCAGGCTCTTCTGCTCGGGCGAGGCCTTGAAGGCCGGGAGCATGGCGCGGACCATCAGGCCCAGCCAGACGAAGAGGCCCACCCACAGGAACGCCTGCCAGAACCGGCCCAGGTCCACGTACTCGTAGCCCTGGTGCCCGAACCAGAAATTCTCGACGAGCCCCAGGCGCTGCTGCACGCCCAGCCACTGGCCGGCCATGGAGCCCACGACGATGACGAGCAGACACACGAACAGGAAGTTCACGCCGGCCCGCTGGAACCGGGGCTCGTGGCCCGAGACCGCGGGCGCCATGAAGAGGCCGGTCGCGAGCCACGCCGTCGCGATCCAGAAGATGCCGAGCTGGGTGTGCCAGGTCCGCGCCACCGAGTAGGGCAGCCACTGATCCAGGGGGATGCCGTAGAAGCCGGATCCCTCGACGCCGTAGTGCGCGGAAACCACGCCCATGCTCATCTGCACGACGAGCAAGGCGGCCGCGACCCAGAAGTACTTGAGGGTCGCCCGCATGGAGGGCGTGGGGCTCAGGGCCAGCAAGGGATCCGTCTCAGGACGGGCGTGCCGCTCCTCGGGCGCTTGCCTGTTGGTCCAGGCGTAGTACCAGACCAGGCCGCCGATCCCGGCCAACAGGAGCACGAAGCTCACGACCGACCAGAGGACCATGGAGCCCGTGGCGACGTTGTCGATGAGGGCCTCGGGCGGCCAGTTGTTGGTGTAGGTGATGGCTTGGCCCGGACGGTTGGTCGCGCAGGCCCAGGCGGCCCAGAAGAAGAAGGCGTTGAGCTGGCGCAGGCGCGCCGGGTCCTTGATCGTGCCGGCGGGAATGGCATAGGCGTGCCGCAGCTGGGCCAGAGCCGGGTCGTTGCCGAACAGCGAGGTGTAGTGGCCGCTCACGGCCGCCACGGCCCGCGCCCGGTCGGGCGAGACCGTGAGGGTGCCGGTGCCGGGCTCGAAGGTGTTGGTCCTCAGCTCGCGCTTGAGGCGCACCTTGAGGGGGGCCTGCACGGCTTCGTCGAGCTGGACGTAGGGCTTGCCGTGGGCGGCCATGGCCCAGGTGTCCAGGAGCCAGACCGCCTCGCGGTGCAGCCAGTCCGCCGACCAGTCGGGAGCCACGTAGGCGCCGTGGCCCCAGATCGAGCCGACCTCCTGGCCGCCCATGGACTGCCAGACGTTCTGGCCGTCCTTGATCTCCTGGCCGGTGTACAGGACCCGCCCGTCGGTGGACACGACCCGTTCGGGGACCGGGGGGGCCACGCGGTAGATGTCCCAGCCGTAGTAGCCGAGGACGGCGAAGGACGCGACCAGGACGATCGCGAGCCACATCCAAAGCTTGCCGTAACGCATGGCCACCTCCATCGGACGTTCCGATCGAAGGCTAGGCTCCCGGGCTCCCGGTCACAAGCTCCGCCCGGTCGCTCCTCGGGTCGTGTGCCCCTCGACGAGCGGTCGCTCTGGATCGGGAGAAGGTTTTCGTCGCCGGTGGGCGGGCGCCTCGAGGCTAGTCCCCGCGCTCCGGCGGCAGTGCCCGTTTGCTCACCTCGACGGCCACGAGCGTGACCAGGGCCGCGATTCCGACGCCCATCCAGTCCCCCGGGGCCAGCGGCGTCATGCCGAGCAGGTCGCGCAAGGACGGCCAGAAAAGGGCCAGTAGCTGCAAGAGGACGGCCATGCCCACGAAGACCAACAGCAGGCGGTTCCCACCGAAGCGCCATCCCCCGAAGGGCCGTGGCGATCGATCGCTGAACGTATGCAGCATGAGCGAGGTCGCGAGCGTCGCGAAGACGAGCGTGCGCCCGTGCTCCAAACCGCCGTGACGCATGCCCCAAGCGCCCAGCGCCAGGGTCGCCACCGCGAGGATGAGCCCGTGCCAGAGGATGGAGGCCAGGCGAGCGGGCGGCAGCAGAAGGGCCTTTCGGGGCAAGGGCGGCCGGCGCATGACCGACGGGCTCGGCGGCTCCATGGCGAGGCCCAGGGCGGGAAAGGTGTGGGTCAGGAGGTTGAGGTACAGGATCTGAAGGGGCAGCAGGGGCGCGTCGTAGCCCGCGGCCGTCGTTAGGAGCACGGCCAGCATGGTGGCCATGGAGCAGGTGATGAGGAAGTCCACGGCCTTCTGGATATTCAGGAAGGCCGTCCGCCCCTCGGCGATGCCCCCGAGGAGCGTGGGGATTTCCTCGTCGACCAGCACCACGGCCGCGGCCTCCTTGGCCACGTCCGTACCGCGCCCCATGGCGACCCCGACCATGGCCGCCCTCAGCGCGGGGGCGTCGTTGACGCCGTCTCCGGTCATGACGACCACCTCTTGCTGCTCTTGGAGGGCGCACACCAGCGCATGCTTTCCCTCGGGGGTCGCCCGGGCGTAAGCGGCCGTGCCCGGCACCGGAACCTCGGCCCCCACCACGACCCGGGGCTCGGCCCCTGCGGCCATATCCAACTCCCGGGCGATGGCGAGGGCCGTCGCCGGCTGGTCCCCAGTGATCATGATCGTGCGGATCCCCGCCTGGTGGGCCTCGGCCAGGGCCGCACGCACGCCCGGGCGCGGCGGATCGGCCATGCCCACGAGCCCGAGCCAGACCCAGCCCTCCCCCTCCGAGACGGCGACGCCGAAGACCCGGAGGGCCGTGCCGGCCATCTGCCGGTTGGCGTCGAGCCAGGCCGCGCGGCCAGACGGATCCAGCAGAACGTCCCCGTCGGCCGTCCGTACGGCCCCACAGCGATCCAGCACGCGCTCGGGGGCTCCCTTGGAGTAGGAGACCTCGGCGCCGTCCTGCCGGTAGGTGACGACCATCCATGGATGCTCGGCTCCGGGCGCCTCGGTGGCCAGGCGCGGCCAGGACGCCCGCTCGTCCGCGATGCCCGCCTTCGCGGCGGCCACCAGTAGCGCCCCATCGCTCGGATCCCCGTGAATGTGCCAGCCCGCATCGTGGGACTCGAGCTGGGCGTCGTTGCAGAGCAGGGCGGCCCTTAGCAGACCCCTCAAGAGGGCTTCGGCCTCATGCGAAGGCTCGCTCTCCCTTTCGAGGAAGCGCCCCTCCGGCACGTAGCCGATCCCCGTCACCGTTAGCCGGTGGCCCGGCACGCGTACCTCCCGGACGGTCATGGCGTTGGCAGTGAGCGTCCCGGTCTTATCCAGGCACAGGGCCGTGACGCTGCCCAGGGCCTCCAGGGCCCCGATGTGGCGCACGCGCAGACCGCGGCCGGCAAGGCGCCGGGAGGCCGCCGCCAGCGCCAGGGTGGCCACCGTCGGCAGGCCCTCGGGGATGGCCGCGATTGCGAGCACCACCGCCGTCTCGGCGAGCGGCCAGAAGGGCTGGCCCTGCCAGAGGCCCAGCGTCAGGATGACGGCCGCCACCGCGGCCACCGTCCAGACCAGGTAGCGCCCCAGGGCCTCGAGCCGCTCGGTCAAGGGCACCGCCGGGCTCCTGGTCTCGCTCAGAAGGCGACCGATGCGCCCCACTTCGGTTTGGGCGCCAGTGGCCGTCGTCAGGACAATGGCCGAGCCCATGACGGCAAGCGTGCCCGCGAAGACCTCGTTGTCGCGCTCCAGCAAGGAGGCGGGGCCTTCGCGGGGCTCGAGCCGCTTGGGGGCGGGCACGGACTCGCCGGTCAAGAGCGACTCGTCGACCGATAGGGTTCCCGAGTAGAGGCGGCCGTCCGCGGGGAGGCGATCGCCCGCCTCCACCACGAGCACGTCGCCCGGCACGAGCTCGGCGGCCGGCACGTCGAGCACGTTACCGTCCCGTCGCACCCGGGCCCGCGGGGCCGAGAGGGTCTGGAGGGCCGAGATCTCGCGCTCGGCCTGGTAGTCCATGAGGAGGCCCACCCCGGCGTTGAGCACGAGGGCGGCGAGGATCGCGAGGGCGTCGATCGGATCGCCCAGGAGGAAGGACAGGAGGGCCGCGATGGCGAGCAGGACCACGATGAAGTTCGTCACCTGGCGCAGGATCAGGGCCCCCAACGAGACGGCCGGAGCCCTGGGCAGGGCGTTGGGCCCGTGGCGCTCGAGCCGGTCGGCCGCCTCGGCACTCGACAGGCCCCGGGCCGGATCCACTCCGAGCTCCGAGGCCGTCTGTTCGGGGGTCAGTCGAAACCAGTCGGTCGCCATGCCGGCATCATGCACCCGGGCCGGGGGACTGTCGAGCGGAGTCCCCACGGACCTCTCTAGGCTTCGGGACGGGCCAGGACCGCCAGGGCGCCGAGCATCGCCAGGCCGCTCACGCTAAGCGGTGCGAGCGGCGGGAGGCCCTCCTCCTCGTCATGCTTCTCGCCCGCTTCGCCCTTTTCCGAGTCGGCCCAGGCGAAGGTCTGGGACTGGAGCCAGGCGACCGCCCGCCCGGGGGCCGAGGCGTGCTCGTTGGCCTCCTCGTAGTGCGTGTAGGTGCCGACGAGGCCCGTGAGGGCCACGAGCCCCAGGGCTCCGGCGAGCACGGTCGCGGCCCGACCCCGCACCCAGAGGCCGGCGAGGCAGAAGAGGGCGCCGAGGGCGGTCGCGCCCACGGCGATGAGCTGGAGCACCTCGGTGTGGTGCATCCAGAGGAGCTCGACGAGGGTCAGGACGAAGCCGCCGGCCACCAGGCCCAGGACGAGCTGGGGAAAGCGGGCTTGCACGAAGGTCGGGGGCATCACTTGGCTTCCTTTCGCTTGGACAGGACGACCTGGCCGGTCACGGCATCGACCGTGACCTTGCGATCGTCGTCGAACTCGATCACGTAGACGGGGCGGGAGTTGCGGACCTCGAGCTCGATCTCCTGGGCCGTCCCACTGTGGCCGCCCTGGGCGACCTTGATGGCCTGGGCGGGCGTGAGCTTGGCCTTGGCGGCGACGGACTCCAGGTCCTCGGCGCGGGCCGGATGGGCGCTCAGGGCGACGAGGGCAAGGGCGAGGGGCAAACGCATGGGGAACTCCTTTCGAACGCGGGCCACGCTCTCAAGGTAGCCGGGGATCGTGAAAAAATCGGGAACGACCTCAGGCCGCGGGCAGGCGCAGCCCGAAGGAGGTCGCCTCGGCGGTCGAGGCCCCCAGGAACAGGTCGCCGCCGTGCGCGCGGGCGATGGCCCGGGCGAGGGCGAGGCCCAGCCCCGCGCCCTCCGGGTTCGCCGATCGTCCCGCCGGGAGGCGGGCAAAGCGCTCGAAGAGGCGATCGCGCTCCGGCGCCGGGATCGCGGGCCCGGCGTTCGTGACCTCCAAGAGCACCGCCCCGCCCGAGCGGCTCAGGGCGACGCGCACGGCCGTGTCGCGATCGCCGTAGCGCAGGGCGTTGTCGAGCAGGTTGCGGACGACCCGGGCGAGCTGCGCGGGGTCCCCCCGGACCCAGCCCGCCTCGTCGCCGACGGAGGCCTCGATGGCCATGCCCCGCTCGCGGGCGAGCCCCCCGAAGGCCGCGACCTCCTCCTCGACGACCTCGGCCAGGGAGAAGCGCATGGCCGCCTCCCCGAGGCCCGCGTCCGCCCGGCCCAGGAGCAGCAAGTCCGAGACCAGGGCGCTCATGCCGCGCAGCGTCCGCACCATGCGCTCCAGGCGCTCGCGGACGCTCCCCGTGGCCTCGGGGGACTCCAGGGCGAGCTGGGCCTGGTTGAGGAGCACGGTGAGCGGAGTGCGCAGCTCGTGGGAGGCGTCCCGCGTCAGCTCCCGCTCCCGCAGGAGGGCCGCCTCGATGGGGGCCAGGGCCCGGGCGGTGAGCCAGCGGCCGCCGAGCCATGCGAGCAGGAGCGCTGCGGGAAGCATCAGGGCGAGCGCGATCCCCAGGCCCCGGAGGGCGTCATGGGTGCCCTCGGCCGAGTGGCCGATGCGCAGGTAGCCGCGGACCGTCCCGTCCCGGGTGAGGGGGGCCGTGAAGAGCCGCAAGGGGGGCGACCCGACGGTCACAGCCCCCGGGGTGACGACCGGCTCCGGATCGAGCTGGCGGCCCCGCGCATAGACCACATGCCCCCGGGCGGTCATGAGCGCCAGGTGGTCGTCATCGTCGAGGGCGAGCTCCGAGAGCTCGTGGGCCACGTCCGTCAGGTCCTCGTCGTCCCGGCCAAAGGCCTCCAGGGTCGGGGCCAACAGGTGGCGGTTGGTGTCGTCGAGGCCCTGGAGGAGGACGGCCCGGGTCGCGACGAAGGTGCCGAGCGCGAAGAGGCCCACGAGGAGGAAGAGGACCGACAGGTTCCAGAGCGTGAGCCGCCGCTTAGCTTGCTGGAACATGGCTCGTCATCCGGTAGCCGATGCCGTGCACCGTCTCGATCAGGCGCGGCTCGCCCGTGTCCCCTATGGCCTTGCGCAGGCCCTTGACGTGCGCCCGGACGAGCTCCTGGCTGGGCTCGGCATCGGCGTCGTAGAGGCGCTCGAGGATGAGCTCATGGGGCACGACGCTCCCCGCGTGGCGCATGAGCACCTCCAGGAGGGCCCGCTCCTTCTTCGAGAGCTTGAGGGGCACTCCGGCACGCGTGATCTCGTGGGTCGCGAGGTCGAAGCGCAGGTCCCCGACGGACAGCACCGCCTCCCGGCTCGGCGTCGCGCGCCGCAAGAGCGCCCGCACGCGCGCCCTGAACTCGGGTAGCTCGAAGGGCTTGACCAGGTAGTCGTCGGCCCCCGCGTCGAGGCCCGTCACCTTGTCCTCCAGGGTGTCGCGGGCCGTGAGCATGAGCACCGGGGTCGCGAGGCCGGAGCGCCGGGCCGCGCGGCACAGCTCCAGGCCCGACTGGCCGGGGAGCATGACGTCCAGGATGGCCAGATCGTACGGGTATGAGCGGATCAGGTCCTCGCCCGTCAGGCCGTCCTCGGCCACGTCGACGGCATGGCCGTCGGCCGTGAGGGCCTCCCGTAGGCCTGAGGCCAGATCGGCGTTGTCCTCCACCACCAAGATGCGCATGGGGTCATCATACACCCGGGGGCGGGCGATCGCCCGTGCGGCTAGCGGAGGCGGAAGCGGCCCAGGCGCAGGGAGTTGGTGACGACGAAGACCGAGCTGAAGCCCATGGCCCCGGCCGCGATCATGGGGTTCAACAGGCCCATGGCCGCGAGCGGGATGCCCAGAACGTTGTAGATGAACGCCCAGAACAGGTTCTGGCGGATGGTCCGCAAGGTCGCGCGCGACAGGGCGATCGCCGTCGCCACCCCGCGCACGTCCCCCGAGACCAGCGTCAGGTCCGAGGCCTCCATGGCCACGTCCGTGCCCGTGCCGATGGCGATGCCCACGTCCGCCTGGGCGAGAGCCGGCGCGTCGTTGATGCCGTCGCCCACCATGCCGACGACCTTGCCCTCCGACTGGAGGCGCTTGACCTCCTGGACCTTGTCCGCGGGCAGGACCTGGGCGATGACCCGGTCGATGCCGACCGCGCGACCGATGGCCTCGGCCGTGCGGCGGTTGTCGCCCGTGATCATGACGACCTCGAGCCCCGCGGCCTTGAGTTGGGCGACGGCCTCGGCGGCGTGCGGCTTGAGCGCGTCGGCCACGGCGAGCAGCCCCGCGAGGCGGCCGTCGATGGCCGCGAGCATGGCCGTCTTGCCCTCGCCTTCCAGGCGCCCGAGCGCTTCCAGGGCGGCCTCCACCGCCACGTCCCGCTCCGCCATGAGGCGCTGGGTGCCGACCAGGACGTCGTGCCCCGCGACCCGGGCCTCGATGCCCGCCCCCGTCACGGCCTGGAAGTGATCCGCCGCCTGCAGGTCCAGGCCGCGCGCCCTGGCGCCCTGGACGATCGCCTCGGCCACCGGGTGCTCGGAGCCGCGCTCCGCGCTCGCCACCAGGCCCAAGAGGGTGGCCTCGTCGGTCCCGAAGGTCACGACGTCCGTCAGGGAGGGCTTGCCCTCGGTCAGCGTGCCCGTCTTGTCGAAGACGACGGTCGTCAGGCGCTGGGCCAGCTCCAGGGTGTCTCCGCCCTTGATGAGGACGCCGAGGCTCGCGCCCTTGCCGGTGCCGACCATGATGGCCGTCGGCGTGGCGAGGCCCATGGCGCACGGGCAGGCGATGACGAGCACCGCGACCATGCAGGTGAGGGCCGCCCCCCAGTCGCCGGGGGCGACCACGACGAACCACGCGGCAAAGGTCAGAAGGGCGATCGCCACTACCACCGGCACGAACACGGCCGAGACCTGGTCGGCGAGTCGCTGGATGGGCGCCTTGCTGCCCTGCGCCTCCTGCACCAGGCGGATGATCTGAGCAAGTGCCGTCTCGGCGCCCACCTGGGTGGCCGAAAAGTCGAAGCTGCCCGTCCGGTTCAGCGTGCCGCCGATGACCTTGTCGCCCGGCTGCTTCTCGACGGGCATGCTCTCGCCCGTGAGCATGGACTCATCGACGGTCGAGCGGCCGCTCTCGACCACCCCGTCCGTCGGGATCCGCTCGCCGGGGCGCACCAGGATACGATCTCCCACCGCCAGGGCCTCGACCGGCACGTCCACCTCTTGCTCGCCCCTGAGGACGCGGGCCGTCTTTGGCTTCAGACCCATCAACTGCTTGATGGCCGACGAGGTCTGCCCCTTGGCGCGCCCCTCCAGGTAGCGGCCCAGCAGGATGAGGGTAATGATGACAGCCGCCGTCTCGTAGTAATAGTGGCCGTGGTAGTGGCCGCCCGCGAAGAAGGTCGCGTACGCGCTGTAGAAGTAGGCGGAAAGGGTCCCGATCGCCACCAGGACGTCCATGTTGGCCGAAGCGTGGCGCAGGACGTTGAAGGCGCTCTTGAGGATGGGGCCGCCCGCCCAGAACAGGACGGGAGTGGTCAGGGCGAAGAGCAGGTACTGGTGCCCCCCGAACATGAGGGCGGGCACCATGCCGATCACGAAGACCGGCAGGGTGAGGACGGCCGCGATCGCGACCCGCCGGCGCAGGTCCGCGAGCTCGCTTTCCTTCTCGGCCGCGCGGTCCTCGACTGCGGGAGCCGCCGCCTGGGCGACGGGCGTGGCCTCGTAGCCCGCCTTCTCGACGGCGGCGAGCAGGTCCGCGACCCTGGCCTCCGTGGGTGAAAAGGCCACGGTGGCCGTCTCGGTCCCGAAGTTGACGGTGGCCTCCGCGACGCCCGGGACCTTGCGCAACGCCCGCTCGATGCGGGCTGCGCACGAGGCGCAGGTCATGCCCTTGAGGGCGAGCTGGGCCTTGGTGGGTCCGGCGACGGGCAACGTCGCCGAGTAGCCCGCCTTCTCGACGGCCCGGATCAGCTCCTCCGGCGTCACGTCCGCGGGCTCGTAGCGGACGAAGGCCGTCTCGGCCGCGAGGTTGACGGTGGCCTCCACGACGCCCGGCACCTTGCGCAGCGCCCGCTCGATGCGGGCCGCACAGGATGCGCACGTCATGCCGTGCAGGTTGAGGGTGGTCGAGGGCCCATCGCCGCGGACGGGGGTCGAGAGCGCCATGATCGAGATCCTTCCGTTGTCGCCCTCCCCATGAGGGCTCGAGACCAACCTTACACCTTCCAGCAAACTAGAAGGTCAATCCCGGATCGGCACGGGGCGGACCCCGTAGTCGAGGGCCTCCACGGCGCGGGCGATCGCCGCGACGCTGACCGCTGCGGGGTCATAGCCCACGGTCGCGAGGTTCTGCGCGAGGTCGACGCTCGTCGCCACCACGCCCTCGAGCGCCGAGAGGGCGCGTTGCACCTGCCCGGCACAGCCATGGCAGGTCATGCCGTCGATGGCGAGCCGGACGGTGGCCGGAGCGGCAGCGGACGTCAGCAGGTTCAAGGGTTCCATCGGGTTTCCTCCTCATTTTGGGGACGGGGTGATGGTGCCAACCTAAACCTTCCTGTCCGGTGGCAAGTCAAGCCCGTCGCCATGGGTTGACCTTCCAGTTGACTGGAAGCCCATGATGGGAGTAGGGTGCCCAGAAAGGAGTCGCGTCATGGCACAAGGGCTATACATCGGGGATCTGGCCAAGCGGGTCGGCACCAACCCCAAGACCATCCGCTACTACGAGGGCCTCGGGCTACTGAGCAGTCCCGAGCGCACGGATTCCGGCTACCGGCTCTACGCCGAGTCGGACGTCGAGCGCCTTCGCTTCATCCTCAACGCCAAGTCGCTGGGCCTCACGCTCAACGAGATCAAGGACATCGTGGACCTGTGGGCCCAGGGCACGGTGCCGTGCGGCCACGTGAGCCGCCTGCTCGAGGACAAGCTCGCCCTCCTGGACGCCAAGATCCGCGAGCTCACGGCCTTCCGCGACGAGCTGCGCCAGTACAAGGACAGCGTCGACGCCCTCGGCCCCCAGCCGGGCGTGGCCTGTGCCCACATCGCGGGCGTGGCCGCCGGTCACTGGCATCCCTCGATCACCGAGCCCGTGGTGGACCTCCTGCATCGCCGCCACTAGGATCCGCCTGGCAGCTCGGGCACACGAAGGTCGCCCGCCCCCCCACGTCGATCTGCTCGACGGCGCCCTCGCAGCCTCGGCACGGCTTGCCTCGGCGCCGGAACACCCGCAGCTCATCCTGGTACCGCCCCTTTTCTCCCCAGATGTCCCGGTAGAGGCCCCGGGCGGCGCTCGCGCCCCGGTACGCGATGCCCTCCTGGAGCACCGCTCGGATGGCCCGGTACAACGCCGCGAGCTCGGGCTCGGACAGGGTGTTCACCTTGCGCCGGGGATGGATCCGCGCCCGGAAGAGCGCCTCGTCCGCGTAGAGGTTGCCGATCCCGGCCACCACCTTCTGGTCGAGCAAGAGCGGCTTGATCATGCCGCGGCGCCCCTGGAGCTGCCCCTTGAAACATGCGTAAGTGAAGTCGGGCGCCAGGGGCTCCGGGCCGAGCGCGTCGAGCTTGAGGACCGTCACGAGCTCGGACGGGCTCGCGAGGAAGGTGCGCGCGTACCCCACCACGTCCCGCAGCACCAGCTGGTGATCGTCGTCCAGCTGCACCACGAGCTTGGTGTCGGCGTCGAAGGCCACGCCCGCCGGGCGGAAGAAGAATTGCCCCTCCAGCATGAGGTGCACGACCCAGTAGGCGCCCGAGCTCAGGCGCATGAGGAGGTACTTGGCCCGGCGCTCGACGTCTGCGATCGCCTGGCCCGTCAGGCCCCGCACGAAGGCCCCCGGATCCGGATGCCGTACCACCAGGGGTTCCATGAGCGTCACGCCGGTGATCCGCCGGCCGCAGACGGCCGCGGAGAGGTCGCGGCGAATCGTTTCGACCTCGGGCAATTCCGGCATCGGGTCGTATCCCCCTTCCTGAAGCCTGGTTACTTCTTGAACGGCGAGCCGCGTTCAGGATAGGGTGGGCTCAGGCGCGTGACAACGCTTTCCTCTGACCTTCGAGGGAGGTACGGCATGACGAGAGATCTGCGGGACATTCCCCGGAGTTGGTGGGGCAAGTGCGCGGTAGCAGGGCTCATCGGCGGCCTGGTCATGATCGGCTTCCTCATGATCAGCTTCAGTGCCCAGGGACGCGGCCTCTGGACGCCGCTCAACGCCATCGGGGCGACCCTGCCCATGTTCCGCCCGCCGTCGACCCTCGGCACCATCTCGACCGCCTTCGGCGGCGCCACCGTCACGGGCTTCCTCATCCACATGACCATGTCGGTGCTCTGGGCCCTGGCCTACGGCGTGATCATGGCGGCCTTCGTGCCCCACCACATCCGATCGCTGAAGTGGCAAAGCCTCTACGCCCTCGGTTGGGGGTCCTTCCTGTGGGTCTTCTCGGGCCTCCGGCTCTTCACCCAGGCCCTGGCCCCCGTGATGGTGCTGGTCCTCTCGCCCACCTGGGAGTTCTACGTCGCGCACCTCCTCTACGCGTTGACGACGGCCTGGACGATCGCCGGCCTGACCCGCCGCCGCGACTTCACGGTTGTCTTCGCCCGCGAGGAGGCGCCCGTCCTGACGCAGCGCCGCTAGCTCCCAACGCCTCGCCCGCGACTTCGGCCGTTCCGGCCGCTGCCCACCTCCTCTCCGCTGCGTAAGGTGGACGCAGCGGAGAGGAGGTGGCACATGGCATGGGGTCGCTCGTCCAGGGTGACAGGGGTCGTCGCGGCGATCGCCCTCCTGCCCGGCACCGCCTGGGCGCAGCATGAGGGGCACGGGGGGAGGCCTTCCGGGGTTGGCCTCTCGCACGGCGAGCAACGAGCGGATCCCACGGGCGTCCTCATGCGGCGCATGCGCCTGCAAGGCTCCGGCACCAGCCTCCAGCCCGCCTCGTCTCCCATGTGGGCCCGTCACGGGATGTCCGGCGACTGGGCGTGGAGCTGGCACGGCAACGCGCTCGGCAGCTGGAACGGCGCCACCGGCCCCCGCGGTTACGGCGAGGCCTCTCTCACCAACTGGGTCATGGCCATGGGCTCGCGCATGTGGGGCCCGGGCATCCTTCAGCTCAAGGCCATGGCGAGCCTCGACTTCCTCACGACCCCGCCGGGCGGCACTCCGCAGCTCTTCCAGACCGGAGAGACCTACGGCGGCAGGCCCCTCATCGATCGCCAGCACCCGCACGAGCTCTTCATGGAGCTGGCGGCACGCTACGACCTGGCCGTGAGCGATCGCCTCTCCCTCTTCGCCTACGGCGGCCCCGTCGGCGAGCCCGCACTCGGCCCCAACACCTACATGCACCGGGTCTCGGCGGCCGACAGCGGCATCGCCCCGCTCGCCCACCACCTGCAGGACTCGACCCACATCGTCATGGGCGTGGTCACAGCGGGCGCTCAGTTCGATCGCTGGCAGCTCGAGGGCTCGATCTTCAGGGGGCGTGAGCCCGACGAGCGGCGCTGGGACATCGAGCTCGGCGCCCTCGATTCCTACTCGGCCCGGCTCAACTACGCGCCGTCGGCGGATTGGGTCCTACAGGTCTCGAGCGGCTACCTCACGCAGCCCGAGACGCTCGTGGCGGGAGATGCCGTTCGCAGTACCGCCTCCCTCCACTACAACCGCCCCTGGGGATGGGGTAACTGGGCGACGTCGCTGGTCTGGGGGCAAAACCGGGAGTTCGCACACGCCCCTCCGCTCCTCAGCAACGGGTACCTGCTGGAGTCGGCCGTGGAGATCGATCGCGACCAGGTCTACGGGCGCTTCGAGGCCGTCGACAAGATCGGCCTGTTCCAGAACCTGCCCGGCCAGGAGCAAGACGAGTCCCGGCACCGGATCCACGCCCTGACGATCGGTGCAGCGCGGGGGTTCGGCCTGGGCGGCCTCGATCTCGCGCTGGGCGGGGACCTGACGCTATATGCGCAGCCCGCGCCCCTGGTGCCCCAATACGGGGCGTCGCCCGTGGCCTACCGCGTCTACGTGCGCTTGCGCCCGCCGCGCAGCGCCATGCACCCATGACAAGCGCCGGGGGCGCCCAGGTGGGCGCCCCCGGCGAATGGTTCTTCGTCTCTAGGCGCGGGCCGCGCCGTTCAGGTCGTTGACGGCCGCCAGGAAGGTGCCGTAGCCGTTGAGACCGCCGTTGACGGCCCGGCGCACCGCCTCCCAGTTGGAGTTGCCCGCCATGTCGGGGATGCCGCGGTTCTTGAAGTACTGGACCAGGATCTTGGCCGAGACCTCGGGATCCAGGGCCAGGTTCGGGTTGTTCTCGAGGTCCACGCCCAGTTGCTTGCCGTACTCGCGGTAGTTCGCGCGACC
>JAKFBU010000065.1:0-2077 GCA_036676985.1 Candidatus Sericytochromatia bacterium
GGCCCAGCCATGCAAGGAGGTGCCGCCCACGCCAAGCGGATTCTGCAGGTCCTGGTCCGGCCCGGCGCCGAAGCCGTCGAGGGAGATGGTGAAGCTTTCGACGCGGAGTTGGGACATGGGGTTTGTGGAAGGTCAGCTCGCGGAACCGGGCCAATGATCTCCTGCATCGAACGGAAAGTAGGGCTCACCTGATTCCAGCGCATAGCAGTAGTTCAGGCGAAGACCCGACATGATCGCCCGGACGGCAGGAGGACCGGAGTACACAGAGATGTCCAACAGGGGTTCGTCCGGCTGGCCGAAGAGCGTGATCTCCAACGCGTGGTCTTCCCCGTCGAATGGACCGGAGGCCATCAGCATGCCGCTGGAGTCCTCCCAGCGAAGACCTAGTAGGACTGCGTCGAGGGCAGATCGGACCTCGTCCCGGTTGCCGAGTGGCTCGCGGTGCTCGCGTTCCCAGGTATGCAAGGGCCCGAGACCCTCGGCGGCGCGGAAGAGGCTCAGGCGGAAGGGCACGTCGCGACTCCAGGTGTGTTGTCATCTTGCCAGCACGGTCGACACGCTGCAACTCGCGACGTCTGGGTCGATTGGCCGGTTAGCCGTTGCCTGCACGCTTTACGTACTCCTGCATGACCAGGAGCGACTCCTTGTCCGTGAAGTGATTGCCCAGCCGCGCATCTTCGACAAGAAACCACAAGTGGAAACTCCAGGGCGCCTGCCGCGCGGCGCTGATCCCCTCGGGGCAATGGACCGAATAGAAGGTCATGTCCAAAGGCCCCGTCACGCCTTCGAATTCGAATCGCGTCCGCCGGTCATGCCTGTAGATCCTGCCGACGACCCGGCGCAGCGGGCGCCGATAGGATCCACCGTCTGCTGCCGCGTAGCCGTTGCATTCGTCGACGTGTCCGAGATCGTCCCCGGCGAGTTCGAAATGAAGAATATCCGCGTTGGGCGAAGCCCTCACGAGCGAGGAGAGATCAGCAGGGAGCAATCGCACCTCGAAATGGGGCCCGCCCCAACTGCCGGCCCTGTTCCACAGCCAGAAGCCGTGCTCGGAGACGTACGGGGAAAGGCGAGAGCCGGTGAGGGCGCCGTCCACCCATACCTCTCCTTCGACAAATGTGTCTGCCATGGCGACGTCTAACGCCCGCGCCCACCGGCGGGCCGGGCAATGCGCGGGCCGTCCGGGTGCAGCGCGTTGTCAGGCGACATGACGCATCTCCGCATCAGCGCGCGCGCCGGTAGTGCATGGCGACCGCGCCACATCGGAGCGGCTTGGCCGAGATCAACTCGAGTCGTCGCGTGCTGGGGAGCCCGCCCGCGAACAGGGTCGGCCCGTGGCCGGCAATCCTGGGGTGGACGAGAAACCTGTACTCGTCGATCAGGTCCAGCCGGTCCAGCTCGGTCGCGAGCTTGCCGCTGCCGAGGAGCACGCCGTCCGGGGTCGCGTCCTTGAGCTTCTCCACGCCCGTGCGCAGGTCGCCGGCTAGGTGGTGGCTGTGGGTCCACGGGAAGTCCTTTCGCGTCGAGGACACCACGTACTTCGGCTTGGCCTCCAGCTTGGTCGCCCACTCGCGCATCGCCGGCGGCGCCTCCGCGTCGCCGCGGGCGACCACTGGCCAGTAGCTCTCCATCATCTCGTAGGTGACGCGGCCCCACAGCATGGCCCCGGCCTCGTCCATGAGGCGGGTGAAGAAGGCGTGTGTCTCGTCGTCGGCGATGCCTTCCTGGTGGTCGACGCAGCCGTCCAGGGTGACGTTGATGCTGAAGGTCAGGAGTCCCATGGTGTCCTCAGTTCGCTTCAGAACTTCCAGGCGATCTCGTTCCTGAGCTTCTCGACAGACTCCTTGTTGGAGCCGGCAACTGCGAAGTACACGAAGGAGCCGCCCTGATTCTCGATGCACTTCACCGCTGCGCGATTGTCACGGAGGTTGCCGTAGGAGAAGTATCCGTTGCGGACCACGGACGAGAACCCTAGAGAACTTAGAACGCTAGTGGCCTTCTGTGCGCAGGCCTGGACTGAGATGGTGAGCTGTTTGTGATCGGACCAAAGATGCGGTGGCAGTTGGCCATTGGAACT
>JAKFBU010000066.1:0-27935 GCA_036676985.1 Candidatus Sericytochromatia bacterium
GGCCAAGGGGGCGAAGTTCCTGTTGACCTCGACCTCCGAGGTCTACGGGGATCCCCTCGTTCACCCGCAGCCGGAGACCTACTGGGGCAACGTGAACCCCATCGGTCCCCGTGGGGTCTACGATGAGGCCAAGCGCTACGCCGAGGCCGTGACGATGGCCTATCACCGCACCCACGGCGTGGACACGCGCATCGTGCGCATCTTCAACACCTACGGCCCGCGCAACCGCCCGAACGACGGCCGGGTGGTGCCGACCTTCATCAACCAGGCGCTGAGCGGAGAGTCCCTGACGGTGTTCGGTGAGGGACAGCAGACCCGCAGCTTCCAGTATGTCTCGGACCTCATCGAGGGCATCCGTCGGCTGATGGATGCCAACGTGAACGAGCCCGTGAACATCGGCAACCCCGTCGAGTTCACGGTCAAGGACTTCGCGAAGCTGGTGATCGAGATGACGGGCAGCAAGAGCGAGATCGTCTACCGTCCCCTGCCGCAGGACGATCCCAAGACGCGCAAGCCGGATAACTCGCGAGCTCAGGCCCTCCTGGGCTGGTCGCCCCGGGTGCCTCTCGAGGAAGGGCTTGCCCTGACCATCGAATGGTACCGGCGGCTGCTGCAGGGCGAGTTCGCGGCGGTCTAATCGGCTGATTTTAAGGAGCCGTTCGCCTTTCGACCAGGCTCAAGCCTGTCCTGAGCTTGTCGAAGGGACGAACGGATTTGTCGTGGGTGGCAAGTTAATCGGCCACCCATCGTGAGACGAGGCAGCATCATCCGACTAGGCTTCGACGCAAGGCTGATCGAGAATACGGGGATCGGGCGCTACATCCAGTGCCTGATGCCCCGTTTGCCTGCGCTGGGGGCGGACGTCGTCGCCTGGCTCAGCCCCCAGCAAATGAAGGACCCGCGATGGGACGTGCCTGGCATCGATCGGCGGTCCATCGACGCCAACATCTTCTCGATCGCCGAACAGCTCGAATTGCCGCGTCTCGCTCGTGAGGCAAAGGTCGACCTGCTTCATGTGCCGCACGTGAACGCGCCCCTGTGGTCGCCCGTGCCTCTGGTCGTCACGCTGCACGACCTCATCCCCTTCCACTACCCGGAGGCGATCGCCTCCAAGCTCGGTCGACGCTACTTCAAGGCCATGGTGCAGGGCGTCCGCCGCAGCGCCCGGCGCATTCTCACGGTCTCCGAGAACACCCGACGGGACCTGATTGCGCTGGCCCATGGGGATCCCGAACGGATCGAGGTCGTGCCCCTGGCAGCCGACGAGCGTTTCGCCGACCCCGCCTCGCCCGAGGCGCGCCGTCACGTGCGCGATCGCTTCGACTTGCCGGGCCACTACGTGGTGTATGCCGGCCAGTGGAAGGCCTACAAGAACGTCGACCTCCTGCTGGAGGTGATGGCCGGCATCGACCCGGCGAACTTCCCGGACCTGCGCCTCGTCTTGATCGGCAAGGAGGACCCGCGGGTGCCGATGCGCGCGGAGATCGCACGTCGGGGCCTGCAGGATCGGGTGGTACTGACGGGCTTCGTCACCGATGAGGAGCTCCTGGCCCTCTACCAGGAGGCCACCCTGTTCGCCTTTCCTTCGCGCTACGAGGGCTTCGGCTTGCCCCCGCTCGAGGCCATGGCGGCCGGAGTTCCCGTGATTGCGAGCAATCGCGCCTCGATTCCCGAGGTGGTTGGTGATGCTGGGCTGCTCTTGGCCCCTGATCGTGTGCTAGAATGGCAAGCGGCGATCGAGTCCCTGTGTGCGGATCCGGCGCGCCGTGACGAGCTTTCCACCCGGGGGAAGGCGCGCGCGAGCGAGTTCAGCTGGAGTCGTACCGCCGAGCGGACGGTCGAGGCGTATCACCGGGTGCTGGGCCGCTAGGGCCGCACCCGTTCAGGCGGGTGTAAGGAACAGCGGTGAAGGTAGCCCTTGTCCACGAATGGCTCACCACGCTCGGCGGCTCCGAGCGCGTCGTGTGGGCCTTCCACCGGATGTTCCCGGAGGCGCCCGTCTTCACGACGGTGCACCGCAAGGATCTCTTGCCCGCCGAGTTCAACCGCCTGGACGTGCGGCCCTCGTTCCTGCAAAAGCTGCCGGGCGCCACGCGCCACTACCAGAAGCTCCTCCCCCTCATGCCGCTCGCCTTCGAGCAGTTCGACATGGCGGGCTACGACCTGGTCCTCTCGAGCAGCCACGCCTGCGCCAAGGGTGTCATCACCCGTCCCGAGACCGTCCACGTGTGCTACACCCACACGCCCATGCGCTACGCATGGGACCTCTACCACTCCTACCAAGAGACGGTGAACCCCCTTCTGCGCCCCGTCTCGGCGGCCCTGCTCAGCTACCTGCGCCAATGGGACGTGCTCGCCGCCAACCGCGTGGACCACTTCGTCGCCAACTCGCGCGAGGTCGCCCGCCGCATCAACAAGCACTACCGCCGCAAGGCCGCTGTCGTCCCGCCGCCCATCGACGTGGAGCGCTTCACCCCACGGCCTGCGAACCAGGTCGAGGATCACCTCCTGGTGGTCTCGCGCCTGGTGCCCTACAAGCGGGTGGACCTGGCCGTAGAGGCCGCGAACCGCACAGGCCAGCGCCTCCGGATCATCGGGGACGGACCGTTGTACGCCGAGCTCAAGGCCATGGCCAAGCCGAACGTCGAGTTCGTCGGGCACCTGAGCGACGAACTGGTCGCCGACGAGATGGCCCGCTGCAAGGCGCTTTTGTTCGGCGCCTTCGAGGACTTCGGCCTCGTGCCGCTGGAGGTCCAGGCCTCTGGCCGGCCGGTCGTGGCCTACGGTGCGGGCGGAGCCCTCGAGACGGTCATCGACGGCGTCACGGGCGTGTTCTTCCCCGAGCAGACGGCGGATAGCGTGGTCGCGGCCCTGGTTCGCCTGGATCGCACGGAGTTCGAGCCCGCGGCCATCCGGCGCCATGCGGAGGGCTTTGGGTTCGAAGCCTTTGCCGAGCAGATGCGCGGCATGATCGAGGCTGCGGTGGCCGAGCGCCGCATGGGTGAGATTCCGACGGGAACCGAGGTGGTCTATGGCTAACTCGCCCGTCACCGAGCTGCATGGCAAGGTCGAGCAGGGCCAGGCGGGCCGCGACTGGCGCCACTGGCTCAAGCGAAACGTCATGTACGCGGGCCTGCCCTTCGTGGTGGCGTGCGACTGGCTGATCATCAACGCCGTGTTCGCCGCGGTCTATGCCATGCGCTTCACCTGGCGCGTGCTCAACCCGGTGGAGTACGGCCCGCCCTGGATTCCGTACTGGCACGCGACCCTGTTCGTCGCGACGGTGTGGGTGATGGTGCTCGTCGGCATGGGCCTCTACCGCTACCGGCGCGCGGCCTCGAAGTTCGAGGACCTCGTCATCCTCGCCTTCGGCCTCGGCCTGGGGACGCTGCTTGCGCTGGGGCTAGGCTTCTTCTACCGCGACTTTTCCTACTCGCGATTGGTCCTGGTCTACAGCGTCGTGGGCGCTTTTGTCGCCCTCGGTGCCTTCCACCTGGCGCTCCGCACCTTTCAGGAGTGGCTGCAGGCCCGCGGCTGGGGTAGCCTCAACGCCCTCATCGTGGGCTGCAACCCGCTCGGCGAGATGATGGCCGCCCGTTTCAAGGACGCACCGCACCTTGGTCATCGTCTGGTCGGCTTCGTGCCGGCGCCCGGTGAGTGGCTGGAGGGCGATCGCTGGGTCTGCGCCGTGCGCACCAACGAGCTGCGCGAGACGCACGTGAGCCGCTACGGCCAGGTGCTCGGCGAGGTCGAGAACCTCGCTACCCTCATCGACCAGCACCAGATCGACGAGGTCATCCTGGCGCGGCCCGGGGCCTCCTTCTCGGAGTTCATCGAGCTCATGGGCTCGGTGGGCGGCCAGCGGGGCGTCCAGTTCAAGATCGTGCCTGACTTGCTCGAGCTCATGACCGCCAAGATCCAGATCTCGGACCTGGACGGCATCCCGACGCTCGAGATCTGGGACGTGCCCCTGCGCAAGTGGTACAACCGCTTCCTCAAGCGGGCCATGGACATCGGCTTCACGGCCATGGGCATGGTGCTCATTTCGCCGATCCTGCTGGGGGCCGCCCTCGCGGTCAAGCTCACGAGCCCCGGGCCCGTGTTCTACCGGCAGGAGCGCATGGGGCGGGACGGTCGCCTCTTCGATATCTACAAGTTCCGCACCATGTACCTCGACGCCGAGGACACGAGCGGTCCGGTCTGGGCCAAGGCGGGCGATCCCCGGGCCACGCCCGTGGGGGCCGTCTTGCGGCGCTTCAGCATCGACGAGCTGCCGCAGCTCTGGAACGTCCTCAAGGGGGATATGACGCTCGTCGGGCCGCGTCCCGAGCGTCCGTTCTTCATCGAGCAGTTCAAGAGCTACATCCCCAAGTACATGGACCGGCACCTGGTCCGCAGCGGCCTCACGGGCTGGGCGCAGGTCAACGGCCTGCGCGGCGAGGAAGGCACCATCGAGGAGAGGACCCGCTACGACATTTACTACATCGAAAACTGGTCGCTTCTGTTTGATCTGCGTATCATTGTGAAGACTGCCCTGGAGGTGCTTTTCTACAAGGCCTATTAAAGGGGGGACGGATCCGCAGATGACGCAGATTTCGCAGATTGATCACGGAGATCCCTCAACATACGCCATTATCGGGGCTGCAATGGAGGTCCATCGACAGTTGGGCAGCGGCTTTCTCGAAAGCGTTTATCACGAGGCCTTGGCGATAGAGCTTGCGGACAGGAAAGTTCCCTTTAGGCATGAGGTGGAGCTGCCGGTGTTCTACAAGGTGCACCGCCTAGAGGCGCGCTATCGTGCCGACTTCGTCTGTTTTGACTCCATTGTTGTCGAAATCAAGGCTCTCTCCAGGATGGGGGGAGTTGAATACGCTCAGCTCATCAATTACCTACGGGCGATTGGTGCTAGAATTGGACTATTGCTTAACTTTGGCGCGGGCTCACTCGAGTATCGACGCCTCATTTCATCCAAATCTGCGTCATCTGCGAAATCTGCGGATGGTCTCATCTAAGAGGAACAATCGGTGGCAGCAACCAACGACATGATTCTCGTGGTGGGCGGAGCCGGCTACATCGGCTCGCACTGCGTCAAGGAGTTGAACCTCCAGGGTTACCAGACCGTCACCTTCGACAACCTGGTCTACGGCCATCGCGAGGCCGTGCAGTGGGGCGCGTTCGAAGAAGGCGACATGAGCGACGTGGAGCGCCTGCGCGAGGTCTTCGCCAAGTACCCGATCGCCGGCGTCATGCACTTCGCGGCCTACGCCTACGTGGGCGAGAGCGTCACGGACCCCGAGAAGTACTACTTCAACAACGTGGCCGCAACGCTCAACCTCCTCAAGGTGATGCGCGAGTTCAAGGTCGACAAGTTCATCTTCTCCTCGACCTGCGCCACCTACGGCGTCCCCACCGAGATCCCCATCCCCGAGACCCACGCCCAGAACCCGATCAACCCCTACGGCAAGACCAAGCTCATGGTCGAGCAGGTCCTCGCCGACTACCGGCGTGCCTACGACCTCAAGACCATCAGCTTCCGCTACTTCAACGCCGCGGGCGCCGATCCGGACGGCGAGATCGGCGAGGGCCACGACCCCGAGACGCACCTGATCCCCCTGGTGCTCGGCGCGGTCCTGGGCGGACCCGCCCTCAAGGTCTTCGGCGACGACTACCCCACCGAGGACGGCACCTGCGTGCGCGACTACATCCACGTGGTGGACCTCGCCCGCGCCCACATCCTCGGCCTGGAGCGGCTCCTGTCGGGCGGCGAGAGCGCCGTCTACAACCTCGGCAACGGCAGCGGCTACTCGGTCAAGCAGGTCATCGAGACCGCGGAGCGGATCACCGGCCGCAAGGTCCCCTTCGACATGGGGCCCCGCCGTGAGGGCGATCCCCCCGCGCTCATCGGGACGGCTCAGAAGGCCGTGTCCGAGCTCGGCTGGAAGCCGCAGTACGCGACGCTCGACCAGATCATCGAGACCGCATGGAATTGGCATCGCAAGCAAGCAGGAGTGACCGTCTAGTGGGCAAGTACTTCGGAACCGACGGGGTCCGCGGCCTGGCGAACGCCAAGCTGACCCCCGAGTTGGCCTTCAAGCTCGGCCGGGCGGGGGCCGCCGTGCTCCTGCAGCAGCACCGGGGCGATCGCCCCGTCATCATGGTGGGCCGCGACACCCGTCGCTCGGGCACCATGCTCGAGGCGGCCCTGACGGCGGGCATCTGCTCGGTGGGCGTGGACGTCTGGCACCTGGGCGTGGTCCCCACGCCGACGGTCGCCTGGCTCACGGCCAACCGCGGCGGGGCCGCCGGCGTCATGATCTCGGCCTCGCACAACCCGAGCCCGGACAACGGCATCAAGTTCTTCAGCGGCGACGGCTTCAAGCTCCCGGACGACGTCGAGGCGGCCATCGAGGCCCTGCTGGACGCGCCCGAGGACCTGTTGCCGCGTCCCACGGGCGCGGAGCTCGGCACGGTGGTGGACCGGCCCGACCTGGTCGAGGCCTACGTCCTGCACGTGGGCTCGCTCATCCCCGAGGGGCTCTCGGGCATGCGCCTGGCGGTCGACACGGGCCATGGGGCGGCCTACGCCATCGCCCCGCGGGTGCTGCGCGCCCTCGGCGCCGAGGTGAAGGTCCTGAACGACGCGCCGGACGGCGACAACATCAACCGGGACTGCGGCTCCACCCACCTGGAGGGGCTGTGCGAGGCGGTGCGTACAGGCGGCTACCAGCTGGGCCTCGCCTTCGACGGCGACGCGGACCGGCTCTTGGCCGTTGACGAGCAGGGTCGTCCGGTGGACGGCGACCACCTCATGCTCATCTGCCTGGAGCATGCGCTCGCGACCGGGCGTCTGAAGAAGCCCTCGGTGGTCGCGACGGTCATGAGCAACCTCGGCTTCGAGGAGGCCATCGCGCGCCTCGGCGGCGAGCTCGTGCGGGCCAAGGTGGGCGATCGCTACGTCCTAGAGGAGATGCAGAAGCGCGACATCCGCCTCGGCGGCGAGCAGAGCGGCCACCTGATCTTCCTGGACGACAACACGACGGGTGATGGCCTCAACTCGGCCGTTCGTCTCCTGTCGGCCATCCGCGCGGCCAAGAAGCCGCTCTCGGAGCTGGCGGCCGGCATGGTCGATTACCCGCAAACGCTCAAGAACGTGCGCCTGGCCTCCACCCAGGGGTGGCAGGAGAATGCCGCCATCCAGGCGGCCATTCGCCAGGCCGAGCAGGAGCTCGAGGGCGCCGGTCGCCTCCTGGTGCGGGCCTCCGGGACCGAGCCCCTCATCCGCGTCATGGTCGAGGGCAAGGACGAGACGCAGATCCATGCGATCGCGGATCGGCTCATCGACCTCATCACGCGGGAGCTGACCCAGGCCCCGCAGGCGGTCTAACCGCTCACGAAATCGCCCCCGGCAGTGATAGCCGGGGGCGTTGCGTTTGGAAACGGACCGACTACCCGCAGAGGTAGTCCAGCACGCTCAGGACGATGACCTTGACCCCGATGGGCAGGGCGGCCTCGTCGATGTCGAAGCTCGGATGATGATGCGGCTTGTCGAGCCCCTGCTCGGGGTTCGCCGAGCCGATGAGGAAGTAGCAGCCGGGCACTTCCTGCAGGAAGTAGGCCATGTCCTCCGAGCCCATGGTGCGCTCCGCCTCGACCACGTTCTCCGGACCCACGGCCGCCTCGGCCGCCCGGCGCACGAGGCACGCCATGGCGCGGTCGTTGACCGTCACCGGGTACTGCGGCTTGTAGCGCAGCTCGCAGGTGGCGCCGAAGGCCATCGCCACGTTCGAAGCCAGTTGCTCAATGCGTCCGGGCAGTTCCGCGCGCAGCTGCTCGTTGAAGGTCCGCACCGTGCCCGTCATGAGGGCATGCTGGGCGATGATGTTGTGGCCCGAGCCGCTCGTGATCTGCCCGATGGTCAGGACCGCCGACTCGAGCGGGCTCACCATGCGGCTCACCACCGTCTGGAGGGCCGTCACGATGTGGGCGGCGACCACCACCGCGTCCGTGCCCAGGTGCGGGTCCGCCCCGTGGCTGCCCTGGCCGTGCACGTGCAGCTCGAACTCGTCCGACGAGGCCATGAGCGGGCCCGACCGCACGCCGATGGTGCCCACCGGCAGCTCGTTCCAGATGTGGTAGCCGAGCGCCGCGTCCACCCGGGGATTCTCGAGCACGCCCTCGGCGATCATGAGGTCCGCGCCGCCCGGGCCCTCCTCGGCGGGCTGGAAGACGAACTTGATGGTGCCCACGAGGCGATCGCGGTGCTCGACCAGAAAGCGGATCGCTCCGAGCAGCATGGCCATGTGGGCGTCGTGGCCGCAGGCGTGCATGATCCCCGGGTTGCGCGAAACGTAGCTGTGGGTCGCCTCTTCATGCAGGGGCAGCGCGTCGATGTCGGCGCGCACCAGCAGGGTCTTGCCGGGACGCGCTCCGCGCAGCACCGCCACGAGCCCCGTCCGGGCGACACCCGTCTCCACCTCGAGACCCAGGCCGTGCAGCGCCTGGGCGATGCGGGCCGCCGTCTGGACCTCGGAAAAGCTCAGCTCCGGCCAGCGATGGAAGTCGCGCCGCGTCTCGACGAGCTCGGGGGTCATGGCCGCCACGGCCGTGTCGAGGGCCTGGAGGCAGTCGGCGGGGTAGCCTTGGGCGGAAGTCAGAGGGGGAGCGGTATCCATCGAGTTCTCCGGTCAACGAGTCAGCAGCCGCCCCGCACGGGGGCATCATCCTATCTTAGCAGAGGGGACTCGTCCGCGCAGCCCGACAGGGGAGCCGTCGGCCGCCGTTTAATGCCCTCTGGGCAAGGGTAATTGAAACCCAGGATGGGGATGCCTCCGCGCTCGGTGCACGGGAGGCTGGAAGCCAGGAGGAGACGATGGTTCGGCGGATTTCAACCGATCCTTCGGTCGTCCGGAGCCCTGCGCGATCGCCGATCCGCGCTCCGATCACCGCACCCACCCCTGCCCCGACTCCCAAGCCACGCCCGATCCAGCCGCCGCCGGCGAGCGGAGAGAGCGCCTGGATGGCGGAGATGCTCTTCGAGGCGGGCTTCGATCCCCGTTACAACAACTCTCACCCCGGTCCCTCCGAGGGCCCTGCCACGAGCAAGGGGCCCGGCTTCACGCGCGGAGAGCTCCTGGCCGCGAGCGCCGAGGCGCCCGTCGGCGAGATCCCCCGCTCGGTGCCCCAGTACCGGGCGCTGCTCAGCCGCATGTTCGACGACAAGGCCGACCATGCCGCCGACGACATGCTCGGCGAGCCGGTCCTGAAGTCCATGCGCGAGGTCTGGACCCCGGGTCGCCCCGAGGTGAACCGCAAGGTCGCCACCGAGTTCATGCGCTACTTCCTGCCCAAGCTGGGCGAGGCCTACGACTTCAAGCCGTGCCCGGTGGAGTTCGACGACACCCTGTCGGGCGGCTACAACGGCCTCTACGACATTCGCCAGGACCGCATCTACCTGCCGCAGCGCGCGCTGGCCGGCACCTTCGCCGAGTTCATCGACGTGCTGGTGCACGAGGAGATGCACTGCATGCAGGAGCGCCTCATCGGACGCCTGCACCTCAGCAAGAACGGCGTGCCGCTCACGCCCGACGAACGGGCGATCGCCACCTACTGGAGAAACGAGCAGCCCAAGTACCGCTCGGCCATGGCCAACGGCTCCGAGATGAGCCCCGAGACCCGCAAGCGTTACCGCGAGATCGGCCAGGAATTCCACTCCATCTCGACGGGTGAGTACATGAGCACCCGCCTCACCCGCGCCTGATGACGACCGTCGCCGACTGGATGCAGCAGGCCCTCGAGTGCCTGGACCGTCAAGATGCCTCCGGGGCGGAGGCGGCCTTGCAGGGTGCGTTGACGGCCGCGCCCGGGGATCTCACGGCCGTCCTGGACATGAGCGAGGCCCTGCTCGACGAAGGTCGCCTGGACGATGCGTTGTGGCTGCTCGAGCACGTCCGCCTCCTGCACCCCAACAGCCTCGACATCTTGCACAACCTGGCCTTTGCCCTCATCGAGGCCGAAGAGCTGGAGCGGGCCGCCGATTGCGTGGAGCTGGCCTTCGCCCTCGACCCCGAGCACGTGGATGGCCACAACAACCTGGGCCTGTTGCGGGAGGCCGAGGGGGACATGGAGGCGGCCGTCGCAGCCTTCGAGGCGGCGATCGCCCGGGAGCCGGACCATCCCTTCGCCCTGCCGAACCTCTTGCGCGTGCTCGAGAGCACGGGCGACACGGAGGCCCTCGTCGAGCAGCTTCGCTGGGCGCTGGATCGCCAGCCGGACGAAACGGCCCTTCGTGCGTGGCTCGCCCATGCCCTCCTGGAGCAGGGCGAGGCGAAGCTCGCCATCCATGAGCTCAAGCGCCTCCTGCGGACGGCTCCGGACGACGCGAACGCCTACGGGGCCCTTGGCATGGCCTACCGCGAGGAGAAGCGCTGGGCGCAGGCCATCGAGAGCTTCCAGACGGCGGTGGACCTGGATCCGGAGCAGGAGACGGCGTGGTTCTACCTGGCCGTCTCGCACGTGGACCAGGGCCAGCCGGAGGTCGCCATCCGCACCTACCGCGAGCTCTTGGCCCGCTGGCCCCACGATGCGGACTCCCACAACAACCTGGGCTTCCTGCTGCTCGAGCGCGGCGAGGTCTCCGAGGCCCTCTGGGAGTTCCAGCAGGCCCTCAGGATCAACCCGATGCTCGTCAAGGCGCACCTCAACCTCGGGGAGGCCCTGCGTCTCAAGGGCGAGGTGGATGGGGCGATCGCCCACCTTGAAAAGGCCATCGACCTCTTGCCGAGCGAGGCCTCGGTGCACTTCAACCTGTCCCTGCTCTTCTTCGAGCTGGGGCGGATCGACCGCGCCCTCGAACACTGCAAGCGCAGCCTGAGCCTCAATCTCGGCGATCCGCAGGCGCAGCGGCTCATGCGGAAACTGCGCGCCCAACGCTGAGCTTGCCGAACGCGCCGGGACCGGTCACAATGCTGGGCGCGTCCTGCCGTCCGGAGAATCGATCGTGCCCAACCTCCTCCCGAACCCGAGCGTCCCTCCGCAGCGCGCAAGGGGCCTCAAGCGCTGGGTCTTGCCGCTTTTGACGGGCGTCCTGTTCGGCGCCTGGCAGGCGCCTGCGCTTGCCGTGCCGTGGTACTCGGTGTCGGCGCGGGCCGAGATCGGCAACCAGCCTCGCTTCGAGTTCGAGCCGGGCCTTGCGACCCTCACGGCCCTGGGACTCGCTCAGACCCAGCTGACGGGGCGCCTGCCCCTGGTCGAGCTGCGCGTGGGCGAGGCCGTCACCAAGGACGTGGACATCGTCCTCTCCGGGGCCCTCCGGCAAGACATCGAGCAGCCCCTCGCCAACCCCGAGCTGTACGACGCCTACCGATCGCGCATCGCCTGGCGCCAGGGTGGCGGCATAGGGCTCAACCCCCTGTACGTCGCCCAGATCGAGGACGCCTACCTCCAGGTCCGGGATCCCGTGCGGCTCGGCTACCTGCAGGTGGGGCAGTTCCTCGTGCCCTTCGGCAACACCGACTATGCGGCCGCCTCGCCGCCCGTGGCCCTCGCGCCGGCCGAGACCGTCATGTCCGAGTACCTCTCGAGCGTTGGACCCAGCGTCTACCAGAGCTCCACCCAGGTCCGGTGGCGCGACATCGGGATGGTGCTCGCGGGCCGCGCCGGGGCCTTTCCCTACACCGTGGGCGTCTTCAACGGCGCGGGCCCCAACCGGCTCGACGACAACGGCGAGAAGGACTGGTTCGCCCGCCTGGACTGGCAGGCGTCGGACACGGATCTCCTGGGCGTGAGCATGCTCTGGGGCAAGGACCAGGTCTTTCCGCGCGGCTTCGCCGACCCGGGGACGACCGTCGATCGCCGGCGTTACGGCGTCCACTGGCGCTTCCGGGCGGGCGATGCGGGCTTTCTCGGGGAGTGGGCGCGCGAGACCCGAGAGGGGCTGGACCCCGCCCCACGTGACGGCTACGTCATGGAGGCCTCGCAGCTCCTCGGGAGTAGCGATCGCTTCTATCTTTCCTACAGCCAGTACTTCGATCCCAACGCCCAGCCCGGTCGCGGCTACATGATCCGCGAGGCGGCCATCGGCGACGTCCGTCCGATCATGGTCAATCTCAACTGGCGCATCGAGCTGCGCTACTTCTGGGAGACGTCGGGGGCGCAGAGCGACCAGTACGGCCGCTTCCTCACGGCCGTGGAGGCGGCGATCGGCGGTCCGCCCAAGGCCGAGAACGAGCGCCAGACCTTCCCCGGCTCCAACGTGGAAACCCTCCCGCGCGTGCCCTAGACGGCGCCCGGAGGAGGTAGACTGGTTCCATGCAGACTCGATCGATCAAAGAAGCGAACGTCGTGCTCGCCTCCGCCTCGCCCCGGCGCGCCGAGCTCCTGGCGCAGGTGGGCATCCCCTTCGTCGTGGACGCGAGCGGCGCGGACGAGACGCCGGAGCCCGACTGGGACCCAGTCGAGCTCGCCACGCGCCTGGCGGCCCGCAAGGCCATGGACGTCGCCAATCGCCACCCGAACGCGGACGTGATCCTCGGCGCGGACACCGTGGTGGTGGTCGACAACGAGGTCTTCGGCAAGCCCGTCGACGACGAGCACGCCGTCTCCATGCTCAAGCGCCTCTCGGGGCGCGCTCACGCCGTGATCACCGGCTGGAGCCTCGTGGACCCCAAGGGCAGCCGCGCGATCGCCGAGTTCACCAGCAGCCGCGTCTTCTTTGACGAGCTCGACGAGGAGACGATCCGGCGCTACGTGGCCACCGGCGAGCCCCGGGACAAGGCCGGAGCCTACGCGATCCAGGGCAAGGCCGGCTTGTTCGTCCAAGCGATCGAAGGAGACTACGCAAACATTGTGGGGCTTCCGATTGCGGCAGTCGGCCGAGCCTTGCGGCAATTCGGTTGGCACGTTATATAGATGGTGCTACCGGAGAGCAAGAAGGACGCGCTGTTTGGCGGACGGATCCGGCTCAAGGATCTGCCACCAGACGCTCGGCCGCGCGAAAGGTTGCTGGAACGAGGCCCCAAGGGTCTCTCCGACGCTGAGTTGATCGCCATCCTGTTGGGGGCGGGCAGCCAGCAGGAGACGGCCGTCGAGCTCGCGTCCCGGCTGCTGGCGACTCATGGGCAAACGGGACCCGAAGCCCTCAGGGGCATCGCGGCGGCCCGGCCCGAGGAGCTCGCGCGGATCCACGGCCTCGGCCCCGCCAAGGCGGCGCGGCTGCTGGCGGCTTGCGAGCTGGGAGCTCGGCTGAGTTTGGGGCGCTTGACGCCCCGTGCGCGGATCGAGGGCCCTCTCGACGTCTTCCACCTGGTCGCTCCTCACCTCAGAGGCGAGGCCAAGGAGCACGTGTTGGTCATCTGGCTCGATGGGCGCAACGGTGTCATGGGATGGGAGGCCGCGTCGGTCGGAAGCCTGACCGAGGCCCTCGCCCATCCCCGCGAGGTTTTTCGGGAGGCGATCCGACGGGGGGCTGCCTCCATCGTTCTGGTGCACAACCACCCGTCCGGGGATCCCACCCCCTCGGAGGAGGACTGGGCCCTGACCCGGAGGATCTTCGCGGCGGGGAAAGTCATAGGAATCGATCTGCTCGACCACGTCATCGTGGTCGATGGCGATTACAATAGTCTGAAGGAAGATCTTTCGCTCTGGGAGCGGTCGGTCGCCGGCTCGTCCGGCGGAGATAGGTAAGGAGTCGTACGTGTTCAACAATCTCTTCGGCCGCTTCAGCCGAGACATGGGCATCGACCTGGGGACGGCCAACACCCTGGTGTTCGTCCGCGGCAAGGGCATCGTCCTGCGCGAGCCCTCCGTCGTCGCCATCCAGCAGAACAACCGCAGCGTGGCCTTGGCCGTCGGTGAAGAAGCCAAGCTCATGCTCGGCCGTACGCCCGGCAACATCATCGCCATCCGCCCGCTGATGGACGGCGTCATCGCCGACTTCGACGTGGCCGAGACCATGCTCAAGCACTTCATCCAGAAGGTGCACGAGCGTCAGGGCGTCTTCCGCCCCCGCATGGTCATCGGCATCCCCTCGGGCGTCACCGGCGTCGAGCGCCGCGCGGTCATGGACGCGGCCCTGCAGGCCGGCGCCCGTGAGGTCTACCTCATCGAGGAGCCCATGGCGGCCGCCATTGGCGCGGGCCTGCCCGTCTCCGAGCCCACCGGCTCGATGATCGTCGACATCGGCGGCGGCACCACCGAGGTGGCCGTCATCTCCCTGGGCGGCATCGTCGTCTCGCGCTCGGTCCGCATCGCGGGCGACGAGCTGACCGACGCCATCGTCCAGTACCTCAAGAAGGTCCACAACCTGAGCATCGGCGAGCGCACGGCCGAGGACATCAAGGTGCGCCTCGGCTCGGCCTACCCGCGCGGCGAGGACCAGTCCATGGAGGTCCGCGGCCTCAACATGGTCAGCGGCCTGCCCCGCACCGTCACCATCACCACCTCCGAGGTGCGTGAGGCCCTCCAGGAGCCCGTGACGGCCATCGTCGACGCGGTGCGCGACACCCTCGAAAAGACCCCCCCGGAGCTGGCCGCCGACATCATCGACCGCGGCATCGTGCTGGCGGGCGGCGGCGCGCTCCTGCAGGGCCTGGACGAGCTCATCAGCCACGACACCGAGATGCCCGTCCACATCGCGGACGACCCCCTCTCCTGCGTGGCGCTCGGCACCGGCCGCGTCCTCGAGGAGTTCCCCACCCTCAAGCGGGTGCTCGGCACCTATAACTAGGACCCAACGTGAGGCTACTCCAGCGCCTTCCCGCACGTGAAATCGCCTTCGTTCTGGCTTTGGTCGGCGTCACGGCCATGGTCGGGTGGCTCGGCGGCCGAACGGCCGTCCTGACAGAAGTCCTGCGTCCCGGCTGGGCGGTCGTCCAGTCGGTGGTGGGCTCCGTGCGGGGAGGCGCGACCTACTTCCAGGACCTCGACCACCTGCGCCGCGAGAACGCGACGCTCACCGCCAAGCTCGTCGAGGTGGAGGCGGAGCTCTCGCGCCGGCGCGAAGTCGACGCCGAGAACGTCCGCTTCAGCCAGCTGCTCGGCCTCGCGCAGACCGTGGCCCCCCGGGCCATGGCCGCGCGCGTCATCGGGCGCTCTCCCAACAACTGGCAGCAGCGCCTGGTCATCGACCGCGGCACCACCGCGGGCATCGGGGTCGACTCCGTGGTGCTCGTGCCTCGCGGGGTGATCGGGCGGGTCCTGACCGTGAGCCCGAACACCTCGGTGGTCAGCCTGCTCACGGACCCCGGCCAGACGGTCGGCATCATCAACCAGCGCTCCCGCTCGCCCGGCGTGGTCCTGGGCGAGGGCCAGTCCAACCTCGTCCTGCAGTACCTGCCCCAGCAGGTCGACTACCGCATCGGCGACAACCTGATCACGGCGGGCTATGGCGGCGTCTTTCCCAAGGGCCTCAACATCGGCAAGGTGGTGCGCGTCGAGAACGAGCCCAACGCCATCACCCCGCGGGTGAGCATCGTCCTGAACGCCGACCTCGATCGGGTCGAGGAGGTGCTCGTGCTGCCTCCTTTGACCGGTACCGCGAGGCTCTGATGCGCATCCTGCTCGCCTTGGCGGCCCTGGCCCTCGGAGCCTGGCTCCAGGCGTCCCCCCTGAATGCCCTCCTGCCCGTCCGCCTCGACCCATTGCTCATCATGGTCGTGGCGTGGGGCGTCGGCACGGGCGTGCGCGGTGGCCTGGCCTTCGGGCTCGCGGCGGGCGCGGTGCAGGACGTGCTCATCGGCGGCGGCCTGCTCATGACCATCCCCAAGCTGCTCGTGGGCTTCGTGGCGGGCTCCATGAAGCCCCTGCTCTTCTACCGCCAGGCGCTCATCATCATGCCCATGGTCGCCGTCTGCACCTTCCTGCAGGAGGGCATGGTGGCCGCAGGCTTCGCGCTCACGGGCAAGGCGGCCCTGGTCGCGCAGTTCGCCTCGATCGCGCCGGGTGAGGCGCTCGGCAACTTCCTCATCGCATGGCCCCTCTACCAGGGGGTCCGCTGGGGCCTCAAGCGCACCCAGGAGCGCTTCGGCCTGCGACCCGAGGCCCTGCCGTGATGAACGTGCACCGCTTTCGCTTCCAAGCCTTCGCGGGGGCCATCGTCTTGGTGGCCCTCATCCTCACCAGTCGCCTGGTCTACCTGCAGATCGTGGGCAACGAGGCCTACTCCGAGCGGGCCGACGGCAACCGCCTGCGCATCATCATGCAGCCCGCGCCGCGCGGGGTGATCCGCGATCGCAACGGCGTCATCCTCGCCACCAGCCGCCTCTCCTACTCCGTGACGCTCTACCCCATCCAGACGACCAAGGAGCAGACCGACGAGGTCATCAAGCGCCTGGGCAAGCTCCTGAGCATCCCGCCCGACGAGATCCGCGCCAAGTGGAAGAAGATGGGGCAGGTGGCCCGTCCCGTGCGCATCATGCAGGACGTCGACCCCGAGACGATCCACATCATCGCCGAGAACCAGCGGCACCTGCCGGGTGTCAGCATCGAGCCCATCACGATCCGCTATTACCCCAAGGGCAAGTTCCTGTCTCACGTCCTGGGTTACACGGGCGAGATCACGGATCGCGAGTTGACAAAACTCAGTGATCAAGGTTACCGAGCAGGTGATATAATTGGCAAAACTGGGATCGAGCGGGTCTTCGACGCGGAACTCCGCGGCGAGCCTGGGCGCCAGCAGATCGAGGTGGACGCAAGGGGCAAGCCCATGCGGATCCTGGCCTCGGTGCCGCCGGTGCCGGGCAAGGACCTGACGCTCACCATCGACGCCAACCTCCAGCAGGTCGCCGAGAACCATCTCGTCGGCTTCCACGGCAGCGTCGTGGCCATGGACCCCAACAACGGGGAGGTCCTGGCCCTGGCGTCGGCTCCGAGCTTCGACCCCAACTGGTTCGCGGGCCGGATCTCGCCGGCCCTGTGGAAGCAGATCAACGACGGGACCGAGCGACCGATGCTGAACCGCGCGATCAGCAGCGTGTACCCGCCGGGCTCGATCTTCAAGGTCGTCACCCACGCGGCGGCGATGGAGGGGGGCTACGCCGGGTGGAACTCGTACTTCAACTCGACGGGCATCTACTACCTGCCGGGCAGTGGAAAGGCCTTCCGGGACTGGAAGAAGGGCGGCTTCGGGCGCGTCGACTTCAAGCGGGCGCTCGTGATGTCCATCGACACGGTCTACTACGAGTTGAGCCAGCGCATGGGTCGCAACGCGGCAGAGAGCGCGGACTACATGGCGCGCTTCGCGCGATCGCTCGGCCTGGGGCGTCCCACGGGCATCCTCTTGCCGCACGAGGCCAAGGGTCTCATCCCGGACACTCGGTGGAAGCGGGAGCGGTTCAAGGAGAAGTGGTACGCCGGCGAGTCGGTGAACATGTCCATTGGCCAGGGCTACGTCCAGGTCTCGCCCATCCAGGCGACGGTGATGTACGCGGCGCTCGCCAACGGCGGCAAGGTCCTGCGCCCCAAGCTGGTGCGGCCGGCAGCCGAGGTCGAGAAGGACGATCCGATGCCCCCGGACGAGGGCGTTCACCCGCTGCGCTGGAAGGCGGAAACCTGGCGGATGCTCCACGTGGCCCTCGAGGAGACGGTCCGGGCGGGGACGGGCGGAGCGGCCCAGGTGCCGGGCTTCCCGGCGGCGGGCAAGACGGGCTCCGCCCAGGCGGCCAACGGCGAGAAGTTGAAGACGCACGGCTGGTTCGCCGGCTACGCGCCCGCCGTGAACCCGAAGATCGCGGTGGTCGCCATGAAGGAGACCGCGGGTCACGGCGGTTCGGTGGCGGCCCCGGTCGCGGGCGCGGTCTTCAAGCGATTCTTCGGGGTGCCCGACCCCAAGGCGGCCACGGCCTCGGCCAAGCCCGCCTCGGCATCGGTGGACCCGGCAGAAGGGGATTAGAGGAGCAATCGTGGAGAGCATCTCGGTAAAAGGTTGGCGAAACGGCGTGTTGGTCGTCGTGCCCCCTGAGGAGGCATGGGACGACGTCGTCTCGCAGATCGAAGGCAAGCTCAAGGAGGCCTCGGACTTCTGGAAGGGCGCCCAGACCACCCTGGATATGGGCGATCGCCCCGTCACCGAAGGGGACCTGGACAGCCTGCTCGGCCTGATGCGCGGCGACTACGGCCTGGTGCCGACCGCGGTGGTGGCCACGATCGCCGAGACCCGCGAGGTCGCGGGCAAGCTCGGCCTCACGGCGCACGAGAAGCTGCCCGTGCCCGAGCGGAAGCCCGGCGAGGAGTCCCAGCGGACCCCCGCCCCCGCCCTGCCCCTCAACAACGCCCTCTACCTGCGCCAGACCATCCGGAGTGGCCAGCGCATCGAGCACCCCGGTCACCTGGTGATCTGCGGCGACGTGAACGCCGGCGCCGAGGTGGCTGCCACGGGCGACATCGTGGTCTTCGGCACCCTGCGCGGCCTGGCGCACGCGGGCTCGGCCGGCGACGAGACGGCGCGCATCGTGGCGACCAACCTGCGCCCCACCCAGCTGCGGATCGGCACCAAGATCGCGCGCAGCCCGGACCAGGGCGCGCCGCCCCTCAGCAAGCACCCCGAGATCGCCTGCGTCGAGAACGGCGAGATCCACATCAACCCGCTCTAGGGCGGAGGACGCTTTCTTACACCGGAGCGCGCGCGCTCCTTACTTGGAGGAACCAACGGACATGTCCAACGGCAGGGTGATCGTCATTACCTCGGGCAAGGGGGGCGTCGGCAAGACGACCACCACGGCCAACCTCGGAATGGCGTTGGCGGCCATGGGCGAGAAGGTCGCCCTCTTGGACGCCGACATCGGGCTGCGCAACCTGGACCTGGTGCTCGGCCTCGAGAACCGCATCGTCTACGACATCGTGGACGTGGTCGAGGAGCGCTGCAAGCTGCGCCAGGCCCTCATCAAGGACAAGCGCCAGCCCAACCTGGTCCTCCTGCCGGCGGCCCAGACCCGCGACAAGTCGGCGGTCAACCCCGACCAGATGCGCAAGCTCATCGCGGACCTCCAGGAGGAGGGCTACAACTACGTCCTGATCGACTGCCCCGCGGGCATCGAGCAGGGCTTCAAGAACGCCACCGCGGGCGCCACCGAGGCCATCATCGTCACCAACCCCGAGGTCTCCTCGGTGCGTGACGCCGACCGCATCGTGGGCCTGCTCGAGGCGGCCGAGCTCCGCAACCCGCAGCTCATCGTCAACCGCCTGCGCCACAAGATGGTCAAGAACCAGGAGATGATGTCGGTCGAGGACGTGCAGGAGATCCTGAGCATCAAGCTCCTGGGCATCGTGCCGGACGACGAGACGATCATCACCTCGACCAACCGCGGCGAGCCCGCCTCGTTGGTGGAGGCCTCGCGCGCCGGTCAGGCCTACCGCAACATCGCCCGCCGCATCAAGGGCGAAGACGTTCCCCTCATGAGCCTGGAGGAGACCTCGGGTTTCTTCGGCAAGCTCAAGAAGCTGTTCGCCGCGGGCTAGGAGGTTCACGATGGCACTACCGACTTTTCTCGACAAGCTCTTCGGGCGCCAGAACGACTCGGCCCGCTCCGCGGCCAAGGATCGTCTCAAGCTCGTCCTCATGCACGACCGGGCGGACATCCCGGCGCCCATGATGGAGCAGATGCGCGCGGAGCTCCTCCAGGTGCTCTCGAAGTACGTGGAAATCGACCAGTCGCTGCTCGAGGTGAGCCTCGAGCGCTCGGAAGGAACGGTCGCCCTCTTGGCGAACATCCCCATCCGGCGCGTCCGGCCGGAGACGGCCGAGGCCTAAGCCAAACCCTCGCTCCCTGCCGCCCGCGGCAGGGAGCCTTTCTAGGAAGCCCGCGATGATTCCGAACCTCGGCCGATCTTGGCGAAACTTCGACGTGATCCTCTTTCTGGGGGTCGCCGCCATCCTGCTGTTCGGATTGACGGCCATCTCGTCGGTGAACCATGGCGACATGGTCCGCCAGCTGGTGAACATGGTGCCGGCCCTGGTCGCCATGTTCTTCTTCATCCTGTACGGCTACGACTGGCTGGACGGAAAGCCCGCCTGGGTCTTCTACGCCATCTGCATCGGCCTGTTGATCGCGGTTGAAATCATGGGCCACTCGGCCCTGGGCGCTCAGCGCTGGCTCCAGATCGGGCCCATGAAGGTCCAGCCGTCCGAGTATGCCAAGCTCGGCCTCATCGTCATCCTCGCGAAGGTGCTCTCGGAGAAGAACATCCACTCGCCCGAGGGCTTCATGCAGAGCATGGGCGTCGTCGCGGTGCCCTGGCTCCTGATCTTCAAGCAGCCGGACCTGGGCACGAGCCTCGTCTACGGGGCCATCACCTTGGGCATGCTCTTCTGGGCGGGGCTGCCGGTCTCGACCCTCTTCAAGATCGTCTCGCCCATCATCTCGCTCGTCATCTGCATGCCGTTCGTGCTCTTCGACGACCCGGGGGTCCACCGGGCCGTCCTGATGCTCATGGCCGTGTACCTCGGGGGGCTGGGGTTGTGGCTCTTCATGACCCGCAAGCAGCACTGGCTGGTGCCCGCGGGCGTGTGGGTGATGAACCTGGGGGCAGGCCTCGCGATGCCCGTGGCCTGGGGCATCCTCAAGGAGTACCAGAAGAACCGCATCCGGACCTTCATCAACCCGGAGGCCGACCCGCTCGGCACGGGCTACCACGTGATCCAGTCGATGATCGCAGTGGGCTCGGGGGGAATCTTCGGCAAGGGGCTGTTCCACGGCACGCAGACGCAGCTGCACTTCATCCCGGAGCAGCACACGGACTTCATCTTCAGCGTGGTGGGCGAGGAGATGGGCTTCATCGGGGGCATTGCCCTGTTGGCCCTGTACGTGCTGGTGCTGGTGCGCGGCCTCATCGTGGCGGATCGGGCCAAGGACAAGTTCGGCTCGCTGCTGGCGATCGGCGTTGTGACGATGCTGACCTTCCACCTGTTCGTGAACATGGGCATGGCGACGGGCATCATGCCGGTCGTGGGCATCCCGCTGCCACTGATGAGCTACGGGGGCACGGCCTTGATGACCAACTTCGCGGCCATCGGCCTGTTGCAGAGCATCAGCATGCGACGGAAAAAGCTACTTTTTTAATTTAAATGATCGCTGTTATGATGAAATCATAACAGGCGGTGGTTTCAGTAGCAGCGGAGGCCCATGAGTCGAAGATACGCGGGGTGCGGCGTTTTGATCCTGCTACTGGGAGTGGCAGGGTGCACACCGGGCTGGTTTGCCCAATCGAGTGACGGCTTGGGCGGTGACTGGACGGCCGAGGTCAGGCCCGCTTCTCCTGTCATCGGGCAGCCTTTCACCGTCATGGGGTACTGCAGTGTCCCCCGGGAGCTGTTGACCACGACGTTGGTGCGTATTCAGCTGAGCCCCGCCCAAGGGTTCTCGAATCATCGGCTGGATATCGGGACGGCCTCCCTGGATACCGAAGGGCGCTTCAGCTGGTCCGACACCTTGCGTCCTAATTACGGTGGCATCGCGATAACGGCGAGCCAGAGCTACCAGCTCTACCCCGTCCTTGCGGGGGTTCGTCCCAAGGGATCGCAAGCGACGGTCTCATTGGACAGCTTGAGCGTAGGGTTCACGCCGCTCGCAACGTCTGGGCCATAGTCTGGCGCTACCTGCCTCCATGCGGTTAAATGGCAACGATTTGTTGCGCGCTTAGGAGGCATCATGGACATTAAACGCATCGCCGTGATCGGCGCGGGGGCAATGGGCTCGGGGATCGCCCAGGTTGCTGCCACCTCGGGCATCGAGGTCTCGCTTCGGGACATCACCGACGAGCGCCTGAGGGCCGCGGTGCTCGGAATCGAGAAGAGCTTGGGACGTCTCGTAAAGGCAGGCAAGCTCGCCGAAGACGAGGCCCGTACCGTGCTCGGCCGCATTTCCACCGAGGTGGAGGTCGCCCCGTCTGTCGAGAAGGCGGATTACGTCATCGAGGCCATCCATGAGGACCTCAAGCTCAAGCAGGAGCTGTTCGCGGACCTGCACCGCCTGGCCCCCTCCCACGCCATCCTCGCCACCAACACCACCCAGCTCTCCGTGACGGCCATCGCCGCCGCCACCGGCCGCCCCGACCGGGTCATCGGCATGCACTGGTTCAATCCGCCCCCCGTCATGCGCCTCATCGAGATCGTCATGGGCGTGGCCACCTCGCCCGAGACCCTCAAGGCCACGGAGGAGCTCTCGCACCGCCTCGGCAAGGAGACGGTCGTCTGCAAGGACTCCCAGGGCTTCATCACCAGCCGGGCCCTGAGCGCGCACATGATGGAGTGCATCCGGATCGCCGAAGAGGGGGTCGCCACCAAGGAGGACATCGACAAGGCCATCCGACTCGGCCTCAACTACCCGATGGGCCCCTTCGAGCTCGCGGACTACGTGGGCCTGGACGTGCTCTACCACTCCAGCTTCGGCCTCGTGGAGGCGTACGGCGATCGCCATCGCGCCCCCCAGTCGCTCGTGAAGCTGGTCGAGGCGGGTCACATGGGCCGCAAATCCGGCAAGGGCTTCTACGACTACCCGCAGCAGACGGCCAAACCGGCGCAAGTCTAGGGCCGAGCGAACAGGGGGCACCCCTGTGGCCACCGAGGGTTCCGCATGCTCCGGCGCGTCAGGTCAAGGCCTGGCGCGTCGTTGCCGTATGGCCATGCCGGAGCTAGGCTCGTGGCAAGTGGAAGGAGGCCCCCATGGAGCGAAAGCCTGATATTCCCGACCTCAACATCCGCGCGGGCGTGGTCGACCGCACCACGGCTTCGACCGAGCGCGCCTTCAAGTGCGCCAAGTGCGGCAACGTGATCGATCTCGACGAGGGTCTGAGCGAGGCGGTCTGCGACGTGTGCGGCAACCAGTGCACCATGCAGACGTGCCAGGTGCTCTGGGTCAGCGAGGAAGGCTTCTAGAAGGGCAACGCCAGGGGGCCCGTGCCGCCGGCACCGCGGACCACGGGGACCTGGACGAAGCGCACGAGCGTGCCGAGGTACTTGGTCCAGGCATCGGCCTTCTCGAGGGCTCCCCAGGTCTCGACGTCGCAGGCGGCGTCGGCCTGGAGGAAGAAGACCGTCTCCTGGCCTTCCAGCCGCACGGACACGTCCTTGACGACCCGCGTGCCCGAGTGATCGAGCGCGTCGGCCACCCGCAGGATGGCGATGAGCTTTCCGGCGGCCTCGCGCTGCTGGGGGCTCAGCGCCTTGAAGTTGGGGTGCTTGTCCTTGGGCAGGGACTTGCGGTGGTAGCGTGCGACGTTCGCCATCAGCTCGATCTCGGGCTCGTGGAAGCCCAGCAACTCCGCGTGCCGGATCAGGTAGTAGGAGTGCTTGTGGTGCGACGAGTGGTTGATGTGGAACCCCACGTCGTGCAGGAGGGCAGCACCCTCCAGTAGGTCCCGGTAGTTCCGGGAGAGGCCATGCAGGGCCGTCGTCTGGTCGAAGATGCTGAGGGCGAGCTTGGCCACCTGCTCGGCGTGGCCGGCGTCGTAGCCGAAGCGCTCGCCAGTGGCGCGTACGGCGCGCGATCGCACGTGGTCGTGGACGTGCTCGGCATCCTCCAGGATGCCCTCGCGGTAGAGGGCGTCGAGCACGATGCCCTCGCGCAGGGCGCGATCGCACAGCGTCAGCTGCGGCATGTCCAGCTCGTCCATCACCGTCGAGAGGATGCCCGCGCCCGAGACGATGATGTCGGCCCGCCGAGGGGGGAGGCCCTCGATCTTCTGGCGCTCCTTCATGGGAAGCTGGCGCAGGCGCTGCTCCAGGGTCCGGAGGCGATCGCGTTGGAGCTTGAAGCCGTTCATGCCCTTGGGCGGCTTGAGTCCGTCCTGGGCTGCGGCAATCTCGCCCAGCGTGAGGGCCGTGCCCGAGGTCGCGATCAGGAAGTCGTAGCCCACCTCGCGCATGACGGGCACGAGCTGGTGCAGGATCCCCTTTACATGGGCGATGAGGCGGTAATAGGCCTCGGGCGTGATGGGGTCTTCCTTGAGGAACTGCTCGTAGAGGCGGACCGCGCCGATCTTGAGGCTGCGCGCGAAGAGGAGCTCGGTGGGCGTCCCGATGACGAGCTCCGTGCTCGCCCCGCCGATGTCCACGATGGCCGCCTTGCGGCCGCGGAAGTTGACGGCCGTGGTCACGCCCAGGTAGATGAGGCGCGCCTCCTCGGTGCCCGAGATGGGCTCGACCGCGATGCCGGCCTCTGCCTCGGCGCGCTTGAGGAAGGCCTCGGCGTTCCGCGCTTCGCGCACCGCACTGGTCGCCACCGCCACGATCCGGTCGGCGCCATGCTGTTCGGCCAGGCGCTTGAAGCGCTTGAGGGCGTCCACGCCCCGCTCGATGGCGTCGTCCGACAGGAGCTGGGTCACGGCGAAATCACGGCTCGCGAGGCGGACCATCTCCTTGTCCTTGGCGACCGTCTCCCAGGTGTGGCGACCCTCGTCCACCCGCACGATGAGCAGGTGAAAGGAGTTCGAACCGCAGTCGATAGCAGCCAAGGTCTTCATGGGAGCCCCCCGAAACGGCCAAGCGCGGCCCGTCATCAAGCGCTTGACCATCTTGCCACAAACGCGCGGGCTTTTGAAGCCTGCCCCAGTTCGATGCCCCGTGGGGTAAAATAGATAGCGAGGACTCACTAACCGGGTGACCGTGGGACGCCCGGCGTCGAAGGAGACAGACCGTGGGAGATCGTTCGGAAGTCGTCATCGTCAGCGCGGTGCGCACCCCCTATGGCAAGTTCGGCGGAGCCCTGAAGGACGTGCCCGGCGTGCAGCTTGCCGCTCACGTCATCCAGGAGTCCTTGAAGCGCGCGAACCTGAGCCCCGACCAGGTCGACGAGGTCTACCTCGGCACCTGCGTGCCGGCCGAGACGGGCGTCATCGCCCCGGTGGTGGCGCGCCAGGCCCTGCTGCTCGCGGGCATGCCCGAAGAGACGGTGAGCATGACCCTGGACCGGGCCTGCTGCTCGTCCATGACGGCCATCCAGATGGGCCTGCGCGCCATCCAGGTGGGCGAGGCCGACGTGGTCCTCGCCGTCGGCGCCGAGAACCTGAGCCGCACGCCCTACGTCACCCCGACCCTCCGCTTCGGCGCGCGCATGGGCCATGTGGAGCTCACCGATCCGCTCCAGATGAAGTACCCCGGCCACGCCCCGGTCTCGGTAGACACGGGCCACATCGCCCTGGAGCACGGCGTCGGCCGCGAGGACCTCGACGCCTGGGCCCACCGCAGCCAGCAGCGCTACCAGAAGGCGCTCGGCGAGGGCAAGTACGATGCCGAGATCGCTCCTCTCGAGCTGTCGACCCGCAAGGGACCAGTCATGTTCGACAAGGACGAGTTCCCCAAGCCGGACACGACGCCCGAGAGCCTCGCGAAGCTGCCCACAGTCTACGGCAGTCCCACGGTGACGCCGGGGAACGCCCCCGGGCTGGATGCCGGTGCCACGGCCATCCTGCTCATGAGCCGAAAGAAGGCCGAGGAGCTTGGCCTCAAGCCGCTGGCCACCGTCCTGACGGTCGCGAGCGTGGCGGGCGAGCCCAAGGACATCGTGACCATTCCCGCCAAGGCCATCGAGAAGGGGCTCGCGAAGACGGGGCTCAAGCTCGAGGACCTGTCCCTCATCGAGATCAACGAGGCGTTCGCGGCCATGCCGCTGGTCTCGACCAAGCTCCTGGGCGGCGGGGACGATGCCAAGGTCGAGGCGCTGCGCGAGAAGACCAACGTCAACGGCGGGGCGATCGCCATCGGCCACCCGGTGGGCGCCTCGGGCGCGCGCATCGTCATGGCGCTCGTCAACGAGCTCGGCCGGCGGGGCGGCGGCTACGGCGCGGCCTCCATCTGTGGCGGCCTCGGCCAGGGTGACTGCACCATCGTCAAGGTCTAGCCATGCTGCCCCTCGAAGGCGTGAGGGTCCTGGATCTCAGCCGGCTGCTGCCGGGACCCTTCTGCTCGATGCTCTTGGCCGACTACGGCGCCGAGGTCATCAAGGTCGAGGATCCGGGGCTCGGGGACTACCTGCGCTGGTACCCCCCCATGATCGAGGAGACGAGCGCCTACTTCGTCGCGCTCAACCGCAACAAGAAGAGCGTCACGCTCAACCTCAAGGACCCCGAGGGCGTCGCTCTCTTGCGCCGGCTCGCCGAAACGGCGGACGTGTTGCTGGAGAGCTTCCGGCCGGGAGTGGCGGATCGGCTCGGGGTGGGCTATGCAGACCTCAAGGCCGCCAACCCACGCCTGATCTACTGTTCGTTGACGGGATACGGGCAAACGGGGCCCTATCGCGATCGCTCGGGCCATGACCTGAACTACATGGCGCTAGCAGGGGCACTCGCCCAGCTGCGGCCGGGTCCGGACACGTTGCCCATTCTGCCGGGCGTCCAGATGGCGGACATCGCGGGGGCCATGTATGCCGCCCAGTCCATTACCATGGCCCTCTTCGCCCGGGAGCGCAGCGGGGCGGGGGCGTACCTGGACGTGGCCATGCTGGATGCGGCCATGAGCTGGCTGCCTTTTGTGGCGGCACGCACCTTCGCGGAAGGGACGGCACCGCGCCCCGGTATCACCGAGCTGAACGGGGCCCTGGCCCGGTATGGGGTGTACGGCACGGCGGACGGCAAGGCCGTGGCCCTCGGAGCCCTGGAGGACAAGTTCTGGCACGCCTTCTGCGCGGCGGCCGGCCACCCGGAGTGGGTCAAGGAGCCATCCGAAGATACGCTCAGGCGGGCGCTATCGGAGTTCTTCACTGGGCGATCGCGCGATGAATGGGCGGCCTGGGCCCGGGAGAAGGACCTATGCCTCGAGCCCGTGCTGGAGTTCGACGAGTCGCTCGACCACCCGCAGGTACAGGCCCGCAGACTGGTCGCGACCAATCAACTACGCTCGCCCGTCCCCTTCCCGGGGGTAGACGCGGGCCTTCGTACCCCTTCCCCTCGCCTTGGCGAGCACACCGCGGAGATCCTCGGTGAGCTGGGGCTCGATCCGTCGGAGGTTCAGTCGTTGCGCGAGCGCGCCGTCTTGTAGCGAGAGGAGCAGGCCATGGACTTCACCCTGAACGAGGAGCAGCAGGCCATCCGGGACATGGTCGCGGACTTCGCCCAGCGCGAGTTGGCGCTGCATGCGGCCGAACTCGAAGAGCGCGGGGAGTTCTCGTGGGACAACTTCCGGCGCATGGGGGAACTGGGCCTCACGGGCCTGCTCACGCCCGAAGCGTACGGTGGCGCGGGCTCCACGCGCCTCATCGCGGCGCTGGTGGCCGAGGAGATCGCCAAGGTCTGCGCGGGCTCTGGGGCGGCGCTCGGCGTGCACCTCATGGTGCAGACGCTCATCAGCCGTTTCGGGACCGAGCAGCAGAAAGAGCGCTACCTGCCCGCGCTCGCGCGGGGCGAGCGTCTGGGAGCCTTTTCGCTGACCGAGGCGGGCTCGGGGTCGGATGCGGCGAGCCTCATCACCACAGCACGCCTGGAAGGCGACGAGTACGTCCTGAACGGCACCAAGCTCTTCGTCACCTCGGGCGGCGAGGCGGATGTGTACGCGGTCATGGCGCGCACGGGCGGGCCGGGGCCCAAGGGTATCAGCACGTTCATCGTCGAGAAGGGAAACCCCGGGCTCATCTTCGGCAAGAAGGAGCACAAGATGGGGTTCGGCGCCTCGCCGACCCGCGAGCTCATCTTCGAGAACTGCCGGGTCTCCAGGGATGCGCTGTTGGGTCAGCAGGAGGGGATCGGCTTCACGGTCGCCATGACGGCCCTCGACGGGGGCCGGATCTCGGTGGGGGCGGCGGCCGTGGGCATCGCCCAGGCGGCCCTGGACCATGCCCTGCGCTATGCGCGGGAAAGGGCCCAGTTCGGCAAGGCGATCGCCGAGTTCCAGGGCATTCAGTTCATGCTGGCCGACATGGCGGCAGACATCGAGGCGTCGCGGCTCCTTGTCTACCAGGCGGCGGACCTGATGGACAAGGGCATCCCGAGCACGGCCAAGGCGGCGATCGCCAAGC
>JAKFBU010000067.1:0-79705 GCA_036676985.1 Candidatus Sericytochromatia bacterium
TTTCCTGGCTTGCTATACTGAGACCTCGTTGCGGCTCACACCGCGGCACGGCCAGGTAGCTCAGTTGGTAGAGCACGGCACTGAAAATGCCGGTGTCGGCAGTTCGATTCTGCCCCTGGCCACTTAGAGAGAGCGCTTCCCTTCGGGGAGGCGCTTTTTCGTTGCGCTGACTGTGGCATGGGGGAGCCGGTTCGGAGGCGACAGCGCCGCATGCCGTGCTGCCTCACGGGTATATTTTTGATCGGGAGCGGTCGTTGGTCCTGGCTGCTCTCGCCACTAGCCGGTTCGGCTGCACAGGGAGTCAGGAACCGCAGGGTTATGGGCGATCGCCGCTGCTCACGGGGCTGTCCGTCACCCCATGCGGCTGGCCGAGGCCATGTCCGGAGCGGCGCAGGTGGAGGTCTTGCCGGGCTGCCGCCATGTTCCGCACAAAGAGGTCGAATCTATCGTCCTCGAACACATCCGTCGTTTTCTCGCCCGAGCGGTACGCTGAACGACTGGCATCGCTCCTTGTTACTGAAGAGAAGGCGGGTGCCGACACGCGACGTGATGGCTTGAAAGGCCTCCACTGAGGCTCGTGCCTCGTTATCGGCCTTCAGCTCGACTGTGAGCTCAGACTCCTGTTGTTTGGACTCGTCCTGCAGGACCCTAGCCAGGGCCATGTTTGGGCAAGGTGTTCGGCTAATGGCAGCTTTATTATCCGCCAAGCCATCCCGCAACTTTCCACGGACGCGCCAGAGCGGCTGCTTCTTGAGCAATTGCGATGCGGCGTTAAGATGTCGGTCGAGACTTCGTTCGTTCGAAGGTCTTGCGGGAGGGTAGCAAGATGAGACAACGAGCCGAATGGGTCGGCCTCGGCATTCTCTTGAGTCTGGGGCTTGCCGGTTGTGGTGCGCCCAGCCCAGTGGCGCCTACACCGGCGAATGCGCCGTCTACCGAGGCCGCGCTTCCCCAAGAGATCGATTTGACCAGTGGTGCCTCAACGTCGGGCACCTACGAGGTTCAACAGTACTACCGTGACATGGGCGGCGGCATGCGGGGCCCGACGCGTGGTGTGACGCCTACCTACCGAGTGCCCATCCGACGCGGCCCGGTATTCGTGGGCGGCATCCCCTATACGGCGCCGCCCATCAGCTGGCGTCCTTCCTGGCAACAAGTCCGGGAAGCCCAACTGAGGGCCCGGGCCCGGGAGGCGGCTGACATTCAGCGCATGGCCAGATGGCAGGCGATTCAAGAAGCGGTGACAGAAATGCGGTACACGGTGGGCGACTTGCAACGACAGCTAAGTCGGACCAGTGATCCGGCGGCTCGAAACAGCATCCTCAACCGGATCAGGTACCTGCAGATGCGCATCGGGCAAGGCATGAGGGAAATGTACTTCCCGAGCCGGTGACCCGGCGCCACGCGGGAAGGCCATTCGAAACCGAGCCGGATCCCCCGTATCTCGATCGAGGCGTCCGCCCTTCGGAGGCCTTGTGGGAGGTGACAAGATGAGACATCGAGCCGCAGTGATCGGTCTCGGCCTGCTTGTGAGCATGGGGCTTGCAGGATGTGGGGCCCCCAGCCCAGTTGCCCCGGCACCAGCGACCGCGCCGTCTACCGAGGAAGCGCTTTCCCAAGAGGTCGAATTGACTGGGGAAGCCTCAACGTCGGACACCTACGAGGTTCAGCAGTACTACCGGGACATGGGTGGCGGCATGGTGGGCCCGACGCGCGGTGTGACGCCTACCAACCGAGATCCGATGATGCGCCGACCGGTGTACATGGGCGGCATCCCCATTTCGGGCCCGCTCGTCGGCAGGCGGCCAACTTGGCAAGAGTTGCAGGATTTCCGGATGAGGGCGCGCGTCAGGGCGGCGGCCGAGGCGGTGGTGCGAGCGTCTCGCCGAGCCGCCGAAACGTACCGCATGGCGCGATGGCAGGCGATGGCCGAGCGGTACGCTGCGGGTCGCCAGGAGCTGCAAAGGCTTCGCTATGCGCTCGACAGGGCTCCGAACCCGGCCTTCAGGGCCCATCTTCAAAACCGCATCATGCTGCTGGAGCAGCGCCTGACCCAATATCGCCTCGAGCTGCAGTTCGGTGGGCGATGAGCGAATCCTGCGGCCATCGAGGGGGACTTCGTTCGCTCGATGGCCTAGGCGGAGGTGAGATGATGAGACTGCGAGCCGATTTACTCGGCATCGGCCTACTCTTGAGCATCGGGCTCACGGGTTGCGGGGCGCCCAGTCCCGTGGCGCCCGCACCGGCTGCCGTACCGTCACAAGCGGTCGCGACGAGCCCTGAGGCGGCCCTTGCTGGGACCTACCAGGTCCAGCAGTACCACCGGATGATGCCTCCGACCTCGGGCCTGACGCCCCCCTATCGCCCGGTCTATGGGCGTCGGCCTGTCTACTCGGGCGGCATGGGGCGAGGCGACATCTACCGAATGGCTCGGTGGATGGCCGCCCGAGACATCAGCGTGAACGCTGCGATGGAACACGCGAGGCTTGCCAATCTCCTGAGAATGCGACCGGATAGCCTCTATGTAGGTCAGTGGAGGGCCAGACAAGCGGCACTGGAGGCCCGAATGCGCCAAATGCGGCTGGAAATGTATTACGGTCCGCAGATCGGTCCCCAGTACTGAGCGGCAGCGTCTAGGATGGCCTGAGTCCCGGATCCGTCCAGGACTCGGGCCCTTCCGTTTCACGCCCGCGACAGGCGACAACGACCCGTTGCCGTTGTTCATCCGACATGGAACCCCATGCCGCGATTTCGGAGAGGGTCCGAAAGCAACCCAGACACAGCGACCCGGCCGCATCTAGCCGGCAGATCTTGCGGCAAGGCGAGGGAACGCTGTTCAAGGGTCGGGCCTCCTGGGGTACCATGGGGACGTTCGGATCCATTCTAGGGGGTACCGTGCCCTACGTCATCGTTCCCGCCGTGGCCCTCGTCGCCGCCCTGCTCACCTTCTTCTCGGGCTTCGGCCTCGGCACGCTGCTCATGCCGGCCTTCGCCCTGTTCTTCCCGGTCCAGGTCGCGATCGCCGCCACCGCCGTCGTCCACCTTCTCAACAACCTCCTCAAGGCCGGCCTGGTCATGCGCCACGCCGATCGCGCCATCCTCGTGCGCTTCGGCGCCCCCGCGGTCCTCGCGGCGTTCGCCGGCGCATGGCTCCTGACCTGGGTCAGCGGCCTGCCCGCGATCCACACCTACGAGCTGGGGGCCCGGACCGTCGCCGTCACACCCGTCAAGCTGCTCGTCGGCCTCCTGCTCGGGACCTTCGCGATCCTGGACCTCTTGCCCTGGTTCCAAAGGCTCCAGGTGCCGCCTCGCTGGATGCCCATCGGCGGGCTGCTCTCGGGCTTCTTCGGCGGGATCTCGGGCTTCCAGGGCGCCCTGCGCTCCGCGTTCCTCGTGAAGGCCGGCCTGAGCAAGGAAGCCTTCATCGGCACCGGGGCCCTCATCGCCGTGCTCGTGGACCTGAGCCGCCTCTCCCTCTACGGGTGGGAGTTCGCCACCGGCGGCCTCGGCGGCGCTCGGGTCGGCCTCCCGCTCCTCGCCGTCACGACCGGGGCCGCCCTGGCGGGGACGCTCATGGGCAACCGGATGCTCCCGAAGGTCACCATGGGCGCCATCCAGCGGCTCGTGGCGTTCATGCTCGTCCTGCTCGCGGTCCTGATGGCGCTGGGACTCGTCTGAGGCCGCCGCTGGCGGGGAGGCCGGGGTTGATCCGGCGGGGTTTGGGATTAGGATAGGGCTAACCGATCCCCTGTCCCCTACTTGGGTGCTATACGGAGGCTCGCCCGATGATCGAGACCACCCCCGCCATGGTGCGTTCCATCTACCAGAAGATGGAGGAGCGGCTCAAGACGGTCCGCGGGCGCCTCGGACGCCCCCTGACCCTCGCCGAGAAGATCGTCTTCGGGCACCTCGACAAGCCCGCCGAGCAGGCCATCGACCCGGGCGTCGCCTACCTGGACCTGCGCCCCGATCGCGTCATCATGCAGGACGCGACGGCCCAGATGGCCATCCTCCAGTTCATGCAGGCGTGCCTGCCGCGGGTGAAGATCCCCGCCTCGGTCCACTGCGACCACCTGATCCAGGCATACGAGGGGGCGCTCGCCGACACCGCCCGGGCCGAGGTCACCAACAAGGAGGTCTACGACTTCCTGCGCAGCGCCTGCGCCAAGTACGGCATCGGCTTCTGGGGCCCGGGCTCGGGCATCATCCACCAGGTGGTGCTCGAGAACTACGCCTTTCCGGGCGGGCTCATCATCGGGTCCGACTCCCACACGCCCAACATGGGCGGCCTGTCCATGGTCGCCATCGGAGTGGGCGGCGCCGATACCGTCGACGTCATGGCGGGCTTCCCGTGGGAGGTGCTGCAGCCCAAGCTGGTCGGCGTCAAGCTGACAGGCGAGATGAGCGGCTGGACCTCCCCCAAGGACGTCATCCTCTACGTGGCCGGGCGCCTCACGGTCAAGGGCGGCACCAACCGGATCGTCGAGTACTTCGGGCCCGGCGCCCGGACCTTCAGCGCCACCGGCAAGGCCACCATCACCAACATGGGCGCCGAGATCGGCGCCACCTCGTCGGTCTTCCCGTACGACGCCCACAGCGAGACCTACCTGCGGGCCACCGAGCGCGGCGAGCTCGCGGACCTCGCCAACCAGTACCGGCACCTCCTGGAGGCTGACCCCGAGGTCGAACAGTTCCCCGAGCGCTTCTTCGAGGAGATCGTCGAGATCGACCTCTCCACCCTCGAGCCCCACATCGTGGGACCGCACTCTCCGGACGTGGCGCGGCCCGTCTCCCGGCTCAAGGAGGACGTCGCCCGGCACCAGTATCCCGAGAAGATCTCGGTGGCCCTGGTGGGCAGCTGCACCAACTCCAGCTACGAGGACATCGTCCGCGCCGCGGACGTGGCCGAGCAGGCCTGCGCCCACGGGGCCCGCATGCCCATTCCCTTCATGGTGAGCCCGGGCTCGGCGCAGGTGTTCGAGACCGTCCAGCGGGACGGCTTGCTGGCGAGCCTCGAGGCGGTGGGCGCCACGGTCCTCGCCAACGCGTGCGGCCCGTGCATCGGCCAGTGGAAGCGCGACGAGGTCAAGAAGGGCGATCGCAACACCATCGTGACGTCCTTCAACCGCAACTTCCCGGGCCGCAACGACGCCAACCCGGAGACCTTCGCCTTCGTGGCGAGCCCCGAGATCACCATGGCCTACGGGCTCGCGGGGACCCTCGCCTTCAACCCCCTGGAAGACGAGCTGACGGCGCCCGACGGCACCAAGTGGCGGCTTCAGGCACCCAAGAAGGCTCCCGAGGTCCCCGCAGCGGGGTTCATCGGCCGCCGCAAGGGATACGTCGCGCCGCCCGAGAACGCCGCGGGCGTCGAGGTGCTCATCCCCTCGGGCAGCGATCGCCTCCAGGTGCTCGAGCCCTTCGAGCCCATGGTCGACGACAAGTACGCGGACATGCCCGTGCTCATCAAGACCAAGGGCAAGACCACCACGGACCACATCTCGCCTGCTGGACCCTGGCTGCGGTTCAGGGGCCACCTGGACAAGATCTCGGACAACATGCTGACCGGCGCCATCAACGCCTGGACCGGTGAGCGGGGCCGGACGCACAACGTCTTCACCGGCGAGGAGGACATGGACGTGCCCGCCGTCGCGCGCGACTACAAGGCACGGGGCATCCCCTGGGTGATCGTCGGGGACGAGAACTACGGCGAGGGCTCGAGCCGCGAGCATGCGGCCATGAGTCCCCGCTTCCTGGGCTGCCGGGTGGTCGTCGCGCGGTCGTTCGCGCGCATCCACGAGACCAACCTCAAGAAGCAGGGCATCCTGCCGCTCACGTTCGTGAACCCCGACGACTACGAGAAGATCCGGCAAGGCGACCACATTTCCCTGGAGTATCTCAGCGAGCTGGATCCGGTGCGCACCGTCAACATGCTCGTCCACCACGCCGACGGGTCCTCGGACGTGGTCGCCACGCGGCATACCATGAACCTGGAGCAGATCGGCTGGTTCTATGCGGGGTCCGCCCTCAACCTGCTCTCCAAGGTCACCGGCGAGTCATTACAGGCCCTGAGCGCGGGCCAGCCCAAGGGGGCCATGCCTTAGCGGGGCCCGACGGGCCGTCCTGAGCCCACGCTTGGTGTAGAATGGCGGCATGGATCGTAAGTCCCGTGCCGCCCTCCTCTCTGTCGCCTCCAACACCGGCCTCGTCGGCCTCAAGCTCGGCGTGGGCCTCTTCACGGGCTCGGTCGGCGTCCTGTCGGAGGCCATCCACAGCGCCATCGACCTCCTGGCGGCAGGCATGGCCTTCTTCGCCGTACGCGCCGCGAGCAAGCCCGCCGACGAGGATCACGCCTACGGGCACGGCAAGTACGAGAACCTGAGCGGCATGCTCGAGGCCGCCCTCATCTTCGTGGCGGCCGTGCTCATCGCCTTCGAGGCCGTCGACCACATCCGCCATGCGGCGCCGCCGCCTGTCGTGGACCTGGGCCTCTGGGTCATGGCCGCGAGCTCGGGCGTCAACTTCGTCGTGTCCCGCTACCTCTTCAAGGTGGCCCGCGAGGAGGACTCGGCGGCCCTCGAGGCCGACGCCCACCACCTCTCGACCGACGTCTATACGAGCCTGGGCATCTTCGCGGGCCTCCTGCTCGTCAAGGTCACGGGCCTCGGCGTCTTCGACGCCCTGACGGCACTCGGCGTGGCCGTCCTCATCTCCCGGATCGCCTGGGACATCTTCGCCCACTCCACGGGCATCCTGCTCGACACGAGCCTGCCCACCGAGGAGCGGGCCGAAATCGAGCGCATCCTCGCCGATCACACGCCGCCCCTGATCGACTACCACGACCTGCGCACCCGCAAGTCGGGCGCCCACCGCCACGTGGACGTGCACCTGACGGTGCCCGCCGAGATCACGGCGGGCGAGGCTCATGCGATCGCCGAACAGATCGAACGCGCCATCGGTGAGGCCCTGCCCAACACCCAGGTCATCACCCATGTGGACGTGGGGGGCGTGGACGCCCTCACCGGCCGCCCCTGGCGCAGCGACTAGCCTCCGCACACCTGCCCTCGCGTCGAGCCTCACGGCGATCCGTCCGCCCTCCTGGCGGTGGGGAGTGCGATTGTTATGCGAACGGTGGGTCTGCCTACCCTTGGGGTTGAAACACGAACGATGGATAGTTGTACGAGTGGGCTATAACCCAGGTCAGAACAAGATTTGCCGTAAACCACCGCTTGAAACCTCGCGGATTTTATAGTAAGTTCATTAACAAATGTGAACGCTCTCGCGATTTCAAGGGATGGTGCGCTATGCGTCAAAATCAAACCGTTCGTCGCGTCGGCTTGCGAACCAAGCCCATGGGTGGGAGCTCCCTGCCCAGCCCCTCGATCGACATCCTCAAGCGGAGTCTCGAGGTGGCGGGCGTCAATCGCAAGACCTTCGTCAAGGAAACCGGCCTGAGCTACGAGTACGTGTCCCGGATCTTCAACAACAAGGTGAAGTTCCCGACCGTGCGCGAGACCCTCGAGCGCTTCGCCGAGGTCGCCCGCATCGACCCGATGGTCTTTCCCGAGTACCAGCAGCTCGTCAGCGTGCTTCCGGAGTCCACCCGCAAGCTCTGGAACCGCCTGCAGGAGCTGGGTCTGAGCCGTCAGGAGTTCGCCAACCAGGTGGACATCAGCCGGACCTACATGTACGAGATCCTGCGGGGCGACGTGCCCTTTCCCCGCAACCCCGAGGTGGTCGAGAAGATCGCGGCCGTGCTCGAGGTTCCGCCCGAGACCTTCGCCGAGTACCTGGCTCCTGTCCAGGACTGGGCGGAGCGCAACCCGCTCGCCATCGAGCACGTGTTCATGAACCTCCTGGTCACCAAGATGCTCATCGCGCGCGGCTACCTCAAGGCCGGCGGGTCGGCGGACAAGATCTCCGACGAGATGCTCTCCATCTTTCCTGCCGAGGAGCGCTACGAGCCCCTCGTTCGCCAGATCATGGCCGAGATGGGCAAGCGCGGCCTCGACGTGCGCCAGCTCTCCTTGACGGCCGAGGTGCCCGAGCGTGACGTGCGTCTCCTCCTCATGGGCCAGATCCAGACCGAGGATCTCCCGGAGACTACCGCCAAGCTCAAGGACATGTTCCAGATCTCCTAGGCTCAACGGGGGCGGGATGTCCCGCCCCCTCTTCGCCTGTACGCCGTGGGTCTCAGCGGGGCGCCGGCACGCGGCCGGCTCCGCCGCCGAGCAAGGGTGAGACGGCCGTCTGGAAGGACATGGCCCTCAGCTCGCTTCCGCGGAGCCCCTTGGCGACGATGACCTGTTCCAGGTGGGCGATCCGATCCTCGACGCGCGGGTGCGTCTCCAGGGGCCCTAGCCAGGCCGGACGCTTTCCCTGCTTTCCCAGGACCTGGAGGTAGGCCTCGAGCTGCCGCGGGTCGTAGTTCGCCCGGGCTGCGAAGGTCGCGCCCAGGGCGTCCGCCTCCAGTTCGGCCTCGCGGCCGTAGCCGCGCAGGACGATCTGGGCCCCGATCTGGCCTGCGATCTGGGCGGCCTGTGGGCTGCTACCCAAAGCGGAGATGAGCAAGCCGCGCGCGATGAGCGCCCGGCGGATCTGCTCGACGCCGTGGCGGGCCGTGACGTGTCCGATCTCGTGACCGAGCACGCCGGCGAGCTGGGCCTCGTTGGACATGGCCCGCAGGGCCCCGGTGGTGATAAAGATGAAGCCGCCGGGCAGCGCGAACGCGTTCTGCTGCGGGGCGTCGATCACGAAGAAGCGCCACGGCAGGTCCACTCGCCCCGAGCGCTGGACCATGGTCATGCCGACCCTCTGCACGTAGGTGAGCACCTTGGGGTCGGTGTAGAGCCTGACGTCGGGGCGCGCGAGGATCTGCTGGGCCGCGGCCGCGCCCATGGCGACCTCCTGCTCCTTGCTGACGGGCAAGAGCCCCTGCAGGATGCCGAACCCGCCGACGATGAGCTGGACGCAGCCGCTCGTGCCGACGAGCGTGATAGCGAGGGCACAGGCCGTCAGAAGCTTGCGCATGGCATCCTCCGTGCGCCGCGAACGCGGGCCATGCTACGGCCCCGGGGGGGGCCGGGACTTCGGCCATCCTGTCCGGAGATGCGGCCTCGGGCTTGTGAGCGGGCGTCGGCCCGGAGTGCGGATGCCAGCGGGGACCGGCGGTGCGAAGGGATAAGGATGCGTTGTTGGCGGGTCATGGCTGTGCTAGGGTTGCACGCAATCGAGTGCATGGGTGCAACAACCGCGTTCAAGGGTGTGGTCGTATGGAGGTGCGGCATGCGTCATAACAAAGGGTTGGTCCTGGGACTGGCGGCGGTGGCCACGACGTGCTTGGCCGCGCCGGCTCACGCGCAGGCTTTCCGGGCGGGGGCCGGCGTGTTGCAGGGCCCGACGAATTACTACTCGGTGCCCCGGGCCTACGTTCGCCCGGGCGGCAACAACCTGGTCGGCACGACCCTGTACCTGGGTCAGGGCAACATCGGCCTGCCGACCAACGCCCTCGGCCTGCGGGCCGAGATGGGGATGGGGAACAACTTCCAGCTCGACACGGGCATCGCGGCCGTCACGGCCATCCCGTGGCGCGGCTACCTGAGCATGGCCGGCAAGTGGGGCCTCATGCGGGAAGGCGGCGCGAGCTTCGCGAGCATCTCGGGGCTGGTGGGGGGCCTGTTGGCGGTGGACGTCAACGGTCAGCCGTCGCTGGGGCTGCAGCTCGGCCTGCCCATCTCGCACATGTTCGCGTTCAACCGCGTGAACTCGCTCAACCTGTCCCTGGTGCCCGCGTTCAACATGGGCGTCTGGAACGCGTCGGCCCTCTTGCCGGGCGGCGCGTGGCCCTTCTCGTCGAGCTTCGTGTCGCTGGGGCTGGGGGCTGACTTCGCCATCCTCCAGAACCTGCACATCATCGGGGACACGCAGATCGGCATCCCGGGCATCACCGGGGTGGGCACGCAGAACAACTTCGGCATCCGCTGGGGCGTGACGCCGTCGGTGGTGCTGGACCTGTTCGTCGGCGCGAATGCCACGGGCCTGGGCCTCGGCACCTTGCCGGCATCGCTCGGCCTGTCGGCCCACTGGGCCTACTAACGCCCATCTAGGGGGCGGCCCCGCCGACAGGCGGGGCCGCTTTCGGCGTCTGGCGCGATCTCCAGCCGATCGGGTATGATAATCTTAGACTTTGGTCTAGTAATTGTTGTCGGAATGTGGCGTCGCCCGGCGTCAGGTCGTTCGGCTGGCTCGGACTCCGAGCAGCCGGCTCGCCGAGGGATGGAGCCGGAAGGAAGAGGTTCAGCGTGACTCGGGTGAAGGAAGCGTCCCCCAGCCGGCCCCTTGGGCGCTTGTTCGGACTTGGGGCGCTCTTGCTCGGCATGCTGTCGTCGCCGGCCGCGGCCGAGGAGGCCTTCGGGCCGCTCAATCCGGCGGAGCAGGATCGCGTCGACCGGGGCGAGATCCTCGTCCAGGTGGACCGGACGTCGGAGGCCCTGAAGTCCTTTCGGGCGGTCGGCCAGGTCAAGGCTCCGGCCCAGCGGGTCTACGACGTCTTCACGGATTACGAGCACTACGCGGACATCTTCGAGCTCAAGGAGTCCAAGGTGCTCAGTCGCAGCGGCAACCGCCTCATGGTCCGGGCGGTGCTCGGCCTGCCCTGGCCCGTGGGCGATCGCTGGGTGACCAACGAGACGATCGTGTCGCCCGAGACCCTCTCGTTCGGCTATACACGGCGGGAGGGCACCATCCTTCGCTACGAGGGCACGCTCAAGGTCGTGTCCAGGGGGCCGTCCCTGAGCCAGGTCTTCTACACGGCCAAGGGGGATCCGGGGATCCCGCTCCTGCCCACCTGGCTGTTGAACCAGTTCCAGGCCAAGCTCCTGCCCGACTCCATCCAGCGCGTCCGCAGCTACGTCGCCCGCTAGCAGCCGAATCGGCGGCCCGCCGCGATGGGGTTCCGGCCAGCGGCGCTAAACCGCCTTGGCGACGTGCGGCGGACCAGGTGGTCGAACCCTGACGGGCTCGCCGTGGAGCCCTCGCCCATGGCCATGCTTCGCTCGATATTTCGGCCAGGCCTACCCCTGCCATGCGTGGGGCGCTGGCCTATGCTGGTCACAACTCGACGTCACGAGCGCCGGGCCATTGAAGGACGAAGCCCGGGAGGATGGCCCCATGCCGTCACGCGTGCTGCAGACCCCGTTCGGACTCTCGCTCGTACTCGGCAGTGCGATCTTCCTCGTGGTGGCCGGACTGCACCTCACCGCCGGCCTGCTGGCTCCGATCCTCTTGGCGTACACCCTGGCCATCGCCCTTTTGCCCATGGTCAGGCGTCTGGAGAACAGAGGTTTACCCCGCCCTCTGGCCCTGGCCGGCGTCTTCCTGTCGGCGTTCCTGGTGGCGGCCCTCGTCATGGGCTACTTCATGCTCGAGCTCCAGCAGTTCGCCCGCCGCCTCCCGGACTATCAGGGCATGCTCGAAACCCGCTTCGCCCAGGTGGAGGCCCTGGTCGCGCGGTGGGGCTACTCGCTGAGCGACCTGCTGGCCGGCAGTCAGGTGCTTCCGCAGCAACTGACGCGGGTGGCGCTGAACCTGATCTCCCATGTGCTGGGCGCCTCGGCCTCCCTGCTGCTCTTCCTGTTCATCCTGCTCACCATGGCCATGGAGTTTCCCGGCATCAGCCGGGCCTTTTACGGACATGCCGGCTACCAGGGGGCCCTGTACGGGCAGGTGCGCAGCCTGATCGGCGAGATCCAGACCCATTTCCGGCTGCAGAGCCTCAGCAACCTGGTGAGCGCGGTCGCCGTGACGGCGGCCTACCTGGGCTTTCGCGTGGAGTTCGCCTTCCTCTGGGGGCTGCTGACCTTCTTCCTCAGCTACATCCCGCGCATCGGCATGCTGCTGAGCTTCATTCCGCCCGTCCTCATGGCCTTCCTCCAATACGGGACTGGACGGGCCCTCGTCCTCTTGCTGGTAAGCTTCGTGCTCAACGCCCTCATGGACAACTTCGTCGCGCCCATGCTCACCAAGAAGGGCCTGGCCCTACGTGCCTCGACCGTCCTGATCGCCTCCCTCGCATGGATGTGGATCTTCGGTCCGCTCGGAGCGTTGCTCGCCATGCCCATGACCTTGCTCGTCCGCAAGCTCCTGGAGAGCGACGATCAGACGCTCCCCCTGGCCTACGCCATGAGCACGGACGATTACCAACCGCGGGCGCCGCAGGGCGACGTTGGGGGCGGATGAGTCCCGCCATGAGCGACAGGTAGCGGTCGGCGTCGCCCCCGTCCCGCGGCAGGCTCCCTAATGGAGGCATGCCCGATCGACGGTGAGTCATCAATAAGTTGGTCGCGATGCCAGAAGGCGGATCCCGGACGAACGAGTAGTGTCTCCGTGTGTGCTTGTCTGCTTGGACTCAGGAAGGAGCCGGCACCGGTGTCGCATCCGCGCAAAGCCCTAACGATCTGGGCCGCCGTGGTGTTGATGGGCCTCTGGCTCAGCTCCTGCAGCTCCCATCCGCCGTCCACCCCGATCAAGCCGGCGCAGCAAGCCGGGACCTCCGACCGGGCGACCCCGGAGCCGGCCCCCACTCCGGGGCCGACCCCCAAGCCCGCGGAGTACTACGCCTTCGCGTTCCGGTCGCTCGACACCACGATCATCGCCCGGTACCGGGATCACTTCAAGACCGTGGAGTATTTCTGGCAGGCGGGCTTAGACGTTGGCAGCGTGAGCGAGCCCTATCGCTACGTGTTCCTCTACGACCTGGACGACTCCATCTTTCTGTACGACGCGAACTTCGAAGAGCGGATCAAGCTCGTGGACGGCCGCGAGGTTGGCGGGTTCGCCTTTTCGCCCTCCTTGAGTCGCGACGACGTGCTCTGGTTCCTGGGGACCTCGGATCCAGATCTTGCCGCCCAGGGCATCGGCTTTGCCTACGTGAAGTACCCCCCGCCCAAACCGCCCGAGGTAGACGCCGCCCCGCCCGCCGCGCCGTCGCCGGCGGCCTCCCCCACGCCGACGCCGGCCCCGACCCCCTCTCCCGCTCCGACGCCGCCGCTCCCCCCCACGCCAGCGCCCTACGAGTTCCACTGGCCGCGGGACGGCGCCGGGACCGGCGTCGCCTATGCCGTGGCGCCCATCAACGCCTTTGCCGTGCTCCACGGGGGCATCACGTCGCTCCGTATCGCGAGCTACGGGACGTTCGCCGTGTTCTCGACGGCGGACGGCGGCCTCTACCTGTACAGCATCTTCGATAAAAAGGTGCTGAGCCTGTTGCCCAACCAGCTCCTCGAACAGCGACACTTCGCGGACGCGCCGCGCGTCGATCCGTTCTACAACCGCCTGCTCGTCTGGCAGGATCTGCGCCACAACACCGTCTACCTCATGGACCTCTGGACGGGGGCGGTCGATACGGTGCCGACCCTGAACCGGTTCACGCGCGGGGTCGTGGAGCCCGATCCCAAGTTCATCGACGCCTTCCACGTCGCCTTCACTTACCAGGTGTCTCCCGACGACGTCGTCAGTCGCATCGCGGTCTACAACGTGCTCTCCCAATCGATCTTGGCCCTGGTGACCCCCGACGTCTTCCCGATTCGCCGCAAGCATCCGTGACCCGTCGGCAAGGTCCGCTGCCCCGGGCACGCAACGCGAAGGGAGGGGACGCTTCCCCTCCCTTCACTCGGAATGGCGACCGCTAGGGCGGCCTGGTGGTGGCTACATGAAGAAGTAGCGGAGCCCGAACTCGTAGTTGACGCCACCGGCCCCGCCCGACAGGGGCTGGAGGTAGCCGACGCCGAGCAAGAGGCCCACGTTGGGCATGGGCATGAGCTGATAGCCCACGTTGCCGAACACGCCGGTGCTGGTGGGGGTGTAGCTGACGCCCGCGCCCAGGTATGGCCCACCGGCCAGGGCCATGCCGGGCATGGGCATGTGGAACTGGATGGCCGGCGCCACGCCGAAGGCTCCGGTCGGCGTCAGACCGGCCTGGAGGTCCAGCGACATGTTGGGCGAGGGGTTCACGATGAGGTCGAGGCCCGTGAATCCGAGGCCGTTACCGGCCTTGTAGCCGATGCCGACCATGTTGCCGGTGCCGGCGGCCGGGGCCTGGGCGGTGCTGCGCGAGGTCCGCATCTGGGCGCTGGCGGGGACCTGCAGGGCCATCACCACGGTGCCGGCCACGAGCAGGGAGCTGAGAAGCTTGACGTGAGTCATGAGGGCATCTCCTTTGCTTGGTAGGGTCAACGTCGAGGGCGAACGGTATCCCCCCTGTATAGCCGACCTCTCCAAGACGAGCAAGTGTTCGCCAGAAGCGATGCCATCGCGCCGGTTCGAGCGATTGAGCGGGCGTCCGAGCCGGGGCCGACGAGACGCGCCCCGGCCCGGAAACCCGTTGATGCTCAGGACCCGATGGCATCTGCCATCAGACTCCGACGTTAAGCCTTTCGGTCGCAGATCGCAATCGTCGTTTCGACGTCAAGGCGGAGTCGGAGAATGGCGGACAGGGGCCAATCCGACGTGCCGCCGCCCGTGCCCACCCCAATCCTCCGCTTCCATGTTGCCTATTCCGACGCCAGCCATTTAGATGGCGCCACCATGGTGGCCCTCTCCAGCGGAAGGAGGAGTCCGATGAAAGTTGCTCGAGCCAGCCGACACGCGAGTCTCGTCCTGCTGACCGGGCTGTTGGCCGCGTGTAGCACGGGGCCCACTCAGCCGACCGGAGGAGAGCCGCCCAAGGCGGCCTATCAGACGCAGCAACTCACGTCCTATCCGCCGTTTGGATCGGTCTCTCCGGGCGACTACCAGGCGGCACGCCAAAGCGCCTGCCGACGCTACTGCGCGGGCTTCTCTTACACCTCGCGGCGCTGGTACCTCATGCAGGGTTGCATCCGGCGCTGCATGACCGGAGGACCCACGGACCAGTTCGCTTACTGACGAACCGGGCGTTGTGCCCTGTCGGGGAATGACCACCCATTCGAGTCAGGCTGGCGTGCAGGAATGGGGGGCCGGGCCTACTCCTGGGTGCGGGGCAATCGTCGCCTCCGGTGCGTCCTTAGGGAGACCCGGCTCGACCTCGCCATGGTGGCCGAGCCAGGTCTTCTCGCTCGCGTGCCCGAAGTCGCGGCGGCGGCTCCGCTCGTCCTGGTCGAGGAGGAGAAGTCATGTCGGGCGCGCCGGCCCTTGGAGGCCTACCCTCCTAGGTTAGTTGCGGTCGAGACTTCCGTTGCATGGGGTAATGGCAATCCCACGAGGAAGGTTGCCAACGGGTACGGTGGCAATGACTGCGTTCGTACGGGTATCAATGACCGAAACGGTGTTGTCACTGCTATTTGAAACGTAGGCTCGGTCCCCGTCCTGGGTGGTATCAACGCCGAAGGGTTGGGTCCCAACCGGGATGGTCGCCATCACGCCGTCGGTTTTGGTGTTGATGACCGTTACGGTGTTGCTACCGATGTTTGGCACATAGGCGCTTTGCCCATCCAGTGGGATCTCGACCTCGATCGGGGCTAAGCCGGTCGGGACGGTGGCGACCACGGTGTTGGACTTGGTATCGATGACCGTTACCGTGGTTTGGCCGCTGTTGGCGACATAAGCGCGGTGTTCGAGATGGGTGAACGCTACGCCGAAGGGTTGGAGGCCCACAGGAATGGTGGCGGTGACGGCATTGGTCTTGGTATCGATGACCGAGACGGTGTTGCTGTTGCGATTGGTCACATAAGCTAGTTGGCCGTTCCAGGTGACAGCCACATCGATCGGAAAGGCCCCGACCGGGATGGTGTCCACGACCGTATTGGTCTGGGTCTCGATAACCGATACCGTGTTACTGGTCAAATTCGTGACGTACGCAAACTTGCCGTTAGGCGTGAGGTCAATCCCTCTGGGATTAACGCCTACCGGAATGGTGGCCTGGACGGTGTTGGTCTTGGTCTCGATCACGGTAACCGTATCTCCACCCTGGTTGGTCACGTAGGCTAGCTTCGCATCAGGCGTGATGGCGGCATCGACCGGGCCCACTCCAGTCGGAACGGTCGCGACTACCGCGTTGGTCCGGGTATCGATGACCGAAACCGTGTTGCTGTTGAAATTCGTGACATACGCGAAAGAAGGACAGGACGTTCCCTTGCCCCCGCCCGCGGCGGCGAGATCGACGCCCGCTTGCCCGGCGGCTCTGTCCCGGACCGCATTCGGGATGGCCTGACATCCCGCGAGCACGCAAACGGCCAGTTGCAGGCTTATGGACAGCCGAAACCAAGGACGAGCCATCGGTCACACCTCCCTGTGAACAAAAAACGAACCAACGCATGCTAGCAAGCAATGGTTTGCGCCTCGATAGTCGTTTTGCCGAAGTCGCCTGTCAAAGTCAGCAGCGTGTGCCGACAACGCCGTCCGGAGGGTGCGTTCGTCCTTGAACGAGCCCGGACCGAAACCGCATGGCAGCCCGGTGAAAACCCAGCGGGCTGAGTGGTTGTTTTAGTGCACTAGGCCGGACGGTCTTCGAACCTGCTTGGCCGAGCTATCCGACTGGCAGTGCATTCCCTCCGTCTCACCTGGAAGCAAGATCCTGCTCAGTCCGCCTTTCGAAAGGTACTCGGTTTCCGATGGGGACGCCTTGCATGGGCTGTCTTGCCTCGCATACAGCCAAGGGTTGACGATAGGACTAACTAGTACTATTCTCAAGATTGTTCGACGTAGAACGATTTTGTTCGTCTCGCGGCATGCTGCCGGTGCATAAGGAGAATAGTCATGGCGACCCAAGTGGACACCCTCCCATCGCCCACTCTGGCGGGCACCCTGTTTCAAAAACTTCTGGCCACGGACAACGACCACGGCGCCCTGGTGGCCCGCATTGCCCTCGGCCTGGTCATCCTGCCACATGGGGCCCAAAAAGCCCTGGGCTGGTTTGGCGGTTACGGCTTCGAAGGCACCATGGGTTTCTTCACCCAGCAGATGGGCATTCCGGCGCCGCTCGCGCTGCTCGCGATCGCGGCCGAGTTCCTGGGCGCGCTCGGCCTCATCACCGGATTGCTCGGCCGTGTCTCGGCCTTCGGGGTGGGCGTGACGATGCTGGTGGCGGCGCTGATGGCCCACCTGCCCAACGGCTTCTTCATGAACTGGTTCGGCGCCCAGAAGGGCGAAGGCATCGAGTACTTCGTGCTCGCCATCGGCCTTGCGCTCGTCGTGATGGTGAAGGGCGCCGGCGCGTACTCGCTCGACCGAGTGATGGCGAAGCGGACCGAACGTTAAGGCGGCCACAGCGGAAAACCACCGGCAAAGGCGCCGGTGGCTTTCCGCTGTGTGTTTCAGCCTGCCCGTAACAGTGAAGCCCCGCCTGAGTTTCAGGCGGGGCTTCACTAGTACCCGATACGGGATTCGAACCCGTGTTACCGCCGTGAGAGGGCGGCGTCCTAGGCCTCTAGACGAATCGGGCGTCTCGATGAATTCATCATAGCAGAATCTCCGGGGCATGCAAGGGGAAATTCCAAAAGTTTTACAATCCCTTACCTTTGCTTAGCCTGCATTACCTGGTGCCGGCGCGGCCGAGTGGTCCGTTTAGGGCGCCTGGAAGCGAGGGTATACCCCATGCAACACACGAGGAGTCTGGCCCATGCGTTCTTGGATGGCGGCGATCGCCCTCATCACCCTCTTGCCCGGTTGCGGTCCCAAGTTCGACGAGCGTCACCTGGACGGCATCGACCTGTCCGGGGCGACCATCGCCGAGTTTCGGCGCAAGTACGGCCCCGAAGACGAGCGCAACCCGCTCTACGTGCTCGGCGTGCCCATCTTCCACCGGCTCCGCTTCCGGCTCGCGCACGAGGACGCCAAGCGCTTCACCACCGCGCCGTCCGGCCCGCTCTTCGTCGACGAGGGATCCTCGCACAACGCCATCCGGGTCTGGTTACCGCTGCCCAAGGCGCCGCGCAGCTACGAGGACGCCAAGAACGCCTGGGGCGACCCCAAGCGCTCCACCATCATCCAGCCCTCCCAGGTCTCCACGCTGCCCGTCAACCTCGTCGGCATGAACTACACCGAGTTCGAGGTCACGGACATGGAGGTGGGGCTGTTCTACGACGGGGAGTCGGACCGCATCGCCATGATCACCTGGGCTCCCCTCCTCAAGGACGAGGAGGGCCCCAAGGACGGCGAAAAGCCCTCAGGCGAGTCCGGTGAGGATGGGAGCGGGCACTAGGCTCCCCGCAGGTGCTTGACCATGACCACCTCCTGGCGGCCCTCGCGGGTCGTCCGGAACATGACCAGGTCCATCAGCTGTTGCATGAGGAAGATGCCGAGGCCGCCGGTGCGGTGCTCGGCCAGGTGGCGATTCAGGTCGACCGTCGGCAAGAGGTTGCCGTCGAAGGCCAGGCCGTCGTTGCTGACGATGAGGCGCACGTGCTCGGCGTCCCGGTAAAGCTTGAGCTCGATGGTGGCATCCGCGGGCAGGGCGGCATGTTCGATGACGTTGGCGACCGCCTCGTCGACGGCCATCTCGATGTCGTTACGGGGGGCGTCGGGCAAGTCCGCGAGCGTGCGCTGGACGAACTTGCGGGCGCTGGACAGGGCCTTGGTGTCCGGACCGAGGGTCAGCTCGGCATAGACGTCCACCTTGAGGGGAATCGACACACACACCTCCCGGGTTCGAAGCGATAGACGCTACGATGCCACCCCGAGATTACGAAAACTTTACAAGGGAGTGTCTGGGACGTATTCGATCAGGCTTGCAGGGCCGTCAGGGGTATGGTCGTCGACGTCCCGGCCTGGGAGCTGACGATGAGGGCGTTGCCTTCGTCCTCGTAGATGGCCGCGATGATACGGCAGTGCCGACACTCGTACAGCCGCGCCGTCGCATGGTCGAGGGCGCGTTGACATGACGGGCAGTGCAAGGGTTGCTCGTTCGGCATACACCCCATGTACCCAACCGACGCTTGGATGGTTTCGACGCAAACAAGACTTAATATGAAAGCTCGCTAGGGGGCCATCCGCTGGCTCCAGATACCGCTCGAACCCTGGATCCAGAGGGCGACGGCATCGGTGCCGAGCCCCGAGACGGCCGGCTGCTTGAGGTCCGGCCCGAGCATCACCGCAAAGGGGGCACCGGGCGCAGCCAGGTCCTTGTCGAGCACCTGGGCGAACACGCCGGGTGCGTCCGCACGCCCGTCCACCCAGCTCAGGAGGTAGCGCGCGCCGTCCCACGCGAGGCGCGGCGATCGCTCCTCCCCGTGTCCGGGGTGCGACGGGCCTAGGGACGCCGCGCTCCCGACGGGGGTGCCGCCGACGATGCGCCTGGCGAAGAGCTCAAGTCCGCCCGAGCGCGGCTCGGTCCACACGGCGAGCATGTGCCCCAGGCCCGCGGCGAGGCTCGGCGATCGCTGCGGGGCGACACCGGTGGCCACCGGCACGGCGGCCGAGCCCGCGGTGCCCGTGATGTCGACGAAGCGGGCCATGACATCGGAGTCGCTCCCGACGCCTTGCTGCCAGCCCACCCAGTAGGCGGACCCGTCCCATGCAGCCGTCGGTACGCTCGCGTTGCTCGCCACAAGCGCCACGGGCTGGCCCATGCCCGCCGAGGCCAGCCGCGCGACGATGGCCCCGCTCGACTCCTGCCAGGCCACCAGGACGTCTCCGCCGCGCGGCGCGAGGCACAACCCCTGGGCCCCGACCCGGTTGGCCGCGATCACCGTGGCGCCGCCCGCTGGGCTGCCATCGGCGTTCAAGGTCTGCACCTTGATCTGGCGCCCGGCCATGGGGCCGTCCGCGTAGGCGAGCCAGAATTTGCCGAGGCCGGCATCCCATGCGACCACCGGGCCCGGGTCGGCCAGGAAGGTGGCAGCCGGGGAGACGTCCTGTGGCGACCAGGGGGTGCCCGAGAGGCGCTGCCCCAGGATTCGGTACAGGCCGTCCGCCTGGTCGCTCCAGAAGGCGAGCGCGCCCGACGATCCGAGGGCGACCGAGGCCATGGTCCCGTTGCCGTGGGGGTAGGGCGCTCCCACCGTAGGGCTCACGAAGACCTGGGCGCTCGCCGAGAGGTCGCCGACCCCGATGAAGACGACCCCGCTGCCCGTCTCGCGGCCCTGCACCAGCCCCGAGGTGGCGCTGTCCAGGCTGAGCCGCGTGTCCGGCGAGGCCATCCACGTGGTCAAGGGCCCGTTGAGGGTAACGCCGACGCTGTCGGTGCCCTCGGCCGTGAAGCGCAAGGAGCCGTTGAGGGGCAGGACGATCGGTCCCTTGGGGACCAGCGAGAGCTCGCGCAGGACCCGGAACTCGCCCGGGCTCGCGCCCGAGATGAGTCCGACCTTGACCACCACGCGGCCCGATTGGGCCCCTGCCGGGACGCGCGCCCGGATGAGCTGGTCGCTCTCGACGGTGAGTTCGCTCAGCCGGACGCCGTTGAGGTAGACCTCGACGGTGTTGCCGCCCGTGGTGCTCTTGCCGAAGTTGGCGCCCACGATCTCGAACTGGCTGCCCGGACCGCCCACCGACGGCCGGAGCTCGGAGACGGCGGGCGGCGTCAGCGAGAGGCCGATGGGCTCGATGGTCGTCACCTCGCCGGGCTTGACCTCCACGTCCGCGCGCTCGCCGCGCCCGAGCCCCTGATTGCTCGCCACCAGACGGAACCGTCCTGCCGGGACGTTGCTGATCCGGAAGTTGCCCTCCTCGTCGGTCTTGACCATGTAGCTGAGGCCCGGCGTGAAGACGTCCGTGCCCAGCAGGTTCAATCCCCCGACCGAGGGCGTGATGACCCGGCCCGCAATGGTGCCCGTGGGCAGGAGGCGCATGTCGCCAACGTCCAGCATGACGCCCGTACGGACGGCGACCGAGAGCTTGACGGCCTTGCGATCCTCGCTCTGGACGGCTTCGAGGTTGACCTCACCCATGGGCGGATTGGCGAAGGCGAAGCGCCCGTCGCCGCCCGTGCGCACCTCGGTGGTGGCCTGGCCGTCGGCGGCCGCGATGCCGAAGGGGATGGCGTTGGTGAAGGGGATGGCGTTGGTGAAGAAGGCCCGGACCACGACGCCCGCCACGGGCTTGCCGCTCTGGTCCACGATGCGGCCCGCCAGGGGCGAGGACGTGCTGGACGGCCCGCCCCACGGCCAGGGACACCCGCCCAGCGCCAGCAGGGCGGCGAGGGCGAGGATCGAGAGCCACTTGGGGGTGGGCGCGGCGGTGAGGCGCATGCGGTGCCTTTCCATAGGGCCTGGCTGCTTGCTCGATGATAGTCAAACGACGCCCGTCAGGCGTTGTCGGGCTTGGCCAAAGTCCTTCTAGCCGTCGGGTCCTCCCGCGGGATCCGGGGGGGACCAGAGCAGGCTTTCGCGCTCGTGCCGGACGCCGAGCGTCGTGAAGAGGGCATCGGCCGCGCGGGCGGCGTCCGCGGCCGCCTCGAACCGCCCCTCGGCGCGCAAGAGCCGGCTGTCCAGGGCATGCTGCCTTGCCGTCTCGAGGGGTGCCGAGCGATCGGCGAGCTGCCCGGCCGCACGGTCCATCCAGAGGCGCGCCTGGGCGAGGTTGCCCACCTCGAGGGCCATCTGGGCTTGGGCGCGTGCCACCGATGCCTGACGCACCTGGTCTCCCAGCCGCCGAGCGGCCTGCATGGCCTCGGTTAGCCAGCGCTGGGCCTCGGGGTAGCGGCGCGCGGCGAGCTCCACCTGCCCCAAGGCCTCGCAGGCCTCGGCCACGAGCTCGGCTTCTCCGAGGGTCAAGAGCTCCGAGAGCCCTTCGCCGAGGGAGTGGCGGGCCTCCTCGAGCTCCCCGCGCCGGCGCAGCGTCTCGCCCAGAGCGCAGAGGGAGGCCGCGACGCCGAAGCGATCGCCCAGGTTGCGCCTGGCCTGCAACGCGTCCCGGTGGAAGCGCTCGGCCGCCTTGAGGTCGCCCCGGCGGGTGCACAGGTCGCCCAGGTTGTTGTGCACGGTGGCGACGTGGCCGCGATCGCCGATCCGCTGGTACAGCGCGAGGCTGCGCTCGTAGTGGACGAAGGCCTCCTCCCACTGACCGAGCTCGGCCTCGACCATGCCGAGGTTGTTGAGCGACGAGGCGATGCCGGGCAGGTGCCCGGAGGCCTCGCGGTACGTGAGCGCCTCCTGGTGGGCCTCCTTGGCTTCTAGCCAGCGCCCGGCGCGGTAGGCCGCGATGCCCAGGATGCTGTGCGCGCGGGCCCGCTCCAGGCCTTCGGCCAGTAACTCCAGCGCCTCTCGGCAGAGGGACTCCGCGCCCGCGAGGTCGCCTGCCCGCACCAGGAGCCACGCTCGGTCCACCGCGAGGCCGCCGTGCATGCCAGGCTGGGTCGAGGCCGCGGCGGCCGTCTGGTAGCAAGTGCGCGCGCCCGTGAAGTCCCCTTGTCGCTCGTGGATGAGGCCCTTGGCCCGCCAGAGCTCGCCCGCGAGCGCTTCGTCGGGCGTGTCGAGGCCGCGCTCGAGCTGGATGAGCGCCCCTGGGTAATCGCCGAGCAGGCTCAGGGTCATGGCGAGCTTGAGCCGCACGCCCGCCGTCTCGGAAGGAGGCGCCAGCGCGGGCTCCCGTTCAAGGATCTCGAGGGCCTGCTGCCAGAGATGGACGGCCTCCTGGTTGGCGAACGCGAGGCGCGCCCGCTCCGCGGACTGGACCAGGTAGCCGAGCGCTCGCTCGGGGGCCTCGGCGATCACGAAGTGGCGCGCGAGGTCGGGAGCGAGGCCCGCGTGGCCGCCGCTCTTGGCCTCCAGGGCCTCGGCCACCCGGCGGTGGAGCTCGCGGCGCTTGCGCAGGAGGATGCCGTCGTAGACCACCTCGTGGACGATGGCCTGGGTGAAGGCATGACCGTCCGGATCCGACGGGCGCACCAGGTCGCGCTCGCCCAAGGAGAGCAGGATGGCATGGGGATCGGGTTGGCCCAGGAGCGCGGCCACCACCTCGGGATCGAAGGTCCGGCCCATGACGGCCGCAAGCTCCAGGAACTCGCGCTCGGTGGGCAGGAGGCGGTCCAGCCGGGAGGCGACGAGTCCCTTCAGGGACGGCGTGAGGACCTCGCTCGCCCCTTCGAGCTGGGCGCGGACCAGCTCGCGCAGGACCATGGGGTTGCCCTCGGAGCGCCGGACGAGGGCCGCGATCGTCCCGGCGTCCCGGGCCGGGCCGTGGCTGTAGAGCACCTCGGCAAGCCGCCAGGTGTCGTCGGGGCTCAGGGGACGCACCGTGGTGAGCGCCCGGTCCAGGCCCGACCGGGCCCTGGCCTCGGGCAAGGGGGCGCCGGGACGGGCCTGGGCGAGCACGAGCAGGGGCAGCTGCTCACCGGCCAGGCGCTCCGCGAGGGCTTCGAGCCAGCGCTGGCTCGAGGCATCCGCCCAGTGCAGGTCCTCGATCACGAGCAAGGACGGTCGGCTTTGGGCCTGGGCGCAGAAGGCCTGGACGGAGGAGGCGATCGCGGCCTCGATGCGCTGAGCGTCCGAGGCGCCCTTGAGGGCGTGGTGATCGACGCCGAGCAAGAGGGACACGAGGTCCGTCTCTTCGGGATCCGGCCAGCCGAGCTCCTGGAGCTTGCGCCTGAGAGCCCGGCTCACGTCCTCGGGGTCCGCGTGGCGGGGCATGCCCGTCCATGCATGCAACCACTGGGCCGTCAGGTCGAAGGCCCGCTCTTGCTGGTAGGAGACGCCGCGCAGGGCGATGACGGGCACCTCGGGTGCTAGCCCGCGCCGGAACTCGTCGACGATCTGGGTCTTGCCGATGCCGGCCTCGCCCATGAGCGTGATCCAGTGGGGCCGTCCGTCCTGCACCCGGGCCCAAGCCTCGGAGAGGGCCTCGACCTCGCGCTCGCGCCCGATGGTCCGGTTGGGCAGCACCCGCACCGGGCCCGCCTCGTGGGCGCCCGTCACCTCGTAGGCCTGCACCGGCTGCGCCTTGCCCTTGACCTGCAAGGGGCTGAGGGCCTTGTAGGCGAAGCGATGGGCCGTGAGGCGGTAGGTCTCCTGGCTGACGAGGATGCTGTCGGGGCGCGCGGCGGCCTCCATGCGCTGGGCGAGGTTGACGGTGTCGCCCATGACCGTGTAGTCGCGCTTTTGGTCGCCGCCCATCTCGCCCGCGACGACCAGTCCCGTGTTGAGGCCGATGCGCAGCTTGAGGGAGAGCCCGGTGCGGGCCTGGAGGTCCCGCGCGAACGAGCGAGCCGCGGCCTGCATCGCGAGGGCGGCGAGCACGGCCCGCTCGGGGTCGTCCTCATGGGCGACCGGAGCCCCGAAGAGGGCCATGACGGCGTCGCCGATGTACTTGTCGACCACGCCCCCGTACCGGTAGACCGGCGTGGTGAGGGCCTGGAAGCACTGGTTGACGATCTCGGCCACGGCCTCGGGGTCCAGCTGCTCGCTCATGGCCGTGAAGCCCGAGACGTCGGCGAAGAGGACGGTGACCACCCGGCGATCGCCGCGCGGGGAGGCTGCGCCCGCGATCCGGGCGCCGCAGCGGCTGCAGAAGTTGGCCTCGCGGTCGACGGGTTTGAGGCAGGCGGTGCAGGTCGTCATGGCGGCCTCCGGGCGGGAACCATGTCCACCATACGAGCGAGCGTCTGGGATGACTAGCGGACGATGGCCAAGCTTTTTCGCAGTGCGTCCGGACCGGGAGCGGCCCGGGCTCGGGAGGTATAATGGGGGCTCGATAGGCCTCGTCTGGCTGGAAAGGACCGACCATGTCCCCCCTCGAACCCTCGCCAACCGCTGTCCGCCGGGTCTTCCTCGTCGGAGGCGCCTTGCTGGGCTTCTTCCTGGCGACGCTCCTGGCCTTGATCTTCCTGACCGGGCCCAAGTACGAGGCGCCTTCGGGCCTGCGCGCGCCCTCGGGCTACGTCGAGGAGGAGTTCGCCCGCCGCATGGAGAAGGGGGGCCATGAGGTCGCGTACTTCTCGGGCGGGCAGGTGAGCGTGCTGGTGTCGGAAAAGGAGTGGGCGGAGCTCGGCGAGCAGGGCCGGTTCGCGCGACACCGCTTCCTCGCGGACGCCAAGTCGGCCCTGGTGGCCGTCCAACGCGAACGTGGGGACAAGACCCTCTACGTCATGTCCGTGAAGAGCGCCGATGACCGCCGCCTGCTCGCCGAGGAGACGGACTTCAACCCCAAGTTCTATGACTAGCATGACGCCCGCCATCCGGCTCGACGGCCTGGTGAAGCGCTACGGCTCCCTGCGCGCCGTGGACGGCCTCTCCTTGACCATCGAGTCCGGCGAGTTCTTCGGCCTCCTGGGCCCGAACGGCGCCGGCAAAACCACCACCATCAACTGCATCGTCGGCCTGAGCACGATCCAGGGGGGCAAGGTCGAGGTCTGCGGCCACGACGTGGTCAAGGACTACCGGGCGGCGCGCCGCTGCATCGGCCTGTCGCCGCAGGAGTTCAACTTCGATCGGTACCTGACCATCCGGGAGGTGCTCCTCTACACGGCGGGCTACTTCGGCATCCCGACCAAGGTGGCCGCGACGCGGGCGGACGAGCTCCTGAAGCGCTTCGATCTCTACGGCAAGAAAGACCAGAGCTTTACCAAGCTCTCGGGCGGCATGAAGCGTCGCCTGAGCCTCGCGCGGGCGCTCATCTACGAGCCCCGGGTGCTGATCCTGGACGAGCCGACGGCAGGCGTGGACGTGGAGCTAAGGCTCGAGCTATGGGACCTCATGCGCGAGCTGAACAGCCAGGGCATCACCATCGTGCTCACGACCCACTACCTGGAGGAGGCCCAGCGCCTCTGCAAGCGGATCGGGATCATCAACCACGGGCGCCTCATCACGCTGGAGCCCACCGAGACGCTCATGGCCAAGTACGGGGAAGGCAAGAGCCTGCAGGACATCTTCCTGGAGCTTACGGGGCGCGCCAATGGTTAACTGGATCGGGCTGTGGACGCTCATCAAGCGCGAGTTCAAGCGCCTGATGATGATCATCAACCAGGCGCTCTGGCCGCCGATGATCTCGACGCTGCTGTACTTCTTCATCTTCGGGCTGGGGCTGGGCAGCCGGATCCAGACGGTGGACGGCGTGCCCTACCTGGTCTTTCTGGTGCCGGGGCTCGTGGCCATGAACGTCATCGAGACCTCGTACTCGGAGACCTCGGCGTCCTTGTTCAACACGCGCTTCACCAACAGCATCCAGGAGGTGCTGGTGGCGCCCTTGTCCTACGTGGAGATGGTGCTCGGCTTCGTGTTCGGGGCCATGGTGCGGGCGTTGCTCATCGGGAACCTGCTCATGGGCATCGGCTGGCTCGTGACGGGGGCGCATCCGACGAACTGGCTCTTGTACCTGACGATGATCACGGTGGTGTCGGCGGGCTTCGCGGGGCTGGGGCTGATCCTGGGGCTGGCCGCGGAGACCTGGGACAACCTGGCCATCCCGATGACGTTCTTCATCACGCCCCTGGTGTTCTTCGGGGGGGTGTTCACGTCGATCCACTTCCTGCCGGAGCAGGTGCAGCCGTTCGTGAAGCTGAACCCGTTGTTCTACCTCATCGACGGCTTCCGGGCGTCCATGACCGGGCGGTTCGAGGCGTCGTTGGGGGCAGACCTGGCGGTGACGTTCGGGCTGGCGGCCGTGACGCTGGTGACGGCGGTGACGCTGTTCCGGCGGGGGTACAAGCTGCGGACTTAAGGGGGCGGGAGTCTCACGAGTCCCGACGGATCTGCCCCCCCATCCCCCCCTGCTAGGGGGGGCATTCGGCCCCCTAGCGGGGGCAAATTGAAAGTGGAAAGCTTTCGTCCGCCTGCGAAGCAGGCCACAAAAAGCCCCCCCTAGCAGGGGGGGATGAGGGGGTGGAACGAGCCGCGCCCCCTAGAGCGCCACACGCTCCGTCTCCTCTTCCGACGGCTCGTCCGGCAACGGATCCAGCGCGAAGGTCCCCACGATGCGCTCGAGGTCCTTCCGCACGCTCGCAAACGTCTTCTGGTCCGCGCTGCAGTTGATGGCGTAGCCCGTCCCGCCGCGCACCACGAAGTATTCCAGCGTCGAGAAGCTGATCTTGCCCATGCGCCCCGAGAACACGTACCAGGTCGCGGGCGAGCCCGCGACCGTCGTCGTCCCCTGCTCCTGCGACCGGAAGTCCGAGAACATCTCCTCGAACGCCGCCATGCCGAGCTGCCCGTAGGACTCTGAGGTCGCTCCCAACCCGAGCAGGTCCGTGCACACGTTCACCCGCGCCTGCGTCCGGGGATCATAGGCGAAGACCAGCGTGCCCGCGAAGTTCTCGCGCACTAGCCAGCCCACCGGAAAGTCGATGGTAAAGCCCTGCTCCGGATGGTAGTACCGCGTGCCGTCGGCCATGGCCGGAGCCGCCAGAACCAAGGTAATCGCGAGCCCGAGGCCCAACTCCTGGCGCATGCCGGCTCCTTTCGCACATGAAGACCCCCGAACCGAGGGTTCGGGAGTCTCGTACCCCGCGAGGAGACGGGCTATGCGTGGCCGCGCTGGCAGAGCTCCAAGAGCACGCCATGCGTGCTCTTGGGATGCACGAAGGCGATGAGTGCCCCGCCCGCGCCCACGCGCGGCTTCTCGTCGATGAGCTGGCAGCCCCGCGCCTTGAGGTGCTCCAAGGCCGCCGCCACGTCCTGCACGCCGAGGGCCACGTGGTGGATGCCCTCGCCCCGCTTCTCGAGGAACTTGGCGATGGGGCTCTCGGGACTGGTGGGCTCCAGGAGCTCCAGACGGCTCTCGCCGACCATGAAGATGGCCGTGCGGACCTTCTGGTCCTCGACCTCCTCGGTCTCGTGGATGGGCAGCGTGAGCGTGTCCGTGTAGAGCGGCAAGGCCGCCTCCAGGCTCTTCACGGCGATGCCCAGGTGATCGATCTTGCCGATGGCCAACAGAGTGGGGTCGATCATGTTACACCTTCACCGTCGCACGGTAGGCGCCAAAGGCCTGGCGCAGGACGTCGCTGATTTCTCCGACCGTAGCGTACACCTTCACGGCCTGCAAGATGAAGGGCAACAGGTTTTCCTGTCCCTTGGCGGCCTTGGCAAGGGCCTCCAGACTCTGGGCCACGGCAGCGGCGTCGCGCCGGCCCTTGAGCTCCTGCAGGCGGTCCTTCTGGGACGTCTCGAGCGAGAGGTCGATCCGCTGGATGGCGATGGGCGGCTCGTCCGCCTGCTGGAAGCGGTTGACGCCCACCACCACGCGCTCACCTGCCTCCACCTGCCGCTGGTAGCGGTAGGCGCTCTCGTGGATCTCCTGCTGGAAGAAGCCGTCCTCGACGCAGGTCAGGACGCCACCCTTGAGCTCGATCTCCTCGAAGTAGCGGTAGACGCCATCCTCGATCTCGTTGGTCAGGCTCTCGATGTAGTAGGAGCCGGCCAGGGGATCGACCGTGTTGGTCACCCCGCCCTCGTAGGCGATGATCTGCTGGGTGCGCAGGGCCGTCAGCGCCGAGGCTTCGGTGGGAAGGGCGATCGCCTCGTCCTTGGAGTTGGTGTGCAGGCTCTGCGTGCCGCCCAAGACCGCCGCCAAAGCCGAGATGGCCGTGCGCACGATGTTGTTGTCGGGCTGCTGGGCCGTGAGGCTCGAGCCCGCCGTCTGGGTGTGGAACCGGAGCTGCCAGCTCTTGGGATCTTTGGCGCCGAAGCGCTCGCGCATGATCTTGGCCCAGATGCGGCGGGCGGCGCGGAACTTCGCGACCTCCTCGAGCAGATCCGTCCAGGCGCAGAAGAAGAAGGAGAGCTGCGGGGCGAAGCGGTCCACGTCCAGCCCGCGGTCGATGGCCGCCTGCACGTAGGCCGTGGCGTTGGCGAGCGTGAAGGCCACCTCCTGCACGGCCGTGCAGCCCGCCTCGCGCATGTGGTAGCCCGAGATGGAGATGGTGTTCCAGCGGGGCGTGACCTCGGCGCAGTAGGCGAAGATGTCCGTGATGAGCCGCATGGAGGCCGCCGGCGGGTAGATGTAGGTGTTGCGGGCGATGTACTCCTTGAGGATGTCGTTCTGGATGGTGCCCGTGAGCTTGTCGGGGCTTACACCCTGCTTCTCGGCCACCGCCTGGTACATGCACAGCAGGATGGCCGCCGGGGCGTTGATGGTCATGGACGTGGAGACCTTGTCGAGCGGGATCCCGTCGAACAGCACCTCCATGTCGGCGAGGCTGTCGATGGCGACGCCCGTCCGGCCCACCTCGCCCGCGGCGAGGGGATGGTCCGAGTCGTAGCCCATCTGGGTCGGCAGGTCGAAGGCCGTGGAGAGGCCCGTCTGGCCCTGACCCAGCAGGTAGCGGAAGCGCTGGTTGGTCTCCTGCGCCGTGCCGAAGCCCGCGTACTGGCGCATGGTCCAGAGGCGGCTGCGGTACATGGTGGGCTGGATGCCCCGGGTGAAGGGGTACTGCCCCGGCAGGCCCAGCTGGCTCGCGTAGTCGAACTCCGGCAGGTCCAGGGGGGTGTAGAGGCGGTTGACGGGGGTGTTGGATCCCGTCACGACGCCCTCGGGGCGCTCGGGCGCCTTCTTGAGCAGGGGGGCCGTCGCCTCGTCCCATTGCCGGAGCATGGCGGCGAGGCCGGGGATGGTCTCGGTACGAAGGGCGTCGGTCATCTTACTTCACCACTGCGAGCACCTGACCGCCTTCGACGGTCTGGCCCGGCTTCACATGCAGCTCGACCACCGTGCCCGCCACCGAGCTCGGGATCTCCGTCTCCATCTTCATGGCCTCGAGCACCACCAGGGGCTGGCCCGCCTCGACCGTCTGGCCGAGCTCCACCAGCACCCGCGAGACCGTCGCGTGCATGGGGGCCGTGAGCGAGCCGCTCGCCGCAGCCCCCGATCCGGCCTTGCCGGTGCTGCCGGGGCGCTTGGGCTTGACGGCCGTCAGCATCTGCTGGCCGCCGATCTCGCTGACGGTCACGGCGAACAGCTCCTGGTTCACGACCACCTCGAAGAGGCGCTCCGCCCCGCGGGCGCGCGGCTCGTCACCCGGAGGAACGGGCAGAGCTGCGGCAGGCGCGGGGGCGGCCAGCTGGGCGAGGTCCGCCTTGGTCAGATCCTGGCCGATGAAGTGGGTCGAGAGGTCGCCCGACACGAAGGCCGGGTGATCCAAGAGGGCCAGGTGCAGGGGGATGGTGGTGGGCACGCCTTCCACGACCATCTCCTTGAGGGAGCGCTTCATGCGGGCGATCGCCTCGGCGCGGTCCTTGCCCCAGGTGACGACCTTGGCGATCATCGAGTCGTATTGATCGGGGATGCGGTAGCCCGAGTAGGCGGCGTCGTCGATGCGCACGCCGGGGCCGCCCGGCCGCCGGTAGCGGGTGATGAGCCCGGGCGAAGGCCAGAAGTTCTGGCTGGGGTCCTCGGCGTTGACCCGGCACTCGATGGACCAGCCGCGCGGGGCGCGGGGCACCAGGAGCTCGGGGGCCATGGGCTCGCCCGCCGCGATCCGGATCTGCTCCTTGACCAGATCCACGTCGTAGACCATCTCCGTGACGGTGTGCTCGACCTGGATGCGGGTGTTCATCTCGAGGAAGTAGAACGCGCCGTCCTGGAACAGGAACTCGCAGGTGCCCGCGCTGTCGTAGCCGACGGCCCGGGCCATGCGCACGGCGGCCTCCTGCATGGCCTCGCGCAATTCGGGCGTGAGGGCCACCGAGGGGCACTCTTCGATGAGCTTCTGGTGGCGGCGCTGGATGGAGCACTCGCGCTCGCCGAGGGCCACGCAGTTACCGTGCCGGTCCGCCAGCACCTGGATCTCGATGTGCCGCGGCTTGCCAAGGTAGCGCTCGATGAACACCTCACCCGAGCCGAAGTAGGCCTCGCCCTCGCGGATGCCCTTGGCGATCGCGGCCTCGAACTCCTCGGCACAGGTCACCACCTGCATGCCGCGCCCGCCGCCGCCCGCTGCCGCCTTGATGACGCAGGGGTAGCCGTGCTGGTCCGCGAAGGCGATGGCGACCGAGGCCTCCGTCAGGGCCTCGGTGATGCCGGGGACGACGGGCACGCCCGCGTCGGCGGCCATGCGTCGGGCGACCGTCTTGGAGCCCATGAGGGCGACGGCCTCGGGGTTGGGGCCGATCCAGGTGATGCCGCGCGCCGCGCAGTCCCGCGCGAAGTCCGCGTTCTCGGCCAAAAAGCCGTAGCCCGGATGGATGGCGTCCGCTCCGGCGCGCTCGGCGATGGCGAACAGGGTGGGCGTCGAAAGGTACGTGTCGGAGCCGAGGCTGTAGGCCTGGTCGGCGAGCTGGACGTGGCGTCCCTCGCGGTCGGCCTCGGTGTAGACCGCCACGGTGGGGATCCCCATCTCCTGGCAGGCGCGGATGATGCGGACGGCGATCTCGCCTCGGTTGGCGATGAGCACTTTCGAAAACATGCGAAGAATCCTTCTGGGTCGCAAGGGGCGCGCGGAGGGCCGTTGCCCGGGACGCTAGGCCGCCCCGGCAGGCCTCCCATGATACCAGAAAGGGTCGATTGTCGCCGTGTGGCTAAGGCCGTTGCGACGCGCTCTTGCGCCGGCCCGCGCGGGCCCGGATCCGGCCGTCACTCCAGTCGGACATCCGAGCGTCATGCGCCCTGCGGCTTCCGGGTGGGGCCCAAGTTTTTTGGCCCTGTCGCCTTCCAAGCGAGGGCAGGCCCTCGCGTTAGGATGGACCAATGATGCGCCGAGTTCGACGGAGCCCGAGGGCTCTCATGTCTATCGCTTGCCTTCTGGTGGGGGTGATGGGCGGCTGCCAGTCCCCCCCGTCGTCGGCCACCCGGCCCAATGGCGCCCCGCCGAGGGTCCTCGATCCCGACGGGGAGTGGCGGTTCAAGGCCTATCGCAACTATTCCCCGTCCCCGGCGGCGTCGGCCTCCGCCCGGCCGGCGTCGGGGCCGAGACGCTAGCTCACAAGCCTGTCAATACCCGGGCGGGGCCTGTCCCCCATGGGACACCGAGCCCCCGCAGCGCTCTGCGTCGCGGGGGCTTCGTCCTGCTGACGCGCCTTTCGGCCTCCTGTGCGGCGCCAAGATTTGACGCAAAGCGGACGAACATTTAACGAGCCGTTGATTTTCTTCGACAACCCTTAACTCGGCGCTCGGCATAATAGATGCGGACGAGCCGTCGCCCGGGGGATGGGCGAGCTCTTGGTCCACGCACGATCCGGGAGGAACGCATGTTCAACATCAACGATGTCACGGCTGCTGGTGGAACGGGCCCCTTGCGGCGCCCGGGTTCCCAGGATCCCGCCCAGGCTGCCGCCGAGGGTGTGGCTCCGACGGCCGCCGAGCTCACCGTTCCTGCGGCCGGGCCGGTGCAAGACCAGACCCAGACCGCGCCCGCCGGCGAGACGTCGGGTTACGAGCTGGCCGCCACCCCGCTGGTCATCAACTCGGGCACGCCCGGAGCGCCGGCCGACGTGATCCCCGACCACATCAAGGACTACAAGGCCCCCCTCGATCCCAAGAAGCTCACGGCCGACGACATGAACCGGTTCAACCTGGTTCAGCAGATCTTCCAGATGAAGACCGAGTCGGCGAGCGCCATCGCCAACGAGACGAACCACGACACTTCGGCCAAGGCGACGGCCCAGTCCAAGAAGGCGGACGCCCCGAAGAAGAAGAAGGGCGGCTTCTTCTCCAAGCTCAAGAACCTGGTCATGAAGATCCTGCCCGTCCTGACCCTCATCACCATGTTCGTGCCCGGCCTGCAGGTCCTCTCGATGGCGCTCAAGGTGGCTCAGATGGCCATGAAGGCGATCCAGATGATCGAGGCCCTCAAGAACGGCGACTGGAAGGCCGCGCTCGGCTCGATTGCCGGCATGGCGGCCTCCTTCGGCGGGCCCATCGGCGAGATCGCCAAGTGGGGCTCCAAGGGCATGGAGGTCCTCAACGCCGTCGAGAAGGGCGGCCTGGCGGGCGGCCTGAGCGCCATGGGCGGCCTGGTCGGCGGCGAGGTCGGCGGCTACCTGAACACGGCGGCCAAGGCCGTCACCGCCATCGAGAGCGGCGACCCGATGGCGATGCTCGACGCCGTCGGCGGAGACGCGCTCAAGGGCCTGGTGGACGAGAAGACCATGGGCATGCTCAAGGATGCGGTGGGCGTGGCCAACGGCATCGTCAAGGGCGACGCCGCGGCCGCTCTCGCGAGCCTCGGCTCGGCGGCGGGGGCTGCGGGCATCGAGGGGGCGGACACCCTCAAGTCCATCGGCTCGGTGGTCGACGCCTACAACTCGGGGGATGTCTCCAAGCTCTACGATGCGGTCAAGGGCACGGGCGTGCTCCCGGACGGCATCACCAAGACGCTCGACGGGGCCGTGCCCCAGGCGATGGCCGCCTACAAGGCCTTCGAGTCGGGCGACCTGGGCGAGATCATGCGGGTGGCGGGCGACGCCATGCCCGAGGATTTCAAGAAGACGATCACCGAGGCTTTCAACAGCGAGAACCTCAACCAGGTGGACGATCTGCTGGGCCTCAACACCGCCACGCCGAGCGGCGGCGCCGTCACGGCCTAGGCCTCTACCGGAAGGGACCTCACGACGGGGGCGCTGCGGCGCCCCCGTCGTGTTAGCATGGCGCCATGACGCAACCTTCCCCGATGCCCGGCGCGCTCCTCGCGTGGTTTGACGACCACCAGCGGCCCATGCCCTGGCGCGAGACGCGCGACCCTTACCACATCTGGATCTCGGAGGTCATGCTCCAGCAGACCCAGGTCGCCACCGTGATTCCCTACTTCGAGCGCTTCACCGCCCGCTTCCCGACGGTGGGGGACCTGGCGGCGGCCCCCCTCGACGACGTGCTCAAGCACTGGGAGGGGCTTGGCTACTACTCGCGTGCGCGCAACCTCCAGAAGGCCGCCCAGCAGATCGTCACGGAGCACGGGTCCGTCTTTCCGGATGACTACGCCGCCATCCGGGCCCTGCCGGGCGTCGGCGACTACACGGCGGGGGCCGTCGCGTCCATCGCCTTCAACCTGCCCGAGCCCGCCGTGGACGGCAACGTCTTCCGGGTGCTCGCGCGGCTCTTCCTGATCGCGGACGACATCGCCCAGCCCCGGTCGCGCCGCCGCTTCGAGGCGGTGGCCCGCGAGCTCATCCCGCCCGGAGAGGCATGGCGTTTCAACCAGGCGCTCATGGAGCTCGGGGCGACCGTGTGCACCGCGGCGAACCCGCGCTGCGGCGAGTGCCCCGTGGCCGCGTGGTGCCAAGCGCGCGCGACCGAACGGGTGCGTGAGCTGCCCGTCAAGTCGAAGAAGACGGTCGTCAAGGAGGTGGAGTTCCTCGTGGGGGTGGTCCGGGATGCGGAGGGCCGCTACCTGATCACGCGCCGTCCTGCCAAGGGGCTGCTCGGCGGGCTATGGGAGTTCCCGACCGTCGAGGCGGCGGGGCCCGCGGAGGCCGCGGCGCTCGTGGCGTGGTGGCGAGCGGCCTTCGGGGCGGAAATCGCGGCCGCGACGAAGCTCTTGAGCGTGCCGCACCTGTTCACGCACCGCAAGGCCCTGTTCCATGCCTTCACGGCGGAGCTCGCGTTAGGAGCGCCGGTGCCCGCGAGCCGCGAGGACCAGCGCTGGGTGGCGCCGGACGAGCTCGACGGGTTCGCCTTTCCGCTCGCGCACAACAAGATCCGCCAGGCCCTGGGTCGGCCGGAGCAGCTGGGGCTCAACTGGTAGGACCGGCCTCCGTCACCCATAGACCGGCGCGGAGGCCGGTCCTACTGGAAGTTGGTTCTACTCGTTGCGGGCGATCGCGGCCAACTCCGCGCGCACGGCCATCTGGGCGGCGATGTAGCCGGAGAGGATGCCGTCCTCGAAGTTGTACTGGGAGTCCTGGTCGAGCTCCGGGAAGTCGTGCGGGTTGAGCACGTCGTCCGGGGTGATCTGCGGGTTGATCTCGCGGGCGATGCGCAGCACCTTGGCGCGTTGGGACTGGATCATGGCCTCGAACAGGGCTTCGAAGCGGTCGAACGGGATCTCGGTCATGGGGGTTCCTCTCTGTGCGGGCATGATACCACGCAAGCGAGCGCCCCTTTTCCGCTGCGGGCCGAGATCGTAGCATGGTCGATCGAAGGAGAGCGCCATGCCCGAGCTGCCCGAAGTCGAGACCATCCGCCGCGATCTGGCCCCCCTCCTGGAGGGGCGCACCATCACCCGGGTCACCGAGGCGATCGCCGACCCGCACTACCGCCAGCTGGCCGATGCCGTGGGCCGCACCATCCATCGCCTGCGCCGCCGCGGCAAGTACATGATCGCGGACCTGGGCGATCGCGAGCTGGTCGTGCACCTCGGCATGACGGGCCAGGTGGGCGTCATGGCCGCGGTGCCGCCCGAGCTCAGGCACGTCCACGTGCGCTTCGACCTCGACGACGGGACGGTCTTCTTCTTCAACGACCAGCGCCGCTTCGGCTACCTGATGGTGGTGGAGCCCGGCGACTACCGGGAGATCCCGACGCTCGCGGCCATGGGCCCCGAGCCGCTCGAGCCCGAGTTCGCCTTCGAGCCCTTCGCCCGGGCCATGGCGAAAGCCAAGACCGTCAAGCCGCTCCTCTTGAGTCAGCGGGTGGTGGCCGGCCTCGGCAACATCTACGTGGACGAGGCCCTGCACCGGGCGAAGCTGCACCCGGAGCGCGGCGCGCTCACGCGCCCCGAGGCGCGCCGCCTGTACGACGCCATCCGCGCGGTGCTCGCCACGGGCATCGCGAACCGGGGCACGACCTTCAAGGACTACCGGGACGGCATGGGCCGCTACGGCACGAACCAGGCCTTCCTGTGGGCCTTCGACCAGGAGGGCAAGCCGTGCCGCATGTGCGGCGGACTCATCGAGAAGACGCGGGTCGGCAACCGCGGCACCTACCTGTGTCCGCGTTGCCAGCGTGCCAAGCGCTGAGGCATGGCCTATAATCCGGTAGACACGCGCTTGGGCAGGAGGTTTACGTGAGGCTGGTTCCGCTCCTGGTGGCCCTGGGCCTCCTCATGCCGCTCTCGCGGCCGACCCCGGCGGCCCCGCCCCCGCGCGATCCGCTGTACGTCAATCTGGTCTGGCACCAGCACCAGCCCCTCTACCCCAAGGAGCCCGGCACCAACATCTACAAGATGCCCTGGGTGCGCCTCCATGCGCTCAAGGACTACGTGGACATGGCGGCCGTGGTCGAGCGTTACCCCGGCCTGCGCCTCACCTTCAACCTCACGCCGGTGCTGCTGCAGCAGCTCGAGGACTACCGCCGGGGGGCGACCGACCGCTACCTGATGCTCGCCTACCGTCCGGCCGGCCGCCTGTCGGCCGCCGAGAAGACGGCCATCGACAAGGGCTTCTTCCAGGCCTCCGAGGAGACCTTCCGCCGGATGCCCGCCTACCGGGCCCTACGCGACAAGCCGCGGGATCGCTACACGGAGGCGGACTGGCGTGACCTGCAGGTCTGGTTCTCGCTGGCATGGATGGATCCGGACGACTTGGCGCGTCCGCCCTTCTCCCTGCTCGTCAAAAAGGGCCGCGGCTTCAGCGAGGAACAGAAGCTGGAGCTCCTGCGCCAGCAGCGCTCCATCGTGGCGAGCGTCATCCCCCTGCATCGCCGGCTCCAGAACGAGGGCAAGATCGAGATCGCAACGACGCCCTACTACCATCCCATCCTGCCCCTGGTCCACGATTCGCGGCTCGCGCGCGAGGCCCTGCCGGGCGTCGAGTTGCCCGAGCGGTTCAGCTTCCCCGAGGACGCCGCCAAGCAGGTGCAGTGGGCCGTCGAGACCTATCAGCGCCTGTTCGGACGCGCACCGCGCGGCATGTGGCCAGCAGAAGGGGCCGTGGCCCAGGCGGTCGCTCCCCATTTCAAGCAGGCGGGCATTCGCTGGATCGCCTCCGACGAGGGGGTGCTCGCGACCTCGCTGCGCACCGCCGTGCGCCGCCAGGAGCGGGTCGTGCGGCCCGACCTGCTCTACCGCCCCTACCAGATCCAGGACGGTCCGGCCATCGTCTTTCGCGATCGCAAGCTCTCGGACGACATCGGCTTCAGGTACGGCCGGATGGACGGGCGTAAGGCGGCCCAGGACCTCTTGCGCCAGCTGAAGGCGATCGCCTTCCAGCGATCCATGCCGCAGACCAAGCTCGTGAGCATCATCCTGGACGGCGAGAACGCCTGGGAGCACTACCCGGATGACGGCAAGGCCTTCCTCGACGAGCTGTACCGGGGCCTGACCACCTCGGACTGGGTCCGCACGACCACGCCGTCCGAGTTCCTCGCACGCAACAAGCCCCAGCCGCTCTCACGCCTGGCGGCGGGCTCCTGGATCCGCGCCGACTTCGCCACCTGGATCGGCGAGGCCGAGGAGAACCGGGCCTGGGACATGCTCCTGGCGGCCCGTCAGGCGCTGGCGGCCTATCGCCGGGACCGCGGCGAGGACGCGCGCTACCGCCAGGCCGAGCGCACCATGCTCGCAGCGCAAGGCAGCGACTGGTTCTGGTGGTACGGCACCGACCAGGACTCGGGCCGGGATGCGGACTTCGACGCGGGGTTCCGGGATCTGGTGGCGGACGTCTACCGGACGCTCGGCCAGACGGTCCCGGCGGCCGTCACCGGCGAGATCCATCGCCTCAACCGCCTGGCGGACCGCATGCCCGCGGGTTACGTGAGCCCCGATCTGGACGGACGCCTGGAGACCGCCTGGGACCAGGGGGGGCTCGCCTCGCCCCTCGGCGGCACCATGCAGCGGGGCTCGGGCGGGCTCGCCGAGCTGCGCTACGGCTGGGACGCCGAGACCCTCAGCCTCGCCATCGGGTTCGATCGCCCGCCCGAACCGTTCCGGATTCGCCTCAAGAGCGCGGAGCGGTCGCGCGAGTGGACGCTCGTAGTGGATCCGGTGGCAGGCTCGGCGCGTCTCTTGTCGGCTGGCGGGGGGACGTCCGCGCCGGTGCGCGTGGCGGTGGCCGGGCGACAGCTCGAGCTGAGCGTACCGTGGCGCCATTTCGACGGCCTGGGGCGCGAGCTGCTGTTGCAGGTGGAGGCGGGCGATCGCCCCTTCCCCCGGGAGCCGCTGCGCATCCCGCGCCCCCTGCCCCACGGCACGTTGATGGTCGCGCTTCCGGACGCTGCGGGCGACGCCCTGGGAGCGGGCGACCTCGCGCCTCCGAGGAGCCCGCGCATGGCGCTGCCGAACTTCGATCTGCGCCAGCTCGAGGTTGCGGAGGCGGGCGACGAGTGGATCTTCACGGTGCACATGGGCCAGATGGACAACCCCTGGAAGGCCCCGAACGGCCTCGGCCTGCCGACCCTCGACCTGTACCTGAGCTCGCACGAGCAGCCGGCCTCGCCGTCGGCGCTGTTCGCGGCGCGGGGGGCCACGGGCGATCGCCCCTGGGACGTGGCCCTGCGCCTGGAGGGCTGGCTGAGCGGGCTCTATCAGCCGTCGGGCGTCAAGCTCATGGACCTCGTGCCGCAGGCGGACCCGTTGGGTCGCAAGGTGGCCGTGCGGATCCCGAAGCAGCTCGTGCCCGGCGACCCCCACAGCTGGCGGTATCTGCTCATCGCCCTGGCGCAGGACGGCAACGCGCCGGGTCGCGTCCGGCCGCTGATGCCGCAGCCGACCCTCTACTACTTCTCGGGCAAGGGGGCTCCGATCCTGGATTGGCTGGATGACGGGCGGCAGGAGCTGGTGCTCGGCATGCGGCCCATGCCGGTACTTCCGTTCGTGGCGCCGGGACGGCCGGAGTTCAAGCCGCGGGGCGACCGGTTCTAGTTCAGATGGGCTGGCTCTTCACGTCCCCCAGGGACGTCGAGCCATGCGATTCCGGCTCGCCGTGCCCCCCCGACTCCAGCGGCAGGTTCTTCGGCGACTCGATGCCGATGGCGAGCAGCTGGTCGTCGCCCGGCATGGTCACGATCTTGACGACCACTCCGCCCTTGAGGAACTTCATGGGCTGCAGGCCCGCCACCATGTCCTCCTCGATGGCCGTGCCGTAGAGCCGGCTCGCCTTGCCCAGCCGATCGCCGACCGAGAGACCCTCGCTCGTCTTGAAGCCCTTCTCGAGGACGCCCACCTGGTACACCTTGTCGTCCAGGAAGGTGACCGTCAGGTCCGCCACCGCCGTCTCGCCCTCCTGCGTGAGGCCGTACTGCCACATGATCACCCGGTGCTGCTCCCCGTCCGGGCCGTTCCAGAGCAGCTCCGAGTCGCGGCGCTCCGGCGCCCCGAGTTTCTGCTCCACCGCGTTTTTCGACTCGCCGACCTGAACGCCCGCGAGGCTCGGCGCCTTGGTGCCCGAGCCGAAGATCTGGCTGCCGGCCTGGGCCGCAAGCCACAGGGCCCCGGCCGCCAACGTCGCCGTCGCGAGCCGCGTCAGCCGCGATCGCCAGGGCAGCCCCCGCGCGGGCGCGGGGCGCAGGCGCGCGGGCAGGTAGGCGCCGCAGGCCGCACAGTGCGGCGCATCCGGCTCCGCGATGGCTCGGCCGCACGCCAGGCATGCCGTCTCGTCCGGCCGAAGGAGCGACTCGCCGCAGTGGGCGCAATAGCTCGCCGCACCCCGCGTCGTCTCCCCACACTGGTGGCAATGCACGACGACCACGGACGCCGGCGGCGTGCTGGGGGGCGGGTCGAGGGGGTTATCGAGACGATCCGTCACGCCGACTCTCCACGTCGAGGGTCACGGGCGGATCATAGCGTAACGAATCGTGAAGCTCCAACATGCAAGCGAGCTTTTCGGCCACCTTGGCCAACGGCCGCCGAGTCGCATGGGGGGCTCGAAAAAGCCCGCCTGATCGGGTATATAGCAATCGCCAGGACTCCAATACCGTGAAAGGAACGCCCATGCGTCGAACCGTCCGCACCCTCGCCCTCGCCACCGCCTGTTCGCTGCTCGTCGCCGCCTGTGATGCGGTGGGCACGGCCAACGTGCTGCCCGCGCTCAAGTCGGTGCGGCTGAGCGGTCAGCAGCAGACGATCGCCAACCAGCTCGTGACGGACGTGGTGGCGAACGCGCAGGCCTACACCGACCTGGATCTGGCCGCCCTGTTCACGGACGGCGGGAGTGCCGCGGCCTATCGCGCCCAGCGTGCCGGTGGCAAGCCCCCTGCTGCCCAGCAGCGCGACACCAAGGTCAAGGAGCGTTTCAAGCAGCAGCTGGACAAGCACAAGGGCGGCATGAAGGCCACGAGCGTCGCGACGGAGTCGGTGACGGTGGACGGCGTGGCCTGCGTCGCCACCACCACCCAGCTCCAGTTCAGCCGCGGGGCCGTGACGCAGAGCCAGACCCTCACGCGGACGGTGGATCCCGACGGCGACGTGCTCAAGGTGGTGCAGGACATGAGCCGCACCTTCCAGAACGGCCACTCCTTCACGGCCCACCGGGAGCGCACCAACGCCGCGGACGGCTCCTACACCGTCCTCTACCACTCGGAAGCCACCATGAAGGGCCGGACCCGGGTGGTGGACTGGACGCGCACGGGGGCCGCGGACGGCAGCGAGACGGGCACGGGCACGATCAAGCGCGCCAACGGGACGATCGTGACCATCACCGTCACCAAGACGGCCGACGGCGTGACGACGACCGTCACCAAGGACACCGCCGCCAAGGTCGGCGTCGAGGTCGCTCAGACCGACGGAGCTACCGAGGCCACGGCCAAGGTCACGGACTCCTCGACCGGAACGGAGACCGTGGCGGGGACGGTCACGGTGGATGCCGAGGCCACCGAGCCCGCAGCGGAGTAAACCAAAAGGCCCCCGCCCATCGGGCGGGGGCCTTTTGGTCAGTCGCGTCGAAAGAGCCGGCTCAGCTGGTAGCCGAGTGATCGCTGCTTCTTGAGCGTCGCCTTCGCCTGCTTGAACTCGGCGAGCGCCCAGGCCTGCTGCTCCCGGCGGGAGTTGGCCTCGCCCACCGAGAAGGCGATGTGCTCCGCTGTCAGATCGCTCAGCCGCTGCCGGGCCAGCCCGTGACCCGGGTCCCGCAGGAGGGCCTGGCGGTACTGGGCGATCGCCCACTCACGCTTGCCCGCAAGGGCGTAGACCTCGCCGATCCGGAACACGGGCTCGGCGTCCTGCGGGTTGAGCTTGAGCAGATGGTGGTACTGGACGATGGCGTCGTCGTAGCGGCCGAGATCCGCGAGCAGGGCTCCGAACGACAGCCGCGAGACGCGCCAGTCGGGCTGGAGTGCGAGCGATGCCTCGAACTCCTTGACGGCCTCCTCCTGGCGACCTTCGGCCGCGAGCGACAGCGCCTGGTCCAGATGGACCTGGGCCGGATCCTTGTCTTTCTTCTTACGCCAGAACCACATGCCTGCAGTCATTCCTTCGAGCGGGGGCGCCCCTACTATACCCGAGCGATGCGCCTTATAGGCTGGGCTTGGACTCCATGACCTTCTTGCCGGTCGGAGTGATGGCCAGACCGCCGCAGGCCGTCTCCTTGTAGGCCGCGGGCATGGCCTCGCCGATCTCCTTCATGGCCGAGATCACCTCGTCGGGCGGGATGAAGCTCTCGATGCCCGCGAGTGCCAGCTCGGCGGCGACCGTCGCCATGGCGCTGTACAGGGCGTTGCGCTTGACGCAGGGCACCTCGACGAGCCCGCCGACCGGGTCACAGGCGAGGCCGAGCGTGTTCTTCACGCCGAGCGCCATGGCATGGACCACCTGGCGGGGCGTGCCGCCCGCCAGCTCGCAAGCTGCCCCTGCGGCCATGCCCGTGCTGACGCCGACCTCGGCCATGCAGCCGCCCTTGGCCCCGGAGATGGTCGAATTGTTGGCCATGACCATGCCGAGACCCGCCGACACGAAGAGCGCGTTGACGATCTCGTCGGGCGTGCTGCCGAGCCGCTGCGAGGCGCCCCACAGGACCGCGGGCACGATGCCCGACGAGCCCGCCGTGGGGGCCGCGACGATCCGCTCCATGCCGGCGCTGCACTCGTTGACGGCGAGCGCCCGCGCGGCCATCTGGGCGGCGATGGGGTCCATGAGCTTGGGCGTGTGATGCGCCATGCGGTAGCCCGTGCCGCTGACCAGGCCGCCGAGGCCCGTCTTGGCGGTCTCGGTGCCGCGCTGCATGGCCTCGCACATGATGCTCCAGCGCGCGAGCATGGCGTCGTGGATGAATTGCCGCGGGAAGCCCGAGGTCTGGATCTCGTAGCGGAGCGTGAGCTCGCCGATGCCGATCTCGAGCGTCTCGGCCAGCTGCAGCAAGTCCGCGATGGTGTCGAAGCGAAGTTCCAACTCGTCCATGGGGGCCTCTCTAGCTCAGTTTGGGCAGGTAACGCACCATCTTCATCTCGGGCAGGGCCGCGATGACGGAGAGGGCTTGGGCGGGAATCTCATGGTCGCCCTCGATGGTCATGAAGGCGTCCTTGCCCTTTTGCTGGCGCGCGACGTTCATGAAGGCGACGTTGATGTGGTGCTCGGCGAGGATGTTGGTGACGCGCTGGATCACGCCCGGGGTGTCGGTGTGCACCGTGACCAGGGCCGGGAACTCGCCCGAGAGGCGGACCTGGTAGCCGTTCACCTCGGTGATGGCGACGTTGCCGCCGCCGATGGAGGTGCCGATCACCTGGATCTTGTCGCCGTTGGCGGCCTCCAGCGTGAGCCGGGCCGAGCAGGGGTGAATCTTGAGGCCCAGATCGACCTTGCCGATCGTCACGTCCATGCCGGCCTCGATGGCGCGCTCGTAGGCATGACGCACGTCCGGGTCGTCGGTGGCCATGCCGAGCAGGCCTCCCACCAGGCCCTTGTCGGTGCCGTGGCCGGGGCCCGTGTCGGCGAACGAGCCGTGCAGCTCGATCTTGGCGCGGCGCGGGGTGGCGCCCAGGATGGTGCGGGCGAAGGCGCCGATCCGGACCGCGCCCGCCGTGTGGGAGCTGGACGGTCCGACCATCACCGGCCCGATGATGTCGAAGACACTCTTGTACTTGCTCATGGGTTCCTTCTGCAGCAGCGGCGCGCGTGTCGCGCGACCAGTGGGTCCATGCTACCACATGGTGCCGCCCTGGCAGCGCTGAACCGTTAATGAGCGCGGACTGAGGTACCTCATACCGCCACGCGGGGCCCGGTGATAGCCTGAAATCAAGGAACTGGCCCACCTAGGCGCCCCCAGAGGCGCATGGCGCAGGCCGGATCCGGAGAATATGGAAGGAAAAGCCCGATGAAAACGATTGCCCTGCCCCTGCCCGCTCGCGCCCTGCACCGGACTCCCCCGGATCGGCCCGCGCTCGGCGCGCCGGCCCGCATCGCCACGGTGCTGGCCATCGTCCTCATCGCCGCGTCCTTCCTGTTTCCGCTCTGGACGCTCCACCTGAAGGCCCCGCAGTACCCCGAGACGCTCAACCTGCACGTCTATGCCTACAAGTTCGCGGGCAGCGGCAACCCCGCGATCGACGACCTCGCCGAGATCAACACGCTCAACCACTACATCGGCATGGCGGAGCTGCACGAGCAGGACTTCCGGGAGCTGGATCTGCTGCCGCCGGCGATCGCCGTCTCGGGCCTGGCCCTCGCGGCGGGCCTGGCCCTCGCGGCCCCCTTGCTGCTCGCGACCGGGACGGGCCTGTTGGCCCTGACGGGCGGCCTCGGTCTCGGCTCGGCCTACTTGAAGCTCTATGCCTATGGACACAACCTGGATCCCGCGGCCCCTCTGAAGATCGACGGCTTCACCCCGCCCCTTTTGGGCAGCAATCGGCTGGTCAACTTCGAGACGATCGGCATGTTCGGCCCCGGCGGCTTCATGCTCGTGGCGGCCGGCGGTCTCCTGCTCTTCGCTCTCTGGCATACCTGGCGCTCGGCGATCGGGCGGCGCGGGACGGTCGTCCGCGGGTGATGCAAAAACGAGCGGACGTTCATCGGGGCGGCCAAGTTCGTTTGGCCGCCCTGTCCGTGGTCACGGTGCCCCGCCATGTGGCACACACGGAAGGGGACCGCTGACAAAGACCACGAGGCATGCTAGCTTTGGTTCAATCCACGCGGCAACGATTCTCTACACATGAGGCCGCCTCCGGCCGGAGGCAGACATACTAATGACATGGCTCCCACGTCGATGGGGGAAAGGATGGTTATGAGGAATCAAGCGAGGAGACTGACGGTCGCCTTGACGGCCGTGAGCTTGCTGGCGCTCGCCGGCTGCGCGCCGCAGGGCGAGAAGCCCGCCGGAAACGGAGGCGCCAAGGACGACCGGATCGCGCAGGATGCGGCGCAACGCACCTTCGTGCCCCCTGGGCAGCTCGACGAGTACTACCTGTTCTATTCGGGCGGCCATTCCGGCCAGGTCTACGTGGCGGGCCTTCCGTCCATGCGCCACATCGCAACCATCCCGGTCTTCGCTCCGTATTCGGCCACCGGCTACGGCTTCGACGAAGAGACCAAGGAGATGCTGGGGGGCTACACGTGGGGCGACCTGCACCACCCCTCGCTCTCCAAGACCAACGGCGACTACGACGGCCGGTGGCTCTTTGTCAACGACAACGCCAACAACCGCGTGGGCCGCATCGACCTGCGGGACATGAAGACCCACCAGATCATCAAGATCCCCAACATCTCGGGCAACCACGGCTCGAGCTTCGTCACCAACAACTCCGAGTACGTCCTCTCGGCCTCTCGCTTCTCGGCCCCGCTCGCCGGCGGCTGGGCGCCCGTCAGCGAGTACAAGGCGAAGTACAAGGGCGTGGTCGCGGGCGTGAAGGTCGATCCGCAGACCGGCGCCATGTCCAACGGCTGGCAGGTCATGATGCCGCCCTTCGACTTCGACCTGGGCAGCACGGGCAAGGGTCCCTCCGAGGGGTGGGCCTTCTGGACCTGCTACAACTCGGAGCGCGCCACCGGCCGCCTGGAGGTCACGGCCTCCAAGAACCCCAAGGACTACGTGGTCGCGTGCAACTGGAAGGCCGCCGAGGCGGCCGTCAAGGCCGGCCAGGCGCAGATGGTCGGCGGCGTGCCCGTCATCGACCCCAAGAAGGTCCCGGGCGTGGTCTACCTGCTGCCCACGCCCTCGAGCCCGCATGGCGTGGACGTGACGCCCGACGGCAAGTACATGGCGGCCTCGGGCAAGCTCGCGCCGGTCGTTACCATCTTCGACTTCGAGAAGCTCCAGACGGCCATCCAGAACAAGCAGTTCTCGGGTGACGAGGACGGCATCCCCGTCGTGAACTTCGAGGCCGTCAAGACCGCCGAGGTGCCCGTGGGCATGGGCCCCCTGCACACGGAGTACGACGACCAGGGCAACGCTTACACCTCGCTCTTCCTGGAGAGCGCGGTGGCCAAGTGGAAGGTCGGCACCTGGGAGGTGCTCGACAAGATCCCCGTCGCCTACAACGTCGGTCACATGGTGGCCGCCGGCGGCAACGCGGCGCACCCGTACGGCAAGTACCTGGTGTCCATGAACAAGCTTTCGAAGGGCCGTCACATCACGACGGGGCCGTCGCAACCCGAGAGCTCCCAGCTCATCGACATCTCGGGCAACAAGATGACCATGCTCTACGAGGCCTTCACGGAGCCCGAGCCCCACTACGCCCAGATCATCAAGGTGGATGCCGTCAAGCCCATCGAGGTCTACCCCAAGGCCGAGAACAAGCATGCCAATGCCATCTGGAACCCCAACGACGCCAAGATCACGCGGAACGGCAACAACGTCGAGATCAAGATGTTCACCATCCGCACCTTCTTCGCGCCGACCGAGATCCCCGTCAACCAGGGCGACCGGGTGACGATCCACGTGACCAACGCCGAGCAGACCCGCGACGAGATCCACGGCCTCGGCATCAACGAGTACAACCTGAACGTGGTCATCGACCCGGGCGAGACCAAGACCGTCACGTTCGTGGCGGACAAGCCAGGTGTCTTCCCCTTCTACTGCACGAACTTCTGTTCGGCGATGCACCAGGAGATGCAGGGATACCTGACGGTCAAGCCCCGCTAGCCACCGCGAGGGTCCCGGGGAGCCCCGGGACCCTCTTCTCTTCGCGCCTGGGAGGTGCAAGTCATGGCTGAGGCCACCGCCGCTTCGAGCGGCCGCTCGACGAATCGACTCCCCTGGATCCTGACGGCCGCGGCCGCGGCGTTGGTCTTGCTGTCCTTCTTGTTTCCGCTCTGGATCCTGCACCTGACCGCGCCGCAGTACCCCGAAACCCTCAACCTCAACGTCTACGCCTACAAGTTCGCGGGCAGCGACAATCCGGTCATCGACGACATCCAGGAGATCAACACGCTCAACCACTACATCGGGATGGCCGAGATCCACGAGCGCGACTTCCCCGAGCTGCGCATCCTGCCGGTGGCGCTGGTGGCTTGCGCGGCACTCCTGGGCCTCGCTGCCGCCCTCCGGACGGGTTGGCTCCTGGTGCTCGGCACGGCGTTGCTCGCCGTCACGGGCGTGGGCGGGCTCGGCTCGGCCTACTTCAAGCTCTATACCTACGGACACAACCTGGATCCCTCGGCGCCCCTGAAGGTCCCGGGTTTCACCCCGCCCCTGCTCGGCACCAACAAGCTCGTGAACTTCATGACCACGGGCATGTTCGGGCTGGGGGGCTACATGCTGATCCTGTCGGGCGTCCTCCTCTTGACGGCCATCTACCTCTGGCGGCGTCAGGAGGCCTGATGCGACACGTGATCTGGCCGGCGATCGCCCTCATCCTCTGCGCAGCCCCGGCCTCTGGAGCCGAGCTCACGGCCTCGGGCTCCATCCAGGCGGCCATCCGCTCGGCCCGTTCCGGGGACGTCATCCGCATCCCCGCCGGCCACTATCGCGAGCACCTGGTGCTCGACAAGCCCGTGACGCTGCTAGGATCGGACATGCCCGTCATCGACGGGGGCGCGACCGGGGACGTGGTGACCATCCTGGCGCCGGACTGCCGGATCGTCGGCCTGCATGTCACGGGCAGCGGAATCGCGGCCCTCTCCGATACGGCGGCAGTCAAGATCGCCGCCAAGGGGGCGGTGGTCGAGGACTGCCGGATCGACCAGAGCCTCTACGGCATCTTCGTGGACAGCACGCAGGGCGCGCGCCTCTTGAACAACACCATCGAGGGCATGCCCGAGCTCGGGCTCACGGTCCGCGGGGACGGCATCCGGCTCCACGCGGCGTCCCACAACCAGGTGGTCGGCAACCGCATCCGGAACACCCGCGACGGCATCTACATCAACGCCTCGCCCTTCAATTCCATCCGGGACAACGAGATCCGGCGGGTTCGCTACGGGCTGCACTACATGTACTCGGATGACAACTCCTTTTCCGGCAACCGCTTCACCGAGACCGAGGCGGGCTCCGCCCTCATGTTCAGCCGCCGGATCACGCTGCGCGACAACACCTTTGCCGGCAACCGCGGTTATCGCGCCTACGGCCTGCTCGTCAAGGACTGCGAGGACAGTGTCGTCGAGGCCAACGCCCTGCTCGGCAACCGGGTGGGGTTGTTCATGGACGGCGCCTACGGCATCCGCGTCGCTCGCAACCGGGTGATCGGCAACGACCTGGGCTTCGAGATCCGCGGCAGCTCGGAGGGCAACACCTTCGACGGCAACACCGTCGCGGGCAACACCGAGACCGTCGCCTCGCCGACGGGCATCGGGGAGAATACCTGGCAGGGCAACTACTGGAGCGACTACCGCGGCTACGACCTCGACGGGGACGGCACGGGGGACGTCGCACACGAGGCGGGCAGCGTCTTCTCCTACCTGATCGAGAACTTTCCGCCCGCCCGCCTGTTTCTCCTGAGCCCGGCCATCCAGGCCCTGGAGTTCGCCGAGCGGAACTTCCCCCTGGTCGATGCCCCGGGTATCCGGGACGCGTCGCCCTCCATGCACCCCGCAACGGCCTCCGAGCCCTCGCGGCCCAGCGATCGGGGCACGAGCCCCCTGCTCCTCGCCGTCGCGACGGCCGTCCTCCTGGCCGGCCTCGTGCCCCTCCTCTTGTCCCGGAGAGCCTTCCACGCATGATCCGCCTCGAGCATCTTTCCAAAGCATACGGTTCAGTCAAAGCCCTGGACGACCTCAGCCTCGAGTCCCGTCCAGGTGAGGTCCTGGCCCTTCTGGGCCCGAACGGTGCAGGCAAGAGCACCACGATCAAGAGCATCGTGGGCCTGGTCCGGCCCACCTCGGGGCGGGTGCTCATCGACGGGATCGACGTGGCAAAGGAGCCGCGGCGGGCCCGCTCGCTGATCGGCTATCTGCCACAGCGGGTCCACTTCTACGACAACCTGTCGCCCCGCGAGGTGCTCGCCTTCTACGCGCAGCTCCGCCGCGCCCCGACGACCCAGATCGACGCCTTGATCGAACGCGTGGGGCTTTCGGCCGCGGCCGATCGCCGGACGGCGGGCTTCTCGGGTGGCATGCTCCAGCGCCTCGGGCTCGCGGTCGCGCTGTTGGGCGAGCCGCGCCTGATGATCCTGGACGAGCCGACGGCCGGGCTCGATCCCGCCGGCACCATGCTCTTCAAGGACATCATCCAGGAGCGCCAGCAGGCCGGCACCACGGTGCTCCTCAGCTCGCACTTCCTCGCAGAGGTCGAGAGCATCGCCGATCGCATGGCCATCTGCGACCGGGGGCGCATCGTGGCCCTCGACAGCCTGGAGGCCCTGCGCCGCGACCTCGCCCTGCCCACCCGCATGATCCTGGCCCTGTCGGGCGGTCCTGCGGACCCAGTCGCCCTGGCGCGCTCGGTGGGGGCCGAGGACGCGGCCTACCGGGACGGGGCGCTGCGCGTCACGCTCCGCCCCCCTCAGAAGGCGGCCATGATCCGGGCCTTCGAGGACCAGGGCGCGGCCATCCAGGACCTGCGCATCCTCGAGCCGAGCCTGGAGGACATCTTCATGGCCATCGTTCAGCAGCCCACGCCGTCCGGAAAGGAGCTCCGCCCATGAGGCCCTCGCCTCTCATCGCCCTCGCCCTCTTGAGCCTCTCGCTCGTCGGCTTCACGAGCCAGGGCCAGCCCGTCGACATCCTGCCCGAGGCCGACGAATGCGCCACCTGCGTGATGGCCATCGAGAACCTTCCGGTGGCCTCGGAGCTGACGCTCCGGGACGGAGACGTCAAGAAGTTCGACGACATCGGCTGCATGGCCCAGTACGTCAAGCGCAAGCGCCTGAAGGAGTCGGCCATCAAGGGCATGTTCGTCCACGATTTGCCGAGCGGGCGCTGGGTGCCGCTCGAGCGCGCCACCCTCGTCAAGAGCTCGTACCCGACCCCCATGCGCTACGGCATCGTGGCCTTCGCGACGCCCGCAGGCGCCAAGAAGATGGCTGCCAAGTACAAGCCCAAGCTCGTGAGCTGGGCTGACGTGCTGAAGGGGATCTAGATGGACGCGTCGCTCATCTGGGTGATCGCCCAGCGGGAATTGGTGGATGCCCTGCGCAGCCGCCTCATCTGGGTGTTCGCGGGCGTGTTCGCCGTGCTCGCCCTCGGGCTCTCCTATTTCGGGCTCGTGGGGGCGGGCTACGCGCAGGTGACGGGGTTCGCCAAGACCTCGGCGAGCCTCTTGAACCTCGTCTTGATCCTGTTCCCCTTGGTGGCCCTGTTTCTCGGGACCTCCAGCCTGACGAGCGAGCGTGGCGCCCTGGAGCTCTTGCTCTCGCAGCCCGTGACCCGCTCGGAAGTCATGGTGGGCAAGTTCGTGGGGCTGGCCTTGACGCTCGTCTCGTCGACCCTGGTGGGCTTCGGCGTGGCGGGCGTGGTCATCGGCCTCCTGGCAGGCGGAGCGGACGTGGGGCGTTTCCTGGCCCTGACGGGCCTCGCGTGCGCCCTGGAGGTGGCCTTTTTGAGCATCTCCATGCTCATCGCGTCTCTCTTGCCCGACCGGGTGCGGGCGCTCGGCGCGGCAGTGGCCGTTTGGTTCACGACCGTCATCCTCTACGACCTGCTGGTGGTCGGAGGCGCGGTCCTGATTGGCGCCAAGCAACTCTCGGGAGCGCTGGTGCTGCTCTTGCTCTTCAACCCGGTCGATCTGGTCCGGGTGCTCGGCATCCTGAGCCTGGACTCCGTGACGGCCTTCGGAGCCACCGGCGCGAGCCTCATGCGGATGTTCGGGCTGGCCGGGGCCGTCGTCGCCCTGGTCGTGGCGCTCCTCGGCTGGATGGTCGGGCCGCTGGCCGTCGCGCTCAGACGCTTCGAGCGCTCGGACCTTTAGCCCGCCAGGGCGTCAGTCGGACTTCATGGGCGCGCCGTTGATGGGCGCGGCGTTGGGATCCTCCTGCTGCAGGGTTTGCGGCGGCGGATACCGGTCGGGGCTGCCGAGCGGCGGTTCGCCGGCCCCGCCGCCCCCGCCGCCGCCCTGAGCGCTCGGGTCGACGTTGCCCGGACCGATGCCGCTCGGGTCCATGGCGCCCATGGGCGGGCCGCCGTAGCTCTTGACGCCGCCGGTCGGCCCGTGAACCAGCCGCGCGTTGGGAACGCCCTGCACGGGGCTCGGGTTGATCTGGGGCACCATGGTGCCGGTGCCGCCGCCGCCGCCTTCGGTTGGTTGTTCCGGCGGCTGCGCGGCCTGTTCGGTCCTCTGGCAGCCCGGTAGGATCAAGGCGATCGCAAGCACCGCACCGGCCAATGCCTTCATAGGGGGACTCCTCTCTCGATCGTCGGTTGCCTCCTGGCGGTCCGTCCAGGTCAGCGTAGTACGATCCAGGGGGAATTGAAAACGCTCCCTCGCATGCGCCGCATGTACCCCAATACGACTAGTCCCCGACCGATGGGCCGGGGACTGATCGAAGGGTGGGCGGGTTACGGCTCGGGAGTTGGCTCCGCCTCGCGCTGGAGCACGGCCTCCCAGCGCCGGCCGGTGCGCGGGTCGAGCCACTGCATGCGCGTGAAGCCGATACCCGGCTCCAGCCACTCGCTCCAGGAGATCGTCTTGCCGTTCTGGACCCGGGCGAAGTCGACGCGCCAGGCACCGTCGACGTAACGGGCCCGGGCCGAGACGTCGGTGGCGGCGCGCCAGGTCTGGCCGTCCGCCAGGGGCAGCGGGTACTGGACCTGGGGCCGGTAGGCCGCCGAGAACTGGACGCCGGTGGGAGTCCGCTTCATCAGGAAGCGCATCTCGCGATCCGAGTGGCTCCAGCCGCTCTCCTCGCGGCCCGTGATGAGGACGCCGTTCGGCTTGGCGCTGACCTTGACGACCTCGCGCACCATGGTGCCCGCGACCTGACCCTCCTCGTCCATGAGGTCGTAGGTCCAGCGCTGGCCCATGTCGGCCACGAAGAGCGAGAGGTCCGCCACCTGCAGGCTCGAGGTCGCCACGCTCGCTGTGGCCACCGACGGGGTGGCCACGGCCAGGCGGGGCAGCACGCTCGCAGTCGGCACGGGGGTGACGCTCGTCGTGGCGCTCGCGGTCGCGGCCGGGATGCGCGTCGCGAGCACCTCCGCCAGGGCGCGGGTGAGGATGGGATCCAGCCGGGCGATGGACTGGGCGGTGTCCAGCACCGTCCACTGGCGGCCCAGGTTGGGCAGGTAGCTCGGGTCGTAGGCGCCGTCGCGGCCGCGGATGGCCTGGTCCACCGTCTCGGTGCCGCTCTGGATCTTGTCGTAGGGCAGGTGGACCAGCTCCTCGTAACGGAAGCGCTGGGCGATCTTGCTGGTGACGAGCGTGCTCGCGAGGGTGATGGAGAAGACGGGCGCCGTCTCGTCCGGGCTGCCGGCGAGCACCAGGGCCGTCATGGAGACGGTGCCGCCCGGCGCCTTGAACTCGGCGCGAATGGGCGTGAGGCGCCCCTGGGGCACGGCGAGGCTCGCGAAGCCGAGGTCGTCGGTGGTGTCCTGGGCATTGGTCTGGCCGTCGAGGAAGACCTTGGCGCCCACCACCGAACGATCGTCCAGGTGGCCGCCCGAGCGGGTAGCCTGCTCGGCGCTGTAGGGAGCGAGCGTCAGGCCCTGGGCCAGGCTCGCGGGGATGAGCACGCGGAAGCGGGCACGGACCATGCGCGTCCCTTGGGACGCCTCGGGCACGGTGCTGTCGCCGCTCAGGCCCATGAAGCCCGGCGCCTGGCAGCCCGTCAGGGCGATCAGGGCGAGGGCGATGGTCATGGATCGACGCAAGGCCTGGGTGCGCACGGGGTAGCTCCCACCAGAGGTCCGGGAGCGCTCAGCCATCGAGCGGTCAACCGAACCAAGTGATTGTAACGGAAGTCACAGCCTCCGGCAATCCGTAGCTACTATGTACCCGGTGAGCGGGCCACCGTACCGCCGGCTAGCGGCGGGCCAGGTCGAAGGTGGACAGCATGGTGTTCTGCACCATGGCCTGCCGCATGGCTTCTTGGTGGTTGGGCGCCGAGAGCCGGATGAGCTCGTAGGCATCGACCATGCTGCCCACAGCGGGCTTGCCGTTGCCCTTCTGGAGAGCCGCCCAGAGCGGCTTGAACTCGATGGCGACGTCGTCCTTGCCGTCCTGGTGCGTGTCGTAGAGGTCCCAGAGGGCAGCACCCGTCCACCACTCGTTGGAAGGTCCGCCGCACACGTCCGCGGGCACGTTCTCGATGCGGATGGGCGATCGCCGGGGCACCATGTACTGGAACTTGGCGTCGGGATCGTTGCGCTCGAGGCTCGCGGCCGCCGAGATGAAGCTAGCGAAGCCCTCGGACCAGGCGAGGTTGGTGGTGTAGCACTCGTCGATCTTGTGCTGCCCGCCGCCCATGCGGCCGTTGATGCCGAGGTCATGGACCGCATGGCCGATCTCGTGCCCGTTCACGTCCCACCACTCGGGGTTGGAGAGGTTGACCGTCCCCCACGAGTAGAAGTTGCCCTGGGCGGGCCACTTGGTGTCGAGCTGGCGGTTCCACCAGGCGAGACCCACGCCCGAGCGCTCGAAGAGGGCCTGGACGCGGTTGTAGATCTCGTGGATCCAGGCGGACTGGGCGTTGGCCGTGCCGGCCACCAAGGACGTGGTGCCCACGTCCGTATCCTGATCGACCGAGAGCTCGGGGCCCTGGTAGCGGTCGTCGCGGATCTTCCAGCGGGAGTTGGCGAGCTGGTACTGGATGGAGACCTTCTTGCCCGCGAGGCTCCGGCGCTCGGCGGACTGGCTCCAGGCGCCGGCGGCATCCGTGAGCGCGCTCGCCACCTGCTTGCCGTCCACGAGCACGAGCACGGTGGCGTTGGCCACCGGTGCCTGCCGGCCCGCGAGGTTGGCGGCCTCGAAGCGGCCCGAGAGCTTGACGACGTCCGCCTCCAGGCGGTGGCCGAGGCGCTTGGCCGCAGTGCTCTTGGTGCCGAAGACCATGCCTTTGTTCGTCTTACGGAGCGCCTCCGCCTCGAGCTTGGCGGTCATCAGGGAGAGCGATCGCACGCTCGGCACCAGGTCCTGGTCGTCGATGATCGTGCCCTGGGCGTACAGCGCCTCGGCGGCGTCCCTCGCCGGCTGGGAGGGCTGGAGGCCGCAGCTCGTCACGAGCGCGAGGGCGGAAAGGGCGGCGAAGACGCGGGTCCGGCGGGGCATGGCGCATCCTTTCTTCAAAAGCGAATTAAGGATATTTTAAGCTTTGGTAAAGCCAGCCGTCAACCGATCGTTTCGCCGGGTTAGCGGGGCGGGCGCCGGGGGGTAGAATGGAGCGTCCCCACCGCGTGAGGCAGCGATGTTCGATTCCTCCGATCCCTTCGACGAACCCCAGGTGCGCCTGGGCATGGCCTATGCCGCCTCGGGCTCCCGCGCCGAGGCGATCGCCGCCTACTACCGCGCCCTGCATGACAATGCCGACTCCTTTGGCGCGCACTTCCTGCTGGGGGTGGCCGCCGTCGAGGACGCCCAGTGGGAGGAGGCCTTCCGGCACTTCGTGGCCGCCATCGACCGGGCTCCGGCCCATGCGGAGCCTTACAACAACCTGGGCGTGGTCTACTTCCACCAGGGGGACCTGCCGAGCGCCCGTACGTGCTTCGAACGAGCCCTCAGCGTCCGGCCCCGCTTCGCGGACGCGGTGACGAACCTCGGCATCTACTACCTGGCCTCCGGGCGGGCCGTCGAGGCGCGCACCTGCTTCGAGCGGGCCGTGGCCCTCTCGGCGCGCTCGGCCTCTGCCTACAACAACCTGGGCGTGAGCCTTTTTCGAGCAGGGCAGTTCGACGACGCCACGGCGTGTTTCGAGCGTTCCATCGCCCTGGACGCCCAGCTCGCAGCCCCCCTGCGCAACCTCGCGCACATTTACCTGTGCAAGGGCCAGGACGCCGAGGCCCAGAGCTGCTACGGCCGGTCGGCGGTGGTGCGCCGCCGGGCGGCCTATCGGCTCGATCCCTTCGACGTGCTGTTGCCCATGGCCGAACGACTAGGCGCCGCCCCGGAGGACGACGCCTATGAACCCGATGAGGAGGTGGTGGTCTACGAGCTCGACGAGTCGGACCTGGATCCCGAGCTCTAGATCACGAACTCCAGGGCGGCCTTGGGCCGCGCGTCGAACTCTTCCTTGTAGCGGGCCATGTCGGGACGACCGAGATTCCCGAACATGAACTTCTTGTACTCCTCGACGCCCGGCTGATCGAGCGGGTTGATGCCCATCAGGTAGCCCTCGGCGAGGGTCGCGAGCTCGAACATGTAGAGGAGCTGACCCAGGGTGAAGGCGTTGAGCTGGGGGATGAGCACGTTCATGCTCGGCCGGCCGGCCTTGGCGTAGGCGTAGGCCGTCCCCTGGGCGGCGCCAATCACCATGTCCGAGAGGTGCTTGTCGGCCACGTAGTTCAGGCCGTCCTCGTCCGCTTCGAGGCGAGGCACCACCACGTCGTAGTCGGGCGACTGGAGGAGCAGGTTGGTGACGACGGTGTTGCGCAGCCCCTCCTGGATCTCCTGGCCGCGCGAGTGCAGGTCCCGGGTGTTGACCGTCGAGATGGGGATGCGCCCCTGCTCGTCCTTGCCCAGGCTCTCGGCGCACAGCTGGTCGTACCAGAAGGTGAAGTACTCGAGCCGCTTGGTCCACGCGGCCATGATCGAGATGGGCCGGCGGGCCTTGTAGGAGAGGTACTGTAGGGCCGCGTAGGTGTAGGCGATGTTCGCGTGCAGGTCGGGATTCTTGCAGCGATCGGCCATGTAGCGGGCACCGGCGACCAGCGCCCGGATGTCGACGCCCGACACCGCGGCGGGCAGGAGGCCGACGGCGGTCAGCACCGAGAAGCGGCCGCCCACGTCGTCGGGAATGGGGAAGGTCTGGTAGCCTTCGGCGTCCGCGATGGCCTTGAGCTTGCCCTTCTTGGCGTCGGTGGTGGCGATGAGGTACTCGGCGTGGTTCTCGCCGTAGACCTGCTCGAGGCGCTGCTTGAAGAAGCGGAAGGCGACGGCCGTCTCGAGGGTGGTTCCGGACTTGGAGATGACGTTGACCGTGAAGGCGTCGTCGACGGACTCCGGCGTGCTGGTGGGCAGCAGGTTCATGAGGGCGTGCATGGTGTCGGGGTCGACGGCGTTGCCCTCGTAGTAGATCTTGGGGCGGCCGTTGCGCTGGGCCCGGGTCAGCTCGCTGCGGTAGGGGTTCTTGAGCGCCTCGATGACGGCCCGAGCGCCGAGGTAGGACCCGCCGATGCCGAGCACCACGTGGCGATCGCCCAGCGCCGCCAGGCGATCGGCCGCGTCGACGATGGCGTCGAGCTCGTCCGCGCTCTGATAGGGCAGATCAAGGAAGCCGAGGAAGTCGTTGCCCCGCCCCGTCCGCTCGGTGATCTGCCGATGCACGTCCAACATGCGGTGCTGCATGCCCCAGACGTCCTCGGCCTTGAGGCCTTCCGCCGATCCGAGCGCGGCGTCGAGCATGTTGTTGAAGTCCAGCTTGAGCGACATGCTGCGCTGCCAGGCGGGATCCAAGTAGTACGAGGCGTTCTCAGAGGCGGTCGAGGTTGAATTCTGCATGAACGGGGCCTTTCTGAATGAGACGCACGGTTGCGTTCTGAAAGCAGTTGGCTTACAGTTTTGGACTTGTCTAGACATGGGCGCGACGAGGGGCCCCGTCTTTCGTACGGATCATAGCTAACGGACCGCTCGGATGGCAAACGGTCGGTCCCCGGAGGACATTTTTCACCATGACCAAGCGCATCGCAATCTCGACCGGCGGTGGGGATGCCCCTGGCCTCAACGCCGTCATCCGGGCCGTCACCAAGATGGCCATCTCCGAGTACGGCTGGGAGGTGGTGGGCATCCGGGACGGCTTCGACGGCCTCCTCAAGCCCGACCTCATCATGCCCCTCGGTCTGGACGACATCCGCGGCATCATCGCCCGGGGCGGGACCATCCTGGGCACCACCAACCGCGGCAACCCCTTCAAGTACCCGGTCCTCGAGAACGGCCAGACCGTCCTCAAGGACGTGTCGGACGACGTCATGCGGCGCTACCATGACCTGGGCCTCGACGCCTTGGTCCTCATCGGCGGCGATGGCACGCTCGGCATCGGCCACCAGCTCGCCCAGAAGGGCATGAACGTGGTCGGCGTCCCCAAGACCATCGACAATGACCTGGATTCGACGGACATCACCTTCGGCTTCGACACGGCGCTCATCACGGCCACCGAGGCCATCGACAAGCTCCTGACCACGGCCGAGAGCCATCACCGGGTCATGGTGCTCGAGGTCATGGGCCGGACCGCCGGCTGGATCGCCCTCGAGGCGGGCATCGCGGGCGCGGTCAACGTGATCCTCCTCCCGGAGATCCCCTTCGACATGGAGAAGGTGGCCCATGTCGTCTACGAGCGCTCGGAGGCGGGCAAGAGCTACTCCATCGTGGTGGTCGCCGAAGGTGCCGCCCCCTCGGGTGGCGAGGCCATGTACGCGGACTTCGATCCCTCCAAGGGCGTGGCGCGTCTGGGCGGCGTGGGCAACTGGGTCGGCAGCGAGATCGCCCGCCGCACCGGCCTCGAGACCCGCGTGACGGTGCTCGGCCACCTGCAGCGCGGCGGCACGCCGTCGCCCTTCGACCGGATCCTGGGGACGCGCCTCGGCGTGGCCGCGGCGCGGTGCATCCACGAGGGCAAGTTCGACCGGATGGTCTGCTTCCGCAACTGGCAGGTGACGTCGGTGCCGATGGAAGAGGCGCTCGATCGGCTGAAGCTGGTCGATCCCAACGGGGAGCTCGTCCTCACCGCCAAGGACACGGGCGTTTACTTCGGGGACTAATCCGTTCCTCGCAAAGCGCCCTCGCCTTCGATCGTCGCCCTAGAGTGACGCAGGATGGCGAGGGCTTCTTGCTTCTTGTCGTGCGGCGGGTTCAGCATGAGGATGTAGTGCCGGTGCGTCAGACGTCGCCGGCTGGGCCGGAACTCCGCGGCGACGGCCCCCACCATGGCGCCCAGGATGGCGCCCGTGAGCAGCCAGCTCGTGACCACGCAGAGCTGTACCAGCCACTCGAGCCACGAGACGTGCATGGTGGTCGGCAAGGGCCACCAGACCAGGGCCGCGCCGAAGCCGAGCCCCAACAGGCCGCCCCCGATCTGCCCCCCCGTGATGAGCCGCTCGGCGCAGGCGTCCCTGGCACGGGCCTGCTCCTCCTGGCACGCCGGGCAGTCCTCGTTGACGACCAGCGAGATGTGCTCGTCGTCCAGACCCTCCTCGCGAAGGCGCTTGTAGGCGCGTTCGGCAGCCTCGATCTCCGTGAAGGCCCCCGCGTAGCCAGACGATTCGGCGAACATCGGCATCCTCCATGAGTGCGTGTGGGTCTGGTGTAGCACACGGCGACGCGGCGGCACAACGAATGCTCTGCCCATCGAGGCAGCATTGGGCGTGGTAAACTGGGGCCACTGGGGGCAAGCAGCGCCCCGGCCCCCCTCTCGAGAGTCGCGATGATACCCGTCGAACAAGCCATCCAGACCATCCTCGCCACCGTCCATCCGCTCGAACCCGTTTCCGTCCCGCTGCACGAGGCCCTCGGCCGTGTGCTCGCCGAGGACGTGGCCGCCCTGGACGACCTGCCGCCCTTCGACAACTCGGCCATGGACGGCTTCGCCGTCCGCGTGGCGGACCTTGAGGGGGCGAGCGCCGAGCGTCCCGTGGAGCTTGCGATCGCCTCCGAGGTCGCCGCGGGCACGCCCGCCGAGCAGGCCGTCCCCGCAGGAGCCGCCGTCCGGATCATGACGGGCGCGCCCACCCCGCCTGGCGCCGAGGCCGTGGTGCGGGTCGAGGACACCGAGGCTGCGGGCGATCGCGTCCGCATCAAGGTCACGGCCCCGGTGGGCGACAACATCCGCCTGGCGGGCGAGGACGTGACCCGCGGCCAGCAGGTTCTCTCGGCGGGCATGGTCCTCAACCCGGCCCGGATCCAGATGGCCGCGGCCGTCGGTCGATCCGAGCTCCGGGTCACCCGGCCCGTGCGGGTGGGCATCCTCGCGACGGGCGACGAGCTCGTGGACCCGGGCGCACCCCTGGCACCCGGGCAGATTCGCAACAGCAACGCCTACGGGCTCTACGCCCAGGTGCTCGCGGCGGGGGCCATCCCCGTTCCCCTGGGGGTCGCGAGGGACACCCGGCAGGACACCGAGGCCAAGCTCAAGGCCGGCCTCGAGCAGGCCGACGTGGTCGTCTCCTCGGGCGGGGTCTCCATGGGCGAGTACGATTACGTGGCCGCCGTCCTCAAGGAGCTCGGCACGGTCCACTTCACGGCGATCGCCCAGCAGCCCGGCAAGCCGCTCACCTACGCGACCGTCTCGGGCAAGCCCTTCTTCGGGCTGCCGGGCAACCCGGTCTCGACCATGGTCTCGTTCGAGCAGTACGTGCGCCCCGCCCTGCGCCGCATGATGGGCCACCGCGCCCTCTTTCGCCCGCAGGTCACGGCCGTCCTCACCGAGGGGCTCCGCAGCCCCGCGGGCAAGGTGTCGTTCTTGCGCGCCGTGGTCGCCCGCCGGGCGGACGGGTTCGCGGCGGCCCTCACGGGCCCCCAGGGCTCCGGCATGATCCACTCGATGGTCGCGGCCAACGCGCTCCTCGTGATCCCCGCCGAGACCCGGCGCATGGAGGCCGGCGAGACGGTGACGGCCCTGCTCATCGAGCAGCCGGAGGAAGCCCATGACGGAGTTTAGCCACTTCGACGAGTCGGGCCGCGCGCGCATGGTGGACGTGTCCGAGAAGACCGAGACCGTCCGCGAGGCCCGGGCCCGGGCGGTCGTGACCATGCGCCCCGAGACCCTCGCGATGATCCGCGAGGGCCGCCACGCCAAGGGTGACGTGCTCGCCGTGGCCCAGGTCGCGGGCATCATGGGGGCGAAGAAGACGTCGGATCTCATTCCCATGTGCCATCCTTTGCTGCTCGAAAGCGTGAAATTGGCCTTCGATTACGGTACACAACACTTGGAGATCGTGGCCACGGCTCGCCTGACGGGCAAGACGGGGGTCGAGATGGAAGCGTTGACGGCCGCCACGGTGGCGGCGCTGACCGTGTACGACATGTGCAAGGCCGTCGACAAGGACATGGTGATCGGCGACATCTGCCTGCTCTCGAAGACGGGCGGGAAGAGCGGTCCCTACGAACGGCAGGACGGGTAGACGATGGCCTATGCGGTCGGGATTCTGACCTTGAGCGACCAGGGCGCGAAGGGCGAACGCGAGGACAGGAGCGGTCAGGTGATCCGCGAGCTGCTAGCGTCGGACGCCTTTACCGTCGTGCGCGCCGAGATCCTGCCCGACGATCGCGCGACCATCGAGTCGACCCTGCGGTCGTGGGCGGACGAGGGCCTGGCGCTCGTCGTCACCACGGGCGGCACGGGCCTCGGCCCCCGGGACGTCACGCCCGAGGCCACCCGCGCGGTCGTCGAGTACGAGGTGCCCGGCATGGCCGAGGCCATGCGGGCCGCGGGGATGCAGAAGACGCCCATGGCCATGCTGAGCCGCGGGGTGGCGGGCGTGAGGGGCGGCACCCTCATCGTGAACCTGCCCGGCAGCCCCAAGGGCGTCAAGGAGAACCTGGAGGCCATCCTGACGGCACTGCCTCACGCGCTCGACATCCTGCGCGGCCGGGTGACGGACCATGCCCGCGTGCCGGGCTTCGAGACGCCATGACCACCTTTCCCCTCATCAAGCGCAAGCTCAAGGCTCCTGCGGTGCCCGACACCTTCGTCCGGCGCCCGGGCCTCGTCGAGCGTCTGACGGAGGGACTCGATCCCCGCAAGAAGCTCACCTTCGTCTGTGCGGGACCGGGCTACGGCAAGAGCACCACGGTGGCGGACTACGTCAAGGGCACGGGGGCCCGTCACTGCTGGATCAACCTGGAGCCCTTCGACGCGGACCTCACATCCTTCCTGCACTACCTGATCGGCGGGGCCACTGCCGCCTGGCCCGAGGCCACGAGCCCGGCCCGCGAGCTGCTGTCCGCCACCGCCAACCCGGAGGCCATCGTCCCGAACCTCATGGGCCTCTTTGCCGAGGAGCTGGGCGATCGCGGCGAGGAGCCCTTCGTGCTCGTCCTGGACGACTTCCATGCGGTCCAGGACTCCGAGCCCGTGGTCAAGGCGCTGGAGGCGTTCGTCGGCTATCAGCCGGAGAACGTGCAGCTCGTCGTCATCTCGCGCAGCCAGGTGCCCCTGCGCCTGCCCCAGATGAAGGTCCGGCAGCAGCTCGTGGAGCTCGGCATCCCCGAGCTGCGCTTCAACCCGCCCGAGGTGGGGGACCTGATCCGCTCGGTTTCGGGCCGCGAGCTCGCACCGTCCGAGGCAGAGGCCCTCTTCGCCTCGACGGAGGGCTGGGCCGCGAGTCTCATCCTCGCTGCGCAGCAGGAGGGCCAGCTCGCGCTGCCCCTGGAGGGCGCGCCGTCCCTCTTCGACTACCTGGCCCAGGAGGTCTTCTCGGACCTGCCCGAGGAGCGCCAGGAGTTCCTCTTGCGCACGTCGCTCTTGCCCACGGTCGATCCCGAGGTCTGTGAGGCGGTGCTCGGCTTGCCGCAGAGCGAAGCCACGATCCAGGTCTTGCGCCGCTCTAACCTGCTCTTGAGCCGGGGTGAGGCGAGCGAGAGCTATTACCATCCTATCTTTCAGGCCTTCCTCCACGCCAAGCTTCAGGAGCACCTGAGCCAGGAGGATGAGCGGGCCTTGCGCGCGCGCATCGGCGCCCACCTGCGCTCGGAGCATCCGGAAGACGCGCTTTCGGTCTATCTGGACGGCAAGCTCCACGCCGAGGCCGCCGAGGTGGTGGCGGAGCTGGCCCCCCACTACATCGCGCAGTTCCGCCTGGAGGCCCTGGATCGGATCCTCCGGCGTTTCCCGCCCGAGGTGCTCGAGGCCTCGCCCTGGCTCCTGCTGCACGCGGGCGACGTGCAGCGGCTCTGGGGGCAGTCCGACGCGGCCCTGACCCGCTTCGAGCGCGCCGAGTCGCTCGCCCGCGAAGCGAAGGACAAGGCAGCGGAGGGCCGAGCACTCGCCTATCAGGCGGCGGTCTGGGGCAGCCGCGGGGACGCCCGGCTCAAGGAGCTCTCCGAGCGGGCGCTCGAGGTCCTGCCCGAGGGCGAGCTCGCCGGGCGGGCCTTCGCCTGGAACGCCCTCGGCATGTCCTTCCAGATGGCGAACGACGTCAAGGCGGCGCTCGCCGCCTTCGAGCAGGCCTTGGACTTCTACCGCCAGGCCGAGGATCCCATCGGCCAGAGCAAGATTCTCCACAACATGGGCCTCGCCTATACGCGCCTGGGTGACTTCGCCCGGGCGTCGGCCACCTACCGCGAGTCCATCCGGCAGGCCGAGATGGCCGGCCGCCGCGCGTATCCGGCCACCTATAACAACCTCGCGGCCATCCATCACTCCCTGGGCGAGTTCCAGGAGGGGTGGTCGGCGGCCGAGCAGGGCCTCACGCTCGCGCAGCAGCTGGGGGCGCGCCGGGACGAGCTCTGGACCATCCTGACGCTCGGCATGATGGCAAGCGCTCTCGGTCAGCAGGCCAAGGCGGACGATCTCTTCCAGCGCGCACGGGAGGGCGCCGTCTCCATGGGCGATCGCCCGCTGGAGGCGCAGGCCCTGAGCGGCCTTTCGGAACTCGCGCGCCTGCAGGGGCGCCTGGACCGGGCCCTGGAACTGTTGAATCAGGCGATCGCCCTGCGCGGCATGCCCATCGAGGCCCCGGGCATGGTGGATCTGCAGATCCCCATGGGCCAGCTGTCCCTCGAGCGGGGCGAATGGGATCGGGCCCTCGAGGTGCTCGGGCTCGCCCGCAAGACGCTCGAGGCCCAGGGCCTCCGCTACCGGCTCGCCCAGGTCCTCTTCTACGAGGCGCGCGCTCTCCGGGCCAAGGGGGACGGACTCCACGCCGAGCGGCTGCAAGAGGCCCGGACCCTCTGCACGGCGAACGGCTACGCGTATTTGCTCGCCCAGGAGCCCGAGCCTACGCCCGATGCCCCGCCGGCCGACGCGCCGGAGGTCGTGAAGGTGGTGCCCGTCGCCACGGAGCCCGGCCTCAGCATCCGCTGCTTCGGGACCTTCGAGGCCGCCACCGACGGGGGCGCGATCGCCACCAAGCAGTGGCAGGGCACCAAGACCAAGCTCGTGCTCGCGTTCCTCCTGCACCATCGGCAGGGCGTCACGCGCGAGCAGCTGGCCCAGCTCCTCTACGGCGACGAGGACGTCTCGCGTTCGGCGATCCTCATGATCATCAGTCGCCTGCGCCAGGCCCTGGAGCCGGACCTCGCGAAGAACGCCCCGTCACGCTTCATCCAGTGGCGGGACGGCAGGTACTTCTTCAACTTCGGCGCACCCTACCGCCTGGACGTTCAGGAGTTCGAGTTCCACCTCGAGCAGGCCAAGGCCGACGGGCTCTCCGCCGTTCAGCAGATCGAGGAGCTGTCCCGGGCGCTGGGTCTGTATCGTGGCCGCTACCTCAAGGACATGGACGAGAGCCTCTGGGTGCAGTCGGTCCAGGAGCACTTCCACCAGCGGGCACTCGCGGCCTTCCAGCGCGTGATCGCCTTCCACGCGGAAAAGGGAGATCACCAGCAGGCCATGGACTGGGCCGACCGGACGATCGCCGTGGACAGTTGCGCCGAGTTCGCCCACCAGGCGAAGATGCGGGCCTTGCACCAGCTCGGCAACCGGCAGGGCGCCATCCGGCACTTCCAGCAGCTCGAAGAGCTCCTGCAGCAGGAGCTGGGCGTCGATCCGGCTCCCGATAGCCGCCGACTCTACGAGCAGATTGTCTCCGGAAAAGTTTGAGCCACGATTTTTCGCACGTGACCGGCATGTGATCGCCCATGTTAGCGGGCGCCACTAACATCCTCCTTGTCAAGGCCACACGACCCGACAGGAGGACCCCATGCGTTACGCCCGCCTTGCTCTTGCGCTCATCGCTTCGTCCATCGCCGTCTCCCCGCTGACGGGCTGTGTCATCTCCGATCGGAGCATCTACGTCGGCGAGCCCATGACGGGCCATGCCGGTACCACGACCCGCGCCTCGGGCCAGGTCTTCGAGATGACCGGGTCCAGCCTCTTCGATGCCCAGCACGCCGTCAACCGCTATCTCACCCTGCACTACCCCACGGCCGACCTGGTCCGCATCAACGCCTTGATGGTCGGCACCAACGCCAAGATCGCCAAGACGAGCGCGTGGGAGTTCACCTACCGCGTGAAGATCCAGACGGCCGACCCCGCGCCCTCGGCCACGCCGGTGCCCACCCCGAGCGCGAGCCCGAGCTTCGGTCTCCAGGCCGTCACCATCCCCACCACCTACCAGTATCGCCTGCTCACGTTCGTCTACACCGGCGCCGGCCAGCTCTTGGCCCCCGAAGAGGTGGACGACACGGGCGACACGCTCGCCAAGATCGACTTCAACCGTGCGATCCAGCTGAGCAAGGCCATCGACACGGCCCTCGATATCGGCATGGGCGTCGGCGACCCCGGCATGCAGGTGACGCTCCGGACCACCGTGAACGGCGGAGCCGTCTACGAGATCGACTCCAGCGTCGGCACCCGCCAGATCCTCGGCTACTACGACTACCCGAGCCGCGGCTCGTCGTACGATCGCTGGGATGACGACAGCTACGACGAGGACGATTACTACTACTACCCCACGCCCGCTCCCAAGCCGACGGCCACTCCGACTGCCAAAACCGCGTATGTTCGGGGTAAATACTTGATCGATGCCTACACCGGAGCCATACTTGAGCGGCCGAACAGGCTCTAGGTCCGTTCCGCCGAGAGGGGGTGACGAGGTGCGCCTACCAACCATAGTCCTCAGCTTCAGCCTGATGGCGGCCTCGGTCGCGATCGCAGGGTGTCCAGGCTTCCCGATTCCCGGGCAGTCCCCGGCGCCCTCGGACCCGACCAAGCAGTTCAACGTGGACGTCGAGAAGCAGGAGCTCAACCAGCTCATCGACTCGGAGTCGGTGCGCCCCTACTTCGACCCGTCCAAGCTCATCAACGACGGCGTGGGCATCTTCGCGAGCGAGGACGATGGGATCGACCTGTTGCCCCGCCGCTGGGGCCGCAGCTATCCCAAGGCGGTGCAGGGCACCGGCCCGCGCATCGTCGACCAGATGGCCATCGACTTCCGGACGGATCAGCACGCGATCCTCACGGCGGAGGCCACTTTCTCGGTCACGCGCTCGGCCCGCTTCATGGCGGACTTCGCCTGGCAGAAGCGACTCGTCACCAAGTCCTACGACGAGGCCGCCGAGCGTACGGCGCGCTTCGTCAAGCAGGGCGGCCAGTGGAGACTGGTCTCCCTGTCGCCCATGACCCTGGGCACTCAACCTGCGGGCAAGCTCAGCCTGGACCTGGTCAAGCTCAAGGTCGACGGAGCGCCGTCGCTGCTCCTTCGCAGCGGCCAGCTCCTCGAGGCCTCGGAGGCGCCCATGGTCAAGCAGGGCCAGGCCGCCACCGTGGAGGTGCACGCGACCTATTCGGGCACCTCGAGCGAGCAGCCACCGTACTATCTCTTCTTGTCGCTGCCCCCAGGGCGCGATCGCCTGCTGTTGCATGACGACGGCCAGGGCGGAGACGCGCTCGCGGGCGACGGCGTCTACTCGACGTCCTTCCACTTCCCCGCCACCACGGGGATCCACCACCTGGTGATCGACGCCGTCTCGAGCGCCACCTTCACCGATCTCGGCAGCAACGCTTACGATGCCTCGCTGTGGGGCATCAGCTACCTCGTCCAAGGGGGTGATGCGCAATGAGGGCCCAGGCTTTGAAATACGTCGGGTTGGCGGCCCTCCTCGCGCTCACGTCGGGCTGCACCGCCATGTCGCCCGCGAGCGCCGATTGGTTCTCGGACGGCCTTACGGGTACCTCGCTCGTCGGCAGGGCTCCTGTCCAGGCGGGAGGCGGCAACACGTCTGGCTCGACGTCCAATCCCGCCGTCAGCGGCGCGACCATCGCCCTCTACCAGACGGCCATCGGCCCCATCGCCTGGAAAGGCGTGCAACTGGCGCGCATGCAGGCCTCCGGCACCAACCTCCTGTGGCAGGCGCCGCCCGATCGGAACAACCAGGCCCTCGCCATCCCGGAAGAGGGCCGCGGCTGGGCCGTGGGCTACGGCGTGGCCCGCTATCAGTCGGGTGCCTGGAGCGCGGAGCCGACCGACGTGGACTCGGTCGCGAGCCCGACCGCCCCGTCGGCACAGCGCGTGCTCTTGACCGACGTGAGCTTCGCGCCCGGCTCGACCACCGACGGCTATGCCGTGGGCACCCGCGGCACCATCCTCAAGTACAACGCGCTGACCAAGCGCTGGGCCAAGGTGACGGTCGACGCTGCCGCGAGCAAGCAGCTCGGCACCGTCAAGGTGCTCGCTCCGAACGACGTGTGGGTCGCAGGCGAAGTGCTCCTGCACTTCGACGGCACGACCTGGACCCAGGTCACGGACGTGCCCGGCGAGATCTCGGGGCTCGCGGCCCTCGCCGCGGACAACGTCTGGGCTTCCACCGGCAGTGGCCTCTTCCAATGGAACGGCGCGAGCTGGACCCAGAAGTTCGCCCCCACGGGCGGCCTGGTGGGAGCTCCCCAGCTCGCCTCCTTTGGGGGCACGGTCGTCGGCCTCGCCGTCGAGCCGGGAGTGCCCAGCGGCGCGGTCTTCACGTACCGCGACGGGGAGTGGCGGACGGAGACTGTGACGGTGCCCGCGGACATCGGCCTGGACACCGTCGTGCTCGCGAGCCAGACCACGGCCTACGCCAAGACCTACGACAACTCGGGCGTGTATCGCTTCGACCTGTCGACCAAGCTCTGGTCCCTTTACTCGGAATAGCCAAACGTCAGGCGGCCCGGGCATAGCCCGGGCCGCTTGCTATTATCGGTTCGGGTCCGTCACGTCGCGAACCGCGTCCTTGACGTTGCCCCAGGCCTCGCGCGTCTTGCCCTTGGCCTGTTCCATCTTGCCGCGCTGCTCTTCGCTCCGGTCTCCGGCGAGTTCGCCCTTGAACTCGGTCCACTCGCCTTTGGCCTGCTCGAGTTTACCCTTGACTTGGTCCTTGTCGGCCATTGCTTCCTCCTCCCCCCGGGACCCGCATGCGGGTCGCGCTTCCCATGGTGGGAAGTCAGGATACCTCCGACTATGGCCAAACTGGAGAGGCGAGGGGGAATTTAGAGCGGAATCTCCATCTGCTTGAGCCGGGAGAACATCTCGTTGAGCTCGTCGAGCTGCGCCTCCAGGGCCCTCAGGTCACGCGCCTCGGCGTGCTTCTCGAGCCGGCGGGCCATGGCCTTGCAGAGCTCGGCCATCTTGCGGCGCAGGTTGAGCCCCTCCTCGATGAGCTCGTACTCGTTCTTGGTTTCCTTCTCCGGCGTCGCACCGAGGAGCTCTTCGAGGCTCTTGGCCTTGAACTCCCCCTTCTTGAACTTCAGAAACTCATCGGACTTGTCCATGGCGGCTCTCCTGGTCGCTGTTCCGGCCCGTCGCCTGGCTGCCCACGTCGCGGCGGACGTGCGGTCCGCCGCCCTCGAAGGCGATCCGGTCGATGGCCATGTAGGCCTGACGCTGGGCCTCGTGCACGGTCGCGCCGCGCGCCACGACGTTGAGCACGCGCCCTCCTGCCGTCACGAGCCCGCCGGGACGGCGGCGCGTGTGGGCATGGAAGACGGTGGCCTGCGGGATCCGCATGGCCGCCTCCATTCCGTAGATGCGCCGCTCGGTTTGGGCGGGGCCGGGGTATCCGGGGGAGGCGCCCACCACGCAGAGGTAGCAGGCATCGTCGAACGCGAGCGGCAACTGGTCCAGCCGGCCGTCCAGGCAGGCTTCGAGGACGTCCACCAGGTCCGTCTGGAGGGCGGGCAGCGTGACCTGCGCCTCCGGATCGCCGAACCGGCAGTTGTACTCGAGCACCATGGGCCCCTCGTCGGTGACCATGATACCGACGAAGAGCACTCCCGGATAGCCCAGCCCCTCTGCGGCCAGGCCCCGGATCGTCGGCTCCAGGATCTCGCGGCTGATGCGCGCCGCTAGCGATGCGTCCACCAGCCCCGCCGGGGCATAGGCCCCCATGCCCTCGGTGTTCGGACCCCGGTTGCCCTCGAAGAGCGCCTTGTGATCCTGGGCGGCGGGCAAGAGGCGGAAGTGCGTCCCGTCCACGAAGGCCAGGATCGAGGCCTCGGGGCCCACGAGGCGCTCCTCGAGGATGACGCGCCGACCGGCCGAACCGTAGCGGTCCTCGACGAGCGATCGCTCGATCTCTTGGAGCGCCTCGTCGGGCGTGTCGGCCACCACCACGCTCTGGACCTCGGCGAGCCCGTCGGTCTTGACCACCATGCCCAGGGCGGGCCACGAGCGGCGGATGTAGGCCCGGGCCGCCTCCAGCTCTTCGAAGACCTCGTAGCGGGCCGTCGGGATGCCGTGCCGGCGCATGAAGGCTTTCGAGAACACCTTGCTGCCCTCGATCACGGCCTGTGCGGCGCCCGGCCCGAAGACCCGCAGCCCCGCGTCGCGGCATCGATCGGCCAGCCCGTTGATGAGGGGCTCGGAGGGCCCGATCACCACGAGGTCGACGCCGTGCGCGAGGGCCGCCCGGACCAGGGTCTCGTGATCGCCCGGCTCGTGGGGGAGGTTGGTGCAGAAGGCCTCGGTGCCGGCGTTGCCCGGCGCGCAGTAGAGGCGCTCGACCCGCGGTGAGGCGGCGAGCTTCCAGGCGATGGCATGCTCGCGGCCGCCGCCTCCGACGACGAGGACCTTCAGGCCCTCGGGGGTGTGTTGGGTGGTCATGACGACGCTCCTGTGGGTGAGCCCCCGGGGGCCGTCCGCGTCGCTGGAGACGGCCGCTTCATCGTCCGAGGGAGGGTTAGAGGTGGGAGAACCGGCGATCGAAGTCCCGGATCCGGCTCAGGAGGACCTCGGGGTCGTCCGAACGGACGATGAGGCCCGGCACGTAGGGGTCCGGAGAGCGCCAGACGATGTGGGGATCGTCGAAGGACGAGAGGTCCGTGGGCCCGCGCTTGGCGACGGTGGCGACGATGCCGGCGTAGCCGTCACGGGCCCTTGCGACCTGGTGGTCGTCGAGGGCCTCGAGGCTCGCCCACTCGCGGTGGAGGCTGACGCCCGTGGCCTGCTCGATGACCCAGGGGATGCGGGCGGCGGCCATGCGGCTCGCGCCTTCGAGGAAGTACACCTCTTGGTCGTGCGCACCGACGATGAACTCGATGTGCGTGATGCCGCGCCGGAAGCCGAAGCCCTGGATGATGCGGCGGTTGGCCTCCAGGAGCCGCTCGGAGAGGTCGCTCTTGCGCTCGATGGTGTAGCTGACGAAGTTGCCGCCCTGCACCACGTCCAGCAGGGGCAGGCCGTAGCGCGAGGCGATCGCGAAGCGCGGCTCCCCGTCCTGCGTGACGGCGTCCACGTGGAAGACGTCGCCCGCCACGAACTGCTCGATGAGGTAGCGCTCGGCCTGGTTGCCGAGGGCGTCGATCGCCCGCCAGGCACTCTCACGGTCGGGCAGGCGGGTGAGGTTGGACGCGCCGAGGCCGTCCCGGATCTTGAGGATGTAGGGGGCCGGCACGCGGTCGAACATGAGGCCCACGGCCGCGCGGTCGGCCGCCGCCGCGAAGTAGGGGACCCGCACGTCGCACGAGAGCGCGTGCAAGCGCATCGCGAGCTTGTCGCGGAAGAGGTTGGCCTGCCAGCACGGCTGGCCCGGAATCCCCAGGCGCTCGCGGATGGCGGCGGCGACCTCCACGTCGCGCTCCAAGAGGGCGACGACCCGGTCCAGCCGCTCGCGCCGGGCGAGCTCGGTGGCCACGTGGAGGGCCCCGTGCCGGTCGTCCATGTTCCAGACGGTGACGACGCCGGAGACGCCCTCGGGCCAGGCGGCCTCGCGTTCGGCGTCCTCGGTGAGCACGTACACCCGGCAGCCTAGCTGCAGGGCCTCCTGGATGAACTGCCGGCCGGCCCGCTTTCGGGCCACGCACAGCAGGGCGCGATCGCTCCGGGGCGATGCCGCACGCTCGCTCATGCCTCCTCCAATCGAATAGAGAAAAGTTCGTTAAATTATATCAAGAAAACGAGGGTCCGGGGAAGCCGGTCGGTCGGAGCAGAGGCTCGGTCCCGGCCTTGTGCGCCGCGACGAGGCGGAGGCCGGTGCCGATCGCTACACTGGAGGGATGATGGACGTACGATTGGTGACCATCAATCTGTCCGGGGTGAGCGACGGCTGGTTCGAAGGGCGTCGGGAGACCCTCGTCACGGGCCTGCGCGCCCTCGAGGTCGATCTCGTGTGCTTGCAGGAGGTCTCTTCCCGCGGGGCGCCCTACCCCTACGACCAGGTGCAGGACCTCTCGGATCGTCTGGAGCTGCCCTTCGCCTGCTTCTCGCCCTACGGCAACCCGGAGGAGATCGTCAGCCGCGAGCGGGGCGGCATCGCCATCCTCTCCCGCTGGCCCTTTCGCATGGTCGAGACCTTGCCCCTGCCTCCCGGGCGCACGGCGCCGGACGCCCGGGTGGCCGCTCTGGTGTCGCTCACGCACCCGCAGGGCGATCTGCACGTGCTCACGACCCACCTCTCGTGGCCCCTGGACGACCACGACATCCGGCTGGATCAGACGCGCTACCTCATGGCCCGGGTCCGCGACCTCGGCTGGGAGCGGGCGGGGGCCCGCTTCGTGCTCGCGGGCGACCTCAACGCCGTGGAGACCGAGCCCTGCATCATGCTCCTGACCGAGCACCTGGCGGACGCCTACCGGCATCGCCATCCCGACTCCTCCGGGCTCACGTGGTCCCACGAGAACCCGCTCGTCTGGTATCAGGCGCCCGATCGCCGGGTGGACTACCTCTTCGCGGACCGGCGGGCCGAGGTCGTCGCGGCGGACGTGGTGCTGACCGAGCCCGCGTTTCCCGCCTCGGATCACTACGGAGTGTTCGGGCATTTCCGGTGGACGGTCGGCTGATCCTCTATAATGACGCCATGGACCCCGTACGCATGATGATAGAAGTCCCCGGCGATCTCGAAGCCATCCGTCGCTTCCTGCTGCGCATGGCCCCCCGCCTCGAGCAGCGCCAGCCCGGCGTCACCGCGCAGATCCAGCAGGCCGATCTCACGCAGCCCCTGCGCATGGCCATGCCCAAGGGCGAGCTCCTGACGGTCAACCTGGAGGCCCGCGGCGAGCGCGCGGCCATCAAGGTCGCCATCCAGCCGCCCACGCGGCCCATGGGCAAGCTGCGCGCCGCATGGTGGCGCTGGTGGGCCCGCCGCATGCTGGGCTGGATCCTCAAGTGGATCCGAAAGTCGATCGCCCAGGAAAAGCCGCCGCAGGCCTAGGCTCCGGGCGGCATCCCCATCCGGGCCCGCAGCGCGCGAAACTCCGCGGTGCGCGTGCCGTCCGCGTCTCGCAGCACCAGGGGCGGCTCGGCCCGGTAGGGAGCGGGGACCTCGTCGGGACGCGCCATGGCGGCCAGGCCGATGAGCGGCGGTCGCCCCTGTTTCGAGACCACGTCCCGGTAGCGATAAACGGCGAGCCCCGCACTCTGGGCGGCGGCTTCCAGGCGATCGCGCTGGCGCCCGTCGAAGACCACCACGAAGATCCCGCCCGGCGAGAGCAGGTGGGCTGCAGCCGCGCAGTACTCCTCGACGCCGCCGCGCAACTCGAAGCGGCAGGGGCCCTTTTGCGGGCCCTCGCTGAGGGTGCCGTCGGCAGGATCCCAGTAGGGCGGGCTGCCCGTGATGAGGTCGAAGGTCGGAAGCCCCGAAAGGCCCTCCCGCAGGTCCCCCTCGCGGTAGGTCACGCGCTGGGCGACCCCGTTGTACCGGGCGGTCCGGCGCGCGAGCGCGAGGCTCTCGGGCTGGGCCTCGATGCCCGTCAGGTGCAAGTCGGGCAGGGCCCAGAGCAGGAACATGCCGACCGACCCGATTCCCGTGCCCAGATCCAGGGCGCGATCGACGGTGAGGTCCAGTTGGCGCAGCGTGTCCAGGGCGAACCATGCGCCCAAGAGGTCGTCGGTCGAGTAGCGATGGCCCCCGCGCAGCTGGAAGATCCGCCAGTGGCCGGCAAAGGCATCCAAGGACTCGCCGGGGCCGGGCTGCAGGTCGGGCTGCCCCTGGTCACCCATGGGCATGGGCCCGGGCGGCTCCCAGCCGGTGCGGGCCCGCTCCTGGCGGCGGCGCTGGCGCTCGTCGAGCGGCATGGGGTCTCGGTCGTCTAGCGGGCCTTGGCGCCCACGGGCTTGGGAATGCTCGTGAGGTTCAGGAGGTCGTCGAGCTCGAGAGGGGCGCGCTTGACCCACTGTTTGAGCTTGAGGAGCCAGAGCGTCGTCTTGCGCGGTTTGAACTCCATGGTGACCTTGGTGCGGCCCTTCTCCTTGGAGACTTCCTGGACGATGCTCTCGTAGGGCCCCTTGGTCATCTCCGTGATGGCCTTCTTCGAGGGGAAGAAGGTGATCTTCTCCTGGAACTTGCGACCCCGGTTGGGCTTGATCTCGCGAACGAGGTAATTCTTCTTGCGCTCGATGACGCTGATCGACATCTTTTGCCCCTTGGGGGCCTTGGGATGCTCGATCTGATCCTTGATGGCCCGCCAGACCTGGTCATGGGGGGCGTCGAGCCAGATCGTGTACTTGAACTCCATTGAACTCACAACCTCCAAGAGCCCGCGCAGCGTCGGCTCATCCCTTGATTCTATCAGCTAATCGAGGGGGCGCAATTCCTTGGTCGCTCGATTCGAGCGGTACTGCCCGGCGCCAATCCCGATGCCTGCCCCGCGAGCGCTCGACGAGCAGCCCGAGCGCCACGCCCCAGACGACATGGGCGGCGATCATCATGGCGTTGCGCTCGATTGGTTGCCGCGTCGCCGGCCGCATGAGCCCGAGCGAAGGGACCCAGCCGAGGTAGCTGGCCGCCCAGACGGCCAGCCCGAAGAGCGCGCCGCTCAGGGCCGGCGGCGCCGGCAAGGCGCGCTGCCAGAGCGCGAAGAGGCTGCCCGTGATCGCCCCATAGCCGAAGTGACCCGCCGCCGTCAGGGCCCGGCGCCCCGGCGGGCCCAGCCGCTCCGGCAGACCCGTCGGGCGGGTCAGCTCCATGGTCACGAGGTGCGGTGGCAGCGGCCGCGGACGCTCATCCGGGAGGGCCCGGTGCAGCCCCAGCATGACCGCCGACATGGGGAGGGTGGCCGCGAGCCCGGCGCTCGCGGCCGCGAGGGTATCGACGGCAAGGGCGACTCCGGGCGGTCGGCCGGCTGCTCGTTCGGACATGGCACCACCTCCGGCACGATTCTAGCCGACCCGTCGGAGCCTCCGCTTGGCCCTTCATTAAGGTGTGACCAAAGTGTGACCGCGCATGACCGTCCCATGACCGACTTCGCGCCCTCAGGGTGCTAACAATGGATCCGTTACGGACTGTAGGGGAGAGACAGGCATGGGTATCATTCAGCGGAGCCTCGACTGGGGCCTCAAGGGCAACATCGATCGGGCCAAGGCGCCCGAGGAGGGCGGTTGGACGTTGCGGACGGTCAACATCCGCCAGCTCTTGAAATCGACCCCGATCAACCCGTGGGTGGTGCTGTTCCTGGGCACGTCCCAGCTCCTGGGCGTGCTCGCCCTGACGCAGCCCTTCAAGCTGTCGTACGTGCCCGTCATGATCGCCATGTACCTGTGGCTCGGCTTCAGCGTCACGTTCTACCTGCACCGCTACCTGACGCACAAGGGCTTCGAGACGGTGGGGCTCATCAAGTTCATCGGCGCCCTCGGCGCGGTGACGGGCCTGTCGGGGGATCCCGTCGGCTGGGTGGGCGACCACCGGCACCACCACCGGGCGTCGGACCAGGAGAACGACCTCCACAGCCCGCGCCACCTCGGCTTCATGAACGCCCACTGGGGTTGGATCTTCCATGACCTCACGGACTTCAGCGCCAAGACCCGCGAGCTCGCCAAGGACGTCCGCGTCTACTGGTACGCGCGGCTCTTCGAGAAGCCCGTCTTCATGATCCTGCCGCACCTGCTCACGGCCTTCGCCTTCTACCACTTCATGGGCTTCGCCGGCATGGTCTGGTGCTTCTACTTCCCGATCCTGATCATGAACCATGCCACCTGGTGCATCAACTCGGTTTGCCACCTTCCCAGGCTCGGCTACAAGAACTTCGACATCGACGACGACTCGGTCAACGTGCCCCTCATGGGCTTCTTCGCCCTGGGCGAGGGCTACCACAACAACCACCACGCCAACGGCCGCCGCGCGGCGCACGGCATCCACTGGTACGAGTTCGATCCCACCAAGTACCTCATTTGGATCCTCGAGCGCTGCAAGCTCGTCTGGAACGTGGCCTGGTAACGGCCGTTTCCGTCCCCGCGAGGGCCGGCGCCATTCGCGCCGGCCCTTACGCATGCGGCGTCGTCCGCCCCTGAACGTCCGAGGCGCCACGTGGCGCGCCTCCTTGCCCTGTGAGACAATGCCGGAATGAGCAAGCGCCACCATACGTCGATCGCCCCGCCCATCATCTGGGGCAGCATCCTCATCGCCATCTGCCTGGCGCTCATCACGCTGTGGAACGTGGTGATCGTCCTGGACTACATGCACCTCAAGAAGCTCGCCGACGAGCAGGTGGCACTCGGGGCCGGACGCTGGGTCATCCTCGCCCTCGGGTGCGTGCTGTTCGTGGGCGTCCTGGTGGGCCTCATCCTCTTTCTCGTGAGCCTGGTCAAGCAGATCCGGCTCAACCGCGCCCAGCAGAATTTCATCGACAGCGTCACCCACGAGCTCAAGACCCCGCTCACGTCCTTGAAGCTGCATCTGCAGACCCTCGAGCGGGGGCGCGTCCCGGCCGAGCGACACGGCGAGTTTCACCTGGTCATGCTCCATGACGTGGAGCGCCTGAGCGCCCTGCTCGATCACGTCCTGCAGGCGGCGCGCCTGGAGCGGCACGAGCCCGCCCAGCTGCAGCGCCTCGAGGTGCGCGCCATCCTGCACGAGGTGGCCGAGGCGGTGCGCGAACGCTACGATCTACCCGACGGCGCCCTCGCGGTGGACGGGCCGGAGGCCTCGGTCATGTCGGATCCTGGGGCCCTGCGGATCGTCTTCCTCAACCTCATGGACAACGCCGTGAAGTACTCGACCGAGCGGATCGAGGTCACGGCCCAGGTCGTGCCGCGCCCGACCGGAGGGGCCGTCGTGAAGGTCCGCGACCGGGGCGTCGGCCTCGCGCCGCGCGAGCTCAAGCGCGTCTTCCACCGGTTCTACCGGGTGGGCAACGAGATGACCCGGAGCCGGCCCGGCACGGGTCTCGGCCTCTACATCGTCCGCGAGACGCTTGCCGCCCTGGGCGGGCACATCACGGCGGACAGCGACGGGGTGGGGGCGGGCTCGACATTCGTCGTCACGCTACCGGGAGAGCAAGATGCCTAACATACTCTTGGTCGAGGACGAGGCGCACATCGCCAACGGCCTCGTCTTCAACCTGGAACTCGAAGGTCACGCCGTCACGCTCGTGCGCGACGGCCTCGAGGCCAAGCAACTCCTGGTGGACGTACGCCGGGAATTCGACCTCATCATCCTGGACCTGATGCTGCCCGGCATGAGCGGGCTCGACCTGTGCCGCGGCATGCGCAAGCACGGCATCTTCACGCCCGTGCTCATGCTGACGGCCCGCAGCCAGCCCAAGGAAAAGGTCGAGGGCCTGCACCTCGGGGCGGACGACTACGTCACCAAGCCCTTCAACCTGGAGGAGCTGCTCGCGCGGATCGAGACCCTGCTGCGCCGCGCCCGCTGGCAGCAACCCGCGCCGGCCGCGGGCGGAGCCGTCCTCACGTTCGGGGAGGCGCGCGTGGACTTCGATCGCTTCGAGGCCACCGTGGGGGGCGAGGAGATCAAGCTCACGCCCATCGAGTTCCAGATCCTCAGGACCTTCCAGGATCACGAGGGCAAGGTCCTGAGCCGCGAGCAGCTGCTCGAAGGGGCCTGGGGCTTCACGGGACCTGCCTCCACGCGGACGGTGGACAACTTCATCATGCGGCTGCGCCGGGCCTTCGAGGCCGATCCCTCGCAGCCCCGCCACTTCCTGTCCGTACGGGGCGCAGGCTACAAGTTCGTCCGCTAGGCGGTCCTGTCGCGCGGCGGCTTCATCTGACGGCAATCTTTGGGTGATCTGTCCTTGACGCTCGCTCGATAGTCTGGAGAGCATCCGGAGGACGCCCCAGAAGGAGGAAGCCGTGAGCCAGGAAGTCGTCGAGCATCCCAAGCCGGCCGCCGAGCCCCGGCAGCCCGAGGCTCCCGAATCGGCCGCCATGAGCATCTACGAGCACTTCATGGGCCTGCAGCGCCTGCGGGGGTGGATGCGTAGCAACTAGCCAGTAGCACGTTCGAGGGGCGCCCGGTCGGGCGCCCCTTTTACTTTGCGCTCGCCAGGGTGGACTGGAGCGTCTGCGCCAGGGCATCGAGGCTGATGCCGCCGCTCAACAGCAGGCTCGTGGCCAGGCTGATACCGGTCTGGCGCCGCAGCGATAGGGCGGTCTTTACCTGCTGTCGATCGACGAGGCCCTCGCGCAAGAGGACCTTGACGAGCTGCATGTCTTCCAGTTGCTGCTCGATGCGACCTTTCAGCGCCGTCCTGTCCAGCCAGTCGCCCCGGGCGTGCATGTCCATGCGTCACTCTCCTTGCCGTGCGTCAGGGAATCGGGCTGGAAGCGATCCACATGGTCGCTCGTCGGGGAGCCGGATCCGCCTTGCAGAGCGGGATGGTGAACGTGAAGGTCGTGCCGACCTGGAGCTGGCTTTCCACCTCGATGCTGCCCCCGTGGGCCTGGACGAGGTGGCGGGCGATCATCAGGCCGAGGCCGCTGCCGCCGCACGTGGGCTTGACCTGATAGAACCCCTTGAAGAGGTTGGGCAGGGCGTCGTGGGGGATGCCGACGCCGGTGTCCGCGACGCAGAAGGAGACAAACTCGCCGAGGCGCCGCGCCTGGATGACCACGCGCCCGCCCTCGGGCGTGAACTTGAGGGCGTTGGAGACCAGGTTGTAGAGGACCTGCTTGAGGCGCACGGGGTCCGCCTCCAAGGGCGGCAGGGCCGGCACGTCGACGCTGAGGTCGATGAGGCGCTTCTGGGCGATCGCCTCGAAGGCGTCGGCCACGGCGTAGGCCAGATCGCGGGCCTCGATTGGCTGGCAATCGAGGGTGAAGTCGCCCCGCTCCATCTTCACCAGGTCCAGGACGTCGTTGACCAGGCGCTCGATGTCATGGGCCCCCTCGCGGATCTTGGTGACGTAGCGCTGCTGGCCCTGGTTGAGGGCCCCGGCCGCGCCGTCCTCCAGGAGCTCCGCGAAGCCCATGATGATGGCGATGGGACTGCGGATCTCATGGACGATCGAGGCGAACAAGAGGTCCGCGGGGTGGTGCTCGGCGGGCGGTTGTTTGGACATGGGCAGCCACCGTTTGAACTTGTCGAGGGACGTCGCTTGCATGGCCACCTACTTGATGCAGATCCGAACGGTCGTTTGTTTACAATAGTTCATTAATAAACGTTTACATGTCTTATTCTAGCCTGCTCGTCCGGCTTGTCAATATTCGCCCAAGACCCGTGGCCATCAGGCGCTAGGCACTCGGGACCCACGGCCGCGATCCCCTTGGGGCGACCGTTGGGCGCGCCGGTGAGCAGGATCGGCTGCCGGGACCTGGATCGCCCCTGGGGCGTGTTGCAAAACTTCACGAAAAATGGTTGATTTAAGCGAGCGGCGGTTGTGCAGGGCCACAGGAGCGAGACCACCATGCAGCCACAGGGTCGAATGGCGACGGACGAAACGGAAGGCCGACTCCCGCGGGAAGCGACCCTCTGGCAGCCCATCGGGCCGTTTGCCGCCGAGGCGTCCCGGCCCTGGAACGAGCGCTTCAACGAGGCGCTGGAGCAGTGCCGGGCCGGCGATCGCCCGGTCATGGTGCTCTACTTGTGGGGCGACTGGGCGCGGATCGGAGCCAAGTCCCCGCACCCGTACTTCCTGAGCGCCCTGATGGCCCAGGCCCTGCGCCCATGCGACCTCATCATCGAGATGGCGCGCGAGACCTTCCTCCTGGTCCTGCCTGGCGTGACGGCCTCGTCGGCCCCCCAGACCATCCAGCGGCTGGTCGCGGATCTGGCACTGCTCGCCCCGGAGCTCGCCATTCCGCGTTCGGACCTGCCCATCGCCATGGTCGTCCTGCGCCGCGATCCCGGTCCGGAGGCCCTCCGCGAGGTGGCCTTCGAGGCGGCGGCCCACACCCAGCTCGGGCCCATCGCGCTCGGGGCCGTGGTCCTCGAGGCGTCGGACCTCCGGCCGGCAGTCCCCCTGGTGCCCGACCTCCCCATCTGGGTCCAGCCCCGGAGCGGCCGGGTCGTCTCCGCCCGCCTGACGGTCGTGACGCACGGAGGCTTCCAGTTCGAGACCGACACGGACGAGGAGATGCCAAAGGCTCCCGAGTCGTTCGCGCTGAGCTGCGAGCTGCCCTGCGATCAGCTGCACTGGCAGTCGTTTTGTCGCCCGCATCCCGAGTTGCCGCGCACGTGGCAGGCCCTCTGGCCCGACCGGATCGACCAGATCCCACGCCGCCGCTCGGTGCGCCATGCCCTCAGGTGGGGACTCGAGCTCGGCAACGCGGCCGGCTACACCCTCAACCTCAGCGAGGGCGGCTTTCACGCCGTCATCCCGACCGGGGCCGCGGCCGGCGTGGAGTTTCGCTGGGGACGGCTCTTGCCGCCGGACGAGGCCCCCATCGCGTGCATGGTCCAGATCGTCCGCAACGTCCCGCATCGCTCCGTGGGCAAGCGCCTCATCCATGCCCGCTTCATCCGGCTGGCGTCCGACGACCAGCAGCGACTGGCGCACCTGCTCGCCGCGGCGGCCGCTCGCGCGTAGCCTTCCGGTCCCCTACAATGGGAGTGCGCCTCGCGACGGGCGGCCCGGTGGCCGCCGACTGACGGCTTCACGCCCGCCAACGACCTGATGGGGCGCTTGCTTGGAGAGCCCCATGGCCACTGTCCCTGTCGCCCTGACGCCTGGAGATCCCGCCGGGATCGGCCCCGAGATCACCGCTCGCTTCCTCTTGGACCTGCCTCCGGGCGGCATTCGTCCGGTCGTCTTCGGCGATCGCCGCGTCATGGCCCGGGCGGCTGCGATCTTCGGAGCCGAGCTGCCCTGGGTGCCCGTCCGGGAGGCCGCGGAGGCCCGCCGGCTGGGACCGTCCGAGGTCGGGCTCTTTGAGGTCCCCTGGGAGGCGCCCGAGCTGCCCGAATGGGGGGGCATGGCCGCCGCGAGCGGCGCCTACGCCTACCGGGTCCTGGAGGGCGTCGCGCCCTTTCTCGCCGACGGGGCCCTGCCCGGGGTCGTGACGGGGCCCATCTCCAAGGAGGCCATCCAGCTCACGCGCCCGGAGTTCATCGGCCACACCGAGTTCTTCGCGCAGGTCGGAAAGAGCGATCGCTTCGGCATGCTGCTGGTGGTGCATCCCCTGCGCGCCATCCACGTCACGGCGCACGTCCCCTTTGCCCGGGTCCCGGAGTGCCTCACGCGCGCGCGCATCGAGGAGACCATCGACCTGGCGGCCCTCAGCCTCCGGCGCCTGGGCGAGCCCGCGGGCGCCATCGCCGTCTGCGGCCTCAACCCGCACGCGGGCGAGGGCGGCCGGTTCGGCATGGAAGAGCGAGAGCTCATCCTGCCCGCGGTGGAGGCCGCCCGGGCGCGTGGCCTGAAGGTGGTGGGCCCCCTGCCGCCGGACACCGTCTTCTACCGGGCCCTGAACGGGGAGTTCCAGGTCATCGTCTGCATGTATCACGACCAGGGCCACATCCCGCTCAAGATGTACGGCTTCGACCGGGGCGTCAACGTGACGGTCGGCTTGCCCTTCGTGCGGACCTCGGTGGATCACGGCACGGCCTTCGAGCTCGCGGGCACCGGATCCGCCAGCATCGGGAGCCTTAAGGCCGCCTGGGAGCTTGCTGGGCAACTGGTGGCCCAAAACCTGAGCCGCTGACCGAGGGTTTAGGCGCGCTTTAATAAAACTATTACTTTCCGGAAATCCGCACGGGACCTTCCTCCTCTAAGCTTGGGAGGTTCCCAAAACCCCTGTACGTGCGGTGTTTGGCTCTTTTTGCGTGGGTAAGCCGCAGTAGCGGGACGGCATTGCTGCCCGATGGCGACCCTTACCTCAAACCACCTAAAAGGAGCCTAATCTTGTCTCATCTTCCACATACTTCCTCCGTACGACTCCTGGGTGCTCTGCTGGCCCTTTCGGGACTGGTGGGGTGCGCCACCCTGCCCGGCGCGACCAACGCGCCCGGTGTCACGCCACCCGACGTCACCTGGCTGAACCCGGCCATCGACGCCAGTGCCGAGGCCAAGGCCGACCAGGTCCTCGTCAAGACCAAGCAGGGACAGTCCGTCCGAGCGCTGCAGAGCCTCATGAAGGTCCAGAGCATCGAGGGGCTGCCCGGGACGGCCGTCTACTCCGTGCCGGAGGGCTCGACGGTCTCCGAGACCATCGCCAAGCTCCAGAAGGACCCCAGCGTGGTCTACGCGGAGCCCAACTACATCTACCGCGCCCTCGAGGTGAACGCGAAGGCGACCGTGAACGACCCGATGCTCTCGAAGCTGTGGGGCTTCACCAAGATCAACATGCCCGCGGCCTGGGACGTCACGGCCGGTGACCCGAACA
>JAKFBU010000068.1:0-31660 GCA_036676985.1 Candidatus Sericytochromatia bacterium
CCCACTCCCACGTAGCTGAAGCCTTCCCGGCGCGCGGCGGCCGGGTTGAAGACGTTGCGGGCATCCACCAGGATGGGCGTCCGCATGACGGCCTTGAGCTGGGCGAGCTCGAGGGTCCGGAACTCCTCCCACTCGGTCACGACCACCACCGCATCGCAGCCCCAGGCCAGGTCCATCGCGTCGACGGCGTAGTGCAGATCGAGGTCCGGGTGCTGCGCCTGGCAGTGCTCCATGGCGATGGGGTCGAAGGCCTTGACCCTTGCCCCCATCTTGATGAGCGTCTGGGCGATATCCAGGGCCGGCGCATCGCGCAGGTCGTCGGTGTTGGGCTTGAACGCGAGGCCCAATAGGCCGATGGTCTTGCCCTTGATGATCTTGAGCTGGTCCTGCAGCTTCTGAACGATACGCTGGCGCTGCTGCTGGTTGACCGTGACGGTGGCCTTGAGCATCTGGGGCTCGTAGCCGTACTCCCGGGCGATGGAGACCAGCGCCGAGACGTCCTTGCCGAAGCAGCTGCCGCCCCAGCCCGCTCCCGCGTTGAGGAAGCGCTGGCCGATGCGGGCGTCCAGACCGATGCCGCGGGCCACCTCGACCACGTCCGCTCCGACCTTCTCGCAGAGGTTAGCGATCTCGTTGGCGAACGAGATCTTGGTGGCGAGGAAGGCGTTCGCCGCGTACTTGATCATCTCGGCCGACTGCAGGTCGGTGGTGACCAGGGGCACCGCCCCGAAGCCCTCGGGGCGCGGAGCCACCTTGGGGGCCTGGAAGGTCTGCTCGAGGATGGGCGCGTAAAGCTGGCGCAGGATCGAGTAGGCCTCGGGATCCTGCGAGCCGACGACGATGCGATCGGGGTACAGGGTGTCGCCGATGGCCGAGCCCTCGCGCAGGAACTCGGGGTTGGAGGCCACCATGAAGCGGGGCATCGCCTCGACCTCGAGCGAGCCCGTCCCGCGGTGGCCAGCAGGCTGCAGGGCCTCGATGCCGTCGCGCACGAGCATCTCGACCCAGTTGCCCGAGCCGATGGGCACCGTGCTCTTGTTGACGATGACCCGGGGCTTGGAGTTGTCCAGGGCCGAGCCGATGGACCTCGCCACCGCCTCAACGTACTGCAAATCCGGCTCACCCGTCGGCTGAGGGGGCGTGCCTACCGCGATGAAGATGACGTCCGCCGCCTGCACCGCAGGTGGCAGGTCCATGGTGAAGCTGAGCGCCCCCTCGAGCGGGGCCGTGCACCGCTTCTGGCAGTGGACCAAGAGCTCCGAGAGCCCCGGCTCGTAAATCGGGGACTCGCCCGAGCGCAGCTTCTCGACCTTGGCAGGGTTGTTGTCAACGCAGGTCACCTCGTGCCCCAGATAGGACAAACAGGTGCCCGTGACCAGACCAACGTAGCCCGTCCCGATGACGCAGACCTTCACCACTACCTCCTGGACTCGTTACTGAGTGACCTGGTTCGCCTTGGCCCGCTGGGCATCCAGTCCGCGCTGCTTCAAGGGACGCCACCAGGCCTCATTGGCCAAGTACCAAGCAATCGTCTGGTCGATCCCCGTCTCGAAGGTGTACGACGGCACCCATCCAAGCTCTCGCTCGATCTTCGACGCGTCGATGGCATACCGCTTGTCGTGCCCCGGACGATCCTGGACGTAGCGGATGAGGCTCTCCGGCTTGCCGAGCTTCTCGAGGACGGTGCGGGTAATCTCCATGTTGGTCTTCTCGTTGTGACCACCGATGTTGTAGACCTCACCCGCCTTGCCCGCATGCAGCACGCGGTCGAGTGCCCAGCAGTGATCCTCCACGTGCAGCCAGTCGCGGACGTTGAGGCCGTCGCCGTAAACGGGCACCGACACATCGTCCATCAGGTTGGTGATGAACAAGGGGATCAGCTTCTCGGGGAAGTGATACGGGCCGTAGTTGTTGGAGCAGTGGGTGATGAGCGTCTCGAACTTGAAGGTCTCGAAGTAGGCCCGAGCGAGCATGTCCGAGCCCGCCTTCGAGGCCGAGTAGGGGCTGTTGGGGGCGTAGGGCGTCTCTTCGGTGAAGAAGCCCGTGGGCCCCAAGGAGCCGTAGACCTCGTCGGTCGACACATGGAGGAAGCGCTCGACCTTGTGGTGCTTCGCGGCATCCAGGAGGACCTGAGTGCCCAGCACGTTGGTGCGCACGAAGGCCGCCGGATCGGTGATGGAGCGGTCCACGTGGCTCTCGGCCGCCAGGTGCATGACCGCATCCACACCCTGCATCACCTCGTCGACCAGGGCGGCATCGCAGATGTCACCGTGCACGAACGAGTAGCGGGGGTTGGAGCTGACGTCCGTTAGGCTCTCGAGGCAGCCCGCATAGGTCAGCGCGTCCAGGTTCACGATCTGGTAGGTCGGGTGCTCGTTGAGCATGTGGCGGACCAGGTTTCCGCCAATAAAGCCCGCACCACCGGTAATGAGAATCTTCATCGTGATGTCTTGTCCTTCCCCTAGACGATGCTGAACTGCGAGTTGTCGCCGAGCATGAGGCGGTAGGCCTTGGGCTTGAGCTCGCCACGGGTCACCTCGACGTTCTTGCCGAGCAACGAGTCGACGATGCGACCGTTGATGTCGGTGATCGAGCTGCCCGCCAGGATGATCGAGTGCTCGATCTCGGCGTGGGTGATGGTGACGTTGCTGTCGATGGCCGTGTAGGGCCCCACGAAGGTGTTGGTCAGCTTGCAGCCCTCACCGATGATGGCCGGACCGCGCACGATGCAGCTCTCGAGACGAGCGCCCTTGGCGACGACGACCCGGCCCTGGATCTGGCAGTCGCCGACCAGCTCGCCCTGCACATCAGACTCGAGGTCGTCGAGCATGATCCGGTTGGCTTCGAGCATGTCGGACAGCTTGCCGGTGTCCTTCCACCAGCCGGTGATGACGTGCGGCAGCACCTGCTGGCCCTGGTCGATCAGGTACTGGATGGCGTCGGTGATCTCGAGCTCACCACGGGGCGAGGGCTGGATGGCGTTGACGGCCGGGAAGATCTTCTGGCTGAACAGGTACACGCCGACCAAGGCCAAATCGCTCTTGGGCTGCTTGGGCTTCTCCTCGAGGTCGACGACCTTGCCGTTCTCGAGCACCGCCACGCCGAACTGGTTGGGGTTGGGTACCTTGGCAAGCAGGATCTGAGCGTCGGGCTTCTTGGCGTTGAACTCGTCGACGAAGCTCTTGATGCCGCCGCGGATGAGGTTGTCGCCCAGGTACATGACGAAAGGCTCGCCCGCCATGAACTCTTCCGAGATCTTGACGGCGTGCGCCAGGCCAAGGGGGGCCTCCTGGGGAAGGTAGGTGATCTTGACGCCCCAGCGGCTGCCGTCGCCCACCGCCGCACGGACCTCGGCCCCGGTCTCGCCGATGATGATGCCGATGTCCTCGATGCCCGCCTCCTTCATCGCCTCGATGGCGTAGAAGAGAATGGGCTTGTTGGCGACCGGCACGAGCTGCTTTGCCGCCGTGTGGGTGATGGGGCGCAGGCGCGTGCCCTTGCCACCGCTCAGGATCAGACCTTTCATCTACTTTTCGTCCTCAGTTGCGGGGAATCCCCGTCTGTAACCCTATCCTGTCGAGCCGTTGCGGCCCTTAGCTAAGACGTAGAACGTTGTTAGCTGGTTTCCTTCACGAACTCTGAACGTTCCGTCGCTCCGGCGACCGGAACGATGGTACGCAATTCCTGTCTCTGGATCGTCGTCCGATCCAAAAAGCGGTACTTGAAAAGTACCCAGATAGCCTCGAAGGCGTCCTTGAGGCCGATGTGCTTGCCTTCTTCGTAGGTGCGACCATTGTAGCTAATCGGCACCTCGAAGATCCGATAGCCGGCCTTGGCAATCTTGACCGTCACCTCGGGTTCGAAGCCGAAGCGCTTGGACTCGAGTGGCAACCCCTGAATCACCTCCCGGCGGAACACCTTGTAGCAGGTCTCCATGTCCGTGAGGTTTATGTTGGTCAGCATGTTGGAGAGAAGCGTCAGGATGCCGTTGGCCACCGAGTGCCAGAAATATAGGACCCGGTGCGGCCCGCCCAGGAAGCGGGATCCGTAGACTACGTCCGCCTTGTTGTCCAAGATGGGCTGCAGGAGCTGTGGATAGTCCGCCGGATCGTACTCGAGATCGGCATCCTGGACGATGACGACGTCCCCGGTCGCATGCTGGAAGCCGGCGCGCAAGGCAGCTCCCTTCCCCATGTTGTGGGGCTGGAAGACGATCACGTAGCCAGGCTTACCGCGCAGGCCGTCGAGAAAGTCCCGCGAGCCGTCCTTGGACCCGTCGTCGACCAGGATGATCTCCTTGTCGAGGGGGACCGCCTCCACCCGGCTCAGAATCTCGGAGAGAGTCTTCATTTCGTTGTAGACCGGAATGACGACGGACAGACGCATGGGCTTCCTCTAATATGACAAGGCGTTAAAATTATAGAGCAAAGTAGCCGAAAGCGATATCCTGTGACGCTTTTAGGCCGATCGTTCCGAGGACGGCGGCGGCGATTCAGGGCGCAAGCGCCTTGATCAGGATGCCCGCTGGGGCTAGACTACGCAAATGCCCAACATGACGGTGCCAAAGTTGACGGAGAGCCCGCTTATCGCCAAGATTGGCCGCTTCTTGGTCTCGGGCGGCAGCTCAGCCCTCGTAAACCTGCTCCTGCTCCATGGCTTGGTCGGGGTGATGGGACTGCGCGGAGGCTGGAAGGAAGACCTCGCCAACCTGGTAGCAATCGAACTGAGCGCGCTGTTCCAATTTGCGCTGTGCAGGCACTGGGTCTGGCGCAACGCGCCCCAAGTCCCGCTGTGGCGGGGGCTGTTCGCTTTTCATGGGGCGATCGCCATGACGCTCACTGGCCGCACTCTGCTCTTCACGCTGCTTCGGCAGGCCGGGATACATTACCTGCCCAATGCAGTGCTTGGCATCGCTCTGGCGGCGATTGCCAACTTCCTGCTCTACGAGCGGTTCGTCTTCAAGGGCCGCTGATTAGCCGGACGTGACTTCCCGTTCGAACCCGAGAACCTCTTGAGTGAAGTAAAGGGGGCGGGCCTTTGCCTCGTCGTAGATGCGCCCGATGTACTCGCCGATGATGCCAAGCGTAATGAGTTGGACGCCGCCGAGGAACAGGATGGCCGCCATCAGCGAGGCCCAACCGATGATGGTCTCCTGCGTGAAGATGCGCAGGTACACGACGTACAGAATGCCCAGGAAGCTGACAACCGATACGAAGAAGCCCAGGTACGTCGCCATTTGTAGGGGCATGAACGAGAAGCTCGTGATACCGTCGAAGGCGAACTTGAGCATCTTCTTCAGCGGATACTTGGTCGAGCCCGCGTAGCGCTCCTGGCGAACGAAGCGGACTCCCGTTTGCTTGAAGCCGAGCCATGCGACCAATCCCCGGATGAAGCGATGCCGCTCCCGGACCTTCTTCAAGGCCTCGACGGCTCGGCGGCTCATTAGGCGGAAATCACCCGTATCCACTGGGATGTCCACGTTGGTGATCCGGGTAATGAGGCGGTAGAACGCCGCGGCAGTCGCCCGCTTGAATACACTCTCGCCTACGCGCTTCTCGCGAACGGCATAGACAACGTCATATCCTTCGCGCCACTTGGCCACGAGCTCGGGGATCATCTCAGGGGGATCCTGTAGATCGGCGTCAATGACCACCACCGCGTCGCCTCGAGCGTGGTCCATACCGGCCGTGATGGCAATCTGGTGACCGAAGTTGCGGGACAGGTTGATTAGGCGGGCATGCGAATCACTCACCACGAGGGCCCGAAGCATGTCGGGGGAGGCGTCCGCGCTGCCGTCATTCACGAAGACCAGTTCGTAGGCATCCGGCAGGCTCCGCAGCGCCGACGTCAGGCGGCGGTGCAGTTCGGAGATGATTGGAGCTTCGTTGTAGATGGGCACGACAACCGAAATCAACAAGCGCCCCTCCTTGGAATGAACGACAACGCAGACGCTACATCTTACCAAAGCGCCTCGCACTGTACTACTGAGCGGGCAAGGCGCAAAAAATCAGCTGGAAGCAACCCCATCAAGGATCTTGGCGTATAGTGCTACAATACAAAAGCTCTCCCTTGCTGTGATAGGCGGCCATCCAACGTCCAAGGCCGAGTGATGGCGACCCTTCACCTTGAGCGACTTCCTTACTTCGGCGACCGTAAAGGACGCCCCGAGCGCTAAAATTTGCCAGGGAGGTAGAAGTTTGGGCAGGCGGCGATATGTGGATCCAATGGATCGCTCCGGCCTGTTGGTAGTTGCCCATGCCTAAGTTCGGCCTGGACATGACCACGCCGACGACACTCGACTTCGCCCTGCAGACTGAGAGGTCCATTTCGATGACGGCCCCCGATGGCAATCCGACCCTATCCCTCATCGTGCCAATGCATAACGAGAGCGCGATGATAGGCGAATTCTACGCCCGCATCACCGCTGTACTTGACCGTACAGGTATGAGCTACGAGATCATTTGCGTCAATGATGGCAGCCGAGATGATACGCTGTCTCAGCTTCAGGAGCTGCATACGGTGGACGCGCGGGTCAAAGTCATCGATTTGTCGCGCAACTTCGGCAAGGAAGCGGCCATGACCGCCGGCATCGACTATGCCTGCGGTGACGCAGTGATCCCTATCGATGCCGACCTGCAGGATCCGCCTGAAGTGATCTTGGAGCTCATCGCCAAATGGCAGGAAGGCTACGACGTGGCCTACGCGACCCGGCTGACGCGGGATGGCGAGACCCCCATGAAGAAGCTGACCGCGCTGCTCTTCTACCGCGTCATTCATAAGCTGTCGCCCATCCCGATTCCCCCGGACACCGGTGACTTCCGCCTGATGAGCCGCCCGGTGGTGGATGCCCTCCGCCAGCTTCGCGAACAGCACCGATTCATGAAGGGCCTTTTCAGTTGGGTCGGATTCCGTCAGACAAGCGTCCCGTACCACCGTGAGCCACGCTTTGCTGGCAAGAGCAAGTTCAACTACTGGAAGCTGTGGAACTTCGCCATCGAGGGCATCACCTCGTTCAGCTTTATTCCGCTTCAGGTCGCAACCTACGTCGGCTTCCTAGTTGCCATGTTCGCCTTTGTCTACGGCCTCTGCTTCCTGGTGAACACGCTCCTGAATGGGAACGGAGTGCCAGGCTACCCGTCCCTGATGGTCACTATTCTGTTTTTAGGCGGGGTCCAACTTATGACCCTCGGGGTCATCGGCGAATATGTGGGCCGCATTTACAACGAGTCCAAACGCCGCCCGCTCTACCTGATTCGGCAGCGCCTGGGATTCGAAAAAGTCGCCGAGCGGATCGGCACCACTATTAAGTAGACTCGAGGCCCTGCGGATGTGACGCAGGGCCTCAACTTGTGGGCGTCTAGGTCAGGGCCGAGCCAGCGCCGCCCCGGTTCCCCGGCACCATGCTATGGTCTCGGCGATGCCCTGTTCGAATGGAACTTCAAAGGTCCAGCCCAGGACCGCTCGGATCAAGCCCGCATCAGCCAGGGAATGGCGGATGTCCCCGGGACGTGCCGGCCCGAACTCTGGGGGGCGATCGCTGCCAAGCTCCCGCGCAATCGCGCGGTAGGCCTCAAGCACAGAGGTCTGGCGGCCGGTCCCGACGTTGAAGGCGGAGCCGAAGCCGCAGGTGGCCGTCAAGGCCAGCAGGTTCGCCCGGGCCACGTCGCGCACGGAAACGAAGTCCCGCGATTGTAGGCCGTCGCCATGGATCTGGACCGGTAACTCCCGCACCAGGCGGTCGATGAAGATGGACAGCACGCCCGAATAGGGCGAGGCCGGATCCTGGCGCGGACCATAGATGTTGAAGTAACGCAGGCCGATGGTCTCAAGGCCGTGCAGCGCAAATACCAGGCGACCGGTCTCTTCGTTGTAGCGCTTCTGGCTGCCATAAGGCGACGACGGCAGCAGGGGAGTCGACTCAGTGACCGGCGGGGCAGCATCGGTGCCATAGACCGCCGCGGAGCTCGCATAGACCACCCGGCGGACGCCTGCGCGGCGCGCGGCCTCCAGCACGTTGAGGGTGCCGGTGGCATTTACCGCGTGGGCAAAGGTGGTGTTCTCGATCGAAATAGGAACGGATACGACGGCTGCAAGGTGTAGCACGGCCTCGATTCCCTGCATGGCCGCCGTCAAGTCAACCTCGTCGCGAACGTCGGCCGTGACGACCTCGAAGGGCCCGGCATCCACGGCTTCCAGGTTTTCGGGCTTGCCGGTGCTGAAATCGTCCAGCACCCGGACCTTGCAGCCCGCCTCCAGCAAAGCCTGCACCGAGTGCGATCCGATGAATCCTGCCCCGCCCGTAACGAGCACATGCATCGATGGTCCCTCCAAGTGGGTGCGACCCACCCATTAAAGCAGTCGCTCCACCCTTCCTCAAGCCGCGTCCCGACGTCTTGGAGGCGCGTCATTTCGGGCTCTCCGGAGGCACGAGCGCGACGTCTTCACGCGGAAACGGCGCTGCTTATCCGTGCCCGGCGGCTGACCGTGACTAACGAGGCAAGCGTTGATCCGACCCTTCAGGGCGGACGACTTCTGACATGCCTGAGTGCTCTCCGCCAACCAACGCCATTCGGACGATCTCAGCATAGACCCTCGCCTCCCGCGGCGTACGAGCGGCCAATAGGAGGAACTTCAACGCCAAATAGAGTCGCAGGGCGAGCCACGAGGTGCGCGAGGCGTAGCGCCGGTAGTACTGGAGCTGGCTCGCGCGATAGCGACGGGCCTTGTTTGCCCCCAGTACCGCCGCACTCACGCCCCGAACATGACGGGCGACGGCCCTGGGATCGAACTGGATGCCAAAGCCATGCTCTCGGACCCGGCGGCAGAGGTCGAGATCCTCGAAGTACAGGAAATAGCGCTCGTCGAAGCCCGAAACGGCCTCCCAGGCCACCCGACGAATCAAGCAACACGCCCCGGTAACCCAATCCACCCGCTGCGGCCCGAGCGTCGCGAGGACGGGAGGCCGGCGGTGTTCGCGCTGGCGGCGCCATTCCGACAAGAGAGTCGGGTCCTCACCCCACGAGAGTTCCAGGCGGCCGCGATGATCGGTGATCAGCGGTCCGACGATCCCCATAGTTGGATCCTGATCCAGGGCTGACGCCAGGTGCGCGATGGTCCCGGCGTCTAGAATGGCGTCGGGATTCAAGAGCATTACATCGCCTTCGCCGAGTTGCCGGGCGCCAAGGTTGCACGCGGCCCCAAAGCCTACGTTTCGCTCCAGCGTGACGATCTGGGCATCTGGCCGCGTCGCGCGCGCCACCTCGACAGACTCATCGGTGGAGGCATTGTCCACGACCACGAGCGGTATGCAGGCTGGCACCGATGCCAGGCACGCTTCTAGCGTCGAGGCCGAATTCCAGGTCACCACCACGACGCCTAGGCTAGCCATGCGTCCCCCCAGAGGCCTTGCGGCGCGCCAGGTAGCGGGCCCCTCGTGCGCGAAGGCCCGGCCAGCCCTCGCTTTGCAGGGCGAGTAGTGCCTTGGTGGCAAGCGAGAAAGGGCCACGAGCCAGGGGTGACGATGTCGCGATGGGGCGTGCGGTCGTATAGGGTGCCGTGCAGTAGACCACCAGAGGCCCGATAGCCCGCTCCCAGTTCAAAGTAGGAGCGATGGTCCGTACCCGCTCCGCTCGCGTTAGCTGCCACTCCTGATCGGAAAAACGATTGAAGGCGTTCAGCCAGCCCGCGACGTCTCCGGGTTCCATTGCCAACCCCAATCCCTTACCCTCTACCAGATCGCCCATGGCGTCCCCCGTGGAAGTCAAGACGGGCAGGCCGGCCCAGAGGTAGTCCAGGATACGAGTGCGGAACGAGAATCGAGTCTCCAGGTGCTCCAGGTGAGCCGAAAAACCGCCATCTGCCTCCAAGAGCAGGCTCCCGCGCTCCTCGTAGGGGACCCATTCATCCAGAAAGAACACTTTACTTCCCAGCACTCCCAGCTCGGCCGCTAGTTCGCGGGCCCGGAGGGCCATCGCCATCGGGGGGGTGGTGGGATTGGGGGATTGGGTGCCCGCAAAGACGAGCTTGAGATCGGAGTCGGAACGCTGCGACATGGCTCGGATGGGCGTCAGGGGATCAAGCCAATCCCAGATCCCGCCGCCCCAGAGGAGGACGCGATCGGACTCGGCGACGCCGGTTAGGATGCCCTTTATTCGCTTACGTCCCGGCACCGGCGGATGGGTCGGCAGGCCGAACGGCACCACGCCGAGCAGGCGACGGGCGCTCGGATCGTCGGTGAAGGCCTCGGGACCGAGGCGTCCCAGCGCGCATAGGCGACCCAACCAGTAGTCACGCTGGCGCTCGCTCGCGCAAATCATGAAGTCAGCCACCCGCATCTGGTCGGCAAGGTATCGGTGGTGCTCCGCATACAGCATCCGATCGAGCGTCCCGCCCGCGGTGCCGGCGAGCTCCTCGAGGAGCATAGGGTCGTAAAGGTCGAGCACCGTATGCTTGCCAAGCCGAAAGAGCTCGGGATGCTGCGCGAATACGAAGCCACCCGCCACCAGGACGTCAAAGCCCCGGGCCAAGGCAACTAGCTTTCCGCCCGTCACGCCGCCTGTTACCGGGAAGCCGGGATCCCATCCGGGCTCGACGGCCTGCAGGCTCACCAGCTCCGCCGCCACCGCATTCCGCAGGTGCCGCACCAGCTCGCAGGCCCGGATGGCGGGTCCGGCCATGCGGGTGCCAAGGCGATCGTCCGTCAGGACCAAGACTCGGATCATCGCTCACTCCTGCATCGAGGGGCGAACCGAGCGCATGCTCACGCCCTCGACCAGATAGACCAATGCACCGAGCGCCCCCACGATTAGGAGCATCGCTAGGCTCAGGATCCCGACGGCCAGGGCCTCGGGAGCTCCGATCCCGATCTTGCCGAGGAATAGGACGAGCGTGCCCTCCCGGATGCCCAGCCCATTGACCGAAAGCGGTAAGCTGCTTAAGAGGACCATGACCGGAACGAAGGCCAGTACGTAAGTCAGGGAGATGGCCTTTCCGATGGCGAGGATCAGGAAATAGTGCATCACCGCGTTGAGGTATTGGGTGAAGACCGCGAGGCCCCAAATGACGGCCACCCGACCGGGCACACCGGGCGCTCCCAACAGGTCGACGGTGCGCTGCAGCCAGGCGTTCCGCTCGCGCCAAGTGGCAAAGCGCGGCAGCCCCAAGAATCTGGGCAGCGCGAATGGCAAGCTCCCGACGATGAGGGCAACGGCGATCATCTGCCAGGAGACGACCGCACGCATCTCGGGCGCAAAGGCCATGGCGACGGCCGAGACCACCAGGAGCGAGTGCAGGGCCAGGAATCTATCGATGACCACCGATCCGACAGACAGCCCAGTCGCTCCCGAGTACCGCGCGAGCTTGTAGGCACGAACCGCGTCGCCGCCGAAGCTCGAGGGCAGGAAGGTGTTGAAGAACATCCCGACCAGATAGGCGCTCGAAAGGGGACCGAAAGGCACCTTGACGCCCTGGAGCCCGTTGACCCATTGCCACTTGAGGATGTTGAGGATCTGAATCAATCCCCAGAGACCGATCGCCGTCAGGATCTCGGGCAGCCTGGTCATTAGCAAGACCGAGAGAGCCTGCGCGGGACTACCCATCCGCATGAGGATGAATAGGGCGGCCAGACTGACGGCCAGTTGTAGCAGGAGCTTGAGCGATCGGTTGCTCATTTTTTCAGCGCGAGCTCCTGAGCAGTAATCGCGAAACGATCGAACCATGCGGATACCTCGGCGCTCTTCACCTTACGGAAGCGCCGGATCTCTCGCCGTTGGCGCATGAGTCGGGGTAGGTGGCACACGAAATGGCCATAAGCCTTCAAGAGGATGGCGATGAGGCCAGTGGCAGGGGCCGTTTTGGCATACTCGCCTGCCGCCCCACGACCTGCCAGGACACTATAGGCCTGCAAGCCATAGCGAAAGAACGAGTAGAAGGGGCTCGCCAAGATCATACGCCAGGGAAAGAGGCGCATCCGGAGGTAAAGGTGGTTACGCTCGACCAGATAGGCTTTGAAGGCCGAGTACTTTCCGGAACTTGCCGAATAGTGGTGATAGACGATGGCCGTCGGGACGTACCAGCAGCGGCCACCGGCAAGGCGGATGCGCATGCCGAGATCCATGTCCTCGCAATAGGCAAAGAAGTCGGCAGGGAACATGCCGACCTTCACGAGGACGCTCCGCCGGTACAAGCCCGCGCAACCGCTCGGCGCGAAGACCTCGCGAGGCTCCTGATAGCGCTCTACCGGCTCGAGCCGGCCCAATCCCCGCGACATACCGTCCCGGTAGACGATGATCCCGACGGTGTCCAACACTTCCGGTTGATCGTAGGAGCGGATCTGAGAGGCGAACATATCGCAGTCCGGGTAAACCTCGACGGCGGACATCAACTCCGATAGCCAGCTTGCCTCAACGACCGTGTCGTTGTTGAGGACGAGCACCCAATCGCCCTTGGCCTGTCGAATGCCGACGTTGTTGCCCTCGGAATAGCCGAGATTCTGCTCGTTGCGAATAGCTGCATGCCCGTGCGCTGCGCACCAGTCCCGCGCGATCTCCCATGAGCCATCCGCCGAGGCGTTGTCCACCACAAGCAGCTCGAAGTCCCTGTAAGTCTGGGACTCGATCGAGTTCAGGCACTCCTTCAGAAAGTCCAGGCCGTTATAGTTGAGGACGATGATCGAGACCTTGGGACTCACCGTGTGGCCTCCTCCCGATCTGCCTCGCGCAGCGCCTCGAACTCCAGTCGCAACAGCCCGAGCTCCTGGGCAAGCTCGCGGTTTTTGTCGGCCAGCTTGCTGATGACCAGCGAATAGTGCAAGAGGAGTAAGTACACCCCCATGATGAGAATGAGGAAAAGAGCCGCCGGAGGATAGGCCACGCCCAGCGCATGGGAGATGCGCGTCAACAGATCCCGCCACAGCGACAGGACGAGAAAGGCTCCCCCAATACCCAACCAGAGCAGCGCGTACTCCTCGCGTAACTGCTTGCCCCGAAGGAGGTGAAAGATCGTCGCCAGCATCACGAGGCTGCCCAGGACGGCCACGACCTGGATGCGGAAGATTTGGACATCCATGCCTCAGGACCTCCCGTTCCGAAGGGGGGGCCGCACCATGTTCAGCCCGATGGCCAGTAGCACCTTGATCATGTAGTAGGCGGACTTTAAGCCGTGGATGGAGGAATGTCCGCCCTGCCGCTCCTCCATGGCCACCGGAATCTCCTTGATCCGGAAGCCATTTCGGCCAAGCAATATGACGGCCTCGGGCTCGGGATAGTCGACCGGATAGTGTTTGGCCAAGAAAGCAATCGCCTCGCGGCCATAGGCCCTGAAGCCTGAGGTGTTGTCTGTGATCGGCTGCCGAATCGCCAGCGAATTGACGACCGCGAACAGTCGGATGCCGATCCGGCGCAGGGCCGTCGATCGAAACGAGTCGATCCCCAGGAAACGGGAGCCGATCACCATGTCATAGCGCCCCGCCTCGAGGGCTCTGACGAGGCCACGTATCTCCTCGGCCTTGTGCTGCCCGTCTCCGTCGACCTGAACGACTACCTCGAAGCCACGGCGAGTGGCGAACTTGAATCCCGTCTGAACCGCGCCACCAATGCCCAAGTTGCAGGGTAGATCCACCACCGTGCACTGGCCGGTCCTCCGCGCCAGGCGCGACGTCTCGTCGGACGAGCCATCGTTGACCACGAGGATCGTTGCCTCCGGCAGTTGCGTAGCGAGATCTCCGACCACTCGGACGATGTTGGCTGCCTCGTTGTAGGCCGGCACGACCAATAATAGGCGCGTACCGACGGCCGCACTGTCCTCCAAGGCTGCAGGCAACCCTTGCAAAGCCTGGCTCATTGCTGGCACTCGAGCTTCCATATTAGCCCCGCTCACTCATGCCAAGCTATCCCGTCCATGGCGGGCAACCTTGCGTACCGACCAGGCCAATGCTCCCATTCCCACCAAGGTGAGCGTCGGAAACGCCACCAGGATGATGGTATTGAAGGGCGGCTTCAGAGCAGGGGGCTTGTATTGCCCCATGCGCATGACGAGCGAGGCGTTGGTAGGCGTCGCACGTAACCAGTACAGGTCCCGCTGCTGGAGCCCGACACAAATCCGGATCGCATAAAACAGCGTCAGGCCGATAAAGAAGCCGACTCCAAGCCTCCAAGCCCATGTCCACACTTTAGACATAATAGCGCTCAATCAGACGAAGCCAGCAGGCGAGATTCAGGCAAAGGGCTCCAAGGGCGATCGCCGCCGCGGTCCATCGGTCCTTGCCCGTGGGGGCCAGGTAAAGGCACCCGGCGAACACTGTCAACATGGTCGGCACCAGCACTGGCAGCCAGTAGCGCCCTTGAAGCATTGGGATGCCAGTGCGATTGACAACCTGATACTCTGCTAGATAGAGAAACGCCAAGAATGCAAGAGAAACAGTACCGGCCCCCAGCAAGAGGGCACGCCCCTCCGTTTGGCTCGACTTGATCCACCGCCAGGCTCCGATGGCCCCCACGACCATAAAGAGCGTTACGAGGCGATAGGCAGGATCTTCGACCACCGTATCAAGCCATCCGAAGGAGCCCCAGAACTGGACCACCCAAAGGACGTGGGTCCGAGACAGCCCCGGCTGAAGGAGCCATTGCCATGCATATTCCCACAAGGACAGGCCGGGGGCCGTCGTCAGCCCGAGCAACGACGGCATCCATGCCCCATACACGGCCTTGCAGAACAAGATCCAGGGAAGATAAGCTCCGGTCAGGAGGGCGGCGTACCCTGCCAAGAAACCCATGAGCCGCCCTATGCCCTCACGTCGGGCCACCGTGCCCGCCAGAGCGGCGACAGGCACGATCACGACCAAGGGCAACATCTGCGGCTTGGTGAGCATGCCGACGCCAGCCACGATCCCGAGCGCCATCCCCATCCTCCACGAGGCACCGTGTTTCCAGACGATGGCCAATCCTAGCGCGACGAGACTACCGCACGCGACGAGCATGGCATCGTTGTTCACCGACACACCGCTCATGGACAACATGGGCTGCAAGCCTACCAGCAAGGCGAAGGAGGCTCGGACCAGCAAGCTTGACCACAGCATGCCGGCCACTCGGAAGGCGGCCCACGCAGTCACCAGGACGTACAGGATCGACAAGGCTCGTACGGCAAAAACGCGCGCTAGAACGGTGTCACCCCCGAAGAGGCGATAGGCGAAGGCTGCTGGATAGTAGTAGCCGGGCGGATAGGGAGCGGCCGATGAGTTGCCATCGCTCAGGCGGTCAGCACGGGTCATTTTCGCCAGGGCCTCTTCGGCGGGCCCCAAGGTCGATGTCGTGAAGAGCGGCCGGTTCTCCGGATGGAAAGCGAGGTGGTTCAGGCTCCCGTTCACTTCCGTGTGGTTGACCTCGGCAGAAGAGACGTTTGGCGGACGTTCCGGGTTGAAGACGGGCACCCTCCCCGTCTCAGCGAGGTACTGGACGTACTGGAAGTGGGCCGGCTCATCGGGCGTTTGCCAAATGGGGATCACCGCCAACCATGCCAATTGTTTAACCAGCAGAAAGGCAAGTACGGCGAACAGCACCCATGCGGTCCGACTACCATGTTCGGATGGCTCGCCCTCGTACCGAGCGAGAGAAGAGGCCTTGAGGTTGTGCGTCGTATCCATTGCTTTCATCATTGGACTCGGGGTCTCAAGGACATGCGACGTCCGACGAACCTCACGCCCTTGTCTAGCACCCCGCCGATCCCGTCATTTTCCAAAACCTTCAAGGTCTTGCCCACAAGTTTACGGGCCCGTGAGAGTGCCGTCCCCCGATTATAGGTCAAGGACACCGACCAGTACGACCGTGCCGACCGATACGGCGCCTCGCAATAGTGGCGCAGGGGGGCTGCCACCTGCGACCACCGGTATTCGTCTGCGACGGCCCGGACGTTTGCCCTAGCCGACTGTTGGAAGGATGCGTCGTCGAGCACTCTCGTCAGGGCCACGACCCAATCGTCCACCGATCCGTAGCGCGTGACCATCCCGAGCCCGCGGCTGGCGACCAACTCGGCCATGGCGTCCCCCTCGGTCGAGACTACCGGCAAGCCAGCCCACAGGTAGTCGAGCACGCGCGTCCGGAAGGAGAATCGAGTCTCGACGGAATCGAAGTGCGACGAGACGCCGATGTCCGCCTCGGCCAGGTAGTTCTGACGGTCGGTGTAAGGCACCCAGTCATGGTTGAAGAAGACGTAGCGTTCCTTGAGGCCCAACTCTTCGGCCAATTGTACTGCCTGAGCGGCCATGGCCATCTCAGGGATCTCGGGATTGGGATGCTTGACCCCGAGAAAGTAGAGCTTGACGTCCTGACGCCTCTCGGCTATTTGCCCCACGGCCCGGATCAACGTCAGGGGATCGAACCAGTTCCAGATCCCGCCGCCCCAGAGGATCACCTTGTCGTTTTCCTCAATGCCGGGCACCACGCCCTTGAGGACTGGTCGCTCGTGCCGAGGGGGCTCATCCGAGACCCCAAAGGGCACCAGATCGATCAGGTGGCGGAAGGAGGGGTCCGCATCGAATTGCACCGGCGTTAGCCTGCCGAGGGCACAGTAGCGACCGATCCACATGTCGCGCTGTCGCTCGCTCGCGCAGATTGAGAAGTCGGCGACCTCCATCTGCTCGTTCATCGTGTCCCAGAACTCCAGGAAGTCGCTCTTACCCTCATGAGGCAAGGAAAGTAGATGGGGATAACTCTCAAAGAGAAAGGGATCATAAAGATCCATCACCAGGTACTTTCCAAGCTCTAAGAGGAACGGGAAGCGTCGCGGCATCAGCCCTTGCAACACCAGGACGTCCGAGTCCTCAGCCAGGGCGCGGAGGCGCCGGGGGTCATCCTCAAAAGAAACCACCTTGAAGGGCGCCTCGATGGCCCCATCCAGCGGCATGAGGCTCGTGACTGTCACCTCGCATGCCTCGGAGAGCTGGCGGGCGAGTTCGACGCACCGGATGGCGGGGCCCGCCATCCGGACGCCCACCACGTCATGCGTGACGATGAGGACCCTGGTCATCGATCTGCTCCTTGAGGTGCGGCAAGCCCGCCAAAGAGCGTCTCCAGACCGAGTTCGGCCGTAATGAGCGCATGGCTGTCCGGATAGCCTCCTCGGCCCTCGACGGGGGTAAGGGCGTCTCCAAAGCGCCGGAACACCTCCGCGTCCGAACGCCGGCGCCGCGCCTGGATGTCCGCCCGCTTTACGCGCACCCGGGGCAAGGCGTCGATGATGTCCTCCATGCCCACCACCGTGGCGTAGGCCTCGCGCAGAATGGGGGTGGCGGCCTCTTCGTAACCACCGCCCCCCCACCTGACGAGCACCTTCTTGGCGAACTGGACGAGGACCTTCTTGGCGGTCGCCTTGAGACCATTGCGTCTGAGGCTGGAAGCCAGCTTGCGCAGCCCTCCGGATCCCACCGGTGCGGGTCGAGCGAGCGCGGGGGCGAATCGATATGCCTCGCGATCGATGCCCGAACGAACCGCGAGTCGCTTGAAAGCGAGCAGTAGCGTGGCCGGCCAAACTTGACGCAGGGTCGCGTCCTCGTAATTCTTGAGGACCGAGAGCATGGCGTTGCGCTCGAAGAGCGCCACCTTTTTGCTAGCCGCAAAGCGGCTCGATGTCCCGTTGTGACGGTGACGGACCACCGCCTCTGGGCAGAACAAGACACGGTAACCGAGCACCCAGAGGCGCCAGCCCAGGTCCACGTCCTCATAGTAGGCAAAGTAGTCCTCGTCCAATCCCCCGACGTCCAGGTAGACTGACCGACGGATGACCATGGCCCCACCGCAGGCGAACAGCAATTCCTTCGGGTAATCGCCGGCCTCCGCGGCATCGACGGGCAGGTCATATCCTGGCTGGAAGCCCATGCCGTTGAAGGCCATCGTGCCGCGGATGAAATCGACCCGGCTTCCGTCCCAGTTGAGGATGCGCGATCCCACGCACGCGACGTCGGATCCCGCCGCCTCGATGAAGTCCACCATGGTCTCCACCCAGTCATCGGCCAACCGCATGTCGTTGTTGACCAGTGCCAGAAACTCGCCTTCGGCGATCGCGGCCGCCTGATTATTGGGCCTCGCAAAGCCCATGTTGGTCTCGTTGCGCAGGACCCGAACGTCGGGGTAGCGCTGTTTCAGGAACTCGACTGTGCCGTCGGTCGAGCCATTGTCGACCACCAAGACCTCGATCCGATCAGCTGGATAGGTTTGGCGGGCGACGGACTCGAGCAACACCTCGAGATGGGCCCGGCCGTCCAGATTGACGGTGATCAGGCTGACGCGGGGACGTTGGTTCACGGAACTCCTCATGACCATTGCCGAGGCGACGGGGGGGGCTGCCCCCAGTATAATACGGCCGACGAACTCTTGTCAGTCAGGAACGATGCCCTGTTGGACCGGATGTGCGTCCTTCGCTCCACGCCTCAAGGGGGAACATGGGCGCGACCAGCGCCGCGAGCCCCGCCGGACAGCGCTCGCCCATCGAGCAGGAGGCTCCAACGTTGACCCCGCCTTGCTCGAGCGCTATAATGGCCAAACCCGGCTTGCAATCAATATATGGGCGGCTGCCTTGATCGTCACCAAAGTTCAGAATAAATCCCGCGAACTGTTTCGCTACCGCGAGATGTTCACCGGCCTGGTCAGCCGCGAGGTTCGAGCCCGATACAAGGGCTCGGCACTAGGCTTCCTATGGAGCCTCCTCAACCCCTTGTTGATGATGGTGGTGTACTCCCTGGTATTCTCGGTGTACATGCGCATCAATATCCCGAACTACTCGCTGTTCCTGTTTTGCGGCCTTCTGCCCTGGACCTGGTTCTCCACTTCCATCACCAACGCCACTTCGACCATCGTCGCCAACGGCAACCTGATCAAGAAGGTCTACTTCCCGCTCGAGATCCTGCCCTTGGTCAACATCACGACCAACCTAGTCAACTTCCTGTTCTCCCTGCCGATCCTGCTGATGTTCATGGCCATGGTGCACGTGCCCCTGACGATGAACCTGCTCTTCCTGCCAGTCCTGATCGCGGTCCAGTTCCTGTTGACCCTGGGCCTTTCGTTGATCCTCTGTACCCTCAACACCTTCTTCCGGGACATCGAGCAACTCCTGGGCCCTCTGCTTCTCGCATGGTTCTACCTCACTCCGGTCATTTATCCGGCCAAGCAGATTCCCGCCCACTTCAACTTCCTGTTCTACGCCAACCCCATGGCGCCCCTAATGACCAGCTACCAGCGCATCTTTTTCGAAGGCTTGCCCCCTTCTGGCGCCCACCTGCTGGCCTGCACCCTTACGGGGCTGGCCTTGCTCCTGGTCGGCTACGCCGTCTTCTACGCCAAGAAGTTCACCTTTGCGGAGTCCGTCTAGCCATGGCCGTCATCCAGATTGCCAACGTTTGGAAACGCTTCGACTCCCACGCAGGGCGTCCACGCACCCTCAAAGAGGCCCTCGTCCAGACCTTCGTGCCAGGCCGCCGGATCAACGCAGCAGACAGCGCGTTTTGGGCGCTCAAGGACGTCTCCTTCGACATCGAGCAGGGTGAAACCTTCGGCATCATCGGCAGCAACGGCTCAGGCAAGAGCACGCTTCTTAAGCTCATCACGGGAATCTCAAAGCCGACCCGTGGGGGGATGGGGGTCAAGGGACGTGTCTCGGCCTTGTTGGAGCTGGGCGCGGGCTTTCACCCCGATTTCTCGGGCCGCGAGAACACCTATCTAAACGGGGCCATCCTCGGCCTGTCTCGCCGAGAAATCGACCGGCAATTCGACAGCATCGTCGCCTTCGCCGAGCTCGAGTCCTTCATCGACAACCCGGTCAAAACCTACTCGTCGGGCATGTACATGCGCCTGGCGTTCTCCATCGCCATCCACGTGGATCCGGACATCCTCGTCATCGACGAGGTACTCGCCGTGGGCGACGCCGCCTTTCAGCAGAAGTGCTTCGATCAGATCCATCGCTTCAAGCACCAGGGAAAGACCATCGTCTTTGTCTCCCATGTGCTTCCGACCGTCCAGGGCCTATGCCAGCGTGCCGCCTGGCTGGATAAAGGCGACCTCCGGGCTCTCGGCAAGACCGACACGGTCCTCGAGTTCTACTCTCAGCAGGTGGCTGCAGCCATCGAGAAGAACAAACAGCAATACGACGTTCTGGTGCCAGATGGCCGTGCGGCCATCAAGAACCTGCGCGCCCTCGACGCTCACGGCACCGATTGCGGCATCCTGCCAGGCCATGGGCCAATCAGCTTCGAATTTGACCTGGAGTCGCCCCTTTCTTGCCACGAACTGGACATCCGGGCACAGATCGTGCGCGCGGACGGAATCTGCTGCTACGAGCAGCGGGTGGCCCTCTCGGACTTCGGCGATGGAGCGGCCAATGGCCCCATTACCCTTCAATTAGCCGATCTGCGATTGGGCACGGGCATGTTTTCCTTGCATCTGGCCGTTTTGCCGCATGGAGAGGAGTCTTGGGTCGACGAGAAATTCTTCAACTTCGCCGTCGAGTCGACCTACCACGGCCCGGGGATCGCGCCCCTAGATGCGACGTGGAGCCGCCAAACCCATCGAGCGGTCGTCAAGCCGCCTTTTTAGCGGGAAATGGCCCCAGGCCACGCGCTTGACGCTCGCAACGGGGTCCTTTTATTATCATGCCAACGTCCTGACCGCCCATCAGCCCACAATTGACCAGCTTCACGAGGGAAAGCCGACTTTGTCCACCAACACGCGCCACGTAATCGCGGGGATTATTCTGTACCGGACCGATTTCGACCTCTTGCGCCGGTGCGTGAGTTCCCTGTTGCGACAAGAGCTTGCCGAGGGCGTCTCCCTGCGCCTTGCCTTCCTGGATAACGATCAGGGCCGTGATCTATCTCGGTTGGAAGCCATGCTGGTCGAGATGGGTGCGACCGATCGGATCGCGTGGACAGGATCCGGCGAAAACGTGGGCTTCGGCCGGGGCCACAATCGGCTTTTCGAGGAGGTACAGGCCGGCGGGGCCGCCTGTGACTACTACCTGTGCGTGAACCCGGACAGCATTCTACATCGGGATACCCTCCAGGCCTTGGTGAGCTTCGCCCATGAAAAGGGCGACCGGGGCCTGTTCGAGGGCCGTCAGTTTCCGATCGAGCACCCCAAACCGTACGACAAAACCACCTTCGAGACGGATTGGTGCAGCGGGTGTCTGCTCCTGATCCCGAGCACAGTCTACAGGCAGCTGGGGGGCTTCGACCCCGCCTACTTCATGTACTGTGAGGACGTCGACCTCTCGTGGCGCGCCCGCCTTGAGGGCATCCCGTGCTACACCGTACCAAACGCCTTGGTGCATCACTACGTCTTCCGGACGGTGCGCGACAGCTCCTTCGAGCGGAAGCACATGGTCATCTCCGGATACTTGCTCGCCCTGAAGTTTGGCAACCGCTATTTTTCGCACCATCAGCTCAATCAAGCACGCGAATTGCTCGACGTCGAGGAACTCAAGTCCCTGGTATCGCGCCGTATCAGGCCAATCCCCCCCCTCAAGTTGGCCAAAGTGAAGCTGGACTTCGACCATGGCTTCCACTTCACTGCGCCTCGCTGGTAAGGTCCGATGAGTCACCGTTACAGCTACCATGTCAACCTGGAAAACCTCAATACCACCGCGGGCTTTGTGTTCAGCCAGCTAAGGCCGGGCGATCGCATCCTGGATCTGGGCGCAGGCCCCGGCCAATTGAGCCGCGCGCTCCGTGAGCGGGGACACCACGTCACGGCGGTAGACCAGGAGCCTGCGGCACTCCTCCTGCTGCGTGACAACGCCGACCGAATTCTCGAACTCGACCTCGAGCACGACTCCCTGGAACCCGTGTTCCGCGACGTGTTTTACGACGTGGTGCTCTTGTGCGACGTTCTCGAGCACCTGGTGGATCCGGTGGGCTTCTTGGAAAAGCTCGGCCGATACCATGCCCACTTTGGTTCGGTGCTGGTAACCGTCCCGAACATCAGTCACGGTGGCGTAGTGGGCAGCCTGCTGTTGGACCGCTTCGAGTACGCCGATGCTGGTATCCTGGATCGAACCCACCTTCGCTTCTTTACGCGAAACTCGTTCGCGGCGCTCACCGAAAGCGCTGGGTTCGAGACGAAGGCCTATCATGCCATCCGATTGCCGCTTCCGACGGATGAGTTCCCCTTGACGAGCGAGGTCATGGATCTCCTTCGATCCCGCGGCGAGGCCCATTTCGAGACGTATCAGCACTGCTTCGCCCTGACATGGGTGGGAGCCCCGCACCGTCAAGGTCCATACGATCAGGATCTGCTGTCTGTCGTCATCAGAACCATTGACGGTCGGCTCGACTTCCTGGACACCACGCTCTTCAGCCTACTGGGTCAGGACTATGCCGCCTACGAAGTTTTGGTAGTCTACCAGGGTACCTCCGAGTTATATCATGCCGAACTCGAGCAGCTTTTGGATCACTACCGACACGATGGGATGCGGCTCTCGTTGCTCCAGAATCCCACCCAGGAGGATCAGCGGGCTCGCAACATCAACTTGGGCCTCCAAGCGGCGCGCGGCCAATACGTGGCATTCCTGGACGACGACGACGTCATCTATCCGGAGCACTACTCCGAGTTGATCAATGTCATCCGCACTGAAGGCGTGGCATGGGCTTACTCGGATGTGCACCAGGTCAACTGCAAGCGAGACGATCGAGGCAACCTATACATCTTCGAGATCTACGCACCATTCAAGCGTAATGGGTATAATTTCGCTGATCACTGGCTGGGGAACTTCATCCCCATCCACTCGTTCGTTGTGGACCGCCATGCGGTCGCACCCGGAACTGTCATGTTCGATGAGCGGTTCGATCGCAACGAAGACTATGCCTTCTTGCTGAAGCTGGCTAGCCGCCACAAGCCCGGGATCCTGCCCAAGTTCACATGCGCCTACCGGATTCGCTTCGACGGCTCCAATAGCGTCACCGCGGGCACGATGGACACCGAGACCCGCAATCAGAAGGAGATGTACTGGGAGCGCTCGCGCATCATGCTCGAGATGGTGAAGCGGGAACTCAACGCGGGCCAATGGTTGCCACAGATCCTGGATGCCCTGCAGCGCGACCACATCGAACTGGGACGGATTCAGGAAGAGAATCAGCGGCTCAAGAATCTACTTGGGATTCCCCTGGAGGCGACACAGTTTGTCAAACCGCCGCGGTATCGTTTGGCCGATCAACTCAACACCTTGGTAAAACGGATGCCGATCGTTCATCGACCGCTCAAGGCGCTCGGTATGGGTTGCTCGGATATCCTCAGGGCAGCACGCAAACTTCGCGACAGGCTGGTCACACGCTAGCCTGGGACCGTTAGGTGCCGGAGCCTGAACACGATGATCCCCAGGGCCTGTCGATGGCAGAGACGATTATCCCATGCGTTGTCTCGATCGGCTGGCACCCTCCACGAGCGCCTTCTCGTGACGCATCTCAAGCGAGGTTTACCGTCTCCGCAACGCGATCGCTAAAACGCTGATTTGGCAGGTGGACGATGAGATGTACCAAGCATATGCCCGCCGGCACCGTTAGTCCCCCAGTCTTGTGGCCAGGAATGGTCAGCAAAAGGTCGAGAAACCAGTGAAATCACTCGCCCGCCGCCATTTGCCGGCAGTCCTCTCCCTGTTCACCCTTTTCCTCATTGTCTTCGCCCCGTTCATCTTTCGGACCCATCATCTAGGCCCCCACCGGATCTTTCACTGGGACTTCGCCTCCCAATTTTACCCTTGGCTCGTCTACACGAGCGATACGCTCCGTACAGGCATCTGGCCCCTCTGGTGCCCCTACGTGGGGGCAGGAACCCCTTTCTTCCTCAATCCACAGAACCCCCTATATTCGCCGGTAACCTGGCTGTTTTCCTTGACGATTGGCTACACGCATTACACTTCTCAGCTACAGGGCATCGTACTGCTCCTGGCAGGAAGTATCGGGGCATATGCCCTGAGCTACGCGTTGTGGCGATCCCGAGCAGGTGGCATGGTTGCAGCTTTGTCCTTTGGGCTCTCGAGCGCTCTGTTCGGCAACATGCAGCACTACAGCTACCTCAACGTTTACGCGCTAATGCCCTGGACCTTCCTAGCCATTCTGGGAACCGCGAGGGGCCTCAAAGGCGCCTTGCCAGCGTTAGTACTCGTTCTCTATATGCTCATTGTCTCCGGCTATCCGGCCGTCGTCTTCATGACGCTCGCATGGGGCCTCGCGTGGGCTATCTTCCTGGTAAGGCAATCCAAGCAGCCAGCCTCAGCGCAGCGTACGACCCTGTTCAAGGGGCTGGCCGCAGGCGGGGTGGCAGTTGGGCTGGCGTCAGTCTATTGGCTACCCATCCTTGCTTTCAAGGACGAGTTCACCCGAGGCGATGCCTTGTCCCTCGAGCAGGCGCTCCATGGTGGCCACTTATCGTTCAAGCACCTGCTGAACCTCCTCTTCCAGTTCGTGACCACCTACTCCCTGCCGGGCCCAAATACCGATATTTCCATGAGAGGCATTTACATCGGCGCCCTGGCCCTGCCGTTGGTGGCAATCGCCGTCATGCGCAGACGGGACGTTTGGACGGCCGCCATGGGGGTCTTTTCGCTCGGAGCCTTCCTCATGGCCTGCGGCTGGGAGTTCTTTGGCCGGGTTGCGCTCCATGTGATCCTGCCCGCCTTCAACTTTTCACGCTTCCCCGCCGGTGATAGCCGGGCCCTCATGGTCTTGGGCCTCGCATTGTTGGCAGGGCGAGGGATGCAAGTACTGTGCTGCGACGATGCCGTCGCCAAACAGCTAGGACGTCGCAGTCTCTGGGCGTTGTTGATCATATTTGTTGGCGCCCTGTTCTGGTTCCAGGACGTGTATCCGCCAGAGGTCTACTTCAACGGCCCCGCTGGCTATCTGGTCATCAACTTGCTCTTGGTGATCGTCGCGCTTGTCGTCTGGCCCTCCATAAACGCTCGCTGGGCCCGCAGGGCATTGCTCGGACTGCTCGTCTTGGACCTCGGGATCGGCGTGCATGCGAATATCGACCTCATCGGGGAACGCACTGGGGACTACGCGGAAATCGAGCGCCAACACCGGCGAGAGTTCACAGCCGAAGCAGCCGCTGTCCCACGGGAACTCGGTACCACGGGCTCGCTGTTGGAATTGGGCAAGAACGAACCCGCGAATGTCGGTCATGTCTCCAAGACGTTTTACCTGGGTGAATACAACCCGCTACGCACCAAGCGACTCAATCATCTCCTGGAAAGCGGTTTGACCGAATGGCTTCGTGGAGGTGACAGAGTCGTGAGCTGGCCACAAGGCAGTCTCCCGGAGTCCGCCCCGGCTTTTCTATCGGGGCAGCGGCCGCTCGATTTTGCCATCACGCATTACGGGCCTAATGCCGTGACGTATCACGTTCGGCTACCAAAGGCTACCTGGCTTGTCTTCAATGAAATCTACTTCCCCGGCTGGCGCCTGAAAACGGCCGATCTCGATGTTCCGATGGTCGAGGTCTTGGGCGGCTTGCGCGGGGCACGCCTGGAAGCTGGCAGCTACGAAATCACGACATACTTCCAGCCGGGGGTATTCTGGAAGGCCCTCGCCACTTCGCTGTCGACCCTGTTCCTGGCAATTTTGTGGGGGCTATGGGGAACGAGGCGCCGCCGTCAGATCGGACAGAATCCACCTGGGGTGTCCAAGCTCGAAGTAGGCGCTGGCGTCAACTAACTGTTCGGACAAAGTCAGAGGTACTGGTCGTTTTTGTGCACCAGTACCTCTTTTGGCATGAACTTGAAGGAAGGCGCCTTATGAGTACATGGCCAGGCGACTCTCGCGCGCGACCATGTAGTCAGCGAGGGCTTCTTGCCAAGGCTTGCGCGAACGAATGCCCACCATGGCGAGCCCGCGGTTGAGCAGCACGGAGTAGCGCGGACGGGGCGCAGGCCGTGCAAGCTCCTCGGTCGTCTGGGGCAGGACAGGCGTCGCAAGACCGCCCTGGCGAAGAATCTCAATGGCGAAGTCCTGCCAGGTACATTCCCCGGCGCCCGTGACGTGGTAGGTGCCATAGCGATCGGTTGCCAAGAGGGAGACCATGGCATCGGCCAGCTCGATGGTCGAGGTGGGGCAGCCCCACTGGTCGTTAACGACCCGGAGTTCAGGGCGCTCGGCACCCGCTTTCAGGATGGTTTCCACGAAATTCTTACCGCCGTGGCCGAAGAGCCAAGCGGTGCGAACGATGTAGTGCTTGGCGCAGTGGCGCTCGACGTGCATCTCGCCGGCACGCTTGCTCCTACCATACACGCTCTGCGGATTGGTCATGTCGTACTCGTCGTAGGCCCGTCCTTGCGTGCCGTCAAAGACGTAATCGGTACTGACATACATGAGGGGGATGTCGATAGCCTGGCAGGCGAGGGCGAGGTTCCAGGACCCGAGCGCGTTGATACGGTACGCGGCCGCTTCGTCGGTCTCCGCGGCGTCGACATTGGTGTAGGCGGCCGAGTTGATGATCGCCTCGGGGCGCAGGTCCGCCAATACTCGGCGCACCTGGTCTAGATCCGTGATGTCGAGAGGCAAACAGCCGTGTCCCTCGGTCCGGTCCGCCGAGACCACCTCATGGCCGGCCTGCTGAAGCGCCGGAACCAGATCCTGGCCCAGCATGCCGCGGGCGCCCACTACGAGTACCTTCATCGAGGTCCACCTCCTGGCCTGATGGCCGTCAATCCAAGCACCATGCCAGTTTAGCACGCCGCCCCCCGTTTCTCACGGCGGCGGCGTCTAGGAAGGCGAACCTACGCTCCCGTGGAATGGTCAGCCTTCCACAAGGCAGCAAGCGTTAGCAATACCTTAACCCTTGGCTAACCGAGTTACGGACCCAAGGGGCGATAACCTCTTGGAGCCCGCCTGTTGCAAGGGGTAGCGCATGAGGAATCTTCATCGGATAACCGCATGCTTGTTGAGTGCCGTGGCGCTTTCCACAGCGGCCTGCGCACGCGGTCCCGCCTCGGCGCCCATCGAGCCGGGTTCGGGGGGCCCCGCAGAACTCATCGTCAAGTACAAGGCCACGCGCGACATCCAGTCCCTCACCCGGATCCCCCCCTCGGTCGAAGGGGCAGTCCAGGCCGATGCCATCAGCTTCGACTCCGACGACGACCTGCACCTGGTTCGGCTGCCCAAGGGCACGAACCTGGACGCTGCCATCGCCAAGTACGAAGCCAACCCCCGCGTCGAGTGGGTCCAGCCCAACTACGAGGTGGATGCCCGCTCGGCCCTGAGCGTCCAAGGCGCCTCCGATCCCATGGCCTCCCAGCAGTGGCACCTCGAGCGCGTGAAGGCGCCCGGGGCCTGGACCCGATCCACTGGAAACGGCGTCATGGTCGCCGTCCTGGACACGGGCATCGACTTCCAGCACCCCGACCTCGCGGGTCAGGTCGTGAACGGACCCAACTATGCCGGCAAGGGCGACCCCAAGGATGCCTACGGCCATGGCACCCACGTGGCGGGCATCATTGCCGCCAAGGCCGACAACGGCGCGGGCATCACGGGCGTCGCGCCCAACGCCAAGATCCTCAACATCGCGGTTCTCGGCGCCGACGGCGCGGGATCGATCTTCGGCATCGCCAAGGGCATCAAGTACGCGGCCGACTACGGCAAGAAGAACAAGGTCAAGATGGTGATCAACATGAGCCTCGGCGGCGCCGCCAGGCCGGACCCCATCAACTACCTGGCAGGCAAGTACGCCAAGCTAAAGGGGGCGCTCCTCATCGCCGCGAGCGGCAACGCCAATGGGCCGGTGAGCACGCCGGGCCGCCTCTCGGACTTCCTCGCGGTGGGGGCGAGCACCCAGGACGACCAGCGGGCAGCCTTCTCGAACTACGGCCCCGAGGTCGCCCTCAGCGCGCCGGGCGTGAGCATCCTGAGCACCATGCCCACCTACAAGGTGCCGATGAACGACTTCAAGGACTCCAAGGGCACGCCCATTGCGCAGAATTACGCGAGCCTGCAGGGAACTTCCATGGCGACTCCGGTGGTCTCCGGCGTGGCCGCCCTGGTCTGGAGCGCCAACCCCTCTTGGAGCGCCGCCCAGGTACGCGAGCGTCTGATGGAGAGCGCCCGGGACCTGGGCCCCAGCGGCCGGGACCCCGAGTTCGGCTTCGGGCTGGTCGACGCGGCGGCCGCCCTGCGCTAGGGTAGCGTCCGGATCGACAGGGAGTTTTGCTGGACGTTCACGACCAGCGCGTGGCCGGGGCCCACCACGTGGTAGTCGACCCCCTGGCGTTTGGTGTGGCTCGCGATCGGGACGTGGCTCGAGAAGACGGCCGAGACCCCACCCGCCCGGAACACCTTCTCCAGGGCCCGGATCTCCTTCACGCTCTCCATCTGGACATGCTTGCCACGCCGCGGGTCGACGAGCGGCCAGTGCATGAAGACGAAGACGCGGCGCGCGCCCTCCGCGCGGTAGGCATTCAGGCGGCCGGCCAGCCAGTCGCGCTGCGCCTTGCCGACATGGGCATCGGCGTTGTCGAGGACCACGAAGCGATCGCGCCCGATGGCGAAGTCGCGCCGCACGGGACCGGTCTTGGCGACGTAGTCGCGGTAGCGATCGCGGTTGCCCGGAACCACGTAGGTCGGAAACGGCAGCCGCTGGAGGGTCTGCATGGTCTCGGCCAGGGAGGTCCGGGCGTTGCCGAGGTGCATGGCGAAGTTGACGCCCGGCACCCGCTGCGCCATCGCGAGCGCCGGCAGGTCGCCGCCCGAGACTGCGAAGGTGTAGTCGCCCTTGAGGTTCGGATCGAGCCGCCAGCGGGCCGTGCTCCCCCCGGAGAGCGTCACGCGCGCGAGCATGGAGTTGCCGTCTCGCGTCGCGGCCTCGGCCACACCCTGCGGCGTCACCAGATAGGACCCGACGGGCACGTTGATCCACCGGACGGCGGTGCTCAGGAAGCCTGCGGACGAGTTCCGGAGCGATAGCGCGGTCTGCGGCGAGTTGGCCCAGATGGACACCTCATGCTCGCCCAAGGTACGCACCGCACCGTTGGAGACGCTCACCTGGGGCACGGGAGCCGCGACGACGGGGGCCACGAGGCCGAGCCAGCAGGAGGCGGCGAGCAGCAGGGCGGAAAGATGCCGGGTCGGGCGGGGACGGACCTGCCGAGCTGCGAGGACCGGAGAGCGACGTACGGACGGCATTAGACGCCTCAAAGACAGGCTAAAGGGTCGACCGACCTATCATACCACGGCGCAACCGCTGCAAATGGGCCTCTCCGGTCGCATGGTAAAATAGGAAGCTCGAAACATCGCGGGTATGACGCCGCGGTGACAGGGATATCAAGGAGTCCGGTGTGTCCAAGCTTAGCATTGCCGTGATCTGGCACATGCATCAACCCCTCTACAAGGACCGGCTGTCGGGCCAGTACCTGATGCCGTGGGTCCGCCTGCACGCCATCAAGGACTACCTGGACATGGCGCAGATCCTGGACCAGTTCCCGACGCTGCACCAGACCTTCAACCTGGTGCCGTCCCTGCTCGAGCAGCTCATCGACTACGGCCACAACGGGGCCATGGACCGGGCCATGGAGCTCACGCTCATGCCCGTGCGCGAGTTCTGCCTGGACGACAAGCGCTACATCTTCGAGCGGTTCTTCGACCTCAACTGGGACCACATGCTGGCGCCCCATCCGCGCTACCACGAGCTGGGCCTCAAGCGAAACGCGCTCATGGCGAAGTACACGCTCGACGAGGCGGTCCGACGCTTCGACGTGCAGGAGTGGATCGACCTGACGGTCTGGTTCAACCTCGCGTGGTTCGATCCCATGTGGCAAGAGGCGGACCCGGACCTGCAGGCCCTCATCCAGCGCGGCCGCAACTTCACGCAAAAGGATCGCGAGCTCGTCATCGCCAAGCAGCGGGAGCTCATCCGGCGCATCATCCCGACCTATCGCCGCATGGCGGAGGCGGGCAAGATCGAGCTCACGACGACCCCCTTCTACCACCCGATCCTGCCCTTGCTGGTCGACACCCAGTCGGCCCGTGTGGCGCGCCCCGAATTGCCGCTCCCCCATGCGCGCTATTGCCGGCCCGAGGACGCCCAGGCCCAGGTGCGCAAGGGCATCGACTTCTTCGAGAAGCACTTCGGCTACCGCCCGTCGGGCATGTGGCCTTCGGAGCAGTCCGTGAGCCCCGCCGTGATGCCTCTGCTGGCTGCCGAAGGCGTGCGGTGGGTGGTGAGCGACGAGGGCGTGCTCGGGCACTCGCTGGGCAAGAAGATGGTCCGCGACGCCCACGGGCAGCTGATGGACCCTGCGCCCCTCTACCAACCCTACTGGGTGGACATGGCGGGCCAGAAGGTCGCAGCCGTCTTCCGTGACATCGTGCTCTCGGACCTCATCGGCTTCTCGTATAGCCGCATGCCGGGTCATCAGGCCGCCAAGGACCTGGTGGGACGCCTTAAGACCATCGCGAGCCGCGTTGGCGACGAGCCGCACCTGGTCACGATCGCCCTGGACGGCGAGAACTGCTGGGAGTACTACCACCGGGACGGAGCCGAGTTCCTGCGCGCCTTCTACCAGGAGGTCGAGGCGGACCCCGACCTCGAGATGGTCACGGTGGCCGAATATCTGGAGCAGCATCCGCCCCGCGAGACGCTCACGACCCTGCACAGCGGCTCATGGATCTCGTCGGACTTCACGACCTGGATCGGCGACCCGACGAAGAACCGTGCCTGGGACTACCTCTTCCAGGCCCGCGAGGCCCTGGCGGCCCGTGAGGGCAAGGGGTTGCCCGGCTGGGAGCAGGCCCGCGAGGAGATCCACATCGCCGAGGGCAGCGACTGGTTCTGGTGGTTCGGCGAGGGTCACAACTCGGGCCAAGACGAGCTCTTCGACTACCAGTTCCGCCTGCACCTCCAGAACGTCTATCGCCTTCTGGAGCTGTCCGTGCCCGTGGAGCTGGAACGTCCCGTCACCAAGCCCGCGCCGGCCACTCCGCAGCTCCCCATCACCGCGATCAACCCGAGACTCGATGGCCTGATGAACTCGGCCCCCGAATGGGCGGGGGCGAGCATCTACGATCCCACCTCGGGTCAGGGGGCCATGCATGCGGCCGCCACAGGGGTGCGCCGGATTCGCCTGGGTCACAACGACCAAGAGCTCCTGGTGCGCCTGGAGTTTGCGGAAAGCTTCGCTCCGACCCCCCAGGACTCGCTCGCGCTCTATGTCTACTATCCGGGTCAGCCGCGCATCAACTCGCCCATCAATTTCAAGAAGGGGCAGGCGACGGGCACGACCAAGGACTACTACTTCGCCCACGAGATCCGCTACGACTGGGCGGACAGCATCGCCTACATCTCCTTTGCGGGCGAGACGAACACCTGGGTCCAGATCGACCTGGCGGCCCATTCGGCCTTCCACGAGACGTTGGACCTGGCCATTCCGTTCCGGGCGCTTTCGGTGGCTCCCGGCCAGGAGATCCACCTGGTGGTCGCCCTGGCACGGGCCGGCGAACTGGTGGAACTGGCCCCGGCCAACCATGGCCTGGCCGTGCGCGTGCCCAAGTTGATGCCCGTACTTGGGATCGCCTGAGGCCTCACCTTGCCTGAGGGACTCGATCGTCGGTATAATGAGGCAGTTGCCTCCGTAGTTCAGTTGGATAGAACGTCTCCGTCCTAAGGAGAATGTCGGGAGTTCGAGTCTCTCCGGGGGCGCT
>JAKFBU010000069.1:0-6136 GCA_036676985.1 Candidatus Sericytochromatia bacterium
GACCCCCGCGGCATCGCCTTCGACGCCACGGGCAGCGCCTACGTCTCGGACGGCACGGCCAACCGGCTCTACCGGATCGACGCCACCTCGAGCGCCCCGGTGAACGTCACCGTCTCGGGCGATCCGCTCAACACCCCGCGCGGCATCGCCTTCGGCTCCGACGGGCTGTACGTCGCCAACTACGGGGCCAACAACGTCCTGCGGATCGTCATGAACGAGGCGGCCAACACCGGGGCGAGCACCGTCTTCAAGGAAGGGTTCAGCTTCCCCTGGGGCGTGGCGTTCGACTCGGTCGGCAACCTGTACGTGACGAACAACGCGGGCAACTCGGTCTACCGCTGGCACAAAGACAGCAACACGCTCGCTCCCTATGCCACCATGCCGAGCCCCGGCGGCGTGGTGGCCGACCGTGCGGGCTACATCTACGCGGTCGACAACACCTCCAACAACCTCTACCGCATCACGCCGCTGGGCGACTCGTCGATCTATGCGAGCGGCGTGAGCTCGCCCACGGGCATCGTCAAGGTCGGCAACATCCTCTACGTGCTCAGCTCGACCAACGACAGCCTCATGACGGTCGATCCCACGACGACGGCCGTCGGGACGCTCGCACGGGGCTTCAACAACCCTCATGGGCTCGCCTATGACGGCGATCGCGACTGCTTCTACGTGGGCAGCGTCGGCAACGGCACGATTGCCCGCGTCGACCGGACCACGGGGGCGGCCACGACGCTCCTGACGGGCCTCGGCTCGCAGGCCACCGGCATCGCCTACCGGGCCGGGCGCCTCTACGTGCGCTCGGGTGCGAGCGTCAGATCCTACGACGTCACCAACTTCGCTGCCGCTCCCCTCTCTTACTCCTCGGTCATGAACTCCAACCGCGGCCTCGCCAAGGACACCTCCGCGAGCGCCAACTCCGGCTCCTACTACATCGCCTCGGGCGCCGGACGGATCCTCCGGATCGTCGGCGACGGCACCAGCTACAACAGCGTGGACGGCAACAACCGGATGATCGTCTTCAAGGAGAACGATGCCAACCTGACCAACCCGCGGGACATCGCGGTGGACGGCTCGGGCAACGTCTGGGTCATCAACCAGGCGAGCGGCGGCGGCTCCCTACTCGCCTACCGGCCCGACGGCACCCTCTTCCGGGGCCCCATCACCAGCGGCATCAACAATCCGCTCGGCCTCAACATCGCCGGCACGAAGGTCTGGGTCGCCAATTACGACGCCAAGACCGTCACGAGCTACGACACGACCACGGGGAACCTCGTCGACACCCTCCCGACGACGGACAACCCGCGTAACCTGTCGTTCTTCGGAAGCGACATCTACCTGGTCACCAACGCGGGGGTCGGCAAGATCGCGACCTACGCCACCACGCCGACCTACAGCCTCATCTACACGGCCACGGGTGCCGGCTACAACGACATCGAGGTCAAGTCCGACGGCTCGATCCACGTCATGAACAACGGGATCCGCAAGATCGCCGCCGATCTGAGCGGCGACACGTTCGACTATCCGAACTACGACGCGCCCCACTTCTTCTGGCAGGATGCAACGGGCCAGCTCTGGATCACCGACAGCCGCCGCTTCACCAACCGGGGCACGGGCGGGTACGCCTACCGCCTGATCGGCGCGACGGCGGGTCCCAGCGGTGGCCAGTACCTCGCCGGGGTGGACTCCAATGGCCACGTCTACTTCAACTCCAGCAGCCAGTGCAGCCATGACGTCGTCGCGCGCATCAAGGCCGGCCCCCCTCAGGAGGAGTGGTCGTACGACTCGAGCTACTCGTGCGACTACGCCCGGGTGGGCAGCTTCACGGCGGACAACCTGGGCAACTTCTACTACACCGACTACAAGGGGCTGTACCTCAAGAAGGTGGACGCCGGTGGGACCGTCTCGTCGATCTCGGGCACCGGGGTCGGCCGAGAGTACACCACCAAGGGCTCGTGGATCGAGCCGGACGGTTCGGTGCTCTACCAGAGCGTCACCTCCCACCACCGGATCGATCGCTTGACCATCAGCGGGAGCTCGGCCACCCGCAACACCCAGCCCTACGGGCTGAGCGCGGCGGAGATGTAAGCCATGTTCAATCGACTGCTTGTTTTCGTCCTGGTCGGCCTCCTGCTCGGCGGCTGCCTCAAGCCCATGACGGCGACCACTCCGCAAACGCACGGAGTGGTGAGCGCCAGCACGACGCACCTGCATGGCCAGATCGGCACCATGAAGGGCTACCACGTCCAGCTCACGGACCTCCTGGAGGACTTCGCCAAGGGCGCCACCGTCTCCCTCATCGAGGTGTCCACCGGCAACACGGTCGGCACGTCGATCGCCGACGCGAGCGGCTCCTTTGTCATCCAGTTCGGTGCCAGGTTCACCGCCAAGCGCGCCAATGAGAGCGATACGCGCTCGATCGGCTACTACCTCGAGGCCGTCAAGGGCCTCAAGGGCGGCAACTCCACGCCCAACCAGGCGGGGGCGGACGCCCTGCGCCTCCGGACCCTCATTTGGTACGACTTTGCGAACAGCGGCTGGATCAGTCTCGGCAACCAGACGCCGGGCCCCATCAGCGTGAGCATCGGCACCACTGCCGTCGCCTTCTACATCAACCAGCAGCTGGTCAACGCCCAGGCCGTTACCCCCGAGGCCTACATCGGCTCGCTGAACCCCCTGGTCGATCCCCCCGCCTACCTGGGAACGGGCACTGGCGTGATCGCCGGCACCGGCGTCCGCAACCTCACGGCGGATGCCTACACGGACCTCTTCACCCAGATCACCAACGCGGTGGCCAAGGACCAGGATCCGCTGCACTCCATCGTCCTCAGCCCCACCGGAGGCGCGGTCAACACCCAGACGAGCTTCACCTTCGCCGGCATGTCCCCGCTCGCCGGCGGCATCGGCGCGACCGTCACCATCGCCGGCACCGGCTTCGAGCCCGGCAACATGACCGTCAACTTCGTGGGTGCCGCCGCCACCATCAACGTGGGCTCGAGCAACGCCACGACGCTGGTGGTCGACGTCCCGGCGGGCGCGCGCAGCGGCCTCATCCAGCTCACGCTGAACGGCGTCAACACCTACACGACGCCCTTCCAGGTCACGAGCCACGACGGCCACCGCGTCTTCTTCAGCGACGCCGGCGGCAACGCGACGCTCTATGCGGTGAGCAGTACCCTGGGCACGCTCGTGCGGGTCAACCCGGACGGCAGCACCTACACGCTCAGCACCGCGCTCTCGTCGCCGCGCGGCGTGCTCGTGAACCCGGAGGGCGCCACGAGCGCTCCCTACAAGATCTACGTGGCCAACGGCAACAACAAGGTCGTCCAGATGGACAGCACCGGGGCCGTGATCAACGCCGACTGGCTCGGCGTCACCGATCCCTATGCCCTGGCGCTCGGACCGGACGACGACCTCTACGTGGCGCAGCGCAGCTCCAACCAGATCACGCGCTACGACGTGAACTGGGCGGCCGGGACCCTGACGGGCACGGTCGCCACCTACACCGGCTTCTCGGCGCCTTCGGCCCTCGCCTTCGACCCGAGCGGCAACCTCTATGCCGTCGAGACGGCCGCGGGGCAGGTGCGGCGATTCAAGCCCGCGCTTACGGACTCGGGCTCGCTGGCCCCCACCCTCGAGGACTGGGCCTTCATCACCGATCCCAAGGGCATCGCCGTCGACTCGGCAGGCAACAGCTTCGTCACGAGCCAGACCAACAACATCGTCTATCGCATCGATGCCTTCCGGAACATGTCGACCTTCACCAACGTCGATGCGGCCTGCGCCATCGCCCGAGACGACCTCGGCAACCTCTACGTGGGGGACCAGGGCCGTAACCTCATCATGCGCATCACCCTCGCCGGCGACCAGCGCATCCTCTCGTACGGCCTCTCGGGGCTGCGCGGCGTGGCGGTCGACGGCTCGAGCAACCTCTACGTGGCGCTGCAGAATTCCGGCGCGGTGCTGAAGATCGGCAGCGACGGGAAGACCACCAGCCCCTTGATCACCGGCATCTCCGCCCCCTGGGGCCTGACCTACCGGAACGGCAAGATCTTCGTCGCCCACTCGGACACCCACAATGTGAGCGAGGTCGCGCTCAACGGCAGCGCCCGATCGGTCATCACCTCGGGCCTGCGCTATCCCGGCAGCGTGGAGGTCAGCGACGACGGCACCACCCTGTACGTCGGCAGACAGAGCTTCGGCTACGACAGCACGTGGACCGGTCCGGACGGCGTCCAGATCAAGGGCCAGAGCTGCGGCCTCAACGTCGTCACCAACGGCGTGAACACCTTCCGGCCCGCCTGGAACGAGGGGGACTACGAGGTCAACGAGCTCACCTACTCCACTTGGCAGATCGATGCCAACACGTACGCCCTCCTGAACAACCGGCGCAAGAAGCTGACCCTGATGAGCTCGATCGTCTCCGGCCAGACGGCCGGCCAGGCCATCGCGGACATCACGCCGCCCTTCGGAGGGACCAAGCTCTTCCCGACGACCGTCCGCGACCTGGTCTACGACGGGAGCCGCTACTTCTACGTCGCCTGTGACAACCGCAACCTCTACCGGATCGACACCCAGAACCCCAACGCGGAGCCCGGGATCATCACGGGGCTGCCCGGCACGCCGCATGGCCTGGCCTACCTCGCCGGGACCCTGTACGTCGCCGACAACTCCAGCAACAAGCTCCGGCGGGTCAGCGCGCCTGCGACGGCAACGACGGTGGACAGCGAGGCGACCTGGGTCGTCTCCGGCCTCAGCGGCCCCAAGGGCCTAACGCCGTACGGCGGGCGCCTCTACATCGCGGATTACAGCGGCAAGCGCATCCTCAAGGTCGATCCGGCCACCCCCGGCACCGTCGAGACCCACGTGGACGGGCTCAACGGATCGCCCTCCCGGATCCGTGCCTACAACGACGGCCGCCTGCTGGTGCGTTGCAGCGACTCGATCGTCTACCAGATCTCGGCCACCGGGTCGGTGACGGAGTACGACTCCTGGGTCGGCTGCGGCGGTTGCGATCGCCTGGAGTTCATCATCGATCAGAGCAACAACTCCGTCATCTGGTCCCAGGGGCGCAACGGCTACGGCGTCCACACGCGCTCCATGATCAACACCCACGAGCTCGCGCGTGACGGCAACTGGCTCTACGTGGCCACGATGTACGGCCTCTACGGGATCAACGTCGCGACCCAGCAGGACCTGAGCGTGACGGGCACCGGCAGCAGCCGCGGCCTGGCCGTCTTGCCGGGCGGAGACCTGGCCGTCCTGAACTCCGGCGGCAGCTATTACACCGTCAACGGGACCACCCGCGCGGTCACGAGTCGGGGCAGCCTCGGCACGGACGGCTGGGGATTGGACTACGATGCCGATCAGAGCAAGCTGTACGCCGCGGGCAGCGGGAACAACCTGATCTACGAGATCAGCCCGTCCACCTGGGCACGGACGTCCCTCAAAGTCGGCCTCGTGGCCCCCCTGTTCTAGAGGTTGCCCATGAAACAGCCGTCCCGCCGCCTTGCATCCCTCTGCCTCGCCGGCCTCGCGCTGGCCCTTGCCGGCTGCCCCGAAGAAGAGGTCACGGGTGTTCGGCGGCCCGGGCGGGCCACCCCGACTCCCGCACCGTCCGCCACCGCCTCTTCGAGCGTGACTAACTCCGACAACCCCCAGGGCGGCATCAACGGCAAGGTTCCCACCCAGGCGCCCACCGGAGCACCGACCCCCACCCCCACTCCGACGCCGAGCCTGGCTCCCATCCAGAAGCCCGTCCCCGCCACGGCCGAACCCGCCACCCCGGAGCCCACGCCCTATCCCGAAGATGCCGGAAGGGACGCCTCGGAGTCGCCGGAGCCCTAGCCGCTCGCGCTGTTCGACGCGGCGCCAAGCGGCCGGAACCAGGGATGCAAACTCGATTTGGACCTGCTGCGCTCGGGTAGACCATGTCTTGGCGAGCGATCCGAGATCCGCCCGTTCTCCGTACGTTGAAGTCGACCTCTGGGAGGCTGCTGGATGCGATACCCTCTTCGAGCCCTGATCCTGCTGGTGGCCTTGCTGGTCACGGCCTGTCCCAGGCTCCCCGGGTTGATGCCAAGGACCGGCGACGCCACTGTCGGCGCGCAGTTGCACAGGACCCCGGCCCTCGAGGGCA
>JAKFBU010000070.1:0-18062 GCA_036676985.1 Candidatus Sericytochromatia bacterium
TGTTGCCCGACCGGCGCTCCTCCTCGGCGATGTAGTCCTTGAAGCCGAGGCCGCCACCGCCTCCGCCCGGCAGGCTCATGCCGCTGGGGCGCCCGCCGCCGGAGTTGACCTGGTTGCTGTCGCTCGCGGGGTTGTAAGCGGGACCCGCAGGGGCGATCGCCGGCACGTTCTCCGCGCCGGAGAGGTAGGCCTCGGGATCCAGCACCTCGCCGTTCGGCCACTTGCCCCGGCGGACCTCGAAGTGGAGGTGCGGGCCCGTGGACATGCCGGTGCTGCCCACCGCACCGATGACGTCGCCGGCCTTGACCTCGTCGCCGACCTTGACGTTCATCTGGCTCTGGTGCGCGTAGACGGAGTAAGTACCATCCGGATGCTCGATGACCGTTTGATTGCCGCCGGTGGGGTTATGCTCGGCGTAGACGACCTTGCCCTCTTTGACCGCCTGGATGGGCGTTCCGGCGGGCACGCCGAAGTCGATTCCCGCGTGGACGTCCGTGATGCCGCCAGGCAACTGGCGAGGGCCGGGCCGAGACGTGATGTGCTGCCGCCAGTTGGCAACCGGATCCGCGAGCTTGGGACGATTGGCCTGCTCTTCGACCGCTGGGCGATAGCGTGTGCCATTGGTGGCATTTACGGAAACCATAGCTCCCCCTAATACTTCTTAATACTTCGACCGTGCCGCGCAAGTCTCGGGCGTCGAGACCATTAGCAGCCATTCGTTTGTTACCCTGTACTCCCTACGTCCGCTCGGGACGGGGCGATCTTTCTTAAGGCGCGTTGGGGGCTCGTTTGGTGTTCGTTAAATCTTCCTTTAGCAGGATTAGAAGACCGTTACGAGGCGCAAGTAGAGCCGGTTGTCGGCAGGGCGCGCCTCGCCCGAGAAGACCTGGTACATGGGCTCGAGGAGGACGTTCTGGAGCACCGTCCAGCTCAGGCCCACGCCCACCATGTCGTAACCGTCGTCATACGAGGCCCCGTCGTCGAACTGCCCGTAGGTCGCAAGCAGGCCGAGGCCCGGCACGAGGCTGTATTCGGCGCTCAGACCGAAGCCCAAGGGTGGGCCGGCCATTCCGCCGAAGCGGTGCTCGAGCCCCGGCTCGTCCCCCTTGCCGTACACGGCGTAGAGCCCCAGCTCTCGATCGAAGAGCAGGCCCTGGGCCTGCGCGTCCACGAACCAGCCCCGCGTCCGGTAGGTCGTCGCGTTCTGTACCGCCATGGCGGCATGGTCCGTGTGCTGGACCCGGTAATCCGCCACCATGCTCGGCGAGGCGACGGTCGTGCCGCCCCAGAAGCCCCCGGCGCCGAAGCCCAGGTCCCAGCCCCCGATCTGGGGCGTGAACGCGAGGCGCGCGTACTGGGACAGGTTCAGTCCCGTCGCCTGACCGGCGCCTCCGAAGGCGAAGGGGGTGTAGGCGAGATTCCAGCGCTCGCTGGCCAGGTACAAGGCAAGGCCCGTGGCGTTCGTGGCGAGGTTGAAGCGCGGGTTGTCGCCCGTCAGGGGGCTCGCCGCCCCGCCGAAGGGCTTGTTCATGTCGTAGACGCCCGTGTTGAGGAGCTCCAGCCCGACGGCGGGCCCGCTCATGTCCGTGACGAAGGGCGCCACGCCGGCGGTCCCGAGCTCCCAGGGCAGGCTGCGGGTAAAGGCGACCTTGGCCGTGCCCACGGCGCCGTCGAACTCGACGAAGCCGCCGATCCCCTCCCCCAGGCGTCCGCCCACGAGCAGGGCGGCCCCGTGATGGGGCGGAAACTCGATCTTCCCGGGCAGGTCCTCCATGGCGCTGCGGTCGTCGACGTACCGGGCCGCGACCTTGAAGGCCGCGTTGAGCACGGGCGGCAGGCTCAGGCGATCGCCCTCGATCACCTCCTGGCGGGTCAGGGTGTAGCCGTCGGCCTTGAAGCGGCGGCCGAAGGCGTTGAGCTTCGGAAAGTGCTGAAAATGGCAGGTGTTGCAGCTCAGGCCCGTCTGGCGGGCGAAGAGCGGGTTGGCCTCGGCGGGAGCGGCCAGGCCGACTTGCAAGAGGAACGCCAGGGGGACGATCAGCCAGGCGAGTGGCAGCAAGAACGTGGCAGCAAGACGACCGAGCGGGCGCATGGGCAGGGACCCTCCTTCTACGTGACTCGCATACGAGACAGTATCAGGAGATCGATCGATCGAGGGTGTCCGTAAAAACTACGGATACCCTATCGATCGCATGCCTAGTGGTTCTGGTGGTTCGAGTGGCGGTTGAACAACGAGACGGCGAAGCTCGCCAAGCCCGTGACGGTGGAAACGCCCAGCAGCAAGGGGATCGAGAAGGGCAGGGCCAGTCCCAGCGCGCCGGCAGCCGCCAGGAGCCCCGTCAGGCCGCTGGCTCCCGACAGGGTGGCCTGCGCTACCGTGAGGTGCTTTTGGTGCTCCGTGGCCTTGGGATCCTTGAGGACGGTCGCCGCGCGCTTGATGTCCATCACGGCGATCACGGCGCTCAGGCCCGTGGCGATGACCGACAGAGGCCCGCCCAGCCGGGCGACGAAGCCTGCTCCCGCCGTCTTGGCGGCCAGCATGCCGTCATGCACGTGGTGGGCCGTCCGGGCGACCTTGGCGCCGGTGGTCTTGAAAAGGTTGGTGACCGGCGCGAGTAGGTGGAAGAGGTGCGGCAAGCGGCCCAGGTTGGCGACACCCACCAGCTGATCGGCGCGCGGAGTCGCCGGAGCGGCCGCAACGGGTTGGCTGCTGGGTCGATAGTGGTCGGCCGGCATGGGCTGGCTCGAGGCCGGTGTTGCGGACGCGACCGCGGCGGGCCGGCTCTGGGGACGCTGCGGGGCATGCGTCGCGTGGGAAGCGGAGCTGATGTGGTCCATCGCCATGGCCATGACCCTCGAATTCAGCAGCCGACGGTCTCGCATGCTTCCTATCCGGCCCATGCGGCGCCAGCTTTCTTATGTCCGGCTTAAGCTTGGAGGAAACGGATCATAACTCGAAGTCCCCGGAAGCGAGCCTCTATCCCAGCCGGTGGGCTCCCCGTCGCCTCAAGGGCGAGCAAGCTCCAGAGGGAGCAACGGCCTGCTTAGGGTAGCCGGAGCAGCCGGGCATTGAGGGCCACGATCACCGTGCTCACGGACATCAGGACGGCCCCCAGGGCCGGGCTGAGCAGGATGCCCGCTCCGTAGAGCACGCCCGCCGCCAATGGGATGGCGAAGACGTTGTAGCCGGTGGCCCAGGCGAGGTTCTGCAGCATCTTTTGGTAGGTGGCGCGGGACAGATCCAGGATGGCCACCACGTCCTGCGGGTCGCTGCGGATGAGGATGATGTCCGCCGTCTCGATGGCCACGTCCGTGCCCGCTCCGACCGCGATGCCCACGTCCGCCTGGGCGAGGGCCGGAGCGTCGTTGACCCCGTCGCCCGTCATGGCGACCGTGAGGCCCCGGGCCTGGATCTCCTTGATCTTGGCGGACTTGTCCTGGGGCAAGACCTCGGCGAAGTACTCCTCGAGCCCGATCTCCTCGGCGACCCACTTGGCCACCTGGGGATTGTCGCCCGTGAGCATCATGGGGCGGATGCCCATGGCCTTGAGCCGATCGACGGCGAGCTTGGACTCGGGGCGGATGATGTCCGCCAGGGCGATCGCCCCCCCGAGCGCTCCGTCCAGCACCACGAAGATGACGGTCTTGCCCTGCGCCGAGAGGGCCTCCACCCGGGGGTCCTGGGCGGAGAGGCCATGCTCCGTCACGTAGCCGGGGCTCACGACCTGGATCTCACGCCCCTCGACCCGGCCCTCGGCCCCCTTGCCCGGGATGGCCCTGAACCGATCGACGGGCGGTACGTCCTTGGCAGAGGCGACGATGCCCTTGGCGATTGGGTGCTCCGAGCGAACCTCGACGGCTCCCGCCAGGCGCAAGAGTTCATCGTCGCTCAAGGACGACCAGTTGAGCACGTCGGTGACGCCGAACTTGCCCTCTGTAAGGGTCCCGGTCTTGTCGAAGACGATGGCCTGAATGTCCCGGGCCCGCTCGAAGGCGGAGCGGTCCCGAATCAAGAGGCCGTGCGTCGCCGCGAGCGCCGTCGAGATCGCCACCACCAGGGGCACGGCCACTCCGAGCGCGTGCGGACAGGCGATGACCATGACCGTCACGGTCCGCTCGAGCGCAAACGCCAGATCCGAACGCAGTAACCCGGCCCAGAGGAGGAAGGTGAGGGCCCCGCCGACGAGGGCCACCACCGTGAGCCACTGGGCAGCGCGATTGGCCAGATCCTGGGTGTGTGATTTGCTCTCCTGGGCCTCCTGCACCAGCCGGATGACCTGTGCCAGGTACGAGTCGCGGCCGGTATGACGCACCGCCATGACCACCGAACCTTCGCCGTTGATGGAGCCGCCGATCACCCGGGCGCCGACCGTCTTGTAGACCGGCCGCGATTCGCCGGTGAGCATGGACTCGTTGACTGAGCTCTCGCCCTCGACGACCTCGCCGTCGGCCGGGATCTTCTCACCGGGCTTCACGAGCACCCGATCGCCGAGCGCCAGCTCACTGATGGGGACGTCCTCCCATGAGCCGTTCGGCATGCGCCGGTGTGCCACGGCTGGCATCAGCTGGACCAGGGCCTCGAGTGCCCGGGACGCGCCCATCACCGAGCGCATCTCGATCCAGTGGCCAAGGAGCATGACGTCGATGAGCGTCGCAAGTTCCCAGAAGAAGTCCATGCCCCGCAGGCCGAACACCGTCGCCACGCTGTACAGGTAGGCCGCCGTGATGGCCACCCCGATGAGCGTCATCATGCCGATCTTGCGCTCGCGCACCTCGTCGACCAGCCCCGTGAGGAAGGGCCAGCCGCCGTAGCCGTAGACCACCGTCGAGAGTGCGAACAGCCAGTAGGTGTCGCCCGGGAACCTCCACGCGTCCCCCAGCCCCAAGAAGCCCTGGATCATGGGCGACAGGGCCATGATCGGAACGGTGAGGACCAGGCACACCCAGAACCGTCGCTGGAAGTCCCGGATCATCGCCCCGTGGTCATGTCCGCCGGGAGGATGTCCCATCGGGTGGCCGGGGGCCGCATGTCCTCCGGGCGGATGGGGTGCCTTCTGAGCGGAAGGGGGGTGCGTCGCTCTGGTAGGCATTAGCGCCTCCTGTCCCGCATGGGATGATACCGGGTGCGGGACATGCGAGTAAGCATGGAGCGATGGTTATTTGCAGCGGGGTCCGAGGGACGGGGGCTCGCAACGGTCGGACGGCTCCATGCCCGTCCCCCCGCCCTGCTTCGCGCGGGGGGCGCGGGAAAGGTCCACCGGGCGCGCCGAAGCGCCGCCCCGAAAGCGCGAATCCGCACTAGCAGGCAACAAATAGTGGTTCGGTAGGGACTACGGATGCCCGAAACGGGAGTCGGATCTAGCATCTAGGCAAAGAGCGAGACCCAAACCATCAAGCGAAGGACGGATAACACCTTACGGCGATACCGCCAGCTATTAAGATGAAACGAAGGGTCTAATCCTCTTTACGAGCCGCCGAATCAGCATCGGCGGCTCCTGTTTTGGCTCCGTTCCCGGAAAAACACCCAATCAGACCGAGTTCCGTACTTCACCCGGATGATTCTTCGTGAAGATATGATTAGATCATGCTGTCGCCGGACAGAAATCCCGCTTCCGATGGCCGGCGCTCGAAGGGAGGGACCGCCATGACGACCCGACACCGCGACTTCGAACGTGCCTCGTTGCCGGACGAACTGACCGCCGTCGTGGCGATCGCCCTCTGGAAGGAGGCCCATCCGATCAAGCACGACCCGGAGTTCCTCTTGCATCCCGGTGAGCTCCACGGCGTCACGCCACCGCTGTCGGGTCACCTGGGACGCCCCATGCTCAAGCGCGCCCGGCGGCGCGCCCTGGCCCAGGGGGAGCTGAGCCTAGTGTAGTAAGCGTGCGGCGATCGCCCGTTGCAGAAAGGAGCCGAGATAGAGCAGGGCGATGCCGGCAGCCAGGTACCACCACCAGCTCCCCTTCCACCGCGAGTAGAACAGGAAGGGTACGAAGAATAAAACCGACGCTGGAAGGGCGGCGAGGATGGACACCGCGAAGCGGGAGGTCGCCTCGCCGTTTCCCGTCTGGAGGAAGCTGAAGCTGAGGGCCAGGATCGAGACCAGGGGCAGGGCCGTGAGGTAGCCCGCAAGCAGCGGCTGCCGAGCGGACAGGCTCGAGGTGCCGGCGATGACCATGGCCGAGAGCAAGACTTTGACGCCGATCCACACCGCTTCGCGATCCACCCTCATGTCCTCTTGGCAAAGCAGCCCAACGCGCGCATGGTAGCACGTTCGAGCAAGCCCTCGCCCTGGGCCATGGCGTCCTCCAGGCTCATGGGACCGGGCACCAGGGGCTGGGCGAGCCCGCCTTGGGCCGCGAGCAGCTCTTCGCCCTCCGGCGTGAGGGAGCCTGCGATCGTGAGCAGCGGCAGGCCGCGACTCCGGCACCGCTCCAGCAGTCGCCCCAGCACCTTTCCCTCGAAGGACTGGCGATCCAGCTGCCCCTCCCCCGTGATGACGAGGTCCGCTCCGGCGAGGCGCTCGTCGAGCCCCACGGCCCGGGCCACGAGCTCGAAGCCCGGCACCATGCCGGCCCCGGCGACGGCCGAGAGGGCCGCCGGGACGCCGCCGGCCGAGCCCGTGCCGGGCAGGTCGTGCACGCGCATGCCGCACTCCTGTTCCAGCACGTCCGCCAGGCGTCCCAGGGACCGCTCGAGCCGGAGCACGTCGTCGGGGGAGGCGCCCTTCTGCGGGGCATAGACCGGGGCCGCCCCCCGGGGGCCCAACAGGGGGTTGGTGACGTCGACCGCAAGCTCGATCTCGGCCGAGCGCAAGAGCGGGTGCGCCTCCGAACGGTCGATGACGGCGAGCCCTGCGAGCGCGCCCCCGCCGGGCGGCAGCTCCCTTCCCGCCACGTCCAGGAAGCGCACGCCAAGCGCCGCGAGGAGGCCCGTGCCGCCGTCCACCGTGGCGCTGCCCCCCAAGGACAGGATGAGCTTTTTGAAGGGCGCCTTCTCCCAGGCCGCCCGCACGAGCTCACCCACCCCGCGGGTCGTCGTGACGAGCGGATCCCGCAGCGCCATGGGGAGCTGGACGAGGCCCGCAGCCGCCGAGAGCTCCACGACCACCGTCCGGCCGTCCCCCAGCCTGCCGTAGGACGCCTCGACGCTCCGGCCGCGGGCGTCGCTGACCCGGGCTGTCTCGACCCGGCCATGGGTAGCGGCGACGAGCGTCTCGACCATGCCCTCGCCCCCGTCCGAGAGCGGGACCTCGCGCACCGTCGCATCGGGCCACGCCCGGACGACGCCGCGGGCGATCGCCCGGGCGGCGTCGCTCGCCGTCATGCTGCCCTTGAAGGTATTGGGAGCCGCCACCACCACCCGGCCCATGCGGGGTCCTCCTCTCGATCGCTCGGTCGCTATTGTAAGCGAGGAGGGGGTCTGCTACGATCGCGAGGGCTCGTCGCACGAACGGAGGCACGACCATCCCATGCGTTTCCTGACCGCCGGAGAATCCCACGGCCCCGTGCAGCTCGCCATCGTCGAGGGCTTTCCCGCGGGCGTCCCGCTCACGCCCGAGCCCATCGATCGCGAGCTCGCGCGACGCCAGGGCGGCTACGGCCGCGGCCAGCGCATGAAGATCGAGCAGGACCGGGTCAGCTTCCTCTCCGGCGTGCGCAACGGCCGCACCACGGGCGCTCCGATCGCCATGCAGGTCGCCAACCGCGACTTCGCCAACTGGACGCTCGCCATGGACCCGAGCCCGGTGGATCCCGAAGACGCCGAGCGCCTGGCCGCCATCGAGGCCAAGCGCATCACCAAGGTGCGCCCGGGGCATGCCGACTATGCCGGCGCCCGCAAGTACCGCCTGGAGGACGTGCGCGACGTGCTCGAGCGCTCGAGCGCCCGGGAGACGACCTCGCGCGTGATGGCGGGTGCCCTCGCGGGCGTGCTCCTCACCGAGGTCGGCATCCGGATCGCCTCCCACGTGGTCGAGATCGGTGGGGTGCAGGCCGACACGGGGCTTGCGGCCTACGAGACCTTCGACGCGCTGGTCGAAGCGGCCGAGGGCTCCCAGGTCCGCTGCGCCGACCCTGAGGCCTCCGAGCGCATGATCGAGCTCATCAACCAGACCCGCACGGCGGGCGACACCCTGGGGGGGATCGTCGAGGTCGTCGTCGAGGGCCTGCCCGTCGGCCTCGGCACCTACGCGCAATGGGACCGCCGGCTGGACGGCCTGCTCGCCCAGGCCGTCATGAGCATCCACGCCATCAAGGGCGTCGAGATCGGCCTCGGCTTCGAGGCCGCAAGGCGGCCGGGCTCCCAGGTCCACGACCCCTTCTACCCGGGCTTCCGGCGCGAGACCAACCGTGCTGGCGGCCTGGAGGGCGGCATGACCAACGGCCAGCCGCTCATCCTGCGCGCGGCCATGAAGCCCATCCCCACCCTCATCCACCCCCTGCCGAGCGTCCACCTGGACACGGGCGAAGCCGTCAGCGCGCACTTCGAGCGCTCTGACGTGTGCGCGGTGCCCGCCGCAGGCGTGGTCGCCGAGGCCATGGTCCGCTGGGTGTTGGCGGACGTCCTCTTGGACAAGGTCGGGGGAGACTCGCTGGCCGAGCTCCAGGACCACTACCGCACCCTATACCAGGAGGCCCCCGTCGATGCCTAAGGTCGTCGTCCTGCACGGTCCCAACCTCAACATGCTCGGTATCCGCGAGCCGGAGGTCTACGGCACCACCACCCTCGCCCAGATCGACCAGCGGCTCGCCCTCTTGGCCGACGACCTGGACCTCGAGATCCTCAGCCGCCAGTCCAACAAGGAGGGCGTGCTCATCGACTGGATCCACGGGGCCTACGCCGAGGGGTTCGACGGCATCTTGATCAATGCCGGCGGCTACACGCACACGAGCGTGGCCCTGCGCGACGCCCTGGCGGCCACGGGCCTGCCGGTGGTCGAGGTGCACCTCTCCAACGTCCATGCCCGCGAAGAGTTCCGGCACCGCTCCTTCATCGCGCCCATCGCCAAGGGCGTCATCATGGGCTTCGGGGTGGACAGCTACCTCCTGGGGCTGCGGGCGATCGCGAGCCTCCTGAGCTGAGCATCAAGCCCCCGTTCAAGGTTCTTTAGGAGTCCGTTAAAACCTGCATCATCGGCGCGTCTTCCAGCCATAATGGCCCTACCCCCCGCGCGCCCGACGGAAGGTCCCCATGCGACGGCTCCTGCCCTGGCTCCCCATCCTCCTGACGGCGTGCAGCAGCAACGTCATGGGCGTGCAGGCCCTGGGCGGGCCCATGGGGCGCTTCGGCCACAGCCTCACGCGCGAGCCCGCCTTGGCGACGGCCGCCCCCGACACGCCGCCGCCCGCGATCGCGTCGGTGCCCACGCCGACCCCCACCCCCCGGACGCTCGTCGCCACCCCCTTCCCGATCACGCCGCCGCCCACGCCCTGGCCGACACAGAGCCCCCCGCCGCCCACGCCCACCCCGACCCCGGTGCCGGTGGTCCTGCTCACGCCCGAGCCGACTCCCACCCCCGGTCCGACCTACGGGCTGGGCGCCGTGACGGTGAACCGGCGCTACCTCTGGATCTACGTGCGCGACAACGCCGCCGAAGACGGCGACCGCGTCCGGATCGAGCTGAATGGCGAGGTCATGGTCGCCGACCTGACCTTGACCAACGGATGGACCCCGCTGTCCTTCGACCTGCGCGCGGGCACCAACCGCCTCCGCTGGGTCGCCCTCAATGAGGGCGAGGTCAGCCCCAACACGTTCGAGATCTACCTCCATCCCGATCAGCTGGTCACGGGCTCCGCCAACCAGAACAGCACGTTCCTCCTGACCGGGGAGAGCGACACGCTCACCGTCATCGCCCCCTGACGGACCGCCGCGCGCTCCGAACGAAGCAGGATCCTGCACGAGCCGCTTTGGCCATTCGGCCGAGGCGGCCTTACCCTCGATCGGCTAGTTTGAAGGGACAGAGAGGTGCCCGCCGAGGAGGGCCTAATGAATCAGACCGACGCGCGCTTCGGCCGCCGCGTTGCGTCTTTGCAGGAAAAGCTGTCCGAACACGGCCTCGACGCACTCCTCATCACGCACCTACCCAACATCCGGTACCTGTCGGGGTTCACCGGCACGGCCGCGCGCCTGCTGGTCTCAAAGACCGAGTGCTTCCTCATCGTCGACTTCCGCTACTACGTCCAGGCGGCCCTCGAGGCTCCGCACTGCACCCAGGTGCAGTCCCACGGGGCGGGCTTCGAGGAGGCCACCGTCGAGGCGATCCTGCTCTCCGAGGCCCGCGAGGTCGGCTTCGAGAGCGGCTACCTGTCCTTCTGGGACCACGGCCGCGTGGAGGTCGGGCTGCCCAGGGGCATCCGGCTCGTGCCCTCGGGCGGGCAGACCGAGGAGCTCCGGATCATCAAGGACGCCCAGGAGATCGAGTGCCTGCGAACGGCCGCGCGGATCACCCGCGAAGCCGTCGCCGACGTGCTCTTGGACCTCAAGCCCGGCCTCACGGAGGCGGAGGTCGCAGCCAGGCTCGAGTACCGCTTCCGGGCCCGCTCGCATGACCAGGCGTCCTTCGACACCCTGGTCTCTGCCGGCGAGCGCTCGGCGCGCGTCCACGCCCGGGCCTCGGGGTACGTCATCGCCCGGGGCGAGCCCGTCCTCATCGACTGCGGGGCGAGCTACCGGGGCTACAAGGCGGACATGAGCCGGACCGTCAGCCTGGGGGACCCCGATCGCCGCTTCGCTCGGGTCCATGGGGCCGTGCAGGAGGCCCTCGAGCGGGTGCTCGGAGCCATCCGGCCGGGGGCCTGCCTGAGGCGGCTGGATGCGATCGCCCGCGACACGCTCGCCGAGCACGGGCTCGCCGAGAGCTTCATCCACGGACTGGGGCATGGCGTCGGCCTCGAGGTCCACGAGGAGCCGTGGCTCGGTCCCCTGGAGGAAGGGGAGCTGAGAGCCGGGATGGTGATCGCCGTGGAGCCTGCGGCCTACCTAGCGGATTGGGGCGGCGTGCGGCTCGAGGACACGGTCCTCGTCACGGAGACCGGCTGCGAGGTGCTGACCCGGCTGGAAGGAGCCCCAACGATCGTAGGTATGCTATCATGGGACTAAGCTTCCGCACCTGGTCTCCAGGTGCCCGTTACCGTCCCGTCGCTCCGATCTACAGAGGACCCACATGATTTCGTCAAACGATCTGCGCCCCGGCACGACCATCGAGATGGAAGGTGTGGCCTACACCGTCATCGATTTCCAGCACGTCAAGCCTGGCAAGGGCGCGGCCTTCGTGCGCACCAAGCTCAAGAACATCAAGACCGGCAACACCCAGGAAGTCACCTTCCGCGCCGGTGAAAAGATCGCCAAAGCGAACATGGAAAAGAAGGAATACCAGTACATGTACGCGAACGGCGACGACTTCAACTTCATGGACAACGAGACCTTCGACCAGATCGAGCTGACCCGCGACGCCCTCGGCGATTCCGCCAAGTGGCTCAAGGAAGGCATGATGGTCGAGATCCTGTACTTCCAGGGCGCGATCATGGGCGTCTCCATCCCCAACTTCGTCGAGCTCGAGATCATCGACACCCCGCCCGGCGTCAAGGGCGACACCGCCTCGGGCGGCGGCAAGCCCGCCACCCTCGAGGGCGGCGCGGTCGTGCAGGTCCCCTTCTTCGTCAACCAGGGCGACAAGATCCGCGTCGACACCCGCACCGGCGAGTACCTCGACCGCGTCTAACTCCTTCCCGCCCGGGGGCGGCCGCCAGCCGGCCGTCCCCCGGCTTCCCTTTCCGGGCGACCCCCGATCCCGCACCTTCCAGCCGCCCTGGGCGGCCCCTATCGAATTTGCCGGGTTTCGTCGGGCCCTCCGGAGCTCCTCGCCTAAGGAGGCATTCCGTTGGAACTTGGCATCCAAGACATCCGTACCCTCATCGAACTCGTCGACGCCTCGACCATCGGGGAGTTCTCGCTCGAAAGCGGTGACATCCGCCTCGAGATCAAGAAGCAGGGCGCAGGCGCTCCTGTCGCCTACACGGCCCCCGTGGTCCCGGTGAGCATGCCCGCCCCGGCGCCCGTCCCGGCCCCGGCGCCCGTCGCCGCTGCTCCGGCCCCCGCGGCCGAGGCTCCTGCCGCCGCCCCGGCCGGCAAGGCCGGGCACATGGTCAAGTCGCCCATGGTCGGCACCTTCTACCGCGCCCCCGCCCCGGACGCGCCCGCGTACGCCGAGGTCGGCACCCGGGTGGAGGTCGGCCAGGTGCTCTGCATCATCGAGGCCATGAAGCTCATGAACGAGATCGAGGCTGAGGTCTCGGGCACCATCAAGCAGATCCTGGTGAAGAACGGCGACCCCGTCGAGTTCGGCCAGGCCCTCTTCGAGATCGAGTAACCGTGTTCCGCAAGATCCTGATTGCCAACCGGGGCGAGATCGCCCTGCGCGTGCTGCGCGCCTGCCATGAACTCGGCATCAAGACCGTGGTGGTCTACAGCGAGGCCGACCGGGACAGCCTCCCGGTCAAGCTCGCCGACGAGTCCTACTGCATCGGCCCCGCCCAGAGCACGAACAGCTACCTCAACATCCCCAACATCATCTCGGCGGCCGTCGTCTCGGGCGCCGAGGCCATCCATCCCGGCTACGGCTTCCTCGCCGAGAACGCGCGCTTCGCGCAGATCTGCGAGGACCACGGCATCAAGTTCATCGGCCCCGCGGCGGACGTCATCGAGGGCATGGGCGACAAGATCAACGCCAAGGAGCTCATGAAGCGCAACGGCGTGCCGACCGTGCCGGGCACCGACGGTCCCATCGAGGATCTGGTGGAGGCCCAGCGCATCGCCGAGGAGATGGGCTACCCCGTCATCATCAAGGCCGCGGCGGGCGGCGGCGGGCGCGGCATGCGCATCGTCCAGCACCCCGGCCAGTTCCAGGAGCAGGCGGAGCTCGCGCAGCAGGAGGCCCTCTCGGCCTTCGGCAACGGGGCGGTCTACCTCGAGAAGTACCTCGAGGAGCCCCGCCACATCGAGTTCCAGGTCGTGGTGGACCAGCGCGGCAACGCCATCCACCTGGGCGAGCGCGACTGCTCGGTCCAGCGCCGCCACCAGAAGCTGCTCGAGGAGGCCCCGTCGCCGTCCCTGAATCCCGACTTGCGCGCGCGCATGGGCGACAGCGCCATCAAGGCCATCAAGAGCCTTCAGTACGAGGGCGTGGGCACCGTCGAGTTCCTGCTCGATCGGCATGGCAACTACTACTTCATGGAGATCAACACCCGCATCCAGGTCGAGCACCCGGTCACGGAGCTCATCACGCGGGTGGACCTGGTCAAGGAGCAGATCCGGATCGCGGCGGGGGCTCCTTTGAGCCTCTCGCAAGAGGACGTACGCATCGAGGGCCATGCCATCGAGTGCCGCATCAACGCCGAGGACCCCGACAAGGGCTTTAGGCCGAGCCCCGGCACCATCACGGCGTACCTCGCGCCGGGCGGCCCGGGCGTGCGGGTCGACTCGCACGTCTACCCGGGCTACACCATCCCGCCCTTCTACGACTCGATGGTCGCCAAGCTCATCGTGTGGGGCGAGGATCGGGCCACGGCGATCGCGCGCATGCAGCGCGCCCTCAGCGAGTACGCCATCACGGGGGTCAAGACGACGATCCCGCTGCATGAGAAAATCTTGGACAACGCATTCTTCCGCAAGGGGGAGGTCTACACCAACTTCCTGCCCCGCCGCATCCTGGGAGGTTAGACCGTGAACACCCGCCGCGTCGCCAGAGAACTGGCCCTGCTCACGCTTTCGCAGCTGCGAAACGCCGAGGGCAAGGCCTCCATGGCCGATCTGCTCGGCCGTGCGGCCGCCATGCTGGCCAACGAAGCCCGCGAGCACCTCAACACCGCCTGCGCCACCCTCACCCGGGTGCGCGACCAGCTCAACCGCCTGACGGGCGACTTCGGCCCGGAGCTCGTGCACGAGGTCGTCCGCGCCTCGGTGCGCAGCCGCCGGGACGGCGACATGGACGAGCGCGCCATGGAGCAGTCGGCGCTCATGTTCTGGCGCCGCGCCAAGGAGCAGGAGGCCATGCCCGAGCTGGTGCAGGGCCTCCTGGAGACGGCGATTCCGGAGGCGGTCGCGGGCATCGAGGAGGTCCAGGAGGCCGCCGACATGCTCGCCGACGCCCTGGAGTGGCCCGCGATGGCCGCCATGGCCGACTCCGAGCAGGTGCGCCGCTTCGCCCTCAAGCTCATCGAGCAGTACACGGCCCACAAGGACGACATCGACGCCGACCTCGGCAAGGCGGCCGAGCACTGGAAGGTCGAGCGCATGGCGAGCCTGGACCGCGACGTGCTGCGGATCGCCCTGGGCGAGCTGAAGTACGATCCCGGCGTGCCGGTGGAGGTCGCCATCAACGAGGCGATCGAGCTCGCCAAGAAGTACGGGACCGAGGAGTCGGGCAAGTTCGTCAACGGCGTCCTGAGCGCGTTCGCTCCGGAAGCCGCCAAGATCCGCGTCTAGCAGGTACGTCATGTGGTTCCAGCGCAAGCCTGAGCAGGAAGCCCCCAAGCCGCCCGAGGCCGCCGAGGCCAAGGAGGCGCCGGAAAAGCGCGGGCTCATGTCCTGGTTCAAGGGCAAGCCCGAGGCCAAGCCCACCGAGGCGAAGCCCGAGCTAACGGCCACCCCGCCGGTGGCCGAGCCCCCGGCCCCGGAGGCCCCCGTGGCGCTGACGCCGGAACCCGCCCCCGTGGAGCCCGTCGCCACGCCGACCCCGGCTCCGCCGGAACCTGCCCCGATGGCGCCCGAGCCCATGGCCGTCGAGCCCCCCACCGCGCCGCCGCCCAACGAGACGGCGGTGCCCGGGGCGGACGCGACGTTCGCGACGGCGGACGCGGCCGAGGCCACCGAGGATCCCAAGAAGAAGGGCTTCTGGGCCAAGACCTGGGAGGTCCTCAACACCCCCGTCTTCACGATCGACGCTCCGCAGCTTTCCGAGGCGCTGGAGAAGACGAAGACGGGCTTTGTCCTCAACATCAAGAAGCTCCAGAACCGCTGGACCAAGATCGACGAGGACATGCTTGAGGAGCTCGAGGAGATCCTGCTCGAGAGCGACGTGGGCATGCCGGTGGCGGAGGCCGCCATCGAGCACGTGCGCGCCAAGCACAAGAAGGGCGAGGTCTCGCCCGCGAACCTGAGCGAGGTGCTCGAGGCCTTCCTGCGCGAGCAGGTGGGCGATGCGGGCCCCCTGCAGCTCAAGCCCGGCGTGCTGAACATCATCGTCATGGTGGGCGTCAACGGCGTCGGCAAGACGACGACACTCGGCAAGCTGGCCGATCGCTTCCAGATGCAGGGCCACAAGGTGCTCCTGGCGGCGGCGGACACGTTCCGCGCGGCGGCCATCGACCAGATCGCCATCTGGGCGGAGCGGGCGGACGTGGAGCTGGTGCGTCACAAGGAGGGCGGGGACGCGGCGGCGGTGGTCTTCGACGCCATCCGGGCGGCCAAGGCGCGCGGCGCGGACGTGCTCTTGGTGGACACGGCCGGACGCCTGCACAACAAGGCGAACCTGATGGCCGAGCTCCAGAAGATCCGCAAGATCATCGACCGCGAGGCCCCGGACTCGCCGGTGGAGAGCCTTCTCGTGCTGGACGCCACCACGGGCCAGAACGGCCTGCGTCAGGCGGAGGTCTTCCAGGAGGCCTTCCAGCTGACGGGCGTCATCCTGACCAAGCTGGACGGGACGGCCAAGGGCGGCGTGGTCTTCGGCATCAAGAAGCAGCTGGGCCTGCCGGTACGCCTCATGGGCATCGGCGAGAAGGTCACGGACCTCAAGGACTTCGACGCCAACGTCTTCGTCGAGGCCCTCTTCAGCGAAGCCGAATCGACCCCGAAGCCCTAGGGCCAGACGTGGGGTTAATCCAGGGGCCTGTCTCGGGGTTTGCCCTGGGTAAGCCCTACTGCCCCACAACAAATCCGTTCACACTGAGGCCCTCGAAGTGCGAACGGTTCCTCAAGTGCATGACGACCGCGGGATAGCGCCCTTTAGGAAGTGGCAGGCCATGCGTGCCCCCACAATAATTCCGTTTGTCTTGAGCCTGGTCGAAAGGCAAACGGTTCCCTATTTCCGGTGCCGGTACGTGATCCGCCCCCGGGTCAAATCGTACGGGCTCAGCTCGACGCGCACCTTGTCCCCCATCAGGATCTTGATGAAGTGCTTGCGCATCTTGCCCGAGATGTGGGCGAGCACCGTGTGGCCGTTGTCGAGCTGCACCCGGAACATGGTGTTGGGCAGGGCTTCAAGGACCGTGCCCTCCATCTCGAGGGTGTCCTCCTTGGCGGTCTTGGTCATGGCGCCTCCTCGGTCGGAAATTCTGCAACGTCGATCTCCTCCAGCTTAGGGGGGGCGAGAGGGTCCGTCACGCCGAGGGCGGACAAGCCTTCTGGTCATGTTGCACAAACAAGCCGGGCGGGTGCAGTCTAGCAGGCGGCATTCCCCCTCGACCAGGGGGCGCGATCGGTGTATGATCGGGTTTTGCGCCGGGCACGTGGCGAAATGGCAGACGCGCCAGACTTAGGATCTGGTTCCGCAAGGAGTGTGGGTTCAAGTCCCTCCGTGCCCACTAACCATCGCAAGGCCGTCCGACTCGTTGGGTCGGACGGCCTTTTCCGGTTCGGAGCCAAGACCCGGATCTCGGGTCTCGAGGGCCTGCTCGAGCCCCCCGGGCGCCAATTCGGCCGAAGTTATCGAGCGTCCTTGGCTTGGATCGCACCCGCCGCGGGTGTAGCCTTTGGGTGATCGCACAGAACCCCTCGACCGAGCGTCGAGGCCGCGATCGCAAGGAGGGCGCCATGGATCGGGTCCAGCAGGTCATGCTCCACTACCGTGACGCCGAAGGGATCACATTCTACCTGTGCCTCGGCGCCCAGCAGGCGGTGCTCGGGGCCAAGGCCGACGTCGGGAGCAACGTCTTCAAGTGCACGACCACCTGGGACCTCGTCGTGCCGGCGGGCGACGATCCCACCGGCGAGATCCTCGAGGTCATGCTGGAGATGGTGACCGAGATCCGCCGCGAGCGCCGGCTCGCCACACCGAGCGAGCCCGACGTGCAACTTGGCTGAAAAGGCTTGCCCAAAACCTCCATCCGACCGGGACGACCAGCGGCCATAATCCTCCCGAAACGCACGCTTGCTCGCTGGAGGGGGTGCCCATGGCCCATCGTCGCTGGTCGCTCGTCGCCTTGTTCGGTACCCTGGCGCTCACCGTTACGGCCTCTCATGCGGCCGCCTTACCCTCGGTGACTCCGGCCGGACAGCTGTCCCTGCCTTATTCCCATCGCTTCACGACCCGGAACCGGCTCGTGAGCACGCCGACCTTCACCCTCGCCTCGGGCCTCCGCGACGGGCTGGAGGCCTCCTTGCGCCTCGCGCTCGACTCGGACATCCAGCGCTCGGCGGCGGAATTCGAGCCCCGCCTCACCTATCAGCTGGGGGCCGGGGCCGCCCCCTGGAGCCTCTCTGTCGCCACCGCCTTCAACTCCGCCGCCGTCTCGGCGGATCTCGCCCTCTCCGCAGCCTACGACCTCGGTCCCCTGGCGCTCCGGGCCTCGACCTACGGCTTTTCGTCCGGCTACGGCGTGGGAGGGCCCACGGCCGCCATGGGCCTGGGCATCGACTGGCGGATCCTCGACTGGATCACGGCCAGGGCCGACTACGGCGGGGTGGTGTACGCGCAGGATCTGGAGGCGATCGCCAACCAGCTGTTGCCCATCGGCCTCACGCAGGCCTGGCGAGCGGGGCTCATGCTCGGCGCGGCCGGGGACCAGAGCCTCGAGCTCTACGTGACCAACAGCCACACGCATACCCTACAGGGCCTCAGCCGGGGCAGCGACCAGATCCAGGTCGGCTTCGAGTACAGCATGCCCCTGTGGCGCATGCCGGCCCCGGCCCCCGACATCTCGCTGCCGCCGTTCAAGGGCATGCAGGATCCCTTCGCCGTCTCCATGCGGCCGGCACCGGCGACGCCCGTGCCCCTGCCCCTCTACGAAGAGGTGCCGGCCATCCGGATCGCCCCGGCGATCGCCACCCGCCCCTCCCCCAAG
>JAKFBU010000071.1:0-2064 GCA_036676985.1 Candidatus Sericytochromatia bacterium
GGGATCCCGGTCAGGACCGAGACCATGGCCACGGTCATGGCCACGCCCGCCGAGGGACCATCCTTGGGCGTCGCGCCGTCCGGCACGTGCACGTGGATGTCGGTCTTCTCGAACGCCGGCGGCTTGACGCCGATGCTGAGCGAACGGGCCCGGACATAGGAGGCGGCGGCGGAGATGGACTCCTTCATCACCTCCTTCAGGTTGCCGGTCACGGTCATGCGCCCGCGGCCCGGCATCTTGATCGCCTCGATGGTCAGGATCTCGCCGCCGAACTCGGTCCAGGCCAGGCCGGTGACGATGCCGACCTGATCCTCCTCGTCCGTCTCGCCGTAGCGGAACTTACGCACCCCGGCGAACTCGGCCAGCTTGGCCTCGTCGATGGTGACCGACAGCGTCTTGTTCTTCGACATCTCGCGCACGGACTTGCGCGCCAGACCGCCCAGGGCGCGTTCCAGCGACCGCACGCCGGCCTCGCGGGTGTAGTAGCGGATCAGGTCGCGGATCGAACTGTCCGGCACGATGAATTCGGCTGGCTTGAGCCCGTTCTCTTCCGTCACCTTGGGCAGGACGTGCCGTTTGGCGATCTCGACCTTCTCGTCCTCGGTGTAGCCGCTGACCCGGATGATCTCCATCCGGTCCATCAGGGGCTGGGGCATGTTCAGGCTGTTGGCCGTGGTCACGAACATGACGTTGCTGAGGTCGTAGTCGACCTCGAGGTAATGGTCGCCGAACGCATTGTTCTGCGCCGGATCCAGCACCTCCAGCAGGGCCGAGGACGGATCTCCGCGCCAGTCGGCGCCCAGCTTGTCGATCTCGTCCAGCAGGATGAAGGCGTTGGTGGTCTTCACCTTCTTCATCGACTGGATGATCTTGCCCGGCATGGAGCCGATATAGGTCCGGCGGTGGCCGCGGATCTCGGCCTCGTCGCGCACGCCGCCCAGCGACATGCGGATGTATTCCCGGCCCGTGGCCTTGGCGATCGACTTGGCCAGCGAGGTCTTGCCGACGCCCGGAGGGCCGACGAGGCACAGGATCGGGCCCTTCAGGCTGTTGGTGCGCGACTGCACCGCCAGATATTCGATGATCCGTTCCTTGACCTTCTCGAGGCCGTAGTGGTCCTCCTCGAGGATGGCCTCGGCCTTGTCGAGATCGATCGGCTTGGACTTGGCCTTGCCCCACGGGATCGACAGCAGCCAGTCGAGGTAGTTCCGCACCACCGTCGATTCCGCCGACATCGGGCTCATGTTGCGCAGCTTCTTGACCTCGGCCTCGGCCTTGGTGCGGGCTTCCTTGGACAGGCGCGTCTTACGGATGCGCTTCTCCAGCTCCATGATCTCGTCGCGGGCGTCGTCGGTCTCGCCCAGCTCGCGCTGGATCGCCTTCATCTGCTCGTTCAGATAATATTCGCGCTGGGTCTTCTCCATCTGGCGCTTCACGCGCGAGCGGATTTTCTTCTCGACCTGGAGGACGGAAATCTCGCCCTCCATCAGGCCGTAGACCTTCTCCAGGCGCGACGGCACGGCGATGGTTTCCAGCAGGCCCTGCTTGTCGGCGATCTTGACCGACAGATGGGCCGCGACCGAGTCCGCCAGCTTGGACGGGTCGGTGATCTGGGGGATGGAGCTGAGGGCCTCGGGCGGGACCTTCTTGTTCAGCTTCACATAGTTTTCGAACTGCTCGATCACGGCGCGCAGCAGGGCTTCCGACTGGGCGGGTTCGCCCGGATCGTCGGCGATCTCGACGGCCTCGGCCTCGAAATATTCGGTGCGGTCGGTGAATTTGGTCAGACGCGCGCGGCTCTTGCCCTCGACCAGCACCTTGACGGTGCCGTCGGGCAGTTTGAGCAGCTGCAGGACGGTGGCCAGGACGCCGATGGGATAGATGGCGTCGGCGGCGGGGTCGTCATCGACGCTGTTCTTCTGGGTGGCCAGCAGGATCTGCTTTTCGCCCTTCATGATCTCGTCGAGCGCCTTGACCGACTTCTCGCGTCCCACGAACAGCGGCACGACCATGTGCGGAAAGACGACGATGTCTCTCAGCGGCAGGACGGGCAGGGTTTTGGTC
>JAKFBU010000072.1:0-2412 GCA_036676985.1 Candidatus Sericytochromatia bacterium
GTGCGCGGTGTTGATCGTGATGCCGCGCGCCTTCTCCTCGGGCGCCGCGTCGATCTGGTCGTAGGCCTTGGCTTCACCGCCGAACTTGGTCGACAGGATCGTCGTGATCGCCGCCGTCAGCGTCGTCTTGCCGTGGTCCACGTGGCCGATCGTGCCCACGTTCACGTGCGGCTTGGTGCGCTCGAATTTACCTTTTGCCATGTCAGTTCCTCAAAAGAGCGATGCCCGTGTACTGGTTTAACGTCTGCATCGGACTGCTGGATCCACCGCCACGGGCAGCGGTGGGCGTCTGATCGCAGACGGAGAAAGATTCTGGTCAGAGGGGGCAGGGCAATCGCTGCGCGGTTGGCCCGCCCCTTCCAATCAGAGGGGACAGAGCAGCCGCTTCGCGATTGGTCAGGCCCTTCTAATCAGAGGGGACAGAGCAACCGCTGCGCGGTTGGTCTGTCCCCTGGTCGTTATTTTGCCCTTGCAGCGACGATCGCCTCGGCGACGTTCTTCGGGGCCTCGGCGTAGTGCTTGAACTCCATCGTGTACGTCGCACGGCCCTGGGACATGGAGCGCAGGGTCGTGGAGTAGCCGAACATCTCGGACAGCGGCACCTCGGCCTTGATGGTCTTGCCGCCGCCGACCATGTCGTCCATGCCCTGCACCATGCCGCGACGGGACGACAGGTCGCCCATCACGTTGCCGGCGTAGTCCTCGGGCGTCTCCACTTCCACGGCCATCATCGGCTCGAGGATCACGGGGTTGGCCTTCCTGCAACCTTCCTTGAAGCCGAAGATGGCGGCCATCTTGAACGCCTGCTCGGACGAGTCGACGTCGTGGTACGAGCCGAAGTGCAGGGTGACCTTGACGTCCACCACCGGGTAGCCGGCCAGCACGCCGGTGTTCAGGGCCTCGATCACGCCCTTCTCCACCGCCGGGATGTACTCGCGCGGCACCACGCCGCCCTTGATGGCGTCGATGAACTCGAAGCCCTTGCCGGCCTCGTTCGGCTCGACCTTGAACACCACGTGGCCGTACTGGCCCTTGCCGCCCGACTGGCGCACGAACTTGCCTTCGGCCTCGTCCACCGACTTGCGGATCGTTTCGCGGTAAGCCACCTGCGGCTTGCCCACGTTGGCTTCCACGCCGAACTCGCGCTTCATGCGGTCGACGATGATCTCCAGGTGCAGCTCGCCCATGCCGCCGATGATGGTCTGGCCCGACTCCTCGTCGGTGTTCACGCGGAACGACGGGTCTTCCGCCGCCAGGCGCTGCAGCGCGATGCCCATCTTCTCCTGGTCGGCCTTGGACTTGGGCTCCACCGCCTGGCGGATCACCGGCTCGGGGAACACCATGCGCTCGAGCGTCACGATCGAATCGGGGTCGCACAGCGTCTCGCCGGTGGTGACGTCCTTCAGGCCCACGCAGGCGGCGATGTCGCCGGCACGGATCTCGTCGATCTCGATGCGGTTGTTGGCGTGCATCTGCACGATCCGGCCGATGCGCTCCTTCTTGCCGCGCACCGGGTTGTAGACGCTGTCACCCTTGCTCAGCACGCCCGAGTAGACGCGCACGAAGGTCAGCTGGCCGACGAACGGGTCGGTCATCAGCTTGAACGCCAGCGCCGAGAACTTCTCGTTGTCGTCGGCCTTGCGGCTGGTTTCCTGGTCCTTCTCGTCGATGCCGGCCACCGGCGGGATGTCCACCGGCGAGGGCAGGTAGTCGATCACGGCGTCCAGCATGCGCTGCACGCCCTTGTTCTTGAAGGCGGTGCCGCACAGCATCGGCTGGATCTCGGTGGCGATCGTGCGGGCGCGCAGGCCCTGCTTGATCTCCGCCTCGCTCAGGTCGCCTTCCTCGAGGTACTTGTTCATCAGCTCCTCGTTGGCTTCGGCGGCGGCCTCGACCATCTTCTCGCGCCACTCGTTGGCGGTGGCCACGAGGTCGGCCGGGATGTCGGCGTACTCGAACTTCATGCCCTGCGAGGCCTCGTCCCAGATGATGGCCTTCATCTTGAGCAGGTCGACCACGCCCTTGAAGTTGTCCTCGGCGCCGATCGGGATCACGATCGGGACCGGGTTGGCCTTCAGGCGCAGGCGCATCTGCTCGTAGACCTTGAAGAAGTTGGCCCCGGTGCGGTCCATCTTGTTGACGAACGCCAGCCGCGGCACCTTGTACTTGTTGGCCTGGCGCCAGACCGTCTCGGACTGCGGCTGCACGCCGCCCACGGCGCAGTACACCATGCAGGCGCCGTCGAGCACGCGCATGGAGCGCTCCACCTCGATGGTGAAGTCCACGTGTCCGGGGGTGTCGATGATGTTGAAGCGGTGCTCGGGGTAGGACAGGTCCATGCCCTTCCAGAAGCAGGTCACCGCCGCCGAGGTGATGGTGATGCCGCGCTCCTGCTCCTGCTCCATCCAGTCG
>JAKFBU010000073.1:0-182520 GCA_036676985.1 Candidatus Sericytochromatia bacterium
ATGACCCAACGCCAAGCCCCTACTAGCCCCGAGCTCGAGGAAAAGAAGCGGCTCGTCGAGAAGCTGAAGGCCGATAAAGCGGCCAAAGAGAAGGCCATCAAGGACCTCGAGAACAGCCTGGTCGCCCAGAAGCAGGAAGTGACCGAAGCCCTGCACTACCTGGACAAGCTCGCCAAGGAGCAGCAGGACAAGCTCAACGCCCTGCGCGCCTCCAAGGACCCGAAGGCCCAGGCCATGATCGCCGGGTTGGAGTCCAAGCTCGCCCTCTACAAGACCGTGCGCGGCGCCGCCGGCAAGTTCGAGGAGTCGATGGGCACGGGAAACCTCAAGACCTTCACGGCCACGGCCCTCGTCCTGCGCCTCGCCGAGGGCGAAGCGGTGGTCGCCAACGCCAAGCTCGTGCTCGAGGACCTGGTGCCCAGCATCAACGTTCTCAAGGCCGTCCTCGGTCAGCCCGCCAAGCTCGGCCCCGAGCACGCCCAGCTCGTGCCCCAGATCAAGGCCCGGCTCAAGGTGAACCCTGCCCTGAACCAGCAGCTCAACGCGGCCATCCATTTCTTCATGGAAGCCGAGGCCGCGAGCAAGCAGGAGGAGGTCAACCTCCAGACCCTGCGCGGTATGCAGGGCAAGGAGGCCGTGCAGTTCGCGGCCAACACGATGAAGATCTCGAGCCTCGCGGGCAAGATCAACAACCTCCGGAATCTGCACCAGTCCTTCTCCCGGGAGCCGCTCGTCAAGAGCCTCTTCCCCGAGCAGGTCGAGATCGAGATCCCCAAGCTGCCGCCCGGCTTCAACACCCAGAAGACCCAGGCCAAGCCCCTCACGGGCATCCTCATGGACATCCTCGGCATCGGCAAGAAGTAACACAAAGCCGCCCGGCGCTGATCGCGCCGGGCGGCTTACTTAGCGGGTCAGCGGCGGGAGTTCGCCTGCCAGACCTGGTAGGCCGCACCGAGGTCGTGCCAGATGAGGGCGACGAGGGCGATGCTCAGCCAGCCAAGCCCGATGCCCACGGCCACGAGCCCGCCGCCAAGGCCCACCCCGACGCCCAGCGCCAGCGCCACGCCGAGCAGGACCGCCATGATGACGCCCCACTTGGGCTGCGGCATGGCCTGCGTCTTGCGGATGCGCATCCGGTCGCCGTACATCCGGCGCACGCCCTCGTCGGAGTCGGGCACTCCGGGCGCCGGGCGCTCGTGACGCACCGCCTGGCGCGGCACCTGGTGGCGGGGGGATTGGGACAATCCGTTCACGGGCATCGGGGTCTCTCCTTGGTCTCTCATTAGATTATAGTTAATCTCATCATAACCTTGCGTCATTCCGTTGAATATCCTTCCCGGCGGGCCTCTGGTATCATGCCGCTATGCTCGATCAGGCCAAATTCACCCCCCAACCCAACGGGACGACCCCCAACGCGCTCCGCCCGGCGATCGCCGTCGGCGTGCTCCTCGACTCGCGCGAGCGCGCGGCGCTCGAGGAGCACCTGGACGAGCTCGCCCTCCTGGCGGACACCGCGGGCTTCGAGATCGTCGCGCGCGTCGTCCAGGAGCGGAAGAGCATCGATCCCGCCACCTTCATCGGCAGCGGCAAGGTCGAGGAGATCGCGGCCCTGGCCGAGGCCCTCAATGCCGAGGCCGTCATCTTCGACGACGAGCTCTCGCCGGCGCAGGGGCGCAACCTGGAAGAGGTCATCAAGAAGCCCGTCACCGACCGGACGGGCATCATCCTCGACATCTTCGCCTCCCGGGCGCGCACCAAGGAAGCCCGTACCCAGGTCGAGCTCGCGCGGCTCCAGTACATCCTGCCGCGCCTGACGGGCATGTGGAGCCACTTCACGCGCCAGCGTGGCGGCGGCGCCAACATGCGCGGCGAGGGCGAGACCCAGCTCGAGATGGACCGCCGGATGACCAAGGCCCGCATCGCGGACCTCCGGCGCGAGCTCGAGGAGATCCGCAAGCAGGCCGAGACCCGCCGCAAGGGGCGCGAAGAGGCCTACAAGGTCTCGCTCGTCGGCTACACCAACGCCGGCAAGTCCACCCTCATGAACGCGCTGACCGAGGCCGGGGTGCTCGCCGAGAACCGCCTGTTCGCGACCCTGGACGCCACCATGCGCACGCTGGACCTGCCCTCCGGCGACCACGTGCTCCTGACGGACACCGTCGGCTTCATCCGCAAGCTGCCCACCAACCTGGTCGCGAGCTTCCGCTCGACCCTGGACGAGATCCTCGACGCCAACCTGGTCCTGCACGTGGTGGACGTGTCGCACCAGGCCTGGGAAGAGCACGTCCATGCCACCCACGAGGTCCTGGCCGAGCTGGGGGCGAGCGATAAGCCCATGGTGATGGTCTTCAACAAGATCGACATGATGGACGGCCCGGGCACGCGGACGCGGCTCGCGGAGCTGTATCCCGACAGCGCCGTGGTGGTCGCCGCCAAGACCGGCGAGGGCCTCGACGACCTCCTCAAGACGGTCCAGCGCCACTTCGAGGGCGATCGCCGCACCCTCCAGCTCCGGCTCCTTCCCTCCCAGCAGAAGGCGATCGCCCTCCTGCACCAGCGGGCGCGCGTGCTCGAGACGGACTACGACGGAGACGGCAACACCCTCTTGAAGGTCCTGATCACGGCCAAGGACCTGGGTCAGGTCGCGGCCGAGGCGGGTCACGCCCTGGATCCGATCGCCTAGACCGATTCTCGGACGGGCTTGTGGTAGCCACAGTATTTGAACCAGCCGAATAGGTCCTTGAGGGTCACGAGGTCGAAACCCTGTACCAGCGCTTGGTACAGGGTTTCCTTCGTTCTGGCCCCTACTGAGCGAAGGTATCCCTTGATCTTCGACCAGCACTGTTCGATGGGGTTCAGATCAGGTGAATAGGGCGGCAGTAGGACCAACTGAGCGCCTCTCGCCTCGATGGCTGCTCGGACTTTGGTGTCTTTGTGGGCACCCAGGTTATCCATGAACACGATATCCCCGGGCTTTAGCTCGGGGGCCAGGCACTTCTCTGTAAAGGCGATAAAGATCTCGGCATCGGTGGCCGCCTCGATGGACAAGGCGGTGACCACGCCTGATAACCGGATCGCGCCGATGATCGTCACGTTGGGGCCGTAGTTGACGGGCGCTCTTCCCTCGGCACGCTGACCACGAGGTGCTCGTCCATACCGACGAGTCATGGCCAGGTTGACCCCGGCCTCGTCGATGAAGATGAAGCGCTCCGGGTCGAGGTTGGACACCCACTCGAGGTAGCTTTTCCTCGCTAACTGGACGTCCGGTCTGTCTTGCTCCGCTGCTTTGACGTGTTTTTTTTACGGGTCAGGCCCATCTTGGCCAGCTCACGGCGCATAGTTTCGAGGCCAACCCGTTTCCCGCGATCGGCCTCAAGCCGATCGCAAAGCTCCCGGAGATAGGCGTCGGGGGCTGCCTCGTGTAGGCGTTTCAACGCCTCACGGTCCTCGTCCGTCAGTTTCCGAGGGGGCGACCCACCATGCGGCAACGGATCGACGGAGCCAGATGTGTCACGCCGCCTGATGTAGTTGCGAACTGTGTTGGGGTGGACCTTGAAGACCTCGGCCACGTCTTCTGCTGAAAGGCCATCGTCGTACATGGCCACTATCCGAACACGCAAATCGAGGGAGTACGATGCTTTGCTCATACTCCCTCCGTACCACTAACCCGCGCTTACAACGCCGTTCAAGCTACGGTCTAGCATCACGGGTATTGGCCCCCTGCGAAGGCAGGGGGCCATGTTGTCTGCCGGCGCGCGTCGGAACGACACCAGGCGGCAAAGCCCGTCCCCAACGGCTTTAAGCGCTCGCCTCTTCCCCAAGCTCCCGAAAAAACTTTACATGCCGCTTGTTGACACTCGTTCGCAATAAGGGGTACCCTTGATTGGTTGCAATTGAGAATGATTCTTATCTGCAACTGTTAGCGACCGTCCGTAGGAACGGCAACGCTCCGCCACCCAGACGCATACGCAAAGGATTTCGCCCCCATGAAGTACCCAGCACTCGCCCTTGCCGCTCTGTCGCTCTTCCTCGCCGCTCCGGCGATGGCCCAGGGGACCGCCTCCTCGGTGAGCGCCGACGCCCCCGAGATCGAATCCAGCAAGGGGCCCGGCGGCCGCAACATCACCGCGTTCGATCGCCGCGCCCAGACCCGCGTCGGCGGCTACTTCGACAACGAGTTCACGCTGCCCCTTCACGGCGCCGGCAGGAGCACCTTCAAGGCCCACCGCCTCATCCTCCAGGCGTCGAGCTACCTGCACGACAACCTGATGTTCAACACCGAGATCGAGTACGAGTACGGCGGCCTCATCAACACGCTTAGCAACGACGGCGAGCTCAAGATCGAGCAGGCCTGGGCCGACTACAAGATCTCCGACGCCCTCAGCCTGCGCGGCGGCGTGGTCCTGATCCCCTTCGGCATCGTCAACGTCCTGCATGACTCGGATGTCCGCGAGACGACCACCCGGCCCCTGATGGCCTCCGCCATCGTCCCCTCGACCTGGATGGACACGGGCGCGGGCTTGCATGGCGTCGTGTTCCCCACCGAGGAGCTGCAGCTCTCGTACGAGGCCTACGTCACCAACGGCATCAACAACAAGATCAGCGCCGCCAGCGGCATCCGCAACGCGCGGCCCAGCATGAAGGACGACAACAACGGCAACAAGGCCGTGTCCGGTCGCGTGGGCATCAGCCCCTTCCTCGGCCTCGAGGTCGGCCTGAGCGGCTACCGCGGCAACTACGACGAGACCCGGGCCATGACCATGGCCGGCGCGGACATCTCCTGGACCGCCGGTCCCGTGGAGCTCATCGGCGAATACGCCAACATCCAGACCGAGGGCGGCACCTGGCTCAACAACACCACGCCTACCACCATCCCTGGTAGCATGGACGGTTACTACCTCGAGGGTCGCTATCGCTTCTTCCCGGAGGTGCTCCACAACACCTTCCTGGGTCGCGGCGGCGGCTTCCCGCAGGCTTCCATGGCCCTCGTCACCCGCTACGGCACGGCGGACACCAACAAGGCCGCCGCGGGTACCACGGACAAGGACGAGTGGGTCTGGGCCATCAACTACCGCCCGATCCCGACGTTCGTGACCAAGCTCGAGTACCAGCGCTTGGGCGATCCGGTCGGCGGCCCCAAGGACGCCATCTGGAGCTCGGTGGCCGTCGGCTTCTAAGGCCCGCACTCACTAAGGAAGAGACATGAGGTTCTTGCTACCGCTTCTCGCTCTTGTCCTCGTGGCGATCGCCCCCCCGGCGATCGCCGACGAGCCCCCCGAACGCTACGAACAGGTCTACCTGACCCAGGAGCAGGCGCTCAAGGTCGCCCTGCCCCCTTCGGATCAGGTGGTGACTCGCACGATCAAGCCCTCCGCCGAGGAGCGCAAGGCCGTCGAGCGCCGGATCGGTCGAAAGCTCGCGGAGGACTCGTACACGGTGTACGAGAGCCGGAGCGGCGGCAAGGCCACCGGTTACGCCCTCATCATGGACGAGCAGGGCAAGTACTACCCGATCACCTTCGTCGTCGGCCTCATGCCCGACGGCGAGGTGCGGGAGGTCGCCATCATGGTGTACCGCGAAAAGCGCGGCGACGCGGTCAAGCGCCGCCGCTTCCTCAACCAGTTCCTCGGCAAGAGCGCCGAGGATCCCCTCATGGTCAACCGCGACATCGTGCACCTGACGGGTGCGACGGTTTCCTCGTGGTCGATCGCGGCCGGCGTCAAGAAGGCGACGGTCCTCTTCGACGAAGTCATCCGGCCCCGGTAGCCCGTCATGACCAAGACCATGCTCACGCTCCACCGCTGGCTCGGCCTCGTGGCTGGGCTCATGATCCTGATTGCCGCTGGCACCGCCATCGGGCTCAACCATCAGGACTGGCTGAAGCGCCCGAGCGCCAAGACGGCAGCGAGCTCGCCCTTCCAGAAGTACGTCCTTTCGACGGCCGTCGACCCCACCGAGCCCAACCGGGTGCTCGTGGGCACCAACGACGGCCTCTTCCGCTCTTTGGACAGCGGCAAGACCTGGGAAGAAGCGGTCCTGCCCGTACCCGCCGAGCAGGTCGGCACCATCCAATTCGATCCGCGCGAGCGGGGCGTGGTCTACGTCACCCTCCGCTCCATCGGCGTCTTCCGATCCACGGACCACGGCGACATCTGGGAGGAGCTGACGCTTCCCTTCTATCCGCCCGAGGGCACCCAGGTGACGGGCCTCTCCATCGCCGGAGACGGCGGCCTCCTGATGGCCACCACCGAGGGCCTGTTCCGCAAGCCCGCGGGCAGCGACACCTGGCAGCTCGAAGGCAAGTCCGCCGCTCCCAGGGCAGAGAGCGGCAACCGCGCGCTGCAGCTCGTCTACGACCTGCATGACGGCCGCTTCTGGGGAACCTACGGGGTGCCCATCACCGATTCGGTCTCGGTAGCGCTCATCGTGCTGGTGCTGACGGGCTACATCCTCTTCTTCGGACGTTTCCTGCGCATCCGCATGGCCCGCCGCCGCTCGATCACCCTGGTGCGGGAGACCCCTTCCCTCGATCCCCAGAAGCCATGAGCGCCCGTCGCCCCGTCACACACCGCGCGGCCACCCTGGGGATCGCGCTCCTGTTGCTCGGGGCGCCGGTCGCAAGAGCTGCCGACGAGTGGGTCACGCAAGCCCGCTACGTCATGGGCACGGTCTGGACGGTCGAAACCCGCGGACCCAGGAGCGACGAGGCCATCGAAGGCGCCTTCACCGAGATCCGCCGGCTGGATGCGCTCCTCAGCACCTACCGCCCTGAGAGCGAGCTGTCGCGCGTGAACCGCTCCGCCGCCAAGGGCTGGGTTCCCGTGTCGTCCGAGACCTATGCCCTGCTCGAGCGCTCTTTCGGCTACTCGAAGGAGAGCGAGGGGGCCTTCGACCCCACGGTCGGCACCCTGATCCGGGCCTGGGGGTTCAAGTACCTGGACTACCACATGCCCGCTCCCTCGGTGGTCGAGGCTGCGCGGGCCAAGGTCGGCTTCCGCAAGGTTCGTCTCGATCCGCAGAAGGGCGTCCGCTTCGATGTCCCGGGCCTGGAGCTGGATCTCGGGGCGATCGCCAAGGGCTATGCCGTAGATCGCGCACTCGATCACCTGAAGCGCATGGGCGCCGTCTCCGCCCGCGTGGACGCCGGCGGAAACCAGGGAGTGTGGGGCACCGGTCCCACCCGTGCCGAGTGGATGTTCGGCATCAAGCACCCGCGCGAGGACGGCGAGATCCTGGGCGCCGTACCGCTCGCGGCGGGGGCCGTCTCGACCTCCGGTGACGCGGAGCGCGGCTTCTGGCACGAGGGCGTGCGCTACGGGCACATCGTGGATCCACACTCGGGACGGCCCGTCTCGGGCATGCTCAGCGTCACGGTCGTCTCCCCCACGGCCGAGGAGGCGGACGCCCTCTCCACGGCCCTTTACGTGCTCGGCGTCGAGAAGGGGAAGCGCCTCTTGCGCGATCGCCACCCCGGCAGCCATGCGCTCTTCGTCCAAGCCGGCAAGACACCGGGCACCTTCACCTACGCCACGAGCGACGGCTTTCGCTGGCATCCCCAATTTCCTGAACGGTAAGACCATTCGGAAGCCGGGTCCCCTGGCTGAAAGAGGGCGTCATCCCGACGAAAGCCGGAATCCAGGGTTGGCTCTTTGGGCGCATGCCCTGGCCCCCGGCTTTCGCCGGGGCGCCCCACCCGCTCGGAATTTGCTGATGCCACCAGCGGCAGAACAAAAGAGGACCGTCCTTGCGGACGGTCCTCTTTTGTTTGGGGAAGGAGGGATGGGGGGTTGGGGAAGGGTTACTTGGTGCCGAGGTACACGTTGTCGATGCTCGGGGCATCCATCGTGTCCGTGCCGAGGTAGTAGTCGTAGGTGTAGCGGAAGCGAACCTTGACCGTGGCCGACTTGTAGGCGCTCAGGTCCACCTCGACACGCTTCCAGTCGAGCTGGCTGCCGGACTGGCTGTACACCTGGGCCCAGGTCGTACCGCCATCGGCCGAGGCATCCACCTCGAACTTACCGGTCTTGAAGTAGTACTGTGCGGTGAACTTGGCGAGGTCGAAGCGCAGGACGGGCTGGCTGGCACCCGAGAGGTTGAACGAGCTGGCGAGGGCCATCGCGTAGGTGCCGGTCTCCGTCACCTTGCCGGTCGTACCGCCGGGCGTCGCGCCACGGGTGCCGCCGTTCGAGGCGAAGGTCGAGGCGCTCCAGTTGGTCGTCGCCGCGGTCGCCGAGCTGTACGAGCTCTTGGTCCAGCTGGCCTGCCAGTTGCCGAAGCCGCCCTCGAAGTCGTCGCTGAACGAGGCCGCCGTCGAAGGAGCGGGGGTCGGAACCGGGGTGGGCGCCGGGGTCGGCGTAGGCAGGGGACCGGGAGTGGCGGACGGCGCCGGGGTCGGCGCGGTGCCGTCCTCGATGGTCACGCCGAGGCTGATGCTGCCCTGGCCGGTCGAGCCGCCGCCGCTGAGCTTGAGCTTCAGAGCGACAGGCGTGGTCACGCCAGTCTGGACGCTGACGGCATCCTGCTCGGCCGTGCCGATGACCGCGTAAAACTTGTCCAGGGCGTCGATCCGCACCTTGTAGGCGCCGGCGGCGAGGCCGTCGAAGACCGCGTCCTTGGTCATGGGCCAGGTGAAGATCTGGTTCTTGGGGTAGTTGAGCGCTCCGCCCGAGACCGTGATCGAGATGTGGTTGATGTCGCCCGACGTGGCGGCCGTCTGGTAGCCGCTGTTGAAGCGAAGGACGATCGAGCCGGTGCGGGCCGCGTCGATGGTGATGGGGGCGCTGGCGGCGCCGGGCGCCTCGGCCACGGGGGCCAGCGGATACGAGCCGCAGCCCGTGAGATAAGCCGCGAGGCCCACCGTCAGTGCAACGTTGAAAAAGTGCTTCTTGAACATCATCCCCACCAAACCTTTCAGAAAATCCCTTCCCTTGCTCTTGTTGTCCGACGTTTCGCGCGAAAGGTTCTTATGACCGCTTTAAGCTTGGTCGCTAGAGAGGTTAATTCTTCGAGGTGGGGATCATAACCCTGGGCAGGCAAAACGACGCGGCGACCCCGCCATGCGAGGCCGCTGCCGTCCATCGGTCGTCGTTTAGAACCGGAACTGGGCTCCGAACTTGAGGCTGGTCTCAGGACGGTTGAAGCCCGGCCCGGCCTGGTGGTTGATTTCGGTGAAGAGAGCTGCGTTCGCCTTTTCGGCCGTCACCCGGCCGGCGGCATAGGTACTCCAGTCCTGGCCGGGAAGCTTGAGAGCCCCGGCTTCGAGGCCTCCGCGGACGGTGAAGCCGCCCACCTGCTCGCCAATCGCGTCCGACTGCCAGCGGCCGTAGGCCCGACCGCCATCCCCGGCGGGGGACCAGAGGTAATCGGCGCCGAGTGCCACGGTGGAGTGGGGTAGGCGCTTGTTCACGAAGCCGCCCGCCGCCCGCAAGTCGTCCTCCTGGGAATAGCGAAGGCCGGCCTCGGTGGTCGGATCCTGGTAGGCCGCCTGGACGTTGGCCCGGATGCCCTCGGGGCCGTTCCGGTAGAGGCCCGCTGCTTGAAGCGCGCCATCCTTGCCGACCCGTGCGGCCAGGGCCCCGGCCACGGTGGTAGAGTCCTCGGTCACGACGCCGGCGATCGCCCCTTGAACCCGCGGAGAGCTGACGGTGAGGGCACCGGCCGCCATGTCCCTATTTGCGGCCACCGTCCCGAGCACCCGGGCGTCACCAACGGTGGCGGCAACATTCGCCTGGCCCGACACGCCCGTAGCATCGGCGCGAACCGAGCCCTCGGCGACGACCTTCGGCGACGCCACCCTGGCCCCCACCGTTGCTGCCAGGCCGTTCGGCGAGTTGGTGACCGCCGCGGCACCGGACACCAGGGTATCGCCCGTGCGGGCATCCATCCGGGCACCGACGGAGGGTTGTCCGTTTACCGTGGTGCTACCCACGGCTCCCACCACCTGGCCCTGCTGGAGGGTCATGCCGGGGTAGGGCACGAGGGGGTGATCGACAGGGTTCGGCGGGAACGCAGCGGGCTGTGGGCCGAGGTAGGTCGTAGAGGAGGACTGGACGGTCGGCTTGGGGCTGAAGAGGCGGCGCAGCCACCCCGCGAAGGCCGCGAGCATGGCCTGGATCGCGACAGCCAGTTGCTGAAAGGCGCTCGTCCCGGGGACAGGTTGCGGAGCGGTGGGCGCCACCGACTGGGGCGAGCCGCGACCGGCCTTCACGGGCGTCGCGGAGCGGCGGGTCGCGGGGGCGTATGGGCGGTTTCCAGCGAATGCGATCATGGCGAGCCTCCAGGACGGGTACTCGCCTTATGGGCGTCAAGATCGCGTCATTGGGTAAACCGGTCGCTAACGTTGAATTAAGCTTGCATCCAAGATTCCGGTGCGTGAGCCAAGAGGGCGTCAGGCCCTGTCGAGCGCGTGCAAAGTAGCGACGAGTCGGCACTCCCGTCACCCTCGCGAAAGCGGGGGTCCATCGCAACGGCCTACGGACGCCTCCACTTTTGGGGGTGTGATTCGAGTCAGGCCCTTTGCGACAGGAGCCAATGCCCTGCGAGTGCCGGCTCTGGCCCCCCGCTTCCGCGAGGGTGACGAAGTCGTTACTCGCGCCTAGAAAATGCTTGCAACGAGGGTGACGAAGTCGTTGCTCGCGTCAAGCAAACGCTCGCTACGACGATGGCATCAAGAGCGGGTGACGCCGCAGCGCCTGCCGATCGACCTTGCCGCTACCCAGCCGCGGCAGGGCCTCGATGACGATGACCCGACGCGGGACCTTGTACCGAGCCAGTCGCTGGGCCACGAAGGCCTGCAACTCGGTCTCGGCGGGCGCCTCGCCGTGAGACGCCACGAAGGCCACCGGCACCTGGCCCCAGCGGACATCGTCCGCCCCCACGACCGCCGATTCATAGACAAGGGGATGCTGGTCGAGGATGCGCTCGATCTCCGACGGATAAACGTTTTCCCCGCCCGAGATAATGAGATCCGAGCGCCGCGACAGCATGTGCAGGCATCCGCGCTCATCCAGAAACCCGTGGTCGCCGGTCCTCAGCCACCCGTCCGACAACGCGGCCGCCGTCGCCTCGGGTTCCTTGAGATAGCCCTGGAAGACGGTCGGGCTCCGCACCTCGATCATGCCGGCGACGCCCATGGGCAACGCCCGCCGTGCCTCGTCGACGATGCGCACATCGGTCCCGTACAGGGGCGTGCCGGAAGAGGCTCGGTCCACGGAGTCCGCCCCCGGGCGCAGCAGCGTGATGTGGGAGCAGGCCTCGGTCATGCCATACGTGGGCAGGGCCACCGGGCAGCGCTCGATGAGGTCCGGAGGGATAGGCGCCCCGCCGACCAGTATGGCGCGCACCGAGGCGGGCAGCGGGCGATCGCCCCACAGATCCAGCATGCGGCGCAGCATGGCCGGCACCACCGAGAGCACCGTGACGCCCTCGTGCTCCATGGAGGCGAGCACGGCCTCCGGGTCGAAGCGCTCGTGGAGGATCACCGTCGCCCGGGCGAGCGCGCACCGGTGCAGGATGTTGAGGCCGCCCACGTGGAAGAGCGGCATGGCCACCAGCCAGCGATCGCGCTCCGTGAGCCCGAGGGCCGCCGTCGAGGCCGTGGCGCTCGCGAGTTGGTTGCCCCAGGTCAGCAGCGCGCCCTTGGGACGACCGGTGGTGCCCGAGGTGAAGAAGATGGTGTGTACCTTGCCGGGATCCAGGCCGTCTCCCACCGCGGGGTCGGCATCGTCTGCAAAGGACTCTGCCAACGGCACCATGCGCAGGTGCTCGCGCACCGGACGCTCGAGCCGCGATGCGTCGGCGAGGATGACCACAGCCTCGGCCCGCTCGGCCTGCCAGCAGACCTCCTCGTCGGCGAGCCGGAGATTCAGGGGCAAGAGGACGGCCCCGATGCGTCCGACGGCGTGGGCGATCGCCACGTAATCAGGCCCGTTGGCGGCCCAGATGCCCACCACCTGTCCCGGCTCGACGCCGAGCCGTAGCAGCCCGGAAGCCGCCCGGATCACGCGATCGTCGAGGGCTTCGTAGGTCGTCAGCTGTCCCTTGTAGAGAAGAGCGGGCTGCTGCGGGGCCAGGCGGCGGGCACTGGCCGTGGGCGCGCTCAGCATGGCCGGACGCCGAGGCCCGGTCCCTCCGGCAGGGCCATGGCCCCGTTGATGACCGGCAACGCGGCCTGGCGATCCTCGAACAAACCCAGGGTTGCGAGGCCACAGGGCTCGGGCTCGCCGGGCAGCGAGCAGGCCAGGTGCAGGGCCCCCGCCACGCCGACTTCGAGGTCCAAGGAAGACGTCACGATGACGCGCAGGCCCTTGTCGTGCGCCTCTGTGGCGAGCTTCCGGGCAACCCCCAGGCCACCGAGCACCATGGGCTTGAGGACGAGCGCGTCCACCGCATGGCGCGCGATCAGCGTCCGGGCCACCTCCGGCTGGACGAGGGCCTCGTCCGCGGCGATGGCGACGCCGCGATCGCGCAGCGCCGCGAAGCACGATGGCTCCGCCGTGGAGATGGGCTGCTCGAACAGGTCGATGCCCAGGGCCGCGAAGGCATCGACGACGAGCATGGCCTCCGTGGGGCTCCAGGCTCCGTTGGCATCTAGCCGGATGCGCACGTGGTTGCCCACGGCCGCCCGGACTGTCCGCACGCGTTCGAAGTCCTGGGCGAGGGATCCCACGCCCACCTTGAGCTTGAGGGTGGAATAGCCCGCGCCGACCATGGTCATGGCCTCGGTGGCAAGGGCCTCCAGATCCATCTCGACGAGCAGGCGCTGCACCGGCTGCCGATCGTGCGCCGTAGCCGAGAGGTAGTGCGCGAGGGGCACGCCGCGGCCGCGCGCCGCGCGATCCAGGAGTGCCAGCTCCAGGCCCGCATACGTGCTCGGATGCTCGGAAGGCGTCAGGCCCGCCGCCGCGAGCACCCGGGTCAGTGCCGCCCAGTCGTCCGACTCGGGGAGGCGCAAGCCTTCGGCCACCAGGCGCTCCAGGCAGGCCTCGGCAGCCTCCGCCTCCTCGGTGCCGAACTCGGTGAGGGGCGCCACCTCTCCGAAGCCCTCCCGTCCCGCATCGTCGGACAGCGAGACGAACCAGCCGCGCCGAGTCCGGTAGGTGGCCCGGGCGGTCACGAGGGGCTTGCGGAAGGCGACCTCGTAGGGGGTCGCGACGACGCGCAACCCGGTCATCGCATGAGCCCGAGGGCGAAGAGGATGCCGAAGAACAAGAGCAGCTTGCCCGTGCCGGCGAGCGTCTTGTTGAGGGCGGGGCCCGACTCCGTGAGCATGGAGCGCATGAGCTTGAAGGCCAAGGGCAGCGTGACCAGGGTCAAGAGCGCATACTTGCTCAGCTGCCCCGTTACCACGAGGCCCACGGGCACCAGGTAGGCGCCGAAGACGCACACGGCGTACTCGAGCTTGGCGAAGCGCTCTCCGAACCGGGCGGCCAGCGTGCGCTTGCCGGCCTTGCGGTCGGTCTGGATGTCGCGATAGTTGTTCACCGCGAGGATGGCCGTGGACAAGAGGCCCACCGGCAAGGCCACCCACCAGCCCATGGGCGTGACGGCATGCGCCTGCACGAAGTACGTGCCGAGCACGGCCACGAAGCCGAAGAAGAGAAGGACGAACACCTCGCCCAGGCCGTTGTAGCCGAGCGGGAAGGGACCGCCCGTGTAGGCGATGCCCGAGAGGATGGACAGCACGCCGATGGCGACGATGGGCCAGCCGCCCACCGTCACGAGGTAGAGGCCCACGAGCGTCGCAAGAGCGAAGGCGACGGCCGTTGCCACCAACGTCTGCTTGGGCGTCACGAGGCCCGCCTGCGTCACGCGGGTCGGGCCCATGCGCTCCTCGGTGTCGGCGCCCTGGACGAAGTCGAAGTAGTCGTTGGCGAAGTTGGTGCCGATCTGGATGAGCAGGGCGCCCAGCACCGCGGCGAGGAAGGGGCCGGGGGCGAAGAGGCGATCGCCGTAGGCGAGCGCTCCGCCCACCAGCACCGGCACGATCGCCGCCGGCAGGGTCTTGGGGCGAGAGGCCAGGAGCCAGACTTGGAGCTTGGAAGGGGCGACCGCGGTACTCATCGACACAGGTTCCTAAGAGCCCCCTCCCCCGAAACGGCCGGAGGAGGGGGAAAGCGGGTTACGGACGGCGCGGGAAGCGCGTGAAGTTGGGCTTGCGCTTCTCCACGTACGCATTGCGACCCTCCTGGGCTTCCTCCGACATGTAGTAGAGCAAGGTGGCGTTACCCGCAAGCTCCTGGATGCCCGCCTGACCGTCGAGGTCGGCGTTGAAGGCGCTCTTGAGCAGGCGCAGCGAGAGCGGGCTGTGCTGCAGCATCTCGCGGCACCATTGCACCGTCTCCTCTTCCAGGCGCTCGAGGGGAACCACCGTGTTGACGAGGCCCATGTCCAGCGCCTGCTGCGCATCGTACTGGCGGCACAGGTACCAGATCTCGCGGGCCTTCTTCTGGCCGACGATGGAGGCGAGGTAGCTCGCGCCGAAGCCGCCGTCGAAGCTGCCCACGCGGGGACCGGTCTGCCCGAAGCGGGCGTTGTCCGCCGCGATCGTCAGGTCGCAAACCAGGTGCAGCACGTGGCCGCCGCCGATGGCGTAGCCCGCCACCATGGCCACCACGGGCTTGGGCAGCGAGCGGATCTTCTTCTGGAGGTCGAGCACGTTCAGGCGGGGCACGCCGTCGAAGCCGACGTAGCCCTCGTTGCCGCGGACGCGCTGGTCGCCGCCCGAGCAGAAGGCGAGGGGGCCCTCACCCGTCAGGATGATGACGCCAACCGCCGGATCCTCATGGGCGTCGTTGAACGCCGAGGTCAGCTCGAACAGGGTCTGCGGGCGGAAGGCGTTGCGGACCTCGGGACGGTTGATGGTGATCTTGGCGATCCCCTCGGCCTTCTCGTACTTGATGTCCGTGAAGTCCTGAACCTTCACCCACTGGGGCAGGGCGGCAACCTCCATCATGGTGTGTCTCCTCCTAAGTAGACGAGGACGCCAGCGGCGCCTCGGCAATGAACGCGGAAATGAGCGCCGAGAGTTCCTCGGGGCGCTCGAAGGGAACGGAATGGCCGCAGCCGGGCACCACCTCCAGGCGGCCCTGCGGCAGCCTGGCGAGCATCTGCTCGTTGAGGGCCCGGAACTTGGCGTCGTGCTCTCCGACCACCAGCAGGGTCGGCGTGTCGAGGCCCTCGAGGGCCTCCAAGAGGTAAGGCTGTCCCCCGGTCCCCATGGTGACGAGTGCTGCCGCAAGCTCGACCGGGTCCTGGCCGGAGCGGCCAGAGTTCAGCCGCGCGAGACGCTCGGGGTCCGTGCCGCGCAGGGAGTCGAAGAGGGGCTGTGCCATCCAGCGCTCCAGGAAGGCCTCCGTGCCCTCTGCCACCAGCCGCTGAGCAAGCTCCGCATCCGACTGTACTCGGGCCTGGCGCTCCTCGACGGTGGCAAGGCCGGTCGAAGCACCGATCAAGACGAGCCCGTCCAGCCCGAACACCGGCCGCAAGGCGAGCTGCAGGGCGAGACGACCGCCCATGGAGTAGCCGACCAGGTGCGCCCGCGTGAGGCCGACCTCTTGCAGGGCCTCTTCCAGGGAGTCGACCACCCGCGTGAAGGACCAGTCCGACACGGGCTCGGGCGACCAGCTGTCGCCGTGCCCCGGCAGGTCCGGTGCCACGCAGTAGTAGCGATCGCTCAGGCGCTCCGCCACCTCGGCCCACGAGGCACCGTCCCACGTGAAGCCATGCAGGAACACGAGAGGGGGATGATCGGGATTTCCCCAGGTCTGGATCTGCCAGACGAGGCGGCCCGCGATGATGCGGTAGGTGGTCACAGCAGGGCCTCCTGGGCCAGCGCCCGCTCCGCGGCTTCGGTCATGGCCTTCATCAGGGACTTGTAGGCGACCGTCTGGGCCTCACGCTCCGTGGGCACCTCGAGGACGAGCGGTCTTTCCAGGCTCTCCATCCGGGCCACCACCGCCTCGACCTCCTCGGGCGTCCGGGCCACCGCGTGGTCGAAGCCGAACATGCGGGCCGCCGCCTCGAAGCCGAGGCCATGCGGCGTGCCCCAGTAGGGCTCGAAGATGTCCCGGCACTGGGAGATGGCCAGGTGCGAGAAGATGCCGCCGCCGTCGTTGTTCAGGACCAGGGCGATGAAGGGCGCCTTGAGGTGGCGCGCGCCGATGAGCCCGCCCAGGTCGTGCAGGAAGGCCACGTCGCCCGTGACGAGCAGGGTCGGACGCTCGAAGCCCGTCGCGATGCCGAGGGCGGTCGAGGTGATGCCGTCGATGCCGTTGGCGCCCCGACTCACGAGCACCTGCAGGTCCGGGGCGGCCACGTCACACAGGGAGTCCGCGAACCGGATGGGCATGCTGTTGGACAGGAAGGCCACGCCACCCCGGGGCAAGGCCCCGAACGCCGCCCGCACCGCAAGGGCCTCGACGGCCTCGGGGTCACCGGTCGAAACGGCCGCGCTCGCGGCCTCGTCCGCCCGCTGGAAGCGCTCGAGCCAGTCATGGCTCTCGCCCTGCGCCGGCAGGTAGCCGCACAGGCGCATGAGCGTCTCCTCCACGTCCCCCTGGAGGGTCGTGGTGACGAGCGCCTCGGGGTCATGCCGTGTGAAGTCGGGCTGCAGCGCGATGACCTCGGGGGCGGTGCGGGCGAGGTACGCATTGAGGGTCGCAGAGGTCGGCAGGCCGCCGACGCGCAAGACGACCTCGGGCGAAAGCCCGGACAGCGCCTCCGAGCGCAGCGTCGCCTCGTAGTGCGCGCAGACCACCGCCCCGCCCGCGTCGCGGAAGCGCAGGCCGCTCGCCACGTCCGCGAGGATGGGATAGCCGAGACGCCGCCCGAGCTCTAGGATCCAGGGGGCTGCTTCCGCGTCGTCCTGCGGGCCGGCCACGATGAGGCCGCGCGGCAGCTTGGCGAGGCGCCGCGCCAGGTCGCTCGCCGCCCGCTCGTCGGGGCAGACCCGCCCGCGCGTCACGCGGGGGAACGCGCCTTCCATGGCCTGGGCCAGGGTCGGCAGTGCCGCATCTCCCGACGGCAGAGGCGGCAAGGGGTCCGCGAAGGGCACGTTGAGCTGCACGGGCCCCTGGGGGTGGCTCGTGGCGAGGGCGCAGGCCTGAGCAACGCTCGCGGCCAGGCGCCGGAGGGCCAGTAACGAGGTCTCTGGCAGCGGCGTCTCGGCGTAGTGCCGGACGTAGGGGCCGAACATGCGGACCTGGTCGACGGTCTGGGGGGCACCCGAGCCGCGCAGGCCGAGGGGACGGTCGGCGCTCAGGACGATGAGCGGTACTCCCGTCAAGGAGGCCTCGATGAGCGCGGGGTAGTAGTTGGCGGCAGCGGTGCCCGAGGTGCAGACGAGGGCGACGGGCTGGCCGGTGGACTTGGCGAGGCCGAGCGCGAAGAAGGCGGCGGCTCGCTCGTCGAGATGGACCAGGGGGCGGATGCCGGGGTGGGCATCGACGGCGTAGGCGAGCGGGGTCGATCGGGAGCCGGGCGAGACGCAGACGTCGCGGACGCCCGCCTCGTAGAGGGTGCCGATCAGGACCTCGGCCCACAGCGCGTTGAGGTTTGGAGCGTTCACGTCCTCCATCCTTCCAGCAGCCGTATGAGGCCCAGCGCCTTGCGCTCGGTCTCCTCGAACTCGGCCTCCGGGTCCGAGCCCGCCACGATGCCGCCCCCCCCGAAGGCGACCGCCCCGTCCCGGGTCACGATCGCCGACCGGATCCCGACGGCGAAATCGGCTCCAGACGGGCCGATCCAGCCAACCGCTCCAGCATACCAGCCGCGCGGCCGTTCTTCCAGTCGCCGAATCGCGAGCCGAGCCGCTTCGCGGGGTACGCCGCAGACAGCAGGCGTCGGATATAGGACCGAGAGCAGATCCGAGAGGCGAATGCCCGTGCGCAGGGTGCCCGTCACCGGCGTGTCCAGGTGCTGAACCGTCGGGGTCTTCCGGATGATCGGCGCCTCGGGCACCACGAGGTCCTCGCAGAGCGGCTCGAGGGCCTCGCGCACGGCCTGGACCACGTAGCCCTGTTCGCGGCGGTCCTTCTCGCTCGACAGGAGCTTGTCCGCGAGTGCTGCGTCCTCGTCGGGGGTCGTGCCTCGGGCGATGGTGCCCGCCAGGCAGTCGACATGGGCCGTGCGGCCCTCCAGCCACACCAGGCGCTCGGGGGTGGCGCCCATGAAGGCCGCCTCGTCATCGAACCGGAAGCAGAAGCGGTAACCGGGGACCGTGGTGTCGAAGCGGTCCATCAGGGCCCAGGGGTCCAATGGCGCGTCCGAGGTCAGCGGAATCTGACGGGCGAGGACCACCTTCTCGAGTTGACCGAGGCCGGCCAGGGCCTGCTCGATGACGCCGACCCAGCGCGATCGCGCCTCCGGATCCTCCACCCGCCGGGCCGAGAGCGAGACCTCGCGGATGTCACGGGCGCTCTCCTGCCATGCCTCCAGGAGCTCGAAGCTCTTGGCGAACTGGTCGCTCAGGTGCTCGATGGACTGGCCGGGCTGGGCCTTGTGGACGATCGTCACCCGCGATCGCGCCGGATCCGCGAGGTCGCGGTGCAGGAGGTACTGGGGCAGGACGAAGCGCGCGGGACCGCCTGCGGGAAAGGCCGGGTGCGGCGGCGAGGTCGGATCGAAGGCGAGGCCTCCGAAGTAGCGCAGCTCCGCGCGGGTCTCGTCGTCCGCATGAATGGAGGCGAGGCGATCGCTCACCACGTCGCACGCACCGAGCACCTCGCCGGGATCCCAGGTGACGATCTCGTCGACCGCCCCCAATCCGAGCCACTCTCGGTCCACCTCGGCCCAGCCCACCTGCGGAAACACCCGGGCCACCCGGGCCAGGCGGGTGCGCTCGCCGAACTGGAGCGATCGCGAGACGGCCACCACGACGCCCTCTCCGTTTCGCGCGGCCGTTTCGAGGGCCGTTCGAAGCGTTTGGGGCCATGCCGGCAGAAGACTTGGTTTGCTGCTCGTCCGCAAGCAAGGACTCCTGTCACTTTGAGCGACCCGACACCCCTCAAATATCGCATATTTTTCGGATTTCAAAAAGATTTGAAAGTTGGTAATCTGCATGTTAAGCTGGTCTGGAATGGGCGAACAGACTTGATTTCGCTCGATCGTCCTAAGGAGGTCCCCCGTGCTCATCAAGCTCTTAGACCGCACGGAGGCTACACGTTTGAAGTCCTGGCTCACCCGTCACGGGCACGCGAGCCGCGTGCTGGACGGCGGCAGCCTGATCCTGGTGGACGATCCCTTCGTGCCTTTCCACGTGCGCCAGGCGCTCGGCGAGGACCCGGCGGTGGCGTCCGTCGAGCTGACCCGCGAGGAGCCCAAGCGCGCTCTTCGGCACAGCAGCGACGATGCGCTCTGGCCCTTCCCCGGCAAGATGCCGGACATCGTCGCGGGTCCCTGCTCCATCGAGAGCGCGGCCGTCGCGGACGAGACCGCGCACTTCCTCTCGACCCTGAACATCCAGTGGATGCGCGGCGGCACCCACAAGGTCCGCACCTCGCCCTACGAGTTCCAGGGTGCGGGGCTGCAGGCGGCCGAGTGGCTGCGGGAGGCCTGCGATCGCCACGGCCTCATGGCCATCAGCGAGGTGGTCGACTCCGAGGACATGGAAGAGGTCGCTAGCCTCCTGGACATCCTCCAGGTGGGCGCGCGCCAGATGCACAACCCGCACTTCCTGCAGCGGGTGGCCTCGGTCGGCAAGCCCGTGCTCTTGAAGCGCGGCCTCTCGGCCACGCCCGCCGAGTGGCTGTGGGCGGCCGAGTACCTCTTGATCGCCGGCGCTCCGCACATCCTCTTCTGCGAGCGGGGCATCCGGACGCCCAACCCCCTGAAACGCTTCACCCTCGACCTCGGCGCCATCCCCTTCATCCGGGAGATGAGCCCGTTCCCCATCTACGTGGACCCGAGCCACGCCGCAGGCTCCAGCCCCTACGTCCTGCCCCTCGCCCTGGGGGCGATGGCGGCCGGTGCGCACGGGCTATTGGTCGAGTGCCACCCCGATCCGGCCTGCGCCCGCAGCGACGCGACCCAAGCCCTCGATTTTCCCGCCCTCGCCGAGCTGGTTCGGCGGGTGCGTCAGCTCAACCTCCAGGAGGTAGCCATCCGATGATGAAGACCGCGACCGCCGCTCCGCGCAAGACGTTCCGCGACGGCCTGATCGAGAACGTCATGTCCCAGCAGGAGCGCCTCTTCGAGGCCGCCTCCCATCTCCTGGGCGTGGAAGGCAAGTCCATCCGTCCCCGTTGCGCGCGCCTGGTCGGCGAGGCCACGAGCCCCGAGGGGACCATCACGCTGGCCCACGAGCGGCTCGCCGAGGCCGTCGAACTCCTGCACGTCGGCTCGCTCATCCACGACGACATCCTGGACGAGGCCGAGCTGCGCCGGGGCGTGCCGTCCGTCCACTCCAAGTGGGGGGCCAAGGCCGCCGTGCTCGCAGGCGACTTCCTCCTGGCCAAGTCCTGCGGCATCATCGCCTCCTTGGGCCACCACTACCTCAACCAGCGCATGTCCGAGGTGCTCGGCGGCCTCTGCGAAGGTGAATACCAGCAGGACGAACAGCTCTTCAACCTGGACGTGACACGTGAGGCCTACCTCGAGCGGATGGCCCTCAAGACCTCGGGCCCCTTCGAGCTCGCCTGCGAGGGCGCCGCCATCCTGAGCGGCCAGCGGGGCGAGGTCTCGGATGCCGCGCGCAAGTTCGGCTTCCACCTGGGCCGCCTGTTCCAGATGTTCGACGACCTGCTCGACTGGTCCTCCAACGCGCAGCTGGCGGGCAAGCCCGTCGGCCAGGACCTGCTCGTCGGCTCCATCACCCTGCCGGTGATCGCGGGCCTCGAGGACCCGGAGGTGGGCCCGCGCCTGCGCGCCATGCTCACGCCCTTCCCCACCGAGATCCGCCGGGAGCTCAAGGACCTGCTCTTCACGCCGCACGTCTACCGCAAGGCCGTCCTGTGGCTCGAAGAGGAGGCGGACATGGCCCGCGAGTGCCTCGCGGTCTTCCCCGAGGGCAAGGCCAAGGGCGATCTGCTCGCCTACCTGGACCGACTGGTGGAGCAGACCCGCGGCCTGACGCTGCACGAGACGCTCACCACCGTGGAGTTCACGCCCCATGCCGTTTGATCTGCCGACCGCCGAGGAAAAGCCCGTCTACGTCCGGGGAATGTTCGATCGCATCTCCGGGGCCTACGACCGCGTCAACGACCTGATGACCGCGGGCCGGCACCGTGCCTGGAAGCGGACGGTCATCGAGCTGGCGCGGGTGAAGCCGGGCTCCCACTGCCTGGACGTCTGCACCGGCACGGGCGACCTCGCCTTCCTGCATGCCCAGGCCTCGTGGCCCGGCGGCAGCGTGACCGCCCTGGACTTCTCGCCCGGCATGCTCGAGCAGGCCAAGGCGCGCCCCTGGGACGGCCCCACCATCACCTGGATGCAGGGCGACGCCATGGCCCTGCCCTTCGAGGACGACCGCTTCGATGCCCTCACGGTGGGCTTCGGCCTGCGCAACGTCAGCGACCTGGACAAGGCGATCCTCGAGGCCAAGCGGGTGCTCAAGTCCGGCGGCCGCTTCGTGTCCCTGGACCTCGGCAAGCCCAAGGCCAAGATCGTCCGCTGGGGCTCGGAGCTCTACGAGTTCCGGATCGTGCCCTTCCTGGGCGGCGCCGTGTCGGGCGAGCCGGACGCGTACAAGTACCTGCCCCACTCCAACCGGACCTTTCCGGATCAGCGGACCTTCGCCGAGCGCCTGAAGGCGCACGGGTTCACCGAGGTCGAGGTCCACGATCGGTTCATGGGGGCGATCGCCATCGTCTCGGCCACCGCGCCCTAACCACTTTTTCCACCAAGCTTAACGGCTCGATAAGAAAGAAGTTTTCTTAGCAGCCCGATAACACTTCCATAACAGCCTTTGTACAGTTCAAGGAGGAGGAACACATGGGCTTGGGGAGTGTTACGACGCGTCTGCGTCCGCCGGTACCGCAACTGGTCGCTTTGCCCGGAGGCAAGTCGGCCCCGACCGTCAAGCTGAGCATGCCTGCCGCGTCTCCTTATCAGGACGCCTTGCTGCACGCCGGTCACCTGGCCAAGAAGGGCTGGTTCTACCAAGATTTCGCCATCGGCGCCTTCGTCAAGGCTCTGAAGCTGGGCACGACGTCCGGTGATGCCTTGATGGTCGCCCAGGGCACCTATTTCCGCGGGTTCGCCTTCCGTGACGTGACCTGCTCGGCGCTCGACCAGACGGTCCAGCGCATCACGAGCCACCAGGAAGCCATCCAGGCCGCCAAGGGCATCGCGGGCCTGGGCCGGTTCTACGACGACTGGACCCTTTCCGCCCTGCAGGGCGCGCTGCGGCGCAGCGCCACGCCCCAGGAAGCCCAGGAAGTGGCGGCGATCGCCCAGCAGTTCAGCGACTCCATGCGCTTCACCGAGCTGCGCTACGACGCTCTGGCGCAGGCCGAAATCCTCTCCCTGTAACCTCCCCCCATCCCCATCCCCCATCCTCCCCCAACCCACGAGGGGCTGACCGCTTGGTCAGCCCCTCGTGATATTGGTAGATTGAAACGAGTCAGACTCGCGAGCCCCACAACACACCCGTTCACCCTGAGGCCCTCAAAGGGCGAACGGTTCCACCCGTGCATGACGCATACGCGGGCTTAGTGGGCGAACACGTCCTCCCACCCGCCCAGGTCCAGCTGGATCTGCGCCGGCAGGTGCCGCATGCAGGCCATGGCCAGGTCGTAGCGCCCCTCGCGCTTCAGGATGGCATCCAGCTTCTCCTTGAGCGGGATCAGGTACTTCACGTCGTTCGCCGAGTACGAAAGCTGCGCGGGCGTCAGATCGTCGGCGCCCCAGTAGCTCGTCTGCACGCTCTTGTCGAGCGTCACGCCCAAGAGATCCGAGCACAGGTCCTTGAGCCCGTGCTTGCCTCCCCACGTGCGGGCGACCTTGCTCGCGACCTTGGTGCAGTACACGTTCGTGATCTTGGCCCCCAGGTGCTGACGGAGCATCGCCAGGTCGAACCGCGCGAAGTGGAACAGCTTCAGCGGGCGCTCGGCCTCCAGGAGCTTGACCAGGTTCGGCATGTCGTAGGAGGTCACCTGCAGGACCGTCGTGAGGCCGTCCTCGTTGCACAGCTGGACCAGGCAGAGGCGATCGCGGTGGGGATTGAGCCCCGTGGTCTCGGTGTCCGCGCACAGGTAGGCGCTCTTGGCGTAGGCCTCGTAGAGCTCCTGCGGCAGATCGCCCTTGATGAGATGGACGGTGGGTTCGGCGCTGACGGTCACGGTCATTCCTCCTAAGCAAACGGCCCTTCATTATACCTGGAGCGGCCAGCGCGCGACCGACTTGTTACGGATCCGTAACGGGCGAGGGTTACAACCGATCCCAACTCCGGTAAGTAAGATCGTCCAGGTAACAACCCCTTGGAGGACCTCTTGAGCATCCTGATCACCCTCGCCGCCCTGGCGTTCCTCATCACGGTCGCCTATCGCGGCTTCAGCGTCATCCTCTTCGCCCCGGTGGCCGCCCTCTTGGCCGTCGCCCTCACGGACCCGAGCCACGTCCTGCCCTTCTTCTCGGGCGTGTACATGGACAAGCTGGTCGGGTTCATCAAGCTCTACTTCCCGGTGTTCGTGCTGGGGGCCACGTTCGGCAAGCTCATCGAGCTCTCGGGCTTCTCCAAGTCCATCATCAAGGCCGTCATCCAGGTGGTCGGCGCGGGCAAGGCGATGCTCTCCATCGTCCTCGTCTGCGCCCTGCTCACCTACGGCGGAGTCTCCCTGTTCGTGGTGGCCTTCTCGGTCTACCCCTTTGCGGCCGAGCTCTTCCGGCAGGCGGACATCCCCAAGCGCCTGATTCCCGGCACCATCGCCCTCGGGGCCTTCACCTTCACCATGGACGCCCTGCCGGGCTCGCCGCAGATCCAGAACATCATCCCCACGACGTTCTTCAAGACGACCACCTGGGCGGCCCCGACGCTCGGCGTCATCGGCGCGGCCTTCGTCCTCACGGTGGGGCTGTTCTACCTCGAGCGCCAGCGCCGCAAGGCCGTCCGGGCGGGCGAGGGGTACGGCACGTCGCTCGTCAACGAGCCCGCGTCCTTCGACGAGCAGCTGCCCCATGCGGCGATCGCGCTGTTGCCGCTTCTCGCTGTGGGCGTGCTGAACCGGTTGTTCACGGTGGCGATCGCGAACCACTACGGCAAGACCTTCACGATCCCCGGCATGCCGGGCGTCGAGCCCCTGGACATCTCGAAGCTCAACGCCGTCTGGGCCGTCGAGGGAGCGCTCCTGGTGGGCATCCTGATGGTCGTGGCCTTTTCCTTCCGGACCATCCGCTCGAAGTTCAACGCAGGGATGAACGTGGCCATCGGGGGCGCGCTGCTCGCGACCATGAACACGGCCTCCGAGTACGGCTTCGGGGCGGTCATCGCGGCGCTGCCCGGCTTCAAGGCCGTGACGGCGGGGATGGCGAATGCCATCGGTGATCCGCTGGTGAACCAGGCCGTGACCATCACGACGCTCGCCGGCATGACGGGCTCGGCCTCGGGCGGGATGAGCATTGCGCTCGCGAGCATGGCCGACACCTACCTGGCGCGGGCCATGGAGCTCGGGATCCCGGTCGAGGTGTTGCACCGGGTGGCGTCCATGGCGAGCGGGGGCATGGACACCCTGCCGCACAACGGGGCGGTCATCACGTTGCTCGCCGTGACGGGGCTGACGCACCGGGAGTCCTACAAGGACATCTTCGCCATGACGCTCATCAAGACGGCGGCGGTGTTCCTGGTGATCGGGGCGTACTACGCGCTGCGCGTGGTCTAAGGGAATAAGGAGGCCCCCCCCGGCCCCCCTCTAGAGGGGGGTGAGGTCATGGTTGGAGGGTGGAGAGCAAGGCTACTGCTATGGAGCAAGGGTGGGTGGAAAGCAAGGTTACACTATAGGATCTTGGCGGTAATACCCGCTCCCGAGAGCTCCCCCCCCCTCTAGAGGGGGGGGCTAGGGGGGGTCCTCCTTGTTCCTAAATCCCGAGCATCCCCCGAACATCCGGATCCAGGGCGTCGACCTTCACGTGACACGCATCCCGCCCGTCCGAGATCCGCGTCAGGCTCACCGTCCCCGGCCACTCCGGATCCGGGTAGACCTCGAAGTGCTCCCCGTACTGCCTCAGCAGGTGATTCTGCAGCTTGCTCTTCGCCCGGTACAGCTCCAGCCGCGCGTAGTCGTCGCGCGTCACCTTCGCCTCCTGGTTCAACGCCCGGATGTCGGCGATCAGCCGATCCGTCTCCCGCCGCGACGTGTCCCCCCGCTTCCCCCGCTTCATCCCCATTCCTTCCAATCAGAAGGCCCCGGCTTTCGCCGGGGCCTTCTGCGCTATGAGCCTTACGCCTCGCTCGCGACCGGTTCCTTCTTGGCCTCGGACTGCGTGAAGACCACCTTCTCGCCGTCCCAGTCCGCCGTGATCATCCCGGTCTTGGTGATGGAACCCGACAGGATCTCCTCGGCGAGCGCGTCCTCGATGAGGCGCTGGATCGCGCGACGCAGGGGACGCGCGCCGTAGCTCGGCGAGTAGCCTTCCTCGCTCAGCTTGTCCTTGAGCGCGAGGGTCACCTCGAGGTCGAACTCGTTCTCCTTCATCCGCTTGGTGACCTCCTTGAGCATCACGTCGATGATCTGACGGATCTCTTCGCGGGTCAGCGGGTGGAAGACCACGATTTCGTCGATACGGTTCAGGAACTCGGGACGGAAGGCCTGCTTCAGCTCGTCCATCACGACGTCCTTCATCTTGCGGTAGCGCTGATCGTCACCACCCGCCTGGAAGCCGAGCGAACCGCCCTTCTCCAGCGCCCGAGCGCCAATGTTCGACGTCAGGATGATGATGGTGTTCTTGAAGTCGACCACGCGGCCCTTGGCGTCCGTCAGACGTCCGTCCTCCAGGATCTGGAGCAGGATGTTGAACGCGTCGGGGTGCGCCTTCTCGACCTCGTCGAACAAGACGACCGAGTAGGGCTTGCGACGGACGGCCTCGGTGAGCTGACCGCCCTCGTTGTACCCGACGTAGCCGGGGGGCGAGCCGATCATCTTGCTGACCGCATGCTTCTCCATGTACTCGGACATGTCGATGCGGATCAGGCTGTCCTCCTGGCCGAAGAAGTAGCCGGCCAGGGCCTTGGCGAGTTCGGTCTTACCGACGCCCGTGGGCCCTGAGAAGATGAACGAGCCGATGGGCCGCTTGGGGTTCTTGAGGCCGACGCGCGCCCGGCGCACCGCCCGCGAGATCATGTGGATGGCGTCCTGCTGGCCGATGACCCGCTCGTGGAGGACCTCCTCCATCTTGAGCAGCCGCTCGGACTCGCCTTCCGTCATCTTGTTGACCGGGATCCCCGTCCAGCTCGAGACGATCTCCGCGATCTCCTCGGCGCCGACCGACGGGTTGATGGTCTGGCCCTTCTCCGAGCGCCAGTCCGTGGTGATCTCGCGAATCTTCTCGCGGACTCCCTGCTCCTGGTCGCGCAGCTGGGAGGCCTTCTCGAACTCCTGGGCGCGGATCGCGGCTTCCTTGTCCTTGGTGTACTGCCGCAGCTCCTTCTCGAGCTCCTTGGCGGCGGGCGGCAGGCTCGACGAGCGCAGACGCACGCGGCTGGCGGCCTCGTCCATCAGGTCGATGGCCTTGTCCGGCAGGAACCGATCCGAGATGTAGCGATCAGACAGCTTGGCCGCCGCGATGAGGGCGTCGTCAGTGATCTGCAGGCGGTGGTGCGCCTCGTAGCGCTCGCGCAGGCCGCGCAGGATCTCGATGGTCTCGTCCACCGAGGGCTCACCGACCATGACCGGCTGGAAGCGGCGCTCGAGGGCCGCGTCGCGCTCGATGTGCTTGCGGTACTCGTCGAGGGTGGTCGCGCCGATGCACTGCAGTTCGCCACGGGCGAGCGCCGGCTTGAGGATGTTGGCGGCGTCCACCGCGCCCTCGGCCGCACCCGCGCCGATGAGCGTGTGCAGCTCGTCGATCACGAGGATGATGTTCCCCGCGCCGCGGATCTCTTCCATGATCTTCTTGAGGCGCTCTTCGAACTCGCCGCGGTACTTGGTGCCCGCGACCAACGAGCCGATGTCGAGCGTCACGACGCGCTTCTCGGTGAGGATGTCCGGCACCTCGCCGTTGATGATCTTGAGGGCCAGGCCCTCGGCGATCGCCGTCTTACCGACGCCGGGCTCACCGATGAGCACGGGGTTGTTCTTGGTGCGGCGGCCCAGGATCTGGACCACGCGCTCGATTTCCTTCTCACGGCCGACGACCGGGTCGAGGCGGTGCTCCTCGGCCATCTGCGTCAGGTTGGAGCCGAACTCGTCGAGGGTCGGGGTCTTGGAGCGGTGCTGCCCCGTGCCCGTGGTCGCGGCCGACTCGCCCAGCATGCGGATGACGTTGGAACGGACCCGGCTGAGGTCGACGCCCAGGTTCTCCAGCACGCGAACGGCGACGCCCTCGCCCTCGCGGATCAGGCCCAGGAGCAGGTGCTCCGTGCCGATATAGTTGTGGCCCAGCTGGCGAGCCTCGTCCCACGAGAGCTCCAGCACGCGCTTGGCGCGCGGCGTGAAGGGGATCTCGACGGCGACGAAGCCGGAGCCGCGGCCGATGATCTTCTCGACCTCGATGCGGGCATCCTTCAGGCTAACACCCATGCTCTTGAGCGTCTTGGCCGCAACACCAGTGCCCTCGCCGATCAACCCGAGGAGGATCTGCTCGGTGCCGACGAAGTTGTGACCAAGGCGCCGCGCTTCTTCTTGCGCCAGCATGATCACCTTGATGGCTTTTTCAGTAAATCTCTCGAACATAGCGCACCTTCTTCAAATCCATACGGGGTCTCGGGTGTGGCGCCATCTTACCACAGGTAAGCATGACCGCCAATGCGCTTGAGACGTCGCTGTGTAGCCAATTTGCCGAGGTAGTTTGGCCAAGTTGGCCAAGCCCCGGAATGGGCGACCGCTAATCCCCAAGCTGGTCCTTCAATTTGGCCTTGATGGACCGAATCTCCTCCTCGCGGCCCTTCCGAAGCTGTTCCAGCTCGGACATCCGCTCCTTGATCTCGGCGATCTCCGCTTCCTTCTGGGCCTTGATCTGGTCAAGGTCGTTCTGGAGCCGGATGATGCGCTCAACTCCCGCCAAATTGATCCCGAGCTCCTGAGTCAGCTTCTGGATGTACATCAGGCGCTCGATGTCCGCTTCCGAGTAAAGTCGATTCTTACCCTGTCGCTTAGGGCTGACGAGCCCGCGCCGCTCATACAAGCGGAGTGTTTGCGGGTGCATGTTCACCAATTCAGCCGCCACGCTGATGATGTAGAGTGGACGGTCCTTTGATGAAAAGTCGTATCCCATCGGCCCTCCTCGAATTGACCTTACTATTCCCGAAGCAGGGACTTGCTTAACCCTATATAAATGCCCTTTAGTGCGATGTTCGGCGTTATGTTACCACAGGCCGTCGCAGGACATCGGGAACGGGCGTCAAAAGGTCCTCTGCGGCCGCGGGGCTCCGGGTCGCGATTGAGTCGGGTGTTGTGAGGAGAGTTTCACCTTATCGCAGGTGGGAGCGCTTGGGAAGTGGGGCTCGCGCACACAGGGTCGGCTCAGCGATATCCGACCCTGGCCCACGCCTTCGCGAGGGTGACCCCGCTTGCGCGGGAATGACGAGAGCGCCAACTCGCGCATCGAGGGGAACCCTCTTACGAACCGAGTAGGCACTCCCGTCACCCTCGCGCAAGCGGGGGTCCACAGCAGGCCATCCGGCCTTCGCCGGTAGGACGGAATCTCGGCCTCGCCTAGTACCGCGTGCGGACGGTGAAGGTGACCTTCTCTTCCTTGTGAGCCGGCACCTTGACCGCGAACTCCACGGTCGTGGCGTTGGTCTTGGTGAAGGCATGCGAGTTCTTCACCAGCTCCCAGTCCCCCCCCATGTGCTCGACGGTCGTGATGGTCACGGGCGCGTCCTTGTGGTTGCGCAAGGAGACCTCGTAGGAGGACTCGACGAGGCGATCGCCCAGGACCTTGTAGCTGGTCTGACGCCGCTCGCCCACCAGATCGAAGGCCTGGCCCATCTTGACCTGGACCTTCTCGTCACGCGGCGTGTGGTCGATGGCATCCTCTCCGATGAACTGCAGGCGCTTGTCCTGGTCCTGCTGATAGACCCGGATCGTCCCCTTGGGCAAGGGCATGCCGAGCTTGTCCTTCTTGGAGTTCATCATCTCCAGGTACACATCCACCTTCTGGCTCTTGCGCTCCGAGTTCTGGTACCAGATGGGGAAGCCCGCGCCGGCCTCGAACCGGAAGACCTTCTTGGTCGGGATGTCCGCCGCCGACAGGAGGCTCAGCTGCTTGGTCTGGTTGTCCTTGAGGGTCGTCGGCCGGTTGAGCTGGTACGAGTGGTACTCGAACAGCGCCCGCTCGGCGAACTGCTGATCGGCCGCCGCCGGTGCCGACTTCATGGCCCGCAGCTCGTCGTAACGGTACTGCGGCTGCTCACGCACCCGGTTCACGTCGCCTGCGACCAGGGTCAGGCGCGCGTTCTGGTAGGTGGCGCCGCTATGGTTGTTGAGCGTCACCCAGCCGTTGAGGTTGGACTGGGTCTGCTTGTCGTTGACGACCACGACGTAGTTGGCCTTCCAGGACATGCCGCCCGTGAGGTACGAGACCTCCGTTTGCTGCTCGCCTGCGGACCGGTCGTTCTGGAGCATCCACTTGAGCGTGGGGCGCGCAATGAGGTTGTCGGGCACCTTGGGCAGGACCACCGCGCCCGGCGCCTGCATGTAGATCTTGTCGCCGATCCGGTACACCGCGCCCTCGTTGGTGCTCAACAGCGTGGCCTTCGAGATGGCGTTGCCCGTGTGGATCTCGACCTCCTGGCCGATGTACTTCTCGAGCAGCTTGTGGGGCGTGAGCAGGTCGTACTCGTAGTTCTGCTCGAGGACCTGCAGGTCCTGCGGGGCCGTGAGCGATCGCAAGGACACCGACGTCGGGTCGATCTGGGCGGCCACGTCCGCGAACTGTAGCTCGCGGGCTCCCTTCTCGAGCTTGAGGGCGCGCACCTCGCGCACCAGGCCCAGGTTGTCGTTGTAGATGGTGACGGACAGATCCTTCTGGTCGGCGATGGTGCTCTGCTCGGCCAGGGCCGGCGCCGTCCCGAGGATGACCGTGCCGGCCAAGAGAGCGGACAAGACTTTCTGCATGCTTCGTACCTCCAAGCAACCGACGAAGGAAAGGGCCCGGAGGTTCCCTCCGGGCCCTTTGGTACTGCTTACCCTACTTCAGTTTGGCGTAGACGTCCGCGAACACCTTCTTGGAAGCACGGATGTCCGAGAAATCGCGCACGTAGCGCTCTGCTGCGTCCTTGGCGTCGGCGTCGTTGGTCTGGTAGAGGCCGCGGACCTGGTAGCCGCGGATGATCCAGTCGCTGGAATCCAGCTTGGCGGCCTTGGTCAGGAGCGTCATGGCCTTCTTGGGGTCGCCGCCCACCGCCCCGGGGGCCTCGAGGTAGTAGCGCCCCAGCACGTACCAGGCGCGGGAATTCTCGGGATCGACCTGGGTGGCCTTCTCGAACTCCTTGCGGACGCCGAGTCCGTAGCGGATCATCGCCATGAAGCCCTCGCGCTTTGCCTTGAGGGCCTGCGCGCCGCCGCGCACGACGTAGAGCTCCGAGCGCGACCAGTCGTCGGCGCCCTTGAAGCCGGGGTGGCTCTCGAGCTTGTCGCAGAGATCCATGGACTGGTCGTACTTCTCGATCATCAGGAGGGCGTGGGCCAGCATGATCTGGTTCTCGTAGCTGTCGTCCGCCGCCACGGCCTTCTTGAAGTAGTCGTAGCCCTCGTCGTACTCGCCCTGACGCTCGTACACGAAGCCCATCTCGTAGAGCGCGGCCGCGTCGTTGGGATTCTTCTTGAGGGCCTCTTCGAGGGTGGCCTTGGCGGCCGCGAAGTTGCCGTTGACGCGCTGGCTCTTGGCCTTGGCGACCAAGGGCGACGCGGGAGCGGCCGCCACCATGTAGGTCGACCCGGAAACGGGCGCCGCCACGGCGGGAACGCCCATCATGCCGAGGGCCATGGCACCAATGAGAAGCTTCTGCAAGGATGGATCTCCTTCCATAAAGAAAAAGGGCGGGGACGCGACGACGCGCCCCCGCTATTGTGTCTCAGCAGTTCCCCTTTAGGCAAGTGGAAGCGCTTATTTGGCCTCCATCCAGCTCGGCCCGACGGCGATCTCGACCTTGAGGGGCACGTCGAGGGGATAGGCCCCCTCCATGGTCTCCCGCACCAGGTCGCGCACGCTGTCGATCTCGTCGGTCGGGACCTCGAAGACCAGTTCGTCGTGCACCTGCAGGATCATGCGGGTCCGGAGCTGGCGCTCGGTCAGGGCCTGCTGGAGGCGGATCATGGCGATCTTGATGATGTCCGCCGCCGTCCCCTGGATGGGCGAGTTGACGCTAGTGCGCTCGCCGAAGTCCCGCAGGCGCTTGTCGTTGATCTCGGGGATGTAGCGCCGACGGCCCAAGAGCGTCGTGGCGTACCCGCGGCGCTTGACCAGGGCCACCGCCTCGATGGTGTAGTGCTTGATCTTGGGATAATGCTGCCAGAAGGCGTCGATGAACGCCTTGGCCTCGCCCATGGGAATGCCGAGCACCTTCGAGAGGCTGAAGGCCCCCTGGCCGTAGATGGTCGCGAAGTTGACGGTCTTCGCCATCCGGCGCTGGTCCTTGGTGACCTCTTCGAGGGGCACGCGGAAGATCTGAGAGGCCGTGAGGGCGTGGATATCCTCGTCCTTCCGGAATGCCTCGATGAACACGGGCTCCTGGGCGATCTGGGCCAGGAGGCGCAGCTCGATCTGCGAGTAGTCCGCCGCCATGATGACGTGATCCGGCAGGGACGGAACGAACGCCCGGCGGATCTCGCGCCCTTCGTCCGTGCGGATGGGGATGTTCTGGAGGTTGGGGCGCTCCGAGCTGAGGCGGCCGGTGGCGGCCACCATCTGGTTGTAGGAGGTGTGGATCTTGTGGGTCCGGGCGTTGATGAGCTCGGGCAGGCTGTCCACATAGGTGCCCTTGAGCTTTGTCAGCTGGCGGAACTCCAGGATCTTGGCCACCGCCTCATGCTGGCTCGAAAGCTCTTCGAGCACGCTCGCGTCCGTCGAGGGCTCCTTCTTGGGCGTGCGCTTGAGGACGGGCAGTTGCAGCTTGTCGAAGAGAATGACCGCTAGCTGCTTGGGGCTGTTGATGTTGAACTCTTCGCCCGCAAGGGCCCAGATCTCCTGCTCGAGCTCCTTCAAGCGGTTGCCGAAGACATGCGAAAGCTGGCCCAGGTAGCCCTGGTCCACTCGGACGCCGTACTGCTCCATGCTCGCGAGCACGTCGATCAAGGGCAGCTCGATGTCCGTGAAGAGGTGCACCAGGCCGTCCTTGACGAGCTGATCGTTCAGGTGCTCGACGAGCTCGAGGGAGACGGCGGCGTCGGCGGCGGCATAGGACGCGGCCTTGTCGATGGGCACCTTGGCCATGGTGATGGCCTTGGCACCGGTGCCGATGAGCTCCGAGATGGGCGTCATGCGGTACTGCAGGCGATCCCAGGCGACCTCCTTGAGGCCGTGCGAGCGGCTCGTGTCCAGGAGGTAGTCGACGAGCATGGAGTCGAAGCGGATGCCCCGGACATGGATGCCCTGGCACGATAGGACGTTCATGTCGTACTTGGCGTTGTGGGCGGTCTTGGCGATGTCCGGATTCTCGAAGAACGGCTTCACGGCCGCGACGACGGTCTCCAGCGGCAGCTGCTCGCCCTCCAGGTGGCCGACCGGGATGTAGATGCTCCGGGCCTCGGTGGCGAGCGTCGCCCCGAAGGCCAGGGAGATGCCCACCAGGTTTGCGGACATGGGGTCCAGGCTGTCGGTCTCGGTGTCGAAGGCGACGAGCGCCTGCGTCTCGAGGGCCGCGACGAGTTCGTGCAGCTGCTCCAGCGTGGTAACGACCTCGAGCTTGAGGTCGAGGGGGCGCTCGGTGGCGTCCGTCACCAGGCCCGGGACCTCGGCCCGCGCCTCGTTGCCCGCGAAGTCCGCGAGGATCTTGGGCAGGTCGCGCAGGATGGAGTTGAATTGCAGGTCCGTGAGCACCTGCGTGAGCTGGGTCAGCTCCGGGATGCGCATCTCGCAGTGCTCCCAGTCGAAGTTGTCGAGGGGCACGTTGAGGTCGATGGTGGCGAGGCGCAGGCTCTGGCGCGCGCTCTCGATGTTCTCGGCGAGCTTCTGGCGCAGCTTGGCGTTGTCGAGCTTGTCGAGGCTCGCCAGCAGGTTCTCGACCGTCCCCCACTCGTGGAGCAGCTTCTTGGCGGTCTTGTCGCCGATGCCGGGCACGCCCTTGATGTTGTCGGAGCTGTCGCCCGCCAGGCCCTTGTACTCGATGATCTGCAGCGGCGTGAGGCCGTCGAACTCCTCGCCCACGCGCTTCTCGTCGACGCGGATGAGCTCCGAGCCGGACTTGGCCCACAGGATGTTGATGTGGTCGTCGACCAGCTGGAAGGCGTCGCGATCGCCCGTGACGATGAGCACCTCGTAGCCCTTGGCGGCCGCCTGCTTGGAGATGGTCCCGATGACGTCATCGGCCTCGAAGCCGTCCAGCTCGTAGATGGGCAGGTCGAAGGCCCGCACCACCTGGCGGATGAAGTCCATCTGGAGGATGAGGTCGTCCGGCATGGGCTTGCGGTGCGCCTTGTAGTCGACGGATTCCTCGTGGCGGAAGGTTTTGGCCGCGCGGTCGAAGGCCACGGCCATGAGGTCGGGCTTGAACTTGCCGATCACGTCCAGGATGGTCTTGGTGAAGCCGTACACGGCCCAGGTCGGGATGCCGTCGCGGGTGGCGAGGCCCATGCGCATGAGCGCGAAGTGCGCCCGGTAGGCGATCGCATGCCCGTCGATGAGCACCAGGCGCCGCTTCTTGGCGGGGGCCTCGGGCTTCGCGGCTTCGGCGGCCAGAGAGGTCGTCGTCATCATTCCTCCGTCAGTTCCAACGCGCGCTGGTAGACCTCGCGCTTCGCGACGCCCAGCTCGCGCGACAGTTGCTTGCTGGCATCCTGCTTACTCATGCCCTGGCCGAGCAGCTCTTTCAGCCGGCCATCCAGATCGATCTCGGGTTCGGGGACCTCGTTTGCCGGGCACCCGCCCACCACGAGCGTGAACTCGCCCCGTGGCTCGTGGGCCGTGAAGTGGGCGATGACGCTCGACAGCGTCCCGCGCACCACCTCCTCGAAGGTCTTCGTGAGCTCCCGGGCCGCCGCCACGGGACGCTCGGGTCCGAAGGCCGCCGCGAGGTCCTGCAGGGTGTCCAGGAGGCGGTGCGGGCCCTCGTAGAAGACGAGGGTCCGCGTCTCGCCCGTCATGGTCCTGAGCAGCCGGCGGCGCGCCTTACCCTCACGTGGCAGGAAGCCTTCGAAGACCCAGCGGGCCGTGGGCAGGCCCGAGACCACGAGCCCCGTCACGGCCGCGACCGGGCCGGGAACGGGCACGACGGGGATGGCGGCCGCGATCGCTGCTTTGATGAGCTCCTCGCCCGGATCCGAGATGCCCGGCATTCCGGCGTCCGAGATGAGCGCCACGCTCTCGCCCGCCTGCATGCGCGCGACAAGGCGCGGCGTCTGGCTCTGGGCGTTGTGCTCGTGGTAGCTGACGGTGGGCGTCTCGATCGCGAAGCGGGTCAGGAGCTTTGCCGCCTGTCGGGTGTCCTCGGCCGCGATCACATGCACCGCCTTGAGGGTCTCGAGGGCGCGCAGCGTGATGTCGGACAGGTTCCCGATGGGCGTCCCGCACACGTAGAGGGTGCCGGGCGTGGTAGCAGCGGACGGCGGCGTCATCCCTTGATTCTAGCATTTTTGCCGCCGGCGGGGCGGCAAGATTAAGGGGAATTTATCAGAAGCGGGCCCACGAGACGCAACTTTTGGAAAGAAAGGAGCTATAAGATAACCAAAGGATAACCTAGGAGGACTCATGACCCCGCGCGCTGTAACACCCGACGAAACCAGGCATGTGAAGCCTGTGGCCGCCATTCGGCGGCTTGGTGGAACAGTTTCGTCAGGCGTTATGACCATTCTGCTGAGCCTGACCTTGTGCCTGGCGGCATGCGGCAACGCCGAGGACATCCCCTCGCTTCCGGACACGTCGGACGAGCCCGATACCTTCGCCTCCCTCCCGCCCTTCGACTTCGGCTTCGACGAGCCGAGCACGTCGAGCGCCACGCCGAGCGCGGCCCCCATCGTCCAGCCCACCCTGCCGCCGGGCGTGCCGCCGACCAACAACGGCTCGGCCCTGCCGAACAACTTCTTCCGCTACATCGGCAACGGCTACCTGCAGTCCTGGCTCTTCCAGCCCATGGGCCTCGCGATGACGGGCGACATGGTGCTCGTGGCGGACGCCGAGCGCCAAACCGATCCGCTCGGCGCCTACGGCGGCGTGCTGATGTTCGACGGCCGCGCGGCGGACGCCTCGCGCCCGGTGGGTGGCATCTACGCGGCCCTCACGGCGGGGACCCCGCCCCAGCGCCTGGCGCCGAGCATGAAGGCCCTCGCGGCCGGTCCCGACGTCCTCTACGCCATGGACGGCACGGGCGTCTACGGCTTCATGCTGGACTCGCGCAACCCCCTCAACCTGGGCCGCCCCTACACGGGCACCGGGGCGGACCTCGCCGTGGCGGGCCCCACCGTGTACGTCGCCCAGAGCGGGGCGGTCAACGCCTTCGCCTATGGCACCTTCGCCTCCGACCCCGCCACGCCCTCGATCCCCGTCGCCGCCCGCGGCCTCGGCTCGGACACGGCCGGAAACCTCTACGTGGCCTCCGCCACCCACGTCACCCGCTACACGAACGGCCAGGTCTCGCTGTCGTTCGACGGCAAGGGCAGTGACGGCCAGGGCCCCGGCTTCACCGAGCTGACGGACGTGGCCTGCGACTCCCGCAACGGGGACTTTTACGTCCTCGATCGCCGAGCGGTCCTGCGCTTCGATCATGCCGGCCGCTTCCTGAGCCGCTTCGGCCAGGACCTGATCCAGGGGGCCACGAGCATCGCCGTGGGCGCCCATGGCGAGGTCTACGTCAGCGATACGACCGCTCGTCGGGTCTTGCAGTTCGAAGCCAGCCGTTAACAGACATTCTGTCCGCTTTTCAAGCCCACTTTCGGCACTCTGAACAAGGGTGTACGGAAGGAAGCCCTTCCCAGATCCGTGAAGATTCGTTAAGATACTGTCAACGGGCACCCGCCTGAAGTGACATAACAGGGGGTTAAGGGAATAAGAGAGGTAGGGAGGTGGTGACGAATGCAAGTTCTCGTCCTGAGTAACACCTACCAGCCGCTCTACACCTGCGGCATCGAGAAGGCCATCACGCTCGTCTACCTGGGCAAGGCCGTCTCGGTCAAGGACTCCGAGCAGATCATCCGCTCGCCGTCCACGACCATGCGCGTCCCCCAGGCCATCAGATTGCTCGTCAAGGCGGTCGTCCACAAGTACTACGAGACGGTCCGCCCCACGAGGCAGGCCGTCTTCAAGCGTGACAAGCACGTCTGCCAGTACTGCGGCGGCCGGGGCGACCTGACCATCGACCACATCCACCCGCGCTCGCGCGGCGGGGAGGACACCTGGGAGAATCTGGTCACGGCCTGCCAGAAGTGCAACAACCGCAAGGGAGACAGGCGGCCCGACGAGGCCGGGATGCCCCTCAACTGCACGCCACGGGCTCCGCGGATGGTGGAGATCGCCTCCGAGCTGTGGTCCAAGCTGATGGGGTGGTAAGTTGAAAGGCCGGTCGTTCGACCGGCCTTTGCGGTAGGGAGTTAGGCCTTCTGGAGCCAGCCCACCACGTCCATGGCGTGGTAGGTGAGAATGAGGTCCGCGCCCGCGCGCTTGAACCCCACCATGGTCTCCATGACGACGCGCTCCTCGTCGATCCAGCCCGCCTTGGCGGCGGCCTTGACCATGGCGTACTCGCCCGAGACGTTGTAGCACGCCACCGGACGATCCGTCGCCTGCTTCACGCGGTAGATGACGTCCATGTAGGCCAAGGCCGGCTTGACCATGACGATGTCCGCGCCCTCGGCCACGTCCAGCGCGAGCTCCTTCATGGCCTCCCGGGCGTTGGCGGGGTCCATCTGGTAGCTGCGGCGATCGCCAAACGTCGGCGCCGAGTCCGCCGCGTCCCGGAAGGGCCCGTAGTAGCCCGAGGCGTACTTCACCGAGTAGGCCATGATGGGCACCTGGTCAAAGCCCGCGGCATCGAGTGCCTCGCGGATGGCCCCCACCCGGCCGTCCATCATGTCGCTGGGGGCGACCATATCGGCACCCGCCCGGGCGTGGCTCACGGCCGTCTTCTGCAACAGCTCCAGCGTCGGGTCGTTGAGGAGCTCCTCGCCCTGGATGATGCCGCAGTGGCCGTGCGAGGTGTACTCGCACATGCACACGTCCGTGATGACCATCAGCTCGGGCACCGCCGCCTTGACGGCCCGGACGGCCTCCTGGACGATCCCGTTGTGGTCCCAGGCGCCAGAGCCCAGCTCGTCCTTCTCGGGCGGCAGACCGAACAGGATCACGCCGCCGAGGCCCGCCTCGTACGCGCGCCGGGCGTCCTTGACCACCTCGTCCACCGAGCACTGGAACACCCCCGGCATCGAGCCGACTTCCTTGCGGAAGCCCGTGCCGGGCACCGCGAAGAGCGGCCAGATGAGGTCCGAGGGCCGAACGTGATGCTCGCGCACCATGCGGCGCATGGCCTCGGTGCGGCGCAGGCGGCGCGGCCGGTGCGTCATGGGGGGGATCTGGGCGGTGGTCGTGGTGGTCATGGGCGCAGTCTACTCGACGGTGACGGACTTGGCGAGGTTGCGGGGCTGATCCACGTCGCAGCCGCGCAGGCGGGCGATGTGGTAGGCCAGGAGCTGCAGGGGCACCACGTTGAGGATGGGCGAGAGGTGCTCGCTGACCGCGGGCACGTAGATCACGCGGTCCACGTGCTCGGTGATGGCGAGGTCGCCCTCGGTGGCGATCGCGATCACCAGGCCGCTACGCGCCTTCACTTCCTGCAGGTTGCTCACGACCTTGTCGTAGGTAGCACCCGCCGTGGCGATGGCGACGGTCGGCATGTGCTCGTCGATGAGCGCGATGGGGCCGTGCTTCATCTCGCCCGCGGCGTAGGCCTCGGCATGGATGTAGCTGATCTCCTTGAGCTTGAGGGCCCCCTCCATGGCCGTCGGGAAGTTGACGCCGCGGCCGAGGAAGAGGAAGTCGCGGCAGGCCGCGAACGACTGGGCCACGTCCTGGATGGCATCCGTGTGCTCGAGCATCTGGCTCAAGAGGGTCGGGATGGCCTTGAGCTCCTTGAGGATCGCGCCCACCTGGACGTTGGTCAGCTTGCCGCGAGTCTGGCCCAGGTGCAGGGCCAGCATGGTGAAGGCCGCGACCATCGCCGTGTAGGCCTTGGTCGACGCCACGCCGATCTCGGGGCCCGCGTGGATGTAGAGGTTGCCGTCCACCTCGCGGGCGATGCTCGAGCCCTTGACGTTGAGGATGCCGAGGGTGGTCGCGCCGCGGCGCTTGGCCTCGCGCAGGGCCGCGAGCGTGTCGGCCGTCTCGCCCGACTGGCTCACGACGATGACGAGCGTCTTGTCGTCGATGACCGGGTTGCGGTAGCGGAACTCGGAGGCGAAGTCCGCCTCGACCGGCAGGCGCGCGAACTCCTCGATCAGGTACTTGCCCACGTAGCCCGAGTAGAGGGCCGTGCCGCAGGCGACGATGACGACGCGCTCGAAGGCCTTGATCTGTTCGGGCGTGAGGCCGATCTCCTCGAGGTACAGCTTGCCTTCGCGGTCGTCGAAGCGGCCGCCCAGGGTGTTGGTCAGGGTCGAGGGCTGCTCGTGGATCTCCTTGAGCATGAAGTGCTCGTAGCCGGCCTTTTCGGCCGCCACCAGGTTCCAGTCGAGGCGCGTCACGTCCTTGTGCTTGGGACGCAGGTTGGGGTCGTAGACCGACACGCCCTCGCGCGTGATGACGACGAACTCGCCGTCGTCGAGGTAGACGATGTCGCGGGTGTGGCTGATGATGGCCGCCGCGTCCGACGCGAGGAAGTTCTCGCCGTCGCCCACGCCCGCCAGCAAAGGCGCGCCGTGCTTGAGGCCCACGACCTTGCCGGGCTCGTCCTTGTGCAGGATGGCCGTCGCGAAGGTGCCGACCAGGCGACGGTAGGCCTTCTGGACCGCGTCGACCAGATCGCCCTGGTAGTAGGACTCGATCAGGTGCGCGATGACCTCGGTGTCGGTGTCGGACTGGAACGTGTGGCCGGCCTCGACGAGCTCGTTCTTCAGTTCGAGGTAGTTCTCGATGATGCCGTTGTGGACCACCACGAGCTTGCCCGTGCAGTCCGTGTGCGGGTGGGCGTTGTACGTCGTGGGACGGCCGTGGGTCGCCCAGCGGGTGTGGCCGATGCCCATGGGGCCGGGTGCCGGCTGCTCGCGCAACTGGGCCTCGAGGTTACGGAGCTTGCCGACCTCACGGCGCAAGTGCAGCACGGGGCCCTCCACCACCGCGATGCCGGCCGAGTCGTAGCCGCGATACTCGAGGCGCTTGAGCCCCTCCAGGAGGACGTCCGTCGCAGCCTGATGTCCGACGTAGCCGACGATACCGCACATATGCTTTCGATCTATCCTTCATGGAACGCGGGAAACGGCATGAAAAAAGGCCAGGGGCCCCGCGGATCTTCGCCCTGCCAATCCCCAAATTTTACACGAGCAGCTACCTCTCGGCAACGCCGAGGCCTTGAAACATCCGCCCTGCGGGGATCTACGGAACTTCCATAACCTACCCTTAAGGGTCTTTACTTTCCCTTAATTTTTGATTAATATGGCTTTCACCTGAAGGGGACTCCCCCATGCTTCAGCCCGGACACTCCGCGCTCAAGGGCGAGCGCAGCTGACGAGGAGAAGTGCATGCAGTTGAGATCCTTCCCGGTCATCGATCGCCCGATCATGACCATGCCCGAGATCACGGTGACGACCAAGGCCGCTCCGCCGGTCTGGAAGACCGTGCTCGGGATGCTGCGGCCTCACCGCTGGGCGCTGCCGATGGTGGCCCTCTTGTGCGGCGCGCTGCTCTCGGGGGGGGAAACGGTCCTGCGTGACCAGTGGGCCGTCCTGAGCCTCGGGTTGCTCCTGGTGGGCCCCCTGCTCACGGGCGCCGGCTCGGCCATCAACGCCTACTTCGACCGCGACGTGACGGACCACCACGCCTACGAGCTCCTGCGCTCGGCGCGGCTCAACCTGGACGCGATGGTCGCGACCATCGGCGTGATGAGCCTGCTCTCGCTCTTGGTTGCCCATCAGCTCGGCAGCTTCGCCTTCAACGTCACGGCCCTGACGCTCGCCATCTACTTCGCCCTCAACGCGCCGCCCCTCCGGCTGCGCCGCCACACCTGGTGGAACGCCGTCTTCTTCGGCCTGGTCTCCGCCGGCGGCCCGTGGATCCTGGGCGAGACCTTCGTCGGCCCCGTGAGCGCCAACTCCATCGTGCTCGCGAGCATCTTCGGCTTCGGCGCCCTCGGCCTGCACCTCATCGACACCCTGGAGCGCGGCGAGGGCGAGCGCCGGGCCGGCCTGCGGACGCTCGCAGCCCTCTTGGGCCCCGAGGTGGGCGCGGGCATCTCGGCGCTGGTCATCGACACGAGCCTCTTGGGCGCGGCCATCGTCTGCTTCGGCGCCCAGGCCATGCCCGCCGCGGGCGCGCTCCTCGTGGCCCTGGGGCTGCTCCTGAGCCTCCAGATCGTGAGCTTCAAGCGCCCTGCCATCAAGCCGAACGTGGTCTACGCCTTCAGCCTCGTCCTCTACATGGCGGCGATGCTCATCTCGGCCACCTCGCTCTGCCAGCACGTCATCGACCTCTAAGCGAACAGCGGTTCCAGTAGGCGCCCGACGCTACTCGACTTTTCACAAAACTTTATGTAGCATTGTGAAGCATCGGTTCCTCACCGATGCTTCACGCTTTCTTCAGGCGGTCGACCTTTACACGTCCTTAAATCCAGGTTAATATATGTTCACCAATTATCCGACCTAGCCCTCGCCAGGTTCACACTCGCTTAACACGAGGCGCTCGGCAGGCCGGTCGGTGAAAGGGAGGTATACACCATGGATTTAACGTCGGACTGTACGCCGCGATCGCTGTCCCTCGGGGGAATGCTCGCCGCGTGGGCGGCCCTGGTCATCACCACCGCCACCACCCTCATCGTTCCCTTCGCCTTCCAGCCCACGGAAGAGGCGGCCCGAGAGCCGCAGGCCATCGCCGGTCGCCTGGGCCGGGATCTCCGGGCCCAGCTGCCGCCCCCCGTCTCCGAAGGTCCCAGCTACCCCTACTACAAGCAGATCCAGACCGTCGCCAAGAAGTACCAGGTCGCCCCGGAGCTCATCGCGAGCATCGTGCGCCTGGAGAGCAATTTCGATCGCTTCAGCGTGAGCCCGGTGGGGGCCGTCGGCCTCATGCAGCTGATGCCCAGCACCGCGCACGGCGTCGCCCGTTCCCTCGGCCTCGCTGGCTACGACCTCTACGACGCCGAGGACAACCTCGAGCTGGGCACGGCCTACCTGACCATGCTGCTGCGCGACTTCAACGGCCACGTGCCGACCGCGCTGAGCTTCTACAACGCCGGGCGGCGCGGCATCGTGAGCCGCGGCGTCTACCGCAACCGGCGCTACATCCGGATTGTCATGGACAACTACTGGGACTACGTCCGCCAGCAGGGCGACCACGCGCACGAGACCACCGTCCAAGCGGCGGCTCCGCGGCCCACGTTCAACTAGCTTCGGCAACCGCCGTCGTCCCTGTCCCGACGACCAACCCGTTCGTCTTGAGCCTGGTCGAAAGGCGAACGGTTCCTTATTCGTCCACTCTGGCCAATGCGGGCGCAGCAAGGCCGGTCCTATAATCGGGCTCCGCTCGAACGAGGGGCTGCTCGATACGGGAGGTTCCTGGGTTTCCAGGGGGCTTGCGGATCGATCGGCCTCCGTGACGGGGGACGGCGATCGAGTGTGCCGTCACGGGATGCCTGGTCCCGACCCGACACGTGGACTCACCCCCCGGCGACCAGGAGCCGGAGAGTCGAGCGATTCGGCGGATTGCGAGGAGGCGAATGCCTCCTCGTTACTGCTTTTGGGGGGCGGGCTCCGCGAGCTTCAAGAGGTTGTGGACGTCCATGACCGCCGGCAGGTCGAAGGCGATCTCCGCGGCGCGCCGCTTGTGCTGCTTGTTGGGGACCTCGCCGAGCAGGGTCACCACCGAGTTGAGCACCGTCACCTGGACCTGCTTGAAGTGGGTGGCATGCTGGGCCGCCAGGCGTTCGCGGACCTCCACGGCGATCTCCTCGTCCGTCAGGAAGTCCTCGCGCTCCGTGCGCAGGTCCGAGCCGTCCACGTAGCTGGACTCCGCTGTGAACGTCCCGCAGGTCGGGCAATAGCCATGCTTGATCATGGGCTCCCCCTCTTTTGCATCCACGCTGGGCCGAGCCGATGTTAGCAAGCCGCGGGCCCGCCTCCAACAGAGAAGCGAACGCCCAGAACGCCGAAGCGCCCAGCCAATGGCCGGGCGCGGTTCGGGGGGCTGGGAACCCTTGCTTAGAGCATCTAACAAAACCAGGCATGTGTCGCCAGTGGCCGCCTATCGGCGGCTTGAAGGAACAGATTTGTTAGGCGCTCTAGTGGTGGTTCACCTTGACGTTGGTCTCGCGGGGCAGGTCGAACTCGAGATGCAGGTACTCCATCATCCGACCGACCGCCTCTTCACGCGAGGCCACCTTGAAGCAGTTGTTGAGGACCGTCTCCGAATCGTACGACACCGACACCCAGTAGCTCTGCATAACCCTTACCTCCCAAACCCTTGTTAACGAACCGTCAACCCTCACATAACTCTTATCGCCCCCTTGCGCCCCAACTGACTTATGGTTGGATTAAGCTTGATTCAACGTTCGCTAATGCCGCCCGAGCCTGGACATGCGGAGGCGGTTTCCCTTTTACTGGTCCGCAGAGAGGAGATCCTTATGCTGACGGATGAGCAGATTCACCGCATCAACGAACTGGCCCGCAAGAGCAAGGAGCACGGCGGCCTCACGGAGGAAGAGAAGGCGGAGCAGCACACGCTGCGGGCCATGTACGTGGCGGCGGTCAAGCGCAGCCTGCAGGGCCACCTGGAGCACATCCGCCCCCTGGGCGACCAGGCGCCGGATCCGGACCAGCCCAAATTCCCCATGAAGTGAAGTTATGTTAAGATACCGCATGCCGATGGGCCGCCTTGGGGGGCGGGGCCATCCTCGAAGTCGGTCAGTCCGGAAGAGAGGTGGGGCATGCAGAACGTCGGGCACTTCAAGGACCTGCTCGAATCGGAGCGCGAGCGCCTGAGGGCGCAGGTGGGCTGGGCCGCCAACGAGCTGGTGACCCAGGAGATGTCCATCCAGGACGCCATGCCGGCCTCCGGCGACGACGAGATCGCGGACGCCGCCTCGGACACCTACACCCAGGCCCTCGACGCCACCCTGGTCCGCCGGGCCTTCAACCGGCTCAACCAGGTGGAGGCCGCCCTCGAGCGCATCCAGGTCGGCCAGTACGGCAACTGCGTGCACTGCGGCCGGACGGTCGCCGTGGGCCGTCTCGAGGCCCTTCCATGGGCTCCCTACTGCATGGACTGCGCGCAGGAGCTCGAAGTCCTGGACTAGCGAGCGCCGGATGGCGCTCGGGGCGCCTGTGATGATAAGATCAGGGTTTGGAAGATCTGCTCTCGTCATCACGGAGGTTCCCCTTTGCTTCGCGCTGGTATCGTCGGGTTGCCCAACGTCGGTAAGTCGACCCTCTTCAACGCCCTGACCCGGGCCGGGGCCATGGCGGCCAACTACCCCTTCTGCACCATCGATCCCAACGTCGGCGTGGTCACCGTGCCCGACGACCGGCTCGGCGTGCTGCAGGGCATCGTCAAGACCAACACCGTGATCCCGACGGCCATCGAGTTCGTCGACATCGCGGGCCTGGTGCGCGGCGCGAGCCAGGGCGAGGGCCTCGGCAACCAGTTCCTCGCCCACATCCGCGAGGTGGACGCCATCGTGCATGTGGTCCGGTGCTTCGAGGACAGCAACATCACGCACGTCGAGGGCGGCGTGGACCCCATTCGCGACATCGAGGTGATCAACCTCGAGCTCGCGCTCGCGGACATGGGCACCGTCGAGAAGATCCTGGAGCGCAACCGCAAGCCCGCCAAGACCGGCAACAAGGAAGCCATGGCCCTGGTGGACGCGCTGGAGCCCATCCTCGCGGCCCTCAACGAGGGCAAGTGGGCCCGCACCGTCGAGCTCTCCGATGAGCAGCAGCAGGTCATGCGGACCGTGCCGCTCTTGACCATGAAGCCCGTCATCTTCGCGGCCAACGTGGCCGAGGGCGACCTGGCGACGGCCGACGACCATCCGCTGGTGCAGCGGGTGCGCGAGTTCGCCAAGGGCGAGAAGGCCGAGGTCGTGACCATCTCGGCGCAGATCGAGGCGGAGCTCTCGACGCTGGACGAGGCCGAGGCCCAGGAATACCTGGAGGGCCTGGGCGTCACGGAGTCGGGTCTCGGCAAGCTCATCAACGCCACCTACCGGATCCTGAGCCTCATCACCTACTTCACCGCGGGCGTCAAGGAAGTGCGCGCCTGGACCATCCGGCGCGGCACGCTCGCTCCCGGCGCGGCGGGCGTCATCCACTCGGACTTCGAGCGGGGCTTCATCCGCGCCGAGGTCACGGCCTACCAGGACCTCGTCACGGCGGGCTCCGAGGGCGCGGCCAAGGAGAAGGGCCTCCTGCGCCTCGAGGGCAAGACCTACGAGGTGAAGGACGGCGACGTCATGCACTTCCGATTCAACGTGTAACGAGCACGCTTCGACCGATTCAATAGAGGAACGTATGGGACGCAAGTGGGAGAACATCAAGCGCGGTAAGAGCAAGCTGGACTCGGCCCGCAGCACCGTATTTGCCCGGATCTCGCGCGAGATCATCGTCGCGGCGCGCCATGGCGGGGGGGACCCGGCCGGCAACTTCCGCCTGCGTCAGGCGATCGATCGGGCCAAGGAGTCCGGCTTGCCGAACGAGAACATCGCGCGGGCCATCCGGAAGGGCACCGGCGAGGACGCCTCGGAAGTCCTCTATGAGATCACGTACGAGGGCTACGGCCCAGGCGGCGTGGCCGTGATCGTGGAGGCCATGACCGAGAACCGCAACCGCACGGCCGCCGACGTGCGCGCCGCGTTCAGCAAGGCGGGCGGGAACATGGGCGAGATTGGCTGCGTGGGCTGGATGTTCCGCCGCGTGGGCGTCGTGGTGGTCCCGAACGAGGACGGTGCGCGTTCCGAGGAGGACCTTCTGCTCCTGGCCGCCGATGCCGGCGCCGAGGACCTGCGGACGGAGGACGGCGAGATCATCATCGAATGCCCCCCCGAGGCCCTCGAAGCGGTCACGGACGCGCTCCGCGTCGCCAAGGTCACCATCACCAGCGCCGACGTCTCCCTGGTCCCCGACAACACCGTCTTGGTCGAGGACCGCGACGTCGCCAAGAAGATCGTCAAGCTCATGAACGCCCTGGACGACCTGGGTGACGTTCAGAACGTGACGGCGAACTTCGACCTGCCGGAAGCGTTGATGGCGGAGTTGGCGCACGCCTAGCACCTCGGCGCACCTGGATCGCGGTCCATCGCGTCCCAGCACACGACCAAGAAGCCACACCGCCCGGTGTGGCTTCTTGATGTTTCCGTCGGATCAGCGGGGCCGGTTTTCCAGAACGGGGGCGACGGCCGGGCTCACGGTTTCGGGGGGGATAAAAACTCGATGGCCCGCCGGCCCTCAGGCTTGACCCGGCAGTTGATGCCGCCCGCCAACTCTAGCGTCTGGTCGGTGAGATTGCGGGCCATGAAATAAATCCGATCATAAGCCACCGAGGTCTCGCGCAGCACGCGCTCGAAAAAGTAATCCTCGGCGCGCTGGTCACCGCCCAGCGTGATGAAGTACTTCTTGCCGGCGTCGTCGACGGCCTGCTCGCCGTTGAAAAAGTTCATCATGCCGGTGTAGTTCTTGGCGTTTTCAGGCGTATTCATCCATGCGGTCGCCGGATCGTACTGCCAATGCCGCTCAAACACGCCTGGGATGCGATGCACCTTGAAGCCCTGGTGCTCCAGATCGGCGACGGTCAGAGCTTCGACCTTGCTCGCATCGGCGGCGTTCTTCTTAAGCCGAGCAATGGCATCGTCGAGCTCCCCGCTCTTGCTCATCCACTTGGAGAAGTCACGCTGATAAGCCTCGCGCTCGGCTTTCGTCGCGCCGCGCGGCGGGGCCTTGGGCTGGGCACGCGTGTAGTCGTCGATCCACCACTGGGCTTGTTTCTCGGCGGCTGCCATCGAATCGTTGAGGACGATTTCCTTGGGGCCGACCGCGAGCATGCGCATGTCGAGATGGAACTCGGCGGGCTGCTCGATCGCGAAGAGGTTTTCGGGCTTGATGCCGTAGTCCTTGGCCATGATGGCGAGCGTGTCCGCGTCGGTCAGGTGGGGCGCCTTCAAGGCCTCGCGGAGGTGTTCCCGGCTGATCCGCAACGAGTCCTTACCGACGATCGCGTAGGGCGTGCCGTCCGCGAGCGTGCCGGGGATGAAGTTGCCGTCCTCGACATAGGTCGATGCTTGAAACACCTTGCGGTCTCCGGCCGTTCCCAGCGCGATGCCGGCGTCGGAAGCGCCGTGCAGGGAGACAGCTCCTTGCTGACCGATCACGCCTTTCGGAATGCCGAGTTCGGCGTGAGCGGTGGCAGGCGCCCGAAAGGGCGCATCGGAGAGGATCTTGGGCGGCACGATCACGTCGCCGCTCTCCGTGTAGGTCATGAAGTCTTCAATCCAGACGCTCGAGCCGCCAGGATGCTCGACCGCCTTCACGCGGCCCTGCAGGGCACCCAGGTCCTGCATCTCTCTGGGGCTTCCGACCGCGACCACGTTGAAGCCTTCCTTGCCTCCAATGGTCCGCATCTGTTCGATGTAGGCCGGGCTGGGGCGATCGCCGAGGTGCATGTAATAGGTCGTCGGACGAAGGGTGCCGTCTTCCGGAAGTGCCGCTGAAGCCGGGTGGCTCTCGGGGGTTAGGCGCGCCTTGGCGTCCTGCAACCCCGCGATCGAGACCTGGCTTTTGAGGTTGGGCTCGGGCGCCATCGCGCTCGCTTGCCCCTGTCCGACGCCAAAACTCCGCAGGATGCGACCATTCGGCCCCTGGCCCTGGATCTTGACGACCGTCGCTTCTGAAACCTGCTCGGCCGTCTTTTGCATGACATGGTGACGGCGCTCTGTCGTGAGCTGCTCAAGCGCGGAGGTGAGCACCTTCTCGTCGGGCAGGCCAGTCGGCACGACCCCGCGTGCAGCGGCCTGTTTGACGGCTTCAGGCGACAGGGCGAGGTGTTCGCGGCGAATCACCTTTTGCAGCGCCTCCGAACCTTCTTGTAAGGCCCGGTTCTCAGCGGAAAAGCCGAGTTTCTTCGCCACCGACTTGAACAGGCGGCTGTTGGAGGAGATGAGGTTTCGAGAAATCGACATGGGCTGTTCACCTCGCTCCGGCAAGTCCTACCCGAATCCAAAACGCTTCCTTGCTGTTCTATACCCGAGCGATTCCTCGCCTATCCCAGCTAGACGGGCGCAGCCTTCGGCACTCCTGACGCCTCGCGCGGCGGACCGGCGCCTCTAGAATCAGTCGAGCGACCAGCTCGTACGCTGCCTCGGGGGGAGGGCGGTCGCAGGCCCTCAAGGCCACATCAGGCCCTTGGCCATCGGTCCTCCCGGGAGGTATACTTCGCCCGGACAATCGAGCATTCGAAAACAAGCATGTTCCCGATCACGGCGCCCGGCGGCGTCCCGCTACGTCGATCGACCTCAGATACGAGGCGTCGTAGCGTCGGGCATGCTGAGACGTGAGGAAAGGTAGCCATGGCCAGGGTCGTTGATTTTGTGAACGTGTCGACAGAGGGTCTGGAGAGTTCCCCCGTGGCAACTGCGCTCGCAGGCCTGCGCGCCAATGAAGCCCGGTATTTCAAGAACAAATACAACCACGAGTTCCGGGTAACAGCAGCCAGCGAGAGCCAGGCCACGCTGGATTATGTCACCCGGATTCTCAAGAACGAACGCGACCTCGAAATCGCCGCCAAGCCGCTGGAGACGGCCTCGTTTCAGGTCGAAAACATCAAATGGACCTTCGTCTTCTATGAAAATGGGCTTGAAATCAACGTTCTGTATACGCTGGATGACCCCAAGAAGCGAGCCGTTGGCATCAAGCTTTCTGACGGGATGGACGTGCCGGGCGAACTCGACGGGAAATTCAAGTTTGCCAGGCAGAAGTCCAAACTGGCCGGCACCATTCGTGGGTCCTTCTTTGTCATCAAGCGCGAGTACTAGAGCGATTTTCCCCGGGAGCGCCGGTGCTCCCAGGGAAAAACTCACTTGAAATCGGCTTTAGGCAACGTCATACGCCTAAAATGAGGCAATTCCGGCCTTTGGGGATGACCTTCGGGTCATCCCCCTCCTGCATGGGAGTACAGGAGCACGCAACACCGGATCAGGTCTTCAGTCGGAGCAACGCGTCCCTGAGGTATGACCGGGAATCTGGGCATGATGGCCGCGCCTCGATGGTGACGCCCCCCTCCCTCATGCCCCGGTCACCAACCGCGAAACACGACCGGAACGACGCCGACCGGGTGCATCCCGGAGATGCCAGGGGGAGTTCGTTGCTCCTGTCGATGGCTCCTTCAACCGTCTGCCTGACGGAGGCGTGCGACTCCCGCGCCGATCACAGGGAATCAAGCAGGTGGTTCAGACGCTGCTTGACGGTCGCCTGCTTGGCCAGGGCGAAGTAGCGCTCGGCCTCCTTCGAACGTCCCGCCAACCGGTAGTAGTTGCCCAACTGCACGGCGGGCGGCGCGTAAAAGGGCGCGATCTTGGTCGCCTGAAGCCACTCGACCTCGGCCTGCCTGGATTTCTTCAGGCTTGCGAGCACCAGGCCGATGTGGTCACGGGCAATGGCGTTGGCCCGGTAGGCGAGCTTCGAGGTCTTGAAGTGCTCCGTCGCCTTTCTGGCGTCCCGGGCCTGCAGGTCCAGCTTGCCCAGCTCCAACTCCACCTGTGCGAGCAGCGTATTCGCCCGGAGGGCCCCGCGATAGCTCTCCAGGCTCCCGCGCAGGTCGCCCTGGGCCTTGAGGGCATCGGCCAGCGCCATGCGCGAGTCGACGAGCTCGTAGAAGCCGTCACTCGCCTGCTCGTAGTGGTCCCTGGCCCCAGCGGCATCCTCCTTGGCCTGGAGCAGGCCCAGGTTGAAGTGGCTGTTGGGATTTCCGGGATCGACCTTCAGGGCCCCCTCGAAGGCCTTCCGGGCATCCGCCGGTCGGCCCTTCTGGAGCAGGGCGAGGCCGAGGCGGTTGTGCATGGCCGGATCGCGTGGCGCGGCCTGCACGCCGCTGGAGAAGGCCGCAATCGCGCCCGCCACGTTGCCCCGTTGCAGGCGGGTGGCGCCGAGATCCGCCCAGACCTGCGGACGGTCAGGGGAAAGGCGGGCCGCCTGCCCCAGAGAGTGCTCCGCCTGGGGCAACTTGCCCATGCGGCGCTGGACCTGGCCAAGCTGACCCAAGACGTCGGCGTTGCCGGGCACCTTGGTCAGAGCGGTCTGCAGGGCCTTCTCGGCGCCGGGCAGGTTGCCCTGGTTCGCGAGGGCGATACCCGCCTGGGTCCCCGCGGGTAGCTTGGCCTGAGGTGCCTTGACGGCCGCCACGGGCTCGTCCAAGTCTAGATCCCCCACCCCCTCGGACCCGACGAGGCTGCCACGAGTCGACGGCGAGTTGCCGGCCGAACCGGTCGAAACGCCTGCCTTCCGCTCGACAGCCGCCTGGAGGGACGGGTCCAGCTTGATGGGCCCGGATCCCGATGCCCCCAGGAAGCCCTCGCCCAGAGGATTGGGGTCTCCCTTCTCGAGGCGCTCCATGACCTGATCGACGTCCACGTTGACCACGTTGGCCGCCGTGAGCGACGAGAACGCCGGCCGACGTTCCACTGGCACGGCGCCCGGCGATGCGGCTTGCCCCCGCATCGGAGCGGCGCTCGCCGCAACCTGCGGCGACGGGGCGGGAGGCTTGATGCCACGCACGATGACGAGGCCACCGGCGAGGAGCACCGCACCCGCGAGGGCGGCTAGCAGGATCGGTCTCGGTAACCGGGGTGAGCCGGACTCCGCGTCTTGCTCGTCGCGCTTGAAGCGGCGCGTTTGGCGCGATTTGCGCCGCTCGGACCCGCCAGCCTCGTCCGCCAAGGGAATTCGCTCACGCTTCCGGGTCTTCTTCGGGGGAAGATCGATGTCGGAGAGCTGGGCCTTCTTGAGTGCAGCTGGCAGTCGCCGCTCCGCAAGGGCATCGAGGCGGCGCTCCTGCTCTGCGATCGCCGTGACGAGTTGCTCGGGCGTGATGGCCGCCATGCCCACCAAGATCTCCCCGATGGGACGGGGATCCATGATCTGCGCCACCAGGCCCCGTGCCAGGTGCTTGGGTTCGCATGCCTGCAACTCCACCAGGACGGTGCCGAGCCTCACCTCGCCCTCCGCGCGCAGGGACCGCTTCAGCTGCTGTCGCGTCAGAGCCTCGACGAGGACCTCGTCTGTCACCATGCCGCGCTCCTGCATGATCTTGCCCGTCAGCTTGCTGCGCTTCGCACGCTCCTGAAGCGCCTGCGTGAGCTCCGTCCGGCTGATGGCCCCCATGGCGAAGAGCACCTCACCCAGGCGATCGGTTTCCGGCCCCTCTTGGGGTAAACGCTCGAGGGCTCTGAGGGCCTGTCGCATGGCCGCCGGTGAGACCTGGGCTCGCAGGATGTCCTCCAGCGGGCGCGGACGCTTGATCTGCATGATGAGGGCCTGCTTCAGGACCAGCTCCGAGATCGCTCCGGCCTCCAAGAGTAATCTGCCGATGTGATTTCGCTGGTGATGCGCGGGCGCGAACACATGGGGGGTGCCCAGTGCGCTCTCCAGGAGTACCTGTAGCGTGCAGGCGCCACTCTCCAGGAGGATCGTCCCGAGCCGGCCGGCCCCGCCCTCCTGTTCCGCGCGGTCGAGGAGCTCCGGCGGCAGGTCGCTGTACTCCGCCAGCACCGACTTCAGGCCACCCTCGGGGCGATGCGAGGGGTCGGGAACCACTGCCTTGACCTTCTCGAGTAGCTCCTCCCAGGTGAGGAGCTTACCGACCGAGCCTATCTGTCCAAGACGAACGACGGCGCGGTCGTCCACCTTGGGCATGAAACGGTCGAGGTCCTCACGCTGCAAGTAAGGTTGTCCCTGATCGACCCGGAACACCTGTCGGGGATCGATGGGGGTCATCTGGTCGCTGAGGTGCTTGATCCACACCGCGTTGTCGACGATGGCGTAAAGGTCCCCGTGCATCTTGAGTTCCAGCGAGCGACCGAGCTCACGGGTGGCGGTCTTCAAGTGGGCGAGATAGAGGCAGTCGTCGCCCTTCAGGCGCCGGATCCCCCAGCCGCAAGCACACCAGGGCGCCTGTGCTCGCTCCGGCGGCACGGGGTTCCCGCACTCGGGACAAAAGAGTTCGCTGCCCCGCTCTGCCTCCGGGGGCGCCGCCGGCAAGACGATGGTTTCGAGCGCTCTGGTCGCCAGCTGGACGATGTTCGCATCCTCGCCGGCCTTGAGCTCCAGGAGGATCGCGTGGGCCTCGACCATGCGGCCGACGGCCTGGTAGGACTGAGCGAGCGAAAAGGCGATCTTGGGGTTCTGGGGCTGAGCTTTCCGGATCTCCTCGAAGAAGGAGACGGCCTCCGGAAACCGCTTCTCGCGAAAGGCCTTGACGGCTAGCTCGATGGATGAGGGCATGACGCTTGCATTCTGGTCGGTGAGGTGAGAACGAGGCGCATGAAGCGGCAGGTTGCTCTGCGTGAAAATCGACGGAATTATATCACCGAGGCGCCAGCCTGGCTACCGACCGCCTCTAGGGCACAGCGATCGGGTAGGGGCACGATGGATCGGACCTTGTAGCGTTTGCCCCCCGCGAGAAGCTGCTACGCCGCCGTTTCGCGTTCACTGGAACGGCCGCTTCCCAGCGTAAGCGCTAGAACATTCCATTGTCGTTCTCGGCGGTCTCGGGGACGCGCTGCAGCACGTCCCAATGCTCGACGATCTTGCCGCGCTCGTCGAAGCGGAAAATGTCCATTCCGGCCCAGTCGGCGTCGCCCGGCCATTCCTGCCGGGTGTGCAGCACGACCTTGTCTCCCTCGGCCAGCGCGCGGAGGATGTGCACCCGCTTGCCGGGGTACTCCTTCGCCATACGCTGGAAGTAGGCGATGAAGCCTTCCTTGCCGTCCGGTACCATCGGGTTGTGCTGAAGGTAGCGATCGCCCCCGTAACGGTCCATGGCCTCCTCCGGCTGGCAGTCGTTGAACATCAGCTCGTAGAAGGCGATCGCGTTGCGCTTGTTTTCTTCCGGGTTCATGTCTTCCCTTCCATCTCACCCCAAGGCAGCTGACGGGCATCGAGAAAGGCCGCCACGAATGCCGTACCGCCCAACGGCAGCGAGGTGGCCTGCTCGGCGACCTCGACGCCAGAATAGACCTGGCCATGCCTTTTCTATAATCGAATGACCCCATTCCTTGCAGCCGGTTACGACAAGCCTCGGTCCGAGAGCCCCCTTGATCCCGAAAGCCCAGGGAGCAACTCCCTGGGCTTACGGCGGTTTGGGTGGCCCTCTAATTCACGATGCGGACGGAATCCGTTCCTTGGAAGGGAAGGGCATCGTTGGTCTGGCCTTCGAGGGTTGCGTCGGTGTCGGTTGAGGTCAACAGCAGATCCCGGGTGGGGAACTGGGCGACCATGTCGAGCCGGCCATCGCCGTTGACATCCTGGAGTGAAACCTGGAAGGTCCCGTTCTTGTTCTGGTTGATGGACGCTCCCTCCAGGGTGACGGAAGCCGGATCGACCTCGGTGGCATCGAAGTCCTCGCTGCCGAGGATGGCGACTGGCACGCTGCCGTTGGATTTCAGGTTGAGGCTATTGGGGAAGGTGCCGGGCTTGATGTCGATGACGGCCTCGACGATCGACGCCTCCTTGAGCAGCTTGGCGACAAAGGCGTCGAACCCACCCGGGTCGCTCGTGGTGCCTGCGACATAAATGCCCGAAGCCTCGACGGCGATACCTTCAGCCGCTTGGAAAAAGGCCGTGCCGAATTGTCGGGTCCATACCTCGTTCCCGGTGACATCATACTTGCGCACATAGGCATCGCTGCCCCCTGAGCTGGTTTGCCCGGGCAAGGCGCCGCCTGCACGGCCTGCGAGATACACCCCGGTCGCATTGATGGCAATACCATCAGCTTGGTCAAGGCCGGACGAACCGAACTGTCGGGTCCAATCCTCGTTGCCATTGGCGTCGTACCTCCGGGCAAAGGCATCCCGCCCCCCTGAGCTGGTTTGCCCGGACAGGGTTCCGTCGGTTAGGCCTGCGAGATATACGCCGGTCGCATCGGCTGCAACACCCTTCACTTGGTCATGGTCCGCAGAACCGAACTGCCGGGTCCAGAGCTCATCTCCGCTCACGTCATACTTCCGGACAAACGCATCGAACCCTCCGGAATTGCTCTCCGGAAGAAAGACCCCGCTCGCGGTTCCTGCCACGTACACACTGCCGCCATCAGCGGTCACGGAAAAGGCGGCATCCGAACCACCGGTTCCAAACTGTCGCGTCCAAACCTCGTTGCCATTGGCATCGTATTTGCGGATATAGGCATCCGAGCTGAAGAGACCGAATTTGGCTTGCCCTGGCAGCGTACCGAACGTTTGTCCCACGACATACACGTGGTTGGTGTCGTCGAGGGAGATGCTGACGGCGTCCTCGAAGTCGAGCGTCCCGAATTGTCGGGTCCAGACCTCGTTGCCGTTGACGTCGTATTTGCGGACGTAGGCGTCGCTGCCGCCGAAAGCCGTTTGTCCCGGCAAGGCAGCGCTTGTCGTGCCTACCACATAACTGTTCCCGGTGGCGTCGGTGACAACGCCTCTGGCGTGATCGTCGGAGGACGAGCCGAACTGTCGCGTCCAGACCTCGTTTCCGTCCCCGTCATATCGTCGGACGTAGGCATCGCTGCCGCCGGAAGCCGTTTGTCCGGGCAAGGTGCCGAACGTCAGTCCAACGACCGTTATGGCGTTGGCCACGGCGTAAACACCAAAGGCCTCGTCCTGGAAAGTTGTTCCGAACTGTCGGTTCCAGGCGATATCTCCTGCTTGCATGGGACTGGCCTGTAGCTTGAACCCTTTCTTGCCATCGAGCCCGTCCCTCGAGGTGGGGGCAAGAGTGGGGGTCATCTGGTAGCACCCCGAGATGGCGGTTGCCAGTGCCGTTGCGACGATCAGGCGAAAAGTCTTCATGATTGTCTCCATGGCGGTGCGATGTTTTCGTGTCACGCCAGCACGATACGCGTCGAGCCATCTCTCGAGCTAGAGGCAAGCGAGCAAGGACTGTGGGCAAACGGAACAAGACGATGATCCCTGACACGGGGTGGGGGCTGTTCGACGCGATCCCCTCCGTGAACGCGCCGCATCATGCCCTTCCGAGCCAACGCCTCGGCGATCGCCGGTGCCCCACCTGTCGACGACAGGGCGTTGACACTTGGTGAGGACCTCGTCCTTGTGGCATGATGAGGAGGACGAGGAATCCACCGTGCCCGAAACACCCAATCCCTCCGATCGACTCGCGCATGACGGCGAACGGCGCGATCGCTTGAGCCTCATCGAGGGCCGCTTCCGCGCCCTGATGCTCGCGACCTCCCAGATCGCCTGGACCGCGAATGCGCAAGGCGAGAGCGACACCAACCTCGGGATGTGGCAGGCCTTCACCGGACAGACCGATGCAGAGGTCAAGGGCACCGGGTGGCTCGAAGCCGTCCACCCGGAAGACCGGGAGCGTACCCGAGAAGCGTGGGACCTCGCCGTCGCAACCCGTTCCATCTACGACACCGAGTACCGCCTGAGGCGCTACGACGGCACCTACCGCTGGTTCTCGGTAAGGGGAGTGCCCGTCCTGGACGTGGCGGGCAACGTGCTGGAGTGGGTCGGCATCAGCCGGGACATCGACGAGGAGAAGCGGACGCTCGATCGGCTCCGTCAGAGCGAGAGCAACCTGGCCGTGGCCCAGTCCATCGCACACCTCGGGAGCTGGGACTGGGACATCGCCACGGGCCGCACCAGATGGTCGGAAGAAATGTTCCGCATCCACGGCCTCGAACCCGGTGAGCAGAGCCCGCCCTACGAGAGCATCCTTGCCATGATCCATCCCGAGGACCGGCACGTGGTGACCGCTGCGGTTCAGGTGCAACTGGAGCGCGACCGGCACGACACCGAGTGGCAATCCGTCCCCTTGGAATACCGAATCGTGCGCCCCGACGGAAGTGTCCGCTGGGTCGTCGGCAAGTCCATCACCACCTACGCGTCGGATGGTCGCCCCATTCGCAACCGGGGAACCCTACAGGACATCACCGAGCGCAAGCAGGCGGAGCAGGCCCTGGCCCGGAGTGCCGGACGCCTCAGGATCCTCTCGGAAGCCTCTCGCCTCTTCGCCGAGGCCCCGCCGGACCTCCTCGCCCTGCTGGACACGATCGCGCGCCACATCGCCGAGGTGATCGGCGGGGCCGTGAGCACCTTCCTGATCTCCGAGGACGGTCGACACCTGGACAACGTGTCGGTCTATCATCCGGACCCGGACCTGAACGACTACTACCGCCGATTTCTCCAGGACCATCCGCTGCGCCTGGACGCGGGGCTCAGCGGAAAGGTCTTTCAAAGCGGGGAAACGCTTTTTCTTCCGGTGGCGTCGGCCGATCTCCAGCGCTCTCTCGTCAGGACCGACTACTGGCCCCTGATCGAGCACATGAAGGTGCAGGGCCTGACGGCCGTCCCCCTCAAGGTGCGCGGCCGAACGATAGGAATCCTGTTCAGCCTGCGCACCGGGGAGACGTCCCATGCCCAGACCCCGGAGGATCTCGACCTGCTGAGAGACCTAGCCGATCGCGCCGCGCTGGCAATCGACAGCGCCCGCCTCATCGAGACCCTCGAGCAACGCGTGCGCGAACGGACCGCGGAGCTCGAGGCCGCCTACGAGCATCTCAAGGAGCTCGACCGACTCAAGAGCAACTTCGTCAACTCGGTCACCCACGAGCTCCGGACGCCCTTGACGTCGATCATCGGCTACACGGAGTTCCTCGAGGACGAGATCGGCGGCCCCGTCACGCCCATGCAGCGGGAGTTCGTGACGCAGATCGAGCGCGGCGCGCGGAGGCTCGAGTACCTCCTGAACGACCTGCTCGACTTCGCCCGGCTGGAGGCCGGAACCTTCAAACTGAGGCTCGAGTCCGCCTCCTTCTCCGACAAGGTCCGGGAGGTGGTCGAGAGCCTCAAGCCCCAGGTCGACGAAGCCAGGCTCAGGCTGGAGGTGTCCCTCCCCGAGGAGCCGTTGATCCTGCGGATGGATCCGCAACGCATCGGCCAGGTGCTGATCAACCTGCTCGGCAACGCCCTCAAGTTCACTCCGGCCGAGGGACGGATCCAGGTGCGGGCCCGCCTCGAGCAAGAGCGGCTCCTTTGCGAGGTCGAGGACACGGGGCCAGGCATCGCGCCCGAGGACATCCCCAAGCTGTTCCAGCGGTTTCGCCAGCTGGACGCCGGAGTCTCGAAGGGCAAGGGGACCGGCCTGGGGCTCTCGATCAGCAAGGCCCTGGTCGAAGCCCACGGTGGGGCGATCGGGGTCCGCAGCGAGCTGGGGAAGGGGAGCACCTTCTGGTTCGAGTTGCCCCTCGATCCGGAGGCCGCGCGAACGGAGCACGCCGCCTGAGGGGTGCCTCAGGGCATGCGCGCCAGTCTCCGGATGGCGCTGTTACGGGTATCCGTGACGAAAAAGCCGCCCGATCCATCCGTGATGATGGTCCGCGGCCAGTTGAAGCGGGCCGCCGCTCCGTCCCCGTTCACGAGCCCGGTCTTACCGGGTTCCGTGCCGCCGGCGATCGTGGTCACTGAGCCTCCGGGCGTCACCCGGCGAATCTTTTGGTTGGTCGCATCGATCACATAGACGTTGCCTTCGCCATCCAGCGCGACACTCGAGGGCCCGCTGAAGCGCGCCAGGTCGCCATTGCCGTCGGCGTAGCCGCGCGTGCCTCCCGCCAGCACCGTCTTGGTCTGGCCCGCGAGGTTGACGAGCGTCAGGTTGTCGTAGACGCTGTCGGCCACCACCATGCGTCCATCCGCCGTGAAGGCGAAGCCCGCCGGATTGAAGAACCAGTCGGGCGTCGCATAGGAGACCGTGCCGTCGGCAATCTTGTAGATGCGCCCATACCAGTCCGACACGTAGAGATGACCGTCCGGACCGAAGGCGAGCGTGGTCGGGATCTTGAACTTCGCCTCGGCAATCGGGCCTATGGCCGCCCCTTCGGCGGTGGCCTCCGTCGAGCCAGCGAAGGTCGTCACGACGCCCTCGGGCGTCACCTTGCGGATGCGGTGGTTGTACGTGTCGGCCACGTAGAGGTTGCCGTCCGGCGCCAACGCGATCCCCTCCGGAAAGTGGAACTTGGCGGCGGTACCGGTGCCGTCGAGGTAGCCCCGGGAGTCGCCCGCCCCCGTCCAGCCGGCGAGCGTCGTCACGGTCCCGGCGGGAGTGATCTTGCGGATGAGGTTGGAGTTGCGATCGGCGACGTAGAGGTTGCCCGAGTCGTCGCGCACCAGGCCCATCACCCAGCCGATGTCACCCGCAAAGGTGGAGGCCACGTAGGGTCCGGCGGAGTTGCCGGAGACCGAGGGCGTCGGGGAGGCCGAGGGCGTCTGGCCGTCCGTGGGCGTGGAGGTCGAGGAATTCGGGGCCAGGGGAGTGCAGCCGAGCACCATGAGGGCGGCGACGGTGAGGGCGAGCACGAGGCGGCGACTGACCAATGAGGGGTCCTCCGTATAGCGGGGGCGGCAGCACAACGAGCGCTCGGCCGATGATACCCGAATGACACCCCCTTCGCAAACCAGCTCGGACGGGTGCTCAAAGCTCCGGATCGAAACGGTTCGAGCCCCCCACCGTCCGGTGGGGGGCTCGCTTACCGTTGGAACGCTCGAGCCTCAGGAGGCCGGGGCCATCTCCGCGCGCTCGATGGTCTTGAGTCGACCGCCGGTCGTATAGCCACCAAAGAGGTAGAAGTACTTGCCGAGGAACATGCCGGTCGCCTTTTCGCGCGTCACGGTCAGGTCCACGCCGTTGACAATCGAGAAGCTGCCCACCACGCCGTTGGTGACGGTGGCCGCCTCGACCGAGATCATCCGGGCATCCGTGCCGTCGGTGCCGCCGACGACGTAGAGCTTGTTGCCAATCAGGCCCCCGACGTGGAAGGCGCGGCCTTCGGTCAGGAACGCGCTCACCACCGTCTCGAAGGCGCCAATGGTGCCGTCGACGTAGATGGGAGCACGCTCGACCGAGTTCACGGTCGAACCACCCGCGTTCTTGCCGCCGAGAACGTAGAGGTAGTTCCCCGTCACGACGGCCAGATGACCCTGACGCACCCCGTTCATGGAGCCCACCTCCACGAAGGTCCCGAGCGTGTCGTTGGAGTTGATGGGAGCTCGCTCGACCGTGTTGGTGGCCGTCGAGCTCTCGTCCAGGCCGCCGAGCACGTAGAGGTAGTTCCCGATCCGCACCGCCTGCCCGAACGTATGGCCCTCGAGCAACTCGCTCTGATAGTTGAAGGAGCCCGGGACGCCCGACGCGTTGAGGTCGGCCCGCTCGATGCTCTTGAGCGTGCCGCCGTTGCCGACTCCGGCGATGGCGTACAGGCTGTTGCCCGTGACCAGGGCCATCGCCCCTCGACGAGCGGCCTGAAGGGCCGCGGCGGCCGTCTCGAAGGCGCCAATGACGCCCGTCTGGCTCAAACTCGCCTTCTGGACCCGGGCATTGATGCCGGTTGCTTCATCGACCCCACCGATCACGTAGGCCGTCGAGGCCGTGGCCGCTACGCAGGCCGAGTCGACCTCCGAGGCGAGGCGAAAGCTCTCGCCGAGTTCGGCGAAGTCCCCCATGATCGTCGGCGCGGGCGTGGAAAGCGTCACGGGGTCGCCATCGGTGATCGTGACGGCGGCCGCGAGGCTGCCGGGCGGGGTGGGCGTCGGGAACGGAGTCGGAGTGGGCTCCGGCGTGTAGGTGACGGTGTCTTCCAGCTTGACGGTGATGTCGGCCGTGGCCGTCTGGTTGGAGACGATGGTGACCGTCTTCGACGCCGCGCCGATGCTCCGGTCCTCGGAGTCGTAAGCCGTCACCGAGACGGTCGCCGCTCCGACCGCGAGATCCGAGAAGCTGGCGTCTCCGCCCTCCGAGAGCTGGGCCGCCGACAGGGCAACACTCTGGTTGTTGCCACTGGCGGGGTCCACCTCCACGATCACCTCGTCGACGTCGGCGGTCGTCGCCTGAGCCTTCAGCTTCGAGAAGTCGCCCTTGACCGTGACCTTGAGGGCTCCCTTGCCGGTCAACGCATCGTTCGCCGAGACCTTGGTGGCAGAAGGCAGCAAATCGGTACAACCTGGCGTCATGCTCAAGGTGGTGGTCAGGGCCAGCAGGCCCAGGATGGCGATGCGACGCTGTTTCATGGAAGGTCCTCTCTGCCCGCGGGCATTCGACTCGATACCGAACCTGTCGACGCCGCTCTTGGATCAAGTCAAGCAACCGACCATCCGTACGTTCCCGCAGGCCGTTTGACTGAAAAGCGAATGAACGAAATCCTTACGAGCCTCACGAAAGTCTCACGCCTCCTGGGGACCCCGTCGCGGCGGGGGCTCGAGCGGAACGATGGCCGCGAGACGGTAGCCCCCTGCCGGTTCGACTTCTGACCTACGACGTGGACCCGGACACGCCTTCGAACGTCGCGGCCATCGTTCCGCTCGATCCCCTCGCCCAGGGCACCACGTACGACGTTCGAGTCGTCGGGGCGATCGACGGCATGGCGCTGGACCCCTCCTGGACCTTCACGACGTCCGCTCGATAAGACGGCAGAACGCGGCTACGCCTGATCGCGGAGCCGTTCGAGTCCGTCGAGAATGAGATCGAACCCGAACAAGAACTCGTTGGCATAGGCGTAGCCGGGCCGCAGGACGTGCCCCATGGCGAACTCGGTGAGGTGGGGGTACTCGCCGGCGGGCATGTGCTGGAAAAAGGCCGCCATTTCTTTCACCGGCACCTTCGTGGTGTCGAACGGCAGGCTCAGCTCTTGCAGCGCAAAGCCGTAGATGTAGGTGTCGATGGCCGAATACGCATGGGCCGTCATCTCCAGGGAGAAGCCCGCCTTGCGGATCATGCCCAGGACCGCGTCGTGGTGACGGAGCGTCGCCGGGCCCGGACGGCGCCGCGACTCCATGAGCCCAATGGCCCAGGGGTGCCGCAAGAGTGCGTCACGGGCCGAGGTGGCACGCTGGCGCATCGCCTTTCGCCAGTCTTTCTCCTCGGTCGGGAGGTCGATCTCGCTGAACACGACGTCGACCATGCCATCGAGGATCTCGTCCTTGTTGGCCACGTGGTAGTAGAGCGACATCGCCTCAACCCCGAGCCGCTCTGCGAGCTTGCGCATCGAGAGGGACCCGACGCCCTTCTCGTCGGCTAGCAACACGGCCGTGCGCATGACCCGCTCCTTGCTCAAAGGGACGCGGGCGTCGGATCCTGGATCGATCGGCGGGGCCATGGGTCTCCTCTTGGGTCCGATGGGGAATCCTAGCTTGACATCTTACACCGTAAGGCCTAGTCTTACACTGTAAGGTCGCTCGTTCGGGCGGGTCCGCTCCCGGTGTCGGGAGGGCACTCACCAGGTGAGGAAGGGGACAACATCCGTGAAGGCCGCCGTTTATCGTCAGTATGGATCTCCGGACGTGGTGCACCTCGAGGAGGTAGCCAAGCCCGTACCGAAGGACCACGAGGTCCTGATCCGGATCAAGGCCAGCACCGTATCGTCAGGGGACCGGAGAGCCCGCAGCCTCGACATGCCGGCCGGGTTCGGACTGTTCGCCCGCCCGGTGTTCGGGATGCTCGGTCCGCGCAGGGGGATCCTCGGCACCGAGCTCGCCGGGGAAATCGAGGCGCTCGGCAAGGCCGTCACGCAGTTCAAGGTCGGAGACGCCGTGTTCGCGTCCACCGGTTTCGGAATGGGCTGCCACGCGGAGTATCGGACCATGCCCGAAGACGGGGCGCTGGTCCCCATGCCGGCCGGCGCCAGCTTCGAGGAAGCGGCGGCGATTTCGTTCGGCGGCAACACGGCCCTCCACTATCTGCGCGACCTCGGGCAGATAGCGGCCGGCGACGAGATCCTGATCATCGGGGCGTCCGGCGCCGTGGGCAGCGCCGCCGTTCAGCTCGCCAGGCACTTCGGAGCCCGGGTCACCGCGGTGACGAGCACCCCGAACCTCGCACGGGTGACAACCCTCGGAGCCGATCGCGTCATCGACTACACGCAGGCCAGCTTCCTGGACGACGGCAAGCAGTATGACCTCATCTTCGATACCGTCGGGAGCACCGAGTATTCCGCCTGCCGAGGCGCGCTGAAGGAAGCCGGACGCCTGTTGCTCTGCGGAGCGAGCTTGCCCCAGATCCTCCGCTCCCAGTTGCATGCGAGGTCGAGCAAGCACAAGGTCGTCGCCGGGGCGGCCGCGGAGCGCGCGGAAAACCTCCGCTACCTCAAGGATCTGGTCGAATCGGGTCGGTACCGGCCCCTGATCGACCGTTCATATCCCCTAGAAGACATCGTCGAGGCGCACGCCTACGTCGAAACGGGGCGCAAACGCGGCAGCGTCGTGATCACCATGACGCGGGCCTGATCCCCCTGGTCACCACCGGCTCGCCGGCAGCGCTGCGAGGGGAGTGGGCCTCACCGGGGCAGCCCGCACTGCGTCATCTCGGGCCGGGGGTGCAGGACGTCGGAAGGCCAGCCGGCGAGCCGGGCACCGGCCTGGAAGGCCGACTCCGCGAAGTCGAGAATGGCCTGGGCAGGGTCGGGCGCACGGCGCACCGCCTCATACGGCAGCAGAAACTCCCCCAGGGCCTCGTTCCAGGCGGCTCTGGCGGGCAGGATGGTCGCATGCTCCAGGCCGGCCGGACGGGGATAGCTGTACGCATAGAAGGCCGCCTCTGCCACCCGGGCTCCGCCGGGGAGGTCACCGCCGGGCCAGAAGCCGATACTCGCAAGCTCGGCGTTGTAGGCGCAGGCATTGATGCGATCGCCGCTTCTCATCGGCGCCGGCCGGCCGGAGAACCGCGTGACCGCCAGATCGAACGAACCCCAGAAGAAGTGCACGGGGCTCGACTTTCCGACATACGGTGCCCGGAAGCGTTTGAGGACCTGGTCCACCGACGTCAGCACCTGGAAGAAGCGCCGGACGGCCTCGGCCTCGAACCGCACGTCGCGGCGGTCCTGGTCGAACCGCACCGGGTCGACCACCTCGACGGGCATGGGCCACAGGTGCACCCGGATCCCTAGGCCGGCGAGCTCCGAGAGGACCTGCTCGTAAAAGCGGGCGACGGTGGTGCCCAGGGGCACGCGACGGACCTCCCCGCCCGAGGTTGCGAGGAGCAGGACCCCGTCGAAGAAGTCGAACGACAGCTCGCAGGGTCCCACGGCGGAGGGCATCGGAGAGGTGGTCAGTCCCCGGGCCGTCACGTACAACGGCACCTGCCACCAGTGGTTCATCATGGGGGCCAGCGCGAGGCGGATCTTGCCGACCACCTGCGTGTACATGTGCAAGGTCCGATACGTCTCTTGCCACTCGTCCAGCGGCAAGGACGGCCAGGTTTCCGTAGGTCTCATGCCCCGCCCCCTTCTATCGGTCGGCCCACGCACGAGTCGGCATCGCTCAAGACGACGTCACCTCGTCCCCGAGCGGGACGCCATCCGGGAAGAACAGGTCGTCGACGTAGCACCAGGCCCAGGTCTCACCCGGCTCGAACGACTGGACGATGGGATGCTCGGTCGCAAGGAAGTGCTTGGTCGCATGCTTGTTCTTCGAGTCGTTGCAGCACCCGACGTGCCCGCAGCTCAGGCACTCCCTGAGATGCACCCAGGTATCCCCCAGCTCGAGGCACTCCTCGCAGCCCTGCGTCCGCGGGCTGACGGCTCGAACCTGGTCCAGGTGGCGGCAAATCGTGATTCGGGGCATAACGGACCTCCGATCTCGCGTCATCAACGGTGCCCGCATCGTACTCCCCGCAGGCCGGCCCGACAATCCGCGGCGCTCTGGTCTCGGAGCCCGGGAATCGGCTGCGCGCCGACGCCGCCGAGGGACCCAAGGCGGTGAGGGCGCCACCCCTAAGCCCTTTTGCTGCCCCCAAGGCGCATGCCGTGCCCACATCCGCTTGACTAGTGTAAGTGCAACTAGTACCTTATTCACTATGCTTACCAACAGCCGTCGCTCCCCCTTGGCCCTCGCGGTGCTCGCCCTCTTGGTCGAGGCCCCCATGCACCCGTACGAGATGCAGCGCCTGATCAAGCAACGTGCCAAGGACCGGGTGATCAACGTCGGCCAGCGCGCCAACCTCTACAAGACGATCCACCGCTTGCACCGCGACGGCCTCATCGTTCCGCGCGAGACCGTCCGCTCGGCCCAGCGTCCCGACCGGACCGTGTACGAAGTGACCGCCGACGGTCGCGACACGGCCATGGCGTGGCTGCGCGACATGCTCTCCGCCCCGCGCGAGGAGTTCCCGGAGTTTCCGGCGGCGGTCTCGTTCCTGCCGATGCTCGCGCCCGACGTCGTCATCCGCCAGCTGGAGATCCGGCGCGACCGCCTCATGGAGGCCCTGTCCACCCAGGAGGCGGCCCTGGCGGCGGTCTCGGATTGGTTGCCCCGCCTCTTCTCGCTCGAGGAGGAATACCGCCGCGCCATGCTCAATGCCGAGCTGTCGTGGGTCAACGGGCTCCTCGCGGATCTGCAGGCCGGCCGCCTCACGTGGAGCCAGGAATGGCTCGCCGAACTGTCGGCCCGGCTATCCCCTCCTGCCAACGTTTAACGGCGTCTCCCTCAGGCCATCCCCTCGACCCACCTCCCCCTAGCCTCTCGTCTGGCTGAATTCAAGGAAAGAAGAGCTGCATGCCCCCGAAATCGTCCCTTGCGACCGGCCGGATAACGGCTGGCCTCCTCGCCACGTTCCTGCTCGCCGGCAGCGTCTCACTCGCCGGCTGCCGCAAGCCGGAGGCTCCCAAGAGCGCCGAAGCGGCCACCGTCCTGACCGTGAGCAGCGAGCCCGCCGCGCCGCGCAAGCTGGCGCTCGAGACCGAGGTCAGCGGCAGTGTGGCCGCATGGGATCCCTTGCCGGTCATTCCGGCCGCCAACGGCCTGAAGATCGTCGAGGTCCTGGCGGAAGCGGGCGATACGGTCGAACAGGGCCAACCCCTGGTCAGGCTCGACAGCTCGGTGCTCAGAGCCCAGCTGCTGCAGGCCAAGGCTCGCCTACAGAGCGCCCAGGCGCAGCTCGCCAAGATGAAGCGTCCGAGCCGCCCCCAGGAGCTCGCCAGCGCCGAGGCGGCCGTCGCGCAGGCGGAGGCGTCGCTCAAGAGCGCGCAGGATGCCTACGACCGCGCCATGATGCTCAAGGCGGGGGGTAGCATCACCCACGCCGAGATCGTCAGCCGCCAGGCGGCACTGGAGGCCGGCCGCGCCGCCGTCGAGCAGGCTCGCCAGCACCTGAACTTGCTGAAGGAGGGCTCGCGCCAGGAGGACCTCGCCATCGGCGAGGCCCAGGTCGCCGAGGCCAAGGCCGGGGTGGCCCAGGTCCAGTCGCTCTTGGAGCAGACCGAGGTCAAGGCACCGAGCGACGGCTACCTCCTCACGCGTGACGCCCACCTGGGCGACATGTCGTCGGTCGCCAAGCCGCTCTACTCCATGGTTCGCCACTCGCGGCTGGAGGTCGAGGCCCTCGTTCCCGAGTCCGACCTCTCGCGCGTCGATGCGGGCCAACCGGCCATCATCACCTCGGACGCGCATCCGGGGCTGCGCGTGGTGGGCAAGGTCCGCCAGGTGAGCCCGCAGGTCGATGCCGGCAACCGTCTCGCCAAGCTCGAGATCGACGTCCCCAAGGCCAAGGCTCTGCGGGTCGGCATGTTCGTCAAGGCCCGGGTCCGGCTCGGTGAGCAGGACGTGCTCGCCGTGCCGTCCGCGGCCGTCGTCACGCGCGACGCCGGCAGCGAGGTCTTCGTGCTCGACGGCCAGCATGCGCGCCGCCGGCAGGTCGTGCTCGGCAGCCGCGCCGATGGCTACGTGGCCGTCATGGACGGCCTCCAGGCCGGCGAGAACGTCATCGTCAACGGCGTCGGCTTCCTCAAGGATGGCGATCGCGTGGGCGTCGCCCCCGCATTGCCCAAGGCCTCCGCGCAGGAAGGCAAGTAACGCATGAACATCTCCGCCTGGGCCATCAAGCGCCCCATTCCCATCATCCTGCTCTTCCTCTTCATCTCGATCATCGGCTTCGGCAGCTTCCGGCAGCTGGGCATCAACGAGAATCCCGACGTCGACTTCCCGATGGTCACCATCACCGTCGCCCAGCCCGGGGCCTCGCCCAACGAGCTGGAGACGGAGGTCACCCGCAAGGTCGAAGACTCCTTGGTCGGCATCGCCAACCTCGAGCACATCCGCTCGACGGTCAGCGAGGGCGTCAGCCTCACCATGGCCGAGTTCAAGATCGGCACCAACTCGCAGCGGGCCCTGATCGACGTGCGTGACGCCGTGGCGCGCATCCGCCAGCAGTTGCCGGGCGACATCACCGAGCCGACCGTGATGCAGCCGAACTTCGCCGGCGAGCCGTTCATCACCTACACGGTCGCGAGCGACAAGCGCTCGGTCGCCGAGATCTCGCGCTGGATCGACCAGGAGATCACCCGCAAGATCCTGTCGGTACCGGGCGTGGCCCAGGTGCAGCGCTCGGGCGGCGTGACGCGCGAGATCCGCGTGCAGTTGAACGCCAGCCGCTTGCAGGCGCTCGGCACCACGGTGGACAGCGTCAACGCGCAGCTGCGCATGCTCAACCTCAACCTGCCGGGCGGTCGCGGCGCCATCGGGTCGCAGGAGCAGGGCATCCGCACCCTCGGCTCCATGAAGTCCGTCGAGGAGCTGCGCGCCCTCCCCATCTCGCTCGGCAACGGGCAATTCGCCCGGCTCGACACCCTGGGAACCGTCGAGGACGGGGTTGCCGAGGTGCGCCAGAAGGCGTTCCTCGACGGCAAGCCCGTCGTCGGCTTCTCGGTGGTCCGCGCGCAGGGCGCTGCCCTGGTCCAGGCCGAAGAGGCGACCCGCAAGGCCGTCGACGAGCTCAAGCAGGAGCTGCCCGGCGACATCCGGATCGACATGGTCCGCACCTGGGCGGACTACACCCGGGCGGCGTACACCGCCTCGGTCGACGCCCTGCTCATCGGCGCGATCCTGGCCGTGATCGTCATCTTCGCCTTCCTCCGGAACTGGCAGTCGACGCTGATCTCGGCCCTGGCCATCCCCCTGTCCATCCTGGGCACCTTCATCTTCATGAAGTGGCTGGGCTACACCCTCAACAACATGACCCTCATCGGCTTGACGTTGGTGGTCGGCATCCTGGTGGACGACGCCATCGTCGACCTCGAGAACATCCACCGGCACATGGCCATGGGCAAGAACCCCTTCAAGGCCGCCATCGAGGCGACCGACGAGATCGGGCTCGCTGTAGTGGCCACCACCTTCACCATCGTGTCGGTCTTCGTCGGCGTGGCCTTCATGGGCGGCATCCCGGGCATGTTCTTCCGGTCGTTCGCCCTGACGGTGACGGTGTCGGTCCTGTTCTCCCTCTTGGTGGCCCGGACCCTCACGCCCATGATGGCCGCCTACCTCCTGCCGTCGCCCAAGCACCACGACGAGCAGGACACCTTCTACCAGACGGCCTACCTCAAGCTGCTGGGGGCCTCCCTGCGGCATCGCTGGCTGACCATCGCCGCGGCCGTGGTCATCTTCATCGGGTCGCTCGCCCTGGTCCCCCTGATTCCCAAGGGGCTGTTCGGGAACGCCGACTACGGCGAGGCCACCGTGAATATCTCCTTGCCCGCCGGCTCGAGCCTGGCGGAGACCGAGGCGGTGGTGCAGGCCGTGAACCGGGTCCTGGCCACCCACCACGAAGTGGCCAAGTCGTTCGCCACCATCGGCAGCGGCGACAGCTCCGGCTTCGAGGGCACGGCAGGGTCGGTCTCGAGCGCTAAGGTCAACGTGATCCTCAAGCCCAAGCACGAGCGCAAGATGACGGTCGACGAGTTCCAGACCGCCGTCACCCCGGCGCTCAAGGCGATCCCCGGCGCCCGGATCGACGTCAACAAGCTCGGCGGCTTCGGGGGGACCAAGCCCGTCAGCATCATCCTCCAGGGCACGGACCCCGTCGCCCTGGACAAGGCCGCCGACGGCCTGCTCAACGACATGCGCACGCTGAGCGACCTGCGGGACGTGACTTCGACAGCCGCCGAGCTGCGCCCCGAGATCCAGATCCGGCCGGACTTCCAGCGAGCCGCCGAGCAAGGCGTCTCGGTCGCGACCATCGGCCGGCTCGCGCGCCTCGCGACGCAGGGCGACAGCGACTTCAACCTCGCCAAGTTCAACACCGGCGATCGCCAGCTCAACATCCGGGTCGAGCTCACGGACACCGCCAAGCAGGATCTCGACGCCATCGGCAACATGATGGTGCCGGGCCGCAACGGGCTGGTGCCCTTGCGTTCGGTCGCGACGATCGCGATGGGCTCGGGCCCGGTCTCGATCAGCCGCTACGACCGGGCGCGCCAGGTCACGATCGGCGCCAACATGAACGCCGGCGTGAGCCTGGGCGACGCCATGGCCAAGGTCCAGAAGCTGCCGACGCTGCAGAGCCTGCCGGCAGGCGTCGCCCAGGACACGCTGGGCGAGTCCAAGATCATGGCCGACATCTTCATGGGCTTCATGACGTCGTTCGGCCTGGGGATCCTGCTCACCTACGCGGTGCTGGTGCTGTTGTTCAGCGGCTTCCTGCAGCCGCTCACGATCATGGGCGCCCTGCCGCTCGCCATCGGCGGCGCGCTCGCGGGCCTGCTGATCGGCCGCAAGGAGCTCGACATGATGGCACTGATCGGCATCTTGATGCTGATGGGGCTGGTCACGAAGAACTCGATTCTGCTGGTCGAATACGCCATGAAGATGCGGGCGGACGGCCACAGCCGCTTCGACGCCCTGTTGATGGCCGGCAAGAACCGGATTCGCCCCATCCTCATGACGACGATCGCCATGATCGCCGGCATGCTGCCCATCGCCCTGGCCCTCGGCGAAGGCACCGAAAGCCTCTCGCCCATGGCCGTCGCCGTGATCGGCGGTCTGGTCACCTCGACGCTCTTGACGCTGGTCGTCATCCCGGCGGCCTACACGGTCGTGGATGACCTGCAGGGCTTGGTGCGGCGGGTCTTCCGGTTGGGCAAGTCGGAGGACGTGTCGGCCGAGCCGTCCGTCCCGGCCTCGGCCCAGGTTCGCTAGGAGAGGAGCCTTCCATGAAACGTCACCTTCGATCGTTCGGGATGGGGGCCTCGCTCTGGCTGGCCCTCGCCTCCCCCTCACTCGCCGCCGAGGCCCCGCTCACCCTGCACGAGGTCGTGGGATTGGCCCGCGATCGCCACCTCAGCGTCAAGGCGAGCCGCCACATGCTCCAGGCCGCAGAGGCCCAGAAGTCCGAGGCCTTCAGTCGCTATTTGCCGAGCCTCGGACTGGAGACGGGGCCCAGCTACAGCCACCTTCCCGGCGCCAACCTCGCCGCCATCCCGGGCGTCGGGGGAATGGTCGGCTTCCCGAGTTCCGGAACGGTGATCGACACGACGCTGTCGCTGCGGCAGGTGGTCTTCGACGGCTTCGCCACCAGCGATGCCGTGCGCCTCGCGGAGCTGGGCGTGGACATCAGCCGCGAGCAACTGAAGGCGTCCGAGCAGGAGACCATGCAGAACGCGGCGCTGGCCTACTTCCAGGTGCTGCGGGCCGAAGGGCTCCGGCGGGTCGCGACCGAGACCCTCGCGCAGGACGAGGAGCACCTACACCAGGGAGAAGCTCGCTTCGCGGCCGGCAACACCACCCGCATGGACGTGCTGCAGCTGAAGGCCATCGTCGCCAACGCCCGCGTGGCGCTCAAGCAGGCGCAGAACGCCGTCGAGATCGCCCGCCTTGGCCTCGCGCACGCCATCGCCCAGCCCGTCGCGGATCGGCCGCTGGCGGCCCCGCAAGGCCTGTCCGTGCGGCTCCAGGAGTCGGCGTCCGCCATCCGGCAGCGGCCGGACTTCCGGCAGGCCGAGCTCCGGGTCACGCAAAGCGAGACTCGCTCGGCGCTCGAAAGCCGGGGGCTCTGGCCGACCATCTCCGCCACCTCACGCTACAGCCAGCGGGACGCCAACCAGGGTATCGTCTCGGCCGGCGTCACCGTCGGCTGGAGCTTCCTGGACAGCTCCCGCGTCTTGCGCCGGATGGAGGCCAGCCAGAACGAGGCGGAGGCGAGCCGCCTCCAGCTTCAGCTCACCTCCCAGGTCATCGAGCTGGAGCTGCAGCAGGGCCTCAAGCGACGTGACGAAGCGTTGGGTCGTGCCGAGGCCCTCAAGGAAGGCCTTGCGGCCGCCCAGGAAGCGTATCGCCTTGCGAAGGAACGCTTTGTGGCCGGCTTGGCGACCAACGTCGAGCTGCGGGACGTCCAGACAACGCTGGTGCAGACGGAGAACAGCCTCTTGCAGGCCGAGACCGACTGGCGCGAAGCGGAGGTCCGCCTCGCCCGGGCGATGGGAGTCGACCTGGCCGGCTTTCTGGCCCAGTAGGGCGGACTCAGCCGTTCCCACCGGGACCGCCCTCGGCGCCAAGCGCGCCGAGGGCGGTGTCACATGGTCCCCGAGGGCTTGCCGAGATCCCGTGAGGCGGCCTTTCAGCATAGAGTTCGACCCCTCGCCGGGGTAGAAATCAGCAGCAGTCCTCGTTCGCCCGTGGATGGCGAGCGGTCTTGTCCAAGGTAGGTCCCATGTCTTCCGTTCGGCGTCCCTGGGTTCCTGTGAGTCTCGGCTTCCTGTTGTCCGCCGTACTCGGCACCCCTCCGGCCATCGCCCAGGCGACGTCCACCGAGGCGAAGCCTCTCGAGCCGTCGCTCGTCATGCCGGAATTGCCGGGCATCGGCTTTGGCCGCGGTCACTGGAGCACGAGTCTCGGCGTCTTCGCGTGGACCGACAAGCTCTGGCTGCGCAACCTCCACCTGCAGGCCGATCTGGACCTGCTGCCCGGCACGCGCGCCCACGCGATCGTCCGGTCCAACCGCGAGTTCAACACCCTCGCGGGTATCGAGCCCTTCCTGGATGAGGCCTACCTCGAAGGGTTCGGCCACTGGGACTGGGGCGGAAGGCTCTCCGCCAACCTGAAGCTGGGACGCACCCGGTACCTGAGCTTTCCCTATCCGGACCACATCGCCGTCTTCGACCAGGTGCCGAGCGTCTACGACCTCCGGGGCCGAGGCACGGCCGACTTCACGGGCTACGAAGGGGCCCTGGTCACGCTGGACTACGCGCACGGGTCGGGGCTGGGCTGGCACTTCGTCAACCTCTCGGGCCGCAATGTCGCGCACTTCGGCCGCTATCGGGCGGAGCTCGGGCCGTTCGTGCTGGAGGGCCGCGCAGGCGACCTGCAGATCCGGCCCGAGCCGCTCGGCCGTTCGGCGCCCGGTTACAACCTCTTCACGGGGGCGCGCTGGGGAGGATATCAGGCCGGCGTGCTGTATGAACGGTTAGCAGGGCAGCCAATCTACACCGGGGTGATGGTGGGCTTTGCCTCCAACTGGCTGACCCAGTATGCCGGAAACGTGGGCATCGACTACGCGCGATCGCCACAGGGCGTGGCCATGCACCTCACGCCCTTGAAGGGGACGTTCGGGTTGGAAGGCGCAGCGCCCGAGGGAGCCGAGCTGGTGGGAGAGGTCGCGGCCGAGCGGATCCGGACCTACTGGCAGAACAGCCAGATCCGGAACTTCTACGAGCACCGCCGCTCGAGCTGGGGCGACACCACGGATCCGAGCCTCGTCGCCGTCATCGAGGAAGAACCCTGGTACCTTCAGGCCGAGGCGCTGGTCAGTCCGAACAACTCCTTCCAGAGCTGGGGCGATCTGGTTCGCTGGGAGGCTCAGCGGCAGGGCCCCGCGCAAATCAGCCAACAGGTACGCTACCGGTTCTACCGACCGAAGTAGCCGCTGTAAGGCGGAAGCGATGCCGAGGACCGTGCAGCCTCAAGCCCTCGGCTCCTCCAGGGGAAGGGTGAAGTAGAAGGTCGACCCTTGACCCGGCACGCTCTGCACCCCGATCTGACCTCCGTGCGCCTCGACGAGGGTCTTGGCGATCGCCAGGCCGAGGCCGGTGCCGCCCCCCTTTCGCACGCCGCCGTCCAGCTGGCTGAAGCGCTGGAACAGCTTGGGAATGTCCTCCTCGGCAATTCCGATGCCCGTGTCCCGTACCTCGCACCGGAGCCACGGGCCCTCGGCCCGGGCCGAGACGGTCACGCTGCCGCCCGCCGGAGTGAACTTGATGGCGTTGGTGAGCAGGTTGGACAGGACCTGCTCGATGCGCTGGGGGTCCAGGCACAGCAAGAGGCGCTCGGGAACCGCAGCCAGCGCGAGGTCGATGCGGGCCTCCTCCGCAGCGGGCCGCAGGCTCTCGACCACCTCGCGGATCTTGGCCCCGACGTCGGCGCGCTCGAACTGCAGCGTGAAGGTCCCGGCCTCGATCCGGGCGTATTCGAGCAGATCGTTGACGAGGCGCTCGAGGCGCTTGGTGCTGTTGAAGATCTGGCGCGTGTAGTCCAGGTGAGCCGGGGAAAGCGTCCCCCCCACGCCTTCCTGCATCAGCTCGACGTAGCCGATAATGCTCGTCAACGGCGTCCGGAGCTCATGGGAGATCGAGTTGACGAAGAGGTTCTTGAGGCGATCGAGCTTCTGGGCGGCCTCGATCTGCTCCCTGGCCTCCCGCTCCCGCCGTTCGCTCTCGGCACGCGCTGCGCGCACACGCGCCTCGCTGAGCTCCCGCTCGATGGCCGGGACGAGCCGGGCCAAGTTGTCCTTCCGGATGAAGTCCTTTGCCCCTTCCCGCATGAGGGTGGCCGCCATCTCCTCGCCGACGGCGCCCGAGACGACGATAAAGGGCACATCCACTCCCCGCCGGTTGAATTGCTGAAGGGCCTCGATCCCGCTGAACCGCGGCATGTTGAAGTCCGCCACGATCAGGTCCCACGGTCGCGATCCGAGCTGAAACTCCAGCTCCTGCGGGGTCTCCACCCGCACCCAATTAGGCTCGAAGCCGTTCAGCACCAGGACGCGAATCAGCAGCAGGGCGTCGTTCTCCGAGTCCTCGATCAACAGGACATTCAGCGGCTTGTCCATGTCAACCCTCCGGGGCGGGAGGCTGGACGTTGAACATGAGCCAGTAAAGCCCCAGCTGACGCACGGCCTCCAGGAAGTCGTTGAAGTCGATCGGCTTTCGCAGGTAGCTGTTGGCCCCGAGGCTGTAGCTGGCGATGAGGTCCTGCTCCTCCTGCGACGAGGTCAGCACGATCACCGGCACCAGCCGGGTCCGATGCTCGGCCCGCACCCGCTTGAGGACCTCGAGTCCGTCCACCTTCTTCAGCTTCAGGTCGAGGAGGATGAACTGCGGCAGCTCGTTGACATCCCGGCCCGCATAGTCCCCGGTACCGAACAGGTAGTCCAGCGCCTCTCGCCCGTCGTTGGCGACGATCACCCGGTTAGCCAGGTTGCTCTTCTTGAAGGCCCGGAGGGTCAGCTCGACGTCGTCCGGGTTGTCCTCAACCAGCAGGATGCAGCCGTCATGAGTGGTAGTTGCCATGCCCATCCTCCCCCAGGTTGAAGTAGAAGGTCGCTCCCTTCTCCACGTCACCCTCGGCCCAGATCCTCCCGCCATGGCGGTGGATGATCCGCTGCACGGTCGCAAGCCCGATGCCCGTGCCCTGGAACTCGGAGTCGGAGTGGAGTCGGCTGAACGGCTTGAAGAGCTTGTCCGCATACCCCATGTCGAACCCCGCCCCGTCGTCGCGGACGAAGAAGTCCGACCTCCCCCCACCGAGGGTCCGACCGAATTCGATGCATGCATGCGGGTGCTTGCTCGTGAACTTCCATGCGTTGCCTAGCAGGTTCTCGAGCACCGACCGCAGGAGCCGGGGATCTCCGCAGGCCATGAGTCCAGGGGCGATGACGACGTCCACGTCGCGATCCGGGGCGCTCCGCCGCAGGTCTTGGACGATGTCCGCGGCGATGGCCCCCAGGTCCACCTCCCCGACGTGCAGCTCGCCCCGCGTGAGGCGAGACAGCTGAAGCATGTCGTCGATGAGCTCAGCCATGCGCTGGCTCGACATCCGCACCCGACGGAGGTAGTCCTTGCCGACGGCATCGAGCCGGTCGGCATAGTCCTCCAGGATGGCCAGGCTGAAGCCGTCGATGCTGCGCAACGGGGCGCGCAGGTCATGCGACACCGAGTAGCTGAAGGCTTCGAGCTCCTTGTTGGCGGCCTCCAGCTGGCTGGTCCGCTCGGCGACTCGCCGTTCGAGGTCGGAATTCAGTCGCCGGATCTCCGCCTCTACCCGCTTGTATTCGGTGATGTCCAGGCATGTGCCCTGCAGCTTGGAGGGGCGACCGGCTGCGTCGAGCGTGAGGCGTCCGGTCGAGGAGAGGATCCGACACTCGCCGTCCGGCCGGACGATGTGCTCCTCGAGGACGTACGGTTCATGACTCTCGAGCGTGCGCTCGACCGTGGCGCGCACCCGGTGCCGATCGTCCGGATGGATCTGCGCCAGGAAGGCCTCGAAGGTCGCCCCGAACGACTGCGGAGTCTGTCCGTAGATGCGGTAGAGCTCGTCGGACCACGTCACGCGGTTGGTCTTGAGGTCCCATTCCCAGTTGCCCATGTGGGCGAGGTGCTGAGCTTCGTTGAGCGTCTGCTGTCGCTCCCGCAGCTCCACTTCCACGCGCTTTCGCTCTTCGTCTTCGTCCTTGAGGGCCTCGTAGGCTTGGCGCAACTCGCGGGTCCGCTCGAGCACCCGCTCTTCCAGCTCGTCGCGCGCATGCCGTAGGATGCGGTCCGCCTCCTTCCGCTGGGTGATGTCCTCGATGATGCCCAGGATGGCCGTCGGTCGGCCGTCGGGTCCCGGAATCGCGGCCACCGTCGAGCTGACCCAGATATAGGTCCCATCCTTGCGGCGGAAGCGCTTCTCCACCGAGAAGCAGTCCGATAGTCCTTCGACGAGCTCCCGCACGAGCCGCGCGCAGTAGTCGCGATCATCCGGATGCGTAAAATCGAGGTAGTTCTGCCCCCGCACCTCCTCTGGCGGGTAGCCCAGAATCGTGACGAGGGCCGGGTTGACCTCGACGAAGCGCCCCTGGGCGTCCGCCAGCCCCACCCCGATGCTCGCCCGTTCGAAGATGTTCCGGAACTTCTCCTCGCTACGTCGCAGCTCCGACTCGAACTGGTCCCGCAGGGTGAGATCCCGCGTCACCATGCCGATGCCGACCAGCCGCCCCAGGGGATCCCGAACGGCGTTCAGCGAGAGCTCGGCCCAGAACCGGCTCCCGTCCTTCTTGACGTGGCACACCTCTTCGCGGGCATACCCACGCGTCCGCACCTGCTCCAGCAATCGCCGGGGCCGCCCGTCCCGGAGATCCTCCGGCGTGAAGAAGCAGGAGAACGAGCGCCCGACGATCTCGGTATCCTGGTAGCCCTTGAGATGGGCCGCGCCCGCGTTCCAGCTCTGGATGCGACCCTCGGGGTCCGTGAGGTAGACGGCATAGTCCGCCATGTTGCGGACCATGAGCTCGAACTGGGCTTGCAGCGACTTCTCGGCCGTCACGTCCGTGTTGCTGACCAGCACCGCGATCGGCTGCCCATGGACGTCTCGCTTGAGGTCCCAGCGGCTCTCGAGGAGGAGCTTGCGACCGTCCTTGGTCGTTTGCACCAGCGTCCCCTTCCAGTGTCCCGACTCGAGCAGCTGGGCATGGATGCGGTCCATGGAGGGCGAGAAGATGGTCTTGAGGAGAACATGCGCCGGCCGTCCCTGGACCTCGTCTTTGCCCCAGCCGTACATGGTGACCGCTCCCTGATTCCAGTAGCGAATGGCTCCGGTCGCGAAGTCCCGCACGTAGATGGCGTCGCGCGAGAGATCCAGCAGGTCGGCACGTTCCTGCACGGTCTCGGTGGCCAGGCGCTGTGCGGTCACGTCCTGCACCGTTCCGAGCAGGCGCTTGGGGTTGCCCCGCTCATCGGCGACGACCTTGCCGCGCACCCGGACGTAGCGGACGGCGCCATCCGGGCGAACGATGCAGGTATCGTACGTGAAGGGGCCGTGCTGGCGCAGGACCCCCTCGATCGTGTCCCGGATCAGTGCCCGCTCGTCCGAGTGGACCTGCTCCATGAAGGCCTCGTAACTGGGCACGATCCCGTGGGGCCGGTGGCCGAGGATCCGGTAGAGCTCATCCGACCAGCACACCCGCCGCGTCGCGAGGTCCCAGTCCCAGCTGCCAAGCTGGACGAGCTGCTGAATCTCATCCAGTAGACTCGCTTGGAACTCGCATGCCATCGGATCGGGGCCTTTGGGTTTGAGCGCTCGTGCCGACATCGGATCCGCCTCTCTGGTGGCCGGCATGCGCGGCATGAAGGATGCCTCGCACCCTGTTCAGTTTGGCACGTTCGATCCGATTGACAATGGACCTTCGGCCCTTCAGGGCAACGGACGGATGCTTGATGTTTGGCGCCACACGACTCGTGACGAGCGGAATGAGACGCAACAGCCGCCTCGGCACGGCGAGGAAGCAGAGATCAGGGGGTTCCCGTGGTCTGAAACGACCAACCACGGTCGTTCTCGGCAGATCGAGACAGCGACCGTCCCGTGAGAGGTAGGCGTCGTTGTCTGCCATTCGGCAGCACTGGTTTTCCCCGGGGGTATGCGGGCTGTTGTCCGCTCTCCTCTGCGCGTCGCCCGCCTGCGCCCAGCTGACGTCGGTCGAGGCGCCGCCGATCAAGTCATCGCCGGCCGTGCCGGAGTTGTCGCGCATCGGCGCACGCGCTGGGGCGACACCACGGATCGCGATCTCATCGTCGTCATCGAGGAAGATCCCTGGTGCAGTGGGAGCGGCAGCGCCAAGGGCCGGCGCAGATCAGCGCTACAAGTTCTACCGTCGAAACAAGCCGGTCTGAAGGTCCGAGGCCGTCATGGCCAGTTGGTAGGGCTTGACCACGGCATAGGCCCGGAGCGCGTTCCACTTGCCGGCGGCAAGCGCGCGGATGTCAGCGAGCGCCCGGCTTGCCGCGCGGATCGTCGGCGGGATTCACGTACCGAATCTCCCAGGGCCCCGTGCCGTGCAGCTGGATGATCGCCTCGCCCTTGACCGTGGCAAAGTGAAGGTGCCCCTTCGGGATCTGGGCGTAAGAGCCCGGCGGCATGGCGCGAAGGAGCTTCGCGTCGAACCGATCGCCATGCCCCAGCTGAAACGTGCCCTCGAGCACGGTGATGCGCTCCTCGCTCTGATGCCAGTGGGGCGGGATGCGGTAGCCCGCCGGCAGCTTGAGCCGAAGCGTGAATGGCCCCGGCTTGGAGGGGTCGCCTTCGAGCACGGCCCACATGGCTCCCGCGGGAAGGGCCTGCGGTCCCTGGGCCCACCGCACCTCGGACGGCACGAAGACGCTCATTCCCGTCGTGGGGCTTGGGCTCGCGGCGCTGAAGGCCGGAGTAGCCATCCCCACGAAGGCGAGCCCGGCGAACACAAACGACCTGGCATTCATCTCGTCACCTCACCATCTCGACGGTCGGCCCGACCTTACCATCCCGCGGCGGATTCGTGGTCGGCAACTTGGATGAATTCCCCGACGTGGCCCCGTCGAGGAAGGGGCTTCCCTTTTAGGTCGTTCCCTTGATAATATATCGAAGCGATATATGCACCCGGAAGGAGCAGCCCATGCCGACCTCGTCGCCCCCCATCCCCCGCCCCTGGTCTCGCAGGCTCTTCGGAGCCGGCGGCCTGGTGACCGCTCTGCTGACGACGCTTTCGGGCTGCTTTCCCACCCTCGAGCTCCCGGTCCCCGAGCCCACGGGCACCTACCCGGTCGGCTTGACCCAGCAGTTTCTCCCCGAGTCTGCCGGGCGGGGCCTCACCCTAGACATCTGGTACCCGGCGAGCGAGACGAAGGGCCATCCAAGAGCCCCCTACACGGAAAACGCCCTCAACGACATCCTGAGCAAGGTCTATGGCTTGCCGCGCTTCCTTTACAAGGAAGTGCCTTCCCATGCCCACCTTGATGCCCCCCCGGCACCGGGCCACCACCCGGTCGTGGTCTTCAACCACGGCTTCGCCTCCTTCACCAAGCAGAACTTCTCGACCTTCCAGGAGCTCGCAAGCCATGGGTTCGTCGTCATCTCGGTGGCGCACCCCGGAGAGTCCCTGACCGCCCGGGATAGCGAGGGCAAGGTCATTCCCTTCGACACCGAGCGCGACACCTACCGCGAGGTTCAGAAGATTCAGAAGGCGATGGGGGCCTATGCCGCCAAGCTCGCTCCGGTGCTCGACAAGCAGCGGCAGGCCATGACTCCGGAGGCCTTCGCCCAGGCCGCCGTGGAGCTGGGTCAGGACCCCCAGTACGCCTTGTTGAAGCCTCAGCTCGCGCGCTGGGTCCAGGACACCCGGACCGTGATCGCCGCCCTCCAGTCGCCCCAGCGCGAGGGGATCCTCGAGCGGACAGATCCCGGCAACCTCACGGTCATGGGGCACTCCCTTGGCGGGGCGGTCGCCATGCACCTGGCCACCCAGCCTTTGCAGGGTCTGCGTGGCATCGTCAACCTCGACGGGCCATGGTTCCAGGATGACGCCTCCCAGCTCACGCCGATCGTCGTGCCCGCGCTGAACCTGGTATCCACTCACAGCCCGCTGGACAAGCATGATCTGTCCCTCAGGGGAGCGCTGCTCGGGCTTTACCGCGGTGGCCGAGCGGTCGCCCACGTCATCGAGGTGAAGGGCGCGGCCCACTATAACTTCACGGACCTCAACTTCGTCCCGGCCCTGAAGTTCACGCCGATGCTCGGCCCGGTGCGGTCCGAGCTCGTGACTGCCACGCAGACCGGGGCCATCATGGAGTTCCTGCGCCGGACCACCCGTGTCGGCGGGGCGCCCCTCGTGGCACCGCTCTTGCCATCGCAGGCCGGCTTGAACCAGCTTGTCTTTCCTGGAGAGCGGAAGGAGTCTTGATCCGATGATGGAGTACGCGGCCCTCGGGTTCCTCATGTACAGGCCGTTGTCGATGTACGACCTCAAGAAGGCCATGGAGCGCTCGACCCAGCACTTCCTGAGTGCGTCGTTCGGGACGCTCCACCCCTTGCTCCAGAAGCTAGCCAAGCAAGGTCTCGTCACCTGCGAAGAACAGGTGGCCAACGGACGCAACAAGAAGGTTTTCACCATCACCCCGGCCGGCCGCTCGCACTTCGTCGCTTGGCTGGGCAGGGACGTCATGGCCGAGCGGGTCTCGGACCCGAGGCTGCTCCGGCTGTTCTTCCTCGGGCACCTGGAGGCGCCGGAGCGCACGGCGTTGCTCGCGAGGTTCCTCGATCAGATGGAGTCGGCAGCCCGGGAGCTGGAAGGCCTCAAGGCCCACGTGCAGCAGGCGACGGCTCCGCCGGGGTGGGAGGATCACCTGGCCTACCAGATGGCCACCCTGGAGTTCGGGATTGCTCACCACCGGTTCGTCAGGGACTGGTATCAGGCGAAACTCCAGTCGATGGCCGACTCGGGGCCCCCATCGACGTGATGCGGCGGAGCGATCGCTCCGCGGGTCGAACCGCCGTGGCGCCAGGCTTCCCGCCACCCCGCCAGCTCATGGCCGGCGGGGTCCTGAAAGCCCGCTCGCTTGCGGTATCATGGGAGCTCGCATCGCTCCCCGTCGGACATCTCGAGGACTCTCCGTGGCCATCACGTCTCAATCGACCAACGAAGCCGCCGAGCGGCTGCTGGCACAGCTTTCGGTACCCAGGCGACCGAACCGGATCGTCTGCCTGACAGAAGAGACCGTCGAGGTGCTCTATCGGCTCGGCGCCGGTGATCTCGTCGCCGGCGTCTCGATCTACGCGCGCCGACCGGCCGAGGCCCGCCAGAAACCCCGCGTGTCCGCGTTCATCAAGGCCGACTTCGCCAAGATCGAGGCCCTGCAGCCCGACCTGGTGCTCTGCTTCTCCGATCTGCAGGCCGACATCGCCGCCGAGTGCGTCCGTCGGGGCCTCGAGGTGGTGGTCTTCAACCAGCGTTCGATCTCCGAGATCCTCGGCGTGGTCCTGGCGCTCGGCGCCCTGGTGGGTCGCGAGTCGGCCGCCGCCGACCTGGCGGACGAGCTTCGCGCAGGCCTGCGCGCCGCGGCCATGCGTGCCGCGGCCTGGCCGCGGCGCCCGCGGGTCTACTTCGAGGAGTGGCCCGACCCGATGATCTCGGGCATCAAGTGGGTGAGCGAGATCCTCACCATCGCGGGCGGCGAGGACCTCTTCCCCGAGCTGAGCGAGGGCAAGCTCGCCAAGGAGCGGTTCGTCGAGCCCGCCGAGGTCGTCCGGCGCGCGCCGGAGCTCATCCTGGCCTCGTGGTGCGGAAAGCGGGTCAAGCGCGACGAGATCCTCGGCCGCACGGGCTGGGAATCGGTGCCCGCCATCCGGGCCGGCGAGGTGCACGAGGTCTCATCGACCCTCATCCTGCAGCCGGGCCCGGCCGCCCTCACGGACGGCCTCCAGGTGGTGCAACGGCACATCGAGCGGGTCGCCACCCGATAATCCCTCGCTCGTCCACGCGCCGGGCGTCGACGTACGGGAGCATGGCGCCGAGCGGCAATCGCCCGGCTGGCTAGGGTCGCTCCAGGAGCGCCTTCAGGGCCGCGAGATCCTTCTCGTTCGCCCGGCGCATCGCCGAGGCCATGAAGGGCGCGACGAGGCTCGAGAAGCCGCTCGGTTCCCCGTGGTTCCGCAGCGTCATGCGCGTGCGGCCCTCGTCCAGGCGCTCCCAGGTGTAGGTGGTCTCCATGGGAAAGGGCCCTTCCGACGTGCGCATGACGAGGCGCTCGCCCGGGACGAGGTCGACGAACTCGTAGGTGTAGGCCAGACGCCGACCCAGGAAGTGGGCGACGAAAGCCACTTTGGAGCCGAGCTGCAGCGGCCTCGCGGTCTGCCACTCCACCGACTTGATGTTGACGTACCACTTCGGGGCGTTGTCCGGGTCCGCGGCGAAGGCGGAAACCTCGCTCAAAGGGCGATGGATCGTGATTTCGGTCAGGACGTCGACGGCCATCCGGCTCTCCTCTTCCTAATCAGGCCTTCTTGGCCTTTTTGTCCTTCTTGGGCTTGGGCGGCAGGTTGCCGACCCACGAGAGCGATCGCATGACCCACGCATGGGCCTCGGTGGGCGTCTCCCGCCACTCCTCGGGCAAGAGCACGTACTCCTTCATCGGACGGCCGGCCATGGGCTCGAAGACGGAGGTGCCAGTCCGGGCGATGAGCTCGCTCCGGTCCGGCTCGGTCAAGCGCAAGAAGACGTGATCGCCGAACACGCCCATGAACATGTGCTCATCGACGAAGGCGGCCAGGTTGCCGAACATGGGCTTGACCGAGACGCGGGCATCAGGCGGAAGCCAGGCGTCGAAGGCCTCCTTGGCCTCGGGGGTGGGCTTGGGAAAGGACATGGAACCTCGCTTACAGTCAAAAGGGTCTCGATGGGGACGTTAGCTCTCCGCGCAGGTCTTCTTGGCTTCGGCGGCCGCCTTCAGGAGGACCTTCAGGTGGTCGATCGGAAACGGCGTGGTCTTCTTGAACCGCAGGCAGCTCTTGCCGACGTCGATGCCGGCCAGGAGCTCATGATGGGCGGCTACGACCGACGTGGGCATGACGTAGAAGCTCACGTACTGCTTCTGGGCGGCGATCGCACACAGGTCGCCCGCGTGCTCGTAGGAGATCATCCCCCACTTGATGCCCTCAACGGCATCCGGCACTACTTCTGCGACCATCCGGCGCAGCGTCTGGACCTTGTCCAGCTGCCAGCCGTCAAGGGCCTCGACGTACTCCAGCGGCGTTGCGACGGCTCGTTGCACCATGGCTCCTCCTTGCTCGACGGGTCCTCGGCCCATTCTAGCCGGCGGCCCTTGGGCGCTCAAGCCTCGAGGAACGCCTCGGCGACGATCTCGACCGATCGAAGGCGCGCCCGATGGTCGTAGACGTGTGACGTGAGGATGAGCTCGTCGGCACCCGTCTGAGCCACGAGGGCCTCCAGGCCGGACCGAACCGTCTGCGCCGTGCCGATGATCGAGACCGCGAGCGGCGTTGCCGCCAGCACCTCGGCCCTGTCTGCCGGCGCCACGTAGGGCACCTCGATGGGCGGCGGCAGCTTGCCGGGGCGCCCGAGGCGGAGCTGCGCGAAGCTCTGCTGGATGGAGGTGGAGAGGCGCCAGGCCTCCGCGTCGTCGTCGGCCGCAAAGACGTTGGCCGCGACCATGACCCGGGGGCTCTCCAGCCACCCGGAGGGACGGAATTCGGCCCGATAGATCCTCAGGGCGGCCATCAGGTAGTCCGGGGCGAAGTGCGAGGCGAAGGCGTACGGCACCCCCAGCTGAGCCGCCAGGTGCGCGCTGAAGAGGATCGAGCCCAGAAGCCAAACGGGCACGTTCGTGCCCTCGCCCGGAATGGCCCGGACCGGCTGCCCAGGCTCCGACGGGCCGAAGTAGGTCAACAGCTCCACGACGTCCTGCGGGAAGTCGTCGGATCGTCCGCCTTGGTTGCGGCGCAAGGCGCGCGCCGTCGGTTGGTCGGTGCCCGGCGCGCGCCCCAGGCCCAGGTCGATGCGATCGGGGTAGAGGGTCGCGAGCGTTCCGAATTGCTCGGCGATGACGAGGGGCGAGTGGTTCGGCAGCATGATGCCGCCCGCCCCGACCCGGATGGTCGAAGTGCCGCCCGCCAGATAGCCGATCACCACAGAGGTCGCGGCGCTCGCGATGCCCGGCATGTTGTGGTGCTCGGCCACCCAGTAGCGGTGAAAGCCCCAGCGCTCGGCGTGCCGGGCCAGATCGAGCGAGTTGTGCAGCGACTGGGCCGCCGTGCCGCCTTGCACGATGGGGGACAGATCCAGGAGGGACAGGGGGACCATGGAGACCTGCTTTCGAGCGTGTGGCGCACCTCCCGCTCGATCTACCACGGAGGTCGCGCGATGGCCAGGGCCGCACGTTAGGACCGGGGCCAAGGGCCGCACTAGCACCCTTCGAGCCGTTAGGCCGCCTGCCGTGGTATAAGTACACCCGCCTTCCCTGCACCTCCCAGGAGACCCAATGACCGCCATCGCGCTCGACGAGTTCCACCGGCAAGTCGACACCCTGATCCGCCTGGGCTATGCCGAGGCGGCCGGCTTACCGGCCGAAGCCTTCCGGGACCTCCTCGCTCCGCTCGAGGCACGGGTGACGGGACTCGGCCCCTTGCCCCAGCTCGAGGAGGGGCGGGCGCCCTTCGTCATCGTCGTCCGCGGCGACCTCGTCCCGCTCGACGCCGCCATGGCCCGCACCCGCCTGAAGGACCATGCGGGCTTCATTGACTTCAAGCCGGGCGGGCTGGAGACGTTCCGGCCCCTCGACATCCTGGAGGCGCCGGACGAGCCCGTCTACCTGGTCTTCGACCTCGACACGGGCGCGGAGTTCCGGAACGTCACGCCGGACGACGCCCTGGAGGTCATCCGGGACCGGCGCCGCACTCCCTTGACCCTCGAAGAGGGAATCGCCCTCATCACCCAGTTTCCGGCGACGCTCCGCAAGAACCACTGTTTCTCGCTGGCGGGCTCGCGGTGCGGCGATCGCCGCGTCCCGGCCCTCTGGATCAGCAAGGCGAGCCCGAAACTCGGCTGGTGCTGGGCCGGAAATCCGCACACCTGGCTCGGGACGGCCTCCGCCGGCGGCAGGGCCGGCCGGGTGCGCTGACGCCCCCGGGACGCGGCGCAACCGCGGGTTTCGATCGCCCCCCGACGGGACTATGATGGGGTAGGGTCGGTGTGCGCCGCCCCCGACCGGCGATCGTCCAGGAACGGTGTTCGATGGGCTCCACCGAGTGGTCTACCATCATTAGGTTTCGCGCCATCGCCCTTGTGGCCGGCGGGTTCGTCACCGTCATGAGCCTCTTGATCCTCTTCGGCTGGGTCATCGGGGAGCCGACGTTCATCCGCTTGTTCGGTCCGACGCCCATCTCGCCCATCTCCGCATTCTGCTTCCTGCTGCTGGGGCCGGCACTCCTGGTTTCCCTGCATCCCAGCCCCCTTGCCTCTCGGCTGCGCTGGTGGCTGGCCCTGCTGCCCCTCGGACTCGGGCTCTTCGTGCTCGCCGATCCCCTGATCGCCCTGGAGACGGGACGCCCGCCCAGGATGATCCCCATGGCCGTGCCGCCCCAAGCATGGCAGGATGCCTGGCTCATGTCCTACACCACGGCGCTCGCCGTGGTGCTCCTGGCCGGCGCGCTGCTCCTTCGAGGCCGTGCGAGCAAGTCCCTCGCGCTCGTGGCCTTCGCCTTCTCCTACGTGGTGGACCTCGCGATGATCCTGCAGGTCCAGTACCTGTACGGCAGCATCGACTTCCTGCCGGGCATGCCGCTCACGCTGACCCTGAGCCTGGGCATCCTCCTCTCCCAGCCAGAGACGGGCTGGATGCGGGTCATGGCGAGTCCGACGCCGACGGGCATCATGCTGCGCCGCCTCCTGCCAATCGGGCTGGCGCTGCCGCCCCTGTTCGCCTGGTACTGGGACAAGCTTCAGGACAACCGCTTCCTCGAAACGCCGACCGGAACCTTCCTGCTGGTCATCGTCATGACGGCCCTCTTGCTGGCGTTCGTCTGGTGGAACGTTCACCCGATCAACCGCCTCGAAGAAGCCCGCAAACGGGCCGAGGACGCCCTACGCCGCCGCGAGGCCGAGGCCCGCGAGCTCGCGGCCATCGTGGAGTCCTCGCAGGACGCCATCGCCACCATGGACCCCCAGCTGCGCGCCATCACCTTCTGGAACGAAGGGGCCGAGAAGCTCTTCGGGTGGACCGCCGAAGAAGCGATCGGGCAGCCGCCCACGATCACCACGCCGCCCGAGCTCTTCCAGTCCTTCCAGCGCGCCGCGGAGCGGCTGCGCCAGGGGATCCCGATGGAGGTCTTCGACAGCATGGCGCTCTGCAAGGACGGCAGCCGGGTAGAGGTGTCCGCGAGCGTCTTTCCGATCAAGGATGACGAGGGACGGATCACCGGTTTCTCGACCATCCAGCGGGACATCACCGAGCGCAAGCAGGCCGTCGAAGAGATGGCCCGCCGCACGGCCGAGCTGAGGAAGGCCAAGGAGCTGAACCAGCTCAAGGACCACTTCCTCTCCACCATCTCCCACGAGATGAAGACGCCCCTGTCGCTCATCGTAGGCTACACGGAGCTCTTGGAAGACACCTGCCCCGGAACGCCGGTGGTGGAGGGGATCAAGGAGGGCAGCCGCCGGCTCACCGAGCACATCGACAACATCCTCGACTACAGTGCCCTCATCAGCGGCACGCTCCCCCTCTACCGAACGGAGGTCAACCTCGCCGAGATCGCGGAGAACGTCTCGGCGGTGGTCGCGGACGAGGTCCGGCAAAAGGACCAGACGATGGAGGTGGAGGTCGCCCCGGACACGCCCATCCTCTGCGGCGACTCGCGCCGGATCACCCAGATCCTGCACGAGCTCCTGAAGAACGCCGAGAAGTTCACGCCCGCCGGCGGCAAGATGGGCCTGCGCATCGCCCCGGAGGGCGACATGGTCCGCTTGGACGTCTGGGACACGGGCCCGGGCATCCCCGAGGACGACTTCGGTCGCATCTGGGAAGCGTTCAGCCAGCTGACCATCGGGGATTCCGTCCGTACCGGCGGCCTCGGGCTGGGGCTGACCATCGTGAAGAAGCTCGTCGAGCTCCACGGGGGCCGGGTGGCCGTCGTGAGCCAGCTGGGACAAGGGAGCACCTTCTCGATCTTCCTGCCGATCGGACAGGAAGAGGTGCCTCCGCCGGCAGCCGGAGACGGGACCGGGCACGAGGCGCCGGGGCCCGCGGGCTGACGGCGCTAGGCGTGCCGCTCTGCGGCGGGCGCGCCCACGGGCTCCGCGGGGTTCTTGACCCGCGCCATGCCGCGCGCCGTGAGCTGCGTCAGGGCGAACGCGAGCACCGAGCACAGGGCGATGCCCGCCACCATGGGCAGCGGCGAGCCGTCCGCGAAGCGTCCCGCGACGGCCATGACCCCGGCCCCCGAGACCGAGTGCAGGGCCCCCATCAGGGCCGACGCCGCCCCGGCGTTCTCGCCGTGGTCGTCGAGCGCGAGGACGCCCGTGACCGGCATGAACAGGCCCAAGAAGCCATAGCCGACGAACAAGAGGGCGGCCATGACCTCAAGTTGGGCGAGTCCGAGGGCCATGACCACCGGCGCGGCCACCATCGACAGCACGAAGCCGAGGGCTCCCGCCTGCAGGACCCGGGTCATGCCGAAGCGACCCGCGAGCCAGCCGGTCAGCTGCGACGCCCCGAAGAAGGAGACGGCGTTGAGGGCGAAGAACATGGCGTAGGCCGTCGTCGAGAGGCCGTAGTGGTTGATGAGCACGAACGACGAGTTGGCCAGGTAGACGAAGAAGGCCGAGACGCCGAAGGCTCCGGCGAACGTCAGGCCCATGAACTTGCGATCGCGCAGCAGATGCCAGTAGGCCACCAGGCTCTTGGACCAGGAGCTCTCGGCACGGTCCTCGGGCGGACGGGTCTCCTCGAGCTGCGTGAGGGCAAGGACGAGGCCCAAGAGGCCCGCGACGGCCACGGCTCCGAAGACGCCGCGCCAGCCCACGACCCCCATGATCAGGCTGCCCGTCAGCGGCGCCAGGATGGGCGAGATGCTGACGACGAGCATCAGCTGCGACATGAGCTGGGTGGCCTCCGGCCCCGTGTGCAGGTCGCGGACGATCGCCCGGGGGATCACCATCCCGGCGCACGCGCCGATGGCCTGGACGACGCGGCAGGCGATGAGGATCTCGATGGTGGGCGCGAGCGCGCAGCCGATGCAGCCGAGGATGAAGAGGACGAGGCCCGCCAAGATGGGGCTCCGGCGCCCGACGATGTCCGAAAGGGGGCCGTAGAAGAGCTGGCAGAGCCCCATGGGGATGAAGAAGGCCAACAGGCTCATCTGCACCGCCTCGGGGCTCGCCGCGAGGCTCTTGCCGATGGAGGGGAGGGCGGGAAGGTAGATGTCGATGGCGAAGGGGCCCACGGCCGTGATGAGGCCGAGGACGACGGCGAGGCGCAGCAGCTGAACGTTCATGAGGCTCGATTCCAGAAGCCCCCTCGGGGGCGGCCATGCAGCGGCCACGGTGTCGCCATGATGAACGATTCAGCAGCCGACTCTATGTTTACCCCATCAGGGGGTGGATCATCGGTGATGGGAGTCGCTCGAACGCTTTACGCACCACCGTTTGCGGGCCAACCGGGCCATGGCCGGCGGCCCGGTCGGAGGTTCGACGGATGGGGCTTTTCCCCCTCAGCGCCAGCTGGGGGTCTCGTGGTTGCGCAGCCGGTTGGCGTCCTCCGAGGCCATCTGCATGGATTCCTGCACGGTCCGGACGAAGGATTGCTGCGGATCCAGCTCCAGACGGACCCAGGCGGTGTGGTTGGAGCGGTCGGCGTCCCGGAACTTGTTCGACGGATCGTAGAGGTTCACCAGGTAGTACTCGCCGCGCGGGAGGTTGGCGACGGACAGCTCCTGGCCCGGCACGTCGCTCTTGTAGACGTCGCACCAGCCGGGCGAGATGCCCTGCAGCGTCGCGGTGCACTGCTGGTAGAAGCGCCCATAACTACGGTTCCCGTAGGTCACGGTGTCCTCGAGGCAAAAGCTCACCTTGGCGGACAGGGCGACGATGGGACCGGTCAAGGAGCCTTGGCGCAGTTCGTAGCGGCTCACCTGGTCGACGTGGAAGTGGTTGTGTTCGGGATGGCGTTCGAACACGCCCGTCGGCGCCGTCTCCACGACGTTGCCACGCGTGTCGAGGATCTCTTGCGTCGAAATGGTCCGGTCTCCCTCCGGGCGCGCCCTCACCTGCAGGGGGCCGTTGCCGATGTTGGCCATGGAGGTGGTGAAGCGAATCGTCGGCCTGCCGTCCTGCACCTGAAGGTAAACCGACTGGGGGGGCAGCGCCAGCATGTCCGGATAAAAGTTGGTGTTCGCCTGCTGCGTGAGCCGACGGTCGGTGCCGAACACGCGCGGCGGCCGCGCCGCCTCATTTGGCAGGTCCGAACACCCGATGATCAGGAGCGTGCCAAGACAAGCGTAAAGCATCCGGGATTTCACCGTTCCTCCTTTCCAGCCGATGCGTGGACGAGGCAGGGGCACAACGGTAGCAAAGCCCTCCGCGGAGGGCGAAGGTCCCGATGCCTAACCGAAACCGTCACCGATCTGTCGTGCGTTCCCGGCCGGGAGGCCGATCGGTCGCATGGGCCACCCGTCAACGCCCTCTGCCACGGTCCTTGGCCCCGGGCGCTCCGACTCGCCGCCCCACTTGCCAGCCACCCATGCACACCGCATGATGCTCATGTAAGGCACTGACTGCCCGGAATTCGCACGGTGAATGGCCGCCGCAGTCGCACCCCGTACCGCGCCCCGTGGCTCCGATCGTCGAGCGACGTCACGGGGGCGGCCCGGCTCGATAGGCACCCGATGAAGCACCCCTGCCTCCTCGCCTTCACGCTCGCCCTCGGCCTGTGGCCGTGCGCGGCGCTCGGCGCCGACGTCCTGACCCTGCCGGCGGCCATCGAGCGAGCGACGGCACGGCACCCGTCGCTGCGCGTCGCCGCGGCCGAGCTCGACGTCGCGCGTGCCAAGGAAGCCCAGGCTCTGGCCAACCCGAACCCGTCCGTCCTGCTCCAGGCAGCGGAGATGCCCGTCGCCAATCCGGCGAACGGCAACCTGATGGCCGGCGTGAGCCTTGCCTTGCCGGCGGGCGGAGCGCAGGCCGCCCGCGCGGAGATCGCCCGGCTGGAGGGACTGGCCGCGACGACCGAGCTCCAGGCGCAACGCCGCGACGTCGTCGCCGAGGTCAAGTCGGCCTATGCGCAGGTCGGCCATCACACCGCCCGCGTCCGCCTGGCCCGCGAAGCGCTCGACGACGCCGAGCGACTGGTGACGGCTGCCCAGACGCGCTACGACGCAGGGGACGTCGCGCGCGGCGAGGTCTTTCGAGCGGAGGTCGAGCGCAACCGCGCCCGTCGGGAACTCTTGGTGGCCGAAGGCCTGCTTTCTCTCGCCAACCGGCGGCTCGGCCTGTTGATCGGGCAGGATCCCGGCGAGGAGGTGACGCTCGCCGACCTCCCCGCTCCCTCCGGACGCCAGTTTCCGCCCATCGCCGACCTCAGGGCCCGCACGACCACCTGGCGTCCCGAGCTGCGGCGGGCGGAGTTGGACATCCAGGTGGCGGAGCAGCAGCGGGCCTCTGCCCAGGCGAGTGTCTGGCAGGGAACGGAGGTCTCGCTGTCGGGGGGACTGGCGGAGCAACAGCCGGCCGTCTCGACCACCCTCACGCTGCCCCTCCCCCTGTATGCCAACCAGGGTGAGATCGCCGAGGCGGAGGCTCGCAAGCGCCAGGCCGAGGCCCGTCTCGAGGCCTTGCGACTGCGCCTCGAGATCGAGCTGCAAGAGACCTACCAGGCGACGGTGATCGCTCTGACCCGCTACCACCTCGTCACGGAGGTCGACCTGCCGCAAGCCCGCGTCTTCGCCGAGAACGCCCGCCGTCGCTTCATGGCCGGAGAGGGCAGCGGCGTGGAGACGGTGGAGGCCCTGCGGACGCTGCGGGGGGTCGAAGGCGAGCAGCTGAGCGCCCTCTTGGAATATCATGAAGCCCTCGCGCGGCTCGAGAAGACCGTCGGCACCGACCTCGCCCCATGAAGGATCACCCCATGAACCCGTCCACGCTTTTTGCCGTCGCCCTGTTGTCCTTGGCGCTCGTCCTCACGGGCTGCAACCGTTCGGGCGGCGGTGAGGCCACCAAGACGCCCCCACACTCCGAGGAGCCGTCCGCACACCGAGAAGCGGAGGGCCAACACGCGGAGCACTCCGACGAGCACGCCGACCATGAGGAGGGCGGCCATCGCGAGGGCGTGGTCGAGTTCCCGCTGGAGAGCCAGCAGCAGGCAAAGCTCGAAGTCGTGGCCGTCGAGACGCGGCCGGTGGCCGAGGTCTTCACCACGACCGGTGAGTTCGAGGCCAACGCGGATCGCCTGGCCCATGTGAAGCCGGTCATGGCCGGTCGGGTCACGCGCGTCGCCCGGAGCGTCGGCGACCGGGTCGGGGCCGGAGACACGCTCGCGGTGATCCAGAGCGGGGAGCTCGGAGATGCGCAGGCCGCGTACCTCGAGGCCCAGTCCAACGTCGCCGGGGCCCAGGAGGCGGTCGAGCGCCAGCGGCGCCTCTTTGCGGACGACCTCACGGCCCGCAAGGAGGTCGTGAGCGCGGAGAACGCCTTGCGGGTGGCCCGCATCGACTTGGAAAAGGCCCGCCACCGGCTCCAGGCGCTCGGCATGAGCGCCGATCGCATCCGCACGCTGGCACGCACCCACGAGCTGGACTCGACCCTTCCGCTGCGCGCCCCTCTTGCCGGGGTGATCATCTCCCGCCACCTCACGCTGGGCGAGACGGTCGATCCGGCGAGCCCGGAGCCGGCGTTCGTCATCATCGACACCCGGCATCTCTGGGTCAATGCCAACCTCTACGAGAAGGACCTCGCGAGCGTCCGGGTGGGGCAGGCGGCCGACATCTCCACGCCCGCCTATCCCGGTCGCACGTTCCGGGGCAAGGTGTCGCTCATCAGCCCGGTCCTGGATCCGGAGACCCGCACGGCCAAGGCCCGGATCGAGGTGTCCAATCCGGACGGCCTGCTGAAGCCCGAGATGTTCGCCAACGCCTCCATCCGGACCTCGACCCAGCGCTCAGCCGCCATACCGGCCAAGGCTTTGCTGCAGGACAAGGGAGAGACCTTCGTCTTCGTCCAGACGGGCGAGAGCACCTTCGAGAAGCGCGACGTGGGAGTCGGACCCGCCGCCGGAGGCCTCGTCCCCGTCCTATCCGGGCTCAAGGAAGGCGAGCGCGTCGTGACCGACGGTGCCTTCACCCTCAAGGCCGAACTGCTCAAGGAGAGCTTCGGCGAGCACCACCACTAGAAGAGACGCCCCATGATCGATTGGCTCATCAACCTCGCCTTCAAGCAGCGCCTGCTCGTGCTGGTCGCGCTGGTGCTCGTCTCGATCGCCGGTGTCCGGTCGGTCATGGAGCTTCCGATCGACGCCTTTCCGGACGTCACGAACAACCAGGTCCAGGTCCTGACGAACGCGCGCGGGCTGGCTCCGGTCGAGGTGGAGAAGCTCGTGACGGCGCCCCTCGAGATCGCCATGCAGGGCATCCCGGACGTGGTCGAGATCCGCTCGACCTCCAAGTTCGCCCTCTCCGTCGTGACGGTCGTGTTCGAGGAGCACGTCGACCCCTTCTTCGCGCGCCAGCTGGTGTTCGAACGGATCCAGCAGGCCCGCGACGAGCTCCCCGAGGGGATGGCCGAACCGGAGCTCGGGCCCATGACGAGCGGCATGGGCGAGATCTACATGTACACGCTCGAAGGCGACGGCTCGCACGACCTGATGGAGCTGCGCACGCTGCAGGATTGGGTCGTCAAGCCGCAGCTGAGGACCGTCACGGGCGTCACCGAGGTCAACAGCTTCGGGGGACACCTGAAGCAGTACCAGGTCCTGATCGATCCGGCGAAGCTGGTGTCGTACCACCTCACGCTACACGACGTGCTGGAGGCGCTCGCCCAGACGAGCTCGGTAGCGGGCGGCAACTACATCGAGCACAACAAGGAGCAGTTCATCGTCCGCGGCCTCGGGCTCGCCGAGAGCATGGACGACGTGCGCCAGACGGTCGTGACCACGCGCCACGACGTCCCCATTTACGTCCGCGACATCGCCGTGGTGGAGCTCGGCCCCGAGGTCCGGCACGGGGCCGTCACGGCCGATGCCCAGGGCGAGGTGGTCTCGGGCATCGTCATGATGTTGCGGGGCGAGAACAGCCGCGCGGTCATCGAGCGCGTGAGGGCCAAGGTGGCCCAGATCAACGAGTCCTTGCCCGAGGGTGTCCGCGTCAAGCCCTACTACGACCAGACGGACCTCGTCCACAAGACCATCCGCACGGTCGAGACCAATCTCCTGGAAGGCGGCCTCCTGGTCGTGGCGGTGCTGTTCTTCTTCCTGAGGAACGTCCGAGCGGCCCTGCTCGTCGCGGCCACCATCCCGCTCTCGATGCTCTTCGCCTTCATCGGCATGCGCTGGCTGGGCCTCTCGGCCAACCTCATGACGCTCGGCGCCATCGACTTCGGGCTCATCGTGGACGGCTCGGTGGTCATGGTCGAGAACGCCATGCGCCGCCTCTCCCTGCCCGAGAACCAGGGGCGGAGCCGCCTGGAGGTCGTCAAGGAGAGCGCGCGCGAGGTGGGGAAGCCCATCTTCTTCGGCGTGCTCATCATCGTCCTCGTCTACCTGCCCATCCTCACGCTGGAGGGGATGGAGGGCAAGATGTTCGCCCCCATGGCCCTCACGGTCGGTTTCGCGCTCATCGGGTCCCTGCTGCTCGCCCTGATGGTGATCCCCGTGATCGCGGCCTGGGTCCTGCCGAGCCACGTCGACGAAAAGCCCCGTCGGCTCATGGGCCGGCTGGAGGCGATCTACCGGCGATCGCTCCACCAGGCCATGGGCCGCCGCTCCCTGACCCTCGGCGTGGCCCTGGCCGCGTTTCTCGGCAGCCTCGCGATGATTCCGCTCCTCGGCTCGGAGTTCCTGCCCGAGATGGACGAGGGATCGTACACGATCCAGACGATCCGCCTACCGAGCATCTCCCTGACCGAGTCCCTGGCCATGCAGCACGAGGTCGAAAAGGCTCTCCGGGAGTTCCCCGAGGTGGAGAGCGTCGTGTCCCGCACAGGGCGGGCCGACATCGCGAGCGACCCCATGGGCGTGAACCTCACGGACACCTTCGTGAGCCTCAAGCCCCGCTCGGAGTGGAAGCAGCCAAGCAAAGCGGCCCTCGAGGACGCCCTGCGCGAGCGCCTGGCCAGGATCCCCGGCGTCAACTACAACTTCACGCAGCCCATCGCCATGCGGGTCGACGAGCTGGTCTCGGGCGTGAAGTCGGACGTGGCCGTCAAGCTGTACGGGGAAGACCTCGACGTGCTGTCCCGGACGGCCAACCGGATCGCGGCGGTGGTCCGCAAGGTGCCGGGCGCCCGGGAGGTCAACGTCGAGCAGGTGGAGGGCCAGACCTTCCTCAACATCCAGATCAACCGCGCTGCCCTCGCGCGCTACGGCAGCTCCGTCCGGCACGTCCAGGAGCTCATCGAGGCGGCCATCGGGGGACGCACGGTCGGTGAGATCATCGAGGGCCAGCGCCGCTTCGACATCCTCGTGAAGTTCCCGGAGGAGCGCCGCGGCTCCGTCGAGGCCATCGAGGGCCTCATGATCGACACGCCGAAGGGCGGAATGGTGCCTCTCAGCCAGGTGGCCAGCATCCGCATGGAGGAGGGCCCGGCGCAGGTGAGCCGCGAGGACAGCCAGCGCCGGATCGTGGTCGAGGCGAACGTCGCCGGGCGCGACATCGGGTCCTTCGTCGCCGACGCCAAGCGGGCCATCCACCAGGAGGTCCAGGTCCCGGCCAACTACTTCGTGTCCTGGGGCGGCCAGTTCGAGAACCAGGAACGCGCCATGCGGCGCCTGGCCTTTGTGGTCCCCTTGTCGATCCTCATGATCTTCCTGCTGCTCTACTCCGCCTTCAACTCGCTCCGGATGGCGTCCTTGGTGCTGCTCATCCTTCCCCTGGCGACGGCGGGCGGCATCCTGTCCCTGTGGCTGCGGGGCCTGCACCTGAGCGTCTCGGCGGCCATCGGCTTCATCGCCCTGTTCGGCATCGCCGTCCTGAACGGCATCGTCATGGTCAGCACCTTCAACCGCCTGCAGGAGGAGGGGCTCTCCGCGCGCGAGGCGGCCGAGGCGGGGGCGGTGAATCGCCTGCGCCCGGTCCTGATGACGGCGCTGGTCGCGAGCCTGGGCTTCGTCCCGATGGCGCTTTCGACGGGTGCGGGCGCGGAGGTCCAGCGTCCCCTGGCGACCGTGGTCATCGGCGGCCTGGTGTCGGCCACGCTCCTGACGCTCTACGTCCTGCCTATCCTCTATGCATGGCTGATCAGCCCGCGCAAGACGGCGGAAGGGGCCCAAGAGGTGGCCCTTCTGGATGGGCAGGCAACCTAGCGCTCCCAGGGATGAACGCAAAAAATTGGCTTTAGGGTTTAGTGGATGAGGCGCTGGGCAAGCACGAGGCCGGCGTCAGTGAGCGCCACCTTCTGGCCGAACGTCAGGGTCTCGACGTAGCCCTCCCGCTCCAAGAGCGACACGAGCTTCTTGGTGCCCGCGTAGTCGAACGACAGCTCGCGCGCGACCTGCGAGATGTCCAGCTGGTAGGTCCGGAGGTCGCGGCACATGCGGAAGATCATCTTGATCAGGGCCTTGGCGGCCTCCTCGGCGGAAATAGACGGTTCCATGGCCCCTCCTCCCGATCGCGACGACAGGCTACCAGGGTAGCCCCTTCATGCCTCGCTGGATAGCCCTCCGGATCCGCCGGCCGGGTCCAGGCTCGGGGCCAGGGCCTCGCGCTCGTCGAACACGAAGCAGTCCCCCCGCCAGCCCGGAGCCTGCGTCTCCTCGAAGTACTTGAGGATGCCGCCTTCGAGCTGGTAGACGTGCTCCAGGCCGAGCCCGCGCATGTAGAGGGCCGCCTTCTCGCAGCGGATGCCGCCCGTGCAGTAGCTCACGACCGTCTTACCTTCGAGCTCCTGGCGATGGGCCTCAACGGCCGCCGGAAAGTCGCTGAACTTCTCGAGCCGCCAGTCGATGGCGCCCGCGAAGGCCCCGTGATCCACCTCGAAGGCGTTGCGGGTGTCGAGCGTGACGACCTCGCGCCCCGCGTCGTCCCGGCCCGCCGCCAGCCAGCGCGCGAGCGTCTCGGGGCGGACCGAAGGGGCCCGGCCCTCGGCCGGACGAATGGTCGGGTGGTTCATGCGGATGATCTCGCGCTTGATCTTGACCTTGAGGCGCTTGAAGGGAACGTCCTCGCTCCAGCTCTCCTTGGGCTCCAGGGCCTCGAAGCGGGGATCCGAGCGCAGCCACGCGACCCAGCCCCGGACGTCGTCGGGAGCCCCTGCCAGGAACAGGTTGATGCCCTCCGCGGCGAGGAGCACCGTCCCCTTCAAGGAGCGTGCGGCCGCTTCAATCAGCGCCCGCTCGCGCAGGGCGTGGGGATCCGCGATCGCCACGAAGCGATAGGCCGAGATGTTCAGGACGGGGCGCACGACGAACCTCGCGAGCAAAAGGGGGGCGCCTCCAGCATACACGACGGACCGTCAGAACGCGCCCGGCGCGGTGGTATGCGGTATGCTGGCAGCACCGCCTCCCCCCTAGACCCACAGGTATCCCATCGTGAAAGCCAAGCAGATCATCGTCATGCGCCGGAAGTACCCCTCGGGAGTCAAGCTCCGCCGGGGCAAGGAGATTGCCCAGGGCGCCCATGCCTCGCAATTGGCCACCCAGATGGCCGCCGAGCTGAACACGCGCGCCTACCAGGAGTGGGTGGCCGGGCCCATCGCCAAGATCTGCGTCTACGTCGAGACCGAAGAGGAGCTCGTGGCCCTCGCCGACCGAGCGCGGGAGGCCGGGCTGCCCTACGCCCTCATCACGGACGCGGGGCATACCGAGTTCCACGGCGTCCCCACCCGGACGGCGCTCGGCATCGGGCCCGCCTACCCCGAGGAGCTCGATCCCATCACGGGGCACCTGCCCCTCTACTAGGGTGAGCCCCGGGCCCCGATCGGGTATACGAACCCCTGCCTGCCACTCAGCTCAAGGAGGGTTCATGGTCCGCGGCATTCACGGCCTATTCTGCGAACCGCGCTAAACCAAGGGCTCCCAGGCCTAGCCACCCCGCTCGTTCTGGCCCTGCCAGGAAAGGATTCCCCATGTCCGACACCACCACCCGCACCGGCATCTCGCACGTCGGGATCGTCTCCATCAACGTGCGCGACCTCGACGCGGCGATCGCCTTCTACACCACCAAGCTCGGCTTCGACAAGACGACCGACGCCCAGATGGGGCCCGGCGCCCGCTGGGTCGAGGTGACGCCCCCGGGCGCCCAGACCCGCCTGACGCTCATCGCCGAGGGCAACCCCGCCTTCGAGCCCGACCGGATCGGCAAGAACATCACCAGCACCTTCGAGGTCGTCGACTTCGAGGCCACCTGCGCCGATCTCAAGCGCCGGGGCGTGACCTTCCGCGTCGAGCCCTCCCAGGAGCCCTGGGGCTGGTGGGCCGAGATCCTGGACCAGGACGGCAACGTCCTCGGCCTGCACGCCAACGCCTGATGCGATCGCGCCCCCCGGAATCCGGGGGGCGCACCTGTTCTAATCGGCGGGGCCGTGCGGCACCTGATACTGCAAGTTCATGCGGCCCGCGCTCGGCGGCGGCGTCTCGTCCGGATGGCCGAAGGCCATGAGCGAGACCATCTCCAGGTGCTCCGGCAGCTTGTAGTGCGCGCGAACCTCGTCATGGTCGAAGTGGTGGACCCAGCAACCCGCCAGGCCCATCTCGACCGCCTGGAGCATCATGTGCTCGCCCGCGATGCCGGCGTTCACGAAGGCCCAGTCCCGGCCCACCTTGAGCTCGAAGGGGCGGCCCGCACCCGAGCGCATCTGATCGAAGCCCGCCCCGGGGGCCTTCAGCATGGCCTCCATCTGCTGCCGGAAGGGCTCGTCCACGCTCAGATCGACCATGAGCACCAGGACCAGGGGAGCCGAGGCCACGGCCCCGGTGTCGTAGGCAGCCCGGCGTACGACGTCCAGGCCGTCCTCTTCCTGCACGACGATCACGCGGACGTGCGAGAGGTTGCAGGCCGCTGGCGACAGGCGGGCGGCCTCGAGCATGGCCTCGACGTACTCGCGATCGACCGAGCGAGGCTGGAACTTGCGGGTGCTGTGGCGGTTGGCGATCGCGCCGAGAATGGTGGGCATGGGACCTCCTGGGCGGGCCCCGGGCCGTGTGCCCGGAAGGCTAGCCGGAAAAAGCAGCCAGGTTCTCCGAGATGAACTGATCCAACGAACGAGCGGGCTTGTGGATGACCTCCGCGACCGAGGCGGTGGGCGCGGGGGATTCGGTGGTGCGGGCCGCGGCGAACATGGCGGCGATGTCGAGCGCCATCGGGCCCGGCAGGCCGAGCTCCGCAAAGACGTCCGGTCCGTTCTCGGGTGGCACGTCCTCGAAGCGCACCGGACGCTCGAGGGCCACGGAGAACCGATCGGCGATGGCCGCGCACGACAGCGCCTCGGGCCCCGTGAGCTCGTAGGTGCGGCCCTCGTGGCCAGGCGCGGTCAGGACGGCGACCGCGACCTCCGCCACGTCGCGCAGGTCCACGTAGGGGATGGCGCCGTCGCCCGCCGGAGCACAGAAAGCCCCCCGCGACTTGATCCCCGGTGCGAAGACCATGAGGAAGTTCTGCATCAGGAAGCGCGGCCGCAGGATCGTGAAGGGCACCCCCGACTCCCGGACGGCCGATTCGAGCTGCCAGTTCCACCGGGCCTGGACGAGAGGGGAGTCCGCGGCCGCCCCGAAGTTCGAGATCTTGACGATGCGCTCGATGCCCGACCCACAGGAGGCATGGATGGCGTTCAGCTGGAGGGTGAGCTGGGCCAGGGTGCCGGGGGCCGAGCAGTAGAGGGCTCGGACATCCTTGAAGATGGCGCTCCAGTCCTCCGGCTCCCGGGTCACGACCTCGACGTCCATGCCGAAGGCGGCAGGGTTGGGCAACCCGGGCGCCAGGACCCGCACGGGGATCGCCCTCGCGCGCAGCTGCGTGATGACGGCCTTGGAAATCCGACCGGTGGCTCCCACGATGAGGATCATGCGTCCCTCTTTCCGGATGGCAACGAAAACGGGCACGATTCGAGCATCTTAGATCCAGATTAGCCATGTACCTCGGACTAGCCATCCGTATCTATTACGAAGCCGACATAAGAGAACGCTAATCACCGGCTTTAAGTAACAATCAGAACAAAGTCCCCCTCGATTCGCGAATCGAGGGGGACTTTGGTAAAAAAGCGGAAAGCGGCTACTGCCCGAGGCTCCAGGACGGATAAGCGTGCTTGACCTCGTCGTAGCGTTGCATCCAGTTCGGCAAGGTCTCTTTGGAGAGCTGGGCGCCCAGGCGATCGAGGAAGGAGTGCGTCCCCGGCGCGAAGCCGAGCGCCGTGCCGCGCGAGAGTCGGCTGTGGGTCAAGGTGAGCCGGGTGCCGCCCTCGATGGGCTCGAGCTCCCAGCGCACCACCGAGCGCTCGCCCTGCGGGACGTGCTCATGGGGCTCCAGGTTCCACTCGTAGGAGTAGAGGGTGTAGGGCTCCCAGGCGAGGATCTGGCCGGTCCACTCGAAGCGCGCCGGGCCGCTCGTCATCTTGACGCTGCCGCCCGGACGGCCGTCGATGACCGCCTGGGTCATGAACCAGCTCGCGAGCTGCGCGGGATCCGTCAGGGCCGACCAGACGGCCTCCGGGGGATGGGGATAGGTGCGCACGAAGTGCAGGGTGGCCTGATCGCCGTCGAAGGCGACCTCTCCCGCCGGGGTGGGCAGGCTGTCACGGGTAGGCTGGGTCACGGGTCTAGCTCCTGTCGTCTCTGGGGTATCGGGCATCCAGGTGGGTGCCAAGGGCGTCGAGGCTCCGGGTCCAAAGGGCCTGGTAGCGCTCGATCCAGGCCGTCACCTCGGCGAAGGCCGCGGGCTGCAACGAATAGATCCGCCGCTGGGCATCGACGCGCGCCCGGATCAGGCCCGCCTCGCGCAGCACCCGGAGGTGCCGAGAGATGGCGGGCTGACTGAGGGCCGGAAACGCCTCCACCAGCTCACCGGCGGCGCGATCGCCGTCCAGGAGCAGGTCGAGGACGCGCCGGCGCGTCGGATCCGCAAGGGCGGCGTAGACGTCCACGAAGCCTCCTTAACCGATCAGTTATATAACACGAACGTGATACACCGATCAAGCGGTGGTTCGCAGGACACAGGCAGTCAGTCGGCGGTCATGGTAACGTGCAAGCACGATGCCCCCTGCGGCCCCCCGGCCGGACGATCAGAAGGATCCGAGATGCGCGCATTCGTCCTCTCACGCTACGGTGGCCCCGAGGGCGCCGACCTCCGCGAGGTGCCCGTCCCCCAGCCCCGACCCCACGAGCTCCAGATCAAGGTGCATGCGGCGGGCCTCAACCCGGTCGATTACAAGTTCCGCGAAGGCAAGCTGAAAGTCCTCTACCGGCCCTCCTTTCCCGTGATCCTGGGCAACGAGCTGTCCGGGACGGTCATGGCCATGGGCCGCGAGGTCCGCGGCTTCGAGGTGGGCGATCGAGTCTTCACGCGGGTCGACAAGTTCGCCATGGGCGCGTTTGCCGAGGTCGCCTGCATCGACGCGGGCCTGGTCGCCAAGGTGCCCGCGTCCCTCGAGCTCACGGCGGCGGCGGGCGTGCCGCTCGCCGCCCTCACGGCCCTGCAGTGCCTGCGCGACGAGCTGAACGTGCAGCCGCGCTTCCGCCTCTTCATCTCCGGAGGGGCCGGTGGCGTCGGCACCTTCGCCATCCAGCTCGCCAAGCATCTGGGCGCGCACGTCACGACGACGGCCTCTCCGCGCGGCGAGGCCCTGGTCCGGCGGCTCGGCGCCGACGAGGTCGTGGACTACACGCAGGCGCGCTTCTGGGACGTCCTGAAGGACATGGACGGGGCCCTGGACCTGGTGGGGGGAGAGACGCTCGAGCGGTCGTTCGAGGTCGTCAAGCGCGGCGGCAAGGTCGTCTCGGTCGCGGGCCTGCCCGAGCCGGAGACGGCGCGCCGGGACCTGCAAGCGGGCGGGGGGCTGGCCGCCCTCTTCTGGCTCGCGAGCCTGCAGACCCGCATGGTTGGCCGGAAGCACGGCGTCACCTACCGCTACAAGTTCATGCTGCCGAGCGGCACGGACCTCGCCCTGCTCGCGGACCTCCTCTCGGACGGTCGGCTCGACGTCGTGGTGGACCGGGTCTTTCCCCTGTCGCAGATCGACCAGGCCTTTGCCTACCTGGAGTCGGGTCGCGCCAAGGGCAAGGTCATCGTGAGCCTCGGTGAAACGCCCTAGCACGAGCCGCCGGGCCCGCCGACAGGTTCGCCCTGAAGGCGGGATGCCGAGCGGAAACGCACGAAACTAACGGCCAAGGCCCAAGCATCACGTTTACCTCACCCAAGCCTAACGGCCTCTCACGCAAGCGATGGCTGGTTGTTTGTTAAATTAAAATTAGCCAATCGTTTTTGGGAGGTTATGTTTGAAGAAGTTCGTACTCGCGTCCCTGGTCCTGTCGATCGTGGCGGGCTGCGGCCAGATCCAGCCGACGGCCTACTCGACCCGCTCGCTCGACGATGCCACCGTCGTCCGCGACATGGGCTTCAAGGGCGGCAAGACGCTCGCCCTCAACCTCTCGGTCCCCCAGGAAGCCCTGCGCGGCATCCAGGCGGTCTCCGACTTCAAGGGTTGGACGGCCAAGGACATCTACCAGTACGACCTTACGCTCAGCGACGTGACGACGTCGACCGCCAAGACCCTGGCGACCTTCTCGGTCGTTTGCAAGGAAGGCAAGGCCAAGGCCCTCTTCACGAACTTGAAGCCCGGCCTCAAGTACCAGATCAAGGTCGTCGCGAAGGGTAACAAGGGCGGCACGGCGGCCACGTCGGTGCTCAACACCCAGACGCCTGCCGTCGGCAACCTGGACCTGACGGAGACCGCCCCGGACAGCGGCGCCATCGAGGTGACGACGAGCATCGTCGTCCAGTTGGACGGCGCCTACGAGCGCACGGGCTCGGTGAGCCTGGTGCCCCTCGACGGCAACACCATCTCCGATGCCGCCGAGGTCGGCTTCGGAGAATGCGGCGACTGCGAGGACAACCGCATCACCGGCGGCACCACCACCTACGACTCGACGCTGGTGGACGGCGACGTGTTCAGCACCGACGCCTCGACGAACAGCTGGACCAACAAGAACAACGGCTGGGCCTGGATCCAGCATGACCTGGACGGCGTCTACGAGATCTCGAAGATCCGGGTGCGCCACGCCTACTCGGACCTCCGCTACGCGCCCTGCACGGACATCTACCTGAAGGTCCGCAACCTCGACGGCGAGTGGGTGACGGTCGATCACCTCCAGAACACCAACCTCAACTTCTACACCAAGACGCTGACGACTCCCATCAAGGCCACGGCGTTCCGCCTGGTCATGACCGACCTGAACGGCTGGTTCTCGGCCACGGGCCTCTCGCTCCACGGCGTCGCCGGCTCGCAGGCCGACAACGAGCAGGCCGAGAAGGTGAAGAAGGAGCACGACGACAACGGCCACGGCAACGACCCGGGCCACTTCGACCCCTCGAACCCCGGCAAGAACTGGTAATTCAATCAACGACCGTCAGGGCCGCCTTCGAACGAAGGCGGCCCTGAGTCTTTGAACAACCAGTGCCCCGCAACCGCCCGAGCGGACGACGGTGGACCCCCGCTTTCGCGAGGGTGACGGGAGTGCCGAATCGTGAGTAAGTGAATGCACTTTTCGGCAGCCAGTAGCGGCTACGTCACCCTCGCGAAAGCGGGGGTCCAGTACGGGGCCCTCGGGCAGAGAATCATCAGGGCAGGTCGTCGCTCACCAGGGCCCGACGGGCCGCGAACCCGTAGCGCGCCACGACCATCAGGGCCTGCTGGTCGTAGGACGGGGTCCGGGCGAACTGCAGCGATGCCCCGACCTGCCACCGATCGCCGAGCAGATAGGCGGCCTTTAGCTCGCCGTCGACGCCCCAGGTCCACTGGGCGCTGCCCTCGTACACGCGACCTTCCGGCGACAGCGGGAAATAGGGCGCGGCATCCAGCTGGTGATACGACGGCCCCGTGCCCACGTGCATGGAGAGCATCCACGGCTCGGACTCGGGCGTCCGGGCATCCCAGGTGAGCTGAGACCCGGCCGCGAGCTGGGGGCTGTAGTAGCCTCCATGGCCCACCGTGAAGTGACCGAGGTTCAGCTGGTAGCGCTCGTAACTGGCTTGCAGTCCCAGCACCCCGAAGTCCAGGTGCGGCAGCCTCAGATCTCGTTGCAGTCCCACCTCGAGGCGCCCCTGCTGGTTCGGCGCCACCCGCTCACCCTGCAACCGAGCGACGAGACCGCCAAGCTGTAACTGGTAGTCGCCTCCCAGCGACAGGCGCTGGGAACCCGTGAAGCCGTAGCGATAGGCCCGCCCCCATCCCTCCCCGCCGTAGGGATCGGGCATTCCCAGCCATGACAGGGCCGAGTCCTGGACGGGCAGGGCGAAGGCCGATAGGCCGACGGGCCCCCAGGGTGCATCCGCCTGCACGCCGAGCCGCATGGTCGGTAGCGGTGCGAGCGTGGTGCCGACCGGAGCGAGGCCCAGCACCGCGTCGTACTGCGCCCCATCGGCATAGGAGACGTGCAGCCGGGGCTCGAACCAGGCATAGGCCGGCTGCAGCGTCGCGACCGTGCCGTCATCAGGAAAGCTGCCGACGGCCGCGGCCCCGACCAGGGTTCCCCCGTCGATCTGGAGGCGGTCGATCTGCAGGCGGAGACGCGCCAGGCCACCGGGGGCGATCGCCACGTCCGCAGCCGGCACCGCCCAACCCGTCAGCGCCGAGGTGCCGGCATCCCCCGAGCGGCGCCAGATCCGTCCGCCAGCGCCCAGTGTCGGGCCGTCGAGGCCCTGGAGCGACGGATAGTCCTCCGGCGCGAGCCTCCGGGCCGTGAGGAACTGCTTCTGGTAGTAGCGTCCCTGGGCCGCGTGGCGGCGGAAGAGAGGCACGAGCTGGGGCATGCTCGGGTCGAGCGAGGAGAGCCTGTCGGCCTTGAGATGGCTGTAGAACAGGCCGGACGCCGTCTCGTCTCCTGGCGAGGCGACAAAGGCCCGGACGAAGGCCTCGGCCGACTGGGGAAACGACCCGCGGTGGTACATGGCCCAGGCCCGCTCGGAGAGCTGGCTCTCGCTCAATGGCACCATACGTTCGAGCTCGTCCAGCAGCGCCAACGCGTCCTCGTAGAGCTGGTCCTCATAGGCCTGGTGGGCTCGACGTCCCACGAGGGTCGCAAGCAGCCTCCGCGGGCCCTCTTGAGACAACCGGGCCTTGCGGGCCCACCGCTCGGCTGCCGCGGCATCCGAGAGCTCGCTCGCGACGATCGCCAGTCCGTAGGCGGCATCCGGATTCTCGGGCCGCCACTGGGCGACCCGCTCGAACCACGCGCGCGCCGCGGGCAGGTCGCGGCGGTTCAGGGCGAGCCACCCCAGACCGAGCCCCTGGGGGACGTCTTGCCGCGCGAGGATATGGGGCGCGAGCTCTCGACTCAGGCGATCGGCGCGATCGCGCTCTCCCGCCTGGAGGGCAGCGGCCAAGGCGCCGCAGGCCGACTCGTACCAGAGGCGACCGAGGTGCGCGACCTCCGCGCGATCGCGCGCCGCCTTCAGGGCGAGTTGCAGACAGGCCAGGTAGTCGTCCGTCGCGAGCCATGCCCTGGCCTTGTGCAGCGTGGCCGCGCGCTCCGCCCGCGTGAGGGGCGCGGCGAGCATGTCCTTCAAGAGGCGCCGCACCCGGGACGCCTCCTTGAGGCGATGGTGGGCCTTCGCCAAGGCCCACAGGCGATCGACGTGGCGCGGGCGGAACTGGTCGGGGTGGCGACGGGCGAAGGCGATCAGCGCACGCGGGTCGTCCTTTTCGAGGACGGCCTGTAGCTCGGCCCCCAGGCGGCGGGCCCGCATCTCCTGGACCAGGTCTCGAGACGGTCGCCAGCCCTCATGCGCCCGCCTCAGTCGCGTGTAGAGGCGCTGGGCTTGCGCGAGCCGCCCGGCATGCAGCAGGCGCCAGAGGGGCCCCTCATCCGGAGCGGCGACCGATGGCCGTGAAGCGGACGGGGAGAGCGTCTCCGGCAGCGCGGGGCCGATGGGCGCAAAGGAAGCCGAGGCGCCCGGCAAGGCCCCGATCAGCACGTGCTCGGCGGCCATGGCCCCATGCGGAGCCATGCTCACGGTCGCGGCGACGACGACGGACAGCCAGCGAGCGCTCATCGCCTCCTACCAGCTCGGATCGCCGATCGCGCGCGCGAAGAGCTGCAGGGTGGCCGAATAGTAGTCGGGCCCGAGCTCCGCCAGGGGCGTCCGCCTCGGCAGGGCCGGGTGAGCGAGCGTGGCCTGGGCGATCGCCTGGATGCCCGGCGAGGCGTGGTAGCTGTCGACCGAGTTCTCGACCACGTCCGTCCAGGCCGGCAGGAACGAGGCCGGGCGGAAGTAGCGCCAGTAGCCCTGGAAGGGCGAGAGGAGATCGGGCTCGGGGTTGCCCGCCCAGAGGAGGTACAGGGGGATGCGCACCGCGTTGTAGCCGAAGCGGGGCTTGAAGCCCGCAGCAGGGACGGGCGGGGCGGCGAGCAGCAGCCAGTCGGTGGGGAGGCTCCAGCGCCCGAAGCGCGCCTCCTTCAGGAGCGCCCGACCGGAGACGTCGAGCTCCGCCCACTCTGGCCGGGAGTCCCGGCGCTGGAAGTACCGGAACGCCGGGAACACCCAGTAGGAGAGGTTGAGCGTGAGACCGTCCGTCGACTCGAAGCCGTAGGCCCCCGGCAAAAGCAGCGCCCGGCCGTTCGAGCGGCGCACGAGCCGATCCAGGACGTCCCCCGTGATCCGGCGGCTCTCCGCCTGCCACTGGGGCTCCTTCCAGCGCTCGGCCGCGCGGGAGAGGGCCCAGGCGATGAGCAGATCCCCGTCGGTGGCGTTGTTGGTGTCCGCCACCCCGGCCTCGGGCGTCCACTTCCACGCGAACAGGGCGTCCTGGCGAACCTGGAGGTGGGCCTTGGTCCATTGCCACAAGGACGTGAAGGCCGTGCGATCGCCGTAGTGGGTCGCGAGCAGCATGCCCGCCCCCTGGCCCTCCGAGTGGCTGATGGCCTGGTTTCCGGTGTCGATGACCCGGCCCTCGGCGCTCACGAAGCGCTCCTTGAAGGCCCCCCACGGGTCGAAGGCCGCGGGAGTTGGGGGAGCCTTGGGGGCCATGGCCGCCAGGACCAGCGCGCTAACCGCGAGCGTCTTGAACGCCATCGCCATGGACCGTGTGCAGTCGCCGCAAGAGGACCAGGTGGGCCGCGTAGGCGAAGAGCAGGACGAGACCCAGAAGGAAGGCCACCGTGGGCCAGGGGTAGCGACCGACGAGGTACGAGATACGCTCGAGCCAGCTCACCTTGCCCACCTCGAAGAAGGTGGAAGGCTCCTGGGCGGAGAGTTGTTCGGACTTCCAGTCCCAGACGACGAAGCTCCCGTGCATGGCGCCCCACTGCTTGGGGTGGATCAGCTGCTGGACGCCTGCCTGCAGTTGGGAGCCGGTGCCCGCCGCGAAGGCCGTGACCGTCCGCGACGGCGCAAAGGGGCTCTCCATCTGGAAGCCGACGAGCTGATCACCCCAGGTCGCGTGGTAGGCAGCGGCGCTCCGCGCGCTCGAGTCGGTCTCGCTCCGGGCGGCCGGCTGAGACGAGAAGAAGCTCAGGGGCTGACCCAAGAGCGGCGCGAGGGCGTTCGGAATCATGGTGCCGCGCCCCTCGCCGAGCGGAGAGGCGGCCCGGACGCTCGCGGGCAGCTTGTCGGCAGGACCTATCATGAGCACGTTCTGGGCGGGTCGCTCGGGCGCGAAGCTGGCCGTGGCGTTGAAGAGCGGCAGCCCCGTGGTCTGGGCGAGCCGGCCCATGAGGGTCCAGGCGGCCGACAGGGTGCCGGGGTCCTTGGAGACCGGCCAGAGCATGGTCTCGAGGCCGTCGGGCTTGGCCGTGTAGGGAAAGCCCGAGCGCGACAGCAGGCTCAGGTTCGGCATGCGGACGTAGTGAGGGACCTCGGGCAGCTCGATCCACGAGTCCTCGTACAGCGTCATGATGAGGTTGTCCGTCAGGACAGGCTTGCAGTCCCCGCTCTCCATGGGCAGGAACTTGGGCGCGAACGAGAGGACGTTGGCGCCGGACTGCAGGCTGCGCATGGGCATCTCGATGCGGTAGTCGTCCACGACCGTGCCGCGGGGCTCGTCCACCGGCACGGCCCGCGAGAACTGGCGGTTGAGCGAGACGTTCATCACGGAGTCCCGGCGCAGGCCCGCGCCGTGGGCGTAGTGCATGTGCAGGACGAGCTTGCTGTTCTCCCAGGGCATGAGGTCCGGCGGCACCGCGAACTCGAGCTGGCCGATCTCGCCGATGTAGCCGTTGAGCGTCTGGGTCTTGAAGCCGAGCTCGGCGAAGGTGTAGCGCCGGTTGGTCAGCATGTTCCGGCTGCCCGCGTAGTCGGGCCAGCGAGGCAGCTTCAGGTCCGTCACCAGGGTCTCGGAGGTCGGCGGGAAGGGCGTGTCCAGGAAGGCGAACGTCGAGGCCGCGAGGTCCACCTCTTGCGGGGTCCGACCCGAGACCACCACGATCACGTGCGCCGGATCGGCCTTCAGGGGGTAGACGCCGAGGAAGGCACCCGTGATCTTGCCCGCGAGCTCCGGGGCGAGGTAGGGCGAGAGGGACTCGCGGGTGCCGACCAGGAGCGAGTCGCCGCCCACGAGCGATCGCTCGTCGAGGGTCGGCAGGTGGACCGAGCCCGTGGCCGCCGAGCGCGCCGCCTCGTACTGGAAGCTCGTCGGCAGGTACTGGTAGCGAAGCGCCAGGCCCTGGGAGAGCAGGCTACCGGTCCAGAGCACCCGGTCGTCGATGCCCTGGGAAAGGGGAAAGACGAGCTTGAGGGAGCCCTGGCCGGGGTCCCGGGGGCTGAAGATGAGGTTGAGGTCCGCGAGGCGCGGCTTCAGGGGGGCCCCTTCGCCCTCGTAGCGGATGTAGGACTCGGTGGTGTCGATCTCGGTCCAGAGCTCGGGAGCGAAGGGATCCTCGCACTCCTCGTTCGTGTAGTGCTGCGCGACCCGGAACGAGAGCTTGTTGTAGGCGCCCTCGAGCCGGTCGACGGGAATGGGGATGTCGAGCGTGGTCTGGGGGCGATCGCCCTTCAAGGAGATCTGCTGGATCGTCCGGTCGTTGAGGCGGACGGCGAGCGCCGAGCGCTGGCCCACGAGCGAGACGGAGTTGGTCAGCGACAGGTGCAGCATGGCTGCGCGCAGCTTGGTGCGAGCCCGCACGGGCACGAAAACCGCATGCTCGCTGGAGGTGCGGACGAGCCGGATGTTCCCCGTCTGCTCGCTGAGCTTGCTGAGCGGGATACGCTCGCCGGCCGTCGGCAGGGTCGCGGCCGCCGGTGCGATCCTTTGCGGGGCGCGCTTCCCCGGCGCGGCTTCGACGGGCAGCGCGGCCCCCACGACCTGGGCCGAGAGGACAAGGGCAGCGGCGACGAAGGAGAGAGCGGCACGGAGGCGAGACGACATGAAGCTACTCATTTCAGGGCAGGGACCCGACGGACGGTACGAACGAGGGAGTTACCGATGAGCAGCAATCGCTGCCCCGCATCCAGGAGAAAGGCCCTGACATGGTCCCCATTGTACTTGGTTCCCAAGAGGACGACGAACCAAAACGAGCGCATGATGCCGGGGCTCGCCTGTCGCGACTCCTGATAGGTGCGCCAGCGTTCGCTGTCCCCGTGCGTGAGGGTGATGACCCGCCTCCGTGCTTCAACCGTGTCGGTGACGAAGCGGACTCCCCAGCCGATGGTGCCGTCGGGCAGGGAGCGACGGTTCAGGACCTGGACGGGCAGGACGCTCTCGGCTTGCCGCGCCACGTCGTGGACCCGCAGGGCCAAGAGATCCGAGGGTGGGGCGAGGACGCCGGGCGGGATGATGAGGTAGGCCCCGCCGACCGAGAGGTCGCGGATCCGGCAGGCGATAGGCTTGCTCTCGGGATGCTCGAGCAGAGCCGCCATGTCCGCCGGCATACGGGGGTTGGCGCGGCGCTGGCGACGCTCGTAGAGGACGCCGTTCGCGGCGTTCAGCATGACGAGGTTGAACGTCTCCCAGGCCATGGTGAGGACGGTGACGACGCGATCGCCCGGAAACTCGAACCACCGGCGCACCCCGAGCACCAGCGCCAGGATGGTGACGAGGTAGAGCGGGTAGAAGGGGCCCGAGAGGTCCGAGACGAAATCCCGATCCGAGAATTCGCCCTTGGGCGTCACGGTGAAAGTCGGCGCCCAGGGGTTGAGGAACACCTTCACGATGGCCGGGAAGGCGAACGTGGCCTGGAGCAGCTCGTAGACCTCCGAGATGAAGGTCCAGCGGGACTTGCCGAACAGGAAGTCCGCCACGAGCACGTTGGTGATGACGTAGGGCAGGGCGTAGGCGAGGTACGCGATGGGCGTGGTGTGATAAATCTTCAGGCCCAGGATCAAGAAGGCCGCAGGCGCCACCAGGAAGACCAGGCGGGCGTAGCCGAAGAGCCAGAAGAAGCAGCTGCCGAAGTAGCACAGGCGCTGTGCCAGGCTGAGGCCGGGGTAGAGGAGCGGGTTGCGCAGCAGGAAGATCTGGATCATCCCCTGCGCCCAGCGCACGCGCTGGGTGACGAAACCGCTGAACGTCTCGGGCTGCAGCCCCGAGATGAGCACCTCGTTGAGGTAGATGCTGCGATAGCCCTTGGCGTGCAACCGGATGGAGGTCTCGGCGTCCTCGGTGATGGTCACGCCGCTGATGCCGCCCACCTCGTCCAGCTGCCTTCGCCTCAAGATGGCGGCGGATCCGCAGAACTGGGCGGCGTTCCAGAAGTCGAGCCCCTGCTGGATGACGCCGTGGAACATCTCGTTCTCGCTCGGGATGCGGCCGAAGATGTCGTGGTTCTTCTCCAGGGGGTCCGGGTTGATGAAGAAGTGCGGGGTCTGGACCATGTAGACCAGGGGATCGGCCTGGAAGAAGCCCACCGTCTTCTCCAGGAAGTCCGCCGTCGGGATGTGGTCGGCGTCCAGGATGAGGACCAGGTCGCCCCGGGTGTGCTGCAGGGCCTCGTTGAGGTTGCCGGCCTTCGAGCTGACGTTGCGCGGGCGCGTGAGGTAGGTGACGCCGATCTGCTCGCAGAGGGCCTGGCAGCTTGCTCGGCGCTCCTTCGCCCGGCGGGCGAGCTCGGGATCGGGGCTCAGGAGGCGCTCGTCGGTGCCGCCGTCGTCGCACAGGTAAACGCGCAGCTTGTGCTGGGGGTAGCGCATGGCGGTCGCGGCGACGAGCGTGACCTCGAGCAGTTCCAGCGACTCGTTGTAGCTCGGCACGAGCACGTCGACCGAGGGCCAGGACTCGGCGGGGCCGCTGGGCGGGCACGGCTTGCGGCGGATGGGCAGGGCGTTCGAGAAGAAGCCGAGGAACAGCACGATGATGGCGTAGAGCTCGGCCAGGAAGAGCGCGATCATGGCCGAGCTGCTCAGCCAGTCGTTCCAGTAGATGGTGTTGGTCACGCGCCACACGAAGTAGCGCGCCGTCAAGACGCCCGCGAGCGCGAGGAAGAGGGTGCGCGTGAAGCCATTCTGGGGCAGGCGCCGCAGGAGGAAGAGGACGGCGAGGACGCTGACGGCGACGCAGAGCTCGACAGGGGAGTCGAAGGGAATGAAGGCGAATAACACGAGGAGCAGGAGGCCGACGACGTAAGCCACCTTGACGCCCGGACGCTGCTTGTACGGCGCACTGGCTGCCGATGCGTCATTCATGGGCAGCGGCACGTCCTCCTCAGCCTCGATGGGTGAGGCCCGGAGTGCCTCGATCCCCTAATCAGCAAGTAACAGCCCCATTATGCCCCAAAGCGGCAAGCTGCCACTGCTGATTTAGCCAAGCTTTGCGCTAGATTCACCCAACCCTCACGCGCCGCATGGCCCGGCGGGCCATGCGGCGGTCGGCAAACGCACGAGAACCGCCAGGCGCCTACCGGGCCGGCGCCATCCGGCCGTACTCCATCCCACGTTCGATGGCCGCGCGGTTGACGGGCACGAAGCGGACCTTGTCCTCGCCCATCACCTTGATCATCGCCTTGAGGACCGTCTCCGGCTCCACCATGGGCACCGCTGCGATGAGCGCCCCCAGGGCCACCATGTTCGCGAACTTGGGGCTGCCGAGCTCCGAGGCGAGGTCCGTGGCCGGCAGCGCGATGACCGTCAGGTCCCGGCGCGTCGCCGGTTTGTCGCACAGGGACGTGTTGACGACGAGCACCCCGGCCTTCTGGATCGCCGGCTCAAACTTGTCGAGCGACGGCTGGTTCATCACGATGCAGGCCGTCGGCTCGGTCACCAGCGTACAGGCGATCGGGCGATCGCTGACGACCACCGAGCAGTTGGCAGTACCGCCCCGCTGCTCGGGGCCGTAGGCCGGGACCCAAGAGACCTGCTTGCCTTCGAAGTTGCCGGCATAGGCCAGGAGCTGCCCCGCCGTCAGGACGCCCTGCCCCCCGAAGCCCGCGATGAGGATCTCATGCGTGAACATCGGCCACCTCCTTGGTCAGATCCTTGAGCTCGCCGAGCGGAAAGGCCGGTACGAGGTCGTTCATAACGTACTGGTTGGCCTCTTCCGGGCTGATGCCCCAGTTGGTCGGGCAGTTGCCGAGCACCTCGACCATCGAGAAGCCGAGGCCCTTTAGCTGGGACTCGAAGGCCTTCTTGAGCGCGCGCTTGGTCTTGACGATGTTGCCGAGGTCCGCCACGTGAGTCCGGGCCACGTACACCGCCCCGGGCGTCTGGGCCAGGATCTCGGCCATGCGGTAGGGCATGCCGGCCTCGGGCCCGCGGCCGTTGGGCGTGGTCGCCGTCACGGCGCCCATGAGGGTCGTGGGCGACATCTGGCCGCCCGTCATGCCGTAGATGGTGTTGTTGTACATGATGGCCGTGATCTTCTCGCCGCGGGCCGCCGCGTGCAGGATCTCGGCCGTGCCGATGGCCGCCATGTCCCCGTCCCCCTGGTAGGTGAAGACCGTCAGGTTCGGGTTCGCCCGCTTGACGCCCGTGGCGACGGCGGGCGCTCGGCCATGCGGAGCCTGGACGAAGTCCGTCTCGAAGTAGTTGTAGGCGAGCACCGAGCAGCCCACCGAGGCGACGCCGACCGTCGACTCGCGGACGCCCAATTCGTCGAGGACCTCGGCCACCAAGCGATGCAGCACCCCGTGGCTGCAGCCCGGGCAGTAGTGCGTGCTCACCTTGGAGAGCGAGTCGGGAATGCCGATGATCTGCTTCATTGCGAACCCCCTCCCAGGAGCGACTGGATCTGGTCGAGCACCTCGCGCGGCGTGGGCACGATGCCCCCGTAGCGCCCGTAGAAGTGCACCTCGGCGCGGCCCAGGACGGCGAGGCGCACGTCCTCGACCATCTGACCCGCGGACATCTCGACCGCGAGGAAGCGGGACGCCGGGCCCTCGGCCATGCGCGCGAGCGGCTCGGACGGGAACGGCCAGACGGTGACGGGCCGCAGGAGCCCGACCTTGAGGCCGAGCTGCCGGGCGGCATCCACCGCCGCGCGGCAGATGCGCGCCGTGGTGCCGTAGGCCACCAGCACGAGCTCCGCGTCCGCGCATTGGTACTCCTCGTACCGGCACTCGGCCTCCATCAGCCTGAACTTGGCCTGGAGCTTGTGGTTGTGCTGCTCGAGCGCCTCGGCGTTCAGGTTGAGCGAGGTGAAGATGCGCTTGGCGCGTCCCTTGGCACCCGTGAGGCCGTCGTCGCGCGTGGGCGTTCGCTCCTGCAGCGCGGGGAACGCGACGGGCTCCATGGTCTGGCCCAACAGGCCGTCGCCGAGGATGCCCACCGGGTTTCGGTACTTGTCCGCGAGGTCGAAGGCCAGGGCCGTCAGATCGACCAGCTCCTGCACCGTGGAAGGCGCCAGGCTGATGAGGCGGTAGTCGCCCTGACCGCCGCCCTTGACCATCTGGAAGTAGTCGGCCTGCGACGGCTGGATGTTGCCGAGGCCCGGCCCGCCCCGCATGACGTTGACGACGACGGCCGGCAGCTCCGAGCCGACCATGTAGCTGATGCCCTCCTGCTTGAGCGAGAAGCCCGGGCTCGAGCTCGAGGTCATCACCCGCACGCCGGCCGCGCTCGCTCCGAGCACCATGTTGATGGCCGCAAGCTCCGACTCCGCTTGCAGGTAGCAGCCGCCCACCTCGGGCATGCGCCGGGCCATGTAGGCGGGCAGCTCGCTCTGGGGCGTGATCGGGTAGCCGAAGAAGTGGCGGCAGCCGGCGCGGATGGCGGCCTCGCCCAGTGCCTCGTTCCCCTTGACCATCGTGAGTTCCATCGTGGCGGTCATGGGGTCCTCCTAGGCCAGCTGGTAGATGGTGAAGACCGCGTCGGGGCAGACCATGGCGCAGGCTTTGCAGCCGGTGCACTTCTCGGGCTCGACGACGGAGGTGGGCTTGTATCCGAGGGCGTTGATGTGGCTCGCCATGGCCAGGACCTGCTTCTTGCAGGCCTTGACGCAGAGCTCACAACCCTTGCAGTGGTTCTCGTTCAGCTCTAGTTGAAATCGCAAGGTCCTATCTCCCTGGTAGCCCCGCCACCGGGAGCTCCCAGGGGGGGCGCATCCGGAGGTGCAGGGGCATGACCTCCAGATCGGGTAGCTGTGCGGCGATGGCCGCCGTGGCGGTGGAAGTGACGACGGGCAGGCCCATGGCGTCGGCTGCCGCCTGCACCACGCGCAGACCGTCGCGGACGTGCACGGGACGCGTCCGGTCCCCGGCGTTGGCGTTGTTGATGAGGCCCGTGAAGGAGACCCGCGCGACGCCTTGCAGCCAACGGGCGTACGCGATGACCTCGTCCACCGTGCCCGTGCCGGGCCGGTAGGGATTGACGACCATGTAGGCCTGGTACGGGCCCGCGGCAAGGCGACCAGCGAGGCTGCCGACGACCCGGGCCCCTTCGTCGCCGCCGACGTCGGCGCAGACGTCCCCCGGATGGTGCGTGAGCGCCTGGACGGCCCGCGCGGTCACGACCGGCAGGTCGGAACGGGCGAGCTCCCCGTCGGGGGCGACGACGTCGACGCCCCGATCCGCCAGGTCGAGCGCCACGTCGCGCGATCGGAAGTAAGGGGTGATGAAGTCCAGGTCCAGGAGCAGGGGGCGCTGGCCCGAAGCTGCCGAGGACAGGGCGTAGGCGATGGCGACCTCGGTCTTGCCCGACCCGAAGTGGCCCAAGAAGAGCGTGCGCATGGACATGCGCTCCATCTCCCTTCTGGCCGGCCGCATCGTTGAGAGCCCTACCCGGCCTGGGGCTGATCAGGCCTATTCTAGCCCCAGTGAGCGAGCGAGACCTTCCGTAGTTACTACCGCAAGGCGCGCGGACGGGCCGGGCGCGAGAAGGGCGCGATCTTCCGGTTCAACCTGCCCTGGAGCCCGCGAGCCGGGAACAGGCGGCCTCCGGCTCGTCCTGTTCCCGGCTCGCGCCGCTATGGGGTGGGGGCCGCGGGCGCGGCCTCCCGGGCAGGAGGCGGCGTCGGGTGCCCGCGACGGCCGATCCGCCGCTGCACGCCGTCGAGGTAGACGTAGATGACGGGCGTCAGGTACAGGGTCAAGACCTGCGAGACCAAGAGACCACCGAAGACCGCGAGGCCCAGCGGCTGACGCGCCTCGGCGCCCGCTCCGTGGCCCAAGGCGATGGGCAGGGCCCCCGCCAGGGCCGCGAAGGTCGTCATCATGATGGGGCGGAAGCGCACCCGGCAGGCCTCGTAGATGGCCTCCGAGGCCGAGAGCCCCCGGCTCTTCTGGGCCTCCAGCGCGAAGTCGATCAGCATGATGGCGTTCTTCTTCACGATGCCGATGAGCATGATGAGGCCCACGAAGCCGTAGATGTCCAGGTCCTTCTGGAAGAGCCACAGCGTCAGCAAGGCGCCCATGCCGGCCGACGGCAGACCCGAGAGGACCGTCAGCGGGTGGATGAAGCTCTCGTAGAGGATGCCAAGCACGATGTAGATGACGACGATGGCCAAGAGCAAGAGCCAGCCCATGTTGCCCATGGACTGCTGGAAGACCTGGGCCGAGCCCTGGAAGCTCGCATCCACGCTCTCGGGCAGGACCATGCGCGCGATGTCCTCGACCTTCTCGGTGGCCTGGCTCAGGGCGACCCCGGGCTTGAGGTTGAAGGAGATGGTCGTGGACGGCATCTGGCCGAGGTGCGTCACGCTGGTGGGCCCGAGGCTCGGCACGATCTTGGCGACCGAGCCTAGGGGCACGAGCTTGCCCGTGGTCGAGCGGACGTACAGCGACGAGAGCGCGCTCGGGTCCGCCTGGAACTCGGGCAGGACCTCGAGGATGACGTTGTATTGGTTGGTCGGCGCGTAGATCTCGGAGACCTGGCGGTTGCCGTAGGCGTTCGCGAGGGCCTGTTCGACCTGGGAGGTGGTGACGCCCAGGGCCGAGGCCTGGTCCCGGTCGATGGCGACCGTCACCTGCGGGTTGCGCAGGTCGAGCTCGCTGGTGACGTCCGTGAGCTCCGAGAGGTCGCGCAGGCGCTCCTCGAGCTCACCGGCGCCGCGGTAGAGCTCGGGCAGGTTGGTGCCCGTCAACGTCAGCTGGTAGAGGCTCTTGGAGTTCATGCCGCCGATGCGGATGGACGGCGGAGTCTGGAGGAAGACCCGGATGCCGGGCACCTCGGCGAACTTGGGCCGCAGCTGGGCGATCACCTGGTCGGAGCTGAGCTTGCGCTCGGACCGGGGTTTGAGCCGGATGATCAGGCGCCCACGGTTGGCCGAGGCGTTCGGACCGCCCGCGCCCACGCTGGACATGACGCCTTCGACGTTGGGGTTCTGGAGGGCGATCGCGGCGACCTGCTGTTGGTGCGCCTTCATGTCGTCGAAGGAGATGCCCTGGGGGCCCTCGGTGGTGCCCTGGAGCTGGTTGATGTCCTCGGTGGGGATGAAGCCCTTGGGCACGGCCGTGAAGAGGTAAGCCGTGAAGACCAGGAGCACGCCCGAGGCGATGAGCGTCGTCAGGCGGTGCTTCAGCACCCAGCGAAGGCCCCCGTCGTACAGGGCGAGCGCCCCGTCGAAGACGGCCTCCAGCGCGCGATAGAAGCGACCATGCCGCTCCTTGGCCGGATCCTTGAGGAAACGGCTCGCGAGCATGGGCGTGAGGGTGAGGGACACGAGGCCCGACACCAGGATGGCCGCGCTGATGGTGATGGCGAACTCGTTGAAGAGCCGGCCCACGATGCCGCCCATGAAGAGGACGGGGATGAAGACGGCCACCAGCGAGATGGTCATAGCGAGGATCGTGAAGCCGATCTCGCGCGCGCCCGCGAGGGCGGCCTCCATGCGGCTCTCGCCCGCCTCCATGCGCCGCACGATGTTCTCCAGGACGACGATGGCGTCGTCCACGACGAAGCCCGTGGCGAGCGTCAGCGCCATGAGGGAGATGTTGTTCAGCGTGAAGCCCATCATGTGCATGACGGCGAAGGCCGCGATGATCGAGGCGGGCAGGGCCAGGCTCGGGATGATGGTGGCGGACAGGTTCCTCAGGAAGAGGAAGATGACCATGATGACCAGGCCGGTCGTGAGCACCAGCGTGAACTGGACGTCGTGGACCGAGGCCCGGATCGTCTCCGAGCGGTTGAAGACCGTCTCGAGGTTGACCGAGGCCGGCAGCTGCTCGCGCACGCTGGGCAGCAGCTCCATGATGCCGTCCACGACCGCGACGGTGTTGGCGCCGGGCTGGCGCTGGACGGCGAGCACGACGCCGCGCTTGCCGTTGTACCAGCTCGCCTGACGGACGTTCTCGACGCTGTCGATGATCCGGCCGAGCTCCTCCAGGCGCACGGGCGAGCCGTTGCGGTAGCTGACGATGAGCTTGCGGTAGGCCTCGGCGTCGTTGAGCTGGCCGTTGGTCTGGATGGTCAGCGCGCGCTGGGCGCCGTTCAAGGTGCCCGTGGGACCGTTGGAGTTGCCCTGCTGGATGGCCTGGGCCACCTCGTCGATGCCGATGCCGCGCGAGGCAAGGGCGTTGGGATCGAGCTGGGCCCGGACGGCGTACTTCTGCGAGCCGAAGACGTTGACCTCGGCCACGCCGTCCACGGTCGAGAGGCGCTGGGCCACGGTGGTCTGCGCGTACTCGTCCACCTCGGACAGGGGCAGGGTCTCCGAGTTCAGGGAAAGGAAGAGGATGGGCGACGCGGCAGGGTTGACCTTGCGGAAGGAGGGCGGGTTCGGCATGCCCTGCGGCAGGCGCGTGGACGAGATGGCCGTCTGGACGTCCTGAGCGGCCGCGTCGATGTCGCGCTCCAGCTTGAACTGGAGCGTGATCTGGGTCGAGTTCTGGTTGCTCGAGGACGTGATGGACTCGATGCCCGGGATGGTCATGAACCGCCGCTCCAGGGGCGTCGCCACAGCGGCCGCCATGGTCTCGGGGTTGGCGCCGGGCAGGTTGGCGCTGACCTGGATGGTCGGGAACTCGACGTTCGGCAGGTCGCTAACGGGCAGCTGCCGGTAGCTGAGCATGCCGAAGAGGACGATCGCCAGCATCACGAGGGTGGTCATGATGGGGCGACGGATGAAGACGGCCGAGAGGTTCATTCAGCCGCCTCCCGCTTCTTGCCGCCCTTCTCACCCTTGGCGGGCGCCTCGGGATCGTAGACCTGGACCTTGGCGCCGGGCTTGAGCTGGAGCTGGCCGTCGGTCACGACGCGCTCACCGGGCTTCAGGCCCTCGCGGATGACCGCGTCGCCCTCGTTGCCCTGCCCCGTCACGACCGGACGGGCCTCGACGGTCTGGTCCGCCTGGAGGACGTAGACGAACTCGCCCTGCTGGCTGGTCTGGACGGCCCGCGCGGGGACGACCGTCACCTGGGGCTGGGTCGTCAGCGTGACGGCCACCTTGGTGAACTGGCCGGGCCAGAGGCGCTTGGCGGCATTCTCGAAGGTGGCGCGCAGCTTGATGGTGCCCGTAGTGGCGTCGATGGCGTTCTCGACGAAAGTGAGCGTGCCCTCCTCGGTGAAGGCGTCCGTGCCGGGCAGGGCGGCCGCGACCTTGATCCGGCCCTGGGCCTGGTAGCGCGTGATGTCCGGCAGATCCTTCTGGGGCACGGAGAAGGTGACGTAGATGGGGCTCAGCTGGTTGATGGTGACGAGCGGCGCGGTGTCGTTGGCCCGCACCAGGTTGCCCGCGTGGACCTGCAGGGTGCCCGTGCGGCCCGAGACGGGGGCGGTGATGGTGGCGTAGCCCAGCTGGACCCGGGCGTTCTCGACGTTGGCGCGGCTCGCCGCGACCGTGGCCTGGATGGCCGCGAGGTTGGTCCGGAACTGGTCGTACTGCTCGTCGGAGACGCCGCCCTCCTTGTAGAGCGCGCCGTAGCGCCGGAGCTGCTCGGCGGCGTTGCGCTCCTGGGCCTTGTCCCGGGCGAGGGCCGCCTCGGCCTGCGCGAGCTCCGCCTTGAGGGGGCGCGCGTCGATGGTGAAGAGGCGATCGCCCTTCCGGACGTCCTGGCCCTGCTGGAAATGGACCGCCTCGAGCTGGCCCCCGATGAGGGCGCGCACGGCGACCGTCGAGTAGGCCTCGACGTTGCCGATGGCCGTGAGCTGGAGGGGCACGTCCTTCACCTGGACCGGCGCGACCGTGACGAGGGCCGCGCGGTTACGGCCTTGGCCCTTGCCTTCCTTGGCACCTGACTCCTTGGGGTGACAGGCCGAAAGCAGGCCAGCGGCGGTCATGCCCGCCAGGGCCATCGTCAGCCAGCGTCGGCCCGTGCGTGTCTCAACGATCATCACAGCTCCTCAAGTATTGTTGCCATGCGTGGGTCAGCGCCGCGATGCCCAGGCGCACATGCTCCTGGGCGGCGGGGTCAAGCCCGGTGTAGACTTCCTGGGTCATCTTGCGCCGCGCCCCGGTGACCGCGGCGAAGGCCTCGGCCCCGCGCTGCGAGGCGTGAATGCAGACCGCGCGCCGATCGTGCGGGTCCGAGCACCGCTCGACCCAGCCTTGCCGCACGAGGCGATCCACCAGCGTCGTGCAGGCCCCCGGCGTGAGGCCCAGGTACGTGGCCAGCTGCGACATCTTGGGGTTGCCAAGCGCGTGGAGCGCCGCCAGGGCGAAGTACTGGGTCGGCGTGACGCCAAAGGCCGAACACGCGCGGTAGAGCGCCGTCTGGGTGGTCACGGAGAGTTGTTCGGTCAGTTCCTCGTAGCGCGCGAGATCCTGGACATTGGGTCGCAAGCGGGATTCCTCCAGGTGTGGGCCCTTGGCAAAATGTACTTCGCCCTATAAATTGTTTCTACAGCAAACTGTTGGGGATGGGAAGTGTCATGAAGCGATTTCTACTGCTGAGCGTCTCGGCCGCGCTCGCCATGAGCGCCCTGCCGGCGCATGCGCAGCCGGCGCCGTTGAGCCTCGAGGAGACGGTGCGGCTCGCCCGCGAGCGAAGCCTCGCGTCCCAGGCCAGCGCCCGGCGCGTCGAGGCCGCCCAGGCCCTCGAAGGCGCCGCCGGCGCCCAGCTCGTGCCGAGCGTCGGCCTGCAGGTCGGCCCGGGCCTCACGACGGGCCGCGCGGGAGCCGCGGGCAGCGCGGCGTCCGCGGCCGGCATGGCCATGGACACCACCCTGAGCGGCAGCCAGCTCCTCTACGACTGGGGGGCCGCGCGCGGCAACGTCGCGATCGCCGAGTACCAGACCCGGATCGCGCGCCTGACGCTCGAAGCCGCCGAGCAGGACGCCATGGCCACCGCGGCCGTGGGGTACTTCCAGGTGCTGCGAGCCGAGGCCCTCGCCAAGGTCCAGGAGAACGCGGTCCAGCAGGCGCAGACCCACCTGCGCCTGGGAGAGCTGAGGCTCAAGTCGGGCACCGGCACCCGTGCCGAGACGCTGCAGCTGCAGGCCCAGCTCGCCAACGCCCAGACGGCCCTCAGCCAGGCGCGGAACGCCGTGGCGATCGCCCGGCTCACCCTGTCCAACGCCCTCAACACGCCCGTGGGCGATCGCGCCCTGGTCGCGACGAACCCGGTGCCGCCCCGCGTGGTGGCGCACGGCGACGTCGAGACGCGGCTCGCCGAGCGGCCCGAGGTGAAGGCCCAGGCCCTGCGCGTCGAGAGCGACGCCAAGCGCGCCCAGGTGGAGCGCGCGGCCCTGCTGCCGGGCGTGTCGGCGGTCGCGCGCTACAGCCAGCGCAACCTCGACCGCGGCGAGCTGTTCGGCGGCGTCGGCGTCAGCTGGTCCGTCTTCGAGGGGGCGCGCGCGTCCAACCGCGCCAAGTCCGCCGAGGCGGAGCTCGAGGCCGACAAGCTGCTCTTGGACCAGGCCAAGCTCAACGCGGAGCTCGACATCCGCCAGCAGCTGCAGACGCGCGACGAGGCGCGCTCGCGGCTGGCCTCCGCTCAGGCGGGCCAGACGGCGGCCGAGGAGGCCTATCGGATTGCGGTCAAGCGCTACGAGCTGGGTCTGGCCACCCAGTACGAGCTGACGGACGTGCAGAACACGCGCATCCAGGCGCAGACCAACGCCGTGCAGGCCAACTACGACCTGGCGATCGCCGAGATCCGGCTCACCCGGGCCTTGCACCACGACCTGTCGACCTTGCCCTGATCTTGCAGTCGAGCTAGGATTCGCTAGAATAGGACCCGGTGCCGCTTTGGCGCCGGGTTTCCGACTTTCGAGAGGGCAAACGATGAGACCGCTACGTCGCTTCCTGGTGGCTTCGGTTCTGGCCATGACGCTCCTGCCCATGACGGGCTGCGCGCGCCTCTACAAGCTCTCCCCCGAGCGGGACGCCAACACGGACCGCATCTTCATCGCCGGCGACGAGTGGGCGGTGGTGGAGGATGCCGACGCGCGGGTGGCGATCAGCGGTGAGAAGGTGACGGGCAGCGAGATCTACCTCAAGCTGTCGGTGACCAACAAGGGCGAGCAGCGGGTCGACATGCTGCCCGAGGAGATCCGGGTCTGGGCCCACGAGGACTCGGGCAAGCGTCCCCTGAAGGTATGGTCGCCGGATCGCTACATGTCCGAGCTGCGGCACAACCAGGCCATGTCGATGTTCGTCTCGGCGTTCGCGAACGGCCTGGCCTCGGCGGACGAGGGCCGCAAGACGGTGACCACCAAGACCAGCGGCAGCGCCCAGAGCGTGACCTACGGCAGCGACACCAAGTACTCGCGCGAGCGTTACGCCGAGAAGTCGGTGACGGTCATCGACGATCCGGCCGCCCGCGCGGCCGCCCAGGAGCGCGATCGCAAGCGCCTCGAGGAGCAGAGCGACCGGAACGCGGAGCACAACGCGCGGCTGGACGCGTCGCTCCTGAAGGCGACGACGCTCTTCAAGGGCGACAAGATCGAGGGCATCGCCATCGTGGACGCGGCGGACGCCAACCTATACACGGTGTCGGTGGTGCTGGGCGAGAAGGTGTACCGGGTGCGGTTTCGGCCGAAGGAGTAGCCGACCAAGTACCACCCCCCCTTCCCCCCTGCTTCGCAAGGGGGGCTTTTTTCTGAGGACGGCCCCCTGGCGGGGGCAGATTCCTCGTGAGCAACACACGCCGAAAATCCTGCGCAGCAGGACGCCCTATGCCCCCCTTGCGAAGCAGGGGGGGAAGGGGGGGTCAAAGGAATCGTTAAGTTGGGGGCTTACTTCACCCACACCGGGCTCGTCCACGCCCACGCCGTGCGATCGCCGTACACCGCCTTGGCGAAGTAGTAGGACTTCTTTCCATTCGACGGCAGCTTGAACGCCCACTTGGCACTCTTCTTGCCGACCGCCACCTTCGCGACCAGGGCCGCCGGGCGGCCGCCGACGCCGTCGGTGTCCCCGTACAGCTCCAGCCGCTGAATGGTCGTGTCGGGATCCGACACCGCCACCTCGACCGACAGCTCCTTGCCGCCCGCGATCTCGCCGCCCATGGGCTCGCCGTTCAGGGTGAAGTACAGCTTGAGGTTGTGGTCGAAGGTCGCGAACGTCCGCCGGGCGCGGAAAGCTTCCACGATCCCCGCCTTGCTGAGCGACTTGGCCCACACGCCGGTGCGCGTCTCGGCCGCCGTCCCCCAGTTCTTCACGTGGTTGTCCTGGTCGCCGATGGCGCCCACGCGCCAGCCGCGGTTGAGGAAATCCTTGAACTCCTCTTCGTAGTTCAGGCCGTTGACGCCGCGATCCCACTCGTCGGGAACGCCCTTCATGTCCTCGCCCTCGTACTTGCCGGGACCATTGAGGAGCGCCATGCCCGCGACCTTGTCGAGGGCCACCTTGGAGGCGGGAATGGGAGCAACCGGCGAGAAGCCCGTCCCACCGAACTCGAGCACGTTGGACGGGTGCGGGTGGTTGAACTGCACCCACGCGATCTCCGGGTGGGAGGGCAGCCACTTTTGGTAGAAGCCGTTCCAGTCGCCATTGTCGACCGGGCAGCGCTCGTTGGCCTCGAAGATGTTGATGTGCCCACCCTTGGAGATGGAGCTCCACTCCTGAGCGACCAGCGCCACGAACTTGCCGTTCTGGGTGAACTGGGAAGAGGCGCGCTTGAGGCTCTCGTAGCCCTCGTCGGTGATCATGTGGGCATGCGAGGACACGCCCAGAAAGTCGAGGTTCGCCTTGTCGCGGGCGTAGGTGTAGGCCTCGGCGAGCGTGCCCTGGCCGTCGTCGCCGTTCTCGGCCACGTGGGTGTGCTGGATGCCATAGAACGCCTTGAAGCCGCTCTTGGCCCCGGCCTCATCGGCGTCGAGCGCCTGCAGGGCCTGCTCGGGGGGGACGACGCCCGTGGTGAACGAGGAGCTGCCGCAGCCGACCACCAGGATGGCCACGAGGGCGACGGTGTGTGCCTTGAGACGCGAACCCAACGTCATGCCGTTCCTCCTCTCGATCCCCTACGAGGAGGTTATCCGGCCGGTGAGGCAAAAATGACGTTAAGTCGGTGTTAATTTATAGGGAAACGCCCTAGCGAATCCGCTTGCGGCCAGCCACCCAGAACGCCGTGGTGAAGACCGCGAGCTCGATGACGACCAGGGCGATCATGGTGCCCACGGGGTTGCCCCGGGTGACGTAGGGGGCCATGAGCCAGAACAGGAGCAGCGTCCCGCCGATGGACAGGGCGGCGATGGTCAGGACGGTTCGTTGTGCGCGCTTGATGGCCATGCGTTTACTTCGCGTCCAGCTCGTAGGCGGCCTTGAGCCAGCGCTCGACCTCGGCATCCACGTCGGCCAGGGATTCGAGCCCGATGCGGTGGGTGATCTTGTCCGAGCCGAGCCCCTTGGCCGCGACGAGCCTTCCCCCGGGTTCCAGACCGGGAAGGGCGAACCCCACGTCGATCCGGGTACGGGTCGTGGGCTTGATGACCACGAACTGGCGCTTGCGCATGAGGGGCACGTAGGTCGAGCAAGGAGCGGCGACGACGTCCTTTGCGACGGCGAGGCCCATCTCGAGCACGCGTTCGTAGATCGGCAGGAGGTCACGCTTGGGGCCCGCGTACATGGCGGCGACCAGGGCCTCGGCGTCGTACGGCTCCCGGCCGTCCACGTGCAGGGCGATGACCATGGCCGTGTCCCGCCCGAGCCCGTGCTCGCTCTTGAGCCACGCCATCCGATCCTTCTCGGTCCCGAGGCCGGTAGCCTTCACCAGCTCGATCCAGGCCTCGAGGGACCGGCCCGTCTTCTTCTCCAAGTTGGAGGCGATCGCCTGGATGTGGCTCTCGGAGGGATGGACACCGTACTTGGACTGGGTCGTCATGAACTCGGAACTCCTCGCAAGGGGTGGGCAGGGCTTCTATACCACGATCGCCACAACCCTCACCTGCTCGGATGATTACGAGAAGACGATCGTGTCCTCCTCGGCGTAGTGATCCGACACGGTCTGGGCGTTGGGCGAGCCCGGAAGCGACAGGCTGTCGCCCGTGTACCACTTCGAGTCGAGGCCCTGGAAGCCCTTGACGAGCACGTAGTCGATGTTGGTCTTGCCGGGCGGCTTGCCCTTGGGGCCCACGTCCAGGTAGTCCCGGTACAGGGCGCGCACGGCGTCGAAGCGGGGATCCGAGTTGGTGTCCGCCGTCGGGACGTTGAGGTCGCCCGCCACGATGACCCCGCCCTGCTTGGCGGCCTCGTTCGCAGCCGCGAAGACCCGCCGGGCCTGCGGCTCCTGCATGCCCTGCTGGTAGCTGACGTGCGTGTTGATGACCGTGAAGGACTTGCCCGTGAGCGTGTCCTTGAGACGCAGCTCCTGGAAGCCGCGCGGCTCGACGAGCTGGCCGACGTTCGGCTTCACGCCGCCCTTGAACCAGTCCCACACGCTCTTCACGGCCGCCGTGACCTGCGCCATGCCGAAGCGATCGGCATCGTAGTCCAGGACCTCGAAGCGCTTGGGTACGAGCACCATGTTCCCCTGGTCCACCCCGGTGCGCATGTAGACGGCGCGGAACTGACCGTTTCCGGCGAGCTTCTCGACGGCGTCCTTCTGCGCGTTGCCGACCTCCTGCAGGCAGAGGATGGGAGCGTCGGGCGCCCCCTGGAGGACCTTCTGGTAGAAGGGCAGCTTCGGAAAGTCGGCCTGATCGGTGGTGATCTTGGAGTTGCCGCAGGCCGTGTTGAAGGTGATGACCCTGAAGGCCTCGGCCGCAGCGGAGCTCGTCGGGCGCGGAGCGACGCCCGTGCCGGCCGGACGCACCGGACGCTGGAGCGATGGGCGGGACGAAACGCCGTCGAGCATGGGACACCTCCTCTTGGGGTCCTTATCGGACGCTCCACCGAAATCCCGTTTAACCCGGCGTAAACCTTGGATGAAAAAGCGACGAACCAACCATGATTAACGCAAATTTAACGTCAAGCCGGGCGGCGGGGCGCGATAACTCCCGAAGCAATGGCGTGCGGGCACGCGCGAGGAGGGATTCATGGGGATGGGACAACCGATCCAGGGGTACCCCTACGTTCCGGCGGTCCCCTACATGCCACCCGTGGGCATGCCGCCCGTCATACCGTACATGCCGCCGGTTCCGGTGGCCCAGCCGGTCCCCATGATGCCGACCGTGCCAATGGCGCCCCCGGCCCCGCCCATCACGGTCGTGCCCATCGGCCAGATTCCGCCAGCCGTTCCAGGCGATCAGTGGGTCCCCAGCCAGCCCACCGCCGGCCCCACCGTGCCGCCGGCCCCCCCGGCTCCCCCGATGACCCCGGCACCGCTCAATCCGCCGGCCGACCACTATGTTCCCAGTCAGCCGACCCCGGGCCCCAAGGCGCCTCCCGCGCCCCCTGCGCCTCCGGTCCACGAGCCGAAGAAGGTGAAGCCCACGAGCGACCGGGCAGAGTTCAATCGCATGGACTCCAACCATTCCGGCAAGGTCTCGGCCAAGGAGTTCAAGGCCCGCGGTGGCGACAACTTCAAGCAGGCCGACCGCAACCGCGATCGCCACGTGACCTGGCGCGAGTACCGTGCCACCGAACTCACGCGCCAGTCCTTCCAGCACCTGGACCGCAACCATGACGGCATGCTCAAGGCCGGCGAGATCTCCCGGATCGAGACCCCTTCGGGCGCGACCTTCGACGCCAACCATGACGGCAAGGTGACCAAGAAGGAGTTCCTGGCGGCGCGCACCAAGGATGCCAAGGCCGTCGGGCGCCCCGATGCCAAGGACGTGCGGGCCCGGGCGGACAAGGTCTTCAAGCAGGCCGACCTGGACCGCAACGGGCGCCTCACGGGCGACGAGCGGAGCCGCCACCGCGCCTACGATCGCAACAAGAACGGCATGATCTCGCGCTCCGAGTTCATGGCGGGCCAGGCCGACGACCGCCAGGCGGCCGACCAGCAGCTGCAGCTCAAGGGGCGCTTGCCCGATGCCCTGGCGCGCCGGCTCTGGAAGGACGCCCTGGGCGAGTCCCGGAAGGTGCCCAAGCCCGGCATGTGGCTCGACGCGACCAAGATCGCCGCCCTGCTCGGCTCGCCCGTCGCGAACGTCCGCAAGAGCCTGCCCGGCATCCTCAAGGCCCTCAACGAGGCCGGCCTCAAGGACCGCAACTCCGTCATCGCCGTGCTCGCGACCATCCGCACCGAGGTGGGCAGCTTCATGCCCATCCACGAGTACGGGGGCCCGTCATACTGGGCCCGGTACAACGGTCGCTCGGATCTCGGCAACGTGCGGCCCGGCGACGGCGTGCGCTACCACGGCCGCGGTTTCATCCAGCTGACGGGGCGTCACAACTACCGTACCTATGGCCAGGCCGTGGGCGTGGACCTCGAGAAGCACCCGGACAAGGCCCTCAACCCCAAGGTGGCGGCCGAGGTGCTCATCGCCTACTTCAAGTCCCACGGCATCCCGGACAAGGCGCGCCGGGGTGACTGGTACGGCGTGCGCACCGCCGTCAACGGCGGCGACAACGGCTGGGACACCTTCAGATGGGCCGTCAGCAGGCTCCAGAGCTCCTCGAGCTGGCTCAAGCGAGACGGATGAGCTCGAACGCAAACGACCCGGGAAGCCGTCGGCCTCCCGGGTCGTTCGCGTCGTGAGCTAGACCCAGCGCTTGTGGCGGAAGGCCGCGAGCATGCCCATGGCCACGCCGACCATCAGGCAGAGGATGCCGATGAAGGCGAAGGCCGAGCGCTCGAAGGGAAGCGGGACGTTCATGCCGTAGATGCCCGAAACGAGGGTCAGGGGCAGCATCACGACCGACATGACCGTGAGCGCGCGGATGACCTCGTTGGTCCGGTGGGTGGTCAGGGAGTTGTAGGTGTCGTTGAGGGCCTCGATGATGCCCTTCTGGTCCTCGAGCGTGTCCCAGATCCGGGCGAGGGCGTCGCCGATGTCCGAGAAGTAGACCTCGAGCTCCTCGCCGGTGAGACGGCTCTTCAGGTACTCGAGCCGGGAGATGACGGGGATCATGGGCTTGATGATCCGGCGGCAGGCGATGATGTCCCGGCGCAACAGCGAGATCTCCTGGACCGTCTCGCGGCCCGCCCCGTTGAAGATCTGGTCCTCGACCTCCTGCACGTTTCGCTCGATCTTGTAGGCGAGCGGCATGCAATTGTCCACGAGCTTGTCGATGATGCGGTAGAGGAGGTAGCCCGTCCCCTGGGACATGGTCTCGGTCTTCAGCTTCTCGGAGCCCTCGCAGGCCTCGAAAAAGCGCTCGATGGGCCACACCTTGCCCTTGCAGATGGTGATGAGGAAGTCCCGGCCGACAAAAAGGTTGACCTCGTTCGGCTGCGTGACCCGCAGACGCTTATCGAAGACCGGGAAGTGCAGCACCATGAAGAGGTAATCGTCGTACTCGTCGAGCTTGGGGCGCTGGACCTTGGACAGGAGGTCCTCGAAATCCAGCGGGTGGAACTCGAAGTGGTCCTGGAGGTACTCCAGATCGTCGCGGGTCGGCTGGGAGACGTTGATCCAGCTGAGGCCCCCGTACTCGACGCTGCGCAGGCCGGGCGCGAACAGCCTGGCCTCGGCGAGGTCAGCCGTGGAGAGCGGGGCCGGGCCCGGGCCCAGCGGGTTGAGGGAGCGTAGCATGGTCACCTCCTTGCCGGATCATGAATGAGGGTCTCGACGGGCACCAACTGCCAGGGTCCATGCGTGCTCACCTCCTTTCCGCCAACAAAAAGCCCCCCGCCCGAGGGCATGGGGGACAAGCCGGCACGACGCCGGAAGGACCCGAGGTCCGCTCATCCCCATTCGTCGGAGCTTCGGCACTGGAGATCGTAGAGGCTCGCCCTCAGCCACCTTAGGTAACGCCTTAATTCGGCGGAACCTGGTCTACCCATTGGGGTCTTTGGACCTTTCCGGGCAGTGGCCTGTGTCTCTCCAGACGCCTCGCCTAACGAGGACTTTCTTCGTCGCGACGCGACGCTAACCCTACGTTAAAGAGCCGCCCGGGCCGTGTCAACGGCCCGGGCATTAAGTTTCGTTTCCCCGCCGAACCGCGCGCGGCGCGCAGGTTCTGCCCCTGTTCGCCCACCGGGGACCGGCTACTGCACCTGGGTGCCGACATGCTCCCGGAGGAGGGTGCGAGCGCGATCGAAGGGCTCCGGACCGAGGCCCGCTCGCCCCCACAGCGGATGATCGAGGGCGATGATCAGGAAGACCACCAGCCCGAGCATGCCGGCGAGACTCGTGATCATGGCGGCGTGGACGCGCCGGTTGTCGGTCCAGAAGCAGTAGGTGAACCCGACGGTCAGGGTCGCCCCCGCGAACAGCACAAACCACAGCTCTCCCGGCAGTCCCGCGGTGCCGGCGAGGATCCGCTGGCGACGGTAGCCGATCAGGTCGTCGAGGTTGCGGAGGGCTTCGGCGTGCATGAGGCCCTGCCCCGTGCCGACGGGCTCGAAGCGGGCCCACTCCCGCACCAGGCCCTCGATTGCCCGACCGCTCGCATGGGGCTCCTCCCGGCGCGCGAGGCGCGGCCAGTCGTCCGAGACCACGAGGCTCGCGTAGTCGACGAGCATGGCCTCGAGCCGCTGACGGACGGCCGGCGGGTAGGCCTCCAGGTCCAGGGCGAGCTCGGTGAGGGTCGCGGCCTCGTGGGCGATCGCCCGCTCGGCCGCCGTGTAATTCTCCCAGGCCCCCACGGCCACCAGCCCCAGCAGCACCGCGTAGATGACGGAGATCCCCTCGAAGACGAAGCGCGCGAGCTCGTTGTGGGTGAGGCTGAAGCGCTGGATCCAAGGGTGCGCGAGGCGGAAGCCCAGGAGCGACAGCCCCACGAAGCCCCCGATCACCCCCACGGCCAGCAGCGAATTGGGGACCCACTCCCACCAGCGCATGGCCCGTCCTCCCGCGCCATCAGGCGCTTGCCGGCCTCTTGAGCCCGATCGCGCGCATTAAATCCTCGTTGCGGTTCCGTGAGAAGTGTTTGGAATTAAAAAAATCTCAGACAAGTGTGACAGATTTGGGTGCCCGCCGGGTGAAATACGGGAGGAAGCCGAAACGATCCCCCGGCAAGAATGAGTCCAGCAAGCCGTCGGGGTATAGAACTCGCAGCCGAATGCGAGTCGCAACGTCCAGGCACTCGCATTCGAATCGGGAGGGTTTGCATGTCAGGCATTTCATCAGTCACCAACACACCGGCCTACACGCCGCCGGCCCAGACCGCGGGGGCCGGAGCTCCTGCCGCTGCCGGCGGTGCCGCGCCCGCTTCCGCTCCGGCCGCGGCCGGCGACTCCGTCAGCACGGGTGGCGGTCAAGCAGCCTCGGGCAACCTCGAGATGTTCCAGGCCTCGGGCGTCGTCAAGGACGTCTCGCCCCCCCTGCCCCCGGTCGAGCAGCCCAAGGCGACGGCCGCACCCGACATCAAGCCGTACGAGGCCCCGCCGGTCCACGACGACACGATCAAACCGCCTTCGCCCATCAAGAACACCCATTTTTCGATCATCGAGGGCCCGGCGAGCCCCGACCCCTGAGTGGAGTTCTGCGGCCGCGATGGTATCGCGGCAACGGTGAGCGGCCCCCACGGGTCCATGCAGATGCCCATCCAGCAGCGCAACGGCACCTACGAGATCCTGCGCGACGCCTACAACCCGGGCGACCTCAACGTCAAGGGCGAGTTCGTCGACGGCGACCTCAAGAAGGTCTCCATGACCGTCAGCATGGATAAGGCCAAGGGCACGGCCGACCTGATCGAGTACGACGGCACGACGCTCATGGTCAACGGCAAGCCGGCCAACCCGCCCCTGACCACCGAGAACGGCACCAAGATCACGATGGAGGGCGGCAAGTTCCACATCGAGACCAAGGGCGGCGACACGTTCAACATGGAGCCGACCATCTGCCCGGCCATCAACCTGGAAGGCGACGTCAACCCCAACCGCGGCACGGATAGCGTGCGCTCGGAGCTGCTGGGCGACTTCGACGACGATCCCAACAGCACCTGGGTCACCAACGCGGATGCCCAGAACATCTTCGGTGCGGGCGGCGCCACCGGCGCTCCGGCCGGCGGTGCGGGCGCTGCGGGTGGCGGTACCTCGTTCCTGGACAGCATCTTCGAGAGCCTGCGCAAGCTCTTCTCGTCGCTCGCAGGCTCCAGCGACGCCGGCTCCGTGCCCCCTGGCCCCGGCCAGGACCTGCTCAACAAGGTCAAGACGCCCGAGCTCAAGCAGGCGATCTTCGACAAGGCCAAGTCGGGCGGCGGCATCGACGTCGACAAGCTGCTCGCGACCATCAAGGATCCGGCCGAGCGCGAGAAGATCGGCATGGCCCTCACGCACGGCTCGACGTCTGTCGAGGACGTGATCAAGATGATCTCGAAGCCGGAGGAGCGCCTGGCGTTCCTGACCGAGCTGGTCGGTCCCACCAAGGCCGCCGAGCTCAACGCCAAGCTCTAGTCTGACCCAGGGAGGGCGGGGGACTTCCCCCGCCCTCGCTTCCCGTCTCAAGAGGAGTCTCCATGGCCACCGCGAGCCCCGCCCCCGTCCGCACCGGCAACGAGAAGGTCGTCTACGACTGCTGCACCGCCATGCGGGGAATCCTGGACCGCTTCAAACCGAACGGCGCCCTCGACTGGCCGGGTGCCGAGGCCATCGTCAACAAATTAGCCAAGATCTTGCCCCCCTCGCCCGAGCTGGTGCCCGGCCTCCGGGTCACGGGCGGCTACGACGAGGCCCACGCCATCAACGTGGCCGTCTACGCCATGACCATGGCGCGCGGCATGGGCATGCCCCAGGGCCGCCTCATCGAGATCGGCCTCGCGGCCCTCTTCCACGACATCGGCAAGATCATGCCCCAGTCCCACCCGAAGAAGGCCGAGCTCACCCGCTTCGAGGAGCACGGCTCCATCGGCCGGGTGATGCTCTCCGAGCACTTCGAGGTGCTGCCGCGCATCACCGAGTGGGTGGCCGACCACCACGAACGGGTGGACGGCAGCGGCCCGCGCGGCCACAAGACCCCGTCCATCGAGGCCCAGATCATCGGCCTGGTCGACATCTACGACGCCAACCTCACGCCCCACCCGCGCCGGGCCACCCTGACGCCGCACTCGGCGTGGAACGTGGCCCTCACGGTGGCCCCCAAGAAGTTCGCGCCCGAGGTGGTCGCGGCCTTCAAGGCGCACATCCTGCCCTACCCGCCCGAGACCCGGGTGGTGCTCACGGGCGGCACGCCCGCGGTGATCGTGACGCCCGCCGCCTCGGAGCACCCCTTGGCTCCGGTGGTGCGCTGCGGCGACGGCAACGTGTACGACCTCTCGGAGTACGCCTCGCCGCGGGTCGTGGGCCTGGCGCGCGACTGACCCCACGGCGGCCCCTAGGTCGCCATGCCCAAAACCGTTTGCGAGGGCCGGATGGACAAGTCCGGCCCTCGCGGCTTACGATTGGAGGGGCGGGAGGGCCCCGCCGAGGGAGAAAAGAGGCTTCGAGACGATGATGACCGCCGACAACGCGCACCTGGCCGCCAAGATCCGGGAGATCCCGGACTACCCCAAGCCGGGCGTGAGCTTCAAGGACATCACCCCCCTGATGCAGGACGCCGCGGCCCTGCGCGACGCCATCGACCAGGTGGCGCGCCACTTCGCCGCGGCCGACATCGCGCACGTGGTGGGCATCGAGTCGCGCGGCTTCATCTTCGGCGCGGCCATCGCCTACGCCCTCAAGGCGGGCTTCATCCCCGTCCGCAAGCCGGGCAAGCTGCCCCATGAGACCCACCGCTGCGAGTACGAGCTCGAGTACGGCACCGACGCCCTCGAGATCCACACGGACGCCGTCCGGCCGGGCGAGCGGGTGCTCATCATCGACGACGTGCTCGCCACCGGCGGCACCGCCTCGGCCGCCGTCGAGCTCGTCAACAAGCTGGGCGGCGAGGTCGCGGGCCTCGGCTTCCTCATCGAGCTGGGCTTCCTGAACGGGCGCGATCGCCTCAAGGGCCACGACGTCTTCAGCCTCGTGACCTACTAGCGTTCACGCTCGGCGGCCGGAGTCCCGCGGGACTCCGGCCTGGTCTTTGGCTACCGGCCCCGCTGGTGGGCCAGGCGATGGGCCTTCTTGAGGCTCTTGGGCGCCGGGTGCGCCCGATCGTAGACGACAACGGCGTTGGTGAGCCCCCAGTGAGGCTTGGCCACGATCTTGCCCCGGTAGGCCATGCCCACCGAGGGGCCGCCATCCAAGTTGAGGGCGTCGTGCACGCCGAGCCTCCGCATGGCCTCGGCCTCTTCTTGAAGCGTGATGCGCTCCGGGAAGGTCACGAACATCAGGCGCCGGCGATCCCGGCTCAGGCCCACGGCCGTCCGCGGGGCGCGCCCGAACACGGAGGGATCGCGGAAGCCCTCGAACCACGGCCGGAGCCAGACCTGGCCGTCCTTGACCAGGCGCGGCCCCGCGGCGAAGGACAGCCAGGCGGTGCGGTAATCGGGCAGCCCTTCGGTCCGGATGGTCTGGATCCTAGCCTTGCCGCTCCGGTCGATGGTCAAGGACGTGCCGCGGGTGTCCCAGTCCCGGTACTGGACGAGCCGGCCGTCCACTACCGTGTTGCCGAGGGTGTCGAAGGTCGAGACGCTGAAGAAGGTGCCGTTGACCACGGCTGCCGCCCGCGAGGCCTGCGTGAAGGCCTGGAAGCCCTCGTGGCAGCGGTGCTGGGGGACCCCGCCGTGCGCGAAGCGCATGGACACGAGCGTCTGGGCATCCTTGAGGTCCGCCGAGACCACGATCGCCTTGACCGGTCGGCGGTTGATCGTGACCGCTTTGCGGGCAATCGCCACCGGTTGGGCGAGGGCCGGCGCGGGCCAGAGGGACAGGGCCAGGACGAGGGCTACTAGCGGGCGATGAGCGGTCATGGGTCCCTCCGGCGTTGCAGCGACGTTTCTCCCAGTGTCCGCAATCGGGGCGCCGGGCGCCACGGCGGGGGCGCCGAGCTTCGTTGGCCACCTTGGCGGGACCGTGCAACGCTTGCTCGCTCGCGGTAAGATGGGGCCGTACCGTCCGGAGGAACTCATGATCGGCAACCTCTCCTCGCGCACCTTCCTGTGGGCCGTCTGCTACACGGGACTCTTCATCGTCACCTTCGCCCTCCTCAGGCCCTTCTGGGAGGCGATCGCCTGGTCCTTCATCCTGGCGGCCGTGACGTGGCCCCTGTACCGCCGGCTCCGCGACCTCTGCAAGGGCAACGCCACGGTCTCGGCCGTCCTCATGTGCCTGGTGGTCGTGGCGGCCATCGCCGTCCCGTTCTCGTTCATCGTGGCCTCGCTCTTGAAAGAGGTGGGCCCCGCCTTCAACTCGCTGATGCACATCCTGTCCTCGCCCCCCTCGCCGCCGGGCTGGCTCAACCGCTTCCCGGCCGTGGTCAACGCCTACGAGGAGGCGATCGCAGCCGCGCGCAGCGGCTCGGGCCCCGGCCGGGACTGGCTGGTCTCCCTGGCCCGGCCCGGCACCCGGGTGCTCGCGGCGGCGGGCGACACCCTCTTGCAGGGGGCCATCGCCCTCTTCACGCTCTTCTTCCTGTACCGGAACGGCGATCGCTACCGGGTCCAGGCGCGGGCGGTCTTCACCTACCTCTTGGGCCCGTCGGTGGGGCGCCTCGTGCAGCCGACCAAGGACGCCATGCGGGCGGTGTTCGCAGGCGTCATCCTGGCGGCCGCCGCTCAGGGCGTGACGGCAGGCATCGGCTTTGCCATCGTCGGGCTGCATGCCCCCATCCTCTTGGGCGTGGCCACCGCCGTCACGGCCCTCATCCCCTTTGGCGCGGTGCTCATCTGGGGCACGTCGGCCGTGTGGCTCATCGCCACGGGCTCCCTGGTCAAGGGGCTCGTCCTGGTCGCGTGGGGGGCGCTCGCCGTCAGCAGCGTCGACAACCTGGTGCGCCCCCTGGTCATCAGCGGCGCCACCCGCTTGCCCTACCTGCAGGTCTTCTTCGCCTTCCTGGGGGGCCTGGCGACCTTCGGGCTCATCGGCCTCTTCATCGGTCCGGCCGTGCTCGCCATCTGGATGGTGCTCTGGAACGAGTGGGCCGCCGCCGGCGCCCCGCCGTCGACCGAGAGCCCGCCCGTCAGCCTTGACGCGCCGCCCGCCGGGGGCTAGAATCGCCCTGGCGATGAAGCTCGCCTGGCCGCTTGCGGCCGAACCGTCGTGAGACTGATGGCTTCTGTGGCCCGTTCGGGCTGCAGGGGCCTTTTTTGTTGGGGGAGAGATGCGCGACTTCGTCATGATCGGCCTCGGCGGGTGGCTCGGCGCCTTCACCCGCTACGTCACGGACCGCTGGGTGATCCAGGCGACGGGCGGCCAGTTCCCGTACGGGACGCTCGTCATCAACCTGGTGGGCTGCCTCCTCCTCGGCTTCCTCGCCACGCTCGCCCGCGACCGGGTGGTCGCGATCCCGCGGGGGGTCTGGCTGTTCGCGACCTACGGCTTCCTCGGGGCCTTCACGACGTTCTCGACCTTCGGGTTCGAGACGCTGCGCCTCATGGAGGCCGCGCGCTGGTCCGCGGTCCTCTTCAACGTGGTCGCGAGCGTGGGCGGCGGGCTTCTGGCCTGCTACCTGGGGTCCGTCATGGCCCGGAGCCTCGCCGGCTAGCCTCCGCCCCGACCCACGGGATGCGATACAATAGGGAATTTGGCGAGCGTGTCGCGGAAGGAAGATCGGATGCCCCGTTACGCGGACTACCTCGAATCGGGCGGGTCGTGGCTCCAGGAGCTCGTCTGCCACAAGCTGGGCGTGCCCCCCATGCGGAGCGCGGACCATGCCGCGTGGCAGGCCCTCGCGGATCGCTTCCTCGCCCTGCCGCACCTGCAGACCCTCCTGGCGGACCTCAGCGACCTCGAGGGGGACCTGCTCTGGATGGCGCTCTTCTCGGGCAACGGCGCGAGCGATCGCGAGCTCCTGGACTTCGCCCGGCGTCAGGGCATCGAGCGCCATGACGCGCAGGAGGCCCTCTACACCCTGTCGCACTCCGGGCTCGTCTTCTGCTCGCGCGGCTGGAGCAACGACATCACCCTGTTTGTCCCCACCGACCTCGCCGAGCGCCTCGTGGCGCTGCGCGGCCTGACGCGGCCGGCCCTCCTGACGCCGAGCGCGGAGGCGCCCCGGACCTACCGTTCCGAGGAGATGGCGCTGCATCGGGACCTCTACACGCTGCTCACGGCCATCGAGAAGGATCCGCCGCCGCTCACGCAGCAGACGCGCCTCATCTACAAGCGTCAGCTCGAGAAGGTCCTCCTGCCCAAGCTGGAGATCCAGGAGCGGGCCCCGGCCGACGGGAGCTACCCTCCGCGCTTCGCCTTCCTGTTCGATTTCTGCACCGCCAGCCAGCTCGTGCTCCGGAGCCGCGACGGCAAGGTCGTCGTCTCGACGGGCGTGCCACGCTGGTTCGCCCTGGGCCCCCTCGACCAGGCCCGCGCGATCTTCAACTTCTGGGAGCACCGTTGCCTCAGGGCGGGCTGGCGCTACGAGCAGCGCGTGCTGGTGCGGGTGCTCGCCACCTGTGAGCCGGGCGTCTGGTACGACGTCGCGGGCCTCGTCCCGCTCGTCCAGGCGTGGTACGGCAAGGCTCCAACAGCCATGGCGGACGCCTTCAAGGCCCTCGCCTATCAGAGCCTCATCGACCTCTCCCTGGACGCTCACCTCCAGCCCGTGAGCTTCCGGCTCACGGACCTGGGGGCGACCCTCCTGGGGATCCCCCAGGAGGTGGACCCGACCCGCCCGGACCCGGTCGCGCGGGACTACCAGCCGCCCGTGACGAGCACCTTCCTGCTGCAGCCCAACTACGAGGTGCTCGTGCCGCGCACGCTCGACCTGTCGGTGCGGCACCGGCTCGACCAGGTGGCGGAGCTCTTGCGGGCGGACGTCGTCTCGCGGTACCGGCTCACGGACGCCTCGGTGCAGCGCGCCATGGAGCACGGCTGGGAGGTCCAGGCGCTCCTGGACTTCCTCAGGAGCCACTCGGAGGCCGAGCTGCCCCAGAACGTGCAGATGACGCTCTCGGACTGGGCCGAGCGTTACGGCCGGATCACCTTCTGGGAGGTCTTCCTCATGCGGGTGGCCGACAAGGCGCTCGCCAAGGAGCTCAAGGCCCACCCCAAGCTCGCGACCTTCTTCCACGGGGAGGTCGCTCCCACCGCCCTCATCGTCGCCCGCAAGGATTACTCGCGGCTGGTCGCGGCCCTCAAGGAGTACGGCTACTGGCCGCGCGTCGGGGTGATCAACCCGGAGCCCGACGAGGCGCAGGGGCCAAAGAGCGCCGCCAAGGACCTGCTCATCCTGGACTTCGGAGCAGGCCAGCGCCTGCCCATGGCCATCAACCAGCAGATCCCCAAGCCGACGGGCAAGAAGACGGGCCCCCTGCGCCGTCGGGAGCGCGGCGGCCGTGACCTGCCGAGCGCGACGGTCGCGGATCTGGTGCAGGCCGCCATCAAGGAGCGCAAGCAGCTGGAGATCGAGTACCTGGCCCCGACCACCGGTCGCACCCGGCGCACCATCGATCCCCGCCAGCTCGCCGGCGACCAGGTGGAGGCCTTTTGCCACCTGCGTTCCGAGGATCGACGCTTCATGCTGGACAAGATCCGGGAGATCTGGGTATTGGACTAGGAGTTCGCCCGGGATCCCTCGTTCGCTAGATGACGCAAGGAGTTGCAAATGGTCCTCGTGCTGCGCCTTGGCCTCCTGCTCGCCCTCCTCTTGCCCCTGATGGCACCCGCGTCGGCCCAGACGCCTGCCCCCAAGCTCACGTTCGTCGCAGCCTCCCACAACCGGGCCAAGGGGCCGGACGCGGTGGACGGCGATCGCAGCACCACCTGGCTCGGCCTCGCCCGCCGCGAGCCCGCCTGGATCACCTTCCGGCTGGATGCCGCCACCCCGATCATGGGCGTGGTCGTCACCATGGCCCCCATGCCGGCCAGCACCTACTACCACGTGGACGTCTCCAAGGACGGCGAGACCTTCGAGACCGTCCTCAAGGACCTCCAGAACCGCACGGACAAGCCGGCCGTCCGGGCCTTCGGCTCCCTGCGCGAGGTCAAGGCCCTGCGCCTGCGCTTCGAGAACGGCTCGCGCCAGCCCGTGATCCCCTTCTCCCTGAGCGAGGTCACGGTGCTGCCCGCAGGGGCCGTGCCCGACGCGGCGGAGCTCTCCTACGACGCCCTGCCCGTGGTGCTCGCCCAGACGCCGTCGCCTGCCCCCGGCCCGCGCATCCTGGGGACGGTCATGGGGCGCCACGAGGGCGATCGCGTGCTCGTGGTGGTGGGCGACGGCTTCCCCGAGCAGGTGGAGGCCGTCATGGTCAATGACCGCAAGGTCCAGGTCCTCGAGTCGACGAGCACCCAGATCCTCTGCCGCTACCCCTTCTCCAAGCAGGCCAAAGTGACGGTGGTCCTAAAGGCCGGCGGCCGCACCGTCACCCGCAAGGTGCCCATGGTCCAGCGCGAGGTGCGCTGGCAGCCCGCCGAGCGCTAGCCCCGGGTCTCCCGGGACGCCTCCGCCCCCACCGGCGCCTTGAAGAAGGTGAAGGTCTCGTTCGCCACGTCCACGGTGATCGTGTCCCCTTCGGCGAACTCGCCCGCGAGGATGAGGTGGCTGAGGGGGGTTTCGATCTGGCGGGCGATCGCCCGGCGCAGGGGCCGCGCCCCGAAGGTGGGGTCGTAGCCCACCTGGGCGAGCTGCTCCTTGGCGGCCTGCGTGAGCGTGAGCTTGATGTTCTGGCTGTGCAACTTGCGGCGGGTCGTCTCGAGCATCAGGTCCACGATCTGGAGGATCTGGGCCTGGCTCAGCGGGTGGAAGACGATGGTCTCGTCGATGCGGTTGAGGAACTCGGGCCGAAAGGCCTGCTTCATGGCGTCCTCGACCGTGGTCTTGATCCGCTCCCAGTTGGCGCCCTGGGCGTCCTCGGGCTGGAGGCCACGGAAACCCAGGGTGGCGCCCGCGAACATCTGCTGGGCGCCCACGTTGGAGGTCATGATGACGACGGTGTTCTTGAAGTCCACCGTGCGGCCCTTGGAGTCCGTGAGCCGCCCGTCGTCGAGGATCTGCAAGAGGATGTTGAAGAGGTCCGGGTGGGCCTTCTCGATCTCGTCGAAGAGCACCACCGAGTAGGGCTTGCGCCGCACGGCCTCGGTGAGCTGTCCCGCCTCCTCGTAGCCCACGTAGCCCGGAGGCGCCCCCACCAGGCGGCTGACGGCGTGCTTCTCCATGTACTCGCTCATGTCGAAGCGGATCATGGCCTGCTCGTCGTTGAAGAGGTACTCGGCGAGCGCCCGGGCGGTCTCGGTCTTGCCCACGCCCGTGGGCCCCAGGAAGATGAACGAGCCGATGGGACGGTTGGGGTCCTTGAGGCCCGCGCGCGCCCGGCGGACGGCCTCGGAGACGGCCTTGAGAGCCTCCTCCTGGCCGATGACCCGGCGCTGCATGGCGCTCTCCATCTCGAGCAGGCGCTCACGCTCCTCCTGCGCCAGCCGGTTGGCGGGAATCCCCGTCCACTCGCTCACCACCGCCGCGACGGAGTCGGTGGTGACCATGGGCTCGGTGGTCCCGCGCGAGGCCACCCAGTCGCGGCGCACCCGCTCGAGCTCCACCCGCACGGAGTCGAGCTCCTGCTTGACCTTGGCCGCGTCCTCGTAATGTTCCCCGGTCACAGCCGCCTGCTTCTCCTGCTCCAGCTGGGCGAAGCGCGCCTCCAGGTTCTTGAGCACGTCGCTGCCCGCCCGGCTGTTGAGGCGCTCCATGGCGGCCGCCTCGTCCATGAGGTCGATGGCCTTGTCGGGCAAGAAGCGGTCCGCGATGTACTTGTCCGACATCTCGACGGCCGCGAGGACGGCGTCGTCCGCGATCTTGACCCGGTGGTGGGCCTCGTAGGAGTCGCGCAGGCCGCGCAGGATCTCGATGGCCTGCTCGGGTGTCGGCTCGGAGACCATGACGGGCTGGAAGCGGCGCTCGAGGGCGGCGTCCTTCTCGATGTGCTTGCGGTACTCGTCGAGGGTGGTGGCCCCGATGCACTGCAGCTCGCCGCGGGAGAGCGCCGGCTTGAGCATGTTCGAGGCGTCCATGGCGCCCTCGGCGGCCCCCGCCCCCACGATCGTATGCAGCTCGTCAATGAAGAGGATGATCTGGCCCTGGAGCTGGCGGATCTCGTCCATCATGCCCTTGAGACGCTCCTCGAACTCGCCGCGGAACTTGGTGCCCGCCACCATGGAGCCGAGATCCAGGGACAGCACCCGCTTTCCGTGCAGGACGTCCGGCACCTCGCCGGAGACGACCTTCTGGGCGAGGCCCTCGGCGATGGCCGTCTTGCCGACTCCCGGCTCGCCGATGAGGACGGGGTTGTTCTTGGTCTTGCGCGAGAGGATGCGGACCACCCGGTTGATCTCGGCGTCGCGGCCGATGATGGGGTCGAGCTTGCCCGCGCCCGCAAGGGCCGTGAGGTCCCGCGCGTAGCGCGTGAGGTTGGGCGGCAGGCCGCCCGCGCCCTCCGGGGCCTGGCCGTGCGGCATGGACTCCAGGTGCTGGCGCATGGTCTCGGGGTTCAGGCGCTCGCTGGCGAGCAGCTGGGAGGCGAAGCTCTCGGCCTCCATCAAGAGGCCGATGAGCAGGTGCTCCGGGCTGATGAAGCCGTGCCCGAGCTCGATGGCCTGCATGTTGGCGATCTCGATGACCCGCTTGACCCGGGCCGCGAGGCCCACCTTGGACGCCTTCATGGGGGCCTGGCGCCGCACCACTTCGCCGAGCCGCTCCTCGGCCTTCTCGGACGACATGCCGGCCTGCATGAGGAGGTCCTTGGCGCGGGTGTCCTCCTGCAGGAGGGCGAGCAACAGGAACTCGGTGGTGATCATGTCGTGGCCCCAGGCGAGGGCGATCTGGGCCGCCCGCTGCACGACCCGCTTCGAGTCCTCCGCGAGCCGGTTGAGGAGGTTCTCGCGGCCGCGGGGCCGCGGACCGAACAGGCTCTCGAAGAGCGCCTCCAGCCCTCCGAAGCCCGCCTGACCACCGGCGATGGCGCTCTGCATCGCGCTCGCGCAGTGGTTGCACAGGTCGAGGGTCTGCTCCACCCCGTTGACGTGCTGGCGAATGTGGACCGTGGCCGGGCGTACGCGGCAGTTCTGACACTCCATGAAGGCCCCCTTTGACGGAAACACAGGGCCATTGTGGCCGCCCGCGCACCGGAATCCAAGCGGGAAGCGGGCCTTAAGCCCTCCGGTAGGCCCGGTCGCCAGTGTGGTAGCATTTCATGGACCCCACCCGGAAAGGACCCAAGCACCCGCATGAACGTCAAGCTCGATCTCTCGCATCTCACCGTCGACCTCCTGGAGCTCGACCTGGTGGAGCTCAGCATCCTCCACGACGCCCTGGCGGCCTACGTCGAGACCCAGTTCCCCGAGGTCGCCGAGGCCCTCGCCAACGGCACGCCCCTGGACGACGCCATCGAGGGCCTGGACGAGAACGACGCCTTCCGGATCCACACCATCGTCGAGCGCCTCTACGACAAGATCGAGCGGCCCCTGACCATCCTCGAAGAGGAGGCGGACCTCCAGGCCGCGGAGGGCGAGGACGGCGTGCGCGTGCGGATCATCCTCGAGAGCGAGGCCGAGGCGGGCGTCATCCACGAGGCCGCCAAGGCCCTGGGCGACCAGGTGGGCCGGGCGCTCGACGCGAGCAGCCTGCCCTATCCGGACGCCGAGCGGCTGGTGCGGGAGTTCGCGAGCTGGTTCGACCCGGACGACATCCCCGAGTACCCCTACTACATCGAGATGGAGGTCGCCGACGCGCGGATCATCGCGCAGCTGGCCGAGCGGGTCCAGGCCCACGCGCCGACCGAGCAGATGGCCCAGCTCCTCAAGGTCATGTCCGCGGCGGCCGCCGTCGAGACCGACGAGGAGTAGGTGCGCCGCCTCTTCGACCGACATGCCGGGCCGGGCGAGGTGGACCTCGCCCGGCTCGCGGCGTCCTGGGACTTCCCGGCGGGGGCGGGCGATCGCCCCTACACCTGGGTGAACATGATCGTCTCGCTGGACGGCAAGGCGGTCTTCGGGGCCCCGGGCACCACCTGGACGGTCGGCTCGGAGTGGGATCACGCCCTCTTCAAGGAGCTGCGCCGCCACGCGGACGCCGTCCTCGCCGGCGCGGGCGTCATGGTCGCCGACGACATCCCCTATCCCCGGATCGACCCGGACGAGGCGGCCCGGCGCCGGGAAGCGGACCTGCGTCCGAAGCCGCTCTGGATCATCGTGAGCGGGCGGGGAGGACTGCCCGAGTCGCTGCGGGTGTTCCGGGGCGGGCGCGAAAACGTGCTCGTGGTGGTCTCCGAGGGATCCGACCCCGCCGATCGCGCCCGGCTCGAGGCCCATGCCCAGGTCCTGGTCATGCCGGGGGCGACCCTCGACATGGGCGAGCTCGCCCGCACGCTCTATGCGCAGTACGGCATCCGGCGTTGCTACTCGATCGGGGGCCCCACGCTCAACGGGGCCATGGTCGCGGCCGGCACGCTGGACGAGATCTTCTTCACGCTCGCACCGAAGATCCACGGGGGCAAGGGCATGGCCACCATGATCGAGGGCCCGAGCCCGGAAAGCCTCGTGGAGGCCCGGCTCTTGTCCATCCACCAGGAAGGCGACGAGCTCTTCATGCGCTACGCCGTCTCCCCCGAGGCGCGGGAGCGGGCATGAAACAGCGCCCCCCTTGCGGAGGGCGCCAGCGGAGGCGGTGGGATTCGAACCCACGGTGGCTGTGACACCACGCTTGTTTTCAAGACAAGAGCCTTAAACCACTCGGCCACACCTCCCGAGGCCTTCCAGTGTAGCAAGGCGGGCCGGGTTGGCGCAATTCCCTACAGCACGTCGGGCAAGATGGGGTGGCCGACGATGTGGACGTGCACCCTGCGGCTGCGCGGCCCGTCGAATTCGGCTAGGTAGATGGCCTGCCAGGTGCCGAGCACCAGCTTGCCCTCGTGAACGGGCAAGACCTGGCTCACGCCCACGAAGCTCGTCTTGAGGTGGGCGTCCGCGTTGCCCTCGGCATGGTGGAACTCCCCGTCCTGCGGGATCCGGGTCCGGAGCCAGTGCAGCATGTCGCGCGGCACGTCGGGATCCGAGTTCTCGTTGACCGTGATGCCCGCCGTCGTGTGCGGGCTCATGACCAGCACGAGCCCCTCCTGGACCGCGGACTCGTCCACCTGCTGCCGCACCCAGGCCGTGACGTCCACGAAGGTCTCCCGGGCTCGGGTGTCCACCGTCAGGGTATGAAACATGAGCGCATCCTCCAAGCAAGGGATAGCTCCAGTCTACCATCACGAGCAGGAGGCCCCATGCCCCCATCGGTCGCCTTTCAAGGAGAGCCCGGAGCCTACAGCGAGGCGGCCCTCCGCTTCCACTTCGGGCCCGCGGCACGGGCGGTCCCGTGCGGCTCCTTCGAGGAGGTCTTCCGGGCCGTCGCCACCGGGGAGGTCGAGACCGGCGTCGTGCCCATCGAGAACTCGCTGGCGAGCAGCATCCTCGAGAACTACGATCTGCTCCTGGAGCACGACCTGCAAATCGTCGGCGAGGTCATGCTCAACATCCGCCACTGCCTGATGGCTCAACCCGGCACCCGGCTGGAGGACGTTCGCTGGTGCTACTCGCACCCGCAGGCCCTCGCGCAGTGCGCCCCCTTCCTCAAGGAGCACGGCATCGAGGCCCGGGTGGCGCACGACACCGCAGGAGCCGCCCGCCTGCTCGCCGAACGCCGCGCGCCCGCCGAAGGCGCCATCGCGAGCGCCCATGCCGCCTTACTCTACGGCCTTTCGGTCGTGGCGGAGGACATCCAGACCCGGCCGGACAACACCACGCGCTTCTTCGTCATCTCCCGCGATCGCCCGGACGATCTGCCCAGCCAGAAGTCGTCCCTGGTCTTCGCCACGGCCAACCGCCCCGGCGCCCTCCACGGCTGCCTCGGGGCCTTCGCCGCAGCAGGCCTCAACCTGACCAAGCTCGAGAGCCGTCCCACCCGGGCCACGCCGTGGGAATACCACTTCTACCTCGACTTCGAGGGGGACGCCTTCGGCCCTGAGGGCATGGCGGCCCTGGAGGGCCTTGCGGAGCACGTGCGCTTCGTGCGGCTGCTCGGCGCCTATCCGCAGGCAGCCCGGGGCTAACGCCGGGCCCGAATCTTCTCCGATCCACCCGTAGGAACCACCCCGTCCTTGCGCCATGCTGGACTGGCGCAAGACGTGCCGAGCGAGGATCCAACGGGTGAGCGACGCGCTGCACGAGATCGAGGGCGAGCTCGACGACCTGCTGGTCCAGGTGGACCCGGCAGGTCGAATGCTGTACGTCTCTCCCTCGGCCGCGTCCTCCCTGGGCCTCTCCCCCGAGGAGTGCCTGGGTCGGAGCCTCTGGGAGTTCGTCTCACCAGAGGACCGCCAGAGCCTCCAGGCGACCATGACCCGGGAGGTCGCCCGGCATGCGGAGCACTGGGAGCAAGAAGGCGAGCTCGTGAGCCTCAAAGGGCCCACGACCAGCGTCAAGTGGGTCGTCTGGGCCCACTACGAGCCCGCCGGCAAGCTCGATCACCTCAACGTCATCGGGCACGACATCACCGAGCAACGGCGCGCCGAGCGCAGCCTGGCGGATCGCCTCACGCTCGAGGCCCTCATCATGCGCCTGTCGACGCACTTCAACCGGCTCTCCCCCCCTGAGGTCGACGCGGGGGTGCTGCAGGCGCTCCAGGAGATCGGGGAGTTCGCGGGGGTGGACCGCGCCTACGTCTTCCGCTTCTCGGAAGAGGGCCGCTACCTGAACAACACCCATGAGTGGTGCCGGCCGGGCATCGAGCCCCAGATGACCAAGCTGCAGCACCTGCCCAGCGCGAAGTTCCCGTGGTGGCTGGAGCGCCTGCGGCGCCACGAGGCCATTCACCTCCCGGACGTCACGGCCATCCCGGAGGAGGCGGCGCGGGCCCAGGAGGTGCTCTTGATGCAGGGCATCCAGTCGCTCCTCGCCGTCCCACTGGTCTATGAGCGCCAGGTCATCGGCTTTCTGGGGTTCGATGCCGTCCGGAGCCCCAAGACCTGGTCGGACGAGACGCGCGCCTTGCTGTCCATCGTGGCCGACATGCTGGCCAACGTCTTCCACCGCCAAGAGGCCGAAGAGGCCCTGCGTCGCACCACAGCAAGCCTGGCCGCGGCCCAGCGCATCGCCCACATCGGCCACTGGGAAGAGGACCTCCTGACCGGCCGGACGACCTGGTCCGACGAGATCTATCGGCTCCTCGGGTACGAGCCCCACTCCGTCGAGCCGGGCCTCAAGACCTTCGAGGTCTCCCTGCACCCGGACGATCGCTCGCGCGTGATCGAGACCCTGCGCCGGGCCATCGACGCCCAGGCGCCCCTGAACCTGGACTGCCGCATCACGCGGCCCGACGGCACGGTGCGCATGCTGCACATCCAGGGAGAGGTGGGCCACGACGAAATGGGCTGGCCGCTCTATACGCGCGGCACGATCCAGGACACCACCGAGCTGCGGCAGGCCGAGGCCGAGCTCGCCCGTCGGGAGGCCGAGCTGCAGCAGAGCCGAGAGCTCGATCGCATCAAGACCGAGTTCGTCAGCGCCGTCTCCCATGAGCTGCGCACGCCCCTCTCATCCATCAAGGGCTATGCGGAGTTCCTGGCAGACGAGCTCTCCGGTCCTCTCAACGACGATCAGCACGGCTACGTCTGCCAGATCGAGGAAGGGGCCGCGCGCCTCGAGCGCATCATCAACGACCTCTTGGACTTCGCCCGGCTCGAGGCCGGCACCTTCACGCTCAACATGCGCACGGCGGACCTGGCGGAGACCATCGGCGAGATCGTCTCGGGCCTCGGGCCCCAGGCCGCCAGCCGTCAGCTGGAGGTCGAGACCGAGCTCACGGGGCCCCTCCCCGTGCGCATGGATCCCGAACGGATCGGCCAAGTGCTCATGAACCTGCTCGGCAACGCCCTCAAGTTCACGCGTCCGGGCGGCCGGATCAGCGTCGCGGCCGCCCGGATCCCGGGCGAGATCCGGGTGGAGATCCGCGACACGGGTATCGGCATCCCCGCAGAGCGCCTGACGCACGTGTTCCAGAAGTTCTACCAGGTCGACACCAGCCTGACGCGCGAGGTGGGCGGCGCCGGTCTCGGCCTCTCCATCGCCCAGGCCCTCGTCGAGGCCCACGGTGGCCGCATCGGGGTCGTGAGCACGCCGGAGGTGGGGACGACGTTCTGGTTTACGCTGCCCCTCAACGGGGCTTAGGGGTGACGGATCCGCAGATTTCGCAGATGACGCAGATTGGGTGAGAAAGACCCTCAATCCCCAAAATCTGCGAAATCTGCGGATCGTTTCCCCATCAGGCGAATGATGGACCGGTGGATCCGTCCCATGCCTTGCCCAGCGCGGGCAGAGGCAGCTCCGGCAGCGTAACGGGCAAGCGGCCAGGAAACTCCCCGGCACGCAACCCCGCAAGCGCGGCCTCGATCTGGACCGGTCGGCTTCCGTAGGCGAGCACCCAGCGGGCGGCCTCGGGCACCTGCGCCACCAGAAAGGGGCTCGAGAAGGACACGAGCGTCATGGGGTGGGCGGCCGCGAGGCGCCGCAGGGGCTCGACGAGCTCCGGGGGCATGAGGCTGCGCTCCTTGCTCACGCGGATGGGCGAGAACACCCCGGCGAGCACCGCCGGGGCCCGTCCGGCCTCGGCCAAGAGCTCGGCCCAGATGGCGGGGCTCGTGCCTGCCGTCACCACCGCGCTGGCGCGCAGGCCCAGCGCCTCGAGGGCATGGCGCCAGACATCCAGGCGCTCGGACTCCACCCCGTCGTCGATTGCCAGGCAGAACGTGCCTTCGGGCAGGGCCCGGCCGGCGTCGCCCTTGGCGAGGGTGATGGCCTGGGCCGCCACGTGACGGGCGAGGGCCTCCGGCGTGGGCTTCAGGGGCTCGTGCGGGGGGCGCCTCAAGCGGGCCTTGGCCGCGAGCACGCGGCCCGCGGCCTCGTACACGCGACGCTCGTCGAGGCGCCCGGATCGCGCGGCCTCGTACAGGGCCTCGAAGGTCAAAGCCGGGTCCGGGGGCATGAGCAGCATGTCGCAGCCCGCCCGGACGGCCAGCACGGCGGCATCCACGGGATCGAGCGTCCGGGTGATGCCGCCCATGACCAGGGCATCGGTGACGACGAGCCCCGAAAAGCCGAGCTCCCGGCGCAGGAGGTCCGTGAGGATGGCCGGGCTCAGGGTGGCGGGCACGTCCGGAGCGTCGAGCGCCGGCACGGCCAGGTGGGCCGTCATGACGCTCGCGACCCCCGCCCCGATGGCCGCCTGGAAGGGGGGCAGCTCGACCTGGGCGAGGCGGGCGCGCTCGGCCGTGACCACCCCGAGCTTGGCATGCGAGTCGGTCGAGGTGTCGCCGTGGCCGGGGAAGTGCTTGGCGCAGGCGAGCGCCCCCTGGGACTGGCAGCCCAAGACGAAGGCCTCGACCAGCCGGGCGACCAGCGCCGGATCCCCTCCGAAGCTGCGGATGTTGATGATGGGGTTGAGGGGGTTGTTGGTCACGTCCGCCACCGGCGCGAGCACCCAGTTGATGCCCACCGAGAGGGCCTCGCGCGCGGTCCAGGCCCCCAGCTCGTAGGCATGCGCGGGCTCGCGGGCGGCCCCGAAGGCCATGGCCGTCGGGAACACGGAAAGGCCCGCGACCTGTTGGCCCGCGCCGTGCTCCAGATCGGCCGCGACAAGCAGGGGGATCCGGGCGGCCTCCTGGAGGTCCGAGACGCGCTCGGAGACCTCCGCCTTGCTGCCATGGAAGAGGATGTAGCCGCCCCAGCCGTAGCGCTCGAGGTCGTTGCGGGCGGCCACCGGGTCGTAGACGCGGCCCTGGCGATCGCCCCCGAAGAGCGTCGGGCAGATGAGCTGGCCGACGGCCTCGTGCAGGCTGAGGGAGTCGACGGGGGGCAGGTGGTCCATGGCTCCTCCTCTTTCCGACACCCTACCCGATTCCACGCGGGATGCCAACCACTCTTCCCGACCATCCCAGCATCCCTTGTGAGCCGCCCCCCGACTTGCCTAAGATGCTGAGAAGGGGGGAGAGCATTGCTGAAACTCTCGTTCGGACGTTACCGCCAGATGCTCCGGGTCCTGGCGAAGTACGGCATGGCCGACCTCCTGGAGGAGCGCGGCAGCCGGCTCGTGCCCAAGGGCGTGGAGCGGCCGCATCCGGACGCCCTGCCCGAGGAGACGCGGGCCCTCAACCTGCGCCTGGCCCTTCAGGAGCTGGGGCCGACCTTCATCAAGTTCGGGCAGGTGCTCTCCACGCGTCCGGACATCCTGCCGCCCGCCTACATCCGCGAGCTGGTGAAGCTGCAGGACAAGGTCCCCCCGTTCGGCTTCGACGCGGCCAAGGTCATCCTCGAGACCGAGCTGGATCGGCCCGTCCACGAGGTCTTCGCCATCATCTACGAGACGCCCCTCGCCTCGGCCTCGCTCTCGCAGGTCCACGAGGCCCTCCTGCCCTCCGGCGAGCAGGTGATCGTCAAGATCCAGCGCCCCGAGGCCCGGGCCATCATCCGGCGCGACATCCCGATCCTGCGCACCTTCGCCCAGGTGCTCTGCTCGCGCTTCGAGTGGGGCCGGCTCTACGACGTGGCGGGCATCGTCGAGGAGCTGGAGCGATCGCTCAAGGCCGAGCTCGATTTCGTGCAGGAGCGCGAGAACATGCAGGTGATGGCGTGCCACCTGGCGGACTTCCCGCGCATCAAGGTCCCCCGGGTCTTTTCCGAGCTCTCGACCGAGCGAGTGCTCACCATGGAGCGGGTCTTCGGCCAGAAGCCAAACGGCGGGATCGACGACCCGGAGCTTGCCGAGGAGTTCTTGCGCGCCTGCCTCGAGCAGTTCGCGGTGGACGGCTTCTTCCACGCGGACCCGCACCCCGGCAACGTGCTCGTCACCAAGGACCGCGACCTCTACCTCCTGGACTGGGGCATGGTGGGCTACGTGGACAGCCGGAGCCGCCGGGGCTTCACCAAGATCCTGCTCTCGATGGTGGGCGGCCAGGGCGACATGACCGCCGAGCTCTTCCTCGAGATGAGCGAGCCCGGGCGCGACTTCCGCTTCCACGACTACCGGCTCGACATCGGTCGCCTGGTGGCGCGCTTCAACAACAGCGGCTTCGAGATCGGCGAGGCCCTCATGGAGCTCGTCCGGATCGGCAACAAGCACAACCTGCGGGCCCAGCCCCAGCTCACCCTGATGTTCAAGGCCTTGTCCCAGATTGACGGGATCGTGGCCGCGATCGCTCCATGCGTGGACCCCCTGGAGCTCATGCAGCCCTACCTGCCCCAGATCCTCGCGCGTCAGACCGGCCAGCTCTACGCCCCCATGAACGCCCTCAACTCGACCATGGAGGCCGCCGAGACGGCCATGGAGCTGCCCCGTCGGCTCAACACCATCCTCGACCGGCTGAGCTCGGACAACCGGATCCGGATCCAGTTCGAGCACATCGGGCTCGCGGACTCCCTGCAGCCCATCGGGCGTTATGTCAACCGACTGGCGCTGGCGGCCATGTTCCTGGGGCTCTCCATGTCCTCGGCCATCATCCTCGCGACCAAGGTCGGGCCCGCATGGTACGGCTTCTCCCTCCTGGGCCTCCTGGGATTCCTGGCGGCCTTCGTCCTGGGCGTCTACCTGACCTTCACCATCCTGCGCACCAAGCTCTACTGACGCACGACGTCGCGCGCCACCGCCCGGTAGTCATGGGCCGATTGGCGCCCGTAGGACCAGTCCGCCGGGTAGTAGGCCGGGCGACCGAGAGAATGAGCGAAGGCATTGAGAGCGGGCAGGTGATCCTCGGCCTGGGCGTAGGTCAGGCCCATGGCGAACATCTCCTGGGCGGCATCGCGGGCGCTCCAGCCCTGCGTGAGGCGGAGCATGGCCGCGAGCACGCCCGTGCGCCCGATGCCGCCCGCGCAGTGCCAGAGGGCCACCTCGCCCCGGTCCTGGGCCGTCCGGACGAAGCGGAAGAAGCGCGCGACCTGCTCGGGAGTGGGCGCCGCGCCGTCCGTGATGGGCATGTGCTCGTAGCGCATGCCGCAGGCCCGGGCCGCCGCCCTATCCTCGGCCGACTCCGAGCGCAGGTTCATGACGGCCGCGACCCGGTACTTGCGCTTCAGGGCCAGGTAGACCCTTTCCACCGCCGCTTGATCGGACGGAGCGTCGTCCGCGAGCTTCCGGCCGTCCACGATGACCGCCCCCGAGCGCAACAGCACCCCGGGCACCACCCATGCGAGCCGGTAGACGACCCGGGAGTCGCCGGGGATGGGCTGCGAGTACGGGGGGGCCGCCAACAGCGGGGTCTGCAGGAGCAGGCTCAGCACCAGGAACAGCGACAGGATGCGCAAAACGTCCTCCTAACGGCTCAAGGCGTCCAATCCGGCTGGCAAGGGTTCGCCCTTGAGCCAGGCGCGCACGGTGCCCGTGAAGCGATCGGGGTCCTCCAGGCTCCAGCCATGCCCGAGCCCCCGGGCCACCGCCCCCTGCGCGTTCGGCAACGCCCGGACCAGATCCTCGGCCGACCGGCGGATGACCTCCCGCTCGTGCTCGCCGACGACGACGAGCGTGGGCACGGGCGATCGCCCGATCCCCTCGGGCAGGCCAAAGCGCATGTTCTCCTCGAACACCACCCGGCGCAGGAGGCCCACCGTCAGGCGGCGGGTGTCGGCCGCGAACTCGGTGCGGAACTCCTCGGGCACCCCCTGGGCGCGCATGTTCGCCCGCACCAGGAAAGCCATGTTCCGAACGGGCATGTAGGCCCGCAGGGCGAGCTCGGTCAGGAGGCGGGACGCCCCTCCGCTCAGCCCGGGGACGGGGCGCACGAGGGTGCCCGAGAGGATCGCCCGCCCCACGCGCTCGGGATGGCGCACGAGGAGCTCGGCCGCGATCTGGGCGCCCAGGGAGTGACCCACGACATGGGCCCGGCTGTAATGGGCATGCTGCTCGATGAGCCGCGCGAGCTGCTCCGCGGTTTTGGCGATCGAGAAGGGGCGCTCCCGGAGGCTCTTGCCATGCTCGGGCAGGTCCGGCACCAGGTGGTGATAGTCGTCCATGCGGTCGATCTGCGGACGCCAGACCCACCCGCTCACACCGCCGCCGTGCAGCCACAGGATCGTCTCCCGGGCCCCGGTGTGCCATTCCTCGTAGAAAAGCGCCATGCCCCTCTCCTGCCTACCTCACCTTCGCCAGTATGCCAGAAAATGGTCCCCACCGTCGGCCCCGCGGCCGATTACCCGACCAACAGAGGCTCTTCGGCATAGCGTAGCGTCGTCTTGCGGCGGGTCGTGAAGATGGCGAGCAGCACCGACAGCACGCCTACCCGGCCGATGATCATGCCCACGACCAAAACGACCTTGCTCACAGGTGACAGCTCGGCGGTGATGCCCATCGAGAGGCCGACGTTCGCAAAGGCCGACACCGTCTCGAAGACGATGGCGAGGAAGGCGTGCGGCTCGATGGTCGTGAGGAAGCCCGTGATGAGCACGATCGCGGCCGTCGTGAGGACGAGGACCGTGACGGCCCGAAAGACCAGGCGATGACCGATGCGGCGCCGGAAGTAGTAGAGGTTGATGTCGTCCTGCCCTCGGAGCGAGGCCAGGATGGCCGCCCACACCACGGCGATGGTCGTCACCTTGACGCCGCTCGCCGTGCTGCCCGGCCCCCCGCCGACGAACATGAGCAGGATGGTGATCAGCAGGCTCGCCTCGCTCATGGCCCCGACGTCGATGCTGTTGAGGCCGCCCGAGCGCGGCTGGGCCGCCATGAAGAGCGAGTTGACGAGCTGCAGGTCCCAGGACAGCGGACCAAGCGTCCGGGGATTGAAGGCCTCGCTCACCCAGTAGAGCAAGGTCGCCAGGACCAGCAGCACCGCCGTCCAGCTCACGACGATCCCGATGAGCAGGTTCCAGCGGGGGTTCGGCGGCCGCCGCAGGAGGTGGCGGTTGACCAGCTCGCGGTTGACGTTGAAGCCGAGCCCCGCCACGACCACCAAGAGGGTCAGCACCAGGAGCATGTAGGCATGGGACTGCCAGCGCACGGCCCCTTCAGGAAACAGGGCGAATCCGCCGTTGGTGAAGGCCGCCACCGACTGGAACAGGGCGACGTAGGCGCCTTGTCGCCAGCCGAACTCGGGGACGGTCACCGGCAGCATCAGGACGAACCCGATGGCCTGCATGGCCAACGAGAAGCGCACGATGCTCTTCACGAAGCTGACGAGCCCCGACATGCCGGGCTGATCGAGCGCCTCTTGCAGGTTGAGGCGATCGCGCAGGGCCATGCGCCGGCCGATGGCCACCATGCCGAGGGTGAAGACCGTCATGTAGCCCAGTCCCCCCACCTCCATGAGCGCCATGAGCATGACCTGGCCGAGGGCCGAGTAGCGCGTGGACGGATCGAGCGTAGCCAGCCCCGTGGTCGTGAGCGCCGAGGCCGCCATGAACAGGTCGTCGTACCACGCATGCGGCCCGCCCCGGTGCGCGGCCGGCAAGCCGAGCAGGAAGGAGCCCACGAGCGTGAGGACCGTGTAGCCAATGATGACGATCTGAAAGGCGTTCAGGGAGCGCGCCGGATGGCCTGGGGCGAGGCTCATGGGCTACCGCTGGAGGGCCCGCAGGCGCTCGTTGGTCCCGATCACGGCGAGCAAGTCGCCGGGCTGGATGCGATCGTTTCGCAAGGGGGCGATGTTCACGCCCCCCTTGCCCTTGATGGCGATCACCGTGACGCCGAAGCGACCACGGATGTCCGCCTCGCCGAGCGACATGCCGTAGACCTCGGGCGGGGCGGGCACCTCCGCGATGCTGTACTCGGGATCAAGCTCGATGGCCTCGAGGATGGCCGTTCCTCCCAGGGCGTTCGCCACCCGCTCACCCATCATCGCCTCGGGGTAGACCACCTGTAGGCTCTCCCCGCCGACCCGCTTCAGCACCTTCCCGTAATTCTCATAGGCGGCCTTGGCCACGATCCGCGGGATCCCGAGCTCGATGAGGTTCAGGACCGTCAGGACGCTCGCCTCCAGGTTGGTGCCGATGGCGAGCACCACCGCGTCCATGCCGCGGAGGCCCGCCTCCTCCAAGGAGCGCATGTCCGTCGAGTCCGCCTGCATGACGTGCGTGGCGATGCCCTCGGCATGGGCCGTGCGGACCTCGTCCTCGCTTGCGTCCATGCCGAGCACCTCATGGCCCTGGAGGGCCAGCGTGCGGCATACGGCCCGGCCGAAGCGTCCCAAGCCAATCACGGCGAATTGCTTGCGTTGCATGCGTCCCTCGAAGTATCTGCTCGCCAGGCCCCAATGGTATCAGACGGCCGACGGGTCGGCGAGTAAGAGACAAGAGCGGCCGCGCATCACAGAAGCTTCACACGAAACCTGGCAGCAGGGCCACTCGACCAGAAGGCGGGCGGGAATATAAAGGAGCAAGGGTCATGACATCATGCGAAGGGGAACCATGCGGGACGAGGACATGACGCGCGAGGAACTGCTCGCCGAGCTCGCCGCGACCCGGGCCGAGCTGCACCGGGCGCACGACGAGAGCGCGCGGATCATGCGGCTGGTGCCGGCCGCCATGATCTACGTGGATCGCCAGAGCATCGTGCGCTGGGCCAACGCCGAGTATGGCCACCTCCTGAGGCTGCCCCAGGAGCAGGTGGTGGGCAGGTCCATCTACGACGTCCTGACCACGGTCGAGCGGCCCAGCCCACGCCTCGAGGGCGTCTTCCAGACCGGGCAACCCTTCCTCGCCAAGGGGCTGCTCATCCCGGACGACCAGGATGGCGTGCGGACCGATCGCTACTACGACGTGACCTACCTGCCCACCAAGGGGCCCGACGACGAGGTGCAGGGCGTCTTCCTCTTCGGCACCGAGGTGACGGACCGCGTCCAGGACGAGCACGAGCAGGCCGAGCGCATCGCCCAGCTCCAGGAGCTCGACCGGCTCAAGGGCGACTTCATCAACACCGCCTCCCACGAGCTGCGCACCCCCCTCACCTCCATCATGGGCTACGCCGAGTTCCTCGAGGACGAGCTGGGCGGCCCCTTGACCCCCGAGCAGTCGGCCTTCGTCCACCAGATCCAGCTCGGCGTCCGGCGGCTGGGACGCATCGTGGACGACCTCTTGGACTTCGCGCGCATGGAGGCCGGCACCTTCGGACTCGCCAAGGTCGAGGCGGATCTCGGCCAGCTCATGCGCGACGAAGTCGAGAGCCTCCGCCCCCAGGCCAGCATCGCGGGCGTCGGGCTGGAGTGCGCGGACGACGGCGAACCGAAGGTCATGATGGACCCCAAGCGGATCGGCCAGGTGCTCCTGAACCTCCTGGGCAACGCCATCAAGTTCACGCCCTGCGGCGGCAAGGTGCAAGCCCGCCTGCTCGCCGAGGACGAGTGGGTCCGCATCGAGGTCGTGGACACCGGCATCGGCCTGTCGCCCGAGCACCAGGAGCGGGTCTTCGAGAAGTTCTTCCAGGTGGATCCGAGCACCACCCGCACCCACGGCGGGGCGGGGCTGGGGCTTGCGATCGCCCGTGCCCTCGTCGAGGCCCATGGCGGCCAGATCGGCGTCGATAGCCTGCCAGGCGAGGGCAGCACCTTCTGGTTCCGGCTCCCCGCCCGGCGCGTTCCCACCGCGCCCCCGCCCATGGCGCTGCAGCAGGGCTAGAAGGTGTAGCGCACCCCGAGGCCGCTCAGGCCGTCGCCGCGCGGGTGCCAGTTGGCCACGGCGAAGTCCAACACGTCGTAGTAGACATGGGCCGCGATGGGCTTGGTCATGTCGTAGCCGCTCGCCTGGTACAGGTAGCCCAGGAGCAGCTCCGCGATGAGCGGCGTGCCCACCTGACGGACATCCGTGCGCCAGCCGGCGTTGCGGTAGTGCAGGAGGCCCACGAAGACCGACGTGACGCCGAGGCTGCCCCAGGGTCCCATGTGACGCTCCAGCTCGTCCTGGACCAGGCCGCGGAACAGCACCTCCTCGCCCACCCCGGGCTGCAGGGAGAGAAGGGAGGTCCCGAGCGTGTCCACGGCGTAGCCCACCATGGGGGAGATGGGCTGAGAGCCGAGGGACGTCGCGCGCGCCGCGAGCACGGAGGGGACCCGCAGCGTCTCGGGCTCGAAGAGGGCGCGCATGAGCCAGGTCTCGACGAGGCCGAGCCCCACCACCGCCCAGACCCGCCAGTCGCTCCAGCTCTCCGCCAGAAAGGGGGCTGCCACGAGCTCCTCGGCCGTGCGGACCTTGAGGGGCTGCGGAAAGCCGCGGTTGTCCGTGAGCCGCCGGGCCTCCTGGTAGCTCGTGTACATCTGCAGCCACCAGAGCTTGACGGCTGTTGTCGCGAAAGCCGACTGCCGGTTCTCGAGGTCGAACAGCCCCATGCGCGGGTCGGGGGCGTAGTAGCCGCGCAGGTCGGGGGGCAGGATGGGCGGCACGCGCAAGACCGCGAGCGTGGTCGGCACGGCCATGGCCCCGAGGGTGCGCGCGGCCGCCTCGGGCTGACCGAGCAGCACGTAGCCCATGCCTGGCAAGAGGGCGGCTCCTGCCGCCTGCAGGGGCAGCCAGTTGGGATCGGCGGCCTCCGCGGCCCGCACAGGGGCGCTTCCGAGCATGAGCGCCGCCAGCAGCGCGGCCGTCCCGCGTCTCATTTGCCTGAAACCGAGGCGTGACAAGGCCTGCTCCTCTCCCCTGACAGCCATCCATTGGCTACTTACCCGCTGGACCATGCTTCATGTCGTTTGGGCGTCTTGCCCCATGGCCATAGGCCATTTCGGAGGGCTGAAATGGCGTAAAGAAGCCTATTTTAGGGTATAAGACCTACCGCCGTCGCTCCTTCGACGGAAGGCAAGAAAGGACCTCGTTTGATTCGTTTTCGGATTTTCGGCCCCCTCGCCCTCGCCCTGGGGCTCACGTCCCTGGCGGCCGCGCCCTCCACGGCGGGCAACCAGCACTCCTTCGCCCTGCGCGGCCTGGCCCGCAACGTGACCATGCTGACGGTGGCCCCGGGCGCCGTCGTGCCCCTCGCGGCCCTGGACCCGGCCACCGGCCGGAGCGTCGCCATCGACTGGACGGCCGCGGACGGCGACCTCGTCCGCTCCGGCCGCGACACGTCCTGGCGGGCCCCGGCGAAGACCGGCGTCTATCGGCTGGTCGGAGCGGCGCAGGTGGGCGATCGCCGCTACCAAGAGACGTTCACGGCCTTCGTGACCGTCCCGGTCGAGCAGGCCAAGAGCGGCTACATCAACGGGTACCGCGTCGGCCGCTACCCGGCCCTGACGGCGGGCGTGAGCCGCGGCGCCCGCGCGGCGGCCCTCATGCCCGCGGGCTTCATCAAGCTCGACGCCCGCAGCGCCAAGATGCCCGTGAGCCGCTCCTTTACGCTCGGCCAGTTCGCCGTCAAGGACGGCCCGCGCTCCGAAAAGTTCATGCTGCTCAGCCCGACCTTGATCGAGAAGCTCGAGACCCTCGTCGACGAGCTGAACGCGGCGGGCTACCCCGCGGACGGCCTGCGGATCATGAGCGGCTATCGGACGCCCGCCTACAACTCCGGCATCGGCAACAAGACGAGCCTGAGCCGCCACACGTACGGCGACGCCGCCGACGTGCTCGCGGACGACTGGGACCGGGACGGGCGCATCACCAAGAAGGACGCCCAGATCCTGTACCGGATCGCCGACAAGCTGGATCGCAAGACCCACCTGAAGGGCGGACTCTCGCTCTATGCGCCCACCTCCGCCCACAGCTGGTTCGTGCACGTCGACACGCGCGGCAAACTCGCTCGTTGGTAGCCCCAAGACGGCGTTGTATCATAGGGCCATCCGCTCCCCGTTTGGGTGAACAAGGATGGTCCTATGTTCGGATGGATCGCCGGCCTCGCCGTGGCCGGCCTGACCTTGGCGGCGGCACCGGCCGTCGGTGCCCAGGGGCTTCCGACCATGGTGGGGCAGGAATGGATCTACCAGGTCCGAGCCGAGGACACGCTTAGCCGGATCGCAGGCCGTCACAACCTGTCTCCCCGCGTGGTCCGGGGCCTGAACGGCCTCAAACCCGGGACCCGGCTGAAGCCGGGCCAGTCCCTCCGGCTGAGCACGCGCCGGATCGTGCCGCCTGCCGCCAGCGCCGCCATCGTCATCAACATCCCCGACCTGCACCTCTACCACTTCCGGGATGGCCGGCTCGCCGGCTGGTACCCGGTCGCGCTCGGGCAGCCCTTCGACACCAAGTACGAGCCCGATCCCAAGCGCTGGCAGACGCCCACCGGCAGCTTCAAGATCGCCGAGAAGCGCGAGAATCCCGTCTGGCGGGTGCCCAAGTCGATCCAGGAAGAGATGGCGGCCGAGGGCAAGACGGTCTACGAGCGCATGCCGCCCGGCCCCGAGAATCCGCTCGGTAAATTCTGGATCGGCCTCTCCAAGTGGGGCTACGGCATCCACGGCACGATCGCCCCCTCGAGCGTCGGCCGCTACAAGACGCACGGGTGCGTGCGCATGAAGCCCGAGCACATCGACCGGGTCTTCGGCGGCGTCCAGGTGGGGCAGGCGGTCCGGATCGTCTACGAGCCCGTCATGGTGCTCACGCGGGGGGACGAAGTCTGGTTGCAGGTCTCTCCCGACAGCTACCGAAAGGTCTCGGACCTGCGCACCCTTACCCGCCGGAAGCTCCAGAGCGCCGGCCTGACGGGCCGCGTCGACCTCAAGCGGGTGGACCAGGTGGCCAAGGATCGCTGGGGCATCGCCATCCGGGTGGATCCGCAGGCGCTGCCTCCCCTTCCGCCCGCGACCCCGTCGGCCGCTCCCCCCGAACGGCTCTAGCCTGGCGGAGCGGCGCCCCGGCGTACCCGCCCAGACGCCGTCGGGGCTCGCGTTGCGACGGCCCGGGCAACATGCCGGTGACGTCGACGCAACATGCGCGCAATCTTTCTCCGCCACAATACCTGCTTGTATGCTCATGCAACGAGGTGCCCCCATGGTGGAGGCAAATGCGCCCGTATGCCCTGATTGCCAGGGACCGCTCCTGGTGGTCTTCCGTGCCGGCTACTTCTGCCGGCACTGCGAGATCGCCATCTCGGTCTCCGACGGGTGGGCCCACATCCTCGGACCGTCGCTCATGGAGCGCCGTATCCCAGTCCGACCGCCCGCCCCCTGAGGATCCGGGCCCCTTGGGACGTTCCGTAAAACCTACGCTCGTATGCTCGAGCGGCGCTGCGTATCATGTTGTGAATGACATCACAGCACCGTCGTCGTCGGCGCTCTACGATGCAGAGGTTCATCACGAAACGTTACAGGAGGTCGCCATGGGATGTGACAAGTGCGGAAGGCAGATGCCCCTGATCTCGACCATCGAGGACACCCCAGCCCAGCCGCTCCGGGTCTTCGAGTGCAGCCCCTGCGCCCGCGGCATCATCGTCGAGGCGGCCGCGGCGGCCTAGGGTGCCCACTATTTGGTCGTTTCTTTCGGAAAACTTTACCTCACGTTTACCTTTCCGGCGCCCGAGTCCGCGATAACTCCCTGAGAGGCCCCGCCACCTCCACGAAGGGAAAAGCCCGTGGCTCGACCGTCGCCCGCCATCCGGCTCCTCGCCGGCACCCTGCTCCTTGCTAGCCTGCTTACGGGCTGCGGCGCTCCGGGCGCCCCGGTCTCCCCGGGTCCCGACGGTGGGCTGGAGGCCACGGCGGACACGCCGCATGTGGCGGACGACATCGCCAAGCACCGGCTCCAGGAGACGCCCGAGGGCGTCCTGGTCCGTCAGCTGCCCGATCCGAGGCGCGAGAAGAAGGCCACCATCCTCTCCTACCGCGCCATGGACAACGACCTCTCGGGAGCCCTGAAGCCCCACCTCAACGACCTCGAGGCCGCCGGATCCTCCACCTACGCCAACGTCCTCTCCCTGTCGGACTCGAGCGCGCAGGACGACTCGTACCTGCACTACCTCGTCCAGGACCGGAGCAGCAAACTGGTGTCGCCCTACATGTGGGCCCCGGACGCGCTCGGCATGTCGACCAAGACCCAGCCGCTCAAGGAAGTGAACACCGCCGATCCGCGCACGCTCGAGACCTTCGTCGGCTGGGGCTTCCGCTCTTATCCCGGACGCTTCAAGGTGCTCGACGTGGCGAGCCACGGCAGCGGCTACCAGGGCATGTGCATGGACTACACGTCCAACTACGAGCAGATGGCCCTGCCCGCCTTCGCGCAGGCCGTCAAGAGCGGACTCAAGGGCCGCAAGCTGGACGTCCTCAACCTGCTCGCCTGCCTCATGGCCACCGTCGAGGTCGGCTACGAGTTCCGGGACGCGGCCGAGGTCATGGTCGCGAGCGAGGACCTGCTCATGGGCGGCCGGGTGATGGTCTACGGCAGCTCCTTCGGCAAGCTCGCCGCACGCACCGACTGGGATCGAGCCGATGCCAGGGTCGTGGCCAAGCAACTGGTCGCCGACGCCCAACCCCAGGTGCCGAGCTCCGGGGCGTACACGCTCTCGGCCATCGACCTGGCCCGGATTGCCGAGGTCAAGCGCGGGCTCAACGTCCTCTCCAACGCCCTCTTGACCCACTTCGAGCCCCACCGGGGCGAAATCCTCGCGGCCTACGACGCCGTACCGGTGCTGCGCAAGGACAAGGGCCAGAGCAGCCACCGGGACCTGGTGCGCTTTTGCCGCAACCTGCAGGACATGGTCACCCACCCCGAGGTCCGGCAAGCCGCCAAGGAACTGGAGGCGGTCTGCGGCGAGGCGATCCTCGTCTCGCGCGCCAAGAAGATGGAGCAGGGCGCGGCCTTCGGGCTCTCCGTGTACCTGCCCGATCCGCACGAGGAGTTCAACCAGGCCTATCGGCAGACGCGCCTGGCGCGCGAGTCCGCCTGGGACGAGTTCCTGCTCGCGGTGAAGGCGAGCCGCTGACGACAAAGCAAGCTTGCCCGGGTATAAGATGAAGGCCTCATCGTTCGCCCCTAGGAGTGCTCCTTGCGGTACGCGCTCATTTCCACGCCCCTGCCTGGCTACAAGAAGCGGCGGTTCCGCCTCATGCGGATCGCCTCGCGGGTGATCGCCGCCGGCATCGTGGCAGCCCTGGGGCTCACGGCCTACGTCGACTGGCAGGTCTCATCGGCGCTCATGCACCCGAGTCCCTTCGCCAACCCCGACTCACCGGACCGCTACGGTCTCTCCTACCGCTCGATCGACATCCGCTCCCCGCGTCTGACCGCTCCCCTCAAGGGCTGGCTGTTCGAGAACCCGCAGGCCGGGGGGCGCGCGGTGTTGTTCCTGCATGGCTGGCGCAGCCACAAGGAGCACATGCTCAAGGACTACGTGAGCTGGCTGGCACGCCGCTACACGGTCCTTGCCTTCGACCACCCGAACCATGGCCAGAGCCCGGCGGGCCCGACCACGCTGGGGGATCTCGAGCAGGTGGATGCCGCGGCGGCGCTCGCGGAGCTGCGGCGACGCGGCTACGGGCGCCTCGGGGTCATGGGCGTCTCCATGGGCGGGACGACGGCCATCGGGCTCGCGGCGTCAGCCAAGGACCTCAAGGCCATTGTGAGCGAGGGGACGTACGCGTCACCCCCGGGTGCTTCGCTCGGCTATTTCAAGAATCACGGGTTCGTGATGCCCGAGTGGCTGGCGTTTACGACCGCGAGCATGCTCTCGGCCCGGACGGGCCGTAACCTGTGGGACGCCAGTGCCGAGCGCCACATCGCCGCGCTGGCTCCTCGGCCGGTGCTGCTCATCCACGGCACCCGGGACTCGGTGGTCCTGCCGGGCAATGCCCATCGGTTGCATGCGCTCGCCAAGGAGCCGCGCGAGCTCTGGATGGTGCCGGAGGCGGACCACGTCTCCGATCCGGTCAAGGGGCCCCATGCGCTGCGTCCGGCCGAGTACGAGCGCAAGGTTCTGGGGTTCTTCGACCGGACGCTCTAGCGCTTTGAGCATGCCACCTGAGGCCTCATGCACTAAAGGAACCGTTCATCTTTCGACCAGGCTCAAGACGAACGGATGTGTTGTCGGTACAGCGTTGGCTATGCTTGTAACTGGCCTTTAACCAGAGCCAACGCTCACTCGAGCCCCACGACAATCCGTTCACATTGAGCCTGGTCGAAATGCGAACGGTTCCTTTAAGAAACAGGTCCCACAGCCGCTCACTTACCCGGCTTGAGCACCACCTTCCGGCACTGCTCGCGCTTCCGATCGAACACGTCGTATCCCTGCGCCGCGTCCTCCAGGGACATGCGGTGGGTGATGATCTCCTGGGGCCGCAGGTGCCCCAGCTCGATCAACGACAGCACCCCCGGCAGGTACTTCTGGACATGCGTCTGCCCCATGCGCAAGGTCAGCCCCTTGTCGAACGCGTCTCCCAGCAGGAACGCGTGCATGAACCCCACGTACACGCCCGGGATGCTCACGATCCCGCCGCGCCGGGTCACTGCGATGCACTGCCGGATGGCCGTGCCCGTGCTCGTCTCCAGCTTCAGCTCCAAGAGGGCGCTCTCGATGCGGCTACCCTTGGCCTCGAAGCCCACCGCGTCGATGGCCGCATCCACCCCCCGGTAATCCGTATCCTCCACGATGAAGCCCGCGGGATCCCGGTCCCGGTAGTTGAGGGGAGTCACCCCGTACTGGGCGGCGGCGAACTCCGTCCGGTAATCCTCCTCGTCCACCAGGTAGATCTTGCGCGCCCCCTTGTGCCGCGCCACCTCGGCGCACAGGAGCCCGACCGGACCTGCCCCGTAGATGGCGACCGTCGAGCCCGGCCCGACCTCCGCCTGAGCCACCGCCTGGTAAGCGGTCGTCAGGATGTCGCCCAAAAAGAGCACCTGCTCATCCTCCAGGCCGTCCGGGACCTTGAAAGGGTTCACGTTGGCGTGGGGCACCCGCACGAACTCCGCCTGGCCCCCGGACACGCCGCCGTACAGGTGCGAGTAGCCGAAGAAGGCGGCCGCCGGACGCAGCTGCTTCTTGTTGATGGCCCCGCCCGGGCCGGGATTGGTGCGCTCGCAGCCCGAATAGAGGCCCTTCTGGCAGAAGTAGCACTGGCCGCAGGCGATGACGAACGGCACGACGACGCGATCGCCCTTCTTGACCCGCGTGACCTCCCGGCCGACCTCCTCGACCACGCCCATGAACTCGTGCCCCAGGATGTCGCCCGGCTTCAGGCCCAACACCTTGCCGTGGTACATGTGCAGGTCCGAGCCGCAGATGGCGCACGTCGTCACCCGCACGATGGCGTCATCCGCGGCCTCGAGGGCCGGATCGGCCACGGTCTCGACCCGGAAGTCGCGCTCGGCGTGGTACACGACAGCCCGCATGGGACCTCCCTTCCGATAGCGGTGAAGCGGACGCTATTCGTCTCGCCCCGTTCTAAGGGAGGTGTCCAGCGGCGCGCAAGAATCAGGCGCGCTCAGCCGGCGAGCTGATTCTGCCAGCGATCGTGATCCGTGCGGATCTCGACTTCCTGCTGCTCGAGATCCCCGAGCACCTGTCGGATCTCCTGCACCATGGGCGCCAGATCCCGGATCAGCGCCTCGTACTCGGCGATGATCTTCTGGGTGCCCTCGATTTCATTGAGTAGCGCCTTGAGCTTGGCATTCAAGCGGGCGCGCTCGGCGCTCAACCCGCGCAGCAGCACCTCGTCCAGCTCGGCCTGCCGCTGCGCCCGCAACCGTCGGAAGTCCACGGTCTCACCCTCTCCCTTCGTCCCGGGCATGGCCCGGCTGTTCGATCAGGGACCCCTTGTTCGTGAACCCGGCATCCGTCCAGGAACCAGGCGCCGCCGGGCGACGCCTCGCCAATGCGTGTTATACCCCAAGCAACCACCCGAAACCCAGACAAACAGGGATTCACGGGCAAAGGAAGACGCTCAAAGGCCCATCACGAGGGCTCCGCGACACAAAACTTGATTCGCTCCCATCGAAAAAGCGAGCGAGGGTCAGGGTACAATCCGATCCCCGATCCGAGTGAGGCCCGCATGGAATTCGACCTGAGATTTTTCGCCAACCTCTTCAACGTCACGGGTATCGGCATCGTCATGCTCGTGTCGTTGCTCGTCGGCACCTCTTACTCCCATCGGTTCTTCCAGGCCTGGAAGTACGCCTACCTCTGCAACTTCGGCCTCATCTCCCTGGAGCTGTTCGCTCCCGCCCTGGGGCGCCCCTTCGCGCTGACGGTCTTCGAGGCCGCCATCATCGCCAGCAGCGCCTGGCTCTTCACCCAGACCGGCCGCCTCATGAAGGCGCGGCCGCTTCCCCTCTGGACCTACGGCGTGACGTGCGCGGGCTTCGCCGGGTGGGCGGCCGCAATGCTCATGCTGGGCCAGCCCTTCGCGATGGTCGCGGCGCCCCCCCTGCTCTGCCTGACGATCGCCTACTTCTACCTGGGCGGCATGCTCGTGGCTCGGAGCATTCGCCGTGCAAACGAGCGCTATCTCGCCTTTGGCTGGTTCGTCATCCTCAACGGCCTCCTGCCCATCTCGTTTCCCGTCCTGGAGCCCACGCCCTACTTCTGGGCCGGGTACTGGGCCGCGGGCGTCACGCACCTCCTGGTGGGCATCGGGATGATCGTCACGCTGCTCGAGACCTCCAAACGGGAGATCCAGCTGAAGAACGACGAGCTGCGGCAGCTGGACCGCATGAAGGACGAGTTCGTCAGCACCGTGACCCACGAGCTGCGCACCCCGCTCACGGCCATCAAGGGGGCCACCTGGATCCTGGATCAGGAGCCCCTGTCCGCCCAGCAGTCGCAGATGGTGCGGATGGTGGCGAGCCATACCGACCGGCTCACTCGCCTCATCGGTGACGTCCTGGACTACTCGAAGCTCGAGGCGGGCCACATGCGCTTCACGCTGGCCGCGGGCGACCTGCGCCACCTGGTCCAGGACGCCGTGGCGGGCTATGCCCCCATCTTCGCGGCCCGCGGCCTGACATGGCGCCTGGAGCTCGCCACCGAGCCCATGCCCGCCATGTTCGACGCGGACAAGCTGACGCAGGTCATCGTGAACCTGCTGGCCAACGCGCTCAAGTTCACGCCCGAAGGGGGGACCGTCACCTTCCGGACCGTCCGGGAAGCGGATCAGGTCCGGTTCGAGGTCTCCGACACGGGGCCGGGCCTGCCGCCCGAGGAGCTCGCGCGCGTCTTCACCCACTTCTATCAGGTGAACGGCGGGAACGCCCGCCCAGCCAAGGGGAGCGGCCTGGGCCTCGCCATCTGCCGCGCCATCGTGGAAGAAGGGCACCTGGGCCGCATCTGGGCCGAGAGCGAGCCCGGGGAGGGCAGCACCTTCTACGTGTCGCTGCCCGTGATCCCTGCCATCGCTCCGGTCGTCGGGGTCTAGCTCCAGCCCAAGTAGCTGCGGATTTGCCGGCCCAGGATCTCGGGATCGAAGGGCTTGGCGATGACGCCCTTGGCCCCGAGCCGCAAGAGACGGGCGAACTCCTCTTCCGCCTTGGCCGTGAAGAAGAGGACGGGGATGTCCGCCGTGGCCTCATCCGAGCGCAGCCGCCGCAGGGTCTCGATCCCGTCCATGCCGGGCATCATCACGTCGAGCAGGATGACGTCCGGACGCTCCGCGCCGGCCGCATGGAGCCCGGCGGGGCCCGAGCTCGCGCCCAGGACCTGCCAGCCCTCGGTGGCCTCGAGGATGACCTCGAGCAGGGAGCGGATGTCGTCGTCGTCGTCGATGACCAAGAGGCGTCGGGGCGTCATGCAGTGTCTCGCGGGGGGGGCCCTGCTATCATAGGGGAAGCCGCACGACCTGGCCAGCGGGCCTCGGGGCGGCGGGGAGGGACGATGCCCTTCACCATGACCTTTCTCGGCGTGGGCAGCGGCGTCACGCCCGAGCTCGGGAACACCAACGTGCTGGTCGAAGGCGCCGATCCGCGGTCGGCTCTGCTCATCGACTGCGGCTACACCACGCCCACCAAGCTCCTGGAGCTCGGCCGCCTCACGGACGTCCGGCACCTCGTCCTGACCCACGTCCACGCGGACCATGCGGGCGGCATCGAGCCCCTGGCCGTCCTGTGCCGATACGTCCACCGGCACCGCCCGACGCTCTACGTGCCGGAGCCCCTCTGGGAAGAGCTCTGGCACGGGTCCCTGCGGGGCGGCCTCGAGAAGACCCAGACCGCCGCGGGCGAGCCCGCCTCCGTCGGCCTGGACGAGTACCTGGACGTGCGCGTGCTCTCGGACGAGGAGCCCACCGTTCGGCTGCAGGGGCTGCCGGACGTGACCTACGTGCCCACGCGCCACGTGGCGGGCAAGGCGGCCTACAGCTTGTTTCTGGGCGATCGCCTCTACTACTCCGGCGACACGCAGCTCCTGCCGCCGGCCGAAGGTCCGACGGGACTGCCCCTCGCGGCCATCTTCCAGGACTGCCAGCTCTTCAGCACGCCCTCGAACGTCCACACGCCCCTCGAGCAGCTCGCGCGCGAGCTGCCCCCGGAGCTGAAGGCCATCACCTACCTGATGCACTACGGTCGCGGCCACGAGGCCATCGATCCCCTGGCGCTCGGCTTCCGGGGGTTCGTCCGCCCCATGCAACCCCTCTCGTTCGGGCTTTAGGCGGCGGCGGGCCGCGAGGCGAGCAACGCTGTCCCAAGCTGGGATTTACTCCGGGCCGGGGCGGAGTATCCTAGTCACCCGGGGGCGGTGCGGGGCCGCCGAACCGAGCAGCGGTCGCGCAGGGGCGCCAGGAGGTCACCATGCCCACCGAATGGGAACAGGCCCGGGCTCAGAAGTCGCTGGCGTACTTTGACGAGCTGTCTCAGTCGTTCGACCCGATCATCGGCAACTTCAACACCAACTACGTGGATGACCTCGAGCGCATCCACCGCATCGACCCCAGGCCGATCCTGGGGGAGGCGGAGCTGCCCGACGACGGACGGGTGCGGCTCTTCCAGCGCAAGACCTGTTTTCTCAAGGTGCTCCTGGAGGGCCCCGGCAGCATCCTGCTCGGCTGGGGCTACTGGATCCCCGGCACCGGGGACGTGGTCTTCCCCGAGGTCAACCGCCTGCTGCTCGACACCCGGAACTGCTGGCAGCTGTATCGGTACCACGAGCAAATCGCGCGGAAGGATCACGTCGTGGGCGCCGACACGCTGCCCTACCACATGGCCAAGACGCTCGTGGCGCGGCTCGCCGAGGTGTCCTCGGTGGAGCCGGAGCTCGTCAGCCCGCTTGCCTTGTAGCGCGTCGAGGAGGCTCCCATGCCCAGCCGTCGTCTCTGGTCGCCCGAGGTCACGCTCCGCCGTTCGGACTGGGTGCGGCGACGCGCGTTGCCGCTCACGGGCGGCCGCAGCGACTTCGACGACGCCATGGACCTGGTCGGCGACGCCCGGATCGTGATGCTCGGCGAGGCCTCCCATGGCACGGCCGACTTCTACTCGGCGCGCGCGCGCCTCACGCAGCGCCTCATCGCGGAGCAGGGCTTCAACCTGGTCGCCATCGAGGGCGACTGGCCGGACTCCCTGTATGTGAACCGCTACGTGAAGGGCGGTCCCGGCACGGCTCTCGACTCCCTGCGCGGCTTCAGGCGCTACCCGACCTGGATGTGGCGCAACACCGTGGTGCTCGGCTTCATCGAGTGGCTCCGGGGCTTCAACGAGGGGCTCGATGACGCCCAGCCGAAGGTCGGCTTCTACGGGCTCGACGTGTACAGCCTGCATGCGTCCATGGAGGCCGTCCTGCGCTACCTGCGCCGGGTGGACCCGCCCGCGGCCGAGATCGCGCGGCAGCGCTACGCCTGTTTCGGGCCCTTCGGCGACGACACGCAGCGCTATGCCCTCCATGCCCACTTCATGGACCAGTCGTGCGAGGACGAGGTGGTGCAGACGCTCAAGGACCTGCAGGCGCGCCGCTGGCGCTACGTGGGCGCCAGCTCGTCGGAGGCGCTGTTCGAGGCGGAGCTCAACGCGCTCGCGGTGCTCGACGCGGAGCGTTACTACCGGGCGATGATCCAGAGCGACGCTACGAGCTGGAACCTGCGCGACGAGCACATGGCCACGGTGCTCGAGCGGCTGCTCGCGCACAGCGGACCCACGAGCAAGGCAATCCTGTGGGAGCACAACACGCACATCGGGGACTTCCGGGCGACGAGCGAGGCCCGGGACGGCTACCTGAACATCGGGCAGCTCGTGCGCGAGCGTTACGGGGAAGACGCGGTGGCCGTGGGCTTCGGGACGCACCGGGGCACGGTGACGTGCTCGTCGGAGTGGGACGGTCCGGCGGAGTTCAAGCCGGTGCCGCCGGCGCGGCCGGGCAGCGTCGAAGACGTCTTCCATCAGGCGGGGGTGCCGAGCTGGTATATGCGCTTCAAGGGGCTGGAGCGCGAGGCCATGCCGGACGGCTGGCTCTTCGAGGCCCAGGACGAGCGGGCCATCGGGGTGGTGTACCACCCGGAGCGCGAGGACTTCGGGAACTACCTGTCGTCGCGGCTCGCCGAGCGGTACGACGCGTACTTTTTCTTCGACGAGACCTTCGCCGTGGAGCCCCTGGACCAGGGGCCGGTGCCTCCGGGGTTGGAGACGTATCCGCTGGGACAGTAGCTCAGGGGGTGGTCATGCACGTAAGGAGGCCCCCCCCGGCCCCCCCTCTAGAGGGGGGAGGGATCATGGGTGGGTGGAAAGCCACGCTACTCCTTTGAATCTTGGGTGTAGCTACCCCTCCCGATGGCTTCCCCCCCTCTAGAGGGGGGGTTAGGGGGGGTCCTCCTTGTTCATCGTCCTCACCGTCGCGGCGCCTCGTACAGCTGACGCGTGGTCGCGCTGGTCGCGACCTCGTCCACCCGCCGGTAGGTCCCCACGAGCAGGTCCACCAGCGGCGTCGTCACCCCGTACCAGTAGCGCTCGTTCTTGTAGTGGTGCCACCGGTGGTACTTCTTCATCCACCGCCCCCAGGCCGTCCGCGGCACGCCCGGCAGATGGGCCACGTAGTGGACCCACTCGTAGTACAGGTAGCCGCAGAGGCTCCCGGCCATGAGTGCCAGCGTGACGCCCAGGCTCCGGCTCACGGCGAGGTAGACGAGCGCATGGAACGTCACGAGCGGCAGATACAGATACAGCGGCGTGAACAGCAGCTCCACCCGGTCCGGATCCTGGTGGTGGTCGTAATGCGTCCGCCGCTGCAACCGGTAGAACCAGCCGCTGCCCACCGGACGCGCATGCAGGAGCCAGCGGTGCACCCCGTACTCGTGCAGCGGAAACAGCAAGAGCCCAAGAACCACGAACGGCCACAGGCTCGAGACGTCGAAGGAGCGGCACCAGAGGCCCACGCACCCCAACAGCGTGGCCAGGATGGCGAGGTTGCTGCCGTGCCGGAAGAAAACGGCGACCCGGCGCCAGGGAGAGAGCGATCGCATGGCACTACCTCCATCCCGGGATCGTAAGCCCCCCGCGGGCCCGGCCACATCGCCGCACCCGCCGAAGGCCGTGGGAGGTTCTAGCTTGCCTGCTCGGGCCGGCGGGCGACGATCGCCAGCAAGTCGTCGAGAAAGGAGTCCGCGGCCACCGGGGCCGTGCCGTCGATGGCCTCCGCCACCACACCGAGCTTCTGGGCGAGCAGGCGCTCGATCTCCTCGTCCAGCGTCTCGACTGCCGAGAGGTAGGTGACGGTGACGGCGTTCGTCTGGCCGATGCGGTACGGCCGGTCCTCGGCCTGCAGATGCTCGGCCGGCACGAAGGAGTAGTCCACGAACACCACCTGGGTCGCGGCCGTCAGCGAGAGCCCCGTGCCCGCCGCCTGCAGGTTGCCGACGAAGACCCCGACCGCCGGATCCGTCTGGAAGGCCTCCACCGCCGCCTGGCGCTCCGGGCCGGAATGGCTCCCCGTCACGGCCACCGCCTCCGCCCCGAAATGGGCCACCAAGGCATCAACTACAACTTGGTGACAGGTAAACACGATGACCTTCTCGCCGGCCTCCCGGATCTCGGCGGCCAGGGCGATCGCCGCGGGGATCTTCGCGATCGCCGCCGCATGCCGCAGCTTCGCCACCTCGGCGAGGAGCATGTGGCGGGGCACCCGCTTGCGGGTGGCGAGCTTCGCCACGTAGTCCGTCCACACGCGGCGGTAGGCCGAGAGGTCCACCGCCACGGGCATGTAGGTCCTGAGCTTGGGCGGCAGGTCCAGGACCTCCGACTTGCGCCGACGCAGGAGTACGCCCGAAAGCCGGTCGTGCAGCTCGTCCAGGTGCGAGGCCCCGTTCATGTCCCAGCCGTGCTCGGTCTGAAAGGCCGCGCAGTAGCGCAGGGCGAAGGGCAGGAGGTCGTCGCCCAGAGGATGCCTGAGTGCCTTGAGAAGGGCGAAGAGATCGAGCGGCCGGTTGGTGAGCGGCGTGCCCGTGAGCAGGTAGACGCGCTCGGCCCTGTCCGCGAGGCCCCGGATCCGGCCTCCGGGCAGCCGGCCGAGACGCTTGCCCTTGCGCTCGCCGCCGACCACGAGCTGCGAACGCTGCGATCGCCGGTTCTTGAGGTAGTGGGCCTCGTCGAGGATGAGGCAGGCCCATTCCTCGGCAAGCAGCGCCGCATGGTGGCGGCGCAAGAGGTCGTAGTTCACCACCGTCCAGCGCGCGAGCCGCGCCTGGCCACCGGTCACCACCGAGACGTCCGGCGCACCGCCCAGGGCCAGGCGGATCTCGCGCTCCCAGTTGAGCTTCAAGGAGGCCGGGCAGACCACGAGGATTCGGCCCTCGGGCGAGCCCTCGTGCGCCGCGATGATGGCCTGGCGCGTCTTGCCGAGGCCCATGTCGTCCGCGAGCAGAGCCCCGCGCTCGGGCCGCGGGCGCAAGAGGAACTCGACGCCCGTGTACTGGTGCGGGAAGAGCCCCGGATAGGCCGCCTTCAGCCCCGGCACCGCGCGCTCGTAGGCGGCAAGCGCGCGCGCGTTGCGGGCGGCCTCGGCGCCGAGGGCCTCCTGGGCGGCCGCATGCAAGGGAGCCAGGGCCTCGGGTGATAGTCCAATCGCCTCGAAGGTCCGCGCGAGCTCGGGAGCGAGCCAGCGCGGCACGTGCCAGGCGCGGGTCTCCGGGTCGAAGTGGCGCTGGCGCAGCTGCTTGAGGGCGTTCACCCACTGGGGGCGGTACGTGAAGGTGAGGACGATCTCGTCCGGCGCGAGCGCGACCGCGAGCTCACCGTCCTGTGGCGCGGGCCCGGTCATGGCTAGATGAGGACGCGCGTGCTCGAGGTGGCGATCCGCGCTTCGGGCAGGCGGTTCAGGTAGACGAGCGTCGGGCCCTGGGCCGTCAGGTGGATCTCGCTGTAGGAGGCGTTGTGCAGCTCGAAGAAGACGCCGCTCGGAAACGGCAGGTTCAGCAGGGCGTGGATCAGGCGGCGCAGGATGGCCCCGTGGGCGACCACGGCCACCCGCCCGGTGTGGGCGGACCGGACCTTCGCGACGAAGCCCTCCACCCGTTCGCGCTGGGCGTCCTCGCTCTCGGCGCCCGGCACCACCGACCAGCGGCCCGTCTCCTTGAAGCGGCGGTAGTCCTCCGGGTGGTGCTCGGCGATGTGGGCCCAGGTGCGGCCCGAGAACAGGCCGATGTCGATCTCCCGGATCATGGGATCGATGAGCGGGGTGATCCCCAGCCGCGCCGCGATCGCCTCGCCGGTCTCCTTGGCGCGCAACAGGTCGCTCGCGTACAGGGCCTCGAAGCGCTCGTGCGCGAGCGCTGCTGCCAGCGCGCGGGCCTGCTCGCGCCCGGCCTCGCTCAACGGCGAGTCGAAGTGGCCCTGGACGATACCCTGGCGGTTCGCCTCGGATTCCCCGTGGCGGATGAGGACGAGTTCCAAGTCAGGCTTCCTTTCCGGCGGTCTAGACCCCCGGATCGAAGCTTACCACAGGCGCCACCAGGGGCGCGCGAGCTCCTGCTTGAAGGAGGAGAATTTCTGGTTGGAACGGGCGAACTCGCGCAGGAGCCACTCGCCGGATCCCTCGCGGGCCACGTCGGTAGGCTTCAGGGGAGCCGTCATGTTGAGCGGGGTCGCTGCCCCCTGCGGGCGCTTGGTCATGCGTCCCTGGCTTGCCGTCAATCCTGCCATGTCACCACCACCACTTCATCCAGGCACGCTTGGCCGGGTCTCCCTGAGGGCCGCTCGTGAGGAGCTTGACCTGCTCGGCCAGCGTCCGGGCTCGCTCCCGGTGATACGCCAAATCGGCCTGCGCGTCGGCGAGCGCCTCCTGGAGGCGCGCGATCTCTTCGGCCTGGGCCAAGAGGCGCCGGCGAACCTCGATCTCGTCCTGGACCATCATCGTTCCCTCTTCTTACGGACTAGGAGGCCCATGGTCGCAGGCATGGGGCCGGATGTCGGTGATCCCCCTTACGCTCCGGCACGATGGGAGCATGGGCCGGGTGGTAGAATCGCTCCGATGACTCGCGCAGGAGTCGAGAAGAGGATCGAAACATGCCTAACCGCCTGGCCCACGAGACGAGCCCCTACCTGGTGCAGCACCAGGACAACCCGGTGGACTGGTATCCGTGGGGCCCCGAGGCGCTCGAGCGCGCCAAGAACGAGGACAAGCCGATCCTCCTGTCGATCGGCTACTCGGCCTGCCACTGGTGCCACGTGATGGCCCACGAGAGCTTCGAGAACCCGGACATCGCCGCGCTCATGAACGAGCACTTCATCAACGTCAAGGTCGATCGCGAGGAGCGCCCCGACCTCGACAGCCTGTACATGGCGGCCGTCACGGCCATGACGGGGCAGGGCGGCTGGCCCATGACGGTCTTCCTCACGCCCGACGGCCGTCCCTTCTTCGGCGGCACCTACTTCCCACCGGCTCCCCGCTACGGGCACCCCGGCTTCCCGACGGTCCTCACGCAGGTCGCACGCACCTATCGCGAGCGCCGACAGGAGGTCGAGGAAGGGGCGAACCGCATCTTCGACCACCTGCGCGCGCACCTGGGCCCCAAGGCGCACGTGGACACCCTCGACACGGCGCTCTTGGACGAGGCTGCCCAGAACCTGAGACGGCAGTACGACCCGGTCAACGGCGGCTTCGGCCATGCGCCCAAGTTCCCGCCGTCCATGAGCCTGGAGTTCCTGTTGCGCAACTTCCGCCGGACGGACAACCAGGAGGATCGCCGCATCGTCGAGCATACGCTCGATCGCATGGCCGCAGGGGGCATGTACGACCACGTCGGGGGCGGCTTCCACCGCTACTCGGTCGACGCCGAGTGGCTCGTGCCCCACTTCGAGAAGATGCTCTACGACAACGCCCTCCTGAGCCGCCTCTACGTGCTCGCGCACCAGGCCTTCAAGAAGCCCGAGCTCCGGGGAGTGGCCGAGGAGACCTACGACTGGGTGATCCGCGAGATGACCTCGCCCGAGGGCGGCTTCTACTCGACGCTCGATGCGGACTCCGAGGGCGAAGAAGGCAAGTTCTACGTCTGGACGCCCGACGAGGTCGCTGAGGCCCTCGGCAACCCGGCCGCCGCCAAGGTCTTCGACACCGCCTACGGCGTCACGCCCGAGGGCAACTTCGAGGGCAAGAGCATCCCCAACCTCCTCGAGCCCGTCGAGCAGCGCGCGGATGAGCTCGGCATGTCCCAGGGCCGCCTCTTGCAGGAGCTCGCCCTCATGCGGCCCAAGCTCTTCGCGCACCGCGAGCAACGCGTCCGACCCGGCCGGGACGAGAAGATTCTCACGGCCTGGAACGGCCTGATGCTGCGCTCCTTCGCCGAGGCCGCCCGCATCCTGGATCGGGACGACTACCGCCAGGTGGCCGTGCGCAACGCGGAGTTCGTTTTGACCATGTTGCGCCGGGACGGCAAGCTCCTGCGCAGCTTCAAGGACGGCGAGGCCAAGTTCAACGCCTACCTCGAGGACTACGCGAACCTCATCGACGGCCTCTTGTCCCTCTACGAGGCGACCTTCGACAGCCGCTGGATGGAGGAGGCCCGCGCCCTCTCCACGGTGATGATCGACGAGTTCTGGGACGACGCCAGGCAGGAATTCTACGACACGGGCAAGAGCCACGAGGCGCTCATCGCCAGGCCCCAGGAGCGCTTCGACAACGCCACGCCCGCCGGCAACTCGGTGGCCTGCGACGTGCTCTTGCGCCTGTCGCTGTACCTCGGTGACGAGCGCATGCGGGGCATGGCCGAGACGGCCCTCAAGAACCTGGGGGCCCTCATGCGCAAGTACCCCAAAGGCTTCGGGCGCATGCTCTGCGCCCTGGACTTCGCGCTCGCAGACGCCAAGGAGGTGGCCATCATCGGCCACTGGCACGACCCCCAGGCCAAGGCCATGGTCCATGCGGCCTTTGCCGAGTACGCCCCGCACAAGGTAGTGGCGGGCACCGAGCCCGGGGCCGGCCCGGGGCCGGTGGTCTTTTTGCGCGATCGCCCGGCCCTGAACGAGCAGCCCACGGCCTACATCTGCACGGGCCAGACCTGCGGCCTGCCCCTGACGGACCCGCAGGAGCTGGCCAAGGAGATCGCGGAGTAAGTCGTGGCGGCCGATCGCGCCGCCGGCGCCCGGCAAGGACCCGTCTCGGTTGGCCGACCCGCGACCCTATGACCGTCAGCGGCAGCGGTATCGGATCGCCTAAAATCGGCCCGCGGAGCGCGTGACGGTCGGCCCGGAAGCGGGCAAAATACCTCCATGAGCAACCATGTGCCGTTCCGCTTGGCGGAGCGATTCGGAAACGAGCCGCCGGGACTCCCGGCGCAACCCCGCCGCGGGCTCGAGGCGTGGCTCCAGGAGCCCATGCCGCGCGCCTGGATCCTGGTGGGCGGAGCCGGCGCGGGCAAGACGTGTGCCGCCCGGCTCATGGCCGAGCGGCTAGGCGGACCGCTCATCTGGCTCGACCGCCCGACACCCAAGTCGCTCGGGACGTTACTGGGCATGCCCGAGGACTCCTCCGACGAGGCCGTCGGAAGTGCACTGTGCACCGCCCTTGGCGACCGGTACCCCGGCGGTGCCACCTTCGTGCTCGATGCAGCCGAGCAGCTCTCGGGCCCCTGCCTCGCCGCCATTGTCCGTGCCCCCAGCCCGCTGGCCGTCATCGTGACCCGGAGGCCGGACGTGCCGCGCGGTCTGGCTCGTCTGGTGGCCGAGGGCAGTGTCCGCCTCCTCTATCCCTCGGATCTCTACCTGCGGCCCGAGGAACGGGCCGAGTGGGTGGGCGGCGATCCGACCCCTGCCGCCGAGCTCGGCGGTTGGCCCCTCGGCACCCAGGTGCTCGCGACCCATGGGCCGAAGCCCGGCCGCATGGCCCTGCTCATGGAGCTCGTTCAGACCGAGCTCCTGGATCCCTTACCCGTGGAGCTCAGGACGCAGGCCATCCGGTATGCGCCCTTGCCGACCTTGACACCGGAGGCGTTCGCCAAGCTCGGAGCGACCGGGGACTCCCGCGCCCTGGTGGACGCATGGCAACGCTGGGGCCTGGTTTCGACCTCCGATGGCGCGTTGACCTGGATCCCCATGGTCCGAATCGTCCTGCTCTCCGCCTGGCTGTCGATCACCTCCCTCGAGGATCAGGACCGGACCATCCAGGTGCTCCTCGGCACCATGACCGCGGGCGAGCGGGCCCGTGCCATCCGCTGGCTCCTGGACCATGGACACCAGCGGCATGCCCTGGGCATCCTGCGAGACCTGCAGGCCGAGGCCACCCGCCGCCCCGGTCTCAAGGACCGGCTCGCCGAGTGTCTGGCACTCTTTCCGGAGCAGGCTCGGACGACCCTGCCCGAGCTCCTCCTGGTGGCGGGCGACCTGCTGCGCGCCCGGGGGGCCCATGCGGATGCGGCGGCCCGCTACGCGGAGGCCGAGCGGATATGGCAGCAGCAGGGAGACGAGGCCCATGCGTTCGAGGCCCTCGTCTCGCGACTGAACCTGGCCGCCGTGCGCCAGGAGACCGCCGAGACCGCGCGCCTGGAGGCCGAGGCACGCGCCCGCGAGGCCTTTGCGTCGCCCTTCCAGCGCCACCGGTTCTACAACCTGAGGGCCGGCTGGCATGCCGACCAGGGACGCGAGGAGGAGGCCGTCGCCGACCTCCGGCGCATCCTCGCCCATCCCCACTTCGACGACCCGGACTACCTGACCCTGCACATGGTGGCCTCCCTCAACCTCGGCTGGATCTACGAGGAGCACGGAGACTTTCTCGAGGCGCCGCGCCTCTTCGAGCGGGTGATCGCGATCGCCGAGTCCTTTCCCGACCGGCCGAGCGCCGCCAGGGCCGCCCGCCTCTTCCTCGCGCTCATCTGCTGTTGGCAGGGCGACGTGGCCGGCGCCCGGGAGCACCTGAGCCGACTGGGCCAGGCTCCCCTCGAAGACCGCCTGCGCGAGGCCGCCAGCTACCGGCTCGAGGGTGACTGCCACCTGTGGATGGGCGAGCTCGCAGCCGCTTCGGACTGCTTCCAGAAGGCCTTGAGCCTGTTCGGGAGCCTCGGACACAGCGAGCAGGTCGATGCCGGGGCGACCCTCGGCAAGCTCGCCGTGATCGCGCGGTGGCGAGGCGAGTTCGCAAGCGCGCTCGAGCTGCACCACAAGGCCCTGCCCAAGGTCAAGGACATTCCCCGCGTCAAGGCGGACGTGCTCCTGGAATGGGGGCTCACGCACCTGGCGGCAGGGGCCGCCGGCGAGGCCCGGCGGGTCCTCGAGGAGGCGCTCGCGTGTCTGAAGGGCATCCGGACCCCCTTCCTGGAAGCTCGCGCGCTCCTCGCCCTCGCGGCGGCCGCGGACCGATCGGGCGACGACCGGGCAGCCGCCCGCCACCTGGCGGCTGCGCTCGAGATCGTCGCGCGGGGTGGCTACTACCACGTGCTGGTGCTGCAGCGAGAGATCCGGCCGGACCTTTGGCGGCTCCTCAACCGTCACGGGCATCAGGCGCAGCTCGCCAAGGTGGAGGCAAGCTTTCCTCAAGAGGCGGCCGAGATCCGCGCCCAGCTCGCCGCGGATGGTCCGGCCTTGCCGCCGGCACCGCCCGCTGCCCTGGTGATCCGGACCTTCGGGCCCATGATCGTCAAGGTGGCCGGCACTCCTGCGGAATGGCCGCGCAAGAAGGCCAAGGTCCTGCTCGCGAACCTGCTCTTGTCGCCCCACGGCTTGAGCCGGGCCGAACTGTGCGAGACGCTCTTCCCGGAGCTCGCGGAGAAGGTCGCCCAAGGGCGCCTCGACCAGCTGGTCTTCAGCCTGCGCAAGGTCCTCGGGGGCGGCCTTACGTTCAAGGAAGGGCGCTACGAGCTCGCCCGGCAGGGCCTATGGGTGGATCACCGGGCCTTCGACGAGGCCTACGCCCGGGGTCACCGCGCGCGCCAGCAGGGAGCGGACGCCGAGGCGATCGCGTGTTTCGAGACGGCCGTCGAGCTCTACCGGGGCCCCCTGTTCACCGAGCTGGCGGACGGCTTCGAGGCGGAGCGGCACCACTACCTGACGCGGGCCCTGGAGCTATTGGGGCTGCTCGCCGAGGCCCATCTGAAGGCCAGCCACGCCGAGCGGGCGCGCGCCTGCCTGGATCGGCTCCTGGAGCTCGACCCGTGCAACGAGGCCGCCCACCGGCAGCTCATGGCGCTCTACCTGCAGTTCGAGCGTCCCGACCTGGCCCGCCGCCAGTACCAGCTGTGCGAGCGCCACTTGAGGCAAGAGCTGGACGTGGAGCCGTCCGACGAGACGCGCGCCCTCGCCGGCCGCTTACAGCCGCTTGCCGAGGGCGCGTAAGGGCGTGCAAGGGCGAGCAAGGGCTTGTAAGTCCCTTGTAAGTCCCGTCGGCACCATGGAGGCATGAGCCTTTCCTACCGTGACCTGTGCCGGCTGCGCGACAGCGGTTACAGCCTTTCGACCATCATCGTCCACGCCTTCGTCCACGAAGAGGGCATGCTGCCGGCGCCCGACATCGCCCGCCGGTGCGGCCTCTCCGAGCGCGCGGTCTACCTGGCCCTGCGCGCCATCAAGGACCGCCAGCACCTGCCGCGCGCCTGAGGCCGCAGGGCACCCATGGGTCGAGGCCCGCCGCTACCGCGGCGGGCCTCGACCCATGGGAGCTAAACCGTGAAGGTTGCGGCGATGAGCTCGACCGCCAGGCGGGCGCTCTCGTTGCGCGTGTCGAGCAAGGGGTCCACCTCGACCATGTCGATGGACCGCAGGTGGCCGGAGCGGCCGATCAGCTTGAAGGCCTGGCGCGCCTCGCGGGCGGTCATGCCGTCGTGCACCGGGCTGCCCACGCCGGGCGCCTCGCGCGGGTCCAGAACGTCCATGTCGAAGCTCAGGTGGATGCCCGCCGTGCCGTCGGAGGCAAGGGCAATCGCCTCTTCGACGATGGTCCGGATGCCCCGCTCCTCCACGTCGGCCATGGTGAAGACCTTGACGCCCGTCGCGTCGATGAGGGCCTGCTCGTCCGGATCCAGGTCGCGCGCGCCGATGAGCACCGCGTTCTCGGGACGGATCTTGGGCATGAGGCCGCCCAGCTGCGTCAGCTCGGGCGCGCCGTGGCCGAGGGCCACCGCGAAGGGCATGCCGTGGATGTGACCCGAGAGGGTGGTCTGGGCGGTGTTGAAGTCGCCGTGGGCGTCGAACCAGATGAGGCCGAGGGACTCGCCGCGCTCGGCCAGGGCCGAGGCCACGCCCGCCACCGTCCCGATGGCGACCGAGTGGTCACCGCCGAGGAACACGCCCACCTGGCCGACGCGCACGGCGTCGCGGGCGGCCTCGCAGGCGGCCTGACCCATCTCGATGACCGACGGCAGGTTGCGCAGCCGGTCCGAATGCGGGATGGCGTCCGCCGGGACCCGCACGTCGCCGGCATCGAGGATGTTGAGCCCCAGCTGCGTGAGCCGGTCCGAGAGGCCGGCGTAGCGGATGGCCCGGGTCGCGAGGCCCGATCCGCGCCGCGGGGCGCCGAGGTCGAACGGGATGCCGACGATCACGGCGTCGTGCGTCGGTCGAAAAGTCCTGGTACGTTCCAATTCGCTCGTTTGCGTGCTCGTCATAACCTCTCCTTCGAGGAAACGGTCGCTAAATAGCTGAAATGGGGCCCGCGCAAGGTCATCGTAGCCCATAACGCGGGTTTTGGCCCACCGTCCCTCCTATGATACCCGAAAGCAAGGCTTTTTGTCTCGGCCGATCGGTCCAAAAGGGCGTTCACAAGCCGTCAGCTCCATGCCAACCGCCACCAAATGCGGTAAAATATTGGCCATTATGATGACGACTGCCATTCTCAACCGGCCCCCCATCGACCCGTCGATCGACCTGTTCGAGGCGATCGCGGAGCTCAAGAAGAAGCGCAACGCGGTGCTCCTGGCACACTACTACCAGGAGCCGGACATCCAGGACGTGGCGGACTTCCTCGGCGACAGCCTGGCCCTGGCGCAGGCGGCGGCCAAGACCGACGCGGACGTGATCGTCTTCGCGGGCGTGCACTTCATGGCCGAGACGGCCAAGATCCTCAACCCGACCAAGACGGTCCTCCTGCCGGACCTGGAGGCGGGCTGCAGCCTCGCGGACAGCTGTCCGGCGGACGGCCTGCGCGCCCTCAAGGAGCGCTACCCGGACCATGCGGTGGTGAGCTACATCAACTGCTCGGCCGAGGTGAAGGCCCTCAGCGACCTCATCTGCACCTCGAGCAACGCCGAGAAGATGATCCGCTCCATCCCCGAGGACCGGGGCATCATCTTCGCGCCGGACAAGAACCTGGGCCGCTGGCTGATCAAGCAGACGGGCCGCGACATGGTGCTGTGGCAGGGCAGCTGCGTGGTCCACGAGACGTTCTCGGCCCGCAAGATCCACGCCCTCCAGCTCGAGCACCCCGGCTCGCTCATCCTGGCGCACCCGGAGTGCGAGGACCCGGTGCTGGCGATCGCGGACGTGGTGGGCTCCACCAACGCCCTCTTGAAGTACGTGGTCGATCACCCGGAAGGCACCTACATCGTGGCGACCGAGCCGGGCATCATCCACCAGATGCAGAAGGCGTCGCCCCGGGCGACCCTCATCCCGGCGCCGCCCGAGGAGGGGACCTGCGCCTGCAACGAGTGCCCCTTCATGAAGCTCAACACGCTCGAGAAGCTGTACCTGTGCATGCGGGACATGACGCCCGAGATCACGATGCCCGAGGACCTGCGACTGGCGGCCCTCGCGCCCCTGCAGCGGATGCTCGACCTGAGCAAGTAGTCGAAAGGCCCTTCCTGAGCGGGAAGGGCCTTTTTCATAAAGGAACCGTTCGCCCCTGCGACCTGGCTCAAGCCGAACGGGATTTATGGTGGGACCGTCTGCGGAGCGGATCCCCGGGGCTACCGCGTGGTCGGAATCCGGTGCTCCGCGATGATCTGCTCCAGGAGTCCCGCACACGCCTCGTCCACCAGGTCGTAGACCAGGTCGAAGCCCTCGGGGCCACCGAAGTAGGGATCCGGCACGTCCGGCGTGCCGCGGTGCGGCGCGAACTCCATCATGCGTACCAGGCGGGCCGTGGCCTCCCCGGCGGGGTCCAGCGAGCGGATGTCCGCGAGGTTCTGCGCGTCCATGGCCACGACGTAGTCGTAGGCTTTCAGGTCCTCCGGGCGGATCTGACGGGCCCGCTGGCCCGAGATGTCCACGCCGCGCTCGCTCGCCACCCGCTGGGAGCCGTGGTGGGGCTCGGAGCCCACATGCCAGTTCCCGGTGCCGGCCGAATCGATGTCGAAATAGGCCTCGAGCCCCGCCTGCGTCACGCGGTGGCGGAAGATGCCCTCGCCGAGCGGCGAGCGGCAGATGTTGCCCAGGCAAACGAACAGTACTTTGATCATGGGGTCCTCCGCCCCCATGATAGCAGGCTCGGCCGCTCTGCGCGTGACGCGCGGGGCCGGGATTTGGTAGACTCGGGGCATGACGAGTTCATTTCAAGGGCTGACTCCGCCCTCCGACAATCCCCAGGAGCCCCTCTACAACGCCATCGGGCCCGAGGTGATCGACCGGCTGGTCCGGGCCTTTTACCCCCGGGTGGCCGCCGATCCCGAGCTGAGCCCGATCTTCCCGGCGGACCTCACGGAGGTCGCCGAAAAGCAGCGGCTCTTCCTGACGCAGTTCCTGGGCGGCCCGCCGCTCTACAGCGAGGTGCACGGCCACCCGCGGATGCGGGCGCGCCACATGCCCTTCCCCATCACGCCCGCCCGGGCGCGGGCCTGGCTGCGCAACATGGCCGCCGCCATGGACGAGGTCGGCCTCGAGGGGCCCGTCCGCGCGGAGTTCTTCCACCGCCTGGAGCTGACGGCCCAGCACATGGTCAACCAGGTCGACGAGCTGGAGACGCTGCGCTAGCAGACGCGCTCGACCCTCACGCCCTCGGGGCGGACCCGTCGCCATCGACCGGCAGCACGACGTAGAAGGTGCTGCCCTCGCCGAGCACGCTCTCGGCCCAGATGCGCCCCCCGTGCAGCTGCACGATGTTACGACAGATGGTCAGCCCCAGCCCCGTACCGCCCTTCTGGCGGGAGTCGGAGGCATCCACCTGCCCGAACCGCTCGAAGATGGCCTCGAGCCGGTCGGGCGGTATCCCGCGCCCGTCGTCGGAGACCTGGAAGCGCACCTCGGATCCGAGCTTCCGGGCCGCGAGGCGTACCCGCGAGCCGCCGGAGGAGAATTTGACGGCGTTGTCGATCAGGTTGGTGAGCACCTGGTGCAGCCGATCGGCGTCCGCCGTGAGCTCCCACGAGCCGGGCTCCAGCTCGAGGGTCACGTTCGCCCGTTGGGCGACGGTCGCCATGGCCTCGACGGCCGCATGCAAAAGCTCGTCCGTGCGACAGGTGCGCGGTTGGAGGACCAGGGACCCCGAGGCCATGCGCTCGACGTCCAGGATGTCGTTGATGAGGCGCACCAGGCGATCGCTGTTGCGGGCGGCCACCTCGAGCATGTCCTGACCCCGGGAGTCCAGCTGGCCGAGCCGTCCGCTGGCCAACAGGCCGAGGGATCCCCGGATGGCCGTCAGGGGCGTGCGCAGCTCGTGGCTCACCACCGAGACGAACTCGTCCTTCATGCGCTCGATGGCCCGCTGCTCGGTGACGTCCTGCGCCACGCCGATGGCGCGCCCGGCCGGGCGCAGGGGGTCCGGGACGACCTCGTAGCGCAGGGCCAGGATCCGGCACTGGCCGTCGGGTCGGATGATGCGCACCTGAGCCGTGAAGGGCTCGCCGCGCTCCAAGCGCCCTCTCAGCTCGTCCCGGTCCTCGGGATGGACCTGCTCCAGCAGCGCGGACCGGCTCGGGACCACGGCCCGCGGCGGCCATCCGAGCAGGCGGAACATCTCGTCGGACCAAGTCATGGCCCCGGCGGACGGACCCTGCTCCCAGCTGCCCATGTGGGCGATGGTCTGGGCCTCCATGAGGAGGGCCTCATTCTGCTTGAGCTGGATCTGGACCTGCTCGCGCGCCTGCGCCGTGCGGCTCATGGAGAAGGCCAGGGCCCAGATGAGGGCCACCGACGTGGCGACCAGGCAGGCGATCAGGAGGGCCGCCCCCACGGTGGGGTCGAACCACCCCAGCTGCTCACCGCGTAAGCGCGCCACGCCGAGGCCGACCGGCAGGAGGACGAAGGGCGGAATGAGGCGACGAGCGAGCTTGCCGCCCGGATCCTGGCGGAACAAGACGCTCGTCAGGGCCTGGCCCGGCTGCATGAAGAGCACGCCGACCGAGAGGCCCACCAGCGTGAAGCCCGAATTGAGGGCCATGGGCAGGTAGGCGCCATAGGGGGAGTGGTGGCTGATCCGGTGGGCGTATCCGATGAGGGCGACCAGCGCGATCCAGGCGGCGGTCAGGGCGAGGCCCTGCGATATGAGCACCCGGCCCTTGTCGGCCCGGCGCCCCAGCAGGTAGGCCGCAGCGAGCAAAAAGAAGCAGATGGCCGTGTTCCGGCCCATGTAGCTGGGCACGGGAGCCGCCACGGAATGCAGCCGCTCGGCGAACAGCGTCTGGTCGAGGCCCGACTCGTAGGGGAAGAGCTGTTCGCCAAGCTCGAGGCCCGAGGCCACCAGGACCACGACCGCCAGGGCGTTTGCGACGCGGCGAGCAGCGGGCGAGTCGACGGCGAAGAGGGCGAGTGCCGACCCCAGCAAGACGAAGAGCACGGCCGAGGCCGGGTTCATGGCCGTGCCCGTCGGCAGCACCTGACGCAGCACGTCGAGCTCCAGCCACCAGCCGACCAGCGCGAGCAGCCCGACGAGAATCGCCGCTCCGCCGAACGCGCCGACCAGGCGGGTCATGGAGGAGCGCAGGAGGCTCGTGGGCTGCGGGGCGCTGGACATGGCGTTCCCCTTTCCGGTGGGCGGTCGCGTGCGACGTCCCTACCGTATCCGAGGATCCTGAAGGAAGCCTGAATGGGTTTGCGCTAGAGCAGGTCGCCCCACAGGAAGCGCATGGCGGCTGGGAAGCGGTTGGCCCAGCAGAGCTCGCTATGCGCGCCGCGGGCGTCGTAGAGCCAGAAGTAATCCTGCCGCTGGCGCCAGCCCTGGGTGCGCAGGATCTGGTCCATGCGCCGCGCATGCTCGGCGAAGGGGCGGCTGCGCTCCTTGCGCCCGACCTCCATGCCGCCCACGTCCAGGTAGAGGCGGGCGTTCTCGGGGCGCTCCTGCTCGCGGATGTAGTCGAAGACCGCCCCCTTGGCGAAGTGCAACGACGGGCTGAAGACGGCGGCGCGCCCGAAGGTCTCGCGCGCATGGTAGAGGGCGTAGAGCGAGGTCAGGCCGCCCATGGAGGACCCGGCCACCGCCGTGTGGGCGGGATCCGGCTTGGTGCGCAGCACCCGGTCGATGGTGGGCTTGAGGTCGTGGGTGACCCACTTGAGGAAGTCGTCACCCTCGCCCTTGGCCTTGAAGCGCTCGTCCGGCCAGGGGCTCTGCTCGCTGAGGCGATCGGCCCCGCCGTTGTCGATGCCCACCACGATGAGCGGGGGCAACTCGCCAGCGGCGGTCAGAAGGTCGAGCGAGGCTCCCACCCGCCATGCGCCGCAGAAGGAGCGCTGGTGCTCGAAGAGGTTCTGGCCGTCCCACATGTAGAGGACCGGATAGCGCAGGTGCCAGGAACGCTCGTAGCCGAGGGGCAGGTAGACGTCTACCCGGCGCTTTCGCTTGAGCTTGGGGATGTCGAAGACCCCCAGCGTGTAGAGCCGGGACGTCGAAGGAATACGCGCCAGTTGAGCCGCGTAAGGCATGTCAACCGCCTCTCCAGATGTTAGGGCGCCGATGAGGCCTTCGATTATACCCAGCCCTATGGGGGGGTGCATGTGCGAAACGCACCGATCCCCCCGTTGGCCTTGGCGTACGCACATGCGCTCCCGGCCGCTCCCGCTTTGGACTATGATGGAAGGGCAAGACGAGGAGGCAAGGATGGCGGAAGGCCAACGGATCGTGGTGGTGGGCGGCGGGGCCGCGGGCATGATGGCGGCGATCGCAGCCGCCCAGGCCGGTGCTCCGGTCGTGCTCCTGGAAAAAACGGGCAGGCTGGGCTTCAAGATCCGGATCTCGGGCGGCGGCCGCTGCAACATCACCAACGACCTGGACGACCCGCGCGAGCTGGTCAAGATGTATCCCGGCAACGGCAAGTTCCTGTTCGACGCCTTTAGGCGCTACTCAAAGGCCGACGTGCTGGAGCTGCTGCGGCGGCACGGCGTCCGGACCAAGGTCGAGGCCCCCTACAGCAAGGTCTTTCCGGTGAGCGATCGCTCCAAGGACGTCATCATGGCCTTCGAGACCGAGATGCGGGAGCGGGGCGTGGACGTCCGCCTGGAGACCCCCGTCCAGGGCCTGCGGACCGAGGGAGGCCGGGTCACGGGGGTGGTCGCCGCCAACGGCCAGGTCATCGCGGCCTCTGCCGTCATCGTCTGCGTGGGCGGCCAGTCGCTGCCCCGCTCAGGCTCGACGGGCGACGGTTTCAGGCTGGCCGCGGAGGTCGGGCACCACGTGGTACCGACCTACCCGTCCCTGGTGCCCCTGCGGGTGCCGGGCACCAAGGAGCTCGCGGGCGTCTCCTTGCGGGACGTGGAGGGGACGGTCCTGGTGGACGGGGCCGTCGCGGACCGCCGGTGGCGGGGGGACATGCTCTTCACGCACTTCGGGCTCTCGGGGCCCATCATCCTGCAGCTGAGCCGGGCGGCGGCCGAGGGGCTGCATCACGGCAAGGCGGTCGAGCTCCGGATCAACCTCAAGCCGGACCTGAGCGCCCCGGAGCTGGACGCCCTTGTGCTCGAGCGCATCCAGGAAGCCCCCAAGGCCCAGCTCTCCACCCTGCTCAAGGACGACCTGCCCCGGTCGGTGGTGGCTCCGTTCCTCGCCGCTGCCGGGCTCGACGGCCAGAAGCGGGCCTCGGAGGTGTCGCGGGGCGATCGCCAACGCCTGATCGAGGCCATGCGCGCCTGGCGCTTCCCGGTGACGGGCTGGCACTCGTTCGACGTCGCCGAGGTCACGGCCGGGGGCGTGGACATCAAGGAGGTGGACCCCCGGACCTTCGAGTCGAAGCTGGTCAAGGGGCTCTACTGGGCGGGTGAGGTGCTGGACGTGGATGGCTACGTGGGCGGCTTCAACTTCCAGGCCGCATGGAGTACGGGGCACGCGGCGGGCGTGGCCGCGGCCCAGGCACTCAGCTCGGTCGCGTCGCGATGAGGCCGTAGACGGGCCGGCCCTCTTCCAGGTAGCGCATCTCGAAGTCGGACTGGATCCGCTCGACGGGGATGGCCTCGACGATATCGAAGCCCTGGCGCCGGAAGCGCTCGCGCGAGTAGTGGTAGAGCCACTCGTGGTCGGTGCGGAAGGTCATGCGGCCGCCCGGCTTGAGCCACTCGAAGTAGCGCTCCATCAGCGCGGGGTTGGTGAGGCGGAAGCGCTCGCCCTTGGCGCGGGGCCAGGGATCCGGGAAGAGCATGGTGATGGCGTCCAGCGAGCCCGGCTGGAAGAGGTCGCGCATGCGGAAGAAGTCTCCGACCACGAAGCGGACGTTGTCCCGCTGCAGGGCGTTGACCCAGCGGATGCCCTTGTGGACGCGGTAGTACTTCTCCTCGATGCCCACGTGGCGCGTCTCGGGGTGGGCCTTGGCCTGGTAGGCCAGGTGACGCCCGGCGCCCATGCCGATCTCGAGGTGGATCGGGCCGGTGCGGCCGAAGAAGGCGTCCCAGTCGAGGGCGACGGACTCGGGGTCGAAGACGTGGGCCAGGTCGTCTCCGAGGACGACCTCCTTGGCGAGGGTTTTGCTTTTCGGTCTCATAGGGACAGGATACCAAGTCCAGGGCCCGATCGTAAACGCCCGGACCGCTTGGCCCGGGCGTTTCAGGTCTCCTGACAGGGCGAGGTTAGCGGTTATGCTCTTCCTTGCCCTTCTCGATGAGGTCGCGAACCTTCTCGCCGCCCTTGTGGCCGATATCGGAGTAGAAATCGTGCCCGTGGGTCTCGGCGGTCTTCTCGCCACCCTTGTGTCCGATCTCGGAGTAGAAGTCATGCCCGTGGGTCTCGGCGGTCTTCTCGCCGCCCTTCTTGCCGGCCTCACGGACGGTCATGTCGGGCTTGTTTTGCTTTTTCTCAGCCATCTCACCCTCCTCCACGCGGTCACCAGACAGGGGAGGCAATGCTCTCCCTAGCCGGGACTCTAAAGCTTTCGG
>JAKFBU010000074.1:0-10213 GCA_036676985.1 Candidatus Sericytochromatia bacterium
CGCCACCTCGGAGATGGTGGCCTGGACCACGTACCGGGGGAAGGTGACCGTGCCGACGATGGGCGGCGTCTCGTCCTCGGCGCTGCCGAGAATGCCCTGGGGCATGCAGGCCGCGAGCAACAGGAGCAGCAGGCCTGCCGCTGAAAGCAGGAGCATGCGGTGCGGAAGCGTGAAGCGTCTCGTCATAGGGCCGTCTCCCCTCCGACCGCAGCGGCCGGCTCGGGCGACAGGTACTGGCGCAGCGAGACATCGTCCCAGTAGGCGTTGGATTGGTAGGACGAGTTCATGCCGCCCCGGATCATGAGGCCGTTGTACGCCTGGGTATCCGCCGCAGTGCCGATTTGAACCCCGTCGACGAGGTAGGTCGTGGTGCCGTTGTAGCGACGGAACTCGTAGCGGTGCCAGCCCGCCGTGCGGGCGACCGTGGTGTTCAACCAGCCACTACCGGTCGGACGGTAATGGAAGTTGGACCCGGCCACGGCCGTGTAGACGCCGATGACGCTCGTTCCCCAGTCGCCGACGATCGGCCCGATCCAGTCGTTGCGGGTGGTGTCCAGGTCGTCCTTGAACCAGGCATCCAGCGCGAAGTTGGTCGGGATCGTCAGGTACCGTGCGAGGTCACGCGAGTAGTCGCTGGTGTTGGTATTGATGTTCAGGGCGTTGCCGGTCCGGCCCTGGCCGGCCGCCGCCGCGATCGTCGACAGGCCGCGGACGGTTTGCCAGCCCTGGTGGTGAATGTCCGCCGTCTGGTACTCGAAGCCGTCGAATAGGTCGTAGACCTGGGCGCGTTCGCTCGGGGCGGCGATCGCCATGTTGTTGCCGTAGGTCACCAGGTAGTTGGCATCGGTGCCTGAGGCGGCGATCGCTCGCTGGAGCCGGAAGCGAATCTGGGAGTTCGTCGTGTTGGGGCTCTCTACCTCTCGAAAGAGCTCCACGTACTTGTTGCCGTCCCAGTAGAGCACGTGGAGGTCGGCCATGTCCGCCCGCAGCTTGGCGCCCGTGACGAGCGACGAGGTGTTGAGGGCCAGGGTGGCGACGTACCCCGCGGGCGCCGCCAGGGTCGACGTGACGGTGATCGTGCGCCGATAACCCGCCATGAGCTGGGTGTTACCCGTCAGATTGCCGGCCGTGGGCCCCTGGGCCGTGCCATTGAGCGGCAGGATGCGCAACCCCGCGTTGACGTTATTCACGCCCGAGCCGATCGCAAAGGATTGGGGAGGGTTGGTGAAGGGGTTCACGTTCCTGGGCTGACCGAGGGCCGGATCGCTCGAGGCCGGATCGAGCTGATTGGTGTAGGCGAGGCGAGCGCCCGAGCCGTTTCGCGCCTCGGCCTCCAGCGTGTAGCCGCCCCCTACGGGCAGGGAGTCCAGGGTCACGGTGTAGAGCGTCTGGCCTCCGACCAGCGGAATGTTCGTCGAGCGGGGGACACCCAACAGGGCCGCGTTCGAGAGCATGGCGACGATGTTCGCGCTGCCGCCTGGGATGGTGGCCGTCTGATAACCCGGCAGCGCCTCGGGCGGCACCCGCAGCGTCAGCTGGATGGTGCCCGTCTGCGCGGCGACTGCCCCCGGCGAGCCCGCGGGGCCCGGAGTGGGGTGGCATCCGGCAAGGGCCAGTGCCGTCGACAGCAGGAGGGCCTGTCGCATGGCGACCCACACGCTAGGGGGTGGCCTCCAGGCTGACGCCGTAGAGGCGGGGGGTCGTGTTGGCAGAGGCGCTCGGCCCCGTTCCGCCGCCTACCAGGGGGCCGGAGTTGGTGAGCATGGTCGAAGTGTCCGGCGCCAGCGTGGCACGGATCTGGATCCAGCGGTGGCGGTTGTGGACGGGGTTGGCCGCCGTTCCGCTCGCGGTGTAGTAGTCGCCCGCGCCGGTGGGACCGTACCAGGTGGCCGAGTTGAGACCCGAACGATCGGTGGCCGAGCGCATCTGGAAGCGCACGGTCTGGCCGTTGACGGCGACGGTGTTGAAGTTGAGCCGGCCATAGAGGGGAGCGGCCGAACCCATGTCCATGGGCTGAGAGGTCCAGGTGCCGCTCGACGGGAACACCCGGCCGGCCGTGCGATGAACGGTGCCGGTGGTGTAGTCGCCGAACCAGAACTTGTTGTTCACGACGTCGTAGGTGCCGTAGATCGGGTCGTCCGTTTGGGCTCCCGCATTGTAGAGCTGGGCGAAAGTGGTCTCGGCCTCGAGCTGACCGTCGGCCAGGCGGTAGCGGCGCATGCGGGCCGGGGTGTTCGGGTTCCACTCCATGGCAAAGACGTAGACGCCGTCCGAGAAGAAGCTGTCGGTGTAGTAGGACGTGCCGGCCAGGGGCGTGTTGCTGCCGTCCAGCTGGATCTGGCGCACCATCGCGAACGAGAGGGCCGGGTCGTAGACGCGCATGACGTGGCCGTTGTAGGGCGTCGTCGGCGCGGTTTCCTGGGCGCCCAGGGAGTTGATGCGGTACGAGCCGCTGTAGAGGTAGGTCCCGTCGGTGAAGAGCGTCGACCAGTCGCCCACGTCCGACAACCCCGAGTTGCGCCTGAGTACGGGGGCGCCCACGGTCACCGTGCTCAGGGCCCCCGTCGAGACGTTGATGCGCTCGACGGTCGTGCTACCGCCACCCTGGCCCATGTAGATCTGACCGCCGATGAAGGCCGCCGAGAGGGTGTCCGCGGGAATCGAGCCGTACGCCCCGGAGTTGAGACCGGCGGTCGTTCCTCCGAAGCCCGTTCCGACCTTGGAGAAGGCGACGCCCGAGCCGCCCCAGGGGCGAACATGCAGATAGACGCCGTCACAGGCTACCAAGCCCGAGACCGACAGGCCCGTCGAATAAGAGAACTCCGAGCCCGTCTTCGGACGGGGCAGCCCGCCGCTCAACTGGACCGAGCCGTCCAGCATCAACCAGGTGCTGGAGAAGGTGCCGTTGTTCAGGTCGGGGCTCACGACCACGGCGCGATCCGACACCACCGAGAAGGTGGTTCCGTTGAGGCCGATGCGAGCGACCGGATCGAGATCGCGCCACAGGAGATCCGAGACCAGATCCCGGACGGCCTGCCAGTTGGCGTTGAGGGTGGCGTTGCCCGAGGTCACGGTGCTGCCCGAGACCACGCCCATGGTCTCCGCGAATCCGACGGCCGAGAGCTTGGCCTTGATGAGCGACACGGCTGTCGTCGTGGGGTTGATCGTGATGGTCGCGCCCCCCGTGCACGAGTTCCAGGCCGTGCCCGTCCACTGGAGGATGGTCCGCATGCGGACGGCGTTGCTCGCCGACGTGCTGCTCGAGAGCCCCTTTATGGCTTCGACCGTGTAGTAGGCGCCTGCAGCCGGCGTGAAACTACCGGTCACGTCCAGCGAAAAGGCACCCGCGGCGTCGGTGACCGTGGCCGCCACCGTCTGGCCCGCCGCGTCGATGATCGAGACCGTGGCGCGGCTGACGACATCGCCGGTGGTCGCCGCGACCTGCCGCTCGCCGGGGAAGCTGACCTGGCCCTGAAGACGAGGAAAGACCTCGCGGGCGGACACCTTCGCGGGACCCTGTGCCATCGGGGTGATGGGCAGCGCCTGACAGCCCAGGAGCAGGGCTCCCGAGGCCAGGGTGACTAGCGTTCCAATCCGCGAGCGCTGGCGCATCGGACCTCCTAGGGCAAGACCTCGAGGCTCAGGCGGTTGAGCTTCGGGGTGGTGAGCAGGTCCTGCGACGTCATCGTCGCGCGTACCTGAAGGTAGCGGTTCTTGGCATGGACGGAGTTGAGGGCCGTCCCGCTCTCGATATAGGCATCGGTGGTACTGGTGGGGCCGTACCAGGTGGCCGTGCCGAGGCCTGCCAGGGTGGTGGCCGAGCGGATCTGGAAGCTCAGGCCGTCCGCCCCCTGGACGTCGCTCACCCAGGTCAGGCGACCGAAGAGGGGAGTGGCCGAACCGGTGTCAAGCGTCCCCGACTGCCAGGTCCCCGTGGGGATGTAGGAGCCGCCGCGCAGGAGATGGATGTTCTCGTTGCTCAGGTTGCCCATCCAGAAGACCTTGTTGTAGGGGTCCCACGTGCCGTTGAGGGGGTTGTTCGCAGGGGCGTTGTAGGCCTGGAAGCCGAACGTGTAGTCATGGATGCGCGGAAACGTCCATTCGTCTTCCCGGGCGCCGTCCGAGAGCCGGTAGCGACGCATCTTGGGGGTCGGGTTGGCGTTGTTCCATTCCTGGAGCCAGAGGTAGGTTCCGTCGCAGTAGATGCCGTCCGTGTAGAACGAGTTGGTATCCATGGTGAACTGCCGCACGAGGCGGAAGCCCTGGCTCGGGTCGAGGACCTGGATGGTGTAGCCGCTGTAGACCACGTCGTTGATGCCGAACGAGGACGTATACATATACCGGCCGTCCGAGGTGATGAGGGGGCGACCGTTGACCGAGTTGTTGCCAGAGTAGTTGGTCAGCCGGACGGGCAGGTCGATGACGGAGCTGGCTCCCGTGGTGGTCGAGACCCGGTACAGCTGCGTGTTGGCGCCGTTCAGGGTGGAATAGACATACCCGTCGTGATAGGCCACGCTGATGCCGTAGGAGGGCGGGGCCGACCCCAGCATGCCGTAGTTGGCCCCCCTCACCGTGCCGTTGAAGCCCGTCCCGATCTTCTTCAGGGTGTGGTTGGTGTTGGAGTTGCCGCCGAACTCCCCCCAGGCCTTCACGTAGAGGTAGGTGCCGTCGCTGGTGATGGCGCCCACCGTGTTGGGAGCCACGTTCGCCGCCGCGAAGGTCTCGATCTCCGAGGCCGGATCGTTGGGAGCGGGCTTCGGTGGCCCGAGCACCAGTGCCCCCAGTTCGTCCAGCCGGGTCTCGGCGAAGGTGCCCGTCTGGAAGTTCTCGACGATGAGCGGCTGGGCCTTGTTGGGCATGGCCCGGTAGCTGCCGCTCACGAGCGAGATCCGGGCGAGCGGGTCCTGATCCTTGGCCAGCAAATCCCGCACCAGCGTGTTGAGGGCGCTCCAGTTGGCCGTGATCGTCCCGTTGCCCGAGGTGACGGTCGCTCCCGAGACCGTCCCCAGCGTCACGGTCGGGGCGATGGTGCCCGAGTTGAGTCCCTGGATCACGCACACGGCCGTGGTTAGCGGGTTGACGACCACCGTCGTGCCCGAGGTGCTCGTCCAGCCGTTGGCCGTCCACTGGAGGATGGTGCGCAGCCGGGCCACGTCGCCGCCGGCCAGGTTGTTCCGCGTGCCCTTGTAGACGTCCAGGTAGAAGACGTCGCCCGCGGCCACGGCAAAGGACGCCCCGGGCAAGAGGCTGAAGGCACCCGCGGCGTCGGTGCGAGCGCTTGCGACCGTCTGGTTGGAGGCGTTGAGGAGGGTGACGGTGGCGAGGCTCGTGAGGTCTCCGGCGGCGATCTGGGTCCGGCGCTCGCCGAAGTCGGCCGTGCCCTGGAGGCGGTACTGCTCCTGCGCCTGCACGGATCCCGTCGGCGCGGACTGGGGAAGGACATGGCAGGCGGCGAGGGCCAGGGCCAGCGCCACCAGGCCCGCGTGGTGCAGGGACCTCATGGCAACACCTCCACGCCCACGCTCTGGAGCTTGGGGGATTGCAGGGTGTCGGTGGTGGCCATGGTCGCCTGTACCTGGAGGTAGCGCTGCTTGAGGTGGATGGGGTTGAGCAGCGTGCCCGAGGACGTGTAGGAGTCACCGGCCCCCGTGGGCCCGTACCACGTGGCTGCCGAGAGATCGGCGAGGGTGTTGGCGGACCGGACCTTGAAGGAGAGGGTGGTGCCCGCGGGCGTGGTCGCCGTCCAGGTGAGGCGGCCGTACTGGGCGGCCCCCGACTTGGAGTCCAGGGCGGCCGTGGTGTAGGTGCCGCCCGTGTGGTGGTTGCCGCCCCGCAGCAGGTGGATCTTGTCGCTGGTCAATTGGCCGAGCCAGATGACCTTGTTGACGGGATCCCACGAGCCGGAGATGGGGTCGTTGTCCGCCGCATTGTAGTTCGAGTTCGTGACGGACTGCGTGAAGGTGCCCTCGTACTCCCGGACGCCATCCGATAGGCGGTACCGACGAATGCGCGAGGCGCCGTTCTCGAGCCACTCGATCGGGTAGAGGTAGGTCCCGTCCGCGACGAATCCGTCGGTGTAGAAGGACGAGGTGTCCATGGTGAACTGGCGAACCAGGCTGAAGCCGTTCGCGGGGTTCAGGACCATCACGTGGAAGCCGTTGTACTCGGTGTTGGACCGGGCGTTGACGCCGAAGGCGAGGTTGTAGACGTAGGTGCCGTCGCAGGCGAAGAGCGTCGAGAGGCCGGGCGCGCCACGATAGCGCTCGAGGGTGGGCGAGGCCATGGTCACGGTCGTCATGACGCCGGTCGCCGCGTCCACGCGGCAGAGCTCGTTCACCGTGCCGGTACTGGAGTAGATGCCGCCGTTCCAGTAAAAGGCCGTGATCGAGGGGGGAGTGGCAGGACCTACCGTGCCGTAGTTCTGCCCGCGGGTCGTGCCGTTGAAGCCCGTCCCGATCTTCTTGTAGACCTGAGCGTTGGCCGTGGTGTTGGCGTAATTGCTCCAGGCCTTCACGTAGAGGTAGGTGCCGTCGGTGGCCACGCATCCCGTGCCGTCGTTGGCCATGCCCGCCGCCTGGAAGTAGGCCGTCTCGGAAGACGCGTTGCGGGGCAGCGGCTTGGGACCCGCCAGCTGGAGGTAACCGGAACCGTCGAGGGCCGTATCCGTGAAGCTTCCGCCCTGGAAGCGCTCGATCTTCACCACGGAGGCCGCGTCGGGGATGGCCGCGTAGCGGCCGCTAGAGAAGCCGATGCGCGCGACGGGGTCCTGGTCCTTGGTCAGGAGGTCGGTGACCAGCGTCGTGACGCTGCCGCCCACCTGGGCGAAGGCCGGGACGGTGGAGTTGACGCTCGTACCCGTGACGGTGTTGAGCGTGTCCCGGGGTGAAAGGATACCGGAGTTGAGTACCTGGATGACGCAGACGGCCGTGGTCGCGGGGTTGATCAGGACCGGGGATCCGGAAACGCTGTTCCAGCCCGCTCCGCCCCATGCCACGATGGTGCGCAGGCGGACGACGTCCGAGCCGATGCCGGAGGTCGTGGCCGTCTTGTAGGCGTCCAGCACGAAGGTGTCGCCGACCGCGGGCACGAAGCCCGTGCCCGGGTCCAGCGAGAAGGCGCCGGCGGCATCGGTGCGTCCCACGGCGATCGCCTGGTTGCTCGAATTGTAGAGGGTAACGGTCGCTTGATTGACGACCCCGCCCGCGATCAACTGCACGGTGCGGTCGGGAAACTCGACCCGACCGGCCAACCGGAAGGCCGTTGAAGCGGGAGCCAACTGATCGCTGGAGGGCAGGGAGGGCGTTGCCGGGCTGCATGCAGCAGCGGTCCCCAGCAGCAGGGCTGCCAAGCCGTTTACAAGCGAACGATTGAAACGGTCGCAAATCGGCATCTCAAGAGCCTCCTTGCTCCTTGTTCCCGTGACCGAGCGTTGGATAACGGGGGGCCACCTTTGGTGTAAGACCCCACCGCGACCCTACTCCGTCACCGTGATCGAGGCCGTCGCCATCAGCGTCCCCGACATGATGGCGATCTGCGCGGATCCCGTCGCCTGCGCCGTGAAGCGCCCCTGCCCGTCGATGGTCCCCACCGCGAGCGACCCGGTCGAGTCGGGGATGCCGTCCTCGATCCCCTGGATCCGGTAGTTCGAGATGGGCGCTGACGTCAGCGGCCCGCTCACGCTCCACGTCACCGCCGGAGTGCCTGAGAACGCTGCGTCCGCGGACGTCGTCGCCCGTGCCGTGAAGACCGCCACGTCCCCCGAGGCCACCGTCAGCTCCGCCGGGAAGATGTCGAGCTGCTTGAGCACCGTGAAACTGCCCGAGCCAGTCCCTGTGACCCCGTCCAGGATGGGGACGATGGGCCCGGATACCGCCGACATGGGCACGAGCACCGACACCGTCCCCTCCATCGGCGGATAGACCACCGAGACCGGCACACCGCCGAACGTGAAGCCTGGAACGAGCCCCCGATCCTGCCCGAAGCCGGAGCCGTAGATCTCGACCGCAATACCCGGCCCCCCGTTGTCCGGCGAGAAGCCCGTGATGCTCGGGACGAACGCCGCGTTCAAGGCGACCGTCACGTTGGTGCGCTCGTTGGCCAGCACGTTGAAGGGGGAGCTCACGCCAGAGGCCACCAGCCGATGCGCCGGGTAGTTGTCGAAAGCCTGCACCGTGAGGGTGTAGCCGTTGCCGACCTCCACGCTCAGCGTGGCCGTGCTCGTGGGCGCCGAGCCCTCGGGACGGAAGACCTCCGTCGTCTGGCTCGTCGGCCCGTTCAGCTGGAAGCTCAGGTGCTGCGCGCTCGTCGGCAGGACCTGGGCCCGATAGGGCCAGCGGATGGTGACGGCCACCTCGCTCGGTGTGCCCTGGGCCGTCGGACGCGAGTCCATAATGGAATCGGTCCGCACGAGCGGCTGGAGACCGGGAGCATGGCAGCCCACCACGAGGGCGAGGGCGGCAAGGGCCGTGTACTTCAGGGGCTTGTATCGCATGTTTACTCCAGCGTGACCGAAACCGCGCCCTTGGCGCTGACCGTCAACTCGCAGGTGGCCTTCTTCAGCGGGTCCTGGGTGGACCTGGCCTCGATGACGCACGAGCCGGAACCGAGGGCCGTCACCAACCCCGTGAGGCTCACCGTCGCGATGCTCGGGTCGGAGACGACCCACGTGACGGCGCTCGTGGTGCTCTGGTCGCTCATGACCACCGTCGGGGTGAGCTGGGCCTTCGAGGGGTACTCGGGCAAGCTCGTGCCGTTCGCGGCCTGCTTGTAGAGCGAGAGGCTCGTGGGCAGCAGCTCGACATAGGTGACCGTGAGCGGCTTGGTCGTGATGGTCGCGATCGCCTGCGCCGTGATGGACCCCGAGCTCGCCGTGATCGTGACCGGGCCGGCCGGCGCGTTGGGCACGACCTGCACGTAGCCCGCCGCGCTGACGCTGACCCGGCCCGGGGGGCTCGCGGTCCAGACGGCCGTGGTCGAGACCTGCCGCTGGTCGCTCATGGTTGCCACCAGGGCGAGCGCCTGGGCCCGCTGGTCGAAGCTCGCCATGGGGTCGCTGCTCAGGTTGAAGCTGGACGGCACGATCGCCAGCGACTTCAGCACCGGGACGGGCGTCGGGCTCGGGGTGGGAGCCGGCGAGGTTTCCGGCGCCGGGGTGGGCTCGCCGTTGCCGACCTCGCCGCCCAGCTGGTCGGAGGTCGTTCCGGTGGTCTTGCGGGGCGTCAGGAGGCCGGCCTCTTCGGGGCTGCAGGCCTGTGAGAGGACGGCGATCGCCAGGATGGCCATGAGACGATGGGTTCGCATAAAGCTCCTAATACAACCCCGCGTTCAGGGTGCCCAGGACGGTCAGGGAGGGGATGCCGTAGATCTGGCCGTTGAGCCGGACCGTCACCATGCCGGTGGTGGCTCCGTTGGGGACCAGCACGTAGAGGGACTGGCGATCGCCCGAGATGCCCGTCACGGTGCCGCCGGCCCCTCCGTTGAAGGTCACGACGTTGTTTACGAGCGTCGTGTCGAAGGTGAGGCCCTGCAGGGTGATCGTCTGGTTGACGTTGCAGGAGGTGGGCGTGACGGTCAGGGACGAGCCCGAGACCTTGGGGATGAAACGCTCGGAAGGGCTCGTCTCGTAGGCGATGTTGGCCAAGGGGTCGGCGTTGGCGACGAGCAGCGTGACGACGAGCCCCCGGACGTCCGTGAACTCGCTGTTGGTCACGTTGGTCACGGGCGTGAACGTCTCGGGGCCGACCGACAGCTTGCCGATCAGGGTGTCGGGCGGGACGGCCGTCGGCCCCTTGTGGCTCGCGATGACCGAGAGGGCGGTGGTGCCCTCGTTGAGGTAGATGGGCGAGTTGGCGATGGCGCTAGTGAGCGATCGCCAGCCGGCGTTGTACTGCAAGAGGGTCCGGACGCGCGCCGCGTCCCTTCCTGCCTGGTTGTTGCCGAGCCCCTTCATGGCCTCTAGGTAGTAGCTGCGGTTGGTGACCGGCTTGAAGCCCCTTCCGAACGTCAGGCTGAAGCTCCCGCTCGCGTCCGTCAGGGTGGTGCCCAAGGAGACGTTGGTGGTCGCATCGATCAGGGTCACGGTGGAGGCGCTCGCCACCTCGGAGATGGTGGCCTGGACCACGTACCGGGGGAAGGTGACCGTGCCGACGATGGGCGGCGTCTCGTCCTCGGCGCTGCCGAGAATGCCCTGGGGCATGCAGGCCGCGAGCAACAG
>JAKFBU010000075.1:0-27024 GCA_036676985.1 Candidatus Sericytochromatia bacterium
GCCTCCTGGACGAGGCCTTCGACGTCGCGGGCCTTGAGCTCGTTCAGGGTCGCCGTCAGCCCGGCGTGCCGGTGGGTGCGCGTGACGGCGTCGTAGGTGACCTTGCCGAGCACGTCGGCGGCCGTGAGGCCGTGCAGGTCCCAGAGGAGAGAGACGGCGGTGGTGGCTGCCGAGAGCTGGACCGTCGTGCCCGAGACCGACGTCCAGCCCGTGGCCGTGAGCTGAACGAGCGTGCGCAGGCGAAACAGCGCGCTGGAGGCGCCGCCCAGGGTCTTGGTGGACTCGAGCAGGTAGAGCGTGCCGAGGGTCGGCGTGAAGGTGCCGAGCGCCTGGACGGTGAAGGTCCCGTCGCTCGCGGTGAGGCCCGTGCCCTTGGCCTGGAAGGTCGCGGGGTCGATGAGCGTCACCGTCGCGTTGGCCTTCACCTGCCCGGAGCTCGCCTGGGCATGATAGCTTGCCGGCACCAGGAGCTCGCCCGTGAGCAGCGGAAGGCCCTGCGCCGTCGGCTGCCCGATCGGGGTCATGGGCGATGGGCGGCATCCCAGGGTCAACAGGGCCGCGAGCAGGAACGTGACGAACAACCTCATCATGGCATCACTCCTGCACGAAGCCCTTGGCCGCACGGGCGATCTCGTCCGGCGTCCTGGCGTAGTCGTAGAGGCGGAACTGGTCGATGACGGCGTTGGAATGGCCGCTCACGCCGTCCGCCTCGGAGCCGACGATGAACTGGGGGGCCGTCCCGAAGGTGAAGCTGGGCGTCGCTCCGCTCGTGAAGCTGCGGTACTCTACGCCGTTCAGGTAGAGACGCACGTCCGCCGAGGAGGAGACCCAGGTCGCCGCCACGTGGTGCCACTGACCCTTCTGGATGAGCCGCTGGGTGTCGGCGGCGCTGAGGCCCGTGCGGCGGGTCCGCGACTCGTCGCCCGGGACGTCGACGATGCCGAAGTACAGGCCCATGGTCGACATGTCCCCGAAGCGCGTCACGAACCGTAGGGTGCCGTTGTCGAGCGCGAAGTGCATCCGGTTCGCCCAGTCCGAGCTGTTGGTGAGCGGCTTGAACCAGTATTCGACCGTCCCGGTGGAGTAGTTGAAGTTTCCGGCCGTGGGGAAGGCCATGGGCGGGTTGGTGGGCGTTAACTTCTGGAGCCGGTGGCTGCTCTGATCCGCCACGAAGAGTCCGCCGTCCGGTGCGAACGCGGCGTCTCGGACGGTCTGGAACTGCCCGGGCCCGTAGCCCTGGGACCCGAACGTGCCCAGGGATCTGCCGGCCGGGTCGAACTTTTGAATGCGCTGGCCGTAGTACTCCGTCACCCAGATGTTGCCCGCGTTGTCGAGGACGATGTCCTCCGGACCGTTCATCTGCCCGGCGCCGGTGCCCAGGGTGCCCCACTGGCCCAGGTAGGTCCCGTTGGAGGCGAAGCGCTGGATGCGGTGGTTGATGCGATCGGCGACCAGGACCTCGCCGGTGGACGTGAAGTTGAAGCCCAACGGCCCGTTGAAGGCCCCGTTCACCGAGCCGCTCGCGGTCTGGACGCCCGCGGCGGTGGTCCAGACCGTTCCGTTGCCGATGCCCAGGAGGAAGGTGCCGTTCGCATCGTACTTGAGCATCCGATTGTTCGCGTAGTCGGATACCCAGACGTTGCCCTGGGGATCGAAGCGGGCCATGTGCGGCGCGTTGAGGAAGTTGTGGCCCCCGGCGCTCGCGATGGCCGGCGCGGTCGTCCAGCCGCTCGTGCCCCCGCCGATGCCGAAGAGCAGGTTGCCCTGCTGGTCGAGCTTGAGGACTCGGCCGTTGGAATAATCCGTCATCAGCATGGCCCCCGAGCCGTCGAGGTCGATGGAGTGGGGGTTGCTGAAGGTGCCGACGCCCGAGCCGACCGTGGCAAGGTTCCAGAGGTAGCGCAGGTCGGGCGAGAATTTCTGGAGCCGGTTGTTGTTCCGGTCGGTGGCGAAGACGTTGCCGAACCGGTCGACGGCCACGCCGGTGGTGTTGACGAAGAGGCCGGGCGCGGTGCCGTAGCCGCCGACCTGGGTGTCGGGGAGCACGAGCGAGTTGGCGAACGCCACGGCCTTGCCGCCGTCGCGCCCCGCGACGAGCGTGGCCCCCACCCCGGAGCTCGAGCCGACGGCCAGGGCGTCCTCCAGGTCGAAGATCACGTTACCGCCCTTTGGGCCGAGGCTCAGGCCGTACGTGCCGCTCGACGCGGTGTAGGTCACCCAGCGCATGGGATCCAGGTTGGCGGCGAGCGCCTGGGTCACCAGGCCCGCCACCGTGTCCACGTCCGCGGTCGTGATCCCCCCGGTCGGCGTGAAGGCCGCGCTCCCCGGGTCCAGCGTCCCCAGGAGGGACGAGGCCGACACGGATCGCAGGTCCTTGATCGCGGCGAGGGCCGTCGTCCGGGCCGTCAGCAGCACGCCCGACCCGCCGGACTGGGCGGCGGTGGTGCCGCTCAGGGACTTCCAGCGGGTCCCGTCCCACGACACCAGGGTGCGGAGGCGCAGGACGGCGCGATCGCTCGACCTGTCGAAGCTCTTGACCGCGTCCAGCGCGTAGACGGCGTTGGTGGTCGGCGTCCAGGTCACGAAGGGGTTGAGCCCGAAGGCGCCCGAGGCGTCCGTGAGGCCCGTGGCGACCACGGCGTTGCTCGCATCGAGCAGCGTGACGGTGGCGTAGGGCATCAGGTCGCTGGCGAGCGCCTGCGCGGAGCGGCCGCCCTCGACCCGGCCCCACAGCCGATCGGGCTCGGTGACGATCGCCCCGGCGCCCGTCGGTCCCGCTCCGGTCGGGGCGAGGGCCGGCTGGCACCCTCCGAGGAGGGCCAGGGTCAGGATCAAGCAGGCGCGGCGCACTGGGAAGCTCATTAGTACGTTACCCCCACGTCCTGGACTTCGGGCGAGTTGGCAGGGTTGCTCGTGGTGAGCGACAGGCGCACCTTGAGGTATCGCCCGGTGACGCCGACCAGGTTCCGGGCGTTGTTGCCCACGCTCGTCGCGCCCGCCACCGCCGACCAGCCGCTCCAGGTCGCGTTGTTGGTGCTCGTCGCCACGCTCACCGTGACGTCGGTGCCCGCGGGCAGCGCCGCGACGTTGTAGAAGACCGTGCCCCAGGTCGTGCCGGTCTTGCCGCTGTCGACGCCCGGCGTCTCGTAGGTGCCGGCCGCGGCGTAGGCGCTCACGGCGGGCGTGCGATCGCCCGTCAGGCGCAATCCGCCGGTCGCGTCCGTGGGGTTGACCCCCCGCCACCGGTTGACGCGCGAGCCGTCGCGGTCGACGGTGAAGAACGTCCCGTCCGAGGCCCAGGCGATGCCCTCCGGGTTCTGGAGCTGGCCCGGAGCGGCGCCGTTGACGCCGAACCGCGAGAGCAGGGTGCCCGTGGGGGTGAAGACCTGGTAGTGGTTCGGGGTTCCGCCGTAGGCGGCCACGTAGAGCAGCCCCTGCGGGCTGATCTCGAAGTAGCCGGCGGAGCCCGCGGGCTTGTCCGCCGTGGTGCAGGACCACTCCCGCAGGAAGGTGCCGTTCGGGTCGAAGACCTGGACGCGATCGCTGCCGTCGGTCGTGTACATGTTGCCGGCCGCATCGAGGCGAATGTGCCAGGACGGGTTGAAGGAGCTCGGGGTGCTGCCCGTGGCCGTGGTGGCCGGCGGGGCGGCGCCCGCGGCCCACGTGACGCCCTGGCCGATGCCGCGCACGAAGCGGCCCGAGGCGTTGAAGACGTGCATGCGGCTCGCGATGCGGTCCGCGATGTAGACGTTGTTGCCCGCGTCCACGTCGATGCCGTAGGGCTCGAAGTGGCCGTTCGCGTTGCTGTAGGCCTGGACCGCGGGGGCCGCGGCCGGGACCGTCCAGACGGTGTTGTAGCCGAAGCCCATCAGGAAGGTGCCGTTGGCGTCGTACTTCAGGATCCGGCGGTTGTTGCGATCGGCGACGTAGAGGTTGTCCTCCCGATCGACCATGACGCCCGCGGGCGCGTTGAAGCCGTAGTTGGTGACGCCCACCGCGGGCACCGGGGCCGCCGAGGGCGTGGCCCAGGTCGTGTCGCTGCCGATGCCGCGCAGGAAGTTGCCGTTGACGTCGAACTGCTGGACCCGGTGGTAGACGTCGTCGCTCACCCAGATCCGGTCCTTCGAGTCGATGGTGAGCATCTGGAGGTGGGTGGAGAACTGGCCGCTCAGGTTGCCGGTGCTTCCGAAGCGCGAGAGGAAGGTGTTCTGCCCCGGGTAGAACACCTCGACGCTCGAGGCGGCGCCGGCCGACAGATCGTTCATGGACGTGAAGACGCGCTGGAAGCCCAGCTGAACCGCACCGCTGCCGGCAGGGCCGTTCACCAGGCTGTCGGTGCCGGTACCCGAGCGCACGGCGACCGAGAGGCTCAGGGCGAGGTTGTTGGTGCCCGAGGCGAGCGTCACGGGCATCCGGCCCCAGCTCATCATGGTGCCCGAGGCGTTGGTGCCCGACCACCCGGCCGCATAGAGGGTGTAGGCCCCGGTCGGCAGGCCCTTGAAGTTGACGCTGGTCGCTCCGCCCGTGTTGACGGTGGCCGTCTGGTCGGGGACGCCCGCGGCCCGCAGGAGCACCTGCACCGACTGGGTGTTGGAGACGATGGCCTGGCCGGTCCGGGGCAGGGCCACCTGGATGGTCACGGTCGCGAGCCCCGAGGCGGCCGGGGCCTGGACGGAGGTGGCGGGAGCGGCCAGGGGCCGCGCGGGCTGGCACGAAGGCAGGGCCAGCGCCGACAGGGCCATGAGCCCCCAGGTCAGATGAGTCTTGGCTGCTCGAGCGACGTTCCGCATGCGCCCTTCCTTACCGGAGCCCCGAGATGGAGAGGTTCGCCGTGGACAGCACGACGAAGGTCGGCAGGCCGTAGGTCGCCCCGTCGAACGAGACCACGAGCGGCCCGGTCGTCGCTCCGGCCGGCACGGTGCAGGTCAGCGTCCGGCGGTCGGGCGTGAGGCCCGTGACCGTCGCGGGCACCCCGTTGAAGGTCACGACGTTGTTGCCGGCCGTGGCGTTGAAGGTGAGGCCCGTCAGCGTCACGGTGTCGCCGACGCTCGCGCCCACGGCCGGGTCCGGGGTGGTCGTAACCCGGCTCGAGCCGGCGTTTGGCAAGAGGAAGGCGTTGGCGACGCTGTCGTAGGCGACAGAGGCGAAGGGGTCCTGGTCCTGGTCGAGGGCGGCCTTGGCCATGCCGAAGACCCCGTGGAACTCGCTGTTGGTGAGGTTGGCGTAGTCCTGACGCCCGTTGAAGGTGTCCGTCGTGGCGGGCGCCAGCGTGGAGTCGCTCACGAAGGTCGCGACCTTTCCGAGCAGCCCCAGGGCGTTCACGGCGCGGGCCGTGCCGCTGCGGTGGCTGACGATGACGCTGACGGTCGTCGTGCCCAGGGTGATGGCGATGGGGCTGCCGGGAATGTCGCTGGAGAGCGAGGTCCAGCCGTCCTGGTAGCTGATGATCGTCCGCAGCCGGGCGGCGTCCTTGCCCGCGCGGTTGGTCGAGAGCCCCTTGATCGCCTCCAGGTAGTAGGTGGTGTTGGCCGCCGGTCGGAACCCCGCTCCGAAGCTCAGTCGGAAGGAGCCGGAGGCCGTGGTGAGGCTGGTGCCGAGGGTCTGGTTCGAGATCACGTCGATCAGGCTGACGGTCGCGGCGTTCCCCACGTCGCCGATGGAGGCCTGCGTCCGGTAGCCGAGGCTCGGCAGGTGGACCTGTCCGACCAGATCGGGCACGCTCGGCAGGGGGCCGAGGGTGGCACAACCGGTCAGGATGAGGCCGAGCAAGCCCAGGGTCGTTTGGCGTGGCATGAGCAGCTCCCTGAGGGCTAGTCCCTCAAGCAAGGCATACCCTTCAATCTTGCTCGCCAAACCGCTCGGTGGGCGCCCTGAGCGGCATGTGAGCCGCCAGGTCCCTGGAGACGCGCGTTACGGCGCAGAAGACGCCGTTATTACGGTCGTCATGACAGGCAGGATTCTTGGAGGGGGGGCGACCTAGAGGTCGGACGGAGCCGGATCCTCGTCCTGGCCCGGTCCCAGCGGCACCTGGTCCGCGGGCTCCGGCTCGGACAGCACGGGATCGACGGGCTCGGGGGTCGCAGGAGCGGCGAGCTTCGGCTCGTCCGCGCGCAGCACGCCGTTCTCGGGCAGGGGCGTCGCCTCGAGCTTCTTTTTCTTGATCCGCTTCTTCTTGTGGTGGATCCGGTACTCCTCGAGGGGGGCCGGCGTCCACATCATGGGCGGGCTCGTCTTGTCGGAGATGCGGAGCATGTAGGGCAGGTTGAAGCGCGGGTTGTCGTCCACCCGTCCCGGCACGATGAAGCGGGCCTTGTTGCCCTGGTCCAGGTAGTAGGCCTCGACGAGCCCGTGCGACTTGGCGACCCAGCTCGTGGTCGTCATGGGCATGGGCAGGGTCTTCATGACCACGAGCATGCCCTCGGCGTTCTTGCCGACCAGGAGCCGCTCGCGCGGGATCATGTTGTGCAGCTCCTGCTTGAGGCCGGTGTAGGGATCGCTGTAGTCAGAGGCCGGCCCGTAGTCGCTGTACAGGTGTCCGAGGCCGCCCACGAAGGCCACGTACTTCTCCTCGTAGCCCGGCCGCCAGCCGCTGTAACCGAACTCGACGGTGCCGTAGCGCGTGAGCGCCATGTAGTAGCGCCGATCCGCGAAGGCGCGGCTGATCTCGGAGGCGACCTCCAGGTGGCCGTTGATGAAGAGGTCGCCGATGGCGTGGGCGAAGTAGTTGTTGCCCTTGTGCTCCTCGAAGAAGGGGCCGCTGAAGAAGAGCATGGCCGTCGTGTCGTTGAAGGCCATGCGCTCGACCTCCCAGCCGCGCGCCAGCTCCAGGCGGATGCCGCGCGGGTCGATGACGGCCACCTTGGCGTCCTGCGTGACCTCGAGCTTCATCTCGTCGGCGCGCGCCGCGGCCGCCGGGCTCATGTCGTCCACGATCCGGGTCATGACCATGGACTTGGCGTATTCCCCCGAGATCATGCCGACCAGAAACAGCCCCGGCAGGCCGGCGAGGCCGACCAGGAGGGGAGCTAGCCATGGGCGAGCGGGCGTGGCGCCGCGGGTCCGGGGGGCCCGTCGTTTCGAGGGAATGGATCGACTCACGGACAGTGGAGGGGCAAAGGGGCTCGGGGCGAGCCGCGAAGGGGGATCACAAGCGTTATCCTACCCAGCAGGACCCTCCAATTCTACCATGGGCGCCCTTTGGGGCGCGAAGATGCTGGATCCTGAGCCCGCCTGAGTGTTACGATGATCGCATCGTCCCTATGTACAAGAGGTGCCCATGCGCGACATCGTCCTTCGCAAGAAGTCCCTGGAGTCCATCCGGCGCGAGCAGGAGCAGCACGGCCATGGGCTCAAGAAGGTGCTCGGACCCTGGTCGCTGATCGCGATCGGCATCGGCTGCACCATCGGCTCGGGCATCTTCATCATGCCGGGGATCGTGGCGGCCACCCATTCGGGTCCGGCCGTCGTCATCTCCTTTTTGCTGGCGGCCCTGGCCTGCGCGCTCGCGGCCCTCAGCTACAGCGAGCTGGCCGCGATGATCCCCATCTCGGGCAGCGCCTACAGCTACGCCTACGCCACGCTGGGCGAACTCGTCGCGTGGTTCATCGGGTGGAACCTGCTCCTGGAGTACGGTCTTGCCAACGCGGCCACCGCCGCGGGCTGGGGCGGCTACCTCGACCACTTTCTCGGCGCCTTCGGCCTGTCCATTCCGCCGCAGCTGCTCTACACGCCCGGCGCCCCCATCCCGGGCACGGACCTGGTGGGCTGGTTCAACGTGCCGTCGGCCGTCATCGTCCTCCTGGTGACGCTCCTGATGGTCGTGGGCATCCGCGAGAGCGCCCAGACCAACACGATCATCGTGGGCTTCAAGATCGCGGTGCTCGCCCTCTTCGTCGCGCTGGCGGCCCCGCACTTCCAGCCCCAGCTGATGACCCCGTTCATGCCCTTCGGCTGGCACGGGGTCATGACGGGCGCGGCCATCCTGTTCTTCCTGTTCGTGGGCTTCGACGCGGTCTCGACGGTGGCCGAGGAGGCCAAGAACCCTCAGCGCGACGTGCCCATCGGCATCCTCGGGGGCCTCGCCATCGTGACGGTGCTCTACGTGGCCGTCGCGGTGGTGCTGACGGGCGTGCTGCCCCTCGACAGGCTCAACGTCAAGGAGCCGCTCGCCATGGTGCTCACGGCCTTCAACCACCCCTGGGCCTCCTTCATCCTCTCGGCGGTGGCGGTGGTGGGCATCGCGAGCGTCCTCTTGGTCGGCTCCATCGGCCAGACGCGCATCCTCTACGTCATGAGCCGGGACGGCCTCATGCCCCGCTTCATGTCCAGGGTGCACGCCCGCTTCGGCACGCCGGTCGAGACGACGCTCATCCTGGGCGTCATCACGGCCATCCTGGCGGGCAGCGTGCCCCTCGACGCGCTGGCGGATCTGGTGAGCATCGGCACGCTCGCGGCCTTCTCGGCAGTGTCCTTGGGCGTGCTCGTGCTGCGCCGGACCGCCCCCGACATGCCGCGCGGCTTCCGGACCCCCTGGGTGCCCGTGGTGCCCATCGCGGGCATCGCCATCAACCTGTACCTGATGAGCAGCCTGAGCCTGCAGGTCTGGATCCGCTTCCTCATCTGGCTGGCCATCGGCATCGCCATCTACTTCTGGTGGGGCCACAAGTCGGCGAGCCGCGTGATGGCGGAGCGCGCCGCGTCGGTCCCCGCCGAGCTGCATCCGTCGCCGGAGGTGCGCTAGTCCCCGGAAGTCGCCTCTCCCCAATCGATCCCCGAGTCTGGTACAACGGACTCGGGGATCGTCTTGGAAGGAGCGAGCCATGAGCGACATGGGCCTGGTGCTGAAGGCGGCGACCGTGGCGGCCGACGCGCATGCCCGCCAGCGACGCAAGGGGAACGACGAGCCCTACATCAACCATCCCTTGCGGGTGGCGCACCATGCCGAGCGCTGCGGCCTGTCGCCGCCGGCGATCGCCGCCGCCCTCCTCCACGACGTGGTGGAGGACACGCCCGTCACCTTCGAGGACCTGCGCCGCGAGTTTCCCGCGGAGGTGGTCCACATGGTCCACCTCCTGACCAAGTGGTGGGCCGATGACGCCCCCGCCGAGGTCAAGGCCGTCGAGAAGCCCAAGTACTACGGCACGCTCCTCTCCGAAAAGGGCGAGGCCATCGACGTCAAGCTCCTGGATCGCGCGGACAACCTGGTCGACATGGCCCGCATGCTGCCCCGCTCGCGGGGCTGGGCCGAGCGCTACCTCAGAAAGACGCTCAAGGAGTTCGAGCCCGTCGTGGCCGTCTGCCAGAACGAGCGGGTCCTGGAGATCTACCGGGCGGCCGTCACCCGCCTCCAGAAGGCCCTCGGGGGAGCAGAGTTCAAAGCAGCAAATTCATCCGCTCGATCCCGTCGGCGCTGAGGAAGTACAGCGTCTTGCCGTCCGGGTCCAGCACGAACGACCGCTTGTCGTTGTGCCGGGTGTAGCCCACGATCTCGGTGCCCTCGCGGAAGTTGCCCGGGTAGTCGAGCGCGCGGCGCCGCACCGAGCCGCCGATGCCGAGGTAGATGGCCTTGCCGTCCGCCGACCAGCAGTGCCCCTCGTAGCTGTAGTAGTAGATCTTCGTGGGCGCCTGGGCCCCGTCCGCGAAGTAGTAGATGCCGTCTCCCGCCTCGGCCGGCGGGATGGGCAGGCCGGTGTCCGGATCGGTGCGCTCGGAGACCGTTTTGCAGGTCATGGCGCGGTGGTAGAGCAGGCCCCACTGGTTCCAGCTCAGGGGCTCGATGCCCTTGTAGATGGGGTTGATGGGCATGTCCTCCAGCCGCTGGGGAGCGCTGCCGTCGGCGCCCGCCACGTACAGGTCCACGTGCCCGTAGCCCGTCTCCGCGGAGTCCGTGGTGCGATCGCGCAGGTAGGCGACCCGCGCGGCATCCGGTGACCAGACGGGGGTCGTCAGCGGGTAGGAGTCCTGCACGAGCGCGCCCGGCCGGGCCGCTCCCGGCTGCTGGGAGCACAGCGCGAACGAGCCCGCCGCCGCTCGCACGTACAGCAAGCCGGCAGGTCCCGACCAGTCGAACCACCGCACCGTCTCACCCGCCTCGAGCGGCAGATCGCAGAGCTTCTGGGGCGCTCCGCCGGCAACCGGCTGGAGCATCGCGGCGTTGCCCTTCAGGTAGGCCAGATGCCTGGCATCGGGCGAGAGCACGAGGTTGGTGCCCTCCAGGAGGGCCGGGTCGGGGCGCAGGACCTCGTGGTTCGCGATCGTCAGGGTGGGGCCCGTTCCTCCCGCAAGCTCGGTCGAGAAGGTGGCGGACTGGGTGAAGTAGCGGGGATAGGTGGCCGTGATGGTATGGACACCGGCCTTGAGGCCCGCGAAGCGGTAGACTCCCTCTGCGTCGGTCGTGACCTCCATGGGGCCGCTGGGGCCCGTCAGCATGACCTTCGCGTCCTTGGCGGATCCGACCACCTCCAGGCGCACGATGCCCTTCACGTCTGAGCTCGCGGAAACGGTCCGGGGCGCCGGGCAGCCTGCCAGCAGCAGGGCGCCCGACAGGGCGAGGAGGCGTCGTATCACCTGGTGCATGGGTCACCTGCGGCAAGGGCCGCGCCGATCGGTGGAGGGCCGAGCCTCATGTTCCCATGTCGGCCGCAATCTAGACAGGCGCGGAGCGACCTCGGGCGGCCTCGTTCGAGGCCGCCCGAGGGGCGTCGTGAAGGGGGCGAGGAGGTGAGGGCTAGTAGGAGCGGACGCGCTGCACGCGCTTGAGGGCGTCGACGATGACCGTCTGCATCTGGTTGGCGATCTCGCGCTGACGGTTGATGTCGCCGGTGTTGGACCACTGGTAGCGCAGATCCTCGTAGCGGGCGATGGCCTGGTCGGCGATGTCGAAGACCTGGCGGGAATCGTAGCCGCTGGCGCCGGACTCGCCCGAGACGGCGTCCCGGACGTCGCCGATGCCCTGCGAGAGGACGACGAGCATCTGGTCCTCGATGCGATCCTTCTCGCGATCGCTCCAGGCCCGCAGCCAGGAGTCACGCAGGCGATCGTAGCTGCGCAGCGTGTCGGCGGCGACGGTCTTGGCGCGGCTGACGGTGTAGTAGTCCTTGGCCTGGACCGCATCGGCCGTCGCCGACTTGATGCCGGCGGTCGTGCCGCCGGGGGCCGCGCCGCAACCGGCAAGCAGGGTGGACGCCAGGGCGAGGGTGGCAAGGACCGACGCGAGATGCTTGGCCATGGATGGGTCTCTCCTCTTATCGACGCGGCGCAAAGGTTCGACTTTGCTTTCACTACGCTTTGACAAGGAGCTTGTCGTTTTCGGAGCGGGCGATCCTTCTTATCGGATGGCTAACGTTGCGTTAAGGATCGGTGAAGAAGCGGCGCCGCCAACGCCAGGCCGCCGGGCGCATGCGCCCGGCGGCCTGATTGGTGCAACGGTGATCGGGTGGGTTCGCTAGGCGACCGCGACGTCGTCCAGCCGGTTCACGGCCGCGATGAAGGTGCTGTAGCCGTTCAGACCGCCGTTCACGGCCCGGCGCACGTCCTCCCAGTCTCCGCGATTGGCCATGGCGGGGATGCCGCGCCGCTTGAAGTACTCCACGAACACCCGGGCGGCGACGTTCGGATCGAGGGCCAGGTTGGGGTTGCCCTCCAGGTCGACGCCGAGCGCCTGGCCGTACGTGCGGTAGTTGGCGCGGCCCGTCAGCTGGATGAAGCCCCGGCCCTTGAAACGGGGGCCGTCTCCGGGTTGGGTGTTGCCGAGATCCGAACGACCGTTGTAGGCCTCGCCGCTGGCGTACTCGGGGATGGGCTCGAAGCGTCCCACCTCGACCTTGATGGTCGCGAGCGCGGCCATGACCACCTGATCCGAGGTCATTCCTGCCTCTTCGAGGGCCCGAGCCATCAAGGGCCAGTACTTCTCGACGTTCTCCCGGGGCGCGCCCAGCGAGCGGGTGACCTCGTCGATGGTGAAGCGCGCGAGGATGCTGCCCGCCGCGGCCGGTGCCGCGGGCTTGCTGGGAGCGGGGGCCGCGCTGCCGCCGGGCAGCTTCAGGACCTGGCCGGGGAAGATGCGATCCGGGTTGCTGACCTGGTGCCGGTTGAGCTCGAAGATCTCGCGCCAGCGATTGCCGTCGCCGAGCGTCTTCTGGGCGATGCGGCTCAGGCTGTCGCCGGACTGCACCGTGTAGGTGGGATCCGGAGCCGGAGCGGGCTTGGCCGGTTCGGGCTTCGGAGCTTCGGCCTTGGGAGCTTCGGGCTTCGGAGCTTCGGGCTTGGCCGGTTCGGGCTTCGGGGCTTCGGCCTTCGGGGGCTCGGCAGGAGGAGTGGCCGCCGCCTGGGCCTGGGGCGAGAGCTGAAGGCTGTCTCCCGGCAACTTGCCGAGGGGTAGCGCGGTGAGCGCTTCCTGAACGACCTGATGGAATTGTGCCAGCGTGGGATTGGCCTGGGGGGAGGCGTAGTAGGCCTGTGGAGCAGCCGGCTGGGGCTGATAACCCTGCTGTGGCGGATAGTAGGCCTGCGGAGGGGCCGGCTGGGGCTGATAACCCTGCTGCTGAGGCGGATAGTAGGCCTGCGGAGCCGCCGGCTGGGGCTGATAGCCCTGCTGCTGAGGCGGATAGTAGGCCGGCTGGACCGGCTGAGCATAGTAGTAGGTCGGCTGCATAGGATCCCTCCTGAGGGGGTTATCGCGGACGCCCATGCAAACCCGGTAAAGCGAACAGGAAAAGCAGCTTAAGTTCTGGTGAAAGGTTGGGGCGGCCTACCCATGTCGGGACGCCTTGGGCAGCGTGGGCCAGATCCGCCACTGCCCGGCGACCTCGCGCGCGACCAGTTGACCCAAGAAGCGGCCCTTGCTGTAGACCCCCGCGCCCCACACGTCGTCATCCGGGCGGTAGTCGACGACGACCCGCGCGTCGGGGGCGAGGTTCAGCCGGGCGTACAGGTAGAAGAGGCTTTCGAGTTGCGCGCGCTCATCCGACATGCGTGGCATCCTTTCCTGCGACGTAGCGTCCGAGTTCCTTGAGGGCAAGCCTCAGGCGCCGGGAAACCTGGGCCTGGGAGATGCCGAGCCGGCGGCTGGCCTCTTGCTGAGAGAGATCCTGGTAGTAACAGAGATCGATCACCTCGCGATGGCTCGGGCGGAGGCGCTCCAGCCCCTGGCACACCACGATGCGCTCTTCCGGGGTCAGGGCGGGGAGGCCGGGATCGGCCAGGTCCAGCGGCCGCCCCCCAGAGGAGGTGGCGGCGTCGAGCGAGAGCGGCCGCATCTGGTGCTCGAGGGCCAGGACCTCCGCGACCTTGTCGGGGCTGAGGCCCATGACGCGCGCGATCTCGCGGGCCGAAGGGTCCCGGTGCTGCGCCTGCGTGAGGCGGGCGACGGCCGTGCGGATGGCCGGCCGGAGCTCCAGGAGGTCGCGCGGCGGCCGTACCAGGTGCAGGAGGTCCCGCTGGAAGTGGGCGATCTCGCCCGAGATGAGACGGCTGGCATAGGCCTCGAAGGTGAAGCCGAGGCCCGGGTCATACCGCTGGAAGGCCCTCAAGAGGCCGATGCAGCCGACCTGGAACAGGTCCTCCAGCTCGGCCCCGCTGCGCCGCTGGTAGGCGCGCGCCAGGCGGCGGACCAGGGGCAGGTACTGCCCCAGTTGCCGTGGGGTGAGGGCGACCTTCGAGGCGGACGTGGCGGAACGCATGGAACACCTCCTGCCGGTTGACCATGCGAACGATACCCCTGGGACGCCCCCGGGGGGATCCGGGGGAGAACGGAGGCGGCGGTAGGCAAATTTGCCTACCGCCGCGACGGATGGTTCAGGGCCTGCGACCTACCACTCGGTGGCGTCCAGGACGACGCCCGGGTCCTCCGGAGGCACCGGACGGATCTCGTCCTCGAGGGCGGCGAAGTTGTTGCCGTTCGGCAGCAGGATGACATAAGGCCCTGCCCCCCGGCCGAGCTCCTCGTCGGTGGCGTAGCGGACGAACTCCACCGTGCGGCCGATGTAGCGCGGCTGGGTGCAGAAGTAGTCCGAGTTCTGGATGACCAAAGGGTCGCCCGGCTCGAGGTTCGGGTACTTGAGGCCCATGCGGACTAGCCGAACAGGCTCATCTGGGACGCGGGCTTGAACTCGGAGAGCTTGCGCATGGCCTGGCAGAGCATCTCCACGTCGAACATGGCGCGGTGATGGCCCTCGCTCGAGAGGTTGAAGGCGCCGAGCAGGCTCTTGAGGCCGTGGCCCTTGAGCTGGCCGTGGCGGCCCAGCGTCCAGACGGCGAGCGCCTGCGTGTCGATCTTCAGCTTCTCCAGGGGGGCGAGCCAGAGCTTGTGGCGGCTCTCGGCGGCCTTGAGGAAGTCCCAGTCGAAGTCGATGTTGTGGGCGACGGCGTACATGGTGCCGTGGCGGAAGGCGAAGTCCTTGAGGCGCTGGAAGGCGACCTCGGCGTCGGGAGCCGACTTGAGCTCGTCGGGGGTGATGCCGTTGACCTGCATGGCCTCGCGATCCACCTCCGCACCCTCGAACGGCTTGATGAGCGTCTCGAAGCGATCGACCTCCTTGAGGGTGGCCATGTCGAGGATGATCACCGCGATCTCGATGGGCGCGTGGCGCGCCGGATCCGTGCCGGTGGTCTCGAAGTCGAACACGAAGAACTTGGTGGGCAGGCTCATGGGATCTCCTGGCGCGCTAGGGGCGTGACCCGGCCATTATAGCAAGCGGCAAGTCGCGCTGTCGCCCTGGTGGTGCGTGATTGGGAGCGACGTTTTGTTGCGTCAGGCGTCCGGTGCGGCGGGCAGGGTGAACCAGAAGACGCAGCCCTCGCCCGGACGGCTCTCGACGCCGATCTCCCCGCCGTGCCCCTCGACGATGGCCTTGCAGATCGAGAGGCCCAGGCCGCTGCCGCCCTTCTGCTTGCCGGCGGAGAGCTGGGAGAATTTCTGGAAGAGCCGCGGCAGGTCCTCAAGGGCGATGCCGGGGCCGGTGTCGCGGACCTCGACGCGCAGGCGATCGCCCTCCCGGAAGCCGCACACCGTCACGTGCCCGCCGGGCGGCGTGAACTTGATGGCGTTGCCCGCGAGGTTCAAGAGCACCTGGCCGAGCCGCTGCGGGTCCCCGAGCATGGGGAGGGCACCTTCGGCCGTGACCTCCAGCACGACGTGGCCCTTCTCGGCCTGCGGCACCAGGCTGCTCACCATCTTCTGGATCTTGTGGGCCAGGTCGATGGGTTCCGAGCGCAGCTCGAAGGTTCCCGCCTGGATGCGCGCGAAGTCCAACAGGTCGTCGACCAGGCGGGTGAGGCGCAGGGCGGCCCGGTCGATCTCTCCGACGAACTCGGCGTGCTGGGGGCTGAGCTCGCCGCCGATGCCGTCCTCCATGAACTCGAGGTAGCCGCGGATGCTCGTGAGCGGCGTGCGCAGCTCGTGGGAGACGGCGTTGACGAAGTCGTTCTTGAGGCGATCCAGCTGCTTGAGCTGCTCGTACTGCTCGTGGAAAGCCGCTTCGAGGCGATTGCGCTCCGTGATGTCGCGCGTGATGACGACGATGCCCTGGATGGACTCCTCGCGGACGTAGGGGTACTTGATCGAGAAGTAGGTGCGCGGCCCGAGCGGGGTCGCGACCGTGATCTCGTAAGCCTCGCCCTGCCCCGTCGCCAGGATCCGCTCGTCGATGGCGGTGATCCGCCGGGCCGTCTCCGGGTCGTAGAGGTCCGCGTCCGTGCGCCCGAGGGCCGTCTCGACCGTATTGCCCGAGATGGCCGCGCCCGCGGCGTTGATGAGCAGGTAGCGGCCTTGCAGGTCCTTGATCCAGATGCCGTCGGAGGCGTTGTGAACGATGGCGCCGAGCCTGGCCTCGCTCTCGCGCAGGGCGGCCTCGAGTCGGAGCGGCTCGGTGACGTCCTGGATGGTGCCCACCACCTGGAAGGGGCGACCGTCGGGACCCCGCCGGACCCTGCCGCGGCAGTGCAGCGTCCGCACCAGGCCGTCCGGCCGCACGATGCGCGTGTAATAGGTGAAGGGCTCGCCGTCGGCCAGGGCGCGCTCGATCACGGACTGCACGTGGGATTGGTAGGACTCGTGAATGATCTGCAGGTAGCCCTCGTAGCTCGGCGTGTACCGGTCCGGCTCCTGCCCGGCGATCCGGTAGAGCTCGTCGGACCATGTGACCCGGTTGCTGGCCAGGTCCCAGGTCCAGCTGCCGATGTGCGCGAGGCGCTCCACCTCCGCGCGCTGCAGCTCATGCTGGCGGTCCTTGGCTTCCGCAGCCACGCGGAGGCTGATGTCGCGGACGACCAGGACGAGGTAGGCATCGGCTTGACCCTCGAGGGGGGCCACGCTGATCTCGACGGGCAAGCGACGGCCGTCGGGTCGTACGGCCAGACCCTCCAGGAGGGGGCTGTCGGCGGCCGCGAGGCTCGTCAGCGTCTGGTCCGGCAAGAGGTGATCGAGGCATAAGCCCGCGGCCTCGCCGGAGCTCAGTCCGAACATGCGCTCGGCGGCGGGGCTCAAAAGCGCCACCCGCTCCGACGCGCGCTCGATCAGCAAGAGGGCGTCCGGGAGGACCCGGAACAGCACACCGAAGCCCAGGTCCGATGGCACCAGCAACCGATCGGATGATGATGCCCGATCGGTCCGTGATTCGGCTGGGCTCCCGTGTTGATGCCTCATGAGCCTATCGTCGCACGCGAAACCTGCGCTGTCAAAGCAAATTCGTCGCTAAGTCGGATCTCCCGCCGTGTCCCCAGCGAAGCAAGCAGGCCTCCATGGTCAGCCCCGGGCCGAAGGCCATCATGACGGCGTACTCGCCGGGCTTGGGACGGCTGGTCCGCATGAGGTCGTCGAGCACGAACAGCACGGTGGGCGAGCTCATGTTGCCGTAGTCGCGCAGGACGCGCCGCGACGAGGCCACCTGCTCGTCCGTGAGGCCGAGGCCTTGTTGCAGGTGGTCGATGATCTTGCGGCCGCCCGGATGGATCCCCCAGTGCCGCACGTCGGCGGGCGATAGCCCGTTGCGGGAGAGCAGGCCGCGCAGGAGGTCCTCGACCTTGGTGCCGAGAATCTGGGGCACGTAGCTGGACAGGAACATCTTGAAGCCGTTGTCGGTGAGTGAGAACGTCATGTGCTCGGCCGTGTCGTACTGCGTGAGCGTCTCGGCGTCCACCACCGCGAGGCTCCCCTCGCCCTCGAGCAGCACGGCGGCGGCCCCGTCCGCGAAGAGCGCGCAGCTCACGACGTGGTCGTCGCTGCCGCCCGGCTGGAAGTGCAGCGAGCAGAGCTCGACGGCCACCATGAGCGATCGACTGCCCTTTTTGGCGAGGACCGCGTCGCGCGCCCGCGCGAGCCCCGGAAACGCCGCGTAGCATCCCATGCCGAGCACGCAGGTGCGCCGCACGTCCGGCCGCATGCCGAGCTCCTTGGCGAGCGTCAGGTCGAGCCCCGGGATCTCGTAGCCCGTACACGAGACCACCACGAAGGTGTCCACGTCCTGGGCCGCAAGGCCCGCGTTGTCCAGGCAACGCCGACAGGCCTCGGCCGCGAGCCGGTGGGCCTCGGCGACGTAGACCTCGTTGCGCGCCTGGGTGCTTGGGTTGGCGAGGATGAAACCGGGGTCGGCGAGCACGCTGTGCCGGGTGGCGATCGCCGAGCGCTCGAAGATGGCCCGCGCCTTGGAGTCGGGCCCGTGCTCCCGGCCGAACAGCAGCGCGAAGATCTCGCCCTGGTCGTAGCGGTGCGGGGGGACGGCGGTCGCGAGGCTGGTGATGTGGGTCAAGGGATCCTCCTGTCGGGTATCGGCGCCGGGCGGCTCGTTGCATGCCAGGTCCTGGGGGAGACCGTGAGCCGGGCGAGGTCGGAGAAGAAGCGCTGGGCGGGCAGGATGGCCCCCTGGTATCCCGCCATGCGGCTCGCCAGATCCGGGTGGTGGGCGAGGGCGCGCACGGCGAGGTTGACGGCGGCCTCGCTGCGGGTCAGGGCGACCACCGCCCGTACGAAGCGGTAGGTCCAGTCGAACTCGCGCGCCATGCCCCGGCGATAGCCCGCGAGGGCCTCGCGCGAGGTGGCGCCCTGGGCGAGGGCGAGGGCGAGCACGCTCGCGGCGAGCTCGGCGCTGCGCAGGGCGCGGTACATGCCCTCGCCCGTGAGGGGATCGAAGAACCCCGTGCAGTCGCCGATGGCCACCAGGCCGTCCGCGGGGACGGGATCGCCCCGGTAGGGATCCAGCGTGAGCCCCTTGAGGGCAGTGAGGGGCTGGGCGCCCGAGAGCCGCTCGGCGAGCGCCGGATCCTGTTTCAGCAGGCGGAAGAAGCCCTCCATGGGCGGGGTGCCGAGGATGTCGGGCGCAAGGCCCGTCAGGACCGCCGAGACGGCGGCCCGCTCTCCGCCCTGCGGACTGAGGACGGTCTGGATCGGGGCGCTCCGGACCGTGAGCTCCAGGAGGTCCGAGAGCCCCCGCACGCCGTCGAAGGTCGCGACGAAGACCCGGCGCCGGCGCGCGGCGGGCCGGGGCGATCGCGCGAGGTGCGGGTGCAGCTTGCTGAAGCGTCCCTCGGCGAGCAGGACGGCCCGGGCACGCACGGGCCCGTCCTTGGTCCGGATACCCGCACACCGGTCGCCGTCCCAGAGGAGCTCCACGGCCTCGGTCCGCTCGCGAAACTCGGCGCCGGCGCGCACGGCCGCCTGGATGAGCACGGGATCGAAGGCGAGCCGCGGCACGGACAGGCCGTAGTCGGGCAGGTCGGGCAGCCGAGGATAGCGGCCCTCGCAGGCCAGCCCCTCCGGCGAGTGGATCCGGACGCCGCCGAGCCGGAAGGCCATGGCCTCGATCTCGGCGAGCACGCCGAGGCGCTCGAGGATCGGGGCGGCCGCCGGACTGAGGGCCTCGCCGCAGATCTTGTCGCGGGGAAAGGCCGCCTTGTCGAGCAGCAGCGTGCGATGACCGCTCCCGGCAAGGAGGGTCGCCGCGGCGGAGCCCGCCGGCCCGGCGCCCACGATGATGAGGTCGAAATCGTGCATCGTCTTGCGTTGGCCTTCTTGTCCGACCGCCCCCGAGGCGGTAGCATACATCATATATGTTTACAAACAAAAATAAACGGCCCTTGAGTCTGGAGCAGCCGCTCTGCAACTTCTGCGGCCAATCGGACGCCGTCATCCTCTACGGCGCGCGGGACCACCTCTACACGATGGATCCGCGCGAGTTCCGGGTCATGCGCTGCTCATGCGGCCTGGTCTTCCTCTCGCCGCGCCCGGTGCGCCCGGACCTGCCCCGCGCCTATCCGCCGGAGTACTTCTGGAACGCCTTCGACGTGGTCCCGGTCGCGCGGCCGATGGATGCCGTCTGGAACGCCTGGGCCACCCAGCTGGTCCGCCGCCGGGTGCGGTACCTGCGGCGCGCCCTCGGCGAGCTGCGGGGTCCGGTCCTCGACGTGGGCTGCGGGCGGGGACTCTTTTTGCGCGAGCTGCAAGGGCTCACCGGCTGGGAGGTCCACGGCGTCGACCTGCAGGAGAGCAACGTGCGCTTCCTCGCCGAGGAGCACCCCCAGGTGCGGGTCCACCATGCGGACTTTCTGGACTGGGCGGGGCCCGAGGGCGGTTTTGCGGCCGTGACCATGTGGCACCTCCTCGAGCACCTGCACGATCCGCGCCGGGCCCTGCGCCAGGCCCATGAGCTCCTCATGCCGGGCGGGGTCCTCGTGCTCGGCACGCAAAACTTCGAGGCCTTGAGCCGCAGGGTCATGAAGGAGCGCTGGACGCTCAACGACGTGCCCCGGCACCTGTACCACTTCACGGAGCCCACGCTGCGTCGGCATCTCGAGGCCGAGGGCTTCCAGGTGGCCTGGGTCTCCCACTTCACCGAGTTCTTCCCGACCCTGGGCGCTCACCTCTTCGCCGAGTCCATCCTCGACGAGCGGCGGCAGGTGAGGCCGTTGCGCGGCCTGCTCGCCAACGTCGCCATGAGCCCCTTGGAGGCCGTGGCGGTCCTCATGCGGCGCGGCTGCCTCATGACGCTCGCCGCCCGCAGGGTCTAGCAAGGAGGCGCGCGTGATCGGCCATCGCCTGTCCGAGGGGCTCGCGGACGAGTTCCGGCGCGTCCGCGCGCGCACCGAGGGGATCTTCGACCGGGTGGCGCCCGAGGCCTTCTACGAGCGGCCGATTCCGCTCAGGCATCCGATCGTCTTCTATGCGGGCCACCTGGACGCGTTCAACGACACCCGCCTGCAGCGCCGGCTGGGGCTCGCCTCGCTGGACCCGGTCCTGGACAGGCTATTCGAGCGCGGGATCGATCCGACGGACGCCGCCGCCGCCGCGCGGCATCGGGTGGCGGCCTGGCCCTCGCGCGAGGAGGTGCGCGCCTACACTGGGCGCCTGCGCGATCGCCTCTTCACGAGTCTAGAGGGGGTGCGATCGCCCGAGGAGGCGGATCTGTACCGGCTGCTCCTCGAGCATGAGCTCATGCACCAGGAGACGCTGCTCTACATGCTGCATCAGCTGCCCTACGAGCTGAAGCGCCCGCCCACGGACATTGCTCCCTTGCCCGCGGGGCGAGTCCGGCCCGGCCGGATGGTCGAGGTGCCGGAGGGTGTGGCGGTGCTCGGGCAGTCGCAGGGCTTCGGCTGGGACAACGAGTTTCCGCGTCACGAGGTGGCCGTACCGGCCTTTGCCATGGACGCGACGAACGTCACCAACGGCGACTTTTTGGCCTTCGTGGACGCGGGGGGCTATCGGCGACGGGAGTTCTGGACGGACCGCACCTGGGCGTGGCAGGCCGAGCGCGGGGTGGAGCATCCCCCTTACTGGCGCCGGGTGGGCGGCGAGTGGCGGTTGCGCGGGATGTTCGCCGAGACCGAGCTCTATTGGGATCATCCGGTGGTCGTGACGCACGCGGAGGCGTCGGCGTACGCGCGGTACGTGGGCAAGGAGTTGCCGAGCGAGGCGGAGTGGCACCGGGCGGCGGGCGATGTTCCGGTATCGGTGGGCAACTTCGACTTCCGGCACTGGTCGAGCGTGCCGGTGGGGGCGTATCCGCCGGGCGCGCACGGGGTGCACGACCTGGTGGGCAACGGCTGGGAGTGGACGCGTACGCCGTTCGGGCCCTTCGAGGGCTTCGTGCCGTCGGAGGTGTACCCCGAGTTCTCGGCGGATTTCTTCGACGGGGCGCACTACGTCATGAAGGGGGCGTCCTGGTTCACGGACCGGAGCCTGGTGCGGCCGTCGCTGAGGAACTGGTTCTACTGGCACTACCCGTACATGTACGCGACGTTTCGGTGCGTTTCCCGGTCGTGACTCACCCTGCACCCACAACAATTTCCCCCCTTTGCCGATAGGCAAGGGGGGGCTAGGGGGGGTGCTCCTCCAGTGCATGACGACCACGTGAGTTGCCGGGAGTGGCAGCGCAAGACGATTAACAAGGCGGACCCCCCCAACCCCCCCTGCTTCGCAAGGGGGGCTTTCGATGGCTGGGGGGGGGGCAGGGGTTGGTGATTGTTGTGGGAGGGCTACCCTTCCCGCTTGAACAACATCAGGCTGAAATCCTGCCGCTCGTCCGTCCAGTGCTGGACCGCCCGGAACTCCCGGTCCTCGAACCAGCCCGCCAGCTCGCTCGGATCGAAGCGCCGCGAGATCTCCGTCAGGATGCACTCGCCCGCCTGGAACTCGACCGTCAGGTCCAGGCCCTCGAGCCGCACCGCCTGCGCCTCCCGGCTCTCCAGGTACATCTCGATCTGGTGCTCCAGCGGGTTGTAATGCGCCCGGTGCGACCACGCCGCGGGCCGGAAGTCCGCGCCCAGCTCCCGGTTCATCCGGGCGAGCAGGTTCAGGTTGAAGCGCGCCGTCGTCCCCTGCGCGTCGTTGTAAGCCGCATGGATCCGGCTCACGGGCTTGCGGCCATGCGGCCGCCGATCGAAGCCCAGGAGCAGGTGGCTGCCGGGCGCCATGCACCCGGACAGGCGCTCGAAGAAGGCCTCCTGGTAAGTCGGCGTGAAGTTGCCGATCGTCCCGCCCAGGAAGAGCACCAGCCGCTGAGAGCTCGGCGGCAACATGTCCAGGGCGTCCTCGAACTGCCCGGCCAGCCCCATCACGCGCAGCGTCGGGTACTCCTCGACCAGCCGGCCGGCCGTCTCGAAAAGCATGCGCTGGCTCACGTCGATGGGCATGTAGGTGATCGACCGCCCACCCCCCGTGAACGCCTCGAGCAGGTGACGCGTCTTGGCCGACGAGCCGCTGCCGAGCTCCACGATCTCGGGGTTGCCGAGCGCTTGCGCCAGGAACGGCGCCACCCGCTGCAACAGGGCCGCCTCGGTCCGGGTCTGGTAGTACTCGTCGAGCCGGGTGATCTCCTCGTAGAGGACCGATCCCGCCGCGTCGTAGAAGTAGGTCGGGGGGATGCAGCGGGGCTGCGTCTGGAGGCCCGCTGCGACCTCGGCGCGCATGCGCGCCGGGACATCGTCGTCCTGCAGCTTGAGGACCGAAAGGCGCGGTCCCGCACAGGACAGACACCCCTGCGCACCGCCTGCCTGAGCCGGAGTCGAGGTTTCGGGTTTGCCGATCATGCGTCTCCCTTTCTGCCCCGCCGCGCGAACCCTTTGAGCGAGGGTTTTCTTGTCACTTTACATATGTTAATACAATTCCGTTAAGCCGAGAACAGGGTGCCTGAAAAGGGGGGCCGTCACGTGCTCCAGGACGTGAATCGCCTCAAGATGTTCCCCGATACCTTGGCCGCCTACCAAGGGCATTCGATCTGCATCACGGGAGTCCATGGCCATCTACTCGAGGGGATCGAGGGCTTCTATCACCACAACACGCGCTTCTTGAGCCGCATGGCGGTGCGCATCGACGGGTGCGATCCGCTCTTCGTGTCCGCCAACCCCGTCGATGCCTACTCGTTCATCGCCTACTACCTGTGCCCGCATCCCGGCGGGCGGGAGGCCGGTCCCTTGGCCGACGACCCCGCGGACGACGGCGGCGAGATCGTCCGCAGCGGCATCGAGCTGCAGATCAACCGCTTCGTGGGCGACGGCATGCACCAGGACGTGTGCCTCACCAACCACGCCCTCGCCGAGGCCGTGGTGGAGCTCGCATGGGAGTTCGACGCCGACTACGCGGACCTCACGGAGGCCGTCACGGGGCAGCGGACCCAGTTCGCCCCGGTCGACCGGGAGTGGCGGGACGACGGCCTGCACTTCACCTACCGGCACGAGACGCTGCGCCATGGGACGTTCGTTCGTTTCCTTCATCCGCCCTCGCCCCCCGTTTACCGCGACGGCCGGGTCGTCCTCACCTTGCGCCTGCCGCCCCGCACGCCCGTCGCGTTCTGCCTCAGCATCCACCCCATCTTCTGCGGGCGGCAGTCGGATCCCCTGTACGACTGCAACTCCTTCCGGTCGCACGACACGGCCTGGGACCGGGTCCGCGACGACTGGGCTCGGGACCTCGCGAGCCTCAAGACGGGCAACTCGAACGTCCAGGCGGCCTGGGACCGGGCGGTCTCGGACCTGGGCTCGCTCTTCATGTACGACGGGGCGGGCGACGAGCGGTACACACCCGCCGCAGGCGTCCCCATCTACCAGGCGCTCTTCGGGCGGGACAGCCTGACGACCGCATGGCAGTCCAGCCTCGTCAGCCCGCGCATGCTCAAGGGGACCCTCGAGACCATGGCCCGCTGGCTCGGCGATCGCACCGACGATCGCTTCGACGAGCAGCCAGGCCGGATCATCCACCAGCGCCAGCTCAACCCCCTGTCCCTGCTCGGCAAGAACCCCTTCCTCCACTACTACGGCGACTACGCCGGCCCGGGCATGTTCCTCACGTGCATCGCCTGGTACTTCATGCAGACAGGCGATCGCGAGTTCGTGCGGCGCCTCCTGGAGCCCATCGAGCGCGTGCTCGCGTGGATGGACCGGGACGGCGATCGCGACGGCGACGGCTTCTACGAGTACGCGACCCGGGCCGGTGCCTGGGGCACCAAGAACCAGGGATGGAAGGACTCGGGCGAGGCCATCCTCTACCCGGACGGCCGCTGCGTGCCGAACCCCATCGCCTGCGTCGAGATCCAGGGCTACTGCTTCGTGGCCAAGCACCTCATCGGGCAGGTCTTCCTGGCCATGGGTCAGGTGGCCCGCGGAGTGGAGCTCTTGCGCGAGGCCGAGGACCTCAAGCGCCGCTTCAACACGGCCTACTGGTGGCCGGAGGAGGGCTTCTACGCGATCGCCCTCGATCCCGACAAGCGCCAGGTGCGCAGCGTGGCCTCGAACCCGGGCCACTGCCTCACTGCCGGCATCGTGGACCAGGACAAGGCGGCCGCGGTGGGCCGGCGCCTCATGGCGCCCGACATGTTCAGCGGCTGGGGCATCCGGACGCTGTCGAGCGAGCATCCCGCCTTCAATCCCTTCTGCTACCACCTGGGCTCCGTCTGGCCGCCCGAGAACGCCTCGATCGCCCTCGGGCTCAAGCGCTATGGCCTCAACCCCCTGGTCCACGACCTCGCGCGCGGCCTCTTCGAGGCGACGGCCCTCTTCTACCTCGGTCGCCTGCCGGAGGCTATCGGCGGCCATCAGCGCGACGCCCTGCACCCTCACCCGGGCATCTACCCGCAGTCCAACGCCCCGCAGGCCTGGTCCTCCAGCGCGGTCGTCATGCTCGTGCACGCGCTCATCGGCCTGAGGCCCTATGCCCCCCTCAACTCGCTGCTGATCGACCCGGACCTGCCGGACTGGCTGCCGGAGCTCACGCTCGAGAGCCTCCAGGTCGGCGCCTCCCGACTCAGCCTGCAGTTCCGGCGCGACGCCTCGGGCCACACGGACTACCGGGTCCTCGAGGCGTCCGGGAACCCTCGCGTGCTGCGCCAGCCGCCGGCCAACAGCCTCAGCGCGGGCCTGTTCGACCGGCTGGGGGATCTGGTCGAGACGCTGTTGCCGCACTGACGGAGGCCGGCGCCGTTTTCGGACCCAGCCGCAACATGACGCCGCACAACCTGGTATTCTGGTCGTAATCGGGCCGTGCCGGGCTCGCCCCATCAGACCGTCGCCCATGACTCGGAGTGAACCGAGCCACCCCGGAGAAGGAGTATCCGTCGTGTCGGAGCATCGCCCCCTACGCGTCCTCTGTATCGCCACCGCGCTCGTCGGGCGCCCGTTCATGTACAAGCTCAAGGAGATGGGCCACACGGTCGTCGTGATGACCTCCGCCAAGCGCCTGGACGAGGCATGGCCGCGCGACATCCTGGAGGACGTCTTCGCGGTGCCGGATCCGTTCGACTTCAAGACGGTCCGCGACGTCGTCAGCTACCTCAACCGCACCAAGAAGTTCGACCGCGTCGTGCCCATGGGCGACTTCGACGTCGAGATCGCGGCCATGCTGCGTGAGCACCTGCGCCTGCCCGGCATGGGCGAGACGACCATGCGTTACTTCCGCGACAAGCTCGCCATGCGCATGAAGACCCAGGAGGACGGCATCCCCGTGCCGGCCTTCACGGCGCTCTTCAACTACGACGACATCCACCAGTACCTCCGCACCGTCCCGGCGCCCTGGGTGCTCAAGCCCCGCCAGGAGGCCGCCTCCTTCGGCATCAAGAAGATCACGTCCGCCGAGCAGCTCTGGCAGGAGCTGGAGCAGCTCGGCGACAAGCAGTCGACCTACCTGCTCGAGCAGTACACGCCGGGTGACGTCTTCCACGTGGACTCGGTGGTCTCCGAGAAGGAGGTCGTGTTCGCGACCGCGTCGCGCTACGGCACGCCCATGCTCGACCTCAACACCACGGGGGGCCTCTACACCACCCGGCTCATCAAGCGCGGCACCGCGGACGAGAAGGCCCTCCAGGAGCTCAACCAGCAGGTCATCAAGAGCCTCGGCCTGGTGCGCGGCGTGACCCACATCGAGTACATCAAGAGCCGCGAGGACGGCCGGTTCTACTTCCTCGAGGCCGGCGCGCGCGTCGGCGCGGCCCGCATCCCGGATGTCATCTGGCATGCGACCGACCTGTGCCTCTGGCACGAATGGGCCAAGCTCGAGATCTCGCAGGGCAAGGAGCCCTACCAGCTCCCCAAGATCCGCAAGGACTACGCCGGCACCGTCATCACGCTGGCGCGCCAGGAGAACCCGGATCTGTCGGGCTACACCGACGAGGAGATCTGCTACCGCCAGGCGCGCAAGCACCACGCGGGCCTCATCGTGAAGTCGCCCAAGCAGGAGCGCGTGGAGGACCTCTTGACCGAGTACGCCCAGCGCTTCACGCAGGACTTCGCCACCCACGTCGTCCGCGCGTAACCCCCACCAGACCCTTTCGGCAGGAGCAAGGGCCTTGCCCCTTGCTCCTGCATTTTGCACCAACCCTCGACACAGGAGACACCAATGTCCGACTACACGTCCCTCATCCGGTTGCGCATGGGCGAGCACGATGCCCACTATGCGGGCAGCCTCGTCGCGGGCGCCAAGATGCTCGAGCTCTTCGGCGACGTGGCCACCGAGCTGCTGATCCAGCTCGACGGCGACGAGGGCCTCTTCGTGGCCTACAGCAACGTGGAGTTCCTCAAGCCGGTCTACGCGGGCGACTACATCGAGGCCACGGGCCGCATCGTCAAGGTGGGCAACACCTCGCGCACTATGGAGTTCGAGGCCAAGAAGGTCATCCGTCCTCTCAAGGGCGATGGCTACGCGGATTCCGCGGCCGAGCTGATGGCGGAGCCCGAGGTGGTGTGCCGCGCGACGGGCACCTGCGTCACGCCCAAGGACAAGCAGCGCGTCACGCGCTAACGACCCATCGGGGAGCGCCGGCCAGATGCCGGCGCTCCCTGGCGTTTGGACCCGTTGTGTTAGTCGCCAATTCACCGTCCTGACGGTATAATGAGCCGTCGTGCCGATGATGGCGCCAAGACCACGACAGGAGTTCGAACCACATGAAGAAGCGTGCCCTCATCACGGGTATCACGGGCCAGGACGGTAGTTACCTCGCGGAGTTGCTGCTCGAAAAGGGCTACGAGGTCCACGGCATCAAGCGCCGCAGCTCGAGCTTCAACACGCAGCGGGTGGATCACCTCTACCAGGACCCGCACGACTCCGAT
>JAKFBU010000076.1:0-166031 GCA_036676985.1 Candidatus Sericytochromatia bacterium
CGACAACATCCAGATGGAGATCGAGCTCATCACGCCCGTCGCCATCGAGGAAGGCATGCGCTTCGCCATCCGTGAGGGCGGTCGTACCGTCGGCGCGGGCGTCGTGGCCAGCATCCAGGCCTAGGAGTTATAATCAATGCAAGATAAGATCCGGATCCGGCTCAAGGCTTACGATCACAAGCTGATCGACGCCTCGACCGAGAAGATCGTCGACACCGCTCGCCGGACGGGCGCCCGCGTCGTGGGCCCCATCCCCCTGCCGACGGCCAAGTCGATCTACTGCGTGCTTCGTTCGCCCCACGTGGACAAGAAGTCGCGCGAACACTTCGAGATCCGTACGCACAAGCGTCTGATCGACATCATGGAGCCCAACCCCAAGACGGTTGACGCCCTCATGCGCCTCGATCTGCCCGCGGGCGTGGACATCGAAGTCAAGCTGTAGGACGTAAGAGCGCCTAACAAAACTGTTCCTTGGCTGCCGGTTGGCAGCGACGGCTTCAAATGCCTGGTTTTGTTAGGTGCGGTTAAGGGGCCACGCTCCGGCGTTAGACGCGCTTCGGAGCGGCGGTTGGAAATCGTCGGGCCGATCGGGACCTGTCACAGGTCCCGATCGTGCCGTCGAAACGAACGTGGTGCCCCCGCACACAAGGAGTATGTGAAAGAATGTCTTTAGGAATTCTCGGGAAGAAGCTGGGCATGACCCAGATCTTCGATGACAACGGTCGGGCCATCCCCGTGACGTTGGTCGAGGTCGGTCCCTGCTACGTCACGCAGGTCAAGACCTCGGATAAGGAAGGCTACCAGGCCATCCAGATCGGCTTCAGCGCCGTCAAGGAGAAGCACCTGACGAAGGGTCAGCTCGGTCACCTCAAGAAGGGCGGCAACCTGCTCCGCCACCTCAAGGAGTTCCGCCTCGACAACGTCGCGGACTTCACGGTGGGCCAGGAGATCAAGGCCGACATCTTCACCGAGGGCCAGCTGGTCGACGTGATCGGCACCTCGATCGGTAAGGGTTTCGCCGGCGTGCAGAAGCGCTGGAACGCCGGCCGCGGCCCCATGTCGCACGGTTCGAAGTTCCACCGGCACCCGGGCTCCATCGGCGCCGGTACGACGCCCCAGCGCGTCTACAAGGGCCTCCACATGCCCGGCAACATGGGCAACGAGCAGGTCACGGTGCGTCACCTCCGGGTGGTGCGCGTCGACGCCGAGCAGGGTCTCCTGCTCATCCGCGGAGCCGTCCCCGGCGCCGAGGGCGGCGTGGTGACCGTGCGTCCCGCGATCAAGGTCGGCCGGTAAAGGAGAAGACGATGCCTAACTTGAAGCTAGTTGATTTCCAGGGCAACGCCGCCGGCGATCGCGCCCTGTCCGACGCGGTCTTCGCCATCGAGCCGAACACCCACGTCATGCACCTGCACCTGGTCCGCCAGATGGCGAACTGGCGCGCGGGCACCCACTCGAGCCTGACCCGCGCCGAAGTCGCGGGCGGCGGCAAGAAGCCCTGGAAGCAGAAGGGCACCGGCCGCGCTCGCTCCGGATCGACCCGCAGCCCGCTCTGGCGGCACGGCGGCGTGATCTTCGGGCCCAAGCCGCACAACAACTACACCAAGGACATGCCCCGCAAGATGCGCCGGCTCGCCCTGCGCTCGGCGCTGTCCGCCAAGGTCGCCGATCTGATCGGCCTGACCGAGTGGAAGCTCGAGGCTCCCAGCACCAAGACCGTCGCGACCTTCCTCCAGAAGGTGGGCGCCACGGGCAAGACGCTGATCATCCTCGAGGCCCCGAACGACGTCGTGACGCGCTCGGCGCGCAACATCGCGGGCGTGACGCTGATTCTCGCTTCCAACCTTAATGTTAAGGATCTGCTAAACCATGATAAAATCGTGGTGACTCCCGCCGCTCTGCAGCGGATCGAAGAGGTGTTTGCATAAATGAGCGATCTCTACACCGTTCTCAAGCGGCCGCTGGTCACCGAGAAGAGCACGCTGCTCGCCGAGCAGAACAAGTACGTCTTCGAGGTGGAGCGCACCGCGACCAAGATCGACATCGCCCGGGCGGCGGAGCTCCTCTTCAAGGTGAAGGTGACCGACGTCCAGACCACCGCCATCAAGCCCAAGAAGAAACGCGTGGGTGCGAGGACCGGTGAGACCAAGCCCGGCAAGAAGGCGGTCATCACCCTCGCCGAGGGCAACTCGATCGATATCTACGGCAGCTAAGGAGACGGCAATGCCTATCAAGAAGTTTAACCCCAAGACCCCCGGCACCCGGGGCATGAGCGTCTCCGGCTTCGACGAGATCACCACCGATCGCCCGGAGAAGAGCCTGGTCCGTTACCTGACCCGCACGGCGGGCCGCAACAACCAGGGCAAGATCACCAGCCGGTTCCGCGGCGGCGGCCACAAGAAGGCCTATCGCCTGATCGACTTCAAGCGTGACAAGGACGGCGTGCCCGCCCGCGTTGCGACCATCGAGTACGATCCCAACCGGAACGCCCGCATCGCGCTGTGCTTCTACGCCGACGGCGAGAAGCGCTACATCCTCGCGCCGCTCGGCCTGACCGTCGGTCAGACGATCGTCTCGGGCCCCGAGGCGGACATCCGCGTCGGCAACGCGCTGCCCCTGAAGAACATCCCCCTGGGTTCGACGGTGCACAACATCGAGCTCAAGGCGGGCAAGGGCGGCCAGATCGTCCGCTCGGCGGGTGCTGGCGCTCAGCTGGTCGCCAAGGAAGGCGATTACGCCACCCTGAAGCTGCCCTCGGGCGAGATGCGCAAGGTTCACGCCGCCTGCAAGGCCACCATCGGCCAGGTGGGCAACATCGACGCCAAGAACATCGCCATCGGTAAGGCCGGCCGCACGCGCTGGCTGGGCTTCAAGCCCCACAACCGCGGTGTCGTCATGAACGCCAACGACCACCCGCACGGTGGCGGTGAGGGCAAGAGCCCCATCGGCGGCAAGCCGCAGACCCCCTGGGGCAAGCCTGCGATGGGCTACAAGACCCGTCGCGGCAAGCGTCCCAGTGACGATCTGATCGTCAAGTCTCGCAAGTCCTAAGGAGGAGGTCCCGATAGATGTCTAGATCGTTGAAGAAAGGGCCCTTCATCCAGACGGCCCTGATCGAGAAGGTCGATGCCCAGAACGAGCGCAACGAGAAGCGCGTGATCAAGACCTGGTCCCGCTCCTCGACCATCATCCCCTCGATGATCGGTCACACCATCGCGGTCTACAACGGCCGCAAGCATGTGCCCATCTACATCACCGAGAACATGATCGGTCACAAGCTGGGTGAGTTCGCGCCCACCCGCCTGTACAAGGGCCACAGTGGCTCTGAGAAGTCGCGCTAAAGGAAAAGAAGAGAATGGAAACCAGAGCCAGTGCCAAATACGTGCTCATGTCGCCCCGTAAGGTGCGCCGTGTGCTCGATCTGATCCGCGGCAAGGGGACCGTCGAAGCCATGACGATCCTGCGCTTCACCAACCTGCGCGCCGCCAAGGTGGTCTCCAAGGTGCTCGCCTCGGCCATGGCCAACGCCGAGCACAACCACCAGGTTGATCCCCGTTCGCTCGTCGTCACCGAGACGTGGGCGGATGGCGGCCCCACGCTGAAGCGCTTTCAGCCGCACGCCCAGGGCCGGGCATTCCCGATCATGAAGCGTACCAGCCACATTCATGTGGTGGTGGGCTCGAAGTAAAGAGGAACTCATGGGACAGAAGATTCACCCCATCGGTCTTCGACTGAACATCACGCGCCCCTGGTCGAGCCGCTGGTTCGCCACCAAGGACTACGCGAAGAACCTGGTCGAGGATCGTAAGATCCGCCTCTTCGTCAAGAAGAAGCTTTTCAACGCCGGCATCTCGGCCATCGATATCGAGCGCAAGAGCAACCAGCTCGAAGTCAACATCTCGGCTGCCAAGCCCGGCATCATTGTCGGCCGCGGCGGTCAGGGCATCGATCAGCTCCGGCGTGACGTCGGTCAGCTGACGGGTAAGAAGGTCCAGATCAACATCACCGAGGTGACGAAGATCGACGCCGACGCCCAGCTCGTCGCCGAGAGCATCGCGGCTCAGCTCGAGAAGCGTATCGCTTTCCGTCGTGCGATGAAGCAGGCCATGATGCGCGCCACCAAGTCCGGCGCCAAGGGCATCAAGGTCATGGTCGCCGGCCGCCTGGGCGGCGCCGAAATCGCCCGCTCCGAGTGGGCCCGCGAAGGCCGCATCCCCCTGCACACCCTGCGTGCCGACATCGACTACGGCTTCACCGAAGCCCGCACCGTCTACGGCATCATCGGCGTCAAGGTGTGGATCTACAAGGGCGAAGTGCTCCCCGCCAAGCCCGGTACGAAGGAGGAAGCCGCTCATGCTCATGCCTAAGCGCACCAAGTACCGCCGTCACCACCGCGGTCGTATGACCGGACATGAAACGCGTGGCGTCGAGGTACAGTTCGGCGAGTTCGGTCTGCAGGCCTGCGAGCCCGCGTGGATCACCTCGCGCCAGATCGAGGCGGCCCGTCGCGCCATGACCCGCTCCATCCGCCGTGGTGGTCAGGTCTGGATCCGGGTGTTCCCGGACAAGCCCGTCACCGCCAAGCCGGCCGAGACCCGCATGGGCTCCGGCAAGGGCGCGCCCGAGTACTGGGTGGCCGTGGTCAAGCCCGGTCGCGTCATGTTCGAGATCAACGGCGTGACCGAGGAGATCGCCCGCGAGGCGATGCGCCTGGCGGCCCACAAGCTGCCCATCAAGACCAAGTTCATCACCCGGGCCGAGGCGGCCGAAGGAGGCACCGACCGTGTCGAAGCAGAAGTTTAACGAGTTGTTGGCTCTGGCCCCCCAGGAGCTGCAGGCTCAGCTCAAGGCGGCCAAGGAGGAACTCTTCAACCTCCGCTTCCAGCTGGCGATCCGTCAGCTCGAGAACACCGCCAAGATCGGGGAGACCAAGACCAAGATTGCCCAGCTTCAGACCGCCCTGCGTTCGAAGGAGTTGGCGGCCGGAGGAACGAAGTAACATGCCGCGTAGAGAGATTACCGGGAAGGTCGTGTCGGACAAGATGGAGAAGACGATCGTCGTCGCCGTCGAGAGCCGCCACCCCCACCACCGTTACGGCAAGATCATCAAGTCGACCAACAAGTTCAAGGCGCACGACGAGGAGAACACGGCGCATGTGGGCGACATCGTCCGCATCATCGAGAGCCGTCCCCTCTCCAAGGACAAGCGTTGGAGCTTGCTCGAAGTGGTCGAGCGGGCGCAGTAGTAGGAGGCAGCGATGATCCAGGTACAGACTCGTCTCGCTGTCGCCGACAACACCGGCGCGCGCGAGCTCATGTGCATCCGGGTGCTCGGCGGCGGCAACCGTCGCTACGCCCAGGTCGGCGACGTCATCGTCGCCGTCGTCAAGGATGCGACCCCCAACATGCCGGTCAAGAAGTCGGATGTCGTCAAGGCGGTCATTGTGCGCACCAAGCACCCCGTGGTCCGTCAGGACGGCAGCCGCATCAAGTTCGACGAGAACGCGGCCGTCATCATCAACAAGGACATGAACCCTCGTGGGACCCGCGTGTTCGGGCCCATCGCCCGTGAGCTTCGTGACAAGAACTTCATGAAGATCATCTCGCTGGCGCCCGAGGTCCTGTAAGAACGAGGAACAGCAGTCATGAACCGCATCAAGAAGGGCGATACCGTCATGGTCATCGCCGGCAAGGATAAGGGGAAGAAGGGCGAGGTCAAGCTCGTCAACCCCAAGGACAACAAGGCCGTCGTCGAGGGCGTCAACGTGATCACGCGTCACACCCGCCCCTCGATGGCCAACCCCCAGGGTGGCCGCGTGACCAAGGAGGCTCCGATCGACATGAGCAAGCTCATGCCGGTGGATCCCACCAGCGGCAAGCCGACTCGCATCGGGGTCGCCACCTTGGCTGATGGCAAGCAAGTCCGGGTCGCGAAGGCCTCGGGCGAGCAGCTCGACAAGTAAGTGAGGACCTGAGTTCGATGCGTTTGCACGAGAAATACAAGACCGACGTGGTGCCCGCCCTCCAGAAGGAGTTCGGCTACACCAACGTCATGGCCGTTCCCCGGATCGTCAAGGTCGTCATCAACATGGGCCTCGGCGAGGCCGTCCAGAACCCCAAGGGCCTGGAGAACGCCGTCGCCGACCTCGCCAAGATCGCCGGTCAGAAGCCGGTCATCACCAAGGCGAAGAAGTCGATCGCGACCTTCAAGCTCCGCGAGGGCATGAACATCGGCACGATGGTCACCCTGCGTGGCGCTCGTATGTACGAGTTCCTCGACCGCTTCATGAACCTGGCTCTGCCCCGCATCCGCGACTTCCGCGGCGTGTCGGCCAAGAGCTTCGACGGTCGCGGCAACTACTCGATCGGCGTCAAGGAGCAGTTGATCTTCCCCGAGATCGACTACGACAAGGTCGACAAGGTGCGTGGCATGGACATCACCATCGTCACGACCGCGAAGACCGACGAAGAGGCCCGCGCCCTGCTCAAGAACATGGGCATGCCGTTCGCCGGCATGAATAAGTAAGGAGTAACCCCTTGGCCAAGACGTCGATGATCGTCAAGTCGCAGCGGCAGCCGAAGTTCAAGGTTCGGCACCACAACCGTTGCAGCCGCTGCGGCCGTCCGCACGCGTTCTACCGCAAGTTCGGCATCTGCCGCATCTGCTTGCGCAACCTGGCTCACCGCGGTGAGCTGCCCGGGGTCGTCAAGTCCAGCTGGTAAGCCAGCTGGTCTCTGACCCGGAGTGGAGAAGTCCGCGGCGTGTGCCGCGGATACTGCCCAACTCAAGAAGGAAGAAGAAATGCCTGTTACCGATCCCATCGCGGATATGCTGACCCGCATCCGCAACGCCAATATCGCGTTCCTCCCCAGCACCGACATCCCCTCGAGCAAGCTCAAGCTCGAGATCGCCCGCGTGCTCAAGGAGGAAGGCTTCATCCACGGCTTCGAGGCCGTGACGGATGAGGCCAACCACCCCCGGATCCGCGTTTCGCTGAAGTACGCGCAGGGCAAGCAGCGCGTCATCACCGGCATCAAGCGGATTTCCAAGCCCGGCCTGCGCGTGTATGCCGGCAAGAACGAGCTTCCCCGCGTCCTCGGCGGGCTGGGCATTGCCATCGTGTCGACCCCCAAGGGCGTCATGACCGACAAGCAGGCCCGGCGCGACAACGTTGGCGGCGAAGTGCTCGCCTACGTCTGGTAAGGGGGAAACATGTCGCGAATTGGAAAGCGCCCGGTCGAACTGCCGGGTAACGTCAAGGTCACGGTCGATGGCCAGAAGGTCACGGTCGAGGGCCCCAAGGGCAAGCTGAGCCGCGAGCTCGTGCCCCAGGTCTCGGTCTCGGTCGAGGGCAACGTCCTCTCGGTCAACCGCGCCGACGAGAGCCGCGAGGCGCGCTCGCGCCACGGCCTCAGCCGCACGCTGGTCGCCAACATGGTCGAGGGCGTCTCGACGGGCTTCACCAAGAGCCTTGAGATGGTCGGCGTCGGTTACCGCGCCACCCTCGAGGGCAAGGCCCTGAACCTCGCCGTCGGCTACTCCCACCCGGTCAAGATCACCCCGCCCGAGGGCGTGGAGATCGCCGTGGAGGGCGCCAACAAGATCCACGTCAAGGGTGCCGACAAGCAGCTCGTGGGCGACACCGCCGCCGAGATCCGCGCCGTCCGTCCGCCCGAGCCTTACAAGGGCAAGGGCATCAAGTACGCGGGCGAGGTCGTTCGCCGCAAGGCCGGTAAGTCCGGCGGCAAGAAGAAGTAGAGGCACGCTGTGATCAAGAAGAAAGTACGCAAGCACGAAATCCAGCGGCGCCACGTCCGGCTCCGCGAGCGCATCAGCGGTACCGCCGAGCGTCCGCGTCTGGCCGTGTTCCGCAGCCAGCAGCACATCTACGCCCAGATCATCGACGACGTCGAGGGCAAGACCCTCGCCGCCGCCTCGACCCTGGAGCCCGAGCTGCGCAACTCGCTGTCGAACGGTCGCACCGTCGAGGCGGCCACGGCCGTCGGCAAGGCGATCGCCGAGCGCGCGAAGACCAAGGGCATCGAGTCGGTCGTTTACGACCGCGGCGGGTTCCTCTATCACGGCCGAATCGCGGCGCTGGCGGATGCCGCGCGCGAGGGCGGGCTCTCGTTCTAAGGTTTGGAGGCATAAGTGGATAACAAGGATACGCGCGGCGGCCGGGGTCCCGGCCAGGGCCGCGGCACCCGCCCCCCGCGTGAGCGTGACCGCGAGCGCGAAGAGTCCGAGTGGCAGGAGAAGGTCGTCCAGATCCGCCGCGTCACCAAGGTCGTCAAGGGCGGCAAGAAGATGTCGTTCCGCGCCACGGTGGTGGTCGGCAACGGCAAGGGCCAGGTCGGCGTCGGCGTCGGCAAGGCTGCCGAGGTCATCACGGCCATCCAGAAGGCCGTCACGGATGCCAAGAAGCACCTGCTGACGGTCACCATGGTCGAGACGACGATCCCCCACACGATCATCGGCGAGGCCGGCTCGAGCTCCGTGCTCATCAAGCCCGCTTCCAAGGGTACCGGCGTTATCGCGGGTGGCTCGGTCCGGACCGTGCTGGAGCTCGCGGGCATCAAGGACGTGCTGTCCAAGTCGCTGAGCGGCAACAGCCCCCTGAACAACGCCCGTGCCACCATGAACGCCCTCTCGCGCCTGCACAAGGCCGAGGACGTCGCGGCCCTCCGTGGCCTCAGCGTCGAGCAGTTGCTGGGTTAGGGGGAACGATGGCGGACAACAAGAAGATCAAGATCACGCTCGTCAAGAGCCCCATCGGCTACGACAAGCGTCAGAAGGCCATCGTCAAGGCCCTGGGCCTTGGCAAGCTGAACAGCACGGTCGAGCATTTGGATTCGCCCACGATCATGGGGATGGTCTTCAAGATCAGCCACCTGGTCAAGGTCGAAGCGTAAGGAGACACCATGAACCTCACCGATCTCAGGCCCGCCGAGGGCGCGACCAAGCGCAAGAAGCGCGTGGGCCGCGGCCACGGCTCGGGTCACGGTAAGACCTCGACCCGCGGTTACAACGGTCAGGGTCAGCGCTCGGGCGAGAGCAAGCGCGCCGGGTTCGAGGGCGGTCAGATGCCCCTGTATCGCCGCACCCCGAAGATGCATCACTTCCCGATGCCCCTGCGCTACAAGCCCGAGTTCGTCATCGTCAACGTCGGCGACCTCGCCAAGTTCGACGCTGGCAGCACGGTCGACGCCCAGGCGCTCGTCGACAAGGGCCTCATCCGCCACGAGGCGAATGGCGTCCGCGTCCTCGGCGACGGCGAGCTGACCGTGAAGCTCACGGTCAAGGCCAACTACTTCACGGCTTCGGCCAAGGAGAAGATCGAGGCCGCCGGCGGCACCGTCGAGGTGCTCGGCTAATGGTGAACCTGGCGCAGGTCCAGACGGCGCTCCGTAACCTTTGGAAAGTCGAAGGCATCCGGGAGAAGCTGCTGTTCACCCTCGCCATGATCGCCCTCCTCCGGTTCGGCGTGCACATCCCCGTCTCGGGGGTGGATCATGCACGCCTTTCCGGCATTTTTGGCGGCGGGAACATGCTCGCGGGCTTCCTCGACCTCTTCAGTGGCGGGGCGCTCGCGAAGTTCTCGATCCTGGCCTTGGGGATCACGCCGTACATCAACGCCAGCATCATCATGCAGCTGATGGCGTCGGTGATCCCCAAGCTCGAGGAGCTCCAGAAGGAGGGCGGCGAGCAGGGCCGCAAGCAGATCGCTCAGTGGACGCGCTACCTGACGGTGGTGCTCGCGCTGGTCCAGGCCTACGGGATCACCCGCTGGCTCTGGGCCTCGAACGCTGTCGTGGGACACCCTGCGACGGGTCCCTGGCCCTGGATGTTCATCCTGCCCACCATGCTCATCATGGTGACGGGCACGATCTTCGTCATGTGGATCGGGGAGCTCATCACCGAGCGAGGCATCGGCAACGGCGCCTCCCTGATCATCATGGCGGGTATCCTGGCGAGCATCCCCCGGTACTTCGAGACGACCCAGCAGGGTCTCACCTCGGGTGCGTTTTCCTGGTGGCAGGTGCTGCTGCTGGCGCTCTCCTTCTTGGGGATCCTGGTGGCCATCGTCATCGTCCAGGAAGGCGCGCGCAAGATCCCGGTGCAGGCCGCCAAGAAGCAGGTCGGTGGCCGGGCGTTCCAGCAGCGCTCGAGCTACATCCCGTTCAAGGTCAACCAGGGCGGGGTCATGCCGATCATCTTCGCGTCGAGCTTGTTGCTCTTCCCGGTCACGATCTCCCAGCTCCTCGGCAACCAGGCGCAAGCCGTGACGGCCAAGGTCAACTGGGCGTTCAACACCGGGGCTGCCTGGCAATGGGACAACGTCCGCAACGCCCTGCAGCAGGGGTTGAACCACCTCCTGTCGGCGCTCTCGCCGTCGGGGTGGCTGTACGCGGTGGTCTACTTCGCGTTGATCATCTTCTTCAGCTACTTCTACGCGAGCCTGGTGCTGAACCCCCAGGATCTGGCCAAGAACCTCCAGAAGTTCGGCAACTTCATCCCCGGGGTTCGCCCCGGCAAGCCGACGGCCGAGTATCTGGAGCAGGTGCTGAGCCGGATCACCTTCATCGGGGCGCTCTTCCTCGGCATCGTCTCGATCGTCCCGACCTTCGTCGAGAACGCCACCGGCGTCACGACGTTCCAGGGTCTGGGCGCCACGGCGCTCTTGATCATGGTCGGCGTGGCCATCGACCTGTACAACCAGCTGCGGACGCAGCTGCTCGCTCGACAGTACGAAGGTTTCATGAAATAATGGGAGGCTCACGTCCGTGCGGATCGTGTTTCTAGGAGCCCCGGGGGCCGGCAAAGGCACTCAGGCGCGCCTGTTGGCTGAAAAGCACCACATCCCGCAGGTCTCGACGGGGGACATCCTCCGAGCGGCGGTCCGAGAGGGCACGCCGCTTGGCGTCGAGGCCAAGGGCTATATGGATCGCGGCGAACTGGTGCCGGATCAGCTCATGATCGGGTTGATCCGGGATCGCATCGCCTGCGAGGATTGCGTGAAGGGCTACATCCTGGACGGGTTCCCCCGGACCCTGGAGCAGGCCCGCGCGCTGGACGAGATGCTCGCCTCGGTGGGCGCGCCGCTGGATGTCGCCATCGACTTCCACGTGCCCAACGAGGAGCTGCTCCGTCGCCTCACCGGGCGGCGGGTCTGCCGCAGCTGCGGCGCCTCGTTCCACGTGGTCAGCGCCCCGCCCCAGCATGACGGGGTGTGCGACCACTGCGGCGGCGAGCTGTATCAGCGCGCCGACGACAACGTAGAGACCGTGTCCAAGCGTCTCGAGGTCTACACGGCCCAGACGGCGCCCATCACGGGCTACTACCGCCAGCGGGACATCCTCCACGAGGTGGATGGCACGCGTGGCATCGAGGAGATCCAGGCGGGGCTCGAGCACATCCTGATGGGTGTGTCGGGCGCCAAGTAATGTTTTCGGGTACGACCGGTCGATGATTACGACGAAGAACGAGCGCGAGATCGAATCGCTCAAGGCTGCCGGCCGCGTGGTCGGCAAGCTCTTGGCGTTCTTGCGCGCGCAGGTCGTGCCCGGCATCTCGACCAAGGAGCTGGACGTCATGGGCGAGGAGTTCATCCTCGCGCAGGGCGCCATCCCGGCCTTCAAGGGCCTGTACGGCTGTCCGTGCACGATCCTCACCTCGGTCAACGAGGAGGTCGTCCACGGGCTGCCGAATCGGCGTAAGCTCAAGGAGGGTGACATCGTGTCGCTCGACATGGGCGCCATCGTCGAGGGGTATTACGGGGACGCCGCCATCACGGTGCCGGTCGGCAACGTGACGGATCCGGTGGTCCGCAAGCTCCTGGAGGTGACCGAGGCCAGCATGTACCGCGGCATCGAGCAGGTCCGTCCGGGCAACCGGATCGGCGACATCGGGCACGCGGTCCAGACGCTCGCCGAGAGCAACGGTTTCTCGGTGGTGCGCGAGTACGTGGGCCACGGCATCGGCCGTCAGTTGCACGAGCCGCCCCAGGTCCCCAACTACGGGACCCCGGGCACGGGACCCGTCATCAAGGCGGGCATGGCGTTTGCCATCGAGCCGATGATCAACATCGGCCAGCCCGGGACCAAGGTGCTCGGCAACAAGTGGACGGTCGTCACTCGGGACAAGAGCTGGTCCGCTCACTTCGAGCACTCGGTCCTTGCGACCGAAGAGGGGCCGCTCATCCTCACCCGCGAGGAGGGACGCTAAGTCCCGCCTCGGAGATCCTTTCAAGTCGGGCTCAAATGGCCGTTTCGCGCGGCTTGAGGGGCTCAAAGGCTCGAAAGGTTAATAAAGGAGTAAGGTACAATGAAAGTTCGTGCATCGGTGAAGCCGATTTGCGACAAGTGCAAGGTCATCAAGCGCCATAACAAGGTGATGGTGATCTGCGAGAACCCGAAGCACAAGCAGCGCCAGGGTTAATGTAGGAGGATCAATGGCACGTATCGCTGGTGTCGACTTGCCCCGCGAGAAGCGGATCGAGATCGCACTCACCTATATCTTCGGGATCGGGCTGAAGACCAGCCAGGACATCCTGGCCAAGACCGGCATCAACCCCGACACCCGTACCCGCGATCTCACCGAGGACGAAGTGGCCAAGCTCCGCGAGGAGATCGACCGCAATCGTCAGGTGGAAGGCGACCTGCGCCGCGTCATCTCGATGAACATCAAGCGGCTCATCGAGATCGGTTCGTTCCGTGGCATCCGTCACCGTAAGGGTCTGCCGGTTCGCGGCCAGCGCACCAAGACCAACGCTCGGACCCGCCGCGGCGCCAAGAAGACCGTCGCCGGTAAGAAGAAGTAACGTAGCCAAAGCGCGCCTCTGCTGGCGCGCGTTGTAAACCGGGTGGCTTAATCCCCAGCCGGGATGAAGGCGTCATCTGTTTTGAAAGGAGATTCCCTTGGCTAAGCCTACTGCTAAGCCGAAGCGCCGTGAACGCAAGAACGTTCACAGCGGGGTGGTCCACATTTCGTCCACCTTCAACAACACGATCGTGTCGATCACCGACCCCAACGGGGGCGTGATCTCTTGGGGTTCCGCGGGAACCGTGGGGTTCAAGGGTGCCAAGAAGGGCACTCCGTTCGCCGCCCAGCAGGCCGCCGAGCATGCCGCGACGCGCGCCATGGAGCATGGCATGCGCACCGTCGAGGTGTTCGTGAAGGGTCCCGGCTCCGGCCGTGAGACCGCCATCCGCGCCCTGCAGGCCGCCGGCCTCGAGGTGAGCGTCATCAAGGACGTCACCCCGATCCCGCACAACGGCTGCCGCCCCCCCAAGCGCCGTCGCGTCTAGTTGAAGGAGGAAGACTTTGGCTCGTCATACCGGTCCGGTCTGCCGTCTCTGCCGTGCGGAAGGCATCAAGCTGTTCCTCAAGGGTGAGAAGTGCAACTCCGGCAAGTGCCCCATCGTTCGTCGCTCGTATCGTCCCGGCCAGCACGGCCAGGCTCGCCACAAGGTCTCGGAGTACGGTCTCCGTCTGCGCGAGAAGCAGAAGGCCCGTCGCTTCTACGGCCTCGGTGAGAAGCAGTTCGTTCGCTACTACGAGCTCGCCACCCGCAAGAAGGGTGTCACCGGCGAACGCCTCCTCCAGCTCCTCGAGACCCGTCTCGACAACGTCGTGCACCGTCTCGGCTTCGCTCCGAGCCGCCCTGCGGCCCGTCAGATGGTCGGCCACGGTCACTTCACCGTCAACGGCCGTCGCGTCGACATCCCGAGCTTCCGCGTGAAGGTCGGCGACAAGATCGGCGTCATGGAGAACAGCGGCGACGCCGTCAAGGTGATGGCCGCGAAGACCCCCATCGCTAAGACCCCCAACTGGCTGACCGTCGACCTCGACAAGCTGTCCGGCTCGGTGGTGGCGATCCCCGCCCGCGAGGACATCGACACCCCGGTCCGCGAGAACCTGATCGTCGAGTACTACTCCCGCTAGTAGTCTCCGACAGGCTCTTGGACACCCCAGCGGCCCCTGTGGGCCAACGATAAAGAGGAACGAATGGACAAGCCGAAAATCGAACTCGTCGAGTCCTTTAAGACTCCCGAGGGTCTCACCTATAGCAAGTTCGTCGCCGAGCCCCTGGAGCGCGGTTACGGCACCACGCTCGGCAACGCGCTTCGCCGCGTGCTCTTGAGCGACATCGACGGGGCGGCCATCACGGCCATCCGCATCGAGGGCGTGCCGCATGAGTTCACCACCATCCCCGGCGTCGTCGAGGACGTGGTGGACATCGTCCTGAACCTCAAGGGCGTGGTGCTCAAGCTCCACGCCGGCGACACCAAGACCGCGCACATCAGCGTGCACCGTGAAGGCGTCGTCACGGCCGGCGACATCGTCGCCGACAGTGACGTCGAGGTCATCAACCCCGAGTGGCCCATTGCGACCCTCGACAAGGGTGCGAGCCTCGAGATCGAGCTGCAGATCGAGAAGGGCAAGGGCTTCGTGCCCGCGGACAAGAACCGCAAGCCCCATCAGGCCGTGGGTGTGATTCCCATCGACTCGATCTTCATGCCGGTCCGCAAGGTCAACTACCTCGTTGAGGACACCCGCGTCGGTCAGATGACCGACTTCGACCGCCTCAACCTCGAGGTGTGGACCAACGGTGCGGTGGATGCCACCGAGGCCGTCAGCCGCTCGGCCGACATCCTCATCCGTCACTTCGACGTCTTCGCCGACCTCGCCCGCGAGGCCCTTCCCGGCGGTGGCAAGAAGGCGGCGGCCGAGGAGACTGGCCGTCCCCAGCCGACCGATATGTCGATCGAGGAGCTGGAACTGTCGGTTCGCGCTTACAACTGCTTGAAGCGCGCCAACATCTACACCGTCGGCGATCTGCTCAAGAAGACCGAGCGCGAGCTGATGGACATCAAGAACTTCGGTAGGAAGTCGGCCGAGGAAGTCATCGAGCGCCTGCGTGCCTTCGGGTTCAACATGGCCTCCGGTGAGCCTGGCGACGAACTCGCCGGTGCAAGAGAGGACTAACCCCAATGCGTCACCAGAAGGCTAAGAATCTGCTTTCTAAGCCGGCCGACCAGCGTCGTGCGCTGCTTCGCAGCCTGACCACCGAGCTGCTCCGGCACGGTCGTATCACCACCACCGAGGCGCGCGCCAAGGCGCTGCGCACGTCGGCGGAAAAGATGGTCACCCTGGCCAAGCGCGGCGATCTGCATGCGCGTCGTCAGGCCGAGGCCTTCATTCTCGACGGAGACGTCACCAAGCGTCTCTTCGCCGAGATCGCTCCTCAGTATCGCGAGCGTTCGGGCGGTTACACGCAGATCGTCAAGACGGAGCCCCGTCGCGGCGATGGCGCGCCCCAGGCGATCGTGATGCTGGTCGAGGCCTAACGCCTCCCGAGGGGTTCCGTGCGTAACATCGCCCTGCGCGTCGGTTACGACGGGACCCACTTCGCCGGCTTCCAGCGTCAAGCCACGGACCGCACGGTCCAGGGCGCGCTCGAGGAAGCCCTCACCCGTCTGACGGGCAACAGCTTGCAAGAGCTGCGGTTCGCGGGCGCGGGGAGGACGGATGCCGGCGTCCACGCAAGTGGGATGGTGGTGAATTTCCGCACCACCAAGGGTTTGGAGGACGAGACGTGGGTGAGGGCGCTCAACGCGCTGACACCCGACGACGTCGCCGTCCTCGGAGCCCGGGAGGTCGATGAGGCCTTCCACAGCCGCTTCTCGGCGACCGCGCGATCGTACCGGTACGTGGTGCTGGCACGGAGGACCCCGGACCCCCTCCGCCGCTTCACGAGCCACTGGGAGCCCCGGCCCATGCCCGAGGTGCCCGCGATGATCGAGGCGTTTGCCGGACTGGTGGGCACGTCCGACTTCACGGCCTTCGGGTCGACGGGGTCGAACGAACGGAGCCCGGTGTGCACGGTACACCGAGCCGAGGCCCGGCTCGAGGACGACATGCTCGTGTTCGAGATCACCGCCCAGAGCTTCCTTTACCACATGGTGCGGCGGCTCGTGGGGACGGCCTTGGAAGTGGCGAAGGGAAGGTTGGACAAGCGGGAGTTCGCGGCCCTGTACCGCGCGCCCGGCAGCAGTGGGTTCGTCCCGCTGACGGCCCCCGCTCATGGCCTGATCTTTATGAGTGCAACTTATCCCCCGCCTTATGCGGGGTTAAACGGACCCTTTTAGGAGGAACGACGTGAAAACCTACATCGCCAAGCCGGAGGACATCACCCGGCAGTGGTATGTGATCGACGCCGAAGGCCAGACCCTGGGCCGTTTGGCGACCGTCGTCGCCGACCTGCTCCGGGGGAAGGGCAAGCCCCTCTTCACCCCGAACGTGGACTGCGGCGACTTCGTGATCATCGTCAACGCGGAGAAGATCCAGGTGACCGGCAAGAAGGTCACGGACAAGAAGTACATCCACCACACCATGTGGCCCGGTGGCTATCGTGAGACCACCTTCGAGAAGCTCATCAAGGCTCACCCCGAGCGGGTGATCGAGCACGCGGTGCGCGGCATGCTGCCGCACAGCCGTCTCGGCCGCGCCATCTACGGCAAGCTCAAGGTTTACGCCGGTGCGCAGCATCCGCACGCCGCGCAGCAGCCCCAGGCGTTCGAGCTGAAGAAGTAAGGAGAATCTAGCGTGGCAACCAAGACCAAGACTGCCGCTTATTGGGGCACCGGTCGTCGCAAGACGGCGATCGCCCGTGTCCGCCTGGTGCCCGGCACCGGCACCGTGACCATCAATGAGCGTCCGCTCGACAACTACGTCGGCTACCGCTCGGTCCTCATTCGCGAAGTGGGCCTGCCCCTCGAGGCGACCAACAACGCGGGCCGCTACGACGTGCACGTGCGCGTCGCGGGCGGCGGGGTGACCTCGCAGGTCGGCGCCATCCGCCTCGGCGTGGCCCGTGCCCTGCTCAAGGTCGATCCCGAGTACCGCAGCAACCTGCGCGCCGAGGATCTGCTCACCCGCGATCCCCGCGCCAAGGAGCGCAAGAAGTACGGCCGCAAGAAGGCCCGTAAGCGCTTCCAGTTCTCGAAGCGCTAAGCGTTTCGATCGCAAGGACCCCTGCCATTCCGGCAGGGGTCTTTTCGTGCGCCGATTACGTCAGGTACGCTCCGGGTATGCAAGGGAGGGAAATCCTGTCGGGGAGGGAGCGAGATGTCCGAACAGCGGAGCGGGAAGAGCCGGCCGGTCAGCCTGGCCATCAGCCCCGGCATGCTGCTCGAGTCCGAGGGCGCCCATGAGTACGCGCACGGGGTCCAGGAGCGCCTCGACCACTGCGCCGACTACTACCTGCCCTTCACGCTCGTCGGCATCTACCTCGACGACGTGCCCATCGGCACGGGCAGCCTGCTCAACACCGACCTGCGCAGCCAGCTCTTCGCCCGCGCCAAGACGCTCATCCAGCGCTCGGTCCGCTCGACGATCAACGAGCGGCGCAAGATGACGGACGGCCTCTACCGCATCGATCCCCTCTACGTGGTCGCCCTCTGCAACGCGGACCGTACGAACCACCTCATCCCCGTGGGCCGGATCATCGAGGCGCTGCGCCAGGCGAGCATGATCAACGAGCTCAACGGCCGCTCGACCTTCCGGCGCCGGATCGTGGTGGGCACCGTGAGCATGGATCCGCGCCAGGGCATGCGCACCATCCCGGATCTCACCGAGCGCCTGGTCGAGGCGGTCTACAAGGCCATCGAGGCTCCGCACCCGGATGCCTGCGAGCGCATGCGCATCGGCAAGTCCATGCACGACGAGATCCTCTACCACGACCTCGCGGTGGGCGAGGAGCGGGTGAGCCCGGCGCACGCCATCCCCCGCTCCGGCACCGCCCCCATCGCCAAGTCCGCCTCCGGGCCCATCTCGAGCCGCGCGGCCGTCCCGGTCCGCAGCGCCTCGGCGGCCAAGGAGAATGACCCGAAAAAACCCTTCTGGCGCTTCTGGTAGCGCCTCGCGCCCCGACCATAGGAGGAACGTTGGACCTCAAGCTCCCCGGCACCGTCTTTGCTCTCTTGTCCCTCACGCTCACCATGGGCGCCGCCAAGGCCCCCGAGCTGCCCACCCATCCCCCCGCCACCCCCGAAGAGACCGCACGCGTCATCGAGGCGTTCCGGAACGCTGCCGCCCGCTCGCTGAGCGATCGCTCCGGCGACCTCTTCGCCCTTCCCGCCAAGTACTCCTTTGTCACCGAGACGGGGCACATGGTCGTGAAGAAGGCGCACGTGCGCGGCCAGACCCTCGCCATGATGGGCACCTCCCACGGCACGAGCTGGGAGTACGACACGCACATCCCCATCGTTCTCTGGGGCCCCGGCTTCATCAAGCCGGGCGTCCGCACGCCCGCTCCGGCCCAGCAGCAGGACCTGGTTCCGACCTTCGCCCAGCTGATGGGCGCGGTGCCCCCGGCGGATGCCTACGGCCGGGTCCTCGGTGAGGCCCTCCTGCCCACCCAGAAGCGCCCCAAGGTCATCCTCACGGTCGTCTTCGACCAGGGCGGCGAGGATTACTACCGGGCGCACCCGGGCGTCACGCCGCGGCTCGATCGCTTCAAGCGCGAAGGCACCTACTTCACCGAGACGCGCATCACCCACGTGGACACCGAGACGGGCATCGGCCATGCCGCCATCGGCACCGGAGCCTGGCCGAGCACCACGGGCATCTCGAGCAACAACATCTGGCTGCGCGGCATGGGCGCTCGCCGCTACTCGTTCGAGGGTGAGCAGGGCTCATCGCCCATCTTCCTGAACAGCCCGACCCTGGGCGATGCCTGGCTGCGCCAGACCGACAACAAGGCGCTCCTGCTCGGCTACTGCTACGCGGACCGCGCCGCCATCGGCATGGCGGGCCACGGCTCCATGTACCGCGGCAACAAGAAGCCCTGGGTCGTCTTCTACGACGAGAAGAAGGGCGAGCTCACCACCAACGAGGCCTACTACGAGCTGCCGGCCTACCTGAAGGGCGCAAGCCCCAAGCAGCGCTACGACGAGCTGACGAAGGGCACCGGCCAGTGGATGGGCCATGCGATCGACGCCAAGTCGGCGGTCCGCAACACCCCGGCCTACGCGGCCTTCGACGGCGACAACATCGTCAAGCTCATCGAGCAGGAGCCCTTCGGCGCGGACGACGTCACGGACCTCATGTTCGTGACGCTCAAGTCCACCGACGCCTGCGGCCACGCCTTCGGCCACGAGTCGGACGAGGCGGGCGCGGTGCTCGCCGAGCAGGACAAGCAGTTCGGCCGGATCCTCGACGCCCTGACGGCCAAGGTCGGCAAGGACAACGTCGTGGTCGCCTTCACGGCGGACCACGGCAGCGCTCCTCTGGTCGAGCTCACGGGCGGCAAGCGCCTGAGCGATCGCAAGCTCCTCGCGGATCTCAACCGCCAGGTCGACAAGGTCGCCAACGGCGTGAGCGTCTTCGAGTACGCCTCGGCGACCCAGCTCTTCGTCAACGAGACGGAGCGCCAGCGGAACAAGCTGACCTACCAGGACCTCAAGGCGGCCGTGCTCGCCTACCAGGTGGACGGCAAGCCGTTCTTCGTCGACGTCTTGACCCGCCCCGAGGCCCTCGAGCGCATCAAGCGCTTCCTGGTTCCCTAGAATATCTCGCCCACGTTCCGTACCGCCTACCTGGGTAGGCGGTACGGAACCCGCGTCCTGGTGCGCTCCGACCCACCTCCAGAGGAGGTACAATGGGGCGTCCCCAGCTTGTTGAAGGAGTTGCCCCATGACCGACCAGATGCGCATCATGCTGCCCGGTCCCACCCCCTGTCCGAGCTCCGCCCTGCGGGAGATGAGCCGGCCGATGATCAACCACCGCGGCAAGGAGTTCTCCGCGATGCTGGAGCGCATCACCGAGGACCTGAAGTGGGCCTACCAGACGCGGAATGACGTCCTCATCCTCACGACCTCGGGCACCGGCGCCATGGAGAGCGCCATCGTCAACATGCTGAGCCCGGGCGATCGCGTCCTCGCCCTCATCTCGGGCGAGTTCGGCAAGCGCTTCGCCAAGATCGCCGAGACCTACGGCGCGGTGGTCGACACGGTCGAGGCCGTCTACGGCGAGCCCATCCTGCCCGCCATGGTCGAGGAGAAGCTGCGCGGCGTCACCTACAAGGCCGTGCTCTGCACCCACAACGAGACCTCGACCTCGCTGCTCAACCCCATGAAGGAGATCGCGGCCGTCATCCGGCGCGAGTGCCCGGACGCCCTCATCCTGGTGGACTCGGTCTCGGGCCTGGGCACCGCGCCCTTGGCCGTCGACGAGCTGGACCTGGACGTGGTGCTCGCCGGCGCTCAGAAGGCCTTCATGATTCCGCCCGGCCTGGCCTTCGCGGCCGTGAGCCCGCGCGCCTGGGCCGCGCACGCGCAGGCCAAGATGCCCCGCTTCTACTTCGACTACACCAAGGCCCGTGAGTTCGCCAAGAAGGGGCAGACCCCCTGGACCCCCGCCATCTCGCTGTTCTTCGCCCTCGAAGAGGCGCTCGGCATGCTGAAGAAAGAGGGCCTGGACGCCATCTTCGCGCGGCACGAGCTGCTCATGCGCATGATCCGCGCTGGCGCCAAGGCGCTCGGCCTGCGCCTGGTGGTCGAGGACGACACCTACGCCTCGCGCGCCGTCACGGGCATCTTCCCGCCCGAGGGCATCCACCCCGGCGACCTGCGCAAGGTCATGCAGGACCGCTTCGGCTACGTGGTCGCGGGCGGCCAGGGTCCGCTCACCGAGAGCATCTTCCGGATCGGGCACTGCGGGTACTACGACGCGGCGGACATGCTGGGCATGCTCTCCGTGCTCGAGGCCTCGCTCTCGATCATGGGGGCCAAGATCCAGCCCGGAGCGGCGGTGGCAGCGGCCGAGGCCGTCCTCGCCGAGCGCCAGGCCGTCACCCGCTAGCGCCCGCGCCTCATAAGGAGCAACGATGACCTTCACGTCCACCCCCTCCGAGCAGCAGCGCGTGGGCCAGGCGGGCCCCTTCAACGTCCTGGTCCTGGACCGGGTCGATCCGGCGGGCCTCGCCATCCTGGGGGACATCGCCCAGGTCGATGCCCGGGACGCGGTCGCGCCCGACGAGCTCTTGCGGATCATCGGGAACTACGACGCGCTGATGGTCCGCTCGGCCACCAAGGTCACCCAGGAGGTGATCGAGGCGGGCACCCGCCTCAAGATCATCGGCCGGGCGGGCGTGGGCGTGGACAACATCGACGTGGGCGCCGCCACCAAGCGGGGCATCATCGTCGTCAACTCGCCAGAGGGCAACACGGTGGCGGCCGCAGAGCATGCGATCGCCCTCATGTTCGCCCTCGCGCGCCACGTGCCCATGGCGGACGCCGCCATGAAGCAAGGCGAGTGGAAGCGCGAGCGCTACACCGGCCACGAGCTCTACCACAAGACGCTCGGCATCATCGGGCTCGGCAAGATCGGCAGCCGGGTCGCCAAGGTGGCCAATGCCGTCGGCATGCGCGTCCTCGGCTCGGATCCCTTCCTCACGCCCGAGCGGGCGCAGGAGCTGGGCGTCGAGCCCGTGGACTTCGAGACCTTGATCGCCCAGAGCGACTTCATCACGCTGCACGTGCCCAAGACGGCCGAGACCAGCAAGCTCTTCAACGCCGAGGTGCTCGCCCGCTGCAAGCAGGGCGTGTGCCTCATCAACTGCGCCCGGGGCGGGGTCATCGACGAGGCGGCCTTGGCGGACGCCATCGAGAGCGGGCATGTGGCGGGGGCGGCCCTGGACGTCTTCGAGAAGGAGCCCCTGGGCGAGAGCCCGCTGCGGGGCTTGGGCGATCGCATCATCCTCACGCCGCACCTGGGCGCCTCCACCGAGGAGGCCCAGATCAAGGTGGCCGTGGACGTGGCCGAGCAGATCGTCAGCGTCCTCAAGGGCGAGGGGGCGCGGTCGGCCGTCAACATCCCCACCCTGCGTCCCGAGGTGGTGGAGCCGGTGCGGCCCTTCATGGGCCTGGCCGAGAAGCTCGGCAGCCTCGCCTCCCAGCTCCTGGACGGTCCCATCGAGCGGGTCGAGATCCTCTACCACGGCGGACTGGCGGCGAAGAACGTGGAGCCCCTGACGGTGGCGGCCCTCAAGGGGGCGCTCTCGCACGCGGTGCCGGAGGGCGTGAACTACGTCAACGCGCCCCTGGTGGCCAAGGAGCGGGGCGTCGAGGTTCGGGAGAGCCGTTCGAGCGAGTCCAAGGACTACGCGGACCTGATCGCGGTGGCGGTCATCGGCGGCGGTGGCTGGCACACGGTGGCGGGCACGGTCTTCGGCGAGGGCGACCCGCGGGTGGTGCGCATCGACGAGCATGCGTTCAACATGAGCCCGGCGGGCGACGTCTTGATCGCGCCGCACCAGGACCGGCCGGGGGCCATCGGCACCATCGGGACGCTCTTGGGCGAGCTCGGGATCAACATCAACGGCTTCCAGCTGGGTCGAAAGTACAAGAAGGGCCCTGCGGTGATGGTGCTCAACGTGGACGACGCCATCTCGCCCGAGGCGATCAAGCGCATCTGTGCGCTGGAGGGGTTCCATGACGTTCGGTTCGTGACGCTCTGACCCCCCCTTCCCCCCCTGCTGCGCAAGGGGGGCACAAAGAGCCCGGCTGCGCCGGATTGTCGCCGCGAATCCCCCTGCAAGGCAGGGGGATTCGCCATGAAAAGCCCCCCTTGCCGAAGGCAGGGGGGGAAGGGGGGGTGGTAACTCGGTCGGCGCTTCAGAGGATGATGGCGATGGGCAGCTTGCCGTTCTTCAGCGCGTCCTTGACCTTGTTCGCCTCGTCGTCCGCCAGGAGCAGATCCGCCCGGGTCGGGCCGAAGGCCCGCTTGGCCTTGAGCGACACCGGGCTCTCGCCCACGAAGGGCTTCGCCCCGTCCGGCACGTGGTAGTACGCGATGGGCGCATCCTCCGCCGTGAGCGCCTTGCCGCCCTGGTCGCGCACGCGGATCCGCAGCGCCGGCTGCGCCCCGGTGCCCCGGGCGTCGATCACGATCCCCGTCGGCTTGCCCTTGATGCTCTCGGTGGCCGCCGGCGTCGGGCCGAACACCACCCGCGCCAGGCTGGAGGGGCCGGCCAGGGGCAGCTCCAGCGTCACCTCCACCGAGCCGTCCGCCCAGTAGTGGGTGTCCACCGCGCGCGCCTCGCGCACCAGCTCGTTGATGCCGAGCCGCGTCTGGTCGTCCACGGCCGTCAGGTCCCGGACGAAGGCCGAGCCGTTGACCCGCAGCTGATCCAGGCTCTCCGAGAGCCGTCGGTAGCCGTCGGCAAACGCGGTCCGCTTGGCCATCAGGCGGCGCTGGGTGAGCGTGCCGCGCTCGGGCGCCATGCCGATGCCCTTGATGCGGAGCACGAACCGGCTCCAGTCGATGGAGAGCCCGTCGTCGTCCTTCTCGATGAGCGCGTTGCCCGCCACTTCCAGCGAGGTCGTCGCCGCCGCACTGGCCGTCGCTTCCGCCGCATGGACGGGGCTCGAGATCAGCAGGGACAGGGCGAACAAGGGCGCGATCAAACGAAACATAGGCGAAATCTCCTTCCGGGGCGCCTCTTTTATACCACGTTCGGACGTCATTCTGACGCCGGGAGCGGCCTGACCATCATCCCGGGCCGCGGGCGTTTTTCCTTGCCTGGACAGGCGGGGGAGCCCCTGCTAGGATGAGCACCCAACTGAAGGAGGTGCTCGCATGCCCGTTGTCGAAGACCGTCTCAAGACCCTAGGCATCACGTTGCCCACGCCCGCTCCGGCGGCCGGAAACTATGCGCCCGTGCTGGATGTCGAGGGCTGGATCTACATCTCCGGCCAGTTGCCGATGGTGGACGGAAAGGTCGTGAGCACCGGCAAGGTCGGCGGCGACGTTTCGGTCGAGGATGCGTATCAGGCGGCCCGCACCTGCGCCATCAACGCCCTGGCCCTGCTCTACCAGGCGATGGGCGCCCACGAAGGCGCCCTGGACGACGTCCAGATCGTCCGGGTGGGCGGCTTCGTCGCGAGCGCTCCCGGCTTCACCCAGCAGCCCAAGGTCATCAACGGGGCCTCGGACCTCTTCTGCGAGGTCCTGGGCGATCGCGGTCGCCATGCCCGCGCGGCGGTCGGCGTGGCCGAGCTGCCCCTGGGCGCCTCGGTCGAGGTGGAGGTCGTCGCTCGACGGCTTGGCAAGTATGCCTAGCGTACTCTGTCTCGGGGAGGTCCTGTACGACTGGCACTGCCCCGAACAGGGGGCGACCCTCGCGCGCGCCACGACCTTCGTCCGCACCCCCGGTGGGGCTCCCGCCAACGTGGCGGTCGGCCTGTCCAGGCTCGGCACTTCCACGGGGTTCCTGGGCCGCATCAGCACGGATCCCTGGGGGACCTCCCTGCTGGAGCTGCTCTCGTCCGAGCGGGTCGACGTCTCCCACGTGGTCCGGGACGATGGGGCTGGCACCCGCATGGCCTACGTGCTCCTCGACGAGCGCGGGGAGCGACACCTCGCGGCCTTCACGCACGGGGACTGCGCCGACGCGCGCCTGAATCACTCGGACGTACGGCCGGAGCAGTTCGACGACGTGTGCATCCTCTACGCGGGCTCCCTGATGCAGGTCCATCCCGAGTCGGCCATGGCCGTCGATCGGGCCATGGGGCTCGCGCAGGAGGAGGGGGCGATCGTCGTCTACGATCCCAACTACCGACCGGTGCTGTGGCCCACCCCGGAGGCCGCGCGCGAGGCCATCACCCATGCGGCCGAGCGGGCGGACATCCTCAAGGTCGGCGCCGAGGAGCTCGCCTTCCTGATGGGGGAGCCCGACCTCGAGCAGGCGGCGCGCATGGCCCAGGAGCGCTTCCTGCCGGCGCTCCTGGTCGTCACGGACGGGCCGCGGGGCTGCTTTTACGTGCGGGATGCGGACGAGGGCCATGTCCCGAGCATCGACGTCGTGGCGGTGGATCCGACCGGAGCGGGGGACGCCTTCGTGGCCGGCCTGCTGTCGGGTCTGATCCCCGTCCTGCAGGAGGGCGACGGCCGGGAGGCGATCGCCACCATGGACGCCTCCGACCTGCGGCGCATCCTGAGCCGGGCCAACGCCCTCGGGGCGCTGGTGGCGACGCGCACCGGGGCCATGACGGCGCTGCCCACCGCCGAGGAGCTCGAGGCGTGGGTGCATGCCCAGCCGAAGGGGGCGCTCAAGGACAGCCTGGGCTGGAGCTAGAGACAGTAAAATCGCCCCCTCCGCGGAGGGGGCGATTTTTTCTTCCGGAGTCCCGACGGATCTACCCCCCCATTCCCCCCTGCTAGGGGGGAGGCTTTGTCAGGCCCCCCACGGGGGCCTGGAGGCCTCCGATTAGAACATGTCGGTGGCGACGGGTAGGCGGACGAAGAAGTGGCTGCCGCGATCCGGCGTGCTGTCGACCGAGATGCTGCCGCCATGCAACTCGACCAGGCGCTTGACGATCGAGAGCCCGAGGCCCGAACCACCCGTGCGCTTCACACGCTGGTCGCGGATCTGGTAGTAGCGGTCGAAGACCCGCTCCAGGTGCTCGGCCTCCATGCCGATGCCGTTGTCGTAGACCTCGAGCATCACGTGCTCGCCCGCGCGGCGCCCGTAGATCCCGACCTTGCCGCCCGACGGCGTGAACTTGCAGGCGTTGTCGAGCAGGTTGCAGAGCACCTGGCCCAGGCGATCGGCGTCCGCGTAGATCTCGGGCAGGGGCAGGTCCATCCGGACCTCGATGTGCTGGCCCTTGGCGTCGAACAGGGGCTGCATGTGGCGGAGCGCCAGCTGCATGATGTCGGTAACCGAGACCATGTGGCGGTTGAGCGTGAACTCGTTGGCCTCCAGCTGGCTCCAGACGAGGAGGTCCGAGACGATGCGGAGCATGCTCTCGCCGCCCTCGAGCATCTTGCGGACGCACTCGCGCTGACTCGGCGTCAGCGTGCCCAGCGTCTCCTCCTCGAGGATCGAGCCGAACCCGATGATGTACGACAGGGGGGTCCGGAGCTCATGGCTGACGTTCGCGATCAGGTTGACCTTGAGCTGGTCCTGCTCCTCGAGCATGCGCTTGTCTTGGGTCAGGGCCTCGTTCTTGGCGAACAAGCGCTGCATGAGCACATGGTACTGCGGGTCGTCCGGGGTGAGGCGCGTGCTAAGGGCCGGGGTGACCTCACCCATGGTGTGGATGTCTTCCACGTAGGACCTCCAGGTGCGCTGGCAGAACACGCGACGAAACCAGGTAAGTGTAGCGTGCGGCCGCCGTCCGGCGGCAAGGGAACAGGTTCGTCGGGCGCTCTGATGCGGGTAAAAAAGGGCGCGGCTGGCCGCAAAGCGGTAACCGAGCAGGCCTTCTTCAGTATAGCCATGCGAGGTTGATCTAACAAGATGTGGAGCTTTACGATTTGCAACGGAGTTTCGTTGCTGGTCGTGATCATTCTGCTCCACATGCTCCAAGGAGTTTCGGAGACACGCGGGGCGTATGTTAGCATGCAGTGGAGCTTTCACCGGTTCGGAACCCCGCCGATCCACGTCCCAAGGAGTTTTGCGCATGAGCGAGCGATCGCTTCCTCTTTCCGCCACCGATCGTCAGGCCCTCGTCACCCGTCTCACGGCCCTGGGGTGGCGGATCGAGGAGCGGGCGGACTTCTCGGGCGTGCTCGCCACCGGCCAGACCCTCCGCTGCGTCGAGACGGTGGGCGACCACCTGGCGGAGAGCCTTCGGATCGATGCGGACGGTCGCCTCTACTACCGGGCCGGCTGGTTCGACGTGCTGCCCTTCGAGGCCATGCCGGACGTGACGGTCGATGCTCCGCGGCGTCCCGTCGGTGATGCGGCGCCCGCCGCCAAGCTCGCGCCCCATCCCGACTGGCGGGTGCTGGTGGCGCCCGCGGGCGATCCCGCAGGCCGCTACCACCTGGTGGACGTCGAGACGGTGCTCGGGGACGCCACGGATCTCGGGGAGCTCGTGGGCCAGTTGCGCGCGCTCGCTGCCGCCTACAACCCCGCGCCCGGGACCGTTCCCGCCGAGCAAGCCTCCTACTACCTGATGGCGCCCCAGCTGGTGGCCATCTTCCAGGAGAGCGTCGAGGACCAGGTGGCGGGCTGGGGGACCTACGAGGTCGTATCGGCCGATCAGGGGCCTGCCATGTGGCGTGCGACCGTCGAGCAGGCCGACAGCCGGGGCGATCGCTACCGCTACGACGTCATCCGCACCGCGGAGGGTGTCGCCGCCGAGATCCTGGGCAAGCGGGATCTGCTAGTGCACGACTGGATCTGGCGCTTCCCGATCGCCGAGCGGGACTGGACCGAGGAGGTGGACGGCAACGTCGTGAGCCTCCAGGTCTACCACGTGGACGGGCCCGTGGACGTGGTGGCGGGTCGCTTCTACGGCTGCGTGCGGCTGTCGACCATGAACGAGAACGGCTCGAGCGTCCACACCTATCACCCGACGGCCGGGCTCATCCTGAGCGAGTTCACGGACGTCGAGGGCACGCCCGGGCGCCGGGAGCTCTTCGATCTGGTGCGCCGCATCCCCTGAGTCGACTGCTAGGCCCCGGTCGGGGTCTCCCTAATCAGCGCTGGACAAGCTCGCCTCGCACTGCGCGACGGCCTGCCGCATGGCGGCGGCCGCCGCTTCTTTGGCCTTGGCGCGCGCGGGATCTCCGGGGTCCATGGCCAGATAGGCCCGGTGCAACGGGAGCACCGCTTCCATGTAACGCCTGCCGAGCTCTCCCTGCCGGGCCGCGGAGAGGAGCGGGACGCGCAGGGCCCGGATCTCGTCGAACGAGAGGTTGGGCGTGGCCACCCCGTTGATGAGGCGCCGGATCTGACCCTGGCCGAAGCGTGAGGCCAAGAAGAGCCAGGCGAAGTACGGGTCGAGCCCCTCGAAGCGCAGGATGTCGACGAAGCACCCCACATTCGCCCGCAGGGGCTCCGTGAGCACGGCCATCCGCCCCTTGCCGAGCGACCCCACTCCGGAGCGGGCGAAGAGCAGGTCTCCGGGCCTGGGCCGGCTGCGCGCAGGGTCGAAGATCGAGCCTGCGGCTACACGCCGGGCGTTGGTCAGGTCGATGCCCGACACGCCCAGCTCGCCCTGGTTCAGGAGCCAGACGTCACCGGGATCGGCCTCCGGTCGCCGTCCGGTGACGACGGGTCCGTAGGTGATGAACGAAAGGAACTCCCCTAAAGGGCGGGTCTCCAGGCGATCGCCCAGCGCCAGGAGGGGGGCCGCATGCTCGGGACTCCAGTAGGACGGATCCCAGCGCTCGTCCTGGAGCCGGTCTGCGGGCACGAGGACGGCCGGCTCGCACGGCCGATCCATGAGGAAGGCCGCGGCCCGCTCGACCATGCCCTCCAAGTCGGCGGCCTGCCCCGCCCGGTCCATGAAGGTCGTGCCGGAACGGCCCTCCTTATGCAAGAGGAGCAGGACGGTGCGCGCGCTCGCCTTTTCCGTGCGGAACACGTTCGCCGGCAGGGAGAGGACGGCCCGGAGGGCGCAGCGCTCGGCGACCCAGTTTCGGACGTGCTGGAGCCTGCGGTTGGTGAGGAGGCCCTCGGGCAGTATCAGCGCGATCCAGCCGCCCGGCGCGCACAGCTGCACGCAGCGCTCCATGAACAGGCACTCGATGGGAAAGGTGGCGAGCTCGCGGAGGCGCTTGCGCCGCCCGTCCTGGCGGTAGATGGTGTAGGTCTCGAGGGCCGCGGCCAGCGCCCGGGATCCGGGACTATCGGGGTCGCGCAGCCCGTACAGCCCCTCGGAGCCGTAGGGCGGGTTGCCGATGACGACCTCGAAGTTCCGATCGAGCTCGGGATGGGGGCACAGGGCGTCCGCCGCGAGGAGGGTGAGGCCGGGATGGGCCGTGCTCAGGCGATCCCACGTCTCCTGGAGGGCGGGATCCACATCGACGCCCCACATGGCATCGGCGGACAGTCCGCGCCGGAGGCCTTCGGTCAGGAACACGCCCTGTCCGACGGAGGGTTCGAGGATGGGGCCCGTGACCGCGGGTTGGCGCGATCGCCCTTCCGACTGGAAGAGCGCCACGAGCTCCCAGATCGCCCCGGCCAGGGCCGGGGGCGTGAAGAATTGCCCCAGTTGCTGCTTTTCGTGCCGGGTCTTCTGGATCATGCGCCCTCCCCGCCCATGCTAGCGGTGGGGGAGCGATCGCTCAAGCTAGGACTTGGCGGCGGGCAGGACGGCGAGCGCCTGACGCAGCGAGTAGAGGCACTGCTCGTACTCCTTGAGGGTGGCCTCGGTGCCGGGCAGGCGGCGCAACTCGACCATGACATACTCGATCGCGCCGATGGACAAGGAGATGTGGCGATCCGTCAGGCCGACGTTCTTGAGCCGCTGCTCGAGCGTGCGCTCCACCTGTTGCTCGGTGGCCGGGGCCGCTCCGCGCGACTCGCGGTTGCCGCTCCAGCTCGAGCGGCGCATGTCACCCAACTCGAAGAGCGAGCGGATCGAGCGTTCCGTGTTGTCCTTCTGGTCCATCCGTTCCTCCCTCCGGGGCGCAAGGGACGCCCCGCTCCGGGATCAAGGATAGCAGCGGATCTCGAACCGGGTGGTGGTACGGATCACAGCGCCCGCTCGCGCGCCCGCTACCATAGGCAGGCGGCCGCTCCCGGACGTAGAAGTCGGCGCGCCATGGCGCGGCGAGGGCCGTTAGCACCGTTTCCTCGGCGGCCTCCTCGTCGCCTAGCTCTGCGAGCAGGTTCGCCTTGAGCCAGGCCCGGGTCATGGGCGGCAGCTCGACGCTCAGGGCCTCCAGCACCGAGAGCGCCTCGCGAGGGTGGTAGCGGCCCATCAGGGCGAGGCACCCTTCCACGATCTCCCAGTCGCCGCGTCGCTCGGCGCGGAAGACGGCCTCGTCCCACTCGATCAAGGCGGTGTCCGTCTGGTCCGACGCGCTCAAGGCGAGCGCGAGGGCGACCCGCTCGAGCAGGAGGTGGGGCCGGGCGCGCAGGCGCTGACGGCACGCGGCCTCGACGAGGGACAGCCCCCCTTCCGACTCATGGGACCCGATCTGCTCCAGGATCGCCCTCAGACTCGCCGGAAGGGTGCTGGGTGAGGTATCCACGGTGTGCATGGCAACTCCTTGATTCAATAATGATATATCGTTATTTTATTAATCCTCCGTTAACCTGACAAGGGGGGGAGCGCCACGATCCGCGGGAGCGGCGGCCCAGGCCCCGATGACGTCACGGATGCGGCCAGGAAGACACCGCGCCGCGCGATGGGGTGCAAAGCGAGCCGGAAGGCGAGGATTAGCGGCGAAAGGGCGTGGAAAAATGCGATATAATGTAGACGCTGTTCCCCTCTTGCGGCTGTGTAACCCTGGAAGAAAGCGAGGCCACCGTGGCGATCGAAACCCGAATCCCGTTGAGTCAACAGGAGCGCGCGCGTCAGGCGCTGCGGACGCTCCTGGAGGCCATTGGGGAGGATCCCGATCGCGAAGGCCTCCGCGACACGCCCGATCGCGTCCTGCGGAGCTGGGAGGAGATCTTCGGCGGCTACACGCAGGATCCCGGGGAGATCCTGGCGACCACCTTCGAGGAGGTCGAGGGCTACCAGGAGTTCGTCCTGCTCAAGGACATCCCGTTCGACTCCACCTGCGAGCACCACATGCTCCCCTTCGACGGGATCGCGCACATCGCCTACCTGCCCAACGATCGCGTCGTGGGCCTCTCCAAGCTGGCCCGCCTGGTGGATTGCTTCGCCCGGCGCCTCCAGATCCAGGAGCGCATGACGCAGCACATCGCCCAGGCCCTGATGACCCACCTCAATGCCAAGGGTGTGGCCGTGATGGTCGAGGGGGTGCACGGCTGCATGACCTGCCGGGGCGTCCGCAAGGAAGGCTCCGCGATGGTGACGGTCGCCTTCGACGGGGAGTTCCAGCAGCCCGAGCGGCGCAACGAGTTCCTGTCGCTGACGACGCGTCGGTGACGTAGCCCCCGCAGCGTGCCGGCCCGGTAACGGGTCGGCCGTTTCGTGAGGGGAGCTGGGAGGGACACCTTGGGCAACTATCTCATCATGCTGCTGCCCATCCTGGTCACGCAGATCGTCAGTCGGGTGGTGGTCCGCTATGGCGCGACCTTCGACGTGCCGAAGTATCCCGTGTCCCGCCACCGTATGGTGTGCTCCTTCTGCCTCTACGCGAGCCTCGCCGCCACCGTCTTCTTCTGGAAAGTGCCCGGGATCCACGCGAGCTGGACCTTTGCGACCCTGCTCCTGTTCGCTACCTCGCTGGAGGGGCACCTGCGCCTGGTCGAATCGCCCTTCTCGCTACGCCGCTGGTGGCCGCTCTACGGCCTCGTGGCGCTCGCCGCCGCCCTGGGCGTCGGCCTGACCTATCCCAATCCGATCTACCTGTCCCTGTGGGCCGTCCTCGCCGTGCTCGCGCAGGGCGCCTCGGTCTTCGTCCTGACGCGTTCCGCTCTGCGCTCGTCGCCCGCGATCACCATCATGGGGGCCTCGTATGCGGTGGGGATGGTGGCGGCGGCCATGACGCCCTGGGTGGCCTCGAACCTCTCGCACTTCCTGGTCGAGCTGCTCCTGGTCCTGGTCTCGCTCTCGGCCGTCCTCATGGCCATGGGCATGCTCAGCTTCGTGCTGGAGCGGACGGCCCAGCGCCTCCAGGACACCCAGGCGCGTATCTCGGCTGAGATCGACGAGCGTACGGCCGAGCTCCGGGCGGCCAACTCGCGGCTGCAGGAGCTCGATCGCCTCAAGGACCAGATCCTGAGCACGGTGAGCCACGAGCTGCGCACCCCGCTCGCCACCATCCGGGGCTACGGCGAGTTCCTGGAGGATGAGATCGCGGGCCCGCTCTCGGACGGCAACCGGGAGTACGTCCACAACATCCTGGAGGCGACCCAGGTCGTCTCCCACAAGGTGGACGACCTCCTGGATCTCGCGGGCATCTCGGCCGGTAACTTCCGATTCGAGTTCGCGCCCTTCCGGTACGACGAGCTGCTGCGGCAGTTGGGCAGCCTCATGCATCCGATCCTGGCCAGGCGATCCCAGACCCTGCGCCTGCAGCATGCCGACGAGATCCCGCTGGTGGGCGATCGCCGCCGCATCCTGCAGGTGCTGGTCAACCTGGTCCAGAACGCCTCCAAGTTCTCGGCGGACGGCGCGGTCATCGAGGTCACAGCGGAGGTCGACGCCGAGGGCGTCACCACCCGCGTGTCGGATCAGGGCATCGGCATCCCCCCCGAGCAGCTCACGCGCATCTTCGAGGCCTTCTACCAGGTGGACAGCCACAGCACGCGGGTGCATGGCGGCATCGGGATGGGGCTGGCCATCGTGCGCAGCATGATCGAGGCCCACCGGGGACGCATCGAGGTCCGGAGTACCGAGGGCGAGGGCTCCACCTTCACCTTCCGTCTGCCTTACCTGCCCTTCGAGGAGCGTCGGGGGACGACGGCTCAACTGCCGGAAACCACCGTCTGACCTGAAGTTCGGTAGGTCCTACGGATGATCCTCCCGTTGCCCGGAGCTATGGTGAGGATGCGAGGAGGGAAGCCTGAAACGAACGAAATCGGACGGTTGAACACCCTCGAGGCGACACCGCCGCACAGAAATCGCCACCAGGCGCACCCCTCCCCTGACCCCCGCTGCACCCGCGGGGGTCTTTCTATTTAAGGCACTTGCAGCGTGACGCTGGCGGTCGTGTCGGCGTCCACCTGGGCGCTCGCCGTCGCCGAGTCGTCGCTGAGCCGCACCTCGTAGGGGCCCGTCTTCATGCGCTCGAAGCGCACGACGCCCGAGGCGTCGGTCGTGCCGCTGATGACCGACGGACAGCGCAGCCCCGTGTAAACCAGGCGAGTGGCCGAGACGCCGACGTTTGCCTTGCCGACTCCGCCCGCATCGACCACGCGGACCTGCAGGGTGCCGACCGGAATCTCCGTCTGGGTGCGGTAGCCTGCCGCGACCTGGGGGCTGCAGCCGCCGGAGTCGGCGGCCGGCGAGCCGAACATGGTGCCGAGGCTCGAGCAGCCCGCCGTGACGACGAGGGCGGCGACGGCGAGGCCGACGAGGGCGTAAGGCTGGCGTGGCATGGGGCATCTCCTTCCGAGGGGACTCATACCCGCCCGGCGAGCGCCCAACCCCCGCATGATCCACCGGGCGATCGTGGCCATGCGCGGGCCCCGGCAGTACACTGGAGGGACACGCAAGAAAAGGAGTTGTGACCAAGATGGCCAAGTCGACCGTGATCGCCGAAGGAAAGGCGTGGCGCCTGCAGACCACGTGGGGCGAGTTCGCCGTGCCCGCCGGGACCGAGCAAGACTACGAGTCCACCTATGAGAAGCTGCGGGACCTGGTGGTCGAGCGCTTCGAGCAGATCGCCCAGGAGAACGGCGCCATGCTCGCCTGGATCCGTGAGACCGGCCAGGTGGTGGGCCCTCAGAACCCGGCCGCCGATCTGCTGAAGAACCTCGAGCCCTGGCGCCAGCAAGCCGAGCGCGAGGTGACGGAGAGCTGGCAGCGTGGGGAGATCGCCGCGGTCTACTCGGGCGGAGCCCCCAGCGAGGCCGAGTAGCGCCCGCTTCCTGGACCCTCGGACCCGCTTGCGTTAAGCTGAAGCCATCTGGCGACGATCTGTCGCTGTTTGGTCACGGCAGCCTCCCTGCGAGGCCGGCAAGCGCACCGAGGGTCTCATGTCCAAGTCGTCGTTCGAGTTCCTGATGATGGTGGTCGGCGTCGCGGCCATCGTGATGACGTCCGCGACCCTGTACTACCTGGGGACGGCCTTCGTTCCGGGCGTCCTCCTCTTCGTGCCCCTGTTCGGCATGGCCGGGCTCGTGCTCGCGCCCTTCCATCGGCGCCACTACGATGCGGACTGGTGGGACCTGGGCACGCCCCGCCTGAGCGAAGAGGACCCGCCCCTCTGGCAGATCGCGAGCCTCTCGGTGGTGCTCGTGTGCCTCCTGCTCTGGGTCGCCAACCCCGTCGTGTACTACCCCGGCGAGGTCAGCCTCCCCATCCGCTACGTTACCGAGGGCCTGAGTCAGGAGCGCTGAGCCACGCGCCTCACGGCTCCAGGGAGACGAGGGACCAGTGGGGGTAGCGCTCGTTGGCGTAGGCGAGCGCCTCCTCCAGCCGGTTGAAGTCCCGCTGGTGGCGCGGCAGCTCCTGCTCCACCACCGTGAACCAGTCCGGGGTCTGGGCGATGTAGACCTGGATCCGGTCCTTCTGCTTGACCGAGTAGCTCCAGTTCGACTTGGAGAAGGCCCGATCCCCCAGCGTCGCCTTGCTCTTGGGCGCCGCCATGCGCGTGGGAACGGCCAGGTACGTGCGCTGTGCCTCCTCGTCCCAGCGGAGGGAGCCCGCGGATCCGGCGCTGCTCAGGGCGAGCGGCCGATAGATCGCCTTGGCCGTGTCCAGTGGCGGCCGGTCGGTGGGAAGGGAACTGCAGGCGCCAAGGGCGAGGGCGATCAGGGCGCCCCCGATATAGGGATGGCTCAGTCTCATGGGGCCTCCTTCGAAAAGCAGATCAGTAACGATAATTCGTTTTCATATCAAGCTAGCAAGTTTTGTGCGAAATGAAAAGAGCGAGTACGATGAGGGCGTGCCCGCTTGATTCATGAAGGAGTCCTCCGCGTGTCCACCAAGTCGGTCGTTGCCTCGCTCACCCTCTCGGCCCTCTTACTCGTCTCCACGGTCGCCTCGGCTGCTCCCGTCCCCGCCCAGTGGGCCTTTCCGGCCGATGGCCCTCCCGTGAAGGCCAAGCACGGCATGGTCTCGAGCGTCTCACCCATCGCGAGCAAGGTCGGCGTCGAGATCCTCAAGCAGGGCGGCAACGCCATCGACGCGGCGGTCGCCGTGGCCTTCGCCATGGCCGTCACCTGGCCGGAGGCGGGCAACGTGGGCGGCGGCGGCTTCCTGGTCATGCGCGACAAGGAGGGCAAGAACTACGCCCTCGACTACCGCGAGACGGCCCCCGCCAAGGCCACGCGCGACATGTTCCTCGACGAGAAGGGCGAGGTGACCGACAAGGGCCTCGTCACGCGCCTCGGCGCCGGAACCCCCGGCACGGTCTGGGGCATGTACGAGGTGCACCGCAAGTTCGGGCGCATGGCATGGCCCGACCTCCTGGCCCCCGCCATCAAGCTCGCCCATGAGGGCTTCCTCGTGGACAAGGGCCTCGCGGCCTCGCTCGAGAAGTACCAGGCGGATCTGCGCCGGGACGACGAGGCGGCGCGCATCTTCCTCAAGGACGGTCAGCCCCTCAAGGTGGGCGATCGCCTCCAGCAGCCCGATCTGGCCCGCACGCTGCGCCTCGTCTCGAACCGCGGCCCCGAGGGCTTCTACCAGGGTCCCGTCGCCGAGGCGTTCGACGAGGACATGGCCGACAACGGCGGCATCATGACGGCAGCCGACCTCGCCGCCTACCGTCCCAAGTGGCGCGAGCCCATCGCCTTCACCTACCGCGGCCTCAAGGTCGTGAGCATGCCGCCTCCGAGCTCGGGCGGCTTCCTCCTGGCCTCCATCCTCAAGATGGTGGAGAAGGACGACGTCAAGAAGTTGGGCTGGCACAGCCCCGGCCACATCCACCTCATCGCCGAGGCCGAGCGGCGCGCCTTCGCGGATCGCAACGAGTACCTGGGCGACCCCGACCACCTCTCCATCCCGCTCAAGCGCATGCTCGATCCCACCTACCTCCAGCAGCGCCGCGCCACGGTGGATCCCGCCAAGGCGACCCCCGAGTTCTCCACCCAGCCGGGCCTCGCGGAGCGTGAGGAGACGACCCACTTCGTGGTGGCGGACGCCTTGGGCAACGTCGTGAGCAACACCTACACCCTCAACGGCGCCTACGGCAGCTGCATCGTCGTGCCCGGCACGGGCGTCCTGCTCAACAACGAGATGGACGACTTCACGGCCAAGCCCGGCTCCCCCAACCTGTTCGGGCTGGTGCAGGGCGAGAAGAACGCGATCGCCCCCAAGAAGCGCATGCTGAGCTCCATGTCGCCCACGCTGGTGCTGGACGCCAAGGGCAACTTCCGCATGGCGGTGGGCTCGCCCGGCGGCTCCACCATCCCGACCACCACCCTCCAGGTCCTCATGAACTACTTCGACTTCGGCATGAACGTCCGCCAGGCCGTGGTCGCGCCGCGCTTCCACCATCAGGGGCTGCCCCAGTCCATCGACGTGGAGCCCGCCGGCTTCGATCCCGCCACGCTGAAGGCGCTGGAGGGCATGGGTCATCCCCTGCGCGAGCGCTACCTTGGAGACGCGCAGGCGATCGTCCGCAAGCCCGACGGCAGCTTCGAGGGCTGGGCCGATCCGCGCAAGGGCGGCCTCGCGGTCGGCTACTAAGCCCACCATTCGCCACTTCAGGCCCTCCTCTTGTTCGAGGAGGGCCTTCTTGCTGGGCCCGGAGGGGCGAGAGCGGCGGAGATCGTGATAAAATGGGGGCATGTACAGGCTCACCAAACGACTGAAATTCGAGGCCGCGCATCGCATCCCGGGGCATCCCGGCAAGTGCGATCGCCTGCATGGCCACACCTACTTCGTGGACGTCGAGGTCAAGGGCACCGATCTCGACGCCCTGGGGATCCTGATCGACTTCAACCACCTCAAGGAGCTCGAAGCGCTCCTGCCCGACCACACCTACCTCAACGAGACGCTGCCGGGCATCCAGACCACCGCGGAGGGGCTGTCCAGGCACTTCTTCCAGGTCTTCAAGGAGCGCCTCCCCGAGGTCGCGGCCGTGACCGTGCACGAGGGGCCCAACTCCTGGTGCCGCTTCGAGGAGGCGTAGGATGGCCGTGGAAGCGAAGCCCGTGACCCTCGAGGTCTGCGAGATCTTCACCAGCATCCAGGGCGAGGGCACCCGCATCGGCGTGCCGAGCACCTTCGTGCGGCTCCTGCGCTGCAACCTGCACTGCGCCTGGTGCGACACCACCTATAGCTGGAAGGACGGCGAACGGGTCGAGGGCGTCCAGATGTCCCCCGAGGCCATCCTGCGCGAGGTCCACGCCCGCGACGTGGTGCTCACGGGTGGCGAGCCCATGTTGCAGGACTTGTCGCCCTTGCTCGCCCTCATGGGCGATCGCCACGTCACCGTCGAGACCAACGGCACCATCTTCAAGGCCTACGACCGGGTCAACCTCTGGAGCATCAGCCCCAAGCTCGGCTCGAGCGGCCACAAGCCCAACAAGCGGGTCCTCGGCGAGTTCGTCGCGCACTACGGCCACAAGCTGCAGCTCAAGTTCGTCGTCGGCGGTCCTGCCGACCTCCAGGCCGTCAAGGACCTGCTCGAGGAGCTGCCCGAGGTGGCCGAGCGCGCCATTCCCGTCATCCTGCAGCCCGTCGGCAGCCCGACGCAGGGTGCGGGCGATTACCTGGAGGGCATGCGCCGCCTGATCGAGGAGGAGCTCCTGGTCGATGGCGCCTGGGCCAGGTACAACTGGCGCTTCCTGCCCCAGTTCCACCGTCTCCTCTGGGGAGACAAGCGAGGGATCTAATGTCGAAGAAAGCCGTCGTCCTGCTGTCCGGTGGTCTGGACAGCACCACCTGCGCGTATCTCGCCAAGGCCCAGGGCTACGAGGTCTACGCCCTCTCCTTCGACTACGGCCAGCGCCTCGCCCGCGAGCTCGACTCGGCCAAGGCCGTCGCCCAGGCCGTGGGGGCCGCCGAGCACATCGTCATGAAGTTCGACCTCACGCGCTGGGGTGGCTCGGCCCTCACGCAGGCGGACCTCGCGGTGCCGACGGGCCGCGAGACGGCCGAGATGGAGGAGAGCATCCCCGTCACCTACGTGCCGGGCCGCAACATCCTCTTTTTGAGCTTCGGCGTCTCCTACGCCGAGGCCAAGGGTGCCGAGGCCATCTTCATCGGGGTGAACGCCCTCGACTACTCGGGCTATCCCGACTGCCGCCCCGAGTTCATCGCCGCCTACCAGGAGGCCGTTCGCCTCGGGACCAAGGCGGGCGTCGAGGGCCGGCCCATCCGCATCGAGACGCCGCTTCTGCACTGGACCAAGGCCGAGATCATCCGGCATGGGCTCGAGGCGGGCGCCGACTACGGCCTCACGTGGTCCTGCTACCAGGGTGGGGCCGTGCCCTGCGGCGAGTGCGACTCCTGCAAGCTCAGGGCCAAGGGCTTCGCCGAGGCGGGCGTCCGGGACGCGGCCCTACCCGTCTAAGGTCTCCCAGGAAAGAGGGCGCTTCCTGTTCAGGAAGCGCCCTCTTGTCGTCTGTGCCGTTAGAACCCGAGCGATTCGAGCAGATCGGGCTTCTTGTCCGGGGTGATGCGGATGCCTCGCTGCCAGTCCTGGTCGAAGAGGGCCGCGTCGAGCTGGCGGGTCGCCGCGGCGTCGTCGATGCCGAGGCCCGCCTCGCGCGAGTACACGAAGGACTGCTTGTCCATGTTCTGCGAGCCCACGTAGGCCCACTGGCCGTCCACGGACATGTACTTGGTGTGGTTGTTGGCGAGCGTCTGGCCGTCCGGCGAGAACCAGCGCATCTCGACGTTCTGCCGCGATCGCTCGGGCAGCTTGTCCAGGAACTGGCTGATGAAGAGCTCGTTGTTCGAGAAGTCGACCAGCGACGTCCGCTGGTTGAAGCCCTTGGGCACCACGAGCTTGATCTGGACGCCGCGGTCGGCGGCCGCCGCGAGGGCGCTCCAGACCTCGCGGTCCGTGATGTTGGGCGTCACGATCCGGATCTCGCGCTGGGCCGCGTGGAGGGCGGCCAGGATCCCCTGGTCGGCGTCGTTGGCGTAGGGCTTGCCGTGCAGCGAGGCCACCGCGATGCTGTCCCGGCTCAGGTAGGTCATGGGGATGGTGGGGCCCGTGGCGGGAGCGGCCTCGGCCTTGATGGCCGGAGGCAGCTTGAAGCCGTCCGCCGAACGGACCGCGCCGTCCTGGATCTGCACCTTGACCTTGGACTTGGCGAAGGCCTGGTCGAAGTCCGCGAGCATGGTGTCGACCACGTCGCCCTTGACCTTCACGAGCACGTCCTGGAAGTCCTTGTCCTGGATGTTGATGCCGCCGATGAGGCCGGTGTTGCCGTCAATCACGAACAGCTTCTCGTGGTCCATGCCCCGGTGCGGCGTCTTGAGGTAGCCCGCGATCACGGCGTCCACGCCGTGCTCCGTGAAGGCGTCGTTGACGGGATCCTTGAAGAGGGTGAAGTCGCCGCGGTGGATCAGATACACCTTGAAGTCGGGCGACAGCTTCTGCTTTTCGCTGAGGGCCTTGAGCAGGGTCTTGCCCGCCTCGCTGTCCGCCTCGAACTCGAAGTTCTGGATCCGGATCTCGTGCTTGGCACCCTTGATGGCCTGGGCCAGGCGATCCATGGCCTCGTTGTGGAGGTCGTGGTCGTTGATCCACAGCTCCTCGATGGAGCCCTTGGTGAAGACCTTGTCCCGGGGGACCACGCCGCTGTTGGCCTTGGCGACGGCCTGGTTGACGGCCTTGCCGACGTCGGTGGCGCCCGCGATCTCGGTGGTGGCAGCCGCGGCGCTGGCGGCGGCCGTCGCGCTGAGCTCGAGGCGATCGCGCGCCACCGTCTTGGCAGCCAAGGCCGCACCCTGCGCGGCCTTGGTCTCTTGCCGGCGGAACAGGCGTCGGACGGCGCCCTTCAGTTCGGTTCCGATCGCGTCCACGGCGTTCCGTCTCCATGGGTAACGGCTGATTAACAGTTACCTTATAGGGGCGGGAAACCGGTGACTTTCTTAAGCTTGGGCCAAGGTTCGAATCAAGTGTTTTAAGACCCGAGGTGGGTGCCGATCTGCTGCAGCAGCTGCTGGCGCAAAGCGGTCTCGTCGGCGGTGAAGGTGTGCCCGTCCACGTTGTCCGGCCAGATGGGGATGTGCATGGTGGAGGGCACCATTTGCACGCTCAGATCCGACTTGACGCCGTTGCGCAACAGCTCGGCGCTCACCGGATCGACCGTGCCGTCCCCGTTGGCTTGGATGACGAGCGTGTTGGCGCCCTCTAGCCGGATGCCCGTGCGGAGGCGCGACTTTACGATCTCGGTGAGGTCCACCAGGGACGTGATGGTGGACGCGGGCCGGAAGCGGTACCATTTGCCGACGCTCGCGCCCTCGGGGTTGGTGTCGAGGTACTTCACGCCGAGCCAGTCGAGCAGGCCCGCGTAGCCCGCGGCCTTGTTCTTGATCTCGACCAGGGGGGCGACGAGCGCGATGCGCCGCGGAGCCGGGCTGATCTTGCCGCTCGAGAGGGCCTCGAGGATGAGCGTGCCGCCCGTCGAGGTGCCCAACAGCGCGATGTTGCGGTAGCCCTTGTCCTGCAGCGCCTGGTACTCGGCGACGATGGGCGCCTGCCAGGTCTTCCAGGTGGACTTCTCGAAGTCCTGGATGTTGGTGCCATGCGCGCCCAGGAGCACCTCGGAGACGAGCATGTTCTGGCTGCGCAGGTAGTCGACGGCGGGCTTGAGCTCGAAGGTGGTCGCCGTGTAGCCGTGGGCGGCCACCACCACGAGCTGGTCCTTCTGCAACTCGGTCGGCGCAGGGATCTCCTGGCTCACGAGCTTTGGCGTGACGGTCATGGTTCCGCCGTCGAGGTCCCCGGCCTGGATCGGGTAGGTGGTGCTGCAGCCGGTGAGCGCACCGATGAGAAGGGCGAAACCGAGACGTCGCATGCCGGGTCCTTTCCTGCGCGGGGAGGGGATGCCGCTACTTTGTACCCGAATTAGAGGGCGAATCCCGCCTGGATCAGCAGTCGCGGCACACTCCGGGCGTTGGTGACGAACAGGGGCTGGTTCAGGGCGTAGGGCATGGCGATGGGATTGAGCCCCACCCCCACGGTCGTGGAGTAGCGCCCGAACGTGATCTGGTAGCCCGCGCCCAGGAGGGCCATGGGGTTCCACTCCTGCGGGCTCTGGTCGGAGAGCGTCGTCATGCGGATCATGGTGGCGCCCGCCTCCAGGTACGCGCCCAGCTCGTCCCAGGGGAAGTAGCGGAAGGTCCCCGTGATGTTGTTGGCCTGCACGAGCGTGCCCACGGTGATGGCGTAGCCCACGTTCCCGTAGCGGCTCGCGACGCCCAGGTGCAGCCACTCGGGGTTGCCGAGGCCGACGACCAGCTCGGTGGTGCGGACGGGGGCCGCAGGGGTCACGGCGGCCGTCACCGAAGCGGTCGCTGCGGGGGGCGTCGGGGGCATGTCGGCGGCTGCGAGCAACATCGTCCGGTCCTTTCGAACAACAGGAAACGACTCATCCTAGCCGAGCGAGCGCCCGTCGTCCAGCCAGCCCGATCCCTGCCGGGAAGGGGAGGTTAACCTTCGGGAAAGCTTCGGGAAAATGGCGCAGGGATCGGCTCCGGGGCGCCCATAACCATGGCGTACATCCTGATAACGGCAAGGAGGCGCCCATGCTCGGTCATCGCAAGCTTTCCCTTCTTCTGCTCGCTGTTTCGCTCGCGTTGCCCGGCTGTGGTGCGGCCCCCGGCCTTCAGGCCTCGGTCGCGTCCGACGTCGCCCTCGATGCCAACGGCCTCCCGATGGAGGCCCGCACGATCAAGACCGAGATCGGCAACATCACGCTCGGCCTCCTGCCCAACAAGCGTCCCTCGTCCGAGGCCCTGGAAGAGGGCGTCACGGATTACGAGACGGAGCTTGGCCTCGGCCTGTCGATCCAGGGCACGACCCTGCCCGAGAAGGTCGATTTGAGCTCGTACTTCGGGGCCGTCCGCAACCAGGGAGCGCTCGGCTCGTGCGCGGCCTTCGCGACGACGAGCATCATGGAGGCGACCCTCAAGATCAAGGGCAAGAAGCGCGACACCCTAGCCCCCCTCTTCTTCTACTATGCGACCCGCCAGGCCATGCAGGAGTCGGGCCGCATGGCCAAGGCGACCAAGCGTGACACCGGCTCGTTCATGGACCTCGCGGCCCGCACGGCGGTCAAGGTCGGCGCGCCCGGCGAGGACATGGTTCCCTATCGCGACGGCAAGCAGGGGCTCGCCTACGATCCGACCGACGACGAGTTCTCGGCGGCCAAGCAGTTCCAGATGCTCAAGACCAAGCGCGTCTCGACCGTGAAGGGCATGAAGTCGGCGCTGGCGAGCAAGCATCCCATCATCATCGGCGTGCCCCTCTACCAGTCGTTCATGACCAAGGAGTTCGCCAAGAGCGGCGAGATGGTGCTGCCCCAGAAGGGCGAGCAGATCATCGGCGGCCACGCGATGGCGATGGTGGGCTACGACGACGCCAAGGAGTCGTTCATCGTCCGCAACTCGTGGGGCAAGGACTGGGGCAAGGGCGGTTACTTCTACATGCCCTACGAGTACTTCCAGCCCAAGTACATCGGACAGCACGGCTACTTCTCGTGCTACATCTTCGACTAAGCTAGTCTCGGAGCCCCCGGCGGATCGCCGGGGGCTATTTTCATGATTCGCCTCTCTTGGTTGCCCTCCCGCGCGATCCTCGGCATAATGAGGGTGGAATTGACCGTTTATCCACTCACGTCTAGAGGAATTCCATGAATCAGTCTCAACGGGAACGCCTCGCGCTGGTGCTCAGCCGCGCGATGCAAGCAGCCTTGACCGAGAGCCCCGAGCGGGTGCGCGAGGTCCTGGAGGAGACGCTGCGCGAGCTGAGCGGTGGCGAGCGTCCGGCCCAGGCCCCCCGTCAGGGTCGCGGCGGCCGTCCCCCCCGCGAGCGCGAGCGCGAGCGGGAGTACGAGCCCGAGATCCCCTTCAACGAGGCCGAGAGCCGCAAGCAGCTCGCCGGCCTCCTGGACGTCCTGGTCATGGCCAGCGGGACCATCGGCCGCTATACTGCCGATCGCCTCGAGCGGAAGATCTTCGGCGATCGCGCCCGCGGCGCCGAGCGCTGGATGATCAACCAGGGCCTGATCCAGGCGACCGAGGACGGTGCGCTCCAGATCACCGAGGAGGGCCTGCGCTACCTCGACAGCAACCGTGAAGGTCGCTTCAAGAGCTACGTCGGCTTCGAGGCCGAGCCCGCATCCCGCGGCGCCTAGCTCTCCCAGCTCCAGAACCGTCGACGCGCCCCCGGATCCGGGGGCGCGTCGTCTTATCCGTCGCTCGCTTTGTAGAAGAAGGTGAGCGTCAGGTTGGCCACGATCCGGTCGGGATCCTGCGGGTCGGTCTTGAGGGCCATGCGGTCGAGTCCCATGAGGACCTCCGGCCTCTCCAGCTCCGCGACGAGTTCGCCGATGGCCTCGTAGGACCCTTGCAGCTCGACCTCCACCCGGCAGGTCGACTCCTCCTGGGACAGGATGCTCGTTCCCACCGGAGTCACGGCATGACGGGTCGTCAGCTTTTCCAGGTAGCTCTGGATGGCGAGGCTGCTGTTCTCACCCGGCTTCAAGGCGAGGATGGGCGGCAGGGCCTCGCTCCCGGAGCTGCGCTCCGCCGTCACGGCCTCCTGCAGGGCGGCATGGGCCTCCTGCGACTTGGCGAGCTGCTGCCGCAGCTTGTGCGCCTGGGTGAGCGGGCCGTCGATCAAGAGCATGTAGCCGACGACGAGCTCCAGGAAGAACCCGAAGCCGATCATCAGGCGGATGTCGCGGGGAGTGAAGCCCGGGGTCTTACTCATGGGCGGCCTCCGCGACGATCTCGAAGCGGAAGACGCGCTGATCTCCCACCTGCTGTGCCTCCAGGAGCGGCATGCCCACCTTGGTCAGCGTGGGCAGGTCCTCCAGGGCGCGGGCCATGTCCAGGGGCGACGTGCGGGAGAGGGCAAAGCCCTTGATCGAGAGCTTTTGATCCGGCTGGATCTCCGTCTCGGTCATCCACGCGTCTCCGGGCGTGACCTCCTGGAGGCTCCGATACAGGGAGCTGCCGGCACGGGACGAGCCGATCAGGGCGCGGGCCGCCTCGGTGTCGATGCCCTCGTGCCGGTGCTCGGTGACGGCGCTCTGTAGCTGCGCGGTCTCGGTGTCCAGCCTGATCATGGCCTCGCGGACCGCCCGGAGCTGGCCGTCCAGGAGGAGGCTCACCAGCATGAGCACGATGAGAATGCCCGAAAACGCCCCGATGAGCGCGAGCTGCCGGTTGCTGAGGCTGCGCTGCTTGGCCTTGGGCAGGGGCAGCACGTTCAGGTTGATCGGGAACTCGTCGCTGCCGAAGTCCGCGGCCCCGCGCGCGAGGGCCGTCTCCTTGCGATCGTCCAGCCGGGCGAACTCGTGCCCCGGCCAGAGCCGGAGCTGCTCCTCGAGCGTCTCGGGGACGTTGATCAGCTTCCACGCGGTCACGCCGGCGTCCAGCAAGGAGCGCTGCAGCTCCATGCGGGCGTCCGCGACGGCCTCCTGGTCGCCCTGGGCGATCGCCTCCAAGTCCACGTAGACCCGGCGCCAGCTGCCGAGGCGCTCCTCATGCCAGACGGAGACGTCGAGGCTATGCGGCAGGGCGAGGATGACGCCCAGGGAGCCCGCCGGCCGGAAGGCGGCCCGCTGCAGGGCGACGGCCGCGGGCTCGATGTTCAGGAGCTCGACTCCGACGCTCGCAAAGGTCGCGCCGATGGCGTCGATCAGGTCCTTGCGGAAGGCCGCGACCAGGAGCGCCAGCGAGTTGCCTTCCTGAGACACCACCGCGCAGTCGAAGAACACCTCGGTGCCGTGGAAGATGGTGTAGCGCTCGAGCTCCGTCAGGATGGCCGTCCGCAGCTCCTCGACCTCGGGCACGTAGGCGAGGGGCAGGTGCAGCTGGCGCAGGAGCCCCCCGTCCACCGCGAGGCGCGCGCGCACCTTCTTGGAGCCATGGCCGAGGGCCTGGCGGCAGCCTGTGATGGCGTCCTTGAGGGCCTGCTTGTCCAGAAGGTCGAAGCGCGCGGGCTCTTCGGCGCTCGAGGGGCCGAAGGTGGGGACCTCGAAGGCCTGGTACGAGCTGAGTCCCTCCGGATCGAGGGCCGAGAGCCCGCGGGAGGTCAGCGTGAAGGAGAGGAGGGGGCGTGTGATCATTTCGCCTTGAGCACGTAGGGCTTGGAATGCGTGGTGTCGGAGGCCTCGAACAGGGTCATGGTGAAGGACTCGATTTCCCGTTCGGCCATGAAGTGGAACTTGATGGTCGCGGACGTGCCCGCGCGGATGGTGAGCGGCCGGTCGAGCACCTCGGGAGCCCCGCCCGATCGGTACTCAGCCTGCCCGCCGCCCCACGAGCTCGCGTTGTCCGCCGAGAAGTCCATCGCCTTGATATACCCGCCGGCCTTGTGATCGTCCCAGGCGGCCGCAAAGGCGCCGATCTCGAGATCCTTGCCCGAGCCGTTCTCGAAGGAGAACGCTACGTGGACGGAGTGGTGCCAGTTCTGGTCGTCGCCCCAGGTCGTCCAGTCGGCGGTGGGCGTCAGGGCGCGTGCCGTGGCCGGCTCGCGCATCACGGCCGACACCGCCGGGGGTGTCTGGGTGGAGCCCGTGCTCTTGCTCTTCAGGCGCAGTTGCCCGAGCTCCAGCCGCCGGGCCTCGTCGTTGGTCTTGGGGACGCCGTTGTTGAGGGTGTAGTAGGCGAAGCGCCCGTCCTCGACCGTGAAGATCGCCGGATCGATCACGTCCTGCCAGGTGCCGGGCGGGGTGGCCGCCGTCGCGCTCTCGCCGCGCTGGAGCTTGCCTTCGGCGATGCGCCAGGTGACGAAGGTGAAGGTCGTGAGCGACGTCGGCTGCCGCAAGGTGACTGCGGAGGCCTGGCTCAGGAGGCTCGTCATGTGGGTGGACGCGCGCACGTCCTCGGTGAAGCGCGAGAGCACCACGGCCCCGTCCTGCTGGCTGTAGAGGCTGTCCTGGCTGTCCCGACGCGCCATCTGGCTCTTGTAGACGAGCGCTCCGAGCGGCACGACCATGATGGCGAAGATGCCGATGGCGACCATCAGCTCGAGGACGGTGACGCCGCGTTCATGGGGGCGAGGGCGCATCAGGGGGCCTCCTTTGCGGTCAAGGACACCAGCTCGACGATCGGGGCGTCGCCGCCACGGGGGGTGACCGTCACCACCGCGCGGCGCAAGCTGCTCGTCGTCAGAGGAGCGGGAAGGGGCTCGGGGGTGAGGGTGAGGGCGTACTGGAGCCCGGAGTCGACCTCGATGCCGCTGGTGGCGACCTGCTGGTCGTACGAGACGTCCCGCACGTTCGATTCGAGCACCCGCTGCGCCAGGGCCATGGCCTTGGAGCGCTGCTCCGCGGCCGAGGTCGCCTGGGCGGCCGCGAGCCACATGTTGGCCGTGGGCACCAGCGCGATGCTCACGATGCCGAGGGCGAGGGTCACCTCGATCAGGGTCATGCCCGCTTGGCCCGTTCTCATGGGATCTCCCACATCAGGATCCGGCCGCCCGAGGTGAAGGCCCGGGCGGTGGCCTGGTAGGCGTCGCCCTTGACCACCGCGCTGCCGGTGCTCGAGATCCAGGAGTCCGAGCCGATCGTGGCCTCGTAGGTGATGAACATGCCGTTGGCATCTCGCAGCGCGGTGACGGGGACGTCGCTCTTGGCATCGAGCGCCGCGTAGATGCCGGACTCCGCCGCGTAGACGGCCTGCAGGCGGGCGTGCTCCGCTGTGAGGCGGTGGGCATGGCTGAGCTGGGCCGAGGCGAAGGCCACCGACGCGGACAGGAACACGAAAACGACCAGCGAGAGGAGCAGGAGGATCGACCCCTGCTCGGAGCGGCGATCGCGTGAGCGTTTGCTCACGACAGGCGATTGTTCTTCGGGGTGATGTGAAGAAATACTCACGATCGACGTTTCCGAGTGCAAAAACGGCTTAAAACGAGGCCTGCCAACGTATAATACCACCGCAACCGCTTGTTTGACGCATTGGAGCTCTAAATGGACCCGGTTAAACCCCCCATTTTTCCAATCGCTCGTAAGCTTGGGGAATTGCTCATGGAGGCGGGGCTCATCGATGTCCCGCGGCTCGAGCGGGCGCTTTCCGAGAGCCGGCAGACCGGTGAGCCGGTGGGCAAGATCCTGCTCAAGCACGGCTGGGTGACCGAAGAGCAGCTCGGACAGGCCCTCAGCGCCCAGGCCGGCACCAGCTACGTCAAGATCGGCGATCGCGAGTTCAACCAGGATCTGCTCGGGCTCTTCCCGCACGAGTTCTGCGCCCGCCGCAAGGTCCTGCCCCTGAGCGTCCAGCAGGGCGTGCTGCTGGTCGCCATGGTGCACCCCAACGACGTGCAGACGCTCGACGAGATCTACCTGCTCACGGGCCTCAAGCCCAAGCCGCTCGTCACCACGAGCAAGGAGTTCGACGACTCCTTCGCCGCGCTCATGAGCGGGGTGCAGGGGCAGGTCTCCGAGGTGATCGCGACGCTGCGGCAGGAGGTCGCCGAGGACAGCGCGACGCCTCCTCAGCAGCGCCTCGCCGACGAGCTCGCCGTCGAGGACCAGCCCGTCGTGCGCTTGCTCAACTCCATCCTGTCGGACGCGATCGCCCGCGGCGCCTCGGACGTCCACATGGAGGCGCGCGAGAAGTGCCTGCGGGTGCGGTTCCGGGTGGACGGCATCATGATCGACGCCACCGACATCCCCAAGGACCTGGAGGCCCTGACCCTCAGCCGCCTCAAGATCATGGCGAGCCTCGACATCGCCGAGAAGCGCAAGCCCCAGGACGGCCGCAGCCGGGTCTCGGTGGCGGGCCGCCAGTACGACCTGCGCGTCAACCTCATCCCCAACATCTGGGGCGAGAAGGCGGTCATCCGGATCCTGCGGCCGGCCATGCTCTTCGGCGGCATGCAGAACCTCGGCCTCTACCCGGACGTCTACCAGCGCCTGCGCGGCCTCATCGAGGCGCCGCACGGCATCGTGCTCGCCACCGGCCCCACGGGCTCCGGCAAGACGACCACCCTCTACTCGGCCCTCTACGAGCTCAACTCGACCGAGCGCAACATCCTGACGGTCGAGGATCCGGTGGAGTACCCGCTGGAGGGCGTCTCCCAGACCCAGGTCCAGCCCAAGGCGGGCATGTCCTTCGCCGATGCCCTGCGCGCCATGCTGCGCCAGGACCCGGACGTCATCATGGTCGGCGAGATCCGGGACCAGGAGACGCTCGACGCCGCGGTCTACGCGGCCCTGACGGGCCACCTGGTGCTCTCGACCATCCATGCCAACGACGCCACCAGCACGCCCACCCGCATGATGGAGATGGGGCTCGCGCCCTACCTGCTCACCTCGGCGGTGCGGGGCATCATCGCGCAGCGCCTGATTCGCCGCCTCTGCCCCCATTGCCGGGAGCCCCATCGGATGGAGCACGGCCCGGCGCCGCTCGTCGGCCTCACCATGTACCGGGGCCGGGGCTGCGCGCGCTGCCGGGAGACGGGGTTCCATGGCCGGGTGCCGCTCTTCGAGGTCATGACCATGAACGAGGCCATCGAGGACCTGATCAACCAGGGCGCTCCCGCCCAGCGCATCCGGCATGCGGCCCTGCAGAGCGGCATGCTGGGGCTCGCCGACGACGCCCTGCGCAAGATCCAGGACGGCATCACGACGCCCGCCGAGGTGGCGCGCGCGCTCGGTCCCTTGTGGATAGACGATCTATGCCCAGCTTCCGTTACCGGGTCGTCGACCTAGAGTCTCAGCAGCCCCTCGAGGGCCACATCGAGGCGACCAACGAGCGCTCGGCCCGTGCGGCCCTGCGATCGCGGGGCCTCATGCCCATGGCGGTGCAGCCGGACGATCCGACGGCAGGCATTCCACGCCAGTTCCAGGTGCTCATCGAGCTGTTGACCTTCCGTCCGCTCAAGACCTCCGATCTGGCCATCTTCATCCAGCAATTCTCGGCCCTCCTGGATGCCGGTCTGCCCATCGTCGAGGTCATGGTCATCCTCGAGGAGCAGACGACCCACCCCACGCTGCGGCGGGCCGTGGTGGAGATCCGCAAGGACCTCCTGGGCGGCTTGATGCTCAGCGAGGCGCTGGCCCGCCACCCGCGGATCTTCCCGCCCCTGCTCGTGAGCCTGACCGAGGCCGGCGAGCTGAGCGGGGCCCTGCCCGTCATGCTCAATCGCCTGGCGGAGATGCTCGACAAGAACCTCGAGATCGAGCGCAAGGTGAAGGGGGCCATGACCTATCCGGGCGTGGTGCTGGTGACGGTGCTCGCGGTGCTCACGGTCATGCTCGTGTTCGTGGTGCCGACCTTCCAGGGGCTTTACGCCAAGAGCAGCGAGGCCTTGCCCCTGCCCACGCAGCTGCTCCTCTCGCTCAGCGACTTCGTACGATCGTCGGTGCTCGGGATCGCGGCGGGCATGGTCTTCGCCGTCGTGGGGTACCACTGGTTCCGGCGCACGCCGGTGGGGCGCCCCATCGTCGACCGCCTCTGGCTCCGGCTCCCCCTGGTGGGGCCGGTGCTCATGGTGCAGGCGGCCAACACCTTCACCCGGGCCTTCGGGACGGTGTACGGCTCGGGGGTGTCCATCGTGCCGGCGATCGCCACCTGTCGCAAGGTCATCACCAACCGGGCGGTCGCCGAGGTGCTCGAGGAGGCCGAGCGCGAGGTGGAGCTGGGCAACCCCTTCGCCTCCAGGTTGCGCGAGTCGCCCTACTTCCCGCGGATCCTGTCGCAGATGATCTCGGTGGGCGAATCGTCGGGCAAGCTCGAGGACATGGCCGCGCGGGCCGTGGCCTTCTCGGACAAGGAAATCGACTACAAGATCAAGCAGATGACGAACATGATCGAGCCCGTGCTCACGATCGTCATCGGGCTCATCGTCATGGCGATCGCCCTGGCGCTCTACCTGCCGCTCTTCGACCTCTCGAAGATCATGAGCGGTAGCTAGCGGTTCCAGCTTGTCTAGCGCGTCATCCCGGCGAAAGCCGGGATCCAGGGTCGGCTCTACGAGCGCATGCCCTGGCCCCCGGCTTTCGCCGGGGTGACGGCCAACCCCATTCTTGGTCGCTACTAACCGTCCAGGCCCAACGGTGGGGCTTACGGCTGCACCTTCGGCGTCACGACGATCATCAGCTCGGTCTGCCGCGTCTCGTTGGCCGTGCTGCTGAACAGCGCCCCGATTAGGGGGATGTCGCCCAGGATCGGGAACTTGTTCCGGGTGCTGATCTGCGTGTTCTGCGTCAACCCACCCAGTGTCAGCGAGCCGCCCGAGGGCACCGTCACCTGCTGGGTCACCAGCTCCCGCCGACTCAAGAGCGAGATCGTGTTGTTGGCGCCGTCGCGCTGCGTCTCCCGGATGGTCGAGACCGTGGGGTGCAGGCGCAGGGTCACCGTGCCGTCGGCGCCGATCTTCGGCAGGATGTTGAGCGTCACGCCGGCCGCCCCGAAGATGGGCTCCACGACCACGAAGCTCTGGTTGCCGACGGTGACGGTCTGGTTCGTGATCTTCGTGCCCTTGATGACCTCGTCCACGATGTTGATCTGCGACTCCGTGTTGTCGCTCGCCATGATCGTGGGATGGGCGAGGATGCGCGCCTTGCGGTCCTGGACCAGGGCGTTGAGCCGAGCCCGGAACGTTGCCGGGCTCACGATCGCCGGATCGTAGCTCACGCTCCAGCTCGGATTGGCCGAGGCCGGATCGAACGAGGAGCTGATGTTGCCGTTGGCGCCCGACAGGGCCACTCCGAGCTCGTGGGCGTCCAGCGTGCTGAGCTCCACCAGCTCCACGTCGATGGCCACCTGGCGCAGGGGTTGATCGAGCTCGGGGATCATGGCCTGAGCGAGGCGCAGGGTCTCGGCCGAGCCCGTCACGACCACCGAGTTGGTCCGGGTGTCGGGGACGGCCACGGACTGCTTGGCCTCGACGGGCAGGGCCTGGGTCTGGAGGGTCCGCGTGCGCACGCCCGACTGCGAGTTACCGATTTCCACGCCCGTGTTGGCGTTGTTGGCGCCGGTGCCCTCGGTGATGCTCTCGACGTCCGCGCGGACGGTCTCGGTGGTGGTCGCCTTGTTGCCGTTGTTGAAGATCGTGGCGTTGAGGACCGAGGCCACCTGGACCGCATTGGCGTGGCTGAGCTTGAAGATCCGGTGCTCGATGGGCTGATCCAGGCTCTCGATGGTCCGTTCGGCCAGCAACAGGTCGCCCGAGGTGCCGAACACCAGGACGCTGTTGGTCCGGGGATCGGCCTTCGCGAGCTCCAGCTGCTGATGTTGGGTGGTGTTCTGGTTGTTGAGCCCGCCCGAGTACGCGCTCGTCAGGGCCGAGGTGTTGAGGAACTCGGCCACCTTGGTGGCGCTCGCGTAGCGGAGCTTGAAGAGGCGGGCGTTGTTCGAGAGCAAGCCGCGCTCGTAGGCCTTCTTCTTGCCGATCACGGCGAAGACGTTGCCACGCCACACGGCCTGGGCTCCGCCCATGGCAAAGAGCGTCTCCAGCGCGTCGCCCAGCCGCACGTCCTTGAACTCGACGTTGACCGACGACCTGAGGTCGTCCTCGATGACCAGGTTGAGGCGGCCCTTCTGCGCGACCAGCCGGATGGCGTCCTGCAGGGGCATGTCGCTGATGGACACCGAGATCGTCCGGTCCAGCGGCTTTTGTGGACTGGCCAGGGCCGGCATGGGGAGGCTCAGCGCGAGGCAGAGGGCGAGGGCGGAACGGAAGCTCATGGCGTGGCTCCTGGTAGGCGTTGCAGGGGACTTTCGAGGCGGCGTCCGTTCTTCTGCCAGACGAGCTTTTCCGGGGTGATGGTCATCAGCATCGCACCCTCGACGCGCTCGCCGCGCCGGACGAACCGGACCTTGCCGCGGATCTTCACGGCCGCGATCGACTCGTCGCCGTCGTAGGCGATGCCCATGTAGGTGAGCTTGACCGCGGGCGGCTTGGGGGCAGGTGCCATGGGGGCCGGCACCGCTACGGCGGGCGCCGAGGGGACGCTCGGCAAGGACGGTGCCTGGTCCGTGAGCACCAGGGGGCGGAAGGGATTCTTGCGGCCGAGCGACATCACCCGGAGCGCCTCGTCCGGAGCGGGGTTCGCCGCCGCCTGAGCCAGGGCCGCCTGACCGACGATCAGGAGCACCGACAGCACGCCGGAGATCAGGGCGCTCGGTTTGGAAAGCGGTCTGGACATCGGTAATGAAGGAATGTGAGGACTCCCGGGAGGGTTATGCTCCGCTATTATGCCCACGGGAGGGTAAATTTGCACGAAAATCCGTGGTTTTCGCGAATTTCGCTTCTGTTTTCCGGGCACTATTCTGGGGAGAGTGACTGATTTTTTTGAGGTGGGGAAGTTTTCGGCTCGTAGCGAAAAATTGACTCTTCACTCCCGAAAAAAATCCCGTGAAGGGAAGCTTCACGTTACCTTCACCAAAGACACGATGGGTTCAGCTAATTTTCAGCTTCAGCGGGTAGCTTAGTCATGCAGGGACGATCGCTCGGTCGGCTAGCTGGCATCGTTGCCCCGACACGATTTGGAGGAACAGGCATTCATGTTTGCGCAGGTACCCGAAAAGAAGAGTAAGCAGTCCGGCTTCACGCTCATCGAGCTGGCCATCATCATGGCCATCGTCGCCGTGCTCGGTGCGGTGGGCGCCGTGAAGTTCGCCTCCATGAAGGATGAGGCGGCCAAGGCAGCCGAGGCGAGCGCGCTGGCGAATGCCCGTTCGGCTCTGGCCATCGCGGTAGCCAAGGACAAGGACAACAAGGTCGAGGTGGCCGAGTTCGGCACCTACCTCGAGGGCACGCTCACCGGTACGATCCCGACCCTGACGTGGACCCCCAAGGCGGGCGGCACCGAATACACCGTCACGGTGACGGGCGCGGCGGCCACGGGCATCGAGTCGGTCACGAGCGTGGTCACCAAGGCCGCAGCCGGCGGCTAGACTCGTACGGCACGACTTCGGGGCCCGCCAGGCAGACGCCTGGCGGGCCCGTTCCGTTCTGAAAAGGAATTTGAGTTTAAGGGAAAATAATCGAATCTTAAATATTGATTAACGTTTCCAGATCCGCTATAACCAGAACCACGGGAAGTCCTGCTTATCCAAAAGGAGATCATGCGGATGAAGAACGCTCGCAGGTTCTGGCTCCTGGTGCTCACGCTCGTCATGTCGGTCAGCCTGACCGCCTGCGGCTACTCCAACACCACCCAGCCCATCAACCTCAACGCCGCCAGCACCGAGGCGGACACCAGCGCCCTGGACTTCACGCAGGACGAGGCGAAGACCGCCTCCGACCTCAACCAGAGCGGCGCGCTCGACGGCAAGGACTTCACGGAGTTCGAGACCGTGGTCGGCCGGACGGCCACCGCGCTCAACCCCCCCAAGGTGAACGGCTCGGCCGCCACCGAGGGCCTGGACAGCGTGCTCGAGGGCAGCAGCGGCTTCTTCAACGTGAAGCGCACCACCAAGATCGGCTACGTCCGCTCCATCGAGGCCGACAAGTACCTGCTGGTCCTCAAGAATGACCAGACCAAGCTGTCGGTCATCGGCCAGGACGGCAAGCGCGATCGCCGCATCGCCAACTACCTGAACCGCAAGGTCATCCTGCGCGGCATCATGATGGCCAACGGCAACCTGATGGTCGAGCACATCCTCGTCATCCCGACCTTCAAGTTCATCACCGACTTCTTCTTCAAGGGCCGCCTGGCCGGCACGGTCTACATGCCCGTGAACAACCAGGGCCTGGTGGGCGCGCTGGTGGTGGTCAAGGCCAACCGCACGGGCTACCTGTTCCGGACGCAGACCAACAAGAAGGGCGAGTTCTACTTCTCGGGCCTCGATCCCGACACCTACACGGTGACGGTGGGCCTCGGCGGGTTCAAGGGCGTCACCCAGGAGGGCGTCGCGGTCCTCAAGGGCAAGAAGACGACCCTGATGCTCGGGATGAGCTCGAACTAGTCCTCAACACCATCGCCCCCCGCTGCGGCGGGGGGCTTTTTCGTGCTGTGGCGACTCCTTCTACCTCCCCATCCCCCCCTGCTAGGGGGGGGAGGGGGGGTAGAGCGAGTCCACCCCCCGTAGCTCCAGCCGAAACGTCACCCCGCCGGGCCCGTTATCGAGCAACTCGATGGACCCACCCATCGCCACCAGGTAGTCCCGGCAGATGGCGAGCCCGAAGCCCGTCGAGGTGGGATCCTCCGGGTTCGGCGGCTGCACGCCGAAGAGCCCCGCGAGCCGGGCCGGCGGAATGCCGGGACCGTCGTCGGACACGTCCAGCCGGATGCGATCGCCGATCCGCGCCGCCGCGAGTCCGAGCCGCCCCCCTTCGGGCAGCACCTTGAGCGCGTTGCCGATGAGGTTGTCGAGCACGATCTCGAGCCGCGGCCCATCCGCCAGCACCTGGAGGTCCGGCGCCACGTGCACCTCGGTGCTCGCGCCTCGCTTGCCGAGCACATAGCGCACCTCGTCCAGGCAGCGCTCAATGAGCGGCGAGAGCTCGGTCGGCGCCACCTCCAGCTCGAAGGGCCCTTCCGCCAGCCGGTGGCGGTCCAGGTTCTGGATGACGTTGCGCTCGAAGCGCGCCAAGGCCGCGGCGATCTTGTCCAGCCGCTTGGCGACCCGCTTGCGGTTCGACACCGAGCGACGGGCGTCGGTGAGCATGCTCTGGCCGAGCAGGAGGGGCGTCTTGAGCTGGTGCGAGACCACCGCATTCACGCGCTCCTGCAAGATGCGGTCCTCGTCGGCCTTGTGGGCGGCCAGTTGCTCGTCGATGAGGGTGCGGCCGAGCCACCGGTTTTCGAGCACCAGCGTCAACTGCTCGCATGTCTGCTGCAGCATGCCGCGATCGCGCATCGGCAGCGGTTTTCCATCGGGGCGCCCGCCCAGGATCAGGTAGCCGACGACTCCGGTGCGCCCGGTGAGCACCAGTCCGGTGGCATAGCCCTCCACCAGGGCCGTGCCGGTCTCGGCACGCTCGAGAGAAAGGCGCTCGCGGTTCGGGCGATGGGTCCCCGATTGCCACCGGAGCTCCTCGGCCCTGGGCTCACGGGCGTACAACCCTGCGCGTTCGATGCCCAGCGCGGTGGCCAGCGTCTCCAGCAACAGGGTTTCTTCGCCCGGCAGGCCTTCGAGCTCGTTCAAGAGGTCTAACAGGTGGCGCCTGGCTTTACGTCGGGCGTACCGTTCCGGAAAGTAGCGGCGCTGCAGCGAGCGGGTCGCCCCGATGACCACGGGGCGCCCGATCAGCGTGATCGCCGCGAACACGGCGGCATCGAGGAACGGCTGCGAACTCCAGGCGCTGGCCATGGGATCTCCTTTCGGATCCCTTGTACCCGCGGGCGGCTTGTCGTAGGCTGGTCCCATGTCCCGCGAGTATCTGCGTTTCCTGGTGTTGGTCGTCCTCCTCTCGGTCGTCGTCTATCTCATCGATGGCCTTCTGGTCGGCGGACTTGGCGGCGGCCTGATGCGAGGCCTCGTCGTCGTGGCGGGGATCGTGACGGCGGTCCTCTTGCCGCCGGCTTGGAACTGGCTCGCTCGGTTCCGGCGCCGCACCCGTCCGCCCGTCCTCGAGGCCATGACGGCCGAGCTGGCCGTGCAGGCGAGTGCCCGGGGGGTCGCGGCGGTGCTCGTCGAGCACGTGCGTCAGCTCACCGGCGCTACGACGGTGGCCCTCTTCCTCGGTGACGACCTCTACATCGCCGTTCCCCGGCCGCCCGAGGGCGAACCCTCGGCGATCTACGCGCTCGGACCTCCCGATCGAGCGGGGGGAGAGATCCGCTGTCACGGGGACGTCCGGGACGAGCGCCTGGTGGCCAGGCTGTTGCGCGTCGGGGCCCTGGCCTTCCAGAATGCCCTCCTGGCCGAGCGTGCCGCCGCGGCCGAGCAGGTGCGCAGCAAGGCGCAGGCCCAACGAGACCTCCAGCACCGCCTGACCTGGACCGTCACGACGCAGCTCTGCACCCTGCTCGAGGAGACGCGCGACGAGCTCGAGACCGTCCGGCTCTGTGCCGCCACCTTGCCGGCCGATCTGCTCGCCAGGGATCTCGAGGCCCTGGCCGATCGCCTGCGCCGCCTCGAGGCCTTCGTGCAAGACAACTTAAGAAACGCTAACGCCGTCTAGCCTTCGTTTTTCTGTTAGTCCCCTTGCCGCGGCCCCGCATCCTGGGTAGCATGGCAGGACCAGGAGGAGCCAATGAACAAGACCATTCTGATCGTGGAGGATCACCCGGACGCCCTCGAGTACATCGAAGAGTTACTCGAAGAGAACGGCTACTCCGTACGGACGGCGGACAACGGCCGCAAGGGCCTCGATCTCGCCCGCTCCAGCCGTCCGGATGCCCTGATCCTCGACGTGGTGCTGCCCCAGATGAACGGGCGCCAGATCCATGAGTCGCTCAGGGGTGACGAGGCGTTTCGCGAGGTGCCCATCCTGTTCATCACGGCGGAACAGGGTGAAGACGTCTCCGACCTGGTCGATGACCGCCACACCTTCTACATGAAAAAGGCCCTCGACGCCCAACAGCTCCTGGGGCTGCTGGAGCGGGCCCTCTCCTCTTAGCAGGGCATGCGCACCGGGGGTGCGACCTGGGGCAACGAGGTCGTCTACCACGTCTTCGTGGATCGCTTCCGCAACGGCAATCCCGCCCGTGACGTGCGCGCGGGCGAGTTCGCCTTCCATGGCCACCCGGTCGCATCCTCGACCGACAAGCGGCTGTTGACCGGGCGTCACTCCCACCAGCGGACGTTCTACAACGGCGACCTGCCGGGCATCCGCGAGGCCGTGCCCTACCTGCACGATCTGGGCGTCACGGTGCTGCTGCTGACGCCCATCTTCGCGAGCCGCTCCTCCCATCGCTACGACACCGACGACTACCTGAGCCTGGATCCGCACCTGGGCTCCGACGAGGACTTCCGGGGCCTCCTGGACGACCTGCATGCCCGCGGCATGAAGCTCGTGCTGGACGGCGTCTTCGGCCACACCAGCTTCGAGCACCCCTGGTACGCGGATCCCGACCTGAGGCGCCGCCACTACCTGTTGAAGCCCGACGGCCGTCCCGAGACATGGCTCAACTGGGGGGTGCTGCCCAAGCTCGACACCGAGAAGGCCGAGACCCAGGAGCGCCTCATGGAGGTCGTGGATCGGTGGGCCGGGGTCGACGGCTGGCGCCTCGACGCGGCCCAGCACCTCCCGGCCTCCTTCCTGAAGCGCTTCAAGGAGCGCCTCAGGAGCCATCACCCGGAAGCCGTCGTCATCGGCGAGGAGTGGGAGCCCGTGTTCAGCCAGCTGCGCGACGGGCTCTACGACGGAGTGCTCAACTTCCAGTTCCGGCGTCCGCTCGCGGACTTCTTCCGGTTCGAGATCTCGGCCGAGACCTTCGCCCGGCGCCTGTCGCACTACATCGAGGGCTACCCTGCCGCGAGCCTGAAGCACTGCTGGAACCTCCTCGACAACCACGACACCGAGCGCTTCTACGGCACGCATGCCAAGGACGCGCGGAGCATGCGGCTCGCGATCGCCCTCCAGACCCTGCTGCCGGGCTCACCGCAGCTCTACTACGGGGACGAGATCGGCATGCAGGCCAAGCACGCCGACGAGGCCCGCAGCCCGATGATCTGGGACCAGAAGCGCTGGAGCCGGCCCGTCCTGGGGGCGTACCGCGAGTTCCTGCGGCTGCGCCGCGCGCACCCGGTGTTCGCCGAGGGGAGCTTCGCCTGGCGCCACGTCTCGAACCGCGCCAAGCTCGTGGCCTTCGAGCGCCGTACGGCCGAGGAGCAGGCCCTGGTCGTCGTCAATGCAGGGGACTACGCGCAGCGTTTGACCCTCGACGGTTGCTCAATCGAGCTTCCGGCGCACGATGTCCGGGTGATCTTCCGCTAGAGGGCTGATATAATCCTAAAATGCTCGTTTGGTTGGCATTTGCCGAGGAGCCCGCATGATGTCCCGGATCCGTTTCCGGCTGGTGGCCCTGGTGGCCGCGGCCGTCCTCACCTCGACCCTCAATGCCTGCGTGGTCGTCACCCCCTGGCGTATGCTCTGGGGCGGCTGGCAGGAAGGCATTCCCCACGATCCCTTGATCTTCAAGAAGCTCCCCGAGCCCAAGGCTCGCCAGGCGGCCGCCGCGGCGCTGGTCGGCCTGCGGGAGAAGCCGTACCGCCTCAAGGACGTGCGGGTGCTGCCGGGTCCTGCGACCAACTCGGTGCTCCTGATGGGCTCGTTGCCCTTCAACCCGCCCGAGCCGCCCAAGGAGTTCGAGGAGGACGTTCCGGCCAACTACCGGAGCGCGGTCTTTCCGGTCTTCGTGAAGGTGACCTGGCACGAGGGCTCGCTGACCCACTTCGACGTCCACGCGCGGATCATCCGCACGCCCTTCCGGGCGGGCTGGTCGGACGCCTATGACGCCACCGGCAGCGCGGACGCCACCCCGGCCTACCTGCTGCAGCGCGCGAGCGACATGCGCACCCGGGACCAGATCCGCCAGATGGACGCGGAGCTCGACCGGCTCAACGAGACCCTGGCCAACCATGTCCGTGCCGACCTGCCCTGGGTGGTCGAGGAGGTGTCCAAGTGAAGCGTCTCTGGGCGATCGCCCTCGCCACCCTTTCCGTCGCCGCTCCGGCGTTCGCCAACGACACCCTGCCCTCCTCCGAAGAGCTCGACCCCTACATGCTCGAGCTGAGGCCCGAGCTGCGCCACCGCATGCAGGCCACCCACTTCATGGGCCTGGCGGGCATCGGGCAGGTCGAAGGCGAGCCGGCCTACGCCCTGGACCTGGCGGGATGGTCCTACTGGGACCGTCGCTTCTACGCGGCGGCGAGCCTCGGGGGCGTCTTCTTCTCGCCCAAGACCTTCGGCATCCAGAAGGATCCCCAGAAGCCGGACGACCGGGGCAACTTGCTGCTTCCGGCGGGTGAGGCCGCGGTCGGCTTCAATCTGGTCGGCATCAAGGAGCCCTCGAACGAGCTCGAGCCGCTGTTCAACCTCAACGATCGGGCGTACCTGACGGTGGGCGCGGGCGTTGCGGCGGGCTTCACGTATACCAAGGCCGATCAGTACGGCTTCGGCATGACGGTCGGGCCCATGGTGGCCACTCGCTACAAGCTCATGGACTGGCACAACCTGAACGTCTACGGGCGTTACCTCTACGGTTTGAACCGGGCGGCGGACTCCTACGAGGCGGCCCTGCATACGAGCTTCGGGTCCAACGTCATCGAGTTCGGGTACCGCGGCGGCCAGTCGGCCTCCTACCTCAAGCGCGACGTGGCGAGCGGACAGGACACGCTGCTCGCGGTGCCTGCGGCCGTGCCCTACGGGGCGTGGTTCGTGCGGTTCTCGCAGGGTTATTGACGAGGAGAACCCCCCCAGCCCCCCCTCTAGAGGGGGGGTAAGGATTATTGGTGGGGGAAAGCAGGGCTTCCAATGGATCATGGGTTGGGGAAAGCAGAGCTGCTCCAATGGATCCTGGATGTAGCTACTCCTCCCAAGAGCTCCCCCCCTCTAGAGGGGGGGTAGGGGGGGTCCTCCTTATTCCTCCCCCGCCTCTCGTCCACCATGTCCAACCCCCCGCTGCACCTTTCCAGCTACCATAGGGGCTGACCGAAAGGAGGCTGGACATGGAGACGTTTCGAGCGGTCGTCCTGGACGAGTCCGGAGCCAGCCTCAAGGACCTGCCCCTCTCGACCCTGCCGCCCGGCGAGGTGCTCGTCGACGTCGCCTACTCCAGCCTCAACTACAAGGACGGCCTCGCCCTCATGGGCCGCAACAAGGTCGTCCGCCAGTACCCCATGGTCCCGGGCGTCGACCTCGCGGGCATCGTCCGCGAGTCGAGCGATCCCCGCTACGAGCCGGGCGATCGCGTCGTCCTGACGGGCTGGGGCGTCGGCGAGCGCCACTGGGGCGGCTTTGCCCAGATGGCCCGGGTCTCGGCCGACTGGCTCGTCCCCCTGCCCCAGGGCCTTGACCTCCTGGAGGCCATGGCCATTGGCTCGGCCGGCCTCACGGCCATGCTCTGCGTGCTCGCCCTCGAGGACCGCGGCCTCGGGCGCGATCGCGAGGTCCTCGTCACCGGGGCCGCGGGTGGGGTGGGGAGCGTCGCGGTGGCCGTCCTCTCGCGCCTCGGCTACCCCGTCGCGGCCGCGACCGGCCGCCCCGAGGAGGAGTCCTTTTTGCGGAGCCTCGGCGCCCAGACCGTCCTCGACCGCCGGGAGCTCTCGGCCCCCTCCGACAAGCCCCTCGAGACCGAGCGCTTTGGAGGGGCCGTGGACGTGGTGGGCGGCGAGCTGCTCGCGGGGATCCTGCGCCAGATGGCCTACGGCACGAGCGTGGCCGCCACGGGCCTCGCGGGCGGGCGCGAGCTCCACACCACCGTCCTGCCCTTCATCCTGCGCGGTGTGAGCCTGCTCGGGGTCGACTCGGTCCGTACCCCCCTCGCCCTGAGGCGCCGTGCCTGGGAGCGGCTCTCCACGGACCTGCCGCGCGAGCTATTGGCCCGGCTCATGCAGGTGGTTCCCCTCGGCGCGACCTTGACCCTCGGCCCCGCGATCCTTGCGGGGCGCGTCAAGGGACGGACCGTCGTCGACGTCAACGCCTGACCGGCTGACTTTTAGCGCCGGAAGACGTCAGTTTTGGCGCCGGACACGCCATAACTTCTGAACGGTCCGGCCGCTGAGTCAGCCGGGAAGCCGAGTTTGCTCACCACAAAGCTTAACGTCCACGCAGCAGATTGATCATGACGACGTCGCACTCACCGCGCATCCTAACACCTGACGAAAGGCCTTGTTTCACGGCAGCCGGGGCTCTCCGGCGTTCGGGACCGGGGGAGGCCGGCCGTTCCATGCCGGGGATGACGCCGTGAGCCACCGCCTCCTGGTCGTCGAGGACGACCCCTCCAACTCCCGCCTGTTCCGCCTCATCTGCGAGGCGGCCGGCTACCAGGTCTCCGAGGCCACCAACGGCTACCGGGCCCTCGAGATGGTCCAGTCGGAGCCGTTCGACGTGGTCCTCATGGATCTCCAGATCCCGGGGGTGGACGGCCTGAGCGTGACCCGGGCGATCAAGGCGCGGGCCGAGACGGCCCACCTGCCGGTGATCATCGCGACGGCCCGGGTGGAGGACGCCGCGCGGGCCAGCCTCAAGGAGGCCGGTGCGGTGGCCGTCCTCCTCAAGCCGTTCACGCGCCGGGTGCTGATCGATTGTCTGGATCGGGTGCTCAGAGGCTCCTAGAGGCAAGGTGGGGGGCCAGGAGCTCTCCTACGGCCGACACCCAGCTCGGATGGGAGTTGAGGGACGGCACCAGCCGCAGGTCCTCGCCGCCATGGGCGCGGAAGGTCTCCCGGGCGCGCAACCCGATCTCCTCGAGCGTCTCGAGGCAATCCGCCGTGAAGGCCGGGCACATGACGGCCAGGCGCTTGACGCCCGCCTGGGCGAGCTCTGCGAGCCGCTCGTCGGTGTAGGGTCGGATCCAGGGCGTGCGCCCCAGGCGCGACTGGAAGGAGACGCTGTGGGCGCCCTCCGGCAAGTCCATGGAGCGGGCGAGGGCCCGGGCGGTGGCGAAGCACTGGGCCCGGTAGCAGCTCCGGTTGACGTCCGTGAGGGTATCGCAGCACCCGGCCGAGGCCAGGCAGTGGGATCGCGTGTCGTCGCCCTTTTTCAGGTGGCGCTCGGGCAGCCCGTGGAAGCTGAAGAGCACGTGATCGGGCCGGAACTCGGTGAGCGTCGGGGCGGCCACCTCCGCAAAGGCCCGCAGGAAGGCCGGGTGATCGTAGAAGGGCTCCACCACCTGGACCGAGGGCATCGTCCACCAGGTGCCGAGCACCCGGTAGACCTCGGCTACGGCCGTGCCCGTGGTCGACGTGGCGAACTGGGGAAAGAGGGGCAGGACGATCAGGCGCTCGACGCCACGGGTGCGCAACCGCCAGAGGGCATTGGGCAGCGAGGGCGCGCCGTAGCGCATGCCGAGCTCCACCGGGACGTCCGGCCCGAGGGCCGCCTGGACCTGCCGCGCCAACTCCTGCGCGTGCACCATGAGGGGCGAGCCCGCCTCCGTCCAGATCTGGCGGTAGGCCTCGGCGGACTTGCGCGGCCGGAAGGGCAGGATGACGAGGTTCAAGAGGAGCCAGCGCCCGAAGGCCGGCATGTCGAGCACCCGGGGGTCGCCGAGGAACTGCCGCAGGTAGTCCCGGACCTTGCCGGACGTGGGGGCCTCGGGGGTGCCGAGGTTGATGAGCAGGCAGCCTGTCTTTCCGGGTCGGGGGTCCATCGTCTCCAGCCAGTCGCGAGGGGTCGGCGTCATGCCGATCTTACGCGCCGGATCCCGGGGCGTCCAGTCGCCAAGAGCCCGGGGCGACGCCTCGCGCCGCCCCGGGCCTCGCGGGTGCGCCTATTGGATGCGCACCAGGGCCTGGTACCGGTTGTCTCCGGTCTTGATGTAGAGGATGTCGCCTTGGGGTGCGCCGCCGGCACCGCCGCCCGAGAGCCGGAACAGCGTGTAGCCTTCGGCGTTGCCGACCTGGGTCAGTTGGTCGTTACGCAGGGGCAGGGCCTCGCCGCGGGTCTGGTAGATCCCGTTGTTGAACGCGATCGTCTCCGCGCCCATGCTCGGCTCGTAGACGACCTCGGTCGCCTTCTCGCCGCGCATGCCCGCGCAGCCCGCCAACAGTGCTCCCGCCAGGCCTGCCACGAGGGCGAGACCGAACAGCTTCGAACGCATGCAGAGTCCTCCTCCCGTTGGGTTTTGAGCGTCTAGAGCATAGATCGACTTCCCGGGGCTGGCATGGGCCCCCGTACCAAAAGGCCTTGGTCGTTTCGAACAGCCCGGGGCGGCCACGCTTGGCCGCTTTCCGGGCGATCGCCTCTCGAGGGCTTGTAGGTTAAGGGGTATTTAAGGTAAAATTAACGCAGCTATCCTAGCCTTACCAGCGAAGCGAGGTAGATCGTGTCCATGCGCTCGTTCAAGCCGCTGTTGGCCCTGTTCTCCGCCGCCGTGGTGGCGAGCTGCGGCCTGATGCCCGGCTCCAACCCCCTGGGTGGCGATGAGGGCAAGCCCATCGTCTTTGGCAACCCCAACCAGATCGTCGCCGTCGAGATGACCTTCACGGATCGCAAGCAGGTCCAGGGGCTCGCGGACGCGGGGGTGGACTTCTGGGCCATCGACCGCAAGGGCAAGCGCATCAAGGCCGCCCTCGACCAGGCGCAGTACGAAGCCGCCGTGAAGCTCGGCCTCAAGATCACGCGCCGGAGCGATCGCTACCTCAAGAACACCTTCGACAAGGGCTACCACACCTACGACACCATGCTCGCCGAGCTCAAGGACGTGGCCGCCAAGTACCCGCAGCTCGTGGAGCTGGTCGACATCGGCGACGGCTGGGAGAAGACCCAGGGCCAGGCCAACCGCGACCTGTGGGCCGTCCACTTCAAGAAGGCCGGCGCCGGCAAGCCCACCGTCATGTTCGCGGGCTGCCACCATGCCCGCGAGCTCGTGACGCCCGAGATGGTGCTCGGCATGGTCCACCACCTCGCCAACGGTTACGGCAAGGACGCCGAGGTGACGGCGGCCGTGGACAACCGCGACATCTGGCTGGTGCCCATGGTCAACCCGGACGGGCATGCGCTCGCCGCCAAGGGCGCCAACCAGCGCAAGAACACCAACAACGTCACGGGCGGCAAGAGCCGCCGGGGCGTGGACCTGAACCGCAACTACGACGCCTCGTGGGGCACGGCGGGCGACTCCGGCAACGCCGAGTCGGACACCTTCCGCGGCACCAAGGCCTTCTCGGAGCCCGAGACCCAGGCCATCCGCGACCTCATGACCCGCATCAAGCCGGTCATGTACCTCACCTTCCACTCCTTCGCCAACTCGGTCATGTGGAGCTGGGACAAGACCACCGCCCCCCCTCCGGACAAGCGTCTCGAGCCCATCGGCAAGGCGCTCGGCAAGCTCTCGGGCTACGACGCCTACCAGGGCAGCCAGATGTACGTCAACAGCGGTGACGACGTGGACTGGGCCTTCGAGAAGCTGGGCACGCTCGCCTACACCGTCGAGATCGGCGGCTACAGCGACGGCTTCGATCCCCCCTACTCGCGCGTCGCCCAGTTCTGGAACGAGAACCGGCCCATGATGCTCTACACGCTCAAGATCGCGGACAACCCGAGCGCGGTCTTCGGCCCCGAGGTCACCGCCGCCGCGGTGGCGGGCGGTCGCCTCTCGATCGCGGGCAAGAGCCCGGTCGCTGCGGCCGAGTACTTCGTCGGCAAGCCCGGCGTGGCCGGCTCCGGAACGCCCCTGCGGGTGGACGGCCTGACGGCCACGGGGCTCGCCCCCGTCACCGAGGGTCGCCACCTCCTCTACGTCCACGCCAAGGGCCCGAACGGCGCCTGGGGACCGTGGGAGACGACCTGGACCCGCTAACCCGTCCCTTGACCCGGGCCCCCCTGTTTCGGCAGGGGGGCCCGTCGGTATAACTCCCTAGATGAGCAACGTCGCGATCGATGACCGGAAACTGGGGCAGTACCTCCGTCGGACCCGCAAGCTGGACCAGGCCACCCTGGAGAAGGCGCTGCGGATCCAGGAGGACTTGCCGTTCTTGCGCCTGGGCGAGATCCTGCTCGGCCTCAAGGCGATCACCTTCCGGGACCTCACCGAGGCCCTCTACAGCCAATTCTCGGAGGCCCTCTTCGGGCATGTGATCGTGCGGCGCAAGATCACGACCCCCGAGCGGGTCCAGGAGGCCCTCGAGCGCCAGATCAACGAGCCGCAGCGCCGCCTGGGGGAGATCCTCGTCGAGCTGGGCTACGCCACCGCGATCCAGGTCGAGGAGGCGCTCGCCGAGCGCGAGCTCTACAACGAGTACAAGTTCCGCCTCGGCTTCAACCGCTACTTCGAGGACGAGCCCGATCCGCTCGCCCAAGAGGCGGCTCTCCTGGACACTCCGCCCGGCTGGGCGGCCGAGATCCAGGGCCTCCAGTCCGAAACGCCCCGCTGGCTGCCGACCGATCCCACGTGATGAAAACCAACGCCGTCCGACTGCTCGACCAGGCCAAGATCCCCTACCGGTTGGTGGACTACGAGGTCGACGAGAGCGACCTTTCCGCCGAGTCCGTGGCCCGCAAGATCCAGATGCCCGAGGCCCAGGTCTTCAAGACCCTGGCCCTCAAGGGCGACAAGACGGGCGTGCTCCTGGTGCTCGTGCCGGCGGGCACGGAGCTGGATCTCAAGGCGATCGCCGCAGCGAGCGGCAACAAGAGCTGCGAGATGCTGCCCCTCAAGGAGGTGCAGCCGGTCACGGGCTACATCCGCGGGGGCGTCTCGCCCATCGGCACCAAGAAGCGGTTTCCGGTCTACCTCGACGCGAGCGCCGGGTCCCACGACACGATCAGCATCAGCGCGGGGACGCGCGGGACGCAGATCCTGCTCGATCCGGCGCGCCTCCAGGCCATGCTCCAGGCCAAGCTCGGCGCCTTCGCGCGCCCGGTGACGGCGGGCTAGGCGCCCCTCACCACACCAGGCATGGGCCGCCGATGGCCGCCTACCGGCGGCTAGGCGGAACAGTTTTGTGAGGCACTCTGGTAGAATCAAGGAACGTCCAACATTTCCTGGAGGAGACCTCAGTCATGGCCACGACTTGTACGGTTTGCAAAGGCGAGGGCATCGTCAGCTGCCGGAAGTGCTTCGGGACCGGTAAGATGGACCATCCCGCCGGATACGGCTCGACCGTTTGCGACCAGTGCGAGGGTGAGCTCGAAGTCGATTGCTCGCGCTGCGAGGGGACCGGAGAGGTCTAGCCCGCGGCGCATCGGCTCGGGCCCCCGATCCGCAGATCCGGGGGCCCGTTCGTCTTCGGGGGGAACCTTTCCTCGCCCTTACGGGTCGAAGATCACGTCACCATATGCATAGATAGGAGGAGCGGTGGACTCCCAGTTCTGGATATCCCTCGTCAACATCATCATCATCGACCTGGTGCTCTCGGGCGACAACGCCGTGGTCATCGCCATGGCCGTGCAGCACCTGCCGGCCGAGATGCGCACCAAGGCCGCCATCATCGGCGCGGCGGGCGCGGTCGGCCTGCGCGTCATCTTCGCGGCTCTGGTGGCCCTCCTGACCGGTATCCCGCTCCTTCAGGCGGCGGGTGCGCTGGCGCTCTTCTGGATCGCCTACAAGCTCCTGGTCGAGCAGGAAGAGGACGTCCACTCGCACAAGGAGGTCCACGGCTTCTGGGAGGCCGTGAAGATCATCATCCTGGCGGACGTGGTCATGAGCCTGGACAACGTGCTCGCCATCGGCGGGGCGGCCCACGGCAACATCGGCCTCTTGCTCTTCGGCCTGGCGCTCAGCATTCCGCTGGTGCTCTTCGGCAGCTCCATGCTGACGACGCTGCTCAAGAAGTGGCCCGTGCTCTCGTACGTGGGCTCGGGCGTGCTCGCCTGGACGGCCGGCAAGATGCTCATGCACGACAAGATCGTGCATGCCTGGGTCGAGCGCTCGGGTCTCACGGCGGTCGACGACTTCGTCCCGTTCGTGGCGACGGTCGCGGTGGTCGGGGCGGGCTACTTCTTCGGCCACAAGAAGCAGGAACAGCGCGAGCCGGGCGACGTGCACGCCTAGGGGCGCGCCCAAACGACTCCAAACCAAGATTTGACCAAGTCCAAACACGCGGCCAACAGAAACCCGCACCCCGCGCGGTATAAGAGTCCCAGCGGAACGTCCGTAGGCGTTCGATTGAGAAAGGGCCCGGAGATGGACGAGCAGAAGATCGACGAAATTCAGGAGCTCTCGCTGGAAGAAGCCGCGGAAGTCAAGGGTGGTGGGTTCTGGTCCTGGCTGTTCGGCGGCTCCAAGGGCAAGAACTACGCGGCCGGTAGGGCTGCCTACTCCTCCAGCCGCCTGGCCTAGGCGGCAAAGACATCGGCCGGTCCGGGATTCCCGGGCCGGCTTTTTCGTCGCTGGGCGGCCCGCAAGCCTTGCGGGCCGCCCAGCGTTTGATAACCGAGGGTTTGCGGTACAGTGACCTGACTCAACACGGGGCCAAACCACCCTTCCCGGTCAGGAGCGCCATGGTCGCCAGCGACGTCATCGAGCGGCTGATTGCCGAGATCAGCGAGATCTCGGTCTTCTCCATGCTCTCCCGACCGCAGATCCAGGCCCTGCTCGACCACCTCACGATCGTGCCCCATGCCTTCGGCGACGAGGTGTGCGCGGAGGGCCAGGCGGCCGACACCCTCTACCTGGTCGTCAAGGGCTCGCTCAAGCAGTTCTCCGTCGCCGGCGGGGAAGAACGGACCGTCGGCGAGGTGCGGCGCGGCCAGACGGCCAACCTCCGCTCGGTGCTCGTCGACGGCATCAACGTCTGCGGTCTGCGGGCCGCCGAGGACACCTCGCTGATCCAGGTCCCCGCCGGGGTCTTCCTGGAGACCCTGGACCAGGATCCCATGCTGCGGCGCTACCTCGAGCGCCTTACCATCGAGCGATCGCTCCAGAAGTTCCGTCGCCTGCTCCAGGCCAACGACATCCCCTTTCCCGTCGTCAAGGAGCTGATCGCCTCGCTCGAGGAGCAACGGACGAGCGCCGGAGAGGTCATCGTCGCCCAGGGATCCGTCCCGGACGGCTTCTACATCGTCCGGAGCGGCCGCTGCCGGATCTCGGTCGAGACCAGCGCCGACCACGAGCAGCGGGTGGGCCTGTACGAGGAAGGCCAATTCTTCGGTACCGAGTGCCTGCTCGAGCGCCTGCAGGCCCTGCAGACGGTCACGGCCGACCGCGACACCACCCTCTACCGCCTGCACCCGGACATCTTCCGCAAGAACGCCGTCGAGGCCCCCGTCCTGCTCAAGCTCTTCCAGCGCAAGGAGCTCATGCGCTCCCGCGAAGGTGGAGGCGAGGCCACGGCCACCAGCGAGCAGCTCCTGGAGCGCTGGATCCAGCAGGGCGGCGCTTCGGAGTCGGGTGACTCGGCGAGCCTCGTCGAGGCCGTTCTCGGGCGCATGGACGAGCTGGCGGAGGCGGCCGAGGCCCCCGCACCACTTGCGGCCCCGGAGCCTGAAGGCGCCGCTTCGCCCGAGCCCGCAGCCCCCCAGCGGCGGGCTCGGCGGAGGACCCGCTCTCGCCCGGATCCGCAGCTCGAGTACGAGCGTCAGCAGGCCCGCAAGAAGCGCTACGTCCACGTTCGCCAGCGGGACGAGATGGACTGCGGGGCGGCATGTCTGACGATGATCGCGCAGTACCACGGGCAGGAGCTGAGCCTGCGCTACTTCCGCGATGCCGCCCACGTCTCGCGGGAGGGGACCTCGCTCCTGGCGCTCGCCGGGGCGGCCGAGCAGGCGGGCTTCACGACCAAGGGCGTGCGCCTTGCTGCCAGCGCCCTGCACAAGGTGCCCCTGCCGGCCGTCGCCCACTTCGGCTACCACTTCGTGGTCCTCTACGCCGTCGACGCCAAGGGCGTCACCATCGCCGATCCGGCCAAGACGATCGAGCACCTGACGTTCGAGGAGCTCGAGCAGCGCTGGGATGGCATCCTGCTGCTGCTCGAGCCGACGCCGCGCCTCTACGCCCACCGCCCGGAGAAGCGGTCCACGTACGGACGCTACCTCGCCATCGTGCGGCCCTACATGGGCCTGGTGCGCGACGCCTTCCTCGCCTCCTTCCTGCTCAGCCTGCTGGCGCTCTCGGTGCCGCTCTTCAGCCAGGTCATCCTCGACAAGGTCGTGGTGCACCAGTCCAGGGATCTGCTCAACCTCATCGGGCTGGGCATGCTGGTGGCGGTCGTGTTCCAGATGCTCGCCGAGGCGAGCCGCACCTACCTGGTCGGCTACGTGTCCATGAAGCTGGACGTGGCCCTGTCCAAGTACTTCTACCGCCACGTCCTGCGCCTGCCGATGCGGTTCTTCGCCAATCACCGGGTCGGCGACATCACCACGCGCATGGGGGAGGTGGAGGGGATCCGCACGTTCCTGACCCAGGGGGCCGTGGGCACGGTCCTCGACGCGGTCATGCTGGTCCTCTACGTCGGCATCCTCGCCTACTACGACTGGCGGCTGCTCCTCCTGGTCGTGGGCTTCGCCGGCCCCCTCTTCCTCCTGGTCCGCCTCCTCACCCCCAGGCTCCAGAGCACCTACCTGCGCATGGCCGAGCAGCAGGGACTGGCCTCCTCCCGCCTGGTCGAGCAGGTCTCCGCGATCGGCGTCATCAAGTCCCTGGGCGCGGAGGACATCGCGCGCTGGCGGTGGGAAAAGGCGTTCGAGGGCGTGGCCCGCATGGAGTTCAAGCTGATCAAGCTGGGGCTCGTCATGACCACGGCGGGGCACGGGCTGATGCAGGTCGGCAACCTGGCCGTCCTGTACGTCGGGGCCCAGATGGTCCTCGCGGGCACCCTCTCGGTGGGTCAGCTCATCGCGCTGGTCTCGATCTTCGGCTCGATCATGCAGCCGGTCTTCCGCATCACCTCGCAATGGAGCGAGTTCCAGGAGCTCAAGGTGCGGCTGCAGCGCCTGGATGACGTCTTCGACACCCCGCCCGAGAGCGGCCCGCGCCGCTCGCCGATCCGGGCCTCGGTCCTCAAGGGCCATGTGCGCTTCGAGAACGTCTCCTTCTCCTACCAGGGTTCGAGCGGCCCCATGGTCCTCAAGGACCTCAGCATGGAGGTCTTCCCCGGCCAGCTGATCGCCGTGGTGGGTCGCAGCGGCTCCGGCAAGACCACCCTCGCTCAGCTCGTCAACCGCCTCTTCGATCCGAGCGACGGGCGCATCCTCCTGGACGGCTTCGACGCGAAGGAGATCCCGCTTTCCCTGTTACGGCGCCACGTCGGCATCGTCATGCAGGACAGCACCCTCTTCAGCGGGTCGATCCTCGAGAACATCGCCTACGGAGACGACGACCCCGATCTCGCGCGCGTCATCGAGGCCGCCACGCTCGCCAACGCCCATGGCTTCATCGTCAAGCTGCCGTCCGGCTACGGCACCCAGCTCGCCGAAGGGGGCCTCGGGCTCTCGGGTGGCCAGAAGCAGCGCATCGCCATCGCGCGGGCCCTCTACCACGACCCCCGGGTGCTCATCATGGACGAGGCGACCAGCGCCCTGGACGCCGAGTCCGAGCAGGCGATCATGGCCAACTTCAAGGCCATCGTGCAGGGGCGCACGGCCCTCCTGATCGCGCACCGCCTCAACACCATCATGAACGCCGACCAGGTCTTCGTCCTGGACGAGGGGCGGATCGTCGAGGCCGGCACCCACCGCCAGCTGATGCAGAAGCACGGCATGTACTACAACCTGTTCAGCCAGCAGCTCAACCTGTGACCGAGGACCCATGAGCCAGAGCCCGACCGATGCCAAGCCTCCCGATCAGCAGCTGCCTCCCGGCAAGCTGCCGGCGGACCGCGTCGGCTACTACTTCGAGCCCTCCGAGGGCTCCTTCGAGGAGATTCCGCTCGCCGTGGCGCGGGCCCCGCTCTACCTCATGGTCGGGCTCCTGCTGATCGGTGGCCTCTTCGCCTGGTTCGGCAAGATCGACCAAATCGTGGACGGCCGCGCGACCCTCATGCCGCAGGGCAAGGTCTGGAACCTCCAGACCCAGGCCGGCGGCAAGGTGACGGGAATCCTGGTCCAGGAGGGCGACGTGGTGACGCGCGGCCAGCTCATGGTGCGCTTCGACAAGGAGCTCTCCCCCGAGAGCCTGCAGCTCCTGCGCCAGGAGGTACAGGCCGCGAGCCGGGCCATCATGCAGACGGAGGGCGGCACCCCCGGAGCCCTGGAGCTGGAGCGCAGCTTCGACCTCATCCATGCGACGGTCCTCTCGGCCTCCCTGCAGGAGCTGCTCGTGCAGTATAGCAAGGCGCGGCTCGCCTTCATCGAGGCCAACCGGACCCTGCTCTCGACGATCCCGCAGGAGGAAAGGGCCCTCGGCGCCCAGCGCAGGGCCCTCAGCGACAAGCTCTCCATCACCGGCGAGATGCAGGCGAAGAACCGCCTCATCCAGTCGGCGCGCTCCCGGGAGCTCGCGGCCCAGGTCTCCGCCCGGGAGCTCGAGATCGCGCGGATGCGGCGGGAGCTGGCGACGGCCCGCCAGCGCCTGAGGCACTACGAGACCCTGCGGACCAAGAAGCTCATCCGCGAGGAGGAGGTCGCCGCGGCCGAGCGCGAGCTCGACCAGCTCGAGACCGGCCTCCAGGTGGCCCTGAAGGACACCGAGCGCCTGCGCAAGGCCGAGGCCATCGCCCGGACGGAGTCCTCGACCCAGATCGACACCTTGCGCATCGACGCGGCCGATACCCAGGCCTCATTGCACGAGGCGGAGAGCCGCCTGACCCGCTTCAAGGGCGAGGCGCGGGGCGACTTCGAGCGGGCGCGCACCGACTTCTCCAACCTGGTCTTCCTGCTCAAGCAACGCCTCGATCTGCTCAACCGGCAGGCGGACTTCACCGCGCCGGTGGACGGCGTGCTCACCTCCTTGAAGGTGCGCAACGCCGGCGAGTTCGTGAGCCCGGGCCAGCTGCTCGCGACCCTCGCCCCCAAGAACGCGGGGCTCGGGGCCGAGGTCACCATCGCCAACAAGAACATCGGCCTGATCCGGGAGGGGATGCCGGTGAAGTTCAAGCTGAACGCCTTCCCGTACCAGGATTACGGCATCCTCACGGGCCGGATCGTCCAGATGCCCCAGGACATCGACGAGAAGCAGGGGGACTACCAGGTGCTCGCGGCACTGGATCGAGACACCGTCCGGACCGAGCAAGGGGAGGTGCCCCTGCGCTACGGCATGGTCGCGACCGCCGAGGTCGTGACCGAGCGGCGGCGCCTGCTCGCCATCATGCTCGAGCCCTTCCGGAAGAAGGCCAAGTATGCCCCTTGAGCGCTGGATGGCCTGCGGCCTGGCGCTCCTCTTGGCCCTCGGTCCGGCCAGTGCCGTCCGGGCGGCGGATCTGGGCATGGCCGCGGCCCGGACCCTCTTGAACGAGCATTCGGCCAGGCTGCGGAGCGATCGCGAGGCCCTGGCCATGGCCGAGGCCGGCCTCGAGGCGGCCTTCGGCGCCTTCGTCCCGCGCTGGAGCGCCGCCTACGGCCTGCCCCAGGGCGAGGACGTCTCGCTCGACGCCCGGCTCACCACGGGACTGGTGAGCAACTCCCTCCGGATGCCGCTGCCCGTCGGGGGCGGAGAGCTCTCCCTTTCGACGGCGGCCCTGACGCCCTTCAATCCGCTGGGAACGGCCGCCACCCCCTCGGTGGAGCTGGACCGCAGCGGCGCGCTCCAGCTGCTCTGGAAGCAGCCTCTGCTGCGCGGCGGGCGGTGGAGCGGGCTGGCGGATCGCTGGCAGCTGGCGTCGTGGCTGCGGGAGGTCCATGCGGCACGCCTGGAGGCCGCCTACTGGCGCGAGCTCCTGAGCCTTGAGCAGGCGTACTGGAACCTGGTGCTACGCCAGGCGAGCGTCAGGCTCCTCGAAGAGGAGGTCGAGCGGGCCCGCACCAACCACCGGGCGGTGGGCGAGCGGATCAAGGCGCGCCTCGCCGCGGAGTTCGAGCTGTTCGAGACCGAGCAGACCATCGCCCAGTTCCAGGCTCAGCTCTCCGAGGCCCGGCAGGAGGAGGATGCCGCCGAGGCGGCCCTCGTGACGGTCCTGGGCGTCCGCCCCGCCTCGGACCGGATTCGCCCGACCGAGCCGCTCGGCTCGGCGGAGGCGACGGCCTCCCTGGATCTCGAGGCCCTCTCGGCCGAGGCTCTGCGCCTCAGGCCCGAGCTGCGCGAGCGACGGGCCCAGCTCGAGGCGGACCGCCTGGAGGCCGAGCTCGCCGGTCGCGATCGCCTGCCGGAGCTCAGCCTCCAGCTCGGTCTGGACTGGGTGGGGACGAGCAAGATCGCCGCGGTGTTACCCCACCCGCAGGGCAACGCCAACGTGGGCGTGGGCATGGTCTTCGAGACGCCGCTTGGCGTCAGCCCCGAGTCGGCGACCGTCCGGGAGGCCGAGGCCAAGCGGCGGACCTCGGCGATCGAGCTCCACCAGACGGAGCTGGTGGTCCGCGAGGAGATCCGTCAGCTCGTCTCCCAGGTCCGGCATCAGCTGGACCAGCAGCGCTTCGCCTTCCAGGCCCTGACGGCGGCGGAGCGGCGCTACCAGGCCGAATGGGGCCGCTATCAGGCGGGCCTGGTCGACGTCCAGGAGCTGTTGCGCTACCACCGGGCCCTCTCCCTGTCTCGCCTCGACCATGCCAAGGCCCAGGCCGGGCTCCGGATCGCATGGGCCAGGCTCCGCTCGGCCACCCATCCGGCCCCCATGCCACCGTCCAGCCCGAAAACAGGGAGAGAAGCGCCATGACCCCGCCCAATCCGCAGAACCGCCGTCGCCATGAGCGCTTCTTCCTCCTGGCCTCGGCCACCCTGACGAGCGGCGGCCGGCAGTCTGCCGTCCAGGTCATCAACCGCAGCAAGGGCGGAGCCTATGTCCTCTCGCCCTTGACCCTGCCCCTGCAAGCGGAGGCGGAGCTCGTCTTCGCGCTGCCGGGGGAGGGCCGGTCTGCCCACCTCGCGTGCCGCGTCGCGCGGGTCGATCGCTTCGAGGAGGCCTTTCCCTACCAGAGCGGGGTGCGGCTGGGCCTGGCCCGCGCGGAGGCCCGCTCGCGCGAGCGCTGGCTCGAGTTCAGCCGGGAGCTGAGCGAGGGCGTGATCTATGGGCAGCCCATGCCGGAGGGCGAGGACTCGGTGACCGGTCGGACCTCCCGGCGCCCGGAGCTGCTCCTGGAGGCCCGGCTCGAGGTTGGTCGGGAGCGCCTTGCGGCGAAGGTCACCAACGTCGGCGGGCACGGGGTCAGCCTGTTGGTGCCGCGAGCCCTCGCGGAGGGCGCTAAGGGCCTCTTGGATATCCATCTGCCGGACATCCCGCAGCCGGCCCGCTTTCCGGCCGAGCTCACCTGGAGTCGCCCCTCGACCGATCGGCGCGTCGGGCTGGGCCTCGAGATCGTGCGTTTCGAGGGGGAGGCGCAGGCGCTCTGGGAGAGCCACGTGCAGGAGGACATCATCACCCTGTTTTAGCCATGCGCACGACGAGGGCCGGTCTTTCGACCGGCCCTCGTTGCGCGGGGAGTGGTTACTGCGCGCTGGCTTCGACCTCGGTGGTGTTGGTGACGGTCGTGCTGCCGGCGGCCTGGCCATCGGCCTCGACGTCGACCTCGGCCTGGGTGGAGCCCTCGGGCTGGGTGATCTCGGCCTCGATCTTGACCTTGCTGTCCACGGTGGTGGTGGTCGTGGTGCCGTCCGCGTTACGGACGATGGTCACGGTGACCGTCGAGCCGTCGAAGCGGGTGATGATCCCGGAGCCGGTGACGGTGCCGTCCACGGCCTCGACGGTGTTCCACTCGATGGTGCGGACCTTGCCGTCCTTGCGGGTGAAGGTGCTCTTGAAGGAGACGGCGTAGCTGCCGTCGGCCTGCAGGGTCCGCTCGCGGTCCCGGACGACGGTGAGGCCGTTCTTCTGCTGGGCCTCCATGTGGAACTTGGCGTTGATCACCGTGTTGTCGGCGGTCTGGTAGGTACGCTCGACGACCTGCTTCATCACGCGGTTCTTGTGGTTGATCTCGACGGTAATCGTGGCGGTCTTGGTGCCGTCGCCGTTGTCGACCTCGGTCTTGACCACGTTGCGGGCGCCGGCCTTGATCTCGTCGATGTGCTTCTTGCCCTTCTCCTTGAAGCGGTTCTCGCGCTTCTCGTAGCCGATGCGAGCCTCGGCGCTGGCGCTCGCCTTGGCGGCGACCTCCAGGTGCTGGGTCGAGCGGAAGGTGGGATCCTGGATGAGGGTGCCCGAGGCGTCCATGTCCATCTCGGCCTGCATGGTCGAGACGGCGTCGGCGACCATCGACTGCACGGCGAGGCGCTGGGTGGAGCTCAGGTTGGCGCCGAGACCGTCGAGCACGCCGGTGGGCAAGCCGGAGCAGCCCGCGAGCGAGGCCCCGATGGTGGCGGCGAGGACGGTCTGGATGAAGGTCTTGCGGATCATGAGGGTGGTCCTTTCTCAAGCGAACTCGAATCCCGGTCGTTGAGGTTACTGTAGCGGGAGGGGCCCCTCGCTCGGCACCGCTAGAACCGCGATCGGGCGATAGGCAATTTGGCGTAGCGGCGAGAGACGTGTGGGGCCGCCGTTTCCAAAAGCCGGCCCCCCTTCAGCGAAGGGGGGCTAGGTGAGGGGCTGAAGCCGCTAGGCCTCCTGCTTGTCCTTCCGGGCCTTCTTGGCCAAGGTCCAGACGGTGGCGGCGGCGATGCCGATGATCGCGACGCCCACCATGAGCGCGGCGTTATAGCTGGCAACCAAAAGGGTGGCTTGCTCGAGCACGTGAGAGGTCTCCTTTCCAGGAATAAACGAACGATCCGGCCTACATCGTAGGCCGGATCGTGTTGCGGAAAAGCTTACGGCTGCTTAAGCCGCTGCAAACTTACTTGAGTAGGCCAATTTCGCGCAGGCGCTGGTTGAGGTACTCGCCCGCCGTGATGGGGTCGTCCTGGCGGGGACGGTCCTCGGTCACGAAGCAGTCGAGGGCCGTCAGGTCGCAGGCCGAGTACGGGTGCACGAAGAAGGGCAGCGAGTAGCGCGGCTCGTTGGTGTCGCCCGCCGGGTTGACGACTCGGTGGGTGGTCGAGGGGATGACATGGTTGGTCACGCGCTGGAGCATGTCGCCCGCGTCCACCACGATCTGCCCCTCGAGGGCCGTGATGGGCATCCACTCGCCCTGGCGGGTGAGGAGCTCGAGGCCGGACGAGGTCGCCTCCACGAGCATCGTGATCATGTTGATGTCCTCGTGGGCGGCAGCACGGACGGCGCGGGGATCGGCGTCCGCCGGCAGGGGCGGGTAGTGGATGGCGCGCAGGATGCTGTTGCCGTCCTTGACCATGTCCGCGAAGGTCCGCTGGGGCAGGTCGAAGTACTCGGCCAGGGCGATCAGGAAGGTGTCGACGCAGGCGTCGAGCTGCTGGTAGAGGGAGCTGACGGTGGGCTGGAGCTCGGCGATCTCGGTGGGCCACACGTTGTCCGGGTACTCGGCGCGGAACGGGTGGTCGGCGGCGAGCTCGCGGCCGGTGTGCCAGAACTCCTTGAGGTCGGCGATGGGGTTGCCTTTGGCGTTCTCCGAGCCGAACTCGGTGTAGCCGCGCTGGCCGCCCTTGATCTTGCCGTACTTGCGCTTGGTCTCGACGTCCAGGGCGAAGAACTCCTGGAACCGTGAGTAGGTCCTGCGGATCAAGTCCTGATCGATGCCGTGGTTCTCGACGGCGATGAAGCCGAACTCCTTGAGTCCTTCGCCGAGCGTCCGGATGAAGCGCGCCCGCTCGGCGGGGCCGCCGTGCGTGAAGTCCTGCATGTTGACGACCGGAATGCCCACAGGGGTGCTGACTGCCATGTTCTCCTCCCTAGGTAGTATGAGAAAGCTCTAATACTTCTTCGTGAGGAGGGGAGCCGATCTTGCGTGAAAAGATCGATCGGATGATGTGATGACGTGGGTTTCGGCGAACGGTCCCTAGTCCTCGAACAGGATCCGGTGCTTCTCACCCTCGAGGTCGTCGAACTGCCCCGACCGGATGCTCCAGATCAGGAACCCAAGCATGATGAGCCCGATGAAGAGCGTGCAGGGCAACATCAGAAACAGGACGTCCATCGCTTACCTCGCCAATCTCAGCGCGTTCCCGAGCACCAGAAGGGAGCTCAGGGGCATCAGCACGGCCGCCCAGGTCGGCGGCACGAGCCCCATGGCCGCAAACGGCACCACCAGGGCATTATACAGGGCCGACAGCATGAAGTTCTCGCGGATGACCCGCACCGTGCGCTGCGACAGCCCCACGGCCTCCGCCAGCTGCGCGAACCGATCCCCCAAGAGCACCACGCCCGCGGCCGAGGCCGAGATGGCGGCCCCCTGCCCCATGGCGATCCCGATGTCCGCCGCGGCCAAGGCCGGCGCGTCGTTCACGCCGTCGCCCACCATCGCCACCACCCGGCCGGGGGCCTTCATGGCGAGCACGTGCTCCCGCTTGCCCTCGGGCAACACGCCCGCCCGGACCTCGCCGATGCCGAGCTTGTCGGCCACCGCCGTGGCGATCGCCGCGCGATCCCCCGACAACAGCGTCGTCGCCACCCCGAGCCGCGCCAGGGTCTCGGCCGCATCCGGCCTCAGCTGGTCCGAGACCTCGATGGCCCCGATGATCCGGTCCGTCTCGGCCACGTAGACCGTCGTCGCCTCCGCCCCCGGCTCGGGCAGCTCGGCCGGGGCCTCGCCCGCGCACCAGGCGATCGAGCCGATGGCCACCCGGCGGCCGTCGATGTGGCCCGTGACGCCGTGACCCGCCTGGGCCCGGAAGCCGTCCACCGCGTGGACCACGAGGTTGCGCTCCTGGCCATGGGCCGCGATCGCCCGCGCCAAGGGATGCTCCGAGAGGCTCTCGAGCGAGGCCGCGAGGCTCAGGACCCGCGCGGGCTCGTGGCCCCGGGCGGCCGAGACGCGCTCGACCCGCATCTTGCCCGTGGTCACGGTCCCCGTCTTGTCCACCACCAGGTGCGTGAGCTTGCCGAGCTCCTCGAGCTCCGTGCCGCCCTTGAAGAGGATCCCGTCCTTGGCGCCGCGGGCCATGGCCACCGCGATGGCCGCCGGCGTCGCGAGCCCGAGGGCGCAGGGGCAGGTCACGATGAGCACCGACACCGTACGGTTGATGGCGGCCTCCAGCCCAGCGCCCAGGTTGAGCAGGAAGGTCGCCGCCGCCACGAGCAGCAGCACGGGCAGGAACCAGGTCGAGATCCGGTCCGCCAGGCGCTGGCTCGGGGCCCGGGCCGCGTCGGCCTCGGTCACCCAGCGCACGATCTGGGAGAGCGTCGTCTCGTCGCCCACCCGCTCGGCCCGCATGCGCAGGGCACCTTCCAGGTTCAGGGTTCCCGCCGTGAGGGCGCTGCCCGGGGCCTTGGCCACCGGCGCCGACTCGCCGGTGAGCATGGACTCGTCCACGTGGCCAGCGCCCGTCTCGAGCACGCCGTCCACCGGGATCCGCTCGCCCGGGCGCACCAGGAGCCGATCGCCTCGGCGGATGGAGGCCGTCGCGACGACCTCCTCGCCGTCCTCCGACAGACGGGTCGCGGACGGCGCCTCCAGGCGCCAGTGGCGCTCGGCCTGGGAGAAGACCTTCCGACGCGCCGCGCCCTCGACGCTCCGCCCGACCAGAAGGGCGAACAGGAGCACCAGGAGGCAGTCGAAGTACACAGCGCCGCGGCCGGTCATGACGGCCACGGCGCTCGCCGTGTAGGCGACCAGGGAAGCCAGGGTGATGGTGGCGTCCATCGTGAGCATGCGGGCCTTGAGGCCGGTCCAGGCGCCCTTGAAGAAGGGCCAGCCCACGTAGAGGGCCGTCGGCGTCGAGACCGCGAGCAGGGTCCACGACAGCAGGGTCTGCAGGTGCCCCTCGCTCTCGTCGAAGCCGCCGACGTTGAGGGGATCGCCGAGGAACCACGCGCCCAGGGCGGCGAGGCCCGCCACGCTCATGCGCAGGAGCAGCGAGCGGTTGCGCTCGACGGCCTTGCGATCGTTGCCGGACGGGTCGTACGGGGAGGCCTGGTAACCCAGGGAGCCCAGCAGGTTCACGACCTCCGAGAGGTCCACGACCTCGGGGTTCCACTGGAGGCTCACCCGGCGCGACGTGAGGTTGACGCGGGCCTCAAAGACCCCCGCCGTGCGCCCGAGGATGCGCTCGATGAGCCAGACGCAGGCCGCGCAGTGCAGGCCCTCCAGCTCGAGGGTGATGGCGCGCCCGGCGGCCGTGGGCGTCGAGAGCGACGCCTGGAAGTCCGGGTCGTGGAAGGGGAAGTCGCTCTTCTCGGCGGGCCGGGCGCCGAAGCCCTCACGCCGGGCGTAGAAGGCCTCGAGGCCGTTGGCGCCGATGAGCTCGCAGGCGAGCCGGCAGCCCTGGCAGCAGAAGGCGCGCTCGGCGCCGGCGACCAGCGCCGTGACGGGGCGCGGAGCGGCGAGCCCGCACTGGTAGCAGCTGGCCGCCTGGACGGTCACGACCGGGGCGCCTCGACGCGGATCCGTTCGCGGTGGTCGTAACGGTCCGAGCCCTTCTCGACGGCGATGGTGGCGTCCCACAGCCCGTCCAGGGGCAGGTCGACGTCGGCCTCGAAGCGGCCCTGCTCGGTCTCACGCATGGGCAGGGACTGGTCGTAGCCCGCCAGCGTCGGCCGGTAGAGCTTGAGCGTGACCTTGGCGCCCGACAGGGGAGCCGCCGACTTGTCGGCGAGGGTCACGACGACCGGGCCCTTGGCGGCCTTGGGGGCCGTGAGGGAGACCTTCCAGCCGGGCGTGTTGAGCTCGCGCGCGCGCTCCTCGCCGTAGCGCAGGCCGTGCCGGTAGTAGTTCTCGGTCACCAGGCCGTCGTAGGTGGTGCTCGCGAGCACGATGCTGGTCACCAGACCGGCCACCGTCAGACCGAGCAGCCCGATCATGCCTCCGATGAACTTCTGGGCGTAGGTGAGTTTCATAGCAGCCGCCTTTCTGAGCCTAGACCTTGGGCCGTTCGTCCCGCTTCACTTGCCCCTTGTCGGGCATGACGAAGGTGCTCTTCGCCTCGGCGAGACGCTTGCCCGACTCCTCGTCCACCAGGGCGAAGGTGAAGCGGTTGACGTGATGCCCGTCGTCGTTCGTGGGCCGGACCGCGAGCGCCACGCTCGCCTGCACCACCTCGCCGCTCTTGGCCGTGATCACGGGAGCTGGCCCCATGAACTGGGCCTCGAGGCCGTCGATCACCACCTTGTAGGTGTGGGCCCGGTTGTCCATGTTGATGGCCTTGACCGTGTAGACGTTCGCGATGCGGCCGTCCTCCAGCTCCCGGTAGACGAAGCTGCGGTTGCGCAGGACGTCCACCTGGGTGATGGGGTGGGTCACGACGCGGTAGCCGATGAGCGAGATCATGGCGACCAGCACCGCCGCGTAGACGTAGAGGCGCGGGTGCGTCTTCTGCGGCTTGCCGGCGATCTGGTTCTCGCTGACGATCTCGATCAGGTTCGGCTTGAAGCCCACCTTGGGCATGACCGTGTTGCAGGCGTCCACGCAGCGCATGCAGGAGATGCACTCGAACTGCGGGCCCTTGCGGATGTCGATGCCCGCCGGGCACACGTCCACGCACAGCTTGCAGTCCACGCAGTCACCGGCGTCCCGCTCCTGCTCCTTGCGGAAGAATTGGCGGGGCTCGCCGCGCTCCACGTTGAAGGTGACCACCAGGGAGTTGGGGTCGAGCATGACGCCCTGGAAGCGCCCGTAGGGGCAGGGACCGTGGCACAGCTGCTCGCGGAAGCGCCCGAAGTCGCTGTAGGCGAGCCCGAAGAAGAAGAGCAGCCAGAACCAGTTGCTCGGCGTGAGGCCCAGGGTCGCCGTCCGGTTCAGGAGGTCCGGCATGGGGACGAAGTAGGCCACCACGTTGAAGCTGAAGAGGAGGGAGATGAGGATGAAGAGCGCGTGCTTGGACACGCGCTTGCGGATCTTCTCGGCGGTCCAGGGGGACTTGGCCAGCTTCATCTGCTGGTTGCGGTCCCCCTCGATCCACCGCTCGATCTCGAGGTAGATGCTCGTGCCGACCGTCTGCGGGCAGGCGAAGCCGCACCACAGGCGTCCCCAGATGGCCGTGACCAGGAACAGGCCGAGGGCCATGGAGATGAGCAGGAGCGCCAGGAGGTAGGTGTCCTGGGGCCAGAAGGTCATCCAGAGGATGTGGAACTTCCGGGCCGGGATGTCGAAGAGCACTGCCGGGCGATCGCCGATCCGCAGCCAGGGCAGCAGGAAGAACCCGCCGAGCAGCACCGCGAAGACCATCCAGCGCTTGGCTTGAAGGCTTCCCCAGATGTGCTTGACGAAGATCCGCTGACGCTTGGCGTACAGATCGTGGCCCGGCATGCGCTCCAACATGGGTGTCCCTACTTTCCTTGCAGGCTATGCACGTAGGCCGTGACCTGCTGGATCTTGGTGGTTCCCAGCTGGCTCCAGGCCGGCATGCCGCCCTTGGCTTCCGGGTTCAGGCCCGGCGTGCCGTTGGTCCCCTTGGTGATGATGAACTCGATGTCCTCGGCCGAGCCCTTGCCGTACGCCCAGTAGGGCGGGTGCGAGAGGCTGGGACCGATGCCGCCCTCGGCGTTGGCGCCGTGGCATGCCGCGCAGTTCTGCGTGAAGATGGCCTTGCCCGCCTCGAGCGCCTTGGGATCCGCGAGCATGGCCTGCAGGCCGCCGGCGGTCGCCTGGGTGCTGGCCAGCTTGGCCGTCTGCTCGGCGGCCACCTTGACCTCGTTGTCGTAGCGCTTGTTCTGGCTCCACTTCATGGAGCCGTCCCAGAACCAGAAGCTCGGCATCAGCACCCAGTAGATGAGCGCCCAGACGATGGTCCCGTAGAACATGGTGAGCCACCAGCCCGGCAGCGGATTGTCGTATTCCTCGATGCCATCGCAGGAATGGATGATTTCAGGTTCTTTGGCCATCGTTTAGTCCTCTTGCAGCGGCATGTGGGCGTAGGCTTCCAGGGTCGCCTTGTTCTTGCGGCGATAGGCCCAGAAGGTCACGCCCAGGAAGATCGGGAAGAACATGAGCAGCGAGACGATCTTGCTCGCCGTCACCAGCGTGTCGAAATCCATGGCGTCCTCCTACTTCACGGCCGTGCCGAGGCTCTGGAGATAGGCGATCAGAGCGTCGAGCTCCGTCTTGCCCTCCACCTGCGCGGGTGCTGCGGCGATCTCCTCGTCGGTGTACGGGGTGCCGAGCATCCGCAGCCGCTCCATCTTGGTCTGGGTCGTGCTGGTGTCGAGCGCGTTCTTCTCCAGCCAGGGGTACCGCGGCATGACCGACTCGGGCACCATCGACTTGGGGTCGCGCATGTGCTGCACGTGCCACGAGTCGGGGTACTTGCCGCCCACGCGGGCCAGGTCCGGACCCGTGCGCTTGGAGCCCCACTGGAACGGGCGGTCGTAGATGGACTCACCTGCCAGGCTGTAGTGCCCGTAGCGCTCGGTCTCCGAGCGGAAGGGGCGGATCTGCTGGCTGTGGCAGTTGTAGCAACCTTCCTTGACGTAGATGTCGCGTCCCTCGAGCGCCAGGGGGGCGTAGGGCTTCACGCCCTCGACCGGCGGCACCGAGCTCTTGACGAAGTACAGGGGAAGGATCTCGACGAGACCGCCGATGCTGACGGTGATCGTCACGAAGAGCGCCATCTTCAGGGTCTTGGTTTCGATGTCTTTGAACAAAGGCATTTACGTCACTCCTACGAGGCGAGGCCAGGCGCGGTGGCCGGACGGGCCTGCGGCTGCGTGCGGATGGTCATGTAGGTGTTGTAGGCCATCACGAGCATGCCGGCGAGGAAGAGGCCGCCGCCGATCATGCGGATGACGTAGAAGGGGTGCATCGCCGCGACGGACTCGGCGAAGGTGTAGGTCAGGCTGCCGTCAGCGTTGGTGGCGCGCCACATGAGGCCCTGGCTGATGCCGGCCATCCACATGGCGGCGACGTAGAGCACCACGCCGATGGTCGACATCCAGAAGTGGGTGTTGATCAGCTTGACGCTGTACATCTCGGTGCCCTTGTTCCAGAGGCGCGGAATCATGAAGTAGAGCGAGCCGATCGAGATCATGGCGACCCAGCCGAGCGCCCCGGAGTGCACGTGGCCGACGGTCCAGTCGGTGTAGTGGCTGAGCGCGTTGAGCGATCGCACGGCCAGGGCCGAGCCCTCGAAGGTCGACATGCCGTAGAAGGTGACGGCCGTGAACATGAACTTGATGATGGGGTCCGTGCGCAGCTTGTCCCAGGCGCCCTTGAGCGTGAGCATGCCGTTGAGCATGCCGCCCCACGACGGGGCGATCAGGACCACCGAGAAGGTCATGCCGAGGGTCTGGGCCCACTCGGGCAAAGACGTGTAGAGCAAGTGGTGCGGGCCGGCCCAAATGTAGATGAAGACGAGCGCCCAGAAGTGGATGATCGACAGGCGGTAGCTGAAGATCGGCCGCTGGGCCTGCTTGGGCAGGAAGTAGTACATGAGGGCGAGGAAGCCCGTGGTCAGGAAGAAGCCGACCGCGTTGTGGCCGTACCACCACTGGATGAGGGCATCCTGGACGCCCGAGTAGAGCGAGTAGGACTTGGTCCAGCTGACGGGCATGCTCGACATGCCGTTGAAGAGGTAGAGGACCAAGGTGGCGATGTAGAGCCCCATGGCGAACCAGTTGGCGACGAAGATGTGCTTTTCCTTACGCTTGGCGAGCGTACCGAAGAAGTTGATCATCGAGGCGATCCAGACCACGCCGATGATGATCGAGATGGGCCACTCCATCTCGGCGTACTCCTTGCCGCGGGTGAAGCCCAGGGGCAGGAAGATGGCGTCGAGCACGATCGCGAGCTGCCAGCCCCAGAAGTTGATCTTGGAGAGGGCGTCGCTGAACATGCGGGTCCGGCAGGTGCGCTGGACCATGTAGTAGATGGAGGCGAAGAGCACGTTGCCGCCGAAGGCGAAGATGACGGCGTTGGTGTGCAGGGGGCGGAGGCGACCGAAGGTCAGCCAGGGTTGATCGAAGTTGAGCGCCGGGAAGGCGAGCTCGGCGGCGATGTAGACCCCGACCAGCATGCCGACGATGCCCCAGAAGATCGAGGCGATCGTGAACAGGCGGACGCTTTCGTCGTCGTAGACGGGAGGCGTTTCCGCCACGCCCTGGGGGGTGCTAAGAGTGTGTTGCATAGCGCTTGTCTCTCCTCAAATGCGCGCGAGGGGCCTGCAGCCGAGACGGGCCAGGATACCGATGAATCATTATGAGAAAGCTCTCATAATCCCGTCGCCATTGTAGGAAGCGCGCTTCCTGGGCAGATCCGTAGTAAGTACCTAAAGGTGGCAAAGATCAGTAGTTCACACGGACCCACGTTGAGCGGATCAGACGTAGGATGACCCGCACAAAGTGGCTCAAGGAGACCCCATGTCCTCTAACGACTCCCGGCCCTCGCCTGCCAAGCGCGGTTGGGGCCTCTGGCTGTTGCTCGTGCTGCTCGTCGCGGGCGTTCTGGGCTCGCGCGCCTGGATCGGCGCCCAGCGATCGGTGCCCGTCACGGGAGCGAGCGCCTGGCGCATGACGGTCCTGCCGCCCTCGGGCCGCGTGATCCACGAGCCGACCCGCTTCGAGGTCGAGATCGTCGGCTCCGACGGGCGCCCCGTGGAGGGGGCTGCTGTCGAGTTCGACCTGACGATGCCCGCCATGGAGATGCCGCTCAACCGCTTCGCCGCGCCGGCCGTGCCCGGCGCTCCTGGCCGCTACCGCGGCGAGGGCACCTTCACCATGAAGGGCGAGTGGCGGATCGAGGCCATCGCGCGCCTGGGCGACGCCGGCGCCCGGGCCGACCGGATCGAGCAGGTGCGGTGATGCACCCAACAACACCAGGCATGTGTCGCCTGTGGCCGCCTACCGGCGGCTTGGAGGAACAGTGTTGTTAGGCGCATTGCCCTACTGGGCGGCCATTTCCCTCGGCTTCTTCTTCAGCTTCGCGCACTGCCTGGGCATGTGCGGCGGGATCGTCGCGGCCTACGCGTCGACGCTGCCCTCGGGCGGTCGGGGCGACGTCTGGCCCCATGTCCTCTACAGCCTCGGCCGGACCGTGACCTACGCGCTCATCGGGGCCTTGGTGGGCGGGCTCGGCTCGGCCGTCGAGGTCGGAGCGCGGCTCGCGGGGGCGCAGGGCGCCATGAGCGTGCTGGCGGGCGGCGTGATGATCCTCCTGGGGGTCGGCATGCTGGGGTGGAAGCTGCCGGGGATTGGCCGGTTGCCGACGTTCGCGTCGAGTCCGCGCTTCCAGGGGGCGTTTCAGCGGGTGCTGCGGACGGATGCCCGGTGGCGGACCTTCGGGATCGGGGTGCTGAACGGCTTTCTGCCGTGCGGGATGGTGTACAGCGGGGCGGCCCTGGCGCTCTCGAGCGCGCATCCATTGACCGGGGCGCTGACGATGGCGAGCTTCGGGCTCGGGACGCTGCCGGCCATGCTCATGCTCGGGCTTTTGGCCTACCGGCTGGGCACGCAGCTGCGCGAGCGGCTGCAGCAGGTGGGGGCGCTGGTGCTGATCGGGGTGGGGGTCATGACCATCTGGCGCGGGGTGGCTTGACTCAGGCCGGAGCGATGCGGCCGTTCGTGCAGCAGGTCTCGATGAGCGGACAGGGCGGCGGCACGGCCTGGTGGCTCGCCCGCTCCCGGGCGATCGCCCGCCCCACCGCCTCGCCGACGACCGGCGCGAGGCTCGCCGCGATCGCCACGTGCGTCGCCTCGTACGCGTCCGGCGCTTCGCTGGTGACAAACAGGAAGCCCACCGGAGCCCCCGCGGCGTAGAGCGGCAACGTCAGGCTGCTGCGCATGCCCTCCGCGATGAGCCGCTGAGTCGGCAAGGACGACGGACGCAGCGACAGGTAGAGCCGGAGGTCGTGGAGAATCCGGACCGCCCCCTCCGCCAGGAGGGGCTCCAGGCTGGACCCCAGGAGCGGCCGCGTCTCGCCCACCCCCCACTTGAGCGCCGGTCGGCGGGAGCACACGCCGTGCGCGACCACGCTCGCGCCGTCCTCGCTCAACAGCGCGAGCCCCAGGCGATCGAAGGGCAGCTCGTCCGGCATGTGCCCCGCGAGCTCCTCGAAGACCTCCGCGACCGTCGTCGCCGACCGCAAGGCCGCGGCCACCCGGTCGAGGCGCGTCCGGGACAGGGCGTTCGGGCTCTCGGCGAGCCGTTCGTCGTCCAGCGGGTGGATGAACTCGATCGCTTCCATGGCCCCCTCCTCGCGATGCTTTCGCTCGTTTGTAACGTCATGTTAAGCCCGGGCGCCGGGGAGGGGATCCGGAAGAACTACGGACTCCGTTACGCAAAAACTACGGATTCGTTCCCAGGTTCGGACCGCTAGACTGGCGGCCGAGGCTGCGTGTATGTATTCTTCACAATCTCCGGCGGTGGCAGCATCGCCGTCCAATTGGTATGACGGTATAATGGCTCGTATGAACGAGTTCCAGACCGAGCTGCCTGCCAGCTTGGAGCGCCGTCACCAACTGCTGACCGAGGCCCTGAACGCGATTGCCGTCGCGATCACGGCCGAATCGGACCTGGACAAGATCTTCCAGGTCATCGTGGACGCCGCCCGCCTGCTGGTCAACGCCAAGGCCGCCATCATCTACCAGGTCAACGACGACCTCACGGGGCTCGTCTCGGCCGCCTTCTCGTACGAGCACGTGGGCGATCGCCGTGACCCCGGCCACGGCAGCTTCATGATCCCGCTCGGCCGCGGCCTCATCTCGGACATCTTCTACGGCGGCAAGCCCGTGCGCCTCACGGACGTCTCGTCCTACCAGGGCCGCCGCGGGTTCCCGAGCGACCACATCCGCATCGACAAGCTGCTCGGCGTGCCCCTCCTGGACAAGACCGGCAAGAGCATCGGCCTGCTCATGGCCTCGGACAAGCTCGACGGCACCGACTTCGCGCTCGAGGACGAGGAGATCTTCCTCTCGTTGGCGCGCCAGGGCGGCATCGCCGTCGAGAACGCGCGTCTCTATCGCCAGCTCAAGGAGACCAACGAGAACCTCGAGGCCCTCGTCGCCGCCCGCACCGCGGAGCTTGCCCAGAAGAACGAGGAGCTCGAGACCGCGAGCCGCCTCAAGAGCGAGTTCCTCGCCAAGATGAGCCACGAGCTCCGCACGCCGCTCAACTCGATCATCGGCTTCTCCGACATGCTCCTCAAGCAGCTCTACGGCCCGCTCAACCAGCAGCAGTCGGACGGCCTGGAGCGCGTGCTGCGCAACGGCAAGCACCTCTTGGCGCTCATCAACGACGTGCTCGACATCTCCAAGATCGAGGCCTCCCGCATGCCCGTGCGCATCGAGTGCTTCAACCCGCGCGAGGCCCTCATGCAGGCCCTGAGCGCCGTGGAGCCGCTCGCCCGCAAGCGCGGCCACACGCTCTCGCACGACCTCTCCGCGGCCCCCCTCGAGGTCGCGTCGGACGCCACCAAGGTGCGCCAGATCGTCCTCAATCTGTTGACCAACGCCATCAACTTCACGGACACCGGCGAGATCCGGCTCACGGCCGAGTCCGCCGGGGACTGCTGGAAGGTCGTCGTCTCCGACACGGGCATCGGCATCCCCGACGAGGAGCTCACCCGCATCTTCGACGAGTTCTACCAGGTCGACAGCTCCAGCACCCGCAAGGTCGGGGGGACGGGCCTGGGCCTGCCCATCTGCGCCAAGATGGCCCGCCTGCTGGGCGGCGAGCTCGCGGTCGAGAGCGCCCTGGACCAGGGCAGCACGTTCACCGTGACCCTCCCCCTCACCTCGGATCCCGTGGAGGCCTGATGCGTCGCGTGCTGTTGGTCGAGGACGTCGAGGACAACCGCAAGCTGGCGGGCGACCTGCTGCGCTTCGGGGGATGGGACGTGACGGAGGCCGTCAACGGCGAGGAGGCCGTCCTCAAGGCGCGCGCCGAGGCCTTCGACCTCATCCTCATGGACCTCTCGCTGCCCGGCGCCATCGACGGCTGGGGGGCCACCGAGGTCATCAAGTCGGAGCGCCCGGCCCTCATCGTCGCCCTCACGGCCCATGCGATGGCCGGTGATGCGGAGCGGGCCATGGCCGCCGGCTTCGACGGGTACATCACCAAGCCCATCGAGATCGACACGTTCCTGCCCTTGGTCGAGGAGGTGGTCTCCCGTGTCCGCGCCTGATATCCGCGTCCTGGTCGTCGACGACCACGAGGACAACCTCGCCCTGCTCAAGCTGATCCTGGAGGCTCGCTCGCTCGGCTACATCGGCGCCTCGGACGGCTACCAGGGCCTCGAGCTGGCCAAGACGGAGCGGCCCGACCTCATCCTCCTGGACCTCGAGATGCCCGGCATGGACGGCTTCACGATGCTCGAGGCCCTCAAGGCCAACGGCCTCACCCGCCACATCCCCGTCATCATCCTCACGGCGACCTACCTGGAGCCCAAGAGCGTCGAGCGCGGCCTCTCCCTGGGCGCGGACGAATACCTCACCAAGCCCATCAACCCCGAGGAGCTGCTGGTCCGGATCCGCTCGGTGATCCGGGTGCGCAAGGCGGAGAAGGAGCTCAACCAGCTGCGCAAGGACTTCACGTCCATGCTCGTCCATGACCTGCGATCGCCCCTCGAAGGCGTCGGCATCGCCCTCAACCTCGTCCTGACCCAGGAGCTGCCCGAGAAGGACGCCAAGCAGCTGGTGGGCATGGCGCGCGACCAGATCCTCGACCTGTCTCACCTGGTGGGCGACCTTCTGGAGCTGCACCGCGCCGAGGCCGGCATGACGGTGGTGACCGAGGCCATGAACCCGCACTACCTGATCGCGGACGTGACGAACGAGTGCGAGCTGGTGGCCAAGGATCGGGACCTGACGCTAAGGTGCGAGGCGCCCGACGCCATGCCGCACATCCTGGGCGATCGCCGCATCCTCAAGCGCGTGCTCGTCAACCTGGTCTCCAACGCCCTCAAGTTCACGGTCCAGGGCGAGGTCGTCATCCGGGTCTCCCCGCAGGACGCCTTTCTGCGCCTCGAGGTGCAGGACACGGGCCCGGGCATCCCGCCCGAGGAGCTGGATCGGCTCTTCGACAAGTACTTCCACATCAAGCGCCGCAAGGAGAAGCCCGAGCACGGCTTCGGCCTGGGGCTGGCCTTCTGCAAGGCCGCCATCGAGGAGCACGGCGGCCGGATCGGCGTGGCAAGCGAGCTCGGCCAGGGTTCGACCTTCTGGATCGAGGTCCCGCTCGCCCAGTCGGAAGTCTCGGTCGCGAGCTAGCCTATCCCATTGAACAATCGCTCTTTCAGAGCGACGGCTTCACCGCGCGTACGTATATTGGCTTTCTTGTAGATATGCTTGATATGCGAACGCACGGTTTCATCACCGACAACCAAAGTTGCGGCAATTTCTCGCGTCGATAGGTGTATCAAGGACAGCACGCGCAGTTCGGTGAGGCTAAGGCCGCTTTTCAGTTCATCATTGGCCCGTCTGCAGACTCTATGAGCGATCTCTTCCAGACAAGTCTCAACAAGTGCCATGTCGGATAGGGGGAGATGGCAATTTGGCATGCATGCAACGACCATTACCCCAAATTCCCTGCCGTCCAATGTAATTGGGAAGGTGCAAGAGGTGGAGCGATTACGCTCTTCTAGTCTGCACTCGCCAACGAGCAATCGAGGGCTATATAATTCTATATAAATATTGGTTGCGTTAAGCAGTTGATCAAGGAGATCGTGAACAAAGTTCAGCAAGTCTGGAATGGACGGCTGATTGGAGAGGCGCCTTGCAAGGGCGGCCGCGAATCGAAAGGAGCCAACACTACATAACGAGGCGGAAGTGGACGTGGTGTTCACCATTTATTATTCACCCGAAATTCACCCTTGCTTTATGGATGGCTCAACAATACTATCACAATCGTGCGCACTATTATGTCAGTAAATCGTGCTTATTATTCACATCCGTCGACATTTGCATGTCGAACAAGCAGGAGGATACATGCGCGTTCAAACTTTGGGGCTTACGTCGTTGGCCCTAGTAACTGTTGTGCTCAATGCCGGACAAGCATATGCCGATATCTGGAATGGTCTCAAAACCCACAGTATTCGTGGAACTTCCGTTAGGGTTACGACGACCGTTCCTGACGGCAATGCCCAGGGCGTCATTGATTGGTGGGGTGGGCGTAACTACTACTATGTTCAGATCGGTGGAGGATCGATAGGCTTCCAGTACGGCCTAACTGAGGGTAAGAACGTAGGAAACTACTTCCGGGAGTTTTTCTACAGCAAGATTGATGCGAATACAGGTCAGGGTGAATATAAGGCAATAACGGGAACGCCTGGACCTCAAACGGAGATCGGTCTGCAGATTCATTATGCAGGAAATGGGAACTGGTATGGTCTAACCCCTGGCTATTGCCAGTCCCCGACTATTGCCGTCGGTGTGTCGGAGTTCGATCGGGCCGGAACCTACGTGAAGGCAGCCCGCTCAAGGATCGCGGTGGATGACACCACTTACAAGCGATTCTGGAACTTTAATTACGACGATATCGTTGCTGGTGCCAACCGTTCAGCTCAGTATTCCCAGCGGGATTCAAACTACCTCAGCAAGAGTGCGATTGATGGAGGCCTTTACAGCTATGCTCGTTTCGGCCTGTATGCGTGGGAATAAGGAGGGAATTCGGATGAAAAAGCTTTTTCTGTTGGGTTTGATCCCTCTCTCTCTCGTCGGCTGTGTCGCGCCCAAAGTCGATTCTGTGTCTTCGGTACAAGCGTCTCAGAGTCAGGCGGCTACGCCACTCGATCAGGCTCGAGGCCTTTTCGGTAACTCCAACATATCGAGTGCGACCGTAGTCGAAGATGTTTCAACTCTCCACGGTTCGCGGGCAATTCAATCCGCTGGCGAAATCGATGGTGACAAGGTCGTTGCCGTCCGCCTTGAGGGGGATTTGGAATGGCCGCTTCCATATGACAAGAATGACCTCCGAGGCGAGGTCCGCGGTAAATATGCGCTCATTTTAATCGATCGAGAGACTAAGCGATTTACGTATGTCAAAATGAGCAGAGAAGCCCTCTAGCAGGAAGCTCGAGCGGAATTATGAAGCCCGCTTGTCCCTCGGATTTCGGCATGAGGGCTGATATTCGATCAAACGGGCTTCAAGCCTTGTTGCGGTATTTACAATGGTGGGCCGGTCAGGGCTCTGGTGTCGGCCCCACAATCACCGGAAAGGACATGTATGAAGCGCCTTGCGACTCTGGTGAGCCTGTTAATCAGCGCCTGCTCATTGCCTGGCTCCGCGTCATTTGACACCTATATGTTCAATTACGACCTTAGTCCCTCGAAGCCTAGCTTCACTGATGCGGTTACCGTCAAGCTTCAGAAGCTCCCAAAGTCTCGTTTCGAGACTAAGCTTTTGATCATAAAACTCGATGCCGCGCGGTCCCCACATTCTGCCCAAACGCATGAAATCGATTTTGACACGTTTGTAACCAACGCGGAGAACTCGACGCACGACGTCCGGATCGACCTTTCCTCCACCTATTCGGATTCTAACAACCAGTCGGTCAAGGCTGGCGCCAATGACTCGGTTGCGTTGCGCGTTCTAATGGTTGATGGACGTCCGAGAGGACAGGAAATCGGCATCTATCAATAGCTGGCGCAAGAAGCTCGACGCAGAGGCCGCCCTCTGGGCGAGCGGGCGCTACCTCATTGGTCTTTTCTAATTCCTGCCTCGCTGGTTAGAATGGCGGGGGCTCGGTGCGAGCCCGCCGATCGACCCACCCCGAGGCCGTATGCTCTCCATCCTCTCGACCGCCGCCAGCTACGTCCCCGGGCTCATGGCCCGGCGCTGGCTCCAGGAGCCCGCGTCCTTCGATCGTCCCGACCACGATCGCATCGAGGCCGCCCTCCTGTTCGCGGACCTCTCGGGCTTCACGATCCTGGCCGAGCGCCAGGCACGGGCAGGAGCCGCCGGCACCGAGGTCCTCACGCGCATGCTCAACGCGGTCTTCGGGCCGCTCATCGAGACGGTGAGCGCCCATGGCGGCGACGTGGTCAAGTTCGCGGGCGACGCCCTGCTCGCCGTGTGGCCGGTGGCGGCCGCGGATCCCGCTCGGGCGACCCTGCGCGCGGCTCAGGCGGGCCTCGCCATCCAGCGCTTGCTCCAGGAGGCGGCCGCGCAGGGCGACGCGCCGCTCTCCCTGCGGGTCGGCATCGGGGCAGGCGAGGTCGAGGCCTACCAGATCGGGGGCCTGAACGGCGAATGGGAGACCTACCTCGCCGGAGACGTCTTGCTCGCGACGGGCCGCGCCGAACATGCCGCCGCTCCCGGTCAGGTCGTCCTCACGCCTACGGCCTGGGAGCACGTTCGCGAACAGGCGGTGGGCTCGCCGCTGTCCGAGGGTGGGGTCCTGCTCGAGTCCTTGCTCGACTCTCGTGCGCCCGAAGCGGAGCCACCGGCCGATCTGCCGCCGGAGGCCGAAAAGGCGCTCTTGAGTCGCGTTCCCCGTGCCGTCCGGGCGCGTCTGGTGGCCGGACAGACCGACTGGCTCGCCGAGCTGCGCCAGATCACGGTGGTCTTCGCCAACATCCCCGAGCTGGGGCGCGCTCCGTCCCTGGACCGGGCGCAGGAGGTCATGCGTGCCCTCCAGCACGCCGTCGATCGCTTCGAGGGCAGCATCAACAAGCTGAGCGTCGACGAGAAGGGCGTCTCCCTGCTCGCGGCCTTCGGCCTCCCGCCGCGTTCTCACGAGGACGACCCCGTGCGGGCCGTACAGGCGGCCCTTTCGCTGCGCGCGAGGCTCCAGGAGCTAGGCGTCGAGGTCTCCGTCGGCGTGGCGAGCGGCCGGGTCTTCTGCGGCGAGATCGGCAACGACCGCCGCCGGGAGTACACCGTCATCGGGGACACGGTGAACCTCGCCGCCCGCCTGATGCAGCAGGCACAGGACGACCTCTGGTGCGACGCTTCGACCTTCGAGGCGACCCAGGACCGCATCCGTTACGAGGTGGTGGCCCCCGTCCAGGCCAAGGGCAAGACGGGATTCTTGAGCGTCTTTCGCCCGCAGGTCGAGCTCAAGCCGGCCGCCGCTGCGACGTCTGAGCTCATCGGCCGCCATGCGGAGAAGGGGCAGCTGCGCGCGGCCTTGCGGCAGCTCACGGAGTTCGGGGCGGGCGGCGTGCTCGTCCTGGAGGGCGAGGCGGGCCTCGGCAAGTCGCGGCTTCTGGGCTACGCGGTGGACGAGGCCCGGGCCCTGGGCCTCCGGTGCCTGCAGGGCTCCGGGGAGGCCATCGAGCGCTCCACGCCCTACCATGCATGGCGCCCCATCTTCCACCAGCTCCTCTCGCCCGACGGCGAAGGCGATCCCGACCTGCTGGTGCAGGCCATCGTCAAGGCCCTCGCGGACGAGCCGGAGCTCTTGCGCCTCGCGCCCTTGCTGGGCACGGTCCTGCCCTTGAACCTGCCGGACAACGTGGTGACCGAGCAGATGGTCGGCCAGGTGCGGGCGGACAACACCAACGACGTGCTCCTGCGCCTCCTGCGCTCGGCGGCTCCCCTCGTGATCGCCCTGGAGGACTTCCACTGGCTCGACACGGCGTCGTGGACCCTCCTGCGGACGTTGTGCCTGCGAGGGCTTCCGATTCTCCTGGTGACGACCAGCCGCCCCCTGAGCGATCCGCAGCTTAGCGAGCTGCGCCAGATCCTGGAATTGCCGGGCGTCCAGCGGATGACCCTCGAGGCCATGCCCATCGCCGAGGCCCTGGAGCTGGTATGCCGACAGCTGGGGGTCCGGAGCCTGCCCGAGCCCGTGGCGGAGCTCATCCGCACCAAGGCCGAAGGGCACCCCTTCTTCAGCGAGGAGCTCGCCCTGGCGCTCCGGGACGCGGGCTTCATCCGGATCGAGGGCGGGGAGTGCGTGCTCACGCCCAAGGCGGGAGACCTGAGCGACCTGGACCTGCCCAACACGGTCGAGGGCCTCATCACCAGCCGCGTGGACCGCCTGCCGCCCTCCCAGCAGCTCTCCTTGAAGGTGGCGAGCGTCATCGGGCGCGTGTTCGCCTACGGCACCCTGCGCGACATCTACCCCATCGACGCCGACCGCCCGCACCTCATGGCCCACCTGCAGTCCATGGAAGAGCTGGACCTCACGCTCCTGGCGGTGCAGGAGCCGGACTCCATCTACGTCTTCAAGCACATCATCACCCAGGAGGTCGTCTACAACCTGCTCCTCTTCGCCCAGCGGGAGCAGCTGCACCGCGCGGTGGCCGTGTGGTACGAGAACGCGCACCAGGGGAACCTCGCCCCCTTCTACCCGCTCCTGGCTCACCACTGGGAGCAGGTCGGCGAGGTCGAGAAGGCCACGGCCTATCTCGAGAAGTCCGGGGTGCAGGCGCTGCGGACGGGCGCCTACCGGGAGGCCATCGGCTTCTTCGAGAAGGCGCTCGCCAAGGACTCGTCGGGCGATCGCCGGCGCCGCGGCTACTGGGAGCACAGCCTCGGGGAGGCCCACCTGGGCCTGGGGCGCCTTGAGGACGCCGCCCGGCACGTGCGCCGGGCCATGGTCCTTCAGGACGTCCCGGCGCCCGAGGGCAAGCTCGCCATGGGCCTCGAGATCGTCGGGCTGCTGCTCGACGAGGTGCGTCATTACCGGAGCAACGAGTTGCCCATCCCCGGGTCGGCCGAGCGCGATCGCCTCCTGGAGCAGGCGCGCCTCTACCGCTCGCTCGGCATGGTCCACTACTACGGCAACGACACCCTGGGCTCCATCCACTCCATCCTCAAGTCCAAGAGTCTCGCCTCGAAGGCCGGTCCTTCGGCGGAGCTCGCCGTTGCGACGGGCGGGCTCGCCATCGCAGCAGGCCTGGTGCCGGCCCATGGCCTGGCCGCGGCCTACGTCGAGAAGGCCCTCCAGGTCGTCGAAGGGGTCGAGGACCTGAACCTCAGGGCCCAGACCCTCATCCGGGCGAGCCTCAGCCAGGTATCGGTCGGGCGCTGGGAGAACGTGCGCCGCATCGCCGAGGAGGCGGTGTCCATCTGCGAGCGACTGGGCGATCGCCGCCAGTTCGGCGAGAGCATCGTCCAGCTCGCCCTCGCCTACCGCTACCCGGGCGATTTCCGGGCAGCCCAGGACAAGTACCAGCGCCTTTACGACGCGGCCTCGAGCTTCGGCAACGACCACCACCGCAGCTGGGCGCTCGACGGTCAGGCCATCATGCGGATCCGCGAGGGCGAGTTCGAGACGGCCGAGCGCCTGCTCGCCGAGGCGGCGGCCCTCACGGCGAGCAACCCGGACCCCACCGAGCGCACGAACCACCTGAGCCAGGAGGCCCTCCTGCACCTGCGCCGGGGCAAGGTCGCCGAGGCCTGGCAGGCGGCGAGGGAGGCCGCGGGGATGATCGCCCAGTCCCCGCCGTCGGCGGTCTATGCCATCGACGGCGTGGCCACGGTCGTCGAAGTCTTCCTCAGTCTGCGGGAGGACCATGGCGTCGAGCTGGCCCTTCCGGCGCGCGAGGTCGAGCGGACGATCCGCCAGTCCCTGCGGGCCCTGCACGCGTTCTCCAAGCCCTTCCCCATCGCCCAGCCCCGCACCTGGCTCTACCAGGGCTGGTACGAGTGGCTCATGGGCAACCGCTCCAAGGCGGAGCGGGCCTGGCTCAAGGCCCAGGCGGCGGCCGAGCGTCTCGACATGCGCTTCGAGGCGGGGCTCGTCCAGCTGGAGCGTGCCCGGCAAGGGCTTGCGAGCCAGGCGGACATGGACCGGGGGATCGACCTCCTGGAGCGGGTGGGAGCGACCCATGAGGCGCTCAGGTTGCGAGCTCTGAGGGATCGCACCGCCCCCTAGCGGCCTCTCGCCAGGACCTAGCTGCCGCCTGTGCGGCGGCCGGACGTGTTAAGATTAACGTTTGCTAGATCCGAGGGACGCATGACCTTTATCGAACTGATTCGCAGCAATCTGATCTCCCCCTTCGTGCTGGCCTTCATGCTGGGCGGGATCGCCACCGTCGTGAAGAGCGACCTGGAGTTTCCCGAGCAGGTTTACGCCGCCCTGTCGATCTACCTCCTCTTGGCGATCGGCATGAAGGGCGGCGTGGAGCTCTCCTCCACGCCGCTCTCGGTGATCTGGGCGCCGGCCCTGGCGACCCTGGCGCTGGGCATCTGCATCCCCATCTGGTGCTACTTCATCCTGCGCAAGTTCGGCAAGTTCGACAACGCCAACGCGGCGGCGATCGCGGCCCACTACGGGTCGGTCTCGGCCGTGACCTTCACGGCGACCATGACCTTCCTCGATCTGGTGAACGTGCCCTTCGAGGGCTTCATGCCGACGCTGGTGGCCATCCTGGAGGTGCCCGCCATCATCGTGGCCCTGCTCATCGCGCGCATGAAGGAGGAGGACTCCAAGGCCTCCTGGGGGCCGGTGTTGCACGAGGTGATCACGGGCAAGAGCATTCTCTTGATGGTCGGCGGGGTGATCATCGGCTTGCTGGTCGGCCACCAGGGTCTCGAGAGCGTGGCTCCGGTCTTCGTGGATCCCTTCAAGGGCGTGCTGATGCTCTTCCTGTTGGAGCTCGGCATGGTCACGGGCCACCGGATCCGGGATCTGGGCCGGGCCGGCTGGTTCCTGGTGGGCTTCGGCGTCGTCATGCCCATCCTGCACGGGGTGATCGGGGCGGTCCTGGGCACGATCGTGGGGCTGTCCATGGGCGGCTCGACGGTGCTCGGCGTCATGGCGGCCAGTGCCTCCTACATCGCGGCGCCCGCGGCCGTGCGCGTGGCCTTGCCCTCGGCCAATCCGGGGTACTACCTGACGGCGACGCTCGCCATCACCTTCCCGTTCAACCTGGCGCTGGGCATCCCGCTGTACTACTTCGTGTCGTACTGGGTGCACCAGATTCACTTCTAAGTAATAGGACAGGCCTCTGTGCCTGTCGGCACCGGCAGGCGCGGAGGCCTGCCCCACTGCGTCTGCTCGCTGCCTTGCCTGCCACCTGGAGGGCCGACCCTGGCCCCCGCCTTCGCGAGGGTGACCCCGCTTTCGCGGGAATGACGGGAGCGCCCACTCACGGGTCGGACCAAGCCCCAGTAACCCGTATCGTGGGATAGCCCCATGTCGCGTCAGGTCGGCACTCCCGTCACCCCCGCGAAAGCGGGGGTCCAGAGCAGGGCCTTCCGAGCGCCAGGGTGGGCGACGCTGGCCCCGCCTGCGCGCGGGTGACAACGCCCATCGACTTACCGCGTGGTGGCCTCGCCGGTCGGTGCGAGGATCTCGCCCGTGTAGTACCGCGCGTCCGCCGAGGCGAGAAAGACGTAGCTCGGCGCGATCTCGGCGGGCTGCGCCGGCCGCTTCCAGACCGAGTTCTGGCCGAACTCCTTGATGTGCTCGTCCTCGAAGGTCGAGGTGATGAGCGGCGTCCACACGGGGCCGGGCGACACGCAGTTCACGCGGATCCCCTTCTCGGCGAGCTGCTGGGCCAGGCTCTTGGTGAAGTTGTGGATCCCCGCCTTGGTGGCGGCGTAGTCCACGAGCTGGGGATGGCCGTCGAGGCCGGTCACCGAGCCCGTGTTGAGGATGACGGAGCCGGGCTCCATGTGCTCGATGGCCGCCTGGGTCAGCCAGAACATGGCGAACAGGTTGGTCCGGAAGGTCTGCTCGAGCTGCTCGGGGGTGATGGCGAGGAAGTCGGTCCGGGGCGTCTGCCGTCCGGCGTTGTTGACGAGCAAGTCGAGGCCGCCGAATTCCTCGACGACCTGCCGCACGACCTCCTGGCAGTGGGCGGGGATGCTCAGGTCGCCCTGGATGGCGAGACCCTGGCGCCCGGCTTCACGGACCCAGCGCAGGGTCTCTTGCGCGTCGTCGTGCTCGTTCAGGTAGGCGATCGCGACGTCCGCCCCCTCGCGGGCGAAGGCGATGGCGACCGCGCGGCCGATGCCGCTGTCGCCGCCCGTGATGAGCGCCTTCTTGCCCAGGAGCTTGTCGGCACCGCGGTAGGTCTCCTCGCCGTGGTCGGCCGGGGGACGTAGGTTCCGCTCGTGTCCGGGCCAGGGCTGCTTCTGGGCGGGCTTCTCGCCCTTGGCACGCGCTTCGGCCAGGGGGTTGGGGTTGACGATGGCTCCCTGCTTGGCTTCTCGATCCATGCCCGCACCTCCTCTGCATGTGGCGGGGGACATGGTAGCCGACGCGCGGTGCAGGGCTTAGCGGCGGGCGGTGCTTTTCTGAGCGGAACCGTTCGTTCCTTCGAGAGCCTCAGGACGAACGGGTTGTTGTGGGTGGTTCGAGCGGCATGCCCCTTGAACTGAGTAGCGATCCCTTGAGGTCAACAACCATCCCGTTCACCTTGAGCCTGGTCGAAAGGCGAACGGTTCCTCTTGTGCATGACCACTACGTGGGCTCAGGTGGCCTAGACGGGCACCGACACCTTCTCGGAGGCCAGCGCCGCCAGCACCCCGCGGCAGATGGCGAGCGGGATGGTGTCCGCGATCGCCTGGTGCATGAACTCCGACCCGATCCCCACCACCCGGCAGGAGATGCGCTCCGCCGGATCGTCCGGGATCGCCCGCACCGCGAAGCGGAACCGCTGCTCCAGACTGAAGATGAGCTCCCAGGCCGCCGACTTGTTCGTCGACACCGGCGCCGGACGCTCCGCATGCGCAAGCTCCGGCCCCGCGCCCTCATGCCCGCAACGCCGGCAGGTCCACGTGTCCGCGTCCCCGAAGGAGACCTCTCCGTCGCACGGCACCCCCGGCTTCCAGCCGAGCACCCGCTCACCCAACAGCGCATCCAGGGGGAGGCCCGCCGTGGCCGCGTCGGGACCCGGAACCACCTCGATGGGCCGGTACTGCCGAAACTCCACCGGGCCCTCGAGGAGCGCCTTCCAGTCGGCGAGCACGCCCTTCATCTCGGGGTCATGGGCCACGCGCTCCTGGTCCTGCCGGTAGGCCTCCTCCGAGGCGTAGGCCACCAGCTCGAAGAAGAGCCCCGGCTCGTCCATGCTCTCGTAGAGGGCCATGCGGATGCCGCCCGGCCGCTCGTAGACGGGAAAGGCGCCGTGCAGGAAGGCGAGCATCTCGGCCCGCCGCTCGGGAGCGACACGGTAGACCAGGGTGATGATGGGACCCGTGGGGACGGACGGCTGCATGACACCTCCTCCTAAAGCAACGGAATGGGCTGGGCCTTCCAGGACTCCCAGACGCCGAGCGCCGCCTTCGAGTCTAGCAGCTGACGGGCGATCTCCGCACCGGACTCGAGGGTCGGCACCATCCCGACGAACCGGAGCTGGACCGCCGCGTTCAGCAGGACGCGCGACCGGTCGATCCCGGGCTGGCCATGCAGGACGCCCAGCGTCCGTCGGCCCTGCTCGGCCGCCGTGTTCACGGGCGTCTCGGCCTCGCGGGAGCAGGAGAGCCCGAGCTCGGCCGGATCCAGCTGGTCGGGCCGCAGATCCTCGGGACCGACGTGCAGGTAGCGCGTCTTGTGGTCGCAGTCGAACTCGCCCGCACCCTCCGGGCCCTGGATCACCAGGGCGTCCCCGTAGTCGAGGCTCTGGAGCAGCTTGGCCATGGGCTCCATGAGGTTCCCGTGGTAGACGCCCGTGACGATCCGGGCGCTCTGGCTCAGGTTGAGGTACTTCTCGACGGTGCACAGGAACGTCCGGAAGCCCAACTGCAGCCGGATGGGCCGCAGCCCCGCCAGCGGCGGGCACAGGTCGTCCAGGTGCAGGTAGGCGATGCCAAGGGAGTCCAGGCCGCGCTCGGCGAAGCGGGCCACCTGATCCCGGCGATCGACGCCCGTCAGGGGGACGACGGACATGCCCATCGCCCGCAGGATGTCGAGCGTGGTCACGCCGTACTTGGGAGGCAGGGACTCGCTGCCCGTGAGGGCGACGGAGACGCCTGCGGCCGAGAGGACCAGGGCCGTGGCGATCGAGGAAGCGAAGGTGCGATCGCGCCCGTCGAAGGGCCCGCCGATCTCCAATTGGACCCGGCGGTTGGGCATGAGCCGGCGGCTCGAGCGGCGGAGCACGTCCACGAAGGCCTTCAGCTCGTCGACGGTCTCGCCCTTCATGCGGGCGGCCATCAAGAAGGCGCCGATCTGGGCACTGGTGGCGCGGTCGTCGACCATCCACTCGACGGCTTTGACCGCCTCCTCGTAGGAGAGGTCCTGCGCCCCGTGCTTCCCCCGGCCGATCTCCTTGAGAAACGACTGCATGCTCAGCGACTCGGCTGCTTATCGAGGCCCTCGACCATGGACTCGACCCGGGCTTCCCACTCGTCGATCCGGCCCGAGCGGAAGTGTGACATGAACTCGATCCCGAGGAGCGCCTTGAAGACCTTGCCGCGCTCGCTCATGGGCAGGACCCGGGTGCGCTCCCGGAAGGTGGCGAACCACGCGAGGGCCGTGCCGTAGGCCTCGTCGACGAGCTCGGCGAGGCGATCGCGGACCCAGACGGCGAAGGCCGGGCAGGTGCCGCCGGAGGAGACGGCGATCTCGAGCTCGCCGCGCCGGAGCACCGCGGGCATGTAGAAGTCGCAGTTGGCGAGGTCGTCGGCGGCGGCCGACAGGATGCCGCGCTCCTGGGCGACCCGGTAGAGGCGCCGGTTGAGCTCCTTGTCGTCGGTCGCGAAGACGGCGAGCCGGACGCCCGCGAGGTCGTCCTCGGTGGCCGGGCGCCGCAGGATGACGGCCCCCGGCAGGTCGCCCTCGAAGTGGGGATCGATGAGCGTCACCCGGCCTCCGGCCTCGACCATGCGCCGGGCCTTGGGGAGCCCCACGTGGCCGCCGCCCACCACGAGGCAGGGCCAGTCCTGGATGGCGAGGTTGACGGTGAACAGGTTCATGCACGCTCCGCTTCTGTCGATCCACTCTCGCCTAGCGTAACCTTCGCGGCCGGGGGGTCGAAACGGGGAAAGTTACTGGATCGAGGGATCCGGTGAGGAGCGCCGGCATGGGGCCGGCGCTCCGTGATCCTCAGTGGCTCGTCCCCGACGAGCGGGTGGTCTTGTTGTAGACGTTGTACTTGCCCGACGGCTTGCACATGGGGATCCGCTTGACCTCCTGGAAGGTCGCGGAGTCGTAGACCACCAGCGCCCCGTCTTGCTCCCAGATGCTCACGAGCGCGTACTTGCCGTCCCGGGTGAACTCCACGTGGGAGGCGGGCTTGCCGGGCGACGGCCGCAGCACCTTGGCGACCTCGAGCGTGCGCTTGTCGATGAGCACCATGGCGTCCCGCTGGGGGCTCATCATGGCGTCGGTCCAGGCGTACGGCGTGTTCTCGTGGCTGCGCATGAAGAAGCCCGGCCCCAGCGTCTTCACCTGCTTGACGGTCTTCCAGGTCTTCATGTCGATGATCGAGACCAGGGACTCCTTGAGGTTGGGCGTCGCCATCACGGACTTGCCCTCGTATTCCCAGGTGATCCCCGACCCCAGGTGCGGCATGCCGGGAAGATCCAGGCTCGAGATCGGCAGCCCCGTGTCGAGATCCAGCACCATGCCGTTCTTGCCGTCCCGGCCGGCGCCCATCAGGTGCCGGTAGGCCTGGTCGAAGAAGAAGTCGTCCAGCGTATCCGCCACCTGGATGCGGCGCACCTTGAAGCTGGGCGGACCCACGAGCATCTCGCCCGAGTTGGGGCCGTAGTCGTGGACCCAGCCCTTCTGCTTGGGCGTCGCGCCGTAGGGGATCTCCCAGACCTCGGGCGCGTCCTTGAGCGCCACGACGAAGCTCTTGCGCGGGGCGGCCTGGTAGACCGCGCTCACCCGCGAGACCTTGCCGTCCAGCCCCTTGGTCGAGATGACCTTCATGAGCGAGAGATCCTCGGCATCCAGGAGGACCAGGTTGCCGGGCAGGTAGTTGCCGACCAGCACGTACTTGCCGTCGTCCGAGACGGCCAGGTTGCGCGTGTTGAGGCCCGCCCGGATCTCGGCCACGGTTTTCAGGTTGTAGATGTCGAACTTGCTGATCCAGCCGTCGCGCGAGGCGAAGTAGACGTAGCGGCCCTCCGGCGAGAACTTGGGCCCGCCGTGCAGGGCGAAGCGGGTCTTGCAGCGGTGGACGGGCTCCAGGCGATCGCCGTCCAGGATGGTCGCATGGTGGTCGCCCGTCTCGACGACCACGAACAGGTTCTGGAGGTCCGCCTTGAAGGTGGGCGTGTTCGGCAGGCTGCCCGGCGCGTGGTGCACGACCCGCGAGGCGCGGATCTCCTCGGCATCCCAGCGCGGCGCCTCGGCCACCGGCGTGTACAGGTAGTCCACGAGCGCCTGCACCTGCTCGGGGCTCAGCTGATCCTGGAACCCGGGCATCTGCGTGGCGACCCGCCCATGCGTGACCACCTTGAGCGCCTCGGGCTTCTTGATCCGCTCCAGGCTCTCGGGCATGAGCGCCGGCCCCATGCCGCCCAGGCGGTCTGCGCCGTGGCACGTGGCGCAGTTCTGCTGGTAGACCTTCTGGGGGGCGAGGTCCGCGGCCTGGGCCGCGCCCGCCATGACGAGGACGAGCCCGAGGCCCGCTAGCAAGGCTTTCATTTGGCACCTCCGACGCCCGAGAGGGCGCCGATCTCTTCGTCGGTCAGGTAGCACGCAGGATCCTCGGCCCACGGGTCACCCGTGAGCTGGCGCGCCCGGACCCGGGTGTTGCCGCCGCAGATGGCGAAGTGGGCGCAGGTCCCGCACCGGCCCTTGACCTGCCGGGGGAAGGACTTGAGGCCCGCCATGAGGGGATCGGTGGTGTCGGGCCAGATCTCGGAGAAGGGGCGCTCGCGCACGTTGCCCAGGGTGTAGTCCCACCACATGGTGTCGGGGTGGACGTTGCCCAGGTTGTCGATGTTCGAGATGTTGACGCCCGTGGAGTTGCCGCCCCACTGCTCGAGCTTGGCCCGCAGGTGCTCCACCTTGTCCGGGAAGCGCTCCTGCGCCCAGAAGAGCAGGTAGACGCCGTCCGCGTCGTTGTTGCCCGTGACGAACTCCTTGTCGCCGCCCGCGAGCGCGTCCTGGTAGGCGGCCTCGAAGACCAGATCCAGGGCCTCGCGCGTGGTGCGGTGGAAGACGTCGTCCTTGCGGTTGACGTTGCCCCGGCCGGCGTAGTTGAGGTGGGACAGGTAGAACTTGTCGATGCCTTCCGCGTCCATCAGCTCCAGGAGGCGGGGCAGGTCCTCGGCGTTGTCCTGCGTGAGCGTGAAGCGCACGCCGACCTTGAGGCCCGCGTCGCGGCACAGCCGGATGCCGTGCAGGGACTCGCGGTAGGCGCCCTCGCGCCGGCGGAACCGGTCGTGGGTCGACTCGATGCCGTCCAGGCTGATGCCCACGTAGTCGTAGCCGCACTCGGCGATCGCCCCCACGTTCTCCTCGGTGATCATGGTGCCGTTGGTCGAGAGCCCCACGTAGAAGCCCATCCCCTTGGCCCGCTTCGAGAGGTCGAAGATGTCGGGCCTGAGCAGGGGCTCGCCGCCCGAGAGGATGAGCACCGGGACCCGGAAGGCCTTGAGGTCGTCCATGACCGTGTAGAGCTCGTCGGTCGAGAGTTCGCCCGGGAACTCGCGGTTGCTGGAGATGGCGTAGCAGTGCTTGCACGCGAGGTTGCAGCGGCGGGTGAGGTTCCAGATGACCACCGGCCCGGGCGGGTTGCGCTTGGGCGCGAGCGGGGTGGGATTCAGGAGCTCCCGCATGTACTGGGTGACGCGGAACATGGCAGGTCCTTTCAGGCGTTGAGGCGGAGCCCCGTCTTCTTGAGGATGCGGGTGCTGTAGAGGATCAGGTGGCCGCGATCGGCCGCCCCGAGGGCGTCGGCGATGCGCTGGGCCTTCTCCTCGACCTCCTCGCGGCTCTTGCCGTGCAGCATGGCGAAGAGGTTGTAGGGCCACGAGGGTAGGTGGCGGGGCCGGTTGTAACAGTGGCTGACGAAGTCGAAGGAGCCGATGAGCGCGCCCAGTTCGTCCACGCGCTCGTCGGGCACGTCCCAGACGGACATGCCGTTCGCGCGGTAGCCGAGGGCGTAGTGGTTGGGCACGGCCCCGATGCGGCGGATCACCCCGGTCTCGAGCATGCGGCGCATGCGCGCCTGGACCTCCTCGGAGGTCGTGCCGACGGCGTCGGCCACCGCCCGGTAGGGCTCGGGACAGAGGGGCAGCCCCTCCTGGGTCGCGCGGATGATGGCGCGGTCGAGCTCGTCGGTCGTCATGCCTCGAACCTCAGTCCCACGAAGTACTCCTTGAGCTTCGGCATGGGGTAGACCGGGTGGCCCGTCTCGGTTTCGATGCGGGCAAGGGCGCGCTCGGCCTCCTCGGGCGTGCCCGTCGCCACCACGAACCACATGTTCAGCTCGTGCTCGCGGGCGTAGTTGTGGGCGATCTCGGGCATGGCGTTGACCTTGTCGGCCACCGCCTCGTACTCCTCCTCGGGCACGCGCATGGCCGTGAGGATCAGGCTGCCGCCCATGCGCTCGGCGTGGTACATGGGTCCGAAGCGCGAGAGGATGCCGCGCTCCAAGAGGCCCTGGATCCGGGCGATCAGCTCGGCCTCGTCGAGGCCCAGGCGACTGGCGACCTCCGCGTAGGGGCGATCGCAGACGGGGAAGCCCCCCTGCAGCGCGTTGACGATCGCGCGGTCCATTTGGTCCATGGCTAGCTCCTCGCGACCATGTAGCGGGCCCCCCGCTGCTTGAAGCGCCGCGTGCTGAAGAGCGCCTCGTAGCGGACGTCCGCGAGGCCCTCCAGGGCTCTGAGGGTCGCGATCTTCTCGAGGGCCTCCTCGCGGCTCTTGCCGTGGATCATGCAGAACAGGTTGTAGGACCAGCCGGGCCGCCGGGGGCGCCGGTAGCAAAGGCTGACGAGGCCCGTTGCGGACATGCGGCGGGCGATCGCGTCCACCTGGTCGTCGGGCACGTCCCAGACGGTCATGGCGTTGGCGCGGTAGCCCAGCTCGTGGTGGCGGACCACCACGCCCATGCGCTTGATGATCCCGTCGTCGAGGAAGGCTTGCAGGCGCTCGATCACCTCGTCCGCAGACATCCCGAGGGCATGCCCGATGTCCTCGAACGGCTCGGGCACGAGCGGCAGGCCGTCCTGGATGGCGGCGATCAGCTGGAAGTCGCGTTCGGTCAGCTCCATGACAGTTCGAACCCCAGATCGATGTGGTACTCCTGGACCATGGGCAAGTCGAGCACCGCGAGGCCCGTCATCTCCTCGATCTCGGCGAGCACCGCGCGCAGCCGCTCGGCGTTCGCGGCCGTCACGACGAACCACAGGTTGAAGCGGTGCTCCCGCTCGTAGTTGTGGTTGACCTCGGGCAGGGCGCTCACGAGCTCGGCGACGGCCTGCAGGCGCTCGGCCGGCACGGCGAGAGCCGCCAGCGTGCTCGCCCCGATGCGGTTGGGCGGAAAGACCGGGCCCACCCGGCTGATGGTCCCCTCGGCCTTGAGGAGCCTGAGGGCGTCGAGCACCTCGGCCTCGGAGACGCCCAGCTGCCGGGCGATCCGGGCGAAGGGGCGCCGAACCAGCGGGAAGTCCCGCTGGAAGTCGTTCAGCAGCTGACGCTCCAGGGAGTACATGGCTACATCCCGATCCTTCCGGCCCGCACGGTGAAGAAGATGCCGCTCGGCCGGTCGGAGCTCAGCTCTCCGACCTTCTCCAGGCGGTTGGCGTCGTAGATCTCCAGGCGGTTCTCGTCGCGGACCGAGAGCCAGAGCTCCTCGCCGCGGGGCGTGAACTCCATGTGCAGGACGCCCTTGCCGGGCTTGAGGGTCTTGACCACCTTGCGGCTCGGCACGTCGATGACCTGCACGACGTCGTTGTTGGGGAAGGCGAAGTTGACCCACACCTGGCGGCCGTCGGGGCGGGCCACGACGAAGACGGGCTGGCCGTGGACGGGGATGCGGCCCACTTCCTTCCAGGTGGCGTTGTTCACGAGGAGCACCTCGTGGCTGCCCACCGCGGGCACGAGCGCCTCCTGGCCCGTCAGCGCCCAGCCTTCCAGGTGGGGCATCTTGTAGACGGGCAGCTTCTCCTTGCCCCGGCCGTAACGGTCGAGGATGCGGCGGACGCCCGCCTGCGGGTTCCAGAGGTCGAGCATGGCGAGGCCGTCCTCGCCGAAGAGGCCCGCCACGTAGTAGCGGCCGTCCGGTGAGATGAAGGCGTCGTAGGGCTCCTGGCCGATGTCCGTGTGCTTGGTGAGCTTGGGCTTGCGCGGATCCTGGCAGTCGGCCACCCAGATCTCGCCGGCTTCGAACAGGCTGAAGACGAAGCGCTGGTCGGGCACGTCGATGAGGCCGATGACCTTGGAGGCCTTGCCGCCGTCGGCAGGCACGGCGGGGATCTCGCTCAGCTGCTCCAGGGTGTCGGCGTCGAAGATCTTGACGCCGCCCGGCTCGTAGTTGGAGACGGCGATGAGCTTGCCGTCCTGGGAGATGGCGCCGCCGATGCTGTTGCCGCCCTGCACGACGCGCTTGACGAGCTTCATGGTGAGCAGGTCGATCTTCGTGAGGCCGCCGTCGCGACCGAAGACGTAGGCGTAGCGGCCGTCGCGGCTGAAGTTGACGCTGGCGTGGGAGAGGTCGCCGAGGCCCGCGACGGAGCCGAGGACGGTGTGGCGGGTGGTCTCGACGATCTGGACGCGGCCGACGGCGCGCTCGATGACCACGCCGAGGTCCCCCGTGCCGCGGGGCGCCTGCTCGCGCAGGGTGGCCGCGCAGCCGGTGAGGGTGAGGGCGGTGAGCAGGGCGAGGCCGACTCTAGCGCGCATCGGGGAATCCTTTCTGCAACTGCTCGACGATCCAGGCGGCTTCCGGCTCGGTGAGCAGCGGGCGCCAGGGGGGCATGGCCGTGCCGGGCGAGCCGTCGAGGATGATCCGCTCGAGGGCCTTGGCGTCCTTGCCCTTGAGGTCGCTGGGCCGGATGGCCGGGCCGAGGCCGCCCTTGAACTGGAGGCCATGGCAGGAGCCGCAGTCCTGGCGGACCATGTAGGCGAGTTCCTTCTGGCGCTCGGGGGAAAGGGGGGAGGCGAACGCCGGGATCGCGAGCAAGAGCACGAGGGCCAGGCCGAGAAGCGAATAAGGAGGACCCCCCCGGCCCCCCTCTAGAGGGGGGTAGGGATCATGGGAGGGGGGAAAACCAGGTGGCTCCTTAGGATCTTGGGTGTGACTTCCCCTCCCAAGAGCTCCCCCCCCTCTAGAGGGGATCCCCCCTGACTTACGCATGCGCGAACCACCCCTGCACGCGATCCCCGAACGGATCCCACGCGAGGGTGTCCGCCAGGTCCACCACCTTGCCGATGATGAGCAGGGTCGGCGTCTTGAACTTCTGCCGCACGAGCTCCGTCGGCATCGCGTCCAGCGTCGTGCGGGCGATGCGCTGGTGCGGGGTCGTCCCGTTCTCGATGAGGGCCACCGGCGTCTCGGCCGAAAGCCCTGCCGCCATCAGCTCGCGGCTGATCGTCGGTGCGGTCGCCGAGCCCATGTACACCACGAGCGTCGTGTTCGGATCGGCCAGGGACTGCCAGTCCAGGTCCAGGGGCATGTCGTTCTTGCAGTGCCCCGTCACGAAGCGCACGCCCGTCGCGAGCCCCCGGTGCGTCAGGGGGATGCCCGCGTAGGCGCTGCACGCCGAGGCCGAGGTGATGCCCGGCACCACCTCGAAGGCGACGCCGTGCTGCGTGAGGAACTCCGCCTCCTCGCTGCCCCGACCGAAGATGAAGGGATCGCCGCCCTTGAGACGGACCACCCGACGGCCGCTCTTGCCGAGCTTCACCAGGAGCTCGTTGATCTGGTCCTGCGGCATGGAGTGACGGCTGCTCGCCTTGCCCACGAAGACGCGCTTCACGCCGGGCGGCACCAGCGACAGGATGTCCGAGCTGACGAGCCGGTCGTAGACCAGGACCTCGGCCTCCCGCAAGAGCCGGAGGGCTTTGACGGTGAGGAGATCCGGATCCCCGGGACCCGCTCCGACGAGATAGACGCAGCCAGCTTTCATGGGTGACTCTCCTTGCCTTAATTGGAAGATTCTCAAGGGAAATGGCGGCCGCTTCATCCGTACTTAGTACGTGAACAGGCCGCCATTACCGGAAGAGAGAAGGGAGGACGGGGGAGGCCCGTCCTCCCGCTTAGCACCTAACGAAACCAGGCATGTGTCGCCTGTGGCCGCCTTGCGGCTGGACGGAACAGTTTCGTTAGGCGCTCCAGCCTAGTAGATGTCGTGCTGGGTGTTGTACACGTTGAACTTGCCGGTCGGCGTCACCAGGCGCTTGTCCTTGATGACGGCCTTGAGCTTACGGGTCTTGTCGTCGAGGACGACCAGCGCCGACTGCTCTTCCTTGGGCGCCCAGACCGAGAACCACACCTCGTCGCCCTTCTGGTTGTACTCGCCCTGGACCACGCGGCCCCCGGCGACACCCGCCAGCTTGACGATGTCGATGGTCTCGTAGTCACCCTCGGGGTTGCCCACGTTCCAGACCGCGATCGAGCCGTGGATGGCCTTGTCGGGGTTCAGGGTGGTGTCGACCCAGAGGTTCTTGCTCTTGGGGTGGCTCTTGATGAACAGCGAGCCGCCGCCCTGGCCGTACAGCGTGCGAACGACCTTCCAGGCGTTCTTCGGGTGCTTGACGGGATCCGTGCCGATCAGGCTGATCGAGTCGTCGCCCAGGTGGCCGGTCGCCCAGACCGGGCCGAACTGCGGATCGATGAAGTTGGCGCCGCGGCCGGGGTGCGGGGTCTTGCCGACCTCGACCAGCTTCACGAGCTTGCTGGTCTTGGTGTCCACGACCGCGATCTTGTTGGAGGCGTTGGCCGCCACCAGGAAGTACCGGCCGGTGGAGTCGAAGCCGCCGTCATGCAGGTAGCGGGCCGCCTCGATCTCGGTGACCTTGACGTTCTTGAGGTCCTTGTAGTCGACGACCAGGATCTTGCCCGTCTCCTTGACGTTGACGATGAACTCCGGGGTGTAGTGCGAGCCGACGATCGACGCCACGCGGGGCTCCGGGTGGAACTCCTGGGTGTCGACGGTCATGCCGCGGGTGGCCATGATCTTGCGCGGCTTCAGGGTGTCGCCGTCCATGATCACGTACTGGGGCGGCCAGTAGGAGCCGGCGATCGCGAACTTGTCCTCGTAGCCCTTGTACTTCGAGGTCTCGACCGAGCGGGCCTCCATGCCGATCTTGATCTCGGCGACGGTGTCGGGCTTCGCCATCCACAGGTCGATCAGGTTGATCTTGCCGTCGCGCCCGATGACGTAGAGGTAGCGGCCCGAGGCCGACATGCGCGAGATGTGGACGGCGTAGCCCGTCTTGATAATGTTGACGATCTTCTTGCTGTCGCCGTCGATGAGGGCGATCTCGCCCGAGTCGCGCAGCGTGACCGAGAACATGTTGTTGATGTTCAGCTTGTGCTGGGGGGCCTTGGGCCGCTTGTCGGTCGGGATGACGACCTTCCAGGTGCCGAGCATCTCCTTCATGCCCCATTCGGGCGGCTGCGGGGGCTCCTGCATGACGTAGCGGGCCATGATGTCCACTTCGTCCATGGTCAGCTCCTTGCCGGTGCCGAAGTTCGGCATGCCGGCCGGAGTGCCGTTGGTGATGATGTTCTTGAGGTAGTCGTAGCCCTTCTTGCGGGTGATGTCCGTCGTGAGGGGCTTACCGGTCGCGCCCTTGCGGAGCACGCCGTGGCAGCCTGCGCAGCGCTGGAAGAAGATCTCCTTGCCGCGCATGAACTCCGCGTCGGTCATGCTGGGCACGCCGGGTTCGGCCGCCTGGGCCTGCAGGGCAGGCACGAAAGGCAGCATGGCGAGCGCAGCGATGCCGGTCGCGAGGAGCAGTTTCCGGTGCATCTAGTGAACCTCCATTGTGTGGGTGTGGGAGCGGTTGGCCGTGCTGCGATCGCCGCTAGAGGCCCGTCACGGCTAGAGGGCGATCGCCGGTGGGGCGGGGCCGACGGTAGGAGACCCGCCCTTGCCTAGAAGCTCTGGGTGAGGGTGAGGGTGGGACCGAAGTTGTGGAACTTGGTGCTGGTCCAGGCGCCCGTCAGCATGTTGCCGAGCACGCCGACCGACACGCTGGTGCCGGGGGCGACGACCTGGTTGAGGTTGGCGCCGTAGAAGTACAGGTTGGTGGGCTCTCCGGTGTTGGGAGTGGCGGCGGGACCCGCGTTCAGCTCCCAGAGCCGGGCGTACGATCCGAGCACGTTGACCGAGAACCCGCCCCCGAAGGTCTTGGCGAGCGTCAGGGCGACTTCCGGGCCCTCCTTGAAGGCAGCGCTCGCCTTGGCAGAGCTGTTGCCGATGCCCGAGGCGCGGACGCCGGCCATGGCGGTCGCCGAGTAGCCGTCGCCGAAGGGCAGCTTGTACATCCCGCGCACCGTCCCGCTCTGGGTGGTGTTGTAGAAGGCGTAGATCCCCACGTTGGGGTTGAGCCAGTACTGCTTGGTGTAGTACACGACCCAGTCGTGGCGATCGGGACCCGGCGTGACGTTGTAGGTCTGCCAGATCATCAGGCTGTCGGTCATCGGGGCGGCCATGGCCGCGCCAGGAGCGAGGACGGCCGGCAGGGCGAGGATGGAACCCAGGAGAAGTCGTTTGAGCATCGTTGTCTCCCTTTCGAGGGGCTGAAATTGCCGGTAGATAAGGCGATCCGGGTGATTTGGCGATGAAACTGGGTAACTTAGGTCGGACGCCCCATAGTGGCCAATGCTTGAGCATGCGTCGCGAAAAAAACATCCGTATTTTCCCGAAAACGCCAAAGATCCGTATTCGCTACCGATCGAACGCCGCGATTTGAGCGGGCTTCGCTCTCTGAGCTACCTCATAGAGCCCTCGGGGCGCGAGTGCTAGCCTGAACTCAGGTTGCCCCGATCCGCGAGGACGCCCCGATGATTGCCGAGCCCTTTGGATTGACCCCGTCCGTCGACAGCCCGTTTGCCGTGATGCGCTCCTGCCACCGCCGGATCGAGCAGCGCATGGGCCTCCTGCCGGGGATCGCCGATCGGCTGGCGGACGACAATCCGGTGATCCGGGCCGAGGCCCTGGCCGTGCTCGAGAGCGTCCACGGCTTCCTGTCCACGACGGGCATCCACCACACGGCCGACGAGGAGGAGGACCTGTACCCGATCCTGCGGGAGACGGCCGATCCCGAGTGCCTCCAGGTCCTCGACGATCTGGAGCAGGAGCACATGCGGCTCGAGCCCATCCTGGTCGCCTTCGACCGCCTCGCCGGACGCATGGTCGAGACCGAGAGGCTGGACGAGGAGGCGATCGCCGGGCTGCGCCACCTGTCGGAGACCCTGTGCGAGCTATACCAGGCGCACATCCGGCACGAGGAAGGGACCCTCTTTCCTCGCGCCGAGGTGCTCCTGACCCCGGAGCGTCTCGCCCGCCTGTCGCAAGGGATGCGCGACAGGCGGAGCGGGCGCCCGGGGTCGGGCCCCCTGAGCGCCTCGCCGTAGGGTCGGAGGCGGACAGGGGTCGGTTCTCCGTAGTTTTCCCGGATCTGCTCGGGCCGGATCGCCTGTTAGGCTCGGAAGGGGACCGTATACCTAGCGGACCGGTCACCTCAGAGCCCCTACCAAGAAGGAGTTAGCACCATGCTCAACCGGATTCTCATGGGTGTTGCGGCCCTGTCGCTCATGGCGACCGCGCTGCCCGCGCCCGCCCAGGCCGCGGATGCCGCCGCCGCCCTGAGCGCCTGCGTCACCTGCCACGACATCTCGCCCGCCAATAAGCAGCTCGTCGGCCCCGGCCTGCACGGCCTCGCGGGCAAGAAGCCGGTCTCGGCCGGCATTTCCTTCGCCAAGTGGGATGCCAAGAGCCTCGACACCTGGCTCAAGGACCCCTCGAAGGTCAAGCCCGGCACCATGATGGCCTACTCGGTGGGCAACCCCAAGAAGCGCGCCGAGATCGTCAAGGCTGTGCTCTCTCTGAAGTAAATCCGGGAAAACATCCGCAGTTAAGACGGTTTTCCCTTACCTTTGGCACGGACGCTCCGAAAACGGAGCGTCCGTGTTAGTTTTACGTAGTTTCCCCCGCCCGATAGTTGAGCTTTCTCATATTGGCCTCCTAACTTGCCCGTTAAGCTCGTTCTAACCCTGTAAGCCTTTCCCTTCTTAGGAGCGAGCACGATGCTAACCAAATCCCAAGCAAGGGCGTTCTTCGTGGGAGGCACCGCCCTTTTCTCGGTGATCTTCCTCGGTCTGACCGTCGACACCTTGCGCCAGGTACCGAAGCAAACCAATCAGCAGAACATGACCGCCCAGGTCGTGCACGGCAAGGAGATCTGGGAGTCCAACAACTGCATGGGCTGCCACACCCTGTTCGGCGAGGGTGCGTACTACGCGCCCGAGTTGACCAAGGTCTACGAGCGCCGTGGCCCCGAGTGGATGAAGGCCTTCCTCAAGGACCCCCAGGCCATGTATCCCGGCGAGCGCAAGATGGTCCAGTACAAGTTCGACGACGAGCAGATCGACGCTCTGATCGCCTTCTTCAAGTGGTCGGGCGAGGTCGACCTCAACGGCTTCCCCAAGAAGCCCGACCTGGGCCAGCCCGCTCAGGCCGCCACCGTCGTCACCGCCGGCACTGCCGCCAACCATGCGGCCCCTCCGGCCTACTTCTCCTCGGTGTGCATGGGCTGCCACTCGGTCGACGGCAAGGGCGGCAACGTGGGCCCCGCGCTCAACGGTATCGCGAGCCGCATGAAGGCCGATGAGATGGACGCCTTCATCGCCGACCCCCAGAAGATTCGCCCCGGGACCAAGATGCCCAACCTGGGCCTCGCGCCAGACGTGCGCCAGGACCTGGTGAAGTACTTGGCCACGCTGCGCTAGGAGAGAGACCATGACCCTGAAGTACCAATCCCAGAAGGTCGCCTACTGGTTCTTCCTGTCGGCCGTCCTGCTCCTCGGCCTGCAGATCGTCTACGGCTTCATCATGGGCTTCGCGCACATGGGCTACGACGTCCTGCACAACCTCATTCCCTTCAACACGGCCCGCGCCGTGCACACGAACCTCCTGGTCGTCTGGCTGTTGCTGGGCTTCATGGGAGCCGCCTACTTCATCATCCCCGAGGAGTCGGAACGCGAGCTCTTCTCGGTGCCCATGGCCTACGTCCAGCTGGTCAGCTTCCTGGTGGTCGGCGTCATCGCGCTGGCGGGCTATCACGTCAACTGGTGGGAGGGCCGCAAGTTCCTCGAGATCCCGCGGCCCCTCGACTACCTGGTCGTGGTGAACGTGCTCATGTTCCTGGCGAACATCGGGCTCACCATGTGGAAGGCTCCGCGCTTCAGCACCACGGGGACGGTCCTCTACGGCGGCCTCTTCTCGGCGGCGCTCCTCTACCTGCCCGGCATGATCACCTTCGACAACCAGACCCTCGACAGCTACTTCCGCTGGTGGGTCGTCCACCTGTGGGTGGAGGGCGTCTGGGAGCTCATCATGGGCGGTATCCTCAGCTTCCTCTTGATCAAGCTCAGCGGCGTGGACCGCGAGGTCATCGAGAAGTGGCTGTTCGTCATCGTCGGCATCACCTTCCTCTCGGGCATCCTCGGCACCGGTCACCACTACTTCTACATCGGTGCTCCCAAGTACTGGCTGATGATCGGCGGCATCTTCAGCGCCCTCGAGCCCCTGGCGTTCCTCGGCATGGCGATCTACGCCGTGGCGATGGCCCGCCGCGGCGGCGCCAAGCACCCGAACCAGTCGGCGCTCAACTGGACGATCGGCTGCGCCATCATGTCCTTCGTGGGCGCGGGCTTCCTGGGCTTCGCCCACACCCTGCCCGCCGTGAACATGTACACCCACGGCACCCTCGTCACGGCCATGCACGGCCACCTGGCCTTCTGGGGCGCCTATGCGATGATCAACTTCGCGGTCATCCTGTACGCGCTGCCGCAGCTCACCGGTCGCAAGCTCTTCGACAGCCCCGTCGATGTGGCGGCCTTCTGGTGCTCGAACATCGGCATGGTCGCCATGACGACGGCCTTCGGGGTGGCGGGCGTGACCCAGGTCTACCTGGAGCGCAAGATGGGCCTGGACTTCCTCCTGGTCCAGAAGGAGCTGCACCCGCACTTCCTCGGTCTGGTCTTGGCCGCGAGCCTGTTCACGCTGGGCATCGGCCTGTACATCTTCCAGTTCTTCCGGTACGGCATGCCCGTGGCGGAGGCGCGGAAGGCGGCCAATCTGCCCGCCGGGACGAAGGAAGCCCTGGGCTAGTGCTCCGGAGCCGGCCCCCCGGAGGGGGCCGGCTCTTCCTATATATAGAACGGAGAACGCGAGATGCTCGAAACCCCCACTTACTACCGCGAGGTCGGCCGGGAGGCCGAGGTCTTCCGCCTGGCGTCCGAGCAGCGGCTGCCGCTCCTGCTCAAGGGCCCCACGGGCTGCGGCAAGTCGCGCTTCGTGGAGGCCATGGCCGAGCGGCTGGGGCGTCCCCTCGTCACCATCGCGTGCAACGAGGACACGACGGCGAGCGACCTCCTGGGCCGGCACCTGATCCTGGGCGGGGACACGGTCTGGGTGGACGGTCCTCTCACCAAGGGCGTCCGCGAGGGGGCCATCGTCTACCTGGACGAGTTCCTCGAGGCGCGGGCGGACACGCTGGTGGTCATCCACTCGCTGACGGATCACCGGCGGCGGCTGTACCTGGACCGCCTCAACGAGGTAATCCAGGCGCCCGCGGAGTTCATGCTGGTGGTGTCGTACAACCCGGGCTACCAGCAGGGCTTCAAGGAGCTCAAGCCTTCGACGCGTCAGCGCTTCTTGGCGTTGAACTTCGAGTACCCGGACTCCGAGGTGGAGGCCGAGATCGTGGTGGCCGAGACGGGCGTCAAGCCGGAGGCCGCGCGGCAGCTGGTCAAGCTCGCGGGCAAGATCCGCAACCTCACGCACCTGGGCCTCTCGGAGGCGCCCTCGACACGGCTCCTGGTGGGTGCGGCCAAGCTCATCGCCACGGGCCTGCCGCCCCGCATGGCCTGCCATGTGGCCATCGTGAACGCGCTCTCGGACGATCCGGAGGTCACCTCCAACCTGCAGGACCTCGCGGACTTGCACTTCTAGCTCCGGAAAGCCCTCGTTACCGGGGATTGCCGCTCCCCGTCATTCTCGCGAAGGCGGGAATCCAGGGTCGCCAACCCCGGCGGCTGCCGTACCGAGCTGCTCTGGACCCCCGCTTTCGCGAGGGTGACGGAGGCGTCAGCCGCCGACTGAATGGATTGCTACCGGCACTTACAAGGGGAGGCCATCCATGGCCAAGAAAGCCTTCACCGTCAACTTCGACCTCGACCTACACCTGCTCATCTGGCAGGGCTTCAGCCGTACCTGGCAGTGGGTCACCCGCGACCCCGGTCTCAACCGCCGCCAGGAGGCGGGCATCCCGCTCGCCGACCACCGCGAGCGCCTGCAAGTCCTCGCCCGTGCCCTCTCGGGCCTGCCCCTGCTCGTCCGACCCACCACCGACCTGCCCGGCACCGACGGCCGCCACCTCCTCCTGCCCGAGCGCGCCGAATTCTTCGAGGACCCGGCCTACAACCTCATGGTCCTCAAGCTCCTCACGGTCGTCCTCGCCGAGGCCGCGCGCACCGAGCGCTTCGCCGACCAGGCCGGCCCCGATCCCGTGGGCCTCGCCTGGGCGCGTGAGGTACTTGCGACCTATCCCGGTCTCGCAGTGCCCCTCGAGGCCTACGAGGCCGCCGAAGTCTCACGCCTGAAGCGCTCCGCCTGGGATCCCGTCCCCGAGGAGGGCCTCCCGCCCGCCCTCGCCTACCGCCTCATGCCCAGGCTCCAGGGCCTGTCCCCGGGGGTGGGGGCCGCGGGCAGCGAGAAACCGCAGCAGGCCATCGAGGGCACCGAGGCCGAAGCCCCCGTGCAGGAGGACGTGAAGCGCACCTCCATCGACAAGGAAGCGCAGGAAGAGTACACCCTCCACCACAACTTCGAGAAGGTCGAGACCCTGGACGAGTACCGGGGCAGCGCCCGGGACTTCGACGGCGCCGACGACATGGACGAGCAGCTCGAGGCCATGCGCGAGCTCAAGATGAACGAGGTCATCCGCGTCGACGACGCCGTGCACTCGGTCTACCGCGCCGAGCTGCTCATGGGGGACAGCGCGGGCGATGCCGCCGACGCGGGTGCGGGCGGCATCCCCTACGACGAGTGGGATCCCAAGAAACGCGCCTATCGCAAGGACTGGTGCCGCGTCTTCGTCCGCCCCTTCACCGAGCGGAACCCCGACTGGTACGCCGAGCAGCTCGCGAAGCAGGCTGCCGTGGTGCGCCGGCTCAAGAAGGCCATGGAGCGCGCGCTGGGGGCCAACGAGCAGGTGCGGCGCCGGAAGGAGGGCCCGGAGCTCGACCTGAACGCCGTCGTGGACAACCAGGTCCGGATTCATGCGGGCCAGAGCCCGCTCGACGAGATCTACCTCGACCACCAGAAGCGCAAGCGGGACCTGGCGGTCCTGGTCCTTCTGGACACGAGCCTCTCGACGGACGCCTACGTGGACAACCGCCGGGTGCTGGACGTCTGCAAGGAGACGCTCCTGGTGCTCACCGAGGTGTGCGCCCACTTCAAGGACCGGCTCGAGATCGCGGCCTTCCACAGCCACACCCGCAACCAGGTCTTCTATCGACCGCTCAAGGCGTTCCACCAGGGCTGGGGCCACGTGAAGCCGCTGATCGGGGCCCTGGAGCCCCAGGGCTACACCCGCATCGGTCCGGCCCTGCGGCATGCCACCGAGCGCCTCCTCACCCAGCAGGCGAAGCACCGCGTGCTCTTGCTGCTCAGCGACGGCAAGCCCAACGACTACGACCGATACGAGGGGCGCTACGGCATCGGGGACATCCGCCAGGCCATCCGTGAGGCGGAGGCCCGGGGCGTGCACGTCCATGCGCTCGCGGTCGACAAGCAGGCGCGCGACTACCTGCCCCAGATGCTCGGCTCGCAGCGCTTCTCCATCCTGCGCCACCCGCAGGACCTGCCCGAGGCCTTGAGCACGTTCATGGTCAAGCTGACGGCCCGGTGAGGAGGGGCGCCGGCGCGGACGCCGGCGCCCCCCGATGGGCTAGTTGCTTCCCGTGGTGCCGGCCGGGGTGCTGCTCGTGGCGTCACTCAAGCCGTCCCCCGCGCTACCGCCCGGAGCGCCGTCCATGGGGCCGTCCGCGCCGTCATCCGCGCCGCCGCCCATGCCCATGTCCGCTTCCATGTCCCGGTGCAGCCGGCGGAGCTGGTGCATGTAGGAGCGCATGTTGGCGACCAGCTGCTGACGCTGGACCCGGTTGAGCGTCGCGATCCACTCGACGGTCGGCTGGACGTTCTCGGTGGTCAGGACGCTCTCGATGCTCGAGCGCAGCGCCGCCTGGTTACCGTCGGTCATGAAGGTCGTGATGGCCGCGCGCATGGTGTCGAACTTGCGCTCGTCGGAAATCTCGTCCTGCTCCTTGAGCTCCTGGAGGGCCGCGCTCTGCTCGGGCGTCAGGTTCATGTTGGCCGAGATCGCGGCGACCCCCTGATCCCGCATGCGGTCCATGGCGTTCTTGATCGCGTCCGCGTTCTCGTTGAGCAGCGTGCCAACGCGCTGCCGCTGCTCGGGCGTTAGGACCTCGCGGATCTCGCTCGCCTTGGCGACCTTGCGGGGGACCCTGGCTCGGAAGGCCGTCACCATGTCGTTGATGGCTTCCGTGATGCCGGCCGGGTCCACGGTCTCGGCGGAGATCATCCGGCCGAGCATGCGCAGCTGCGCCTTGAGGGCCTGTTTGGCCTCAGGATCCCGGTGGCGCTGCTTGATGGCCCGGAGCTGGGCCCGCTGCGCGTCGGTCAGGTTGAGGGCTGCCGCCATGGCCCGGTGCAGCTGCCGGAACTCCTCGGCGGACTGATCGACTTGCAGCTGCGCGCTCGGTGCGGTGACGGTCGAAGCAGGGGCGTTCGGCTGGTTCGGGTGCTGGCCGCAGCCGGCGAGCTGGACGGTCGCGGCGGTCACGGCCGTGGCGAGGCAGACGAGGGTCTTGCGTGTCATGGGCGCTCTCCTCTAGAAAGGCTCGGCAGGTTCGTTCTGCCGGAGGCGAGTCAGACGATAGAGCGCCATGTCGTTTTTTTGTACGCGAGTCCAACCTAAATCCCCGCGGCCGATTAGTCGCTCGCCAGGGAGGTCGAAGAGCGAGGGCTCGGGCGGAAAGGAGGCGCCTGCTCAGCGAGCGGTGGCTCGCCTCCATGCGGTCCGGACGTTGAGCAAGATCGAGAGCCAGCCCAGGAGGCCGAAGGCGCCGAAGACCGGCAGGAGCTGACCGTTGCTCGAGGAAAGAGCGATCGTGCCTCCGGCCACGGCCACCTGCAGGGCGCCGAAGGCGAGCCACGAGAGGCGCGCGTCCAGGAGGTCGATGGGGCGGGTCTCGTCGTCCTCGCCCCTGGCCACGGTGGCCAGGAGGCGGATGCCGATGTGGTGGAGGTAGCCGTTCACCGACAGGCCCATCCACCCGACGAGCGCCACGTAGGCGAGGGCCGCCTGCAGGTCCGCGCGACCGGCGGTGACGGCGAGGCCGAGGCCGACCGTGGCCAGGAGGTAGACGAGGGTTGAGGCGACGTAGGCGATGGGCGGCTTGTGGTCGTTGGGCGCGCCGAGGATCAGTCGGATCATGTCGATCAGGTAGCAGACGGCGGCGATCGCCACCAGCCCCATGCCGAGCCACCGCACGGCAGGATGGGCGATGCCCGGGATGAGCCCCAGCACGAGCACGCCCGCGCCGATGGTGAAGCCCGCCGAGACGAAGGCGTGCAGCGGCAGCTTGGTGCGGCGGCGGCCCGTGATGGGGAAGATGGTGCGGGTCGAGACGCCGAAGATGAGCAGGCTGAGCCAGCCGCCGCCCGCGAGGATGGCGTGGATGGGCGGCAGGTGGACGAGCGCTGCGGGCCACGGGGCCCCGGCGAGCGCCCAGGCCATGGTCACGCCGAGCACGGCCGCGAGGGCCAGGGAGCCGAGGACCGTCAGGAAGCCCGTCTTGAAGGGCGTCTTGAGCTCGGGCGTCGGCTTGAAGCTCAGGATGGTCAGGACGGCGGGCCCCATGAAGCCCGCGAGCCCGAGGGCGATCAGGCTGGAGCCCAGGGCGAGCGCCCAGGGTTGCACCAGGGCGAAGCCCAGGACCAACGTGGCGATGCCGATGCCGAAAGGCAGCAGGGACCAGCGGGCGAGGCCCTCGAGCTTCCAGTCGACGTCCATGAAGCCCGGGATCACGTGCACCAGGACGCCGAGGGCCGTCATGGTGAGCCAGCCGAGGGCCACCATGTGGATCCAGGCGAGGCCCGGCATGCTGAGGCCGGGGGTGGATGGCCAGGCCGTGAGGATGAGGAACAGCCAGGAGAGGCCCTGGGCCGCTTGCCCCGCGATGAGGGAAGCCGGCGGGATCCAGGGGCGATCGGGAGGCTTGGGGGCCATCTGCAGGGGAATCATGGGGGAGGCTCCATTTCCAGAGTCGGCGCGTGCCGCTCGTCGGTGGCTCCTAGAGCCTACCATGGGTCCCCCGAAGCCTCTATGAGATGCCTCATGGGTAGATTACGGATAAATTACGGATGCCGGGCACTGTAGGTCAAGGGTATCGTTAGAAACGTGGCAGGGAAACGCCCTGACGCAAGAGGCAGGAACGGCCTCGGCTCCCCTTGGCCGAAGCCGCGCAAAGCCCCCGACGTGCGGAGAACAGCAGCCGACGCACATCGGGGGCTTTGCACTTTCTCCGCATTTTCGCCAGTTCAGACGCCTGTTGGCGCTCCCGTCACTCTCGCGCAAGCGGGGGTCCAGAGCAGTGCTATCCCGCTGCTACCGACGTCGGCGACGCTGGATTCCCGCTTCCGCGGGAATGACGGGAGCGGCGATTCGTGTCTTTCTTGGTGATTCGGAAGCGCCCTACTCGGCGGAGATCAGCCCGGCCTGGATCAGGCCCTGGCGGCCCGTCTCCGAGAGCCGCAGGCCGGTGCCCTCCCGCACGATGATCCCCTCGCGCTCGAGCCACTCGCGCAGGAGGGTGCCCAGGTAGGCGCCCACGTGCTCGTGCTGCTGGCCGAGATGGACCTCATGGCAGAGCGCCACCGGCTTGCGGGCCGAGGTCTCGAGCAGCTCCACCGCCACGCCCCAGTTGGCCAGCCCCTGGCGCCCGGCGAGCGTCAGCTCGGCGTCGACGGGGTGATCGCCCATGCGCTCGACGGTGATCCACTCCTTGGCGATGAGCCACTGGCACAGCTGGTCGGCCAGCACGCCCGAGAGATGGCCATAGCAGGAGCTCACCTCGGGGCGAGGCTTGCGGTGAGAGCTCGAGCGGTCCTGGGCACTGTTCATGGGGGGTCACGTCCTCATCTGCGCATCCATGGGCCATTATACTCGCTTCTGCCCGGCCCGGCGCCTTTCTTAAGCGAACTTACGATCCCGGGCCCGCGACCGGAGATCGCGCGCCGGGGACGCATACGCTAAAATTCCGCCGGATGGGTACGATATCAGTGGGTTTATGCTCTCACGGGGGTTGTGATATGGCAACGGAGGAGATTTCGCCGGATCAGGCGGCGAAAGAATCAGGCGGCAAGAGCCCTCCACCGACCATCCGGGTCTCGATCCGCGAGGGCACCGCGGCCTACGTCGAGATCCTCCCGCCCGTGCCCGTCGAGGAGCGCTACCTGCGCCAGGTCCTCACCGAGCATGGGGTCGTCGCGGGCTTGCTGGACGACAAGATCGCGGACGTGGCGGCCTTTCCGCCCCAGGAGGCGGCGCTGGTCGCGCAGGGTCGCCCGGCCGCGCGCGGCGAGGACGCCCGCATCGAGTACTTCTTCATGCAGTCGAACTCGCCCCATCCCAAGGAGCAGGTCGACGGCCGCGTCGATCACCGCGAGGTCAGCGGGGTGGACAACGCCTATCCCGGCCAGGTGCTGGCCCGCAAGATCCCTCCGACGGACGGCACCGAGGGCCTCTCGGTCAAGGGGGACACCCTCCCCGCCCAGAAGGGCAAGGATGTGAACCTCCTGCCCGGCAAGAACGTGCAGATCTCGGCGGACGGCATGGAGATCACGGCGAGCATCGCCGGCCTGCCCCTCCTGGACAAGGGCCGCGTCTCGGTCCTGGCCCTCATGGAGGTGCAGGACATCGACTTCTCGACGGGCAACATCAGCTTCGAGGGCACCCTGCGGGTGCGCGGGAACGTGTTGCCCGGCTTCCACGTGCAGGCCACCGAGGACATCGAGGTGGACGGCTTCGTCGAGGGCGCCTTCCTCAAGGCGGGCCGCGACGTGAAGGTCAAGGGCTCGTGCCGGGCCAAGTCCCACGTCGAGGCCGAGCGGGACATCCTGGTCCACTACGTCGACTCGGAGACGGTGCTGCGCTCGGGCGGCTCCATCACCATCGAGACGGACTCGGTCCACGGCCTGCTCGAGGCCCGCCATCGGATCTCCGTCAAGCGGGTCCTGGTGGGGGGCATGGCCAAGGCGGGCGAGTCGGTGGACGCCCGGATCATGGGGGCCGTGAGCGAGACGCCCACCCGGATCGAGGTGGGGATCGCGGACGTCGACGCCCAGGTCGAGGCCCTGCAGGCCGAGATCGAGGAGACGCAGGCGAGCTACGACAAGCTGAGCTCGGAGCTCAAGGACGCCATGGCGGGTACCCACACGCCGGAGAAGATCCAGGCGAGTCGCCGCGCCCTGCAGGCCAAGGTCGCCATGGAGCGCAAGCTGAGCGTCTTGAACACGCGGCGTCAGGAGCTCGAGCACTACCATCCGGACCTGGTGGTCAAGGCGCACGACCGGGCCTTCGGCGGTTGCCTCGTGATCATGGGCGGCGTCTACCACCACGTCCACAACAAGGTGCTCGCTCCGAGGTTCCACCTGGTGGACGGGTTCGTCGAGGTGTCGGGTCCATGACCCTTGTCACACCTAACGAAGATTTCAACTGAATTTGTTCCGGCGACGCGGCGATTTAGCAAAAAGCCAACGCTCCTGAGGAACAATGAGGCTATGGTAGCTGCCAAGCAGACGGGATCCCGGCCGGACGGAATCGGGTCTGCCAAGAATCACGCGAGGGGCCCCCGTCCGGCCGGGGGCCCCTCGACATTTGCGCCGCCCCGGCCACGCAGGCCGGGGCGGCGTGCTTGCTAGCGCCCCATCAGGGCCTTGCGGGCGGTGGGCTCGATGAGGTCCGGCGACCAGGCCGGATCCCAGACCAGCTTCACCTCGACGTCCGTGACGCCCGCGAGCTCCTTGGCGGCCGTCTCGACGCCGTGGATGATGTGGGGGCCGAGCGGGCAGCCCCGCGAGGTGAGCGTCATGTCGACGAAGACCTTGCCCGCCTCGTCGATGGCGACCTCGTAGACCATGCCCAGGGTGATGATGTCCAGGCCGATCTCGGGGTCGATGACCGCCTTCAGGGCGTTGCGGACGGCTTCTTCGGTTGGCATGGGTTACTCCTTCCAGAGGGCTCGCGCGGAGCCGGTTAACGACGCAGGACCTGGACCAGCATGAGGACGACGGTGAAGGCGCCGACGGAGGCGATCGCCCCTCCGACCTGCACGCCCGGTCCCCAGCCGGCGACGAGGGAAACGGCGAGGGCGACGAGCCCCGCGTGGAACGCCCAGCAACCGGTCCGGCCGAGCCGCTCGTCGTAGAGGTCCTTGACGAGCGGCACCTTCTTCTTGCCGACCAGGGTGCTGTAGCGGTGATACCAGCCGAGGAACGGCATGATCTTGTAGAACCAGCCCAGGATGGACAGCGTGATCCAGCCGCCGAGGGCACTCGCGCCGTAGAGCGCCATGAGGCGCGGGGCCGGCACGCCGGGCACGGGGACTCCCCAGGCCAGGAGGAGCCCCGCCACGCAGGCCACGGCGAGGTAGGCGAGCGAGCCGTACGAGATGATGAGCCCCACGTCCAGCTGCCGGCGGGTGCGGCCCTGGTACATGCGCCAGACGTCGTGCATCCACAGGAAGCTCGCGAGGGCCATGAGCGTGGCGCCGAGCTGCACGGGCCATGCGAGCTGCGCGAGGCTGCCCCCGGCGACCCCGAGCACGCCCACGGTGCCAAGACCCAGCACGGGCCAGGCGAAGCGGTCGACGAGGTGGGTGACGGCGAACATGGGCACCAGCTGGTAGGAGAGCCCGAAGATGAGCAGGCTCGCCGAGCCGAAGGCCGCGAGGTGCGCATGGGCCACGAGCGCGTTGGCGAGCGGCACGGCCCCCTCGGGGGCGGCGTAGCCCAGGACCCGCAGGCCGCCCACGGCGCCTGCGGCGACCAGCATGGCGAGCGAGACGGCCATGTAGGCGCCGACCCGGTTCCAGGTGGCGCGGGTCATGGAGATCGCGATGTTGACGAGGAAGGCCAGGACGGAGAGGAGCACCAGGGCGCCCCCGATGCCGAGGATCCGGGTCTGCCAGGTCCAGAAGCCCACGACCATGCCGAGCGTGCCCGCCAGGTACGTGCCGAAGGTCGCCTTGCCGAGCGGCTCGCTCCAGATGCGGGCCAACAGGACCACCGGCACCAGCTGGTAGCTCGCGCCCATGATCATGGAGAGGATGCCGCCCAGGGCGAGGAGGTGGGTGAGGGCGAGAAGGCGCGGGGTCCAGGTGGTCTGGACGAGCTCGCCGCCGAAGAGGGCCATGCCGAGGAGCGACAAGAAGACCGAGCCGACCCCGAGGATGAAGTAGCGGAGGGGCAGGGAGAAGGAGGGGCTGCGGTCCGTGGCGATCGCGCTCGGCATGCTCATGGTCAGTGGCCTCGGCGGATGGTGATGCGGAAGTGGCCTTCGGGCAGCTGCTCGGTCCGGTGCTCGAGGCCAAGCTCCTCGAGCTTGGGGTAGAGGAGCATCGGCTGGCGCTCGTTGAGGGCCTCCAGGGCCTGTCCCGGGGCGAGCTGCTGGGCGATGGCGAGGATCCGCACCATGGGCTCGGGGGGCTCGAGGCCGCGGTTGTCGACCTCGACGAGCGTGGGGGTGACGACGATGTTCTGCCGGCGCAGGCCTTCCACGTCGCGCAGGTCGTAGAGGGGGGGCTCCTCGTCGTCCGCCGTCTGGGCGCTGCCGCCGAGCACCGCGCGCGCGTTGAGCTCATGCAGGAAGCGCTGGAGCTTGTCGTCGTCGAAGTGGTGCATCTTGGCGGCGCCCTGGATGGTCACCAGGTGGGCGAAGGTCCGGCGCATGAGGGGATTCTTGAGCGGCTTGAAGCCGTAGGCGACGAAGACGTCCAGGGTCTGGGGATAGGCCTTCAACGCCTGATCGACCTTCATGCCCGGGGTGATGAGCGTTTGCATCCGTCTCCTCCTCTGGTGCGTAGCGTTGGCCTCATGTTACGCCGCGGCGCCGGGGGGGAGTATGAGGGCCCTCATATTTCCCAAACTTGGCAGTATGAGCTAGCTCATGGAAGCCGGTCGGAGCTTGGTTTAACCTGGTTACACAAATCGCCTCTTGAAAGGAGCTTTTCCGTGAGTGACCCCCTCATCCTCGACGTCCGCGTCATCCCGCCCGCCCAGAAGCACCCGACGATCTTCCAGACCTTCGACGCGCTGGAGTCCGGCCAGTCGTTCGTGCTCGTGAACGACCACGATCCGCGGCCGCTGCGCTACCAGTTCGAGTTCGAGCGTCCGAACGTCTACTCGTGGACGCCGCTCGAGGAAGGCCCCGTCGAGTGGCGGATCCAGATCGGCAAGCAATAACCCCGGCCCCTTTCGCCCGCTCGGACCTCCGAGCGGGCTTTTTGCATGGCGCGGGGGCATTGGTATCGCTGACGTCGGATGCCACCGAGTCGCGACCCTGGACCCCCGCATTCGCGAGGGTGACGGGAGCGCCTACTCACGCATCGACGACGAGCCTTCTTTGGCGCCAAGGCGGCCTCTCGTGTCGAAGGCCCATCACCGGGAAGTCCATCGAAGGCCCATCACCGGCAAGTCGGCCCTCCCGTCACCCTCGCGAATGCGGGGGTCCATCGTAGGCTCTCCGGCCGTCTGGGTCGGCGTCGGCATGCAGAAACAGCAGCGGCGATTCCAGATTCTGATCTCAACTCACCTTAAAATCGCCAAAAATGCCATCCTTCATCGTGAGTTCTCAGTATTTTTCCTCGGGGTCGGGAAACTACCGATCTTCTCCGCTTTATGAGAAAGCTCAAAGAAAACCTCCCTTGGCGGGCGTAGGTTGTGGACAACGAAAGGGTTTTGACCCGCACAAGAGAAAGAGGTCCCCCATGTCCCGTCGCCTGTTCAACGTTGCCCTGCCCGCCCTCCTGATCGCGTCGGCCGTCGGCACCGCCGCCTACGCCCTGGCCGGCACGGCGCCCTTCAAGATGGTCTACGGCGCCCCTGAGGCCAAGGTCACGAGCACCGCCTACACCGGCCCCTTCACCGAGGGCGGCGACGTCGTCACCCAGACGCCCGTCCTCAAGGCCGTCCCCGCCGGCAAGACCCACCGCGTCCGCCTCGACCTGACGCACAAGCTGGTCGAGGTCGAGGACGGCGTCAAGATGGAGGGCTGGACCTTCGGCGACACCGTCCCGGGCCCCACCGTCCACGTGCGCCAGGGCGACAAGGTCATCTTCACCATGACCAACCGCTCCAGCGAGGCCACCAACGTCACCTACCCGATGCCCCACTCCATCGACTTCCACGCGGCCATGGTCAACCCGACCGACAAGTACCGCACCATCGGCCCCGGCCAGTCCATCGACTTCGAGTGGACCGCCAACTACCCGGGCGTCTTCATGTATCACTGCGGCACCCCGATGCTCCTGCACCACATGGTGATGGGCATGTACGGCGCGGTCATCGTGGACCCCACGGGCGGCTACCCCGACAAGGTGGACCGCGAGTACGTCCTGGTCCAGTCCGAGCTCTACACCAAGCCCAAGGACGCCAAGAACCCCAAGGTCCTGACCACGGACATCGAGAAGGCCCTGAAGAAGCAGCCGACGCACGTCGTCTTCAACGGCAAGGTCGGCAAGCACGTGGCCGAGCCGCTCAAGGCCAAGCCCGGCGAGCGCGTCCGCCTGTACGTCCTCAACGTCGGCCCCACCGACACCTCGAGCTTCCACGTGGTCGGCACGCTCTTCGACAAGGTCTACCTGGACGGCAACCCCCTGAACGTCCAGCGCGGCCTGCAGACGGTCCTGTTGGGCTCGTCCAACGGCGCGGTCGTCGAGTTCGTCATCCCCGAGGAGGGGCGCTACCCCTTCGTGGACCACGAATTCTCGGACGCGAGCCTGGGGGCCGTGGGCTTCATCGACGCCACCGAGCACGGCGGCCCCATCTCGGGCCACTAGTCACCGCCTGGAACGATTTCGAAAGGGGTAACACCATGCGCTTCCTGATTCCCGCGGCCCTGCTCGCCGCCGTCCTCGTCCCCTCGGTCGCCGACGCCTGCACGCGCTGCATCTACCACGGCGAGGCCCGCGAGAACGCCGCCTGGCAGGTGATCCTGGCCAAGCCGGAGGCCAAGGTCGCCAAGACCGTACCGGCCAAACCCGTGCCGGTCCCCACACCGACGCCCACTCCCCGGCCACGCGCCAAGTAACGATGCGAGCCCCCGCGGATGACCTCCGTGGGGGCTCGCTCCATGCGGGCGTGGTAGCCGAGCGCCGGAAGCGGTAAGATGGAGCGGGTGCGAACGGCACCGGGAGGTATCATGGCGGTCCTGACTCCGACCCCCGCCGATCTGCGGCAGCTGGAGTTCTTCAACAGCCTCGCCGAGAGCGAGCTCGAAAGCCTGGCGCAGCGCGCGCGCCTCATCCGCCTCGACGGCGGTCAGGCGCTCTTTCACGAGGGCGAGCCCCTCGAGGCGGCCCTGCGCTTCGTCTACTCGGGCGGCATCCAGATCCGCAAGACGGCTGCGAGCGGCAAGGAGACGGTCCTGCGCCTCATCCGCCGGGGCGAGCTGTTCGGGGTCGCGGCGTCCTTCGATCGCAAGGTCGCCCCGGGCTCGGCGATCGCCAGCGAGCCCACCCAGGTGCTCGAGATCCCCATGCACGACCTGATCGCCCACCTCTCGACCACGCCCGAGATCGCCCTCAAGCTCCTCATCACCTTCGCCCAGCGCCTGCGCGAGTCCCAGGACACGCTGCACATGGTCATCTCCGGTCGTGCCAAGACGCGCCTCGCGCGCCTCATCCTCACGACCATGGACCAGGACGGCGCGGTGTCGGGCCCGGACGGCTACCACCTCAAGACCAAGCTGCCCCATGCGACCATGTCGCGCATGGTGGGCATCACCTACGAGGAGTGCGTCCGGCTCATCCGGGACTGGTCCCATGACCCGGCGATCCTGCACTACGAGCGCGGCGGCGTCATCACCGTGCACGACCGCGCCGCCCTGGAGCGGCAGGCCCAGGACGAGTGAGATCCGTAGCCGGAACGTAGGCAAAAAACCCGCATCTCCAGTGCCGGAGCGGGGGTGGGGTAGTTTTCCCGGATGATCCCGCAGGCCCTTCCTGAGACAATAAGAAATGTAAGGAGGGAATGCGCCATGAAAATGTTGCTTGCCACTGACGGTTCCGCGTACTCGCGCCTGGCTCTCGAAAAGGCGGTCGATCTCGCGACGGTGACCGGCTCGGAGGTTCTCGTCCTGGTCGTCTCGCAGCTGGTCAACCTGGGGTCGGTCGGCCCCATGGTCTATGCCCCCGAGAGCGGCTTCGAGGTCCCCACCAAGGAGGAGAGCGAGGCGATCCTGCAGGAGGCCTCCGAATTCCTGGCGGCCCGCAACATCCCCCACCGCACCACCCGCCGCATCGGCCAGCCGGCTGAAGCCATCCTGAGCGTGGCCGAGGACGAGCATGTGGACCTCATCGTGATGGGCTCCCATGGTCGCACCGGTCTGCAGCGCTTCTTGCTGGGCAGCGTCTCCAACCAGGTCGTGAGTCACTCCCCGGTGTCGGTCCTGGTCGCCCGTGGCCCGAAGTCGGAGACGGGCACGGCCGAAGAGCCGACCGTGCAAAAAGCGGTTAAGATTTAGGGGGAATGCCATGTGCGGCTCCATAGCGGCGAACGGAAAGCTCCTCATGCCCGATACCGATGAACTCTGTCCGGACCCCACGTGCGATCACCGTCGCACGCTGGAGGATCGTCGGCGCCAGCTCCTGAAGCGGCTCATCGCCCTCCAGGAGGAGGAGCGGCGCCAGGTGGCCCGTGAGCTCCACGAGGGCGCGGGGCAGATGCTGACGTCCTTGTTGTTCGGCCTGAAGATGCTCGACGGGGCGACGAGCCTCGAGGAGGTCAAGCGCTTCTTGCCCGACCTCAAGACGCAGACCTGGGAGGCGCTGGAGACCATGCGCCAGATCTCGGTGAACCTGCGCCCGCCCCTCCTGGAGGATCTGGGGCTCCCCTCGACCGTGCGGTCGTACGCGCGCGACTTCGCGGCGCGCCACCAGATGGACGTCTTCTTCTCGCTGCATGGCGAGGATCGCCGGCTCGATCCCATGACCGAGGTGACGGTCTTCCGCATCGTCCAGGAGGCGCTCGTCAACGCGGGCAAGTACTCGCAGGCGACCCAGGTGGCGTTGTCCATGACGTTTACAAGCGATCAGCTTCAGGTCAAAATTGAGGACAACGGGGTTGGTATGGACACCGCCCACCTCACCCGCGCGGGCAGCGCGGTCGGGATCATCGGCATGCAGGAGCGGGCCGACTTCGTGGGGGGCACCTGTACCATCGAGTCGACGCCGGGCCGGGGGGTCAACGTGACCCTGTCGGTGCCGCTCGCCGAGGAGTCCCACTAGGAAGGAACAAGTAGCCAATCCATGTCGTACGAATTCACCGAGCCGGTCCGGATCATGCTGGCGGATGACCATGCCATCCTCCGGACCGGCCTTCGCCTGATGCTCTCGAGCGTTCCCAACCTCGAGGTGGTGGGCGAGGCCACCAATGGCAAGGAGGCCCTCGAGAAGGCCGAGGAGTTGCACCCGGACCTGGTGGTCATGGACATCACGATGCCCGAGATGAACGGCATCGAGGCGGCCAACGAGCTGAAGCGCCGTCACCCGCGGACCAAGATCCTGATGCTGACGATGCACGAGAACGAGGAGCTGCTGTTCCGGACGATCCAGGCGGGGGCGTCGGGCTACGTGCTCAAGAAGTCGGCGGACAACGAGCTCTTGGACGCCATTCACCAGGTGATGCGCGGCGAGACCTTCTTGCGGCCGGACATGGCCAAGCAGGTCATGCAGGACTACCTGGACCGGGTGGACACGGGCGAGGAGACGCAGTCCTACGAGGATCTGACGGATCGCGAGCGCGAGGTGCTGCGGTACCTGGCGGAGGGGATGACCAACAAGCAGGTCGCCGAGAAGCTGGTCCTGAGCATCCGGACGGTCGAGACGCACCGCATGCGCATCATGGACAAGCTGGGCCTCAAGGGCCGGGCGGCGCTGGTGACGTACGCCAAGCGGCACGGGATCGTGCTCTAGTCCTTCTTTGGTCTCGGCCCCACTCCTTGCGAGTGGGGCTTTTTCGTGGGTATGATCGCCTGGTCGACTACTTTGCGAGGGATCCATGCGTCATCTGCTCCGCGGCCTGCTGCTCGTCGCCTGGCTGATCCTGCCCGCGCAGGCCCGCCCCGTGACCCTGAACGACCAGTTGAAGGCGGTCAAGCAGGCGAGCGTGGTCCTGGTCGACCTGCCGGAGGACGGGGGGCGCGATCGCGCCCTGGCCTACATCCGGGAGATGCAGGGCTACCTCTTCGAGCGCTTGGAGTTCGTGGACGTGCGCCTTACGCCGCGTGAGGACTGGGAGCCTCGGCTGGAGAAGGGGTTCGTGCTCTATGGCACGTTCGCGTCCGGGTCGGTGACGAGCGAGGTCCTGGCGCACACCTACGGGGGGATGACCTATGCGCCGGGGCGGCTGGAGACGCCCGTGTTTCGGGGCGAGGCTCCGGAGCTGAGGCTCATCACGGTGGGGCGCAATCCCTTCGGCAAGGGGCCGGTGGTCGTCTTTGCGGCCGAGCGGACGGAGATGCTCGTGGGGATCAACGATGCGTACCACGGGCCCCAGGGGTACCACCTGTTCACGCGGAACAAGATCTTGCGCGAGGGAAGCCTCCGCGAGGGTCGGTGACGGTCGGGAGTGCTTGCTCGTTTGACCCCCCCTTCCCCCCCTGCTTCGCAAGGGGGGCACAGGGACTGGACCCGGCGGAGCCGGGCCTGATTGGTTGAGGCTCACTCACTTTCAAACCTGCACAGCAGGACTCCCTAGGCCCCCCTTGCGAAGCAGGGGGGGAAGGGGGGGTAATTTGAGTAGCGATCCCACTAGCAGCTAACTCAACTGGTGTATCCGCAACCCCTGCGCCCGCATCTTCTTGGCGATCGTGTTGAACAGCTTCGCCCGGCTCTGCAGCTCGCTCTCGATCCAGCGCGAGCGCGCCAGCGTCCCCCACGCGTAGCCCAGCTGCTCCTGCTCCGGGTTGATGGCGCACCCCCACGCCTCGGCCGCCAGGCCGATGAGCGTACATGCGAGCCCCCGCTCGCCGTGGCACGCCTCGTCCAGCGCCCCTGCCAGCCGCTCCTCGGGCAACTCCGGCCCCGAAAACCCGAAGGCCAGCGGATCCAGCACGCGCATCCCCGCGTCGAAGAGGCTCGTCTCCCCGGGATCTCGGGCCAGGAGCGCCGACGTGAGCCGGGCGCGCGTCTCGCGCGCGAGCGGCGTGTCCACCAAAGCGGACGTGAACAGCCCATGCAGCGCCCTGAGCGACGGGTTCGCCGCCGCGACGAAGCGCGTCACCCGGGCGAGGGAGGGCGGCGAGCTGGTCTCCGCCTTGCGCAGGTCCTCGTAGATCTGGTGCAGCAGCTCGAAGGCCCTCAGGTAGGCCTCCCGCAGCCGCTGGAGCTCGGGAGCGAGGGCCTTCGACGGGTGCTCTTCGACCGGTTGCAAGGCGTGACCGCGTGCCACCGCCTCCACCTCGTGGGAGAAGTGGATGGGCGGCGTGGGCATGGCCCGGATGGCTTGCGTGAGCTGTCGGAACAGCCCGGTCGGCACGATCTCCATGGGGATCTTGTACCCGGTAGGGGCCAGTTCCGGCGCGTCATCGCCGCGAAGGCCCCTGCTCCCGGGGCTCCTCCCAGCATAGGAGGACGCCCAGGGCCTCCAACACCACTGCCCCCCCTAGCAGGGGGGGATGGGGGGGTAGATCCGTCGGGACTCCGGTCGCCAACTCCCCCGGCCGATCAGCCCATCATGAACAGCTTCCGCTCCGCCGCCGCCTTCCGGAGCTCCGCGCGGTGGTCCGGGTGGGCGATCGCGATCAGCGCCTCCGCCCGCTGGCGCAGGTTCTTGCCGCTCAGGCACGCCGCCCCGTACTCCGTCACCACGTACTCCACGTGCCCGCGGGTCGTCACCACGCCCGCCCCCGGCGTCAGGATCGCCTTGATCCGGCTGATCGTCCCGTTCTTCGCCGTCGACGGCAGCGCGATGATGGCCTTGCCCTCCGGGGCCAGCGCGGCCCCGCGCACGAAGTCCATCTGCCCGCCGATCCCCGAGTAGATCTTCGTGCCGATCGAATCCGCGCACACCTGCCCCGTCAGGTCCACCTCGATGGCGCAGTTGATGGCCGTCATGCGGTATTGCTTGCGGATGAAGGACGTGTCGTTCACGTAGTCCGACGGGTGGAACTCCACCAGGGGGTTGTCGTCCACGAAGTCGTACACCTTCCGGGTACCGATGACGAAGCTCGTCACGATGGTCCCCTTGTGGTGGGTCTTCAGGCGGTTGGTCACCACCCCCGACTCCACCAGGTCCACCAGGCCGTCCGTGAACATCTCCGTGTGGATGCCCAGGTCGTGCTTGTTCGTCAACGAGGCCAGCACCGCATCCGGGATGGCCCCGATCCCCATCTGAAGGGTCGCCCCGTCCGGCACCAGGTCGCCGATGTGCCGCCCGATGTCCTGGGCCACCTGGTCCGGCGCCTTGTGCGCTTTCTCGATGACGGGCCGGTCCGTCACGATGAAGGCGTCCAGCTCGCTCACGTGCACGAAGCCGCTGCCGTGCGTGCGCGGCATGCGGTAGTTGATCTCGGCGATGACGACCTTGGCCGAGTCCACGGCCTGCCGGGCCACGTCCACCGAGGTGCCCAGCGAGCAGAAGCCGTGCTGGTCCGGATAGGAGAGCTGGACCAGCGCCACGTCCACGGGCAATGAGCCGTTGCGGATGTGGTGCGGGATGTCCGACAGGAAGACGGGCACGTAGTCCGCCCACCCCTCCGCGACCGCCTGGCGGTTGCCCGCGCCGAGGAAGAGGGCGTTGATCCGCACGTGACCCTGCAGCGCGGGGTCCGCGAGCACTTCCGGGCCGTCCTTGTGCAGCTGCATGACCGTCACGTCGCGCAGGTTCTTCGCGTACTCGGCGAAGGCCGCCTCCAAGGGCAGGCTCGTCGCGCAGCCGCTGTGGAGGAAGACGCGATCGCCGCTCTTGATGTGCTTGACGGCGTCCTCCGGGGGGACGGCATGGCCCAGCCAGTCGGAATGCACGGGAAGCCTCGAGGTCATACGCGGTCCTTTCGATGGACGGGGCGGTAGCGCGTCGATCCTACAACAACTCACCCCCCCTCCAAGGCTCGCTCCGTGGCCTCTCCCGCCCCGGGGGTGAGGACTTTCGGCGCTTCATGGGGGTGCAACCCGCTCGTATGCGGCGGCCGAGCACTCGTCATGACGGAATGGCGCTTGAACATTTTTGGCGAAGAAGTTGAGCGCGGGCCCGTGGGGACTGGAGGGTTGTCGCGATTGACGGAGGCTTTCGACGCCCGGACTCTTAGAGCGGCGAGGGAGCGAGCGTTAAGGTGAGGCGTCGAAGGGTCGCTTGGACGCTTGAAGGGCGGCCCGGACCAGTCGTGCAGTTTCCACAGGAGGTACCCATGACGCGCTCCATGATCCGGCGTCTGATCCAGGAAGAAGAAGGCCAGTCCTTGACCGAGTACGGGCTCATCATCGGGTTGATCGCGGTGGCGGCCATCGTGGCCCTGCAGGCCCTCGGCGGCAACATCAACACGTTCTTGAACTCGATCGGCACCAAGCTCGGCACCATTTCCCCCGTCAAGTAGGAGCCGGGCCGTGAAGAAGGAAGCCAAGGGGCGACAAAGGGGACAGACGCTCGTCGAGACGGCCCTCGTCCTGCCGGTGCTGCTCTTGCTCATCGGGGCGATCGCCACCTTCGGCTTCCTCTTCAACGGCATGCTCGCGGTGACCAACGCCAGCCGGGAGGGCGCCCGGAGCGGAGCGGTGGGCGACAACGCGACCGCCGTCCGCGCGACCGTCACGTCCTATCTGGTGAGCGCCGGCCTCGATCCCGCCCAGGCCACCGTCGGCGTCCAGACGTCGGGCGGCATGGTCACGGTCCAGGTCACCTATCCCATGCGCCTTCCCTTCAGCATTCCGGGCGTTCCCGACCCCGTGCCCCTGGGTGCTCGCTCGGTCATGAGGATCGAATGATGGCAACGGCCACCAAGCGCTTGTTACTGGCCCTCGGCGTGGGGGCCATGCTCACCACCACCCTGATGATCCTCCGTCCGGGCACCCAGGCAAAGGCTCCCGAGCCGGAGCTTGCGCCGGTGCTCGTGATGACCAAGCCGGTCGCCGCCTACCAGGTGCTCGATGAGGCGCATGTGTCCCTGCAGCGCCGGCCCGTGGCCCACGTGCCGCCGGGGGCCCTGAGCTCGCTGTCGGACGCCCTGGGCAAGCGGGCCGGGACGGATCTCTACCCCGGCGAGGTGCTGCTCGCCGCCAAGCTTTCCGCCGCCGCCGAGGCCCCGGGCGCCCTCACCATCCCCGAGGGCCTGAGGGCCGTCACGGTCTCGGCCAACGAGGTGTCCGGCGTGGGCGGCTTCGTGCGGCCCGGCAGCCGGGTCGATGTGGTCGCGACCTGGGACGTGGCCGGCAAGCCGCAGACCCGCCTGCTCCTCCAGGACGTGCTCGTGATCGCCGTCGCCCAGGAATCCAGGGCCCAGGACAAGCCCAAGGTGCCCTCGTCCGTCACGCTCGCGGTGGATCCCGCCTCGACCGAGCGCCTGGTGCTCGCGAGCGAGCGGGGCAGCCTGAGGCTCGCCATGCGATCGCCCGGCGAGAAGCGCGTGGTCGCGACCGCGGGCTCGACCCCCGAGACGCTCGCGGGCAAGCCCGCCGCGGCCCCGAAGCGGGTCCAGGTCGTCCGCAAGGTCGTTCACCCGGCGCCACCCCGCAGGGCTCCCCTCGGGGATCCCCCCGTGGTGGTGCTGCGCGGAGAGCCCAGCGCCCCCTAGCCGTCCCGCACCGTCGCCCCCTACGTCGCACGCAAGGAAGTCCACATGAAGCGAATGATCTGGGCGAGCGCCTTGTGCCTCTCGCTCTTGGGGCAACCGGCCCTCGCCCAGCCCGTCATCGAGCTGGAGGTCTCCAAGTCCACCTCCTTGATGCTGCCGGGCATCACCCAGGTCTCCGTCACGGATCCGGCGATCGCCGACGTCCAGGTCACGCGGGAGCGCGACCTCTTGATCAACGGCAAGCGGCCGGGGACGACCACGCTCGTCGTCTGGACCCGCAACGGCAGCTACAGCTTCGACCTCCGGGTGGGGCTGGACCTCGCGTCCCTGCGCACGGTCCTCTACCGGGCGCTCGGCACCAACTCGATCAAGGTCGACTCGCTCAACAACCGCGTGATCCTCTCGGGCACGGTCCCCAAGGCCTCGCAGGTCGAGATGGCGGGCAAGGTGGCCGAGGCCTACACCAAGAACGTCGTCAACCTTCTCGCCGTCCAGGCCCTGCCCCAGGTGCAGGTGGACGTGCAGGTGGTCGAGCTGCGGCGAGGCCGGGGGCACGAACTGGGCGTGGACTGGGGCTCGCTCCGGGTCCTCTCCAACGGCGACGCCATCTTTTCGAAGGGCCTCCACACCTTCGCCCAGGGCCCGGTGGGAACTCCGTTCACGTTCGGGCAGTTCGATCGGCTCGCAGCCCAGTTGCAGCTGCTCGTCACCGAGGGCCAGGCCAAGATCCTCGCCCGGCCCAAGCTGGTCGCGGCGAGCGGCGGCAAGGCGAGCTTCCTCGTGGGTGGCCAGATACCCATCCCCGAGGCCCAGCAGCTGGGCCAGGTGACCGTCAGCTGGCGGGACTACGGCATCAAGCTCAATGTGGAGCCCACCGTCCGCGAGGACGGGCGGGTCGCCCTGCGGGTCCGGCCCGAGGTGAGCGCGCTGGACTTCAACAACGCCATCCGCCTCAACGGCTTCACCATCCCCTCCATCAGCTCGCGGCAGGCGGAGACCGAGGTGATCCTGCGGCCGGGAGAGGGGCTCGCCATCGGCGGCCTCATGCAGACCACCGAGACCCGCTCCGTCGAGAAGTTTCCCCTCCTGGGGGACATCCCCATCCTGGGGGAGCTCTTCAAGTCCCGGCAGTTCCAGACCGAGGAGACGGAGCTCGCCATCTTCGTGAGCCCGCAGCTGGTGACGCCCAGCGCCACCGACTCCCTGAGCCCCGGCGGTCTGCCATGAGGCGCCACGAACGCGGGGCCGCCCTCCTGACGGTCGCCCTCTCCGCCACGGCCCTCCTGCTCTGCACGGGGCTTGCGGCGGATGCCGGCATGCTCTACATGGAGCGCACCCGGATTCAGACGGCAGCGGATGCCGCGGCCCTCGCGGGCGCGCTCGCCCTGCCGGACGGCCAGGCGGCCGTACGCGCCCAGGCCCGCCAGCTTGCCGGCGAGAACGGCTACGCCATCGCGGACGCCGACGTGACGCTGGAGCCGTCCAACCGGGTGCGGGTCCAGTGGCAGCGCCCCGTGAGCCTGGTCCTTGGGCCCTTGCTCGATCGCATGGGAATGGATGTGGCCGTCATGGCCCGGGCCGAACTGGTCGGCGGCGGCATGATCTACGGCCTGAGACCCTTCGCCCTGGACAAGGACCGGGACGACTTCCGGGTCGGCCAGGAGTACGAGGTGAAGGTCGGCTCGGGCGAGGGCGTCCGGGGCAACTTCCAGGTGCTGGCCCTGGAGGGTCGGGGGGCGGGCCCCTACCGCACTTGCGTCGTGGAGGGTGCCAGGGGGACGTACCGGCGGGGCGATCCCGTCGAGACCGAGCCCGGCAACATGGTGGGCCCCACCAACCAGGCCATCAGCGACCTCGTCCAGCAGGACCCGACCACCTTCGCCGAGGCCCTGCGCCATCCCTCGCGCTGCGCCCGGGTGATCACCGTCGCCCTGGTGGATCCAGGAGGGCGGGACTGCGGCGGAGGCCGCACGGAACACACCATCAAGGACTTCGCCCAGTTCTACGTGACGGGCACGGGCTCTGACGGCTCGGTCATCGGGAAATTCGTGCAGTGCCCGGACGACCCGGAGTTACCCGGCACCAGTAGCCGCTACGACGTGCGGCTCATCCAGTAGGAGGAGCAATGGAGCGATTGAGATTGGCGACCTTCGAGCTCGAGGCTCCCCCGAGCGTTCCGGCCGAGCGCTTCGTGAGGCTCGGCGCGAAGCCGGAGACCCTCGAGGAGCTGCGCGCCCTGGATCCTGAGGTGGTGCTCGTGGGCTACCGCGGGGCCGCCGATGCCCTTTGGAAAGCGGAGCGCTGCGCACAGGCCCTACCGGGCGCGGCCCTCCTCCTGGCGGGGCCGGCCCTGTCGGCGCCGGACGTCATCGCCGTCGTGCGGGCCGGCGCTCGCGACGTGCTCGGCGACGCCGACGCCGCGGCCTGGGAGCAGGCCCTTGAGCGGGCCTGGAGCCACCAGCAGCGGCTGGTCGCCCCGCGCCCGGACGCTCCGGGGCGGCGGCGCGTGACGGTGGTCCACTCCCCCAAGGGCGGCAGCGGCAAGTCCTTTCTCGCGGCGAATCTCGCGTGCCTGTTGCAGGGCGTGCGCCCGGTGGCTCTGGTGGACCTCGCCGTGCACTCGGGAGACCTGGACCTGATGCTCGATCTCAGACCACAGGCGACCTGGGCGGACTTGGTCACCCGGCGCGAGTTCGGGCCTGAAGAGATCGAGGCGGCCCTGTGCACGCACCCGTCCGGACTCAAGCTGCTCGCGGCCCCCCGGCAACTGGAGCAGGGGGAGCTCGTCACGGCACGGGCCGTCGAGCGGGTGCTCGGTCATCTGGGCGATCGCTACGAGGTGGTGGTGGACACGGACTCGGCGCTTAGCGAGGCGACCCTGCGGGCGCTCGAGCTCGCGGACCGCATCGTCCTGCCCGTGCCCATGACGCTCAGCGCCCTGCGCCAGGTGCAGCGGGCCCTGGGCCTGTGGCCCCACCTGGGCATCTCCCTCGACAAGGTGGAGCTCGTGGCCTGGGACCAGAAGGGCGAGGTGACGCCGCAGGAGGCCGAGCGGATCCTCGGCAGGTCCATGAACCGAAGACTGCCCTATCAGCCCCAGGAGGTGGAGGCCGCCATCAACGCGGGCGAGCCCCTCGCCCTCTCGAAGCCACGCTCGGCCTACGTGCGGCAGCTGTCCGGCTTTTTGAACCCGCAGGGCGAGGATCGCCGCCCGGAGACGCAGCCGATCGTCGGTTGGCTCACGGCATGGAGGAGACGCGATGTTTCTCCACAGCAAGCTTAGGGACCTGGCGGGCCGCACGGAGCCCGAGACGGGGGGTGGGGAGAAGGCGATCGCCGTCGATGCCCACCGGGAGCTCAAGGCCCGGGTGCATCGCCAACTGCTCGACGTCATGCGGAAGGTGGGGCTGGACGACTCCTCGGGCCCAGACGAGGTCCGCGAGGTCATCCGCGGCTGCCTGGAGCAGGTGCTCCAGGAGGGCGCCCTCTTGCTCAACCGCTCGGAGAAAGAGCGCCTCGTCGAGGACATCTACCACGACTCCAGGGGCTACGGTCCCCTGGAGCCGCTCCTCAGAGACGAGCGCATCTCGGAGATCATGGTCAACAACGCCCACCAGATCTTCATCGAGAAGGAGGGCAAGATCGAGCTCTCCGACTGTCGCTTCTACGACGAGCGGCACCTGTTGCGGATCATCGACCGCATGGTGAGCGAGGTGGGGCGGCGCATCGACGAGAGCTCGCCCATGTGCGACGCGCGCCTGCCGGACGGCAGCCGCATCAACGCCATCATCCCGCCTTTGGCCATCGACGGGCCGTGCCTGACCATCCGCAAGTTCCGCCGGGACCCGCTCAGGATGCCTCATCTGGTGGCCTATGGGACGCTCAGCCGGGGCATGGCGGACTTCCTCAGGGGGTGCGTGGAGGCCAAGCTCAACCTGCTGGTCTCGGGGGGCACGGGCAGCGGCAAGACGACGTTGCTGAATGTCCTCTCGTCGTTCATCCCGCATGGCGAGCGGCTGATCACGATCGAGGACGCGGCGGAGCTGCAGCTGCAGCAGCCGCACGTCATCCGCCTGGAGACCCGTCCGGTCAATGCGGAGGGGGTGGGCGGGGTGAACCAGCTCGAGCTGTTGAAGAACAGCCTGCGCATGCGCCCCGACCGCATCCTGCTCGGCGAGGTGCGTGGTCCCGAAGCGCTCGCACTGTTGCAGGCCATGAACACGGGGCACGAGGGCAGCCTCACGACGCTGCATGCCAACGGCACGCGGGATGCGCTGTCGCGGCTCGAGACCATGGTCCTCATGACGGGCATGGAGCTGCCCCTGCGGGCGATCCGCGAGCAGCTGGCCTCGTCCTTGGACCTCATCATCCAGATCGAGCGCTCCACGGACGGGACGCGGCGGGTCACGAGCATCACGGAGGTGGCCGGCATGGAGGGGGACAGCGTCTTGTTGCAGGACCTGTTCGTCTTCCGACGCGAGGGGGTGCAGTCGGACGGGCGGGTGCTCGGCGAGCACATGCCGACGGGGCTGGTTCCGAAGTGCGCCACCAAGCTCGCCCTCCGCGGCATCACCCTCCCCCGCGATCTTTTTTAGAAAGTAATTCCACCCTGGGGTAGCACCCGGAACGCCCCCCCTAGCAGGGGGGGATGGGGGGGTAGAACGAGTCGCCCTTCCGGCGGAAAGGAGCCGAAAAAGTGACCGAGTTCATCGGCCTGACCGCGGGCTTCGCCGCCCTCGCCCTGATCGGCCTTCACCTGCTCACGCCCTCGGCAGCCGCCCGCCGGGTGCAGGCCCTCGCGGCCGTGAGAGCTTCCCGCCCGCCCCGAGAGCGTCGCCCCACCCTGGGCCCCTTTTTCCAGGGCGTAATCCAGCGTGCCGCCTTCGGCCGCAAGCTCGAGGGCCTGCTCAGCCGCGCCGAGGTGGCGCTCTCCGAAAGCGAGTTCCTCGGCCTGACGCTGCTGCTTGCCCTGGGCTTCGGCCTCCTGGCCCAGCTCTTCACCCGGAGCCTGCCCATGGCCATGCTCGGCGCCCTCATGGGCGCCTACGCCCCGTGGCTCTACCTTTCGGCCAGGTGCCGCCTGCGCCTGCGCGCCTTCAACGAGCAGCTGCCCGACGCCCTCCTGCTCCTCGTCAATGCCCTGCGCTCCGGCAACGGCATCCGCCAGGCCCTGCAGCTCGTGGCCACCCAGATGCCCGCTCCCGCCTCGACCGAGTTCCAACTGGTGATCCAGGAGACCAACTGGGGCATCTCCCTGGACCAGGCCCTCGCCAACCTGCACGCCCGCATCGGCAGCACGGACGTGGAACTCCTGGCCACGGCCATCTCCATCCACCACGAGACCGGCGGCAAGCTCTCCGAGATCCTCTCCAACCTGCACGACACGCTGCGCGATCGCCTCCGCCTCGAAGGCGAGGTCCGCACCCTGACGGCCCAGGGGCGCCTGTCCGGCTGGATCCTGGGCCTACTGCCGATTGCCCTGGCTATGGTATTCCTCGTCATCAGCCCGACCTACCTGCGCATGCTCCTGGAGGACCCCAGGGGGCAGCTGATGGTGGCTTATGCCCTCCTCATGGAGGTCACGGGGGCCTTCTTCATCACCCGGCTGGTCCGGGTGCGCTTCTAGGACGGCCGCATGTTCGGGTTCGTCGCCTGCTTCCTCATCCTGAGCCTCGCGGTCTTCTGGCTGCTCGAGCGCCTGGAGCGCGGTCGGGTGATGCGCGATCGCCTCGCGCACCTGGCTCCGACCGTCCGCCTGAGTGCCCGCCGGGAGCAGCTCCGGCGCTCCCTGGTCGAGCGCATGCTGGGGCCTTACATGGCCTTCTGGGCCCGGCTAGGCGAGAGGTTGATGCCGGCGAGGAGGCGATCGCGCGCGCTGGAGCTCCTGGAGCAGGCGGGCCATGAGGGCCCCGAGGGACTTTCCCGCCTGCTCGCCGTCCGGGCCCTCGGACTCTGCGGCGGAGCGGCGGTCTTTCTCCTCGTCACACCCCTGAATGCGACTACTGGCTACGCCCTGGCAGGGGGCCTCGTCCTCATCGGCGCTCTCGGCCCGGATGCCTACCTCAAGCGGCGGATCCGCCATCGCCAGGGGGCCATGACCCGGAGCCTGCCCGACGTCCTCGACCACCTGACGGCCTGCGTGGAGGCGGGCCTCGGCTTCGACGCGGCGGTCCAGCGCCTGGCCAGTCGCCCGAGCGAGCACGGCCGGGACCTGAAGCAGGAGCTTTCGCGCTACTTGAGCGACGTGCGCCTTGGGCAGGACCGGGCGGAGGCGCTGCGGGACCTGGGGCGGCGGTGCGGCACCGACGAGATGAAGGGGGTGGTGGCGGCCCTCTTGCAGGCGGAGCACCTGGGGGTCGCCATCGGGCCGGTGCTGCGTGCGCATGCGGCGCACCTGCGGACGCGCCGGCGGCAGCGCGCCCAGGAGGCGGCCATGAAAGCACCCGTGAAGATGCTTTTCCCGCTCGTCTTCTTCATCTTCCCGGCCATGTTCGTGGTCATCCTGGGCCCGGCCGCCCTGCGGATGATGGACATGTTCGCGACCCTCCAGAAGTAGGCTTCCTGGCCGTCACGAGGTCGCTTCGATCCGGCAGCGGTTCCGCCCCTCCGCCTTGGCCCGGTACATGGCCTTGTCCGCCCGTGTGACGAGGCTCTCCGGGGTGTCATGGGTCAGCAAGCTCGCCACCCCCACGCTGATGGTCGGATGGATCACCCCGGTGGGCGTCGGGATGGCGAGCCGCTGGGTCGTGATCCGGAGCTTCTCGGCCACCTCCATGGCCTCGCGGGTCCCGGTCTCGGGCAGGACCACCAGGAACTCCTCGCCGCCGTAGCGCACGGGCATGTCGCTCTCGCGCAGGCCCTCGAGGAGCATCCGGGCGAAGGCCTTGAGCACCTCGTCGCCCGCATCGTGTCCGTGGGCGTCGTTGACCCGCTTGAAGTGGTCCAGGTCGATCATGAGCACGCTCAGGGGCCGCTGGTTCCTCCGGGCGAGCGCAATCAAGCGGCCGAAAGAGGCGTCCAGCGCCCGCCGGTTGGGCAACTCCGTCAGGGGATCAGTGGCCGAGAGGTGCTTGCTCTCATCGAGCTCCCGGCGGGTCCTGAGCGCCGCGGTGAGCGCGTGCTCGAAGGCCGCTTCGAGCCCGTGCGGCTCGTCGTCCGCCTTCGCGGGCCAGAAGGCCAGGGCGCCGTACGTCGTGCCGTCGCTCGTCAGGGGCGCGACGCGCAGCTGCGAGAAGGGATCGAAGGGCTCGGCCAGGGCGACGGAAGAGAGGGATCGCCCCAGCACGAGCCAATCGCGGTCATCGGGGGCCAGGAGCCAGGCGGCCTCGTCCCCGGTCATCCGGCGCGCCGCGAAGGCGAGCGCGTCGTAGACGGTGGGATCGGGGGTCGGCTGCAGGAGGCCGGCCAACCCCTCGAACGCCCCGGACGAAACCGATTCCGACTCCTGGCCCGAGACGGGAGCCATGACGTGGTCCGCAAGCTCCTGGGCCGCGAGGTACTTGACCGACTCCAGGCGGAACTCACTCGGCTGCAAGGTCATCGTGGTCATGGCGCCCACCTCTCATTCATTCGCTAGTTCATGGCGGCCATCGGACGCTCGATCGTGATATCCAGCCCGCCCTCCGGCCTGGCGTCCACCTTGAGATGGGCGCCGTGCAGGTCCGACTCGGTCAAGAGCACCTTGCTCAGGGGCACCTCCACCAGGCGCTTGAGCGCCCGGCGCAAGGGGCGCGCTCCCATCTCGGGGTCGGTGCCCGCCGCGATGACGTACTCCTTGGCCTCCTCGGTGAGCTCCATGGTCAGGCCCTGCCCGTGTAGCTTGCGGCGGGTGTGCTCCAGGAGGCCGTCGAGGATCTGCCCCAGCTGGTCCGGGTCGAGCGGATGGAAGACCACGATCTCGTCCAGGCGGTTGAGGAACTCCGGCTTGAAGATGCCCCGCAGGGCCAACATGGCCGTGCGGCTGATGCTCTCGAAGTCGTCGCCCGCCCGGGACTGGTTGGCGATGGCCAGCGCCCCGGCGTTGGAGGTCATGAGCACGATGGTGTTCTTGAAGTCCACCACCCGCCCCTGGCCGTCCGTTAGCCGGCCGTCGTCCAGGACCTGCAGGAGGACGTTGAAGATGTCCGGATGCGCCTTCTCGATCTCGTCGAACAGCAGGATCGAGTAGGGCCGGCGCCGCACGGCCTCGGTGAGCTGGCCGGCCTCCTCGAAGCCCACGTAGCCCGGAGGGGCGCCGAGGAGACGGGCGACGGTGTGCTTCTCGCCGTACTCGCTCATGTCGAAGCGCACGAGCGCCCGGGCGTCGTCGAAGAGGAACTCGGCGAGCGCCTTGGCCGTCTCGGTCTTGCCGACGCCCGTCGGGCCGACGAAGAGCAGAGAGGCGATCGGTCGGTTGGCATCCTTCAGGCCCGTGCGGGCGAGCCTCACGGCCTCGGAGACGGCCCGGACGGCCTCCTCCTGGCCGATGATCCGCTTGCGGAGGATCTCCTCCATCTCGAGGAGCCGCGCCGTCTCCTCGAGGGCGAGGCGGGTGCTGGGGATGCCCGTCCACTTGGAGAGGATGCGCGCGATCCCCTCGGGCGTGACCTCGGGGGCATCTGCCGCGCGCTCGGTGGCGAGGCGTGCCTGGTGGGCCGCGATCTTCTCCTTGACCATCCGCAGCTGGTCGCGCAGGCGCCCGGCGTCCTCGAACCGCTCGGCGGCCACGGCCGCGGCCAGATCCTTGCCGAGCTCGCCCGAGGCGGCCTCGAGCCGGGTCAGCTCCTCGGTGGGCGAGTGCTCCTCCAGGCGCACCATGGCGGCCGCCTCGTCGAGCAGATCGATGGCCTTGTCCGGCAGAAAGCGGTCGGTGACGTAGCGGTCCGAGAGCTCGACCGCCGCGATGATGGCCAGATCCGAGAGACGGACGCGGTGGTGGGCCTCGAGGCGATCGCGCAGGCCGCGCAAGATCTCGATGCTCTCCTCGGCCGAGGGCTCGCTCACCATGACGGGCTGGAAGCGGCGGGCGAGGGCGGCGTCCTTTTCGATGTGCCGCCGGTACTCGTCGAGGGTGGTGGCGCCGACGCACTGCAGCTCGCCGCGGGCGAGAGCGGGCTTGAGGAGGTTCGCGGCGTCCATCGCGCCCTCGGCGTTGCCCGCACCGACCACCGTGTGCAGCTCGTCGATGAAGAGGATGGCGTAGCCCTGCTGGGCCGTCACCTCCTCGAGCAGCGCCTTGAGGCGCTCCTCGAACTCGCCCCGGTACTTGGTGCCGGCGACCATGCCGGCGAGATCCAGGGCGTAGACCTTCTTGTCGCGCAAGACGTCGGGCACGTCTCCCGAGACGATGCGCTGGGCGAGGCCCTCGGCGATGGCGGTCTTGCCGACGCCGGGCTCGCCGATGAGGACCGGGTTGTTCTTGGTCATGCGGCTGAGGACGTGGATGATGCGGCCGATCTCCTGATTTCGGCCGATGACGGGGCTGAGCTGCTTGCGCTCGGCCATGTCCGTGAGGTCGCGGGCGAAGCGGGCGAGGGCCGAGTCGTCGCCGGGCGTTCTTCCGCCTCGGGGCGCCGTTCTCTCGGCCTGCTCGCCCTTTAAGTTGAGCCCCTTGTCGGGGGCGAGGCCTTGGCGATGCAGGAGCAGAGCGCCAAGGCTCTCGCCCTCGTGAAGGATGCCCATCAGGAGGTGTTCCGGGCCCAGGAAGCGGTGCCCCTCTCTCAATCCCTCCTGATGAGCATGCTGCATGGCCCGCTTGAGGTGCGGGGCCATGGTGACTCTCGCCGCGTGGACGGGGGTCCGGCGCGGCAAGAGACCTTCCAGTTCGGAAGTGAGTCGCCGGGGGTCGATGCCGGCATTGCGCAGCGTTGCGCCGGCCTCGGTGTCGCTGTCGAGCAGGGCGAGGAGGACGAACTCGCTGCGCAGCTCGTCGTAGCCCCACGAGAGGGCGAGCTGTGCGGCGTCCTCGAGGATCTGGCGAGCCTCCTCGGTCAGGGCGTCGAGGGGGCTGACGCTCCGGCCGTAGGCGCTGTCCAGGAGCTCGTTTGCCAGGGTGCTCATGGACCAGGGCGATCGCAAGGCACTCGCGCACTGGGCGCAGAGCTCCATGCCGGCCGAACGGCCGTCGACGGTCTGGCGATACCGGAACGTGGCGGGACGCGAGCCGCAGCGTTGACACGGGGTCATGAGCCACCTCCTCTGCGACGAGCAGGAATCTTCACGTCTTCAGGTTAACGCTTGTAAAGCAGGAAATCGTCCGTGCGCACTACCGTTCCTGCAAAGCGCCTATCTGTGCGGTTTTTGGTCGGGTGGACGTCTCCGGCCATGCACGGGAAGGTCCATGATGCTGTGACGACCTTCGGATCGGCGTATCAAGCGGCGGAGAATCCGGAAAAGATGCGGAAGCGCAGGTCGGCCTGGTCAAGCTAGCATTGGAGCGTTCCGGCTTTTTGCGAGGAGAACGCGCCATGAAATTGCACTCGGACTGGCAGCAGCAGGCGGTGAGCCCTGCCGAGGCAGTCGCCGTCATCCAGAGCGGTCACAAGGTCTTCATCCACGGGGCCTGCGCGACCCCGCTCCCGCTCGTGGAGGCGCTGAGCAAGCGCCGGGACGTCGAAGGCGTGGACGTCTACCACCTGCACATCTCGGGCCCGGCCTATCACGTGAGCCCCGAGCTGCAGGGCCGCATCCGCGCGCACTCGCTCTTCTCGGCGGCCAACATCCGCGGGGCGGTCAACGAGGGCCTGGCGGACCACATCCCCATCTTCCTTTCGGACGTGCCGGGGCTCTTCCAGTCGGGCCGGGTGCCCCTGGACGTGGCCATCGTCCAGCTCTCGTATCCGGACGAGCACGGCTTCTGCACGCTCGGCACCTCGGTGGACACGGCCCGGGCGGCTGTGGATACGGCGCAGGTCGTCGTCGCCGAGATCAACCGCCGGATGCCCCGCACGCTCGGACAGAGCCTGGTGCACATCAGCGAGATCGATCGCTTCGTCCTCACGGACCGGCCGCTGCTGAGCCACGAGCCGCCCGTCCTGACGGACGTGGAGCGCGCCATCGGCCAGCAGATCGCGGACCTCATCGAGGACGGCTCGACGCTGCAGATGGGCATCGGCGGCATCCCGGACGCGGTGCTGGCGCTATTGGGCAACAAGGTGGACCTGGGCATCCACACGGAGATGTTCTCGGACGGCGTGGTGCCCTTGGCGGAAGGCGGGGTCATCACCAACCGCCGCAAGAGCGTCCACAAGGGCCAGATCATCACGAGCTTCGTGAATGGCAGCGAGAAGCTGTTCGACTTCATCGACAACAACCCCTCGGTCGAGTTCTATCCGTGCGACATCACCAACGACACGGCGCTCATCCGCAAGCATGACCGGATGGTGGCCATCAACAGCGCCATCGAGATCGACGTGACGGGCCAGGTCTGCGCTGACTCCATCGGGTTCAAGGTCTTCTCGGGCATCGGCGGGCAGATGGACTTCATCCGCGGGGCAGCCCTGTCCAAGGGCGGCAAGCCCATCATCGCGTTGCCCTCGACGGCCAAGAGCGGCACGGTCTCGCGCATCGTCCCGTCGCTCAACCCTGGGGCGGGCGTGGTCACGACCCGTGGGCACGTGCACTGGGTGGTAACGGAGTACGGGGCGGTCAACCTGCACGGGTTGTCGCTGCGGGAGCGGGCGGAGGCGCTGATCTCGATCGCTCACCCGGACTTCCGCATGCAATTGCGGGAGGAGATCAAGGACAAGCGCGTGTTCTCGATATACGCGCCGGTGCCAGTCTGCTAGGAACCCACTTAATGGTGGCGGGGAGGAATCGCTTCCCCGCCATTAACGTGTCTATCGCCCGGTATGAGCAGTTATGCGATAATGCTTTTCGGACTATCACCATTGGAGGTGTAGCTCAACGGTCAGAGCAGGGGACTCATAATCCCTTGGTTCAGGGTTCGAATCCCTGCGCCTCCACTCACTTCGATCTAGATTTTGTGTGGGTTTCCGGCGATCGTAGGTTCGCCGGGACCTTCGTCTTTTTGGGGCAAGACAGCCCAACCGACTGACCAAGTCGATCCTAGAGGTTTCCGGTCAAGATCGAGTTCATGGTCTGGGCCGCCCCCGCTGTGTCTCCGGGAGGACGTGCGCGTAGGTGTTCATCGTGACGGCGATCTGGCTGTGGTCGAGGACGCCAATGATCACCCGCATGTTCGTGTTCTCGGCGATCAGGAGGGCCGCGCAGCAGTGGCGCAGATCATGGAACTGCTGGCGAGGGAGGCCAAGGTCGGCCAGCATGTGCCGGGAAGTGGTGAGTGATGTTGCTGGCGTGGATGGGAGGCCCGGTCGGCATGGTGAAGACCAGCTTCAGCTCGTCATTCCATGCCGCTCCCGAGCGTAGCTTCTCGGCAGCTTGCTTGACTTCATGATGTTTGAGATCTTCATGACGACCTCCGCCACCACCAGCGTTCGCCGCGATCGGGCGGTCTTAACGTCTAGCAGCTTGAACTCGCCTTCGAGCCATTGGAGGTTGTGCCGAATCCGGATGACACCCGCCTGGAATCGACGTCATCCCAAATCAATCCGAGCGCCTCACCCTGGCGGAGCCCGGTCGCGAAGGGGTGGTGGCCAAGCTGAGGCATGGGGTGCATAAGCTGACGTTTTTGTGTCTTTATGATCGGTAGTGGTGCCCCTTCCGGCAAGGGGCGAGTAGCTTTGCTGTGCCCTGGTCTCGTTCTAGCCTTGGCTGCTATGATAATCAAGCGAGGTTGCTTGCTCACTGAGAGCAGTAGATTGTCAGGAGTATTGCCCGTGGCTCGTGGACGGAAGGTAGCTACCAGCGATCCAGGGCCTGCTAAAGCCCTTGGGTTCGAGGAGAAGCTCTGGGCTGCTGCCGACAAGATGCGCGGTCACATGGACGCAGCCGAGTACAAGCACGTCGTTCTCGGCCTCCTGTTCCTCAAGTACATCTCAGATGCCTTTGCGGAAAAGCACTCGTTTCTAGAAGCAGAGGCCGGAGCTGATCCAGAGGATCGCGACGAGTACCTGGCAGACAACATCTTCTGGGTGCCCCAGGAAGCTCGGTGGGTCTTTTTCCAGGCCCAGGCCAAGCAGCCCACGATCGGCAAGCTCATCGACGACGCAATGGTGGCGATCGAGAAGGAGAACCCTGGCCTGCGAGGTGTGCTCCCGAAGGACTACGCCCGGCCCGCGCTCGACAAGCGCCTGTTGGGTGAGCTGATCGACCTGCTCAGCGGTATCGGTCTAGGGGACCAGGAGCACCGCTCGAAGGACGTGCTGGGCCGCGTGTACGAGTACTTCCTTGGCCGGTTCGCGAGCGCCGAGGGCAAGGGGGGAGGAGAGTTTTACACGCCCCAGTCGGTCGTTCGCCTTCTGGTCGAGATGATCGAGCCCCTCAAGGGCCGGGTCTATGACCCGTGCTGTGGGTCGGGTGGCATGTTCGTGCAGTCGGAGAAGTTCGTGGAGGCCCATGGTGGTCGACTTGGCGACCTGTCGATCTACGGCCAGGAGTCAAACCCCACGACCTGGCGGCTGGCCAAGATGAACCTCGCGATCCGGGGGTTGGATGCGAACATCGGCCCCCAGCATGCCGACACCCTCCGGAACGATCTGCACAAGGACCTGAAGGCCGATTACATTCTCGCGAATCCCCCATTCAACATCTCGGACTGGGGTGGAGCAGCGCTGCGGGATGACGTGCGCTGGCGCTTCGGGCCACCGCCCGTGGGCAACGCCAACTACGCCTGGGTCCAGCATATGATCCACCACCTCTCCCCGAATGGGTTGGCGGGCTTCGTCCTGGCCAACGGGTCCATGTCCAGCCAGCAGTCCGGCGAGGGTGAGATCCGCAAGGCTCTGGTCGAGGCGGACTTGGTGGATTGCATGGTGGCGCTGCCTGGTCAGCTCTTCTATACCACGCAGATACCCGTCTGCCTGTGGTTCCTGGCCCGCAACAAGCGGTCGCCCAAGTATCGGGATCGCAAAGGCGAGGTCCTGTTCATCGACGCCCGGAAGCTGGGGGTCATGGTGGACCGGACCCACCGCGAGCTGACGGACGAAGTCCTCGCCCGGATCACCCGCACGTACCACGCCTGGCGGGGCGAGCAGGGTGTCGGAGAGTACGAGGATGTGCCCGGATTTTGCAAGAGCGCGACCCTGGCCGAGATCATGGTCCACGGCTACGTGCTCACGCCAGGCCGCTACGTGGGAGCTGAAGAGGTCGAGGATGATGACGAGCCCTTTGCGGCAAAAATGCAACGGCTTGTTGCACAATTGGAGGCTCAGTTCGCCGAGGGTGTCCGGCTGGAGGCCGCCATTCGAAGGAATCTTCAAGGGCTCGTTCAAAATGACTAGGCAAAATTCATGCTTGAAATGTCAAGCACGGTGGAGTAGAGTGTACTGTACTACACCCGCCGGGCCTCTGCCGAAAGGCATGCTATCTCTCGGCGGGTCTTTTTTATGCGGAGGCGTGTCGTGAACTACGACAAGCCGCCGCTGAACTTTGAGCAGCAAGCGAATCTTTTGATCGAACGAGGCATGACTGGCGACGTCGAAGTCATTGCCCAACGCTTGGCTTCGGTCAATTATTATCGCCTGAGCGGCTATTGGTATCCATTCAGAAACCCGGATGACTCCTTCAAGGCAGGAACATCCTTCGAGACGGTCTGGAATCGGTATGCTTTTGACCGCCGCTTCCGCCTGCTGGTGATGGATGCCATCGAGCGTGTCGAGATTGCGGTCCGATGCCAGCTCTCTTATCACCTGGCACACGACTTTGGCGCGTTTGGATACGCCACCAATCCTCTCGCCCTCCCGAAGCTTCGCCCAGAGGAGCGTGCCCAGTTCCTGGATCGCGTTCGAGACGAGGTCAACCGAAGCCGAGAGACCTTTGTCGCGCACTTCAAGACCAAGTATGGTGACGTCCATTCAGATTTGCCCATCTGGATGGCGACGGAGCTGATGTCTTTCGGCAGCATCATCACGCTGTTTCGAGGCTCCCCAAAGCACACGAAAAATGCCATCGCTTCAACCTTTGGCATGCCACCTGAGGTCCTCAGCTCCTGGCTGCTGAGTATCAACGCGGTCCGAAATATCTGCGCACATCATGGGCGGCTGTGGAACCGTGTTCTGGGCGTCAAGCCGATGATTCCTCGCAAGAGCGACTACCCCGTCTGGCACGAACCCGTCAAGGTTGAGAACGATCGTGTGTTCGGGATGCTAACCATCAGCAACTACTGCTTGGCGCGGATCGCACCGCAGAGTCGTTGGTCAGAGCGGCTTCGAGCCCTTTTTGTGGAGTTCCCCGATATTCCCCAAGGTGACATGGGCTTTCCTGAGGACTGGTCTAAGTCGCCCCTCTGGCTTGGTCGCAAGCCAGAGGGGGGTCAGTCCGCCAGCCCTGAGCAAGAAAAAGCTCAGAGCAAGAATCTGGATGAAATTGTGCAGGTCTCTCCTGCACAATTCAACCTGACTGATTAGAGGATTTGTATGGATTCGACGTGGCGATCAATCAAGGTCGGCGACATCGCGGCCAAGGAACGAAACGCGCTGGTTGGCGGCCCATTCGGTTCCAACTTGATTTCCAGGGATTACGTGGACTTTGGCGTTCCTGTTGTCCGCGGCCAGAACATGGGCGACCGTTACCTTAAAGGACCTTTTGCTTACGTTACTCCTGAGAAGGCTCAACATTTGCAGGCGAATCTCACGCGACCTGGCGATCTCGTCTTCACCCAGCGAGGAACCATCGGACAAGTCTCCATCGTACCTGATGACTACTATCCTGAGTATTTGCTCTCGCAAAGCCAGATGAAGCTTACGGTTGATCCCTCAGTCGCAGACCCGCGCTTCTTCTACTACTATTTTACGAGTCCACAGCATCGTGAATATGAACATCAGCACACGATCCAGACGGGAGTCCCCCACACCAATCTCGGCATCTTGAGAAACTCTCCTGTCCCGCTCCCCCCACTGCCGGAGCAGCGGGCGATCGCCCACATCCTCGGCACTCTCGATGACAAGATCGAGCTGAACCGGAAGATGACCGAAACCCTGGAAGAAATGGCCCAGGCCCTGTTCGATGATTGGTCTCGGAGGACCATATCAGGTCGCATGAAGGTTGCTGACCTTGTTGCAAGTTTGGTCCTGGAAATAGGCGATGGGTATCGAGCGAAGAACGATGAGCTTGGAAGTCCAGGAATCCCCTTCATCAGAGCTGCAGATCTGAAGGATGGTATCAATACTGAGGATGCCGACCGCTTACGGAATGAGCGCGTCGAAAAAGCTGGTACAAAGATCGCCCGGTTGGGTGATGTTGCATTCACCTCAAAGGGAACGGTTGGCCGTGTGGCAAGAGTGGGAGAAACAGTCGAGCCGTTCGTCTACTCCCCTCAGGTTTGCTACTGGCGCTCGCTACGACCAGAAGTGATCCATCCAGCGGTGCTTTATTGCTGGATGCGAGGCAGTGATTTCGCCGATCAGATACAGTCGCTTTCAGCTCAAACCGACATGGCGCCATATGTCTCCTTGAGGGATCAGCGCGGGATGAGTATGCCGTTATTCCCGGCGGATCAAGGCGACATGGCCGACAGGCTCGCACCACTGCTGCACCGCCGCTCGCTACTAGACCACGAGGCTACAACCCTCTCACATCTTCGCGACATCCTCCTACCCCAGCTACTATCAAACGAACTCCGAGTTTCTGTTGCCGAGAAGCAGCTGGAGGCTGCCCTATGACCGCGAAGCCGCCCCTGGGCCGTCTGGAAAAGGTCAAGCTCCGTGACTACTGGGAGCACGAGGCTCTGGCCTTCACCCCCTGGCTTGCCCAGGATGAGAACCTCCAACTGCTAGGTGACGCCATCGGCATGCCGCTGGAGGTGGTCAAGAAGGAGGCTTCGGTCGGCCCCTTCAACGCCGACATCCTCTGCAAGCTGCCCCTGACCGACCACTACGTCCTGATCGAGAACCAGATCGAGAAGACCGACCACACCCACCTCGGCCAGATCCTAACCTACGCCGCTGGGTTGAACGCGGTCACGATCGTATGGATCGCCGCCACTTTCACGGACGAACACCGGGCGGCCCTCGACTGGCTCAACCGGATCACGCACGAGGGCCTCAACTTCTTCGGCCTGGAAATCGAACTGTGGCGCATCGGCGACTCCCCGGCGGCACCGAAGTTCAATATCGTCTGCAAGCCCAACGACTGGGCCAAGCAGGTCGCCGATGCTGCTGCCGGGGGAGAGGTCACGGGGACCGGCAAGGTGTACTTGGAGTACTGGACCGGGTTCAACCAGGAGGTCGAGGCAAACGGCAAGCTGATCAACCGGGTCAAGCCCGGCAAGTCGAACTGGCTGACCTACGGCGCGGGCAGCAGCGAGATCACCTTGGAGGCGGTTGCTAACGTCCCCAGCAACTGGGTCGCCTCTCGTGTCGTCTTCAAGACCAAGGAGATGTACAACGCCCTGAAGCTGTCCCAGGCCGACATCGAATCCCAGTTCGGGGGCCCGGTCGAGTGGATCGATGACAGTGGCAGAATCGTCGTCAAGCACTCGGCGGACCTTGCCAACCGGGATACCTGGCCGGAACTGTACGCCTGGCAACTCCAGACCCTGGAGAAGACCATCCAGATCATCACGCCTCGGGTCAAGGCGCTCAAATCGTAGCGGAGGCTCACATGTCCCAACTCATCCAGGAAGCTCATCTGGAGGAAGCCGTCCTCGAACTCTTCGCCGACCTCGGCTACGAGTGTGTGCATGGCCCGGATGTCGCCCCCGGTGAGTCGGGCCAGGAACGGGTGAGCTTTGGTGATGTGGTCCTGGTCGAGCGTCTGCGGCGGGCCATCTATGCCCTCAACCCTCACATTCCGCCCCAGGCCCATGACGATGCCATCCGCCAGGTCCTGACGACCACCAGCCCCAGTCTCGTCGAGGAGAGCCAGCGCCTTCATCGCTTCCTAATCGAAGGTGTGCCGGTGGAGTACCAGGGAAACGGTGGTCGGACTATCCACGACATCGTTTGGCTGGTGGATTTCCAAGACCCCAGGCGGAACGACTGGGTCGCCCTCAACCAGCTCACGGTCATGGAAGGCCAGAATCATCGACGTGCGGACATCGTCGTCTACCTCAACGGTCTCCCCCTCGGCCTCATCGAGTTGAAGAACCCGGGCGATGAGAAGGCGACCACCAAGGGGGCCTACCGCCAGCTCCAGCTCTACAAGAAAGAAATCCCGAGTCTGCTTGCTTACAACGAGGTTCTGGTCGCCTCCGATGGCATCGAGGCACTCGCAGGGACCCTGACGTCCGACTGGGAGCGGTTCCTCCCCTGGCGCACCATCGACGGAGTTGACCTCGCTCCCAAGGGAAGCCTCAGCCTCAACGTCCTCATCAAGGGCATCTTCGAGCCCGAACGCTTCCTCGATCTGATCCGTTACTTCATCGTCTTCGAGACGGACGGCCACGTCATCATCAAGAAGATGGCGGGCTACCACCAGTTCCATGCGGTCAATAAGGCCGTGGCATGCACGGTCAGGGCCACGGCGGAAGAAGGCGATCGCCGAGTGGGGGTCGTCTGGCACACGCAGGGATCGGGCAAGAGCCTCTCGATGGGCTTCTACGCGGGAAAAATCATCCAGCACCCGGCCATGGCCAACCCGACGCTCGTCGTCCTGACCGATCGCAATGACCTGGACGATCAGCTTTACGGAAACTTCTTCGCCTGGCAGTGCCTGTTGCGCCAGGAGCCGAAGAAAATCGAGAGCCGGGAAGACCTGAGAGAGGCCCTCAAGGTGGCCTCGGGAGGGGTCATCTTCACGACCATCCAGAAGTTCCTGCCGGAAAAGGGCGAGCGCTTCCCTGTCCTGTCCGAGCGTCGGAACATCGTCGTCATGGCTGACGAAGCACACCGCTCGCAGTACGGCTTCACTCCGAAACTCAAGCAGGATGAAGAGGGGGCGCACCTCCAGCAGGGTTACGCCCAGAACGTCCGGGACGCCATGCCCAACGCGTCCTTCATCGGCTTCACGGGAACCCCCATCGACGCTCGGGACAAGAGCACCAAGGGCGTCTTCGGGGACTACATCGACGTCTATGACATCCAGCGAGCCGTCGAAGATGGTGCCACGGTCCGCATCTATTACGAGGCCCGGCTCGCCAGGCTCAAGCTCAAGAAAGAAGAGCAGCCCCTGATCGACTCGGAGTTCGAGGACATCACCGAAGGGGAAGAGGACACCCAGAAGGACAAGCTCAAGAGCCGCTGGGCTCGGCTGGAAGCCATGGTCGGGACCGAAACCCGCATCGCTCAGGTGGCGGCGGACATCGTCCAGCACTTCGAGCAGCGCCTAGAGGTGATGGACGGCAAGGGCATGATCGTGTGCATGAGCCGCCGCATCTGCGTGGACCTCTACAACGCGATCATCAAGCTCCGTCCCCAATGGCACTCGCCCGACGACGACAAGGGCTTCCTCAAGGTCGTCATGACTGGAAGCGCGTTCGATCCCGAGGAGTGGCAGCCTCATATCCGGAACAAGTCCCGGCGCGATGGCTTGGCCAAACGAATCAAGGACCCAAAGGACTCCTTCAAGCTCGTGATCGTCCGAGACATGTGGCTCACGGGCTTCGACGCCCCTTGTATGCATACGATGTACGTCGACAAGCCCATGGGCGGCCACAATCTCATGCAGGCGATTGCGCGGGTCAACCGCGTCTTCAAGGACAAGCCCGGTGCTCTGGTTGTCGATTACCTTGGGATTGCCGAGCTGCTGAAGCAAGCCCTATCCGCCTACACGGAAGGGGATCGACGAGAGGCGGGGGTCCCACAGGACCAGGCCGCTGCGGTCATGACCGAGAAATACGAGATCGGCATGGGCATCCTCCATGGCTTCGACCTGTCCCGCTTCGACCACTGGACGCCAAAGGAGCGGCTCGACAACCTGGCCCAGATGATGGAACACGTCGCCAGCCAGAAAGACGGTATCAAGCGTTTCGTGAAGGCGGTAGGCGACCTCTCGAAAGCCTATGCCCTGGCCGTCCCCCATGAAGACGCTTTGGCCCTTCGCGACAGGGTGGCCTATTTCCAGGCTGTCCGGGCAGCCTTCCTGAAGAATACGGCCGTGTGTGGCGGCCCAACGATGGAGGATCTGGATGCGGCGGTGCGCCAGCTCGTCTCCCAGGCGGTCTCGTCGGGTGAGGTGCTGGATGTCTTCGCCTCGACAGGCATGGCCAGGCCCGAGATCTCGCTGCTATCCGACGAGTTCTTGGAGGAGGTAAAGAAGCTCCCGCAGCGCAACCTCGCCCTGGAGCTGCTGCGCAAGCTCATCAACGACGAGATCAAGAGCCGAGGCAAGAAGAACCGGGTCCAGGCCCGTTCGTTCTCGGAGATGCTGGAGCAGGCCATTCTCCAGTACCAGAACCGGACGATCGACGCCGCCCAGGTCATCGCCGAGCTGATCGAACTGGCTAAGCAAATGCGGGCGGCTCGCGAGCGTGGGGAGAGCTTGGGCCTGAGCGAGGACGAAGAAGCCTTTTACGACGCCCTGGGGGTCAATGATAGCGCCGTCCAGGTGCTGGGGGACGAGACGTTGAAGGCGATCGCCCGCGACCTCGCGGCCACAATCCGCAAGAACGTCACCATCGACTGGACGTCTAGGGAGGCGGTCCGGGCGAAGCTAAGGGTGCTTGTGAAGCGCCTCCTGAACAAGTATGGCTACCCGCCCGATCGACAAGCTCTTGCGACTCTGACGGTGCTGGAGCAGGCAGAGTTGGTTGCCAAGGACTGGGCTTGCTGTTGAGAAGAGGGGAAAGGGCAACCCACCGAATGAAAATCGGTAGGTTGCCCTTCGAGAGGTTCCCAGGGTCAGGTCAAATTTAGAGAGCGACGTAGCCAAGATTTGATAGTCGAATACCCATCGCCTGTGTGCTGACGCCGAAGTGATTAGCAAGCTGAGAGACAGCGTCATCGGTAATGAGGTCACCTCTAATGGCGAGCAATTCCCGTTTAACCATATAGTCAGGCATCAAGAGTTCGGCAGCGAATGTATTGGCTTCGATCTCTTGGGAGCTGACCCCCAGAGACGAGATACCGTTTCGATGGAAGGTCTTATCCAGATGTATGCCGTCGAACTCGTGGAGGAAGAAGTGGCCCAGCTCGTGGGCGATGGTGAATCGTTGCCGGTTTAGATGCTGGGTGGCGTTCACGCCAATGATCGGCTTCCCGCCCTTCCTGAGCAAGAATCCGGAAACATCTCCCCCGCCCTCTTCTAGGCGCACATCGACTCCCCAGTGGCGAGCAATTTCCTCGACGTCTATCGGTAAGCTTGAGGCGCCCGCAGCCTGTAGCACTTCATGCGCTTGGCGTCGGATGCTCGACCGGCTTAATTTCACTTCTCTTCCTCTTCTGAGAGAACCCGGCCAAGCCATCCTTGGACTTCCGGTTCCTCTGCTAGCTCGTTAATGGTTCCCTTTACGTCGAAGCTCTCGCCGAGCAACTCCATTGGTTGTACCCCGAGCGACTTACAGATGGCCAGGAGGGTGTGGATGTACACCGATTGACGTCCCTGTTCAATATTTACGAGGGATGCCCTGCTAATTCCGGCTTCCTGGGCTACCTCGGCTTGAGATTTCTCAGCTGACTTCCTCGCTTCAGCGATACGCCGGCCAATCTCTTTGTAGATCGTGTCTTCCAAGGGGCCTCCATGTCGGGAGAGTCTCTCCAACAATACTAGAGTAGCTATCAATCTGGCAAAAGTCAATACCGCTCGCGCCATGTAGACAATATTGACCTTGCGATCGTAAGATAGACCAAGCGCCAGCCCATCGGAAGGTCGATCTCCCAGAGCTTGGGCGCCAGTCATCCAAACAGGTTTCCTCGGGACGCCCGCTGGACCTGATTCGAGCAAAGGAGGATGAGCATGAACAAGGGCAATGGCCGCTCTGGCGGCCACGGGAAGGACCAGCACGTGGTACCGCACCCCAATGGGTGGGCGGTAAAGGGTGCGGGAAATTCGCGTGCGACGACCGTCCACGACACCAAGACTGAGGCGGTGAGCGCCGCCCGGGCGATCGCCCGGAATCTGCACTCCGAGCTGGTGATCCACAACAAGAATGGCCAGATCGCCAGCAAGGATAGTCATGGATTCGACCCTCGCAACATCCCGGGTTAGAGGGGTGTAACGAGGGTCGATGCCTGCGGCGCGGAGAGCCAACTCCGGACTGCAGGTGACCCATCCAGGGGAGGGGCCATTGGTTGGTGACCAGTGGGGTAATCCTACATGTTTATTCGTAGGATTACCAGCCCCCTTGCCTTGAGACGAGCCGTCGACGGAACGCGGCGGAGGAAGGCAAGGTGCGCATCATGGCGAAGATCTATACGTGTGAGCGGTGCGGAGCCCATCTGGAGTTCCGCACGATCTACGGTGATACCATCTTGGATGCGGACGGGACCCTGAAAAAGGCTCCTGCTGGCTCCAAGGGCCAGGGCGAACCTCGCGGGGGTCGTCGGGTGGTTCCTATCCACCCCGATGGTCCCTGTAAGGGACGCTTCTAGTTGGAGTTAGGGGGCCGGCTTGCCGGCCCCCACTTCCTTCGGAGCCGCTCCTGGAACCCGCGTCAATGCTACGGGAAGGAGGTCAATCGTTGAGGGGGAACGAGCATTTCCTGACTGTCCAACTGACTGCCCAGCCGATGGAAGCAACGAAACCTTATGGAGTATATGAAGCGGAAACCCCCACCATATGGAAAGGGTGGAAGCAGTGGAGGGGCTGGGAGACGGCCTCATAATCCCTTGGTTCAGGGTTCGAAGCCCTGCGCCTCCACTACGTAACTATGCGGGTTTCGGCTTTCCGGCTGAAGCCGCTTTTCTCGCGGGGTTACGCCGGGCGCAAATCCACGACTCCTTGACCTGGTCATTCCAGCACTTCCCAGCGCCCGCCCTTGGTGGGGCCGATGCGGCGGAGGCGCCCTTCGGTGCGAAGGCGGGCAACCTGCTTTTCGACCGCGCGAGTGGTGCGCCCCAAGGCGGCGGCAAGTTCGGGGATGGTCATGGTGGGATGGTCTTTCAACAGGGCCAGAAGGCGCTCTTCGGTTTTTCCCGAACTTTTCCCCGAACTTTCTCCCGAAATTTTCGGTGAAACGGATTCGGTCCAGGGCGTTTCCACCGAACTTTCCGCCGGCTTGCGGTGAACCGTGACGGTGAACAGGCAGCCATCATAGTCGCTCTTGAAGTCGATCTGCGGCCAGGCCTCAAGTGCGCGGGTGATCCCCGAACCCAGCCCGTGGTATGGCAACAGGCCCTTGGCCACGAAGGAGACCAAGATCGGGTTTCGGATGTTGGAATTGCCCGTGCGGATCTTCTCCACCGTCAGGTTGTTCGGCAGGTGTCCCGGGCTGATAATCTCGATGCGGTCGTCGAAGATGAACAATCGGATCGGCGCGCTGACCAGGTAATCCCGGTGGACCAGTGCATTCACGAGCAGCTCCTCGAACACGGCCTCCGGGATCTCCGGCGTGCCAGGGGCATTTACCCCGCGCCCCGCCTGCACCTTGTGCAGATTGCGCATGACGAAGGCCAGTGCATCGTCGAATACCTTGCGCAGCGGCCCGGAGAAGTCCTCGGTATCCAGGTAGTCGGTCACGTGGATGGTGTTGCCCGGGTAGCGGATGGCCTTCAACACGAACTGCGGCACGATCCATTCGGGCTGCTCGGCGAACATCAACACACCGGCCAGGTTCAATCGCCCGTCTTCGGTGGCCAGGTTCATGTTCCGCAGCAGGCGCAGGCGCTCTCCCTGGTCGTCAGGCAGGTCGCGCTTGTACACGTCCCTCAGGAAATCGCGGAACCGGAGCCTGTCCAGGGCGTCGAGGCCCGCCTTGGTGGGCAGCTCATCGGCGTGGAACTGCTCGGTAAGCTGGAACAGGCGTCGCAGCTCTTCCTTCGAGTTGACCCGGCGCTTGTCGGCGCCGCTCTTCAGCCAGATCACGCCGTTCCTGTCGAAATAGGGCTTATCAATGCCCTTGGGAACCTTGAGCACGACCACCAGGCGCCCGTTCTCCAGCGCCACATTCGCGGTCTGCACCGCCAGCGGGCTGCGCACCGCCTGGCTCGCCGTATTGCTAATGAGCTGGTTGATGCGCCCGACATCCTCGCGCGACAGGCCGGGCATGGAGCCGTCATCCGCCACTCCGATGAAGATCGTGCCTCCCTCGCAGTTGGCGAACGCCGCCATCTCCGAGGCCAGTGAGTCCCCGTTGCGCAGATCGGCCTTGAATTGGCGGGTGCTGTCTTCACCGAGCGAGATTTCGGAGAGGAGGCCGGCGAGGTTCAAACGAGAGCTCCTGTCATCGGGTCCAAACATCAGCGTCACAACTAGCGCTTGGTCGTCCTTCTTCGTGCCGGCGAGCCATTGCCACCTCTTCGGTACCACGAAACGTGAGCATTGTCCCATGGTGGGAAGGATCTGTCTCACGCCATCGAGGCAGAACGAGCGGCAGGACCGGAGTGTTAGCAAGCCGGCGGCCAAGGGAAGGAAGGAGTAGCGTCCCGCAACGAGCGAGCAATATGGACTACGCCTACCTTCTCCAGCTCAAGCAACATCCCGCCTGGCGCCTGCTCAACGCCGACCATGCGCCCTTGCTGCTCAGCTTCCTCCATCACGCCTTCATCCGTCCCAACGCACGGTCGGTACGGCAAAGCGATCTGGTCGCCCGGCTCGACGACCACCTCTATGCGATCGCCCAGACCCGAGGCCAGCGCTACCCCCGCTCTGCCCAGGACTACCTGGACGCCTGGACCAGCGCGGAAACGCCCTACCTCAGGCGCTACTACCCCGACCAGGGTGACGAGCCCGAGTACGACCTGACGCCCGCCACCGAAAAGGCCGTCGAATGGGTGCGCAGCCTCGAAGAGCGGCAGTTCGTGGGGACGGAGTCCCGCCTCGTCACCATCTTCGAGCTGTTGCGCGACATCGTCCAGGTGACGGAGACCGACGTCCAGACGCGTATCCAGGACCTCGAGCGCCAGAAGGCCGGCATCGATCAGGAGATCGCGCGGCTCGAGGCCTCGGGCGTCCTTCCCTACAGCCCCACCCAGGTCAAGGAGCGCTTCGTGCAGGCCGAGGAGACCGCCCGGCGCTTGCTCTCGGACTTCCGGCAGGTCGAAGAGAATTTTCGGGCCCTCGATCGACAGACCCGCGAGCGCATCGCGCTCAGCACCCAGAGTAAGGGCGAGCTGCTCGACGACATCTTCGGCGAACAGAACGCCATCGCCGCCTCCGATCAAGGGCAGTCCTTCCGGGCCTTCTGGGCCTTTCTCATGTCCACCCAGCGTCAGAGCGAGCTAGAGACCCTGCTCGCGCGCGTGCTCGCCCTCGACGAGGTCCGCTCCGTTGCGGGCCCGCACGACCTGTTGCCCCGGATCAAGTTCCAGCTCATGGAGGCGGGTGCCAAGGTCCAGAAGACGAGCGCGGGGCTCGTCGAGCAGCTGCGCAAGTACCTCGACGAGCGCGTCTGGGCCGAGAACCGACGCATCCTGGGCGTCATTCGGGAGATCGAGCGGCAAGCGGTCGCCCTCCGGGACGCCATGCCGCGCGATCGCGACCTCGCCTCCCTCGACGCGACCCGCCCCGACCTGGAGCTGCCCATGACGCGCGGGCTCTTCCGCCCCCAGGAGAAGCTGCGTCTCGAGACGGGGGACGTCACCGTGGGGTCGGCGGACGAGGTTCCAGACGCGCTCTTCGAGCAGCAGGGCATCGACGTGGAGGTCCTGAGGGCCAACATCCGCCGGATGCTTCACGAGCGCTCGCAGGTGACGCTCGCCGAGGTCACGGAGGCCTTTCCCATCGTGCACGGCCTGGGCGAGGTGGTGGCCTACCTGCACCTCGCCTGCGAGGATCCCCGGGCCACGGTACTGGAAGCTCCGCGCGACAGGCTCGCGTGGCACGACGATCGCGGGGAGCGCGCCGTGACGCTCCCGCGCGTCCTCTTCACGCGGTGACGACATGGACGAGCGAACACCCCTTTTGATGCACCTTCTGCGCGGCATCCTCTACCGGGACCAGCACGAGCGCCTCTGGCCCGAGTTGTTGCGGCTGCGCGGACCGGTCGCCGACTACTTCGCCCTGGTCGGCCTCGACCTGGTCCTGGACGAGGTCGAGGGCTTTGCCTTCCTGCGCCAGCCGCGCGCCGAGGAGCTCGGAGACGCCGCCGAGGCCCTGCCCCGATTGGTGCGCAGCCAGCCCCTGAGCTATCCGGTGAGCCTCATGTGCGTCCTGCTCCGCAAGCGTCTCGCCGAGGCGGACGCCGCTGGCGGCGAGACCCGCGTCATCCTCACGCGCGCCCAGATGACGGACATGCTGCGCCTCTTCTTGCCCGATCAGGCCAACGAGGCGCGGCTCGTCGACCAGATCGACGTCCACATCCAAAAGGTCGTGGACCTGGGGTTCCTCCGGGAGCTCAAGGGCCAGGCCGACACCTACGAGGTCCGCCGCATCCTCAAGGCCCTGGTCGACACCGACTGGCTGGTCGATCTCGAAGAGAAGCTGAGGCTCTATCGTGAACACGCGCTCGGAACGCTTTGACTTCACCGCGGACGACGCCCGCGCGGGCTTCCGCCTGCACCGCTGCGAGGTGCTGAACTGGGGCACGTTCGACAAGGCCGTCTGGGTGATGCCGCTGGACGGGGACAACGCCCTCCTGACGGGCGATATCGGGTCAGGCAAGTCCACCCTGGTGGACGCCCTGACGACCCTCCTGGTGCGCGCCGACCGGATCGTCTACAACAAGGCCGCGGGTGCCGAGACCAAGGAGCGCAGCCTCGTCTCCTACATCCGGGGCCACTACAAGAGCGAGAAGGACGATCTCGCCCTGGGGGCCAAGGCGGTGGCCTTGCGCGAGCGGCAGACGTACTCGGTCCTTTTGGCCTACTTCCATAACGAGGGGTACGGCCAGGGCATCACCATCGCCCAGGTCTTCGCCCTCCTGGACGGTCAGTCGCAGCCCGAGCGCATGTACGTCGTCGCCGAAGGGGATCTCACCATCCGGCAGGACTTCGCGGACTTCGGCAGCGACCTCAAGGACCTGCGCAAGCGCCTCCGCCGGGATCCGCGCGTCCAGATCTTCGACAGCTTCTCACAGTACGAGACGGCTTTCCGGCGCCTGTTCGGCATCCAGAACCCCCAGGCCCTCAACCTCTTCTACCAGACCGTCTCCATGAAGTCGGTCGGCAACCTCACGGCCTTCATCCGCGAGCACATGCTCGAGGCTCCACCCGTCCAGGAGCAGATCGATCGCCTGTGCAACGACTTCGACAACCTCAACGCCGCCTACGAGGCCGTTCAGAAGGCCCGCCGGCAGCTCGAGGTGCTCACGCCCCTGGTCGCGGACTGCGACCGGCATGAGGCCGAAGTCGCGACCATGGAGGAACTGCGAGGCAGCCGCGAAGCCCTCGAGCCCTTCGTCGCGGGGCTGCGCGTCGAACTGCTGGACGCACGCATCAGGACCAAGGAGGCCGAGGTCGCGCGCCTGACGGAGCGGGCGGCGGCCCTGGCCCGGGAGCTCGAGGCCCTGCGACAGCGCGAGACCGACCTGCGCCGCAGCATCGACGACCAGGGCGGCCGCCGGCTGGAGGACATCCGCCGCGAGATCGAGCAGCTCGCCAAGGAGCGGCAGCGCCTGCAGGCGATGACCGAGGTATTCGAGCGAGACTGCGCAGTCCTGGGCCTCGATGCCCCCGAATCGGAGGCAGCCTTCGAGGCCATGCGACGGGACGCCGTGGCGGCCCAGGCGGCCCTGCAGGGCGAGGAGACGGGCCTCCGGCAGGAGCGGGTGGACCTCGGAATCTCCTTCCAACAGGCGCGTGACCAGGGGCGGGCCCTCGAGCAGGAGCTCGCCTCCTTGCGAGCCCGCCGGTCGAACATCCCGTTGCCGAGCATTGAGCTGCGGGCCAGGATGTGCGAGGCCCTGGGCCTCTTGCCCGAGGACGTGCCCTTCGCGGGCGAACACTTGCGGGTCGCGGATACGGAGCGCGACTGGGAGGCCGCCATCGAGCGGTATTTGCACAACTTCGGCGTGAGCCTGCTCGTTCCCGAGCGCCTGTACGCACAGGTTGCACGCTACGTCGATCGCACGCACCTCAAGGGTCGGCTCGTCTACTTCCGGGTGAGGGAAGAGGCCGCGCGCCCCCAGTGGCCGGACGACGCACGCTCCCTGGTCCACAAGCTGCAGGTCAAGCAGGACAGCCCCTTCGCACCGTGGCTGGAGGCCGAGCTGTGTCGCCGCGACCTCGTTTGCACCGACAACCTGGAGGAGTTCGCCCGCCAGCCCCGGGCCATGACCCCTCAAGGGCAGATCAAGAGCGGAGGCGCCCGTCACGAGAAGGACGATCGCAGGCCCCTGGGCGATCGCGCCCAGTACGTTTTGGGCTGGACGAACGAGGACAAGATCCGGGCCCTCTCAGGGCAGCTCGACGCGCTAGTCGGAAGGCTGACGGAGCTGAGCCGAGCCATCGAGCGCTGCGAGGAGCGGAGCCGGGCCCTCTCGAGTCGCCGCAGTGCCCTGGAGGGGATGCTCCGGGTCGAGCGCTTCGCCGATATGGACTGGCGGCCCGTGGCCGCCCGGATCGCAGAGCTCGAGGCGGAGCGGCGCCGTCTCTCGGATGAGTCGGACGTGCTCAGGCTCCTTAAGGAGGAGCTGGATCGGACGCTTGCCGTGATCAGCGAGACCCAGGTGAAGTCCGACGAGCTGCGGGAAGGGCGTGGCAAGGAGTCGAGCCGACTGGAGGGCTACCAGGAGCAGCGCCGGGAAGCCGAGACGACCGCCGCCTGCGACCAGTTCCTCAAGGAGCGCTTTTTTCCGCCCCTCTCCGCCATGCAGGCGGAGGTCCTGGGCGACCGGGCCATGAGCGTCGAGAATTCCCGAGGGCTCGAGAGAGAGTGGCGCGAGACGCTGCAGCGCCGGATCGATGCGGTGGACAAGCGGATCAAGGCCCTGTACGAGCGGGTCATCCCGCGCATGGAGCAGTTCAAGCAGGCCTTTCCCGAGGCGTCGCGCGAGATGGATGCCTCCCTGGAGGCGGCGGACGACTTCCGGAGGCTGCGCGACACGCTCCTGGCCGACGACCTGCCGCGCCACGAGGCGACCTTCAAGACCATGCTCAACGAGAACGCCATCAACGGGATGGTGCTCTTCCAGAACGAACTCGACAAGCAGCAGCAAGACATCCGCGAGAAGATCGCCGTCATCAACCAGAGCCTGCGGGCGATCGCCTACAACCCCGGCACCTATATCGAGCTGGGCAGCGACGCCACCCAGGATCCCCAGGTGCGCGACTTCCGGCGGGACCTGAGGGCGTGCCTGGAGGATACCCTCACCGTGAGCGCCGACGAGCTCTACGCCGAGCGCAAGTTCCTGCAGGTCAAGGCGCTCATCGACCGCTTCAACGGTCGCAAGGATGCGAGCGAGGCGGATCGCCGCTGGCGCGAGCTCGTCACGGACGTCCGCAACTGGTTCGTCTTCTCGGCCTCCGAGCGGTGGCAGGCCGATCACACGGTCAAGGAGTTCTACTCGGACTCGGCGGGCAAGTCCGGCGGGCAGAAGGAGAAGCTCGCCTACACGATCCTGGCCTCGGCGCTCGCTTACCAGTTCGGGCTCGAGTGGGGGGCGGTGCGATCGCGCTCCTTCCGCTTCGTGATGATCGACGAGGCCTTCGGGCGCGGCTCGGACGAGTCGGCGCGCTACGGCCTGGAGCTCTTCCGGAGCCTCAACCTCCAGCTGCTCATCGTGACGCCCTTCCAGAAGATCAACGTGATCGAGGACTACGTGCGGACGGTGCACGTGGTGCACAACGAGGGCGGGCGCCAGTCGAAGGTCATGACCCTCAGTGTCGAGGACTACCGAGCCCGCAAGGCCCTCTACGGGGCGCTCGCGGGTGAGCTCGCGCCATGACGATGCTCACGCCCGCCGAGATCCGCGCCAAGGTCCAGAAGCTCTGGGACAGCCAGCGCCTCTTCAGGGCCTGGCTCGATGACGAGCCGCTCTTTCCGCTCGAGATCTCCACTCGCCTGCCGTCCGGGCGGGAGCTCGCCGAACGTTACGGCGAAGTGCGCACGGCGATCGCCTCCCTGCATGCGGGATCGCGGGCCGAGGTTGGGCACGGCTACCGGCTCGTCGACGAGGAGGTCGCGCATCGCCAGCTGGGCGCCCAGCGCTTGCCGGTAAAGGCCGTCCTGGACGACCGGGAGGAGGCCTTGCGCCTCATCGGAAAGGTTCGGGACTTCCAGCGTTTCGTGCGGCTGGCCCAAGAGACGCGCGAGCGCTTTCCGGCGCTCGAAGGCCTGCTGCGCGCCAGGCCCCTCGCGATCCTGGAGCTGACGGAGGAGTGGCCGAGGCTCTTGCGGTTTTGCGCCTACATGCAGACACATCCCCGGCCGGGCTGCTACCTGCGTGCGATCGACCTGCCCGGGATCGATACGAAGTTTCTCGAGGCGCACAAGGGGATGCTCGCGGAGATGCTGGATGCTGTCTTGCCCGACGAGGCGGTGGAGCGGGATGCCAAGGGGATCAAGGCCTTCGAGCGGCGCTACGGCTTCCTGCACGATCCGCCCGGGGTGCGCTTCCGGTGGCTGGACCCGGGGCTTGCGCCCATGGGGCTCCTGGACATGCAGGTGCCGCTCGAGGCCTTCGCACACCTCGATCCGCCGGTGGAGCGGGTGTTCTTCACGGAGAACAAGGTGAACTTCCTGGCCTTCCCCGACCTGCCCCGGAGCATGGTGGTCTTCGGCCAGGGCTACGGGATCCGGGCGCTCGCCGACATCCCCTGGTTCCGGGACTGCACCATCCACTACTGGGGGGACCTGGACACGCACGGCTTCTCCATTCTCTCGGAGCTGCGGGCAGGGTATCCGGAAGTGCGATCGCTCCTCATGGATGAGGCGACCCTCCTCGCGCACCGGGAGTCGTGGGGCGAGGAGCCCGCGGAGGTGCGGGTGCTCGCGGAGCCGCCCTACCTGACCCCCGACGAGGCCGACCTCTACCGGGGGCTGAGGGATGGGCGGTGGCGCGATCGCCTACGCCTCGAGCAGGAGCGGATCGCCTACGGATGGCTCTTGAGCGCGCTATCCTCGCTACGTGCCTCGCAACTCCTCGAGACCGAGCCACTCTCCGCCGAGCCAGGATAGGCAGCCGGGAGCCATGTCGTCGAGCCGATCCCAGAGTGCGGCGGCCATCGAGATGGTCTTCGCCTCGAGTTCGACCGTGTCGCCGTCCCAGCGAACGGAGCCGATGATCTGGCGTGCGCCCTTCTCTTTGGCAAAGGGACTAATGTGTCCCCTGGGGTACTTGCGGGTCCACTGCCACCTTCGTGGCGCCACCTCGTCGAAAGCGCGATCTTGTTCGAGCACCAATCGTAGGGCGTCGGGCTGCTCGGCCCGCAGGCGCAGGGTGGTTAGTACCATCGGTTCTTTACCTTCTGGCACGTCCTTGGTCAGGGGGCCGTACTTCCGGAGGACCGACAGCAATGCGGGATCGAGCCGCTCCCAGTCGGATGGCTCCCCCGAGAGCTGCGGGAGCAATCGGCAGAGCGCCTCGATCCGGCGATCGGGCTCGGCCTCGTATATCTCCTTGCCGAACTCATAAGCGAACCCGAAGATCCGCCCTAGCTGCTCCGGGGCGATTGCCGTGAGCCGGGACCGGCGCTCCCGGGCCTCCTTCCGGACCATGTCGCGCAGCCCCCGGATCTTGTCCGGATCGGTATCGGCAACGGCCAGCTCGATCCCCCCGTGCAACAGGTTGAGTAGGGCCGTGATCGCCACCGTACGTCCGTCGGGCGCCTCGCGCCGAAGCCACAGGATGGCTACTCCGGCCGCTCGCCAGGAAATGGCAGAGCCCAGCTCGGCTTCGACGATGGGCCACGAGACGCTTTCTGGATCGATTTCCAGCTCACCCGCGGCCTCCGCCAGCATGGCCCTGAGGAGCGGGTGATCCCGGACCTGACCTTGCTCCAGCGCCCATGCCGCCGTGGCGGAGAGATCCCGCAGCTCTGCCTCGCCCATTGCATCGAGCCAGTCGGCCATCCGATACAGCCGATCGGCATAGCTGGCGCGTTTGGCCGGTAGGAAAACCGCTTCGAGGTGTCGGTCGATGCGCTCCGTCAGCGGGCTTGGGTCGGATCGGAAGGCCTCCAGGTCGACGGCGTCGGGCCCCTCGTCTGAGAGGAGCCATTGACCGGCAAACCAGCGGCTCCTGAGCAGGCTGGCCGTTTCAGGGACTCTTTCGGGTCTTGCCCATCCAGTGGCACGCTCTGCCGGCAGGGGGCCGGGGGCGAGTCCTTCGAGCAGGTCCAGGTGGCTCTTGACGTCCGGGTGGATGGTCTTGCCCTCCGAGCGAGCCTTGGCCAGGTAGGTGACGAGCCGATCGGGCGGCAAGGGCGTGGCAGGGCTTTGTTTGGAGCTGAGCGTGACGACCTGGCGAAAGTGGCGCTTGGAGGTGCGCTCCTCCGCGTAGCCGTCGACGATGCCACGCTCGTTGTTGTAGACGGCGCTCAGGAACGCGAGGTCCCCCGCAGGGCGTTCACGTGCGATGAAGAAGCCCTGGGAGCCCCAGCCGTCCACGACCGTGGCCCAGGACTCGAAGACGGGCCACTGGCTCACGTCCTTCGCGGGCGATGGCGTAGTCGCCTGCATGGGCATGGGCCGGGAGCCGGTCAAGTGAAAGAGGGCCTTGCGTGCCAGTTTTGCGTGCTCCTTCGGCACGTCGGGGGCCTGGAGGTACGCCTGGAGCCACTC
>JAKFBU010000077.1:0-112575 GCA_036676985.1 Candidatus Sericytochromatia bacterium
GTCGGGCTGGGCGAGGTCTGGTTGAGGTTCTCGATCTTCTGCGTGATCTCCGTGAGCCCCGCGTCCTCGGCCGGCACGAAGGTGCCGAGCTGCTGGGCCTTCTCGTCGATCTCGGCGGGCACCCACAGCTTGGGCACGGCGTCCTCGACCAGGTGCGCAGCAATGGCCTCGCTCAGCTTCTTGAGATCGTCGTTGCTGAAGGAGTCGAGCTCCGCGGGGTCCGCGAGCTGCTGCAGCACGTGGGTGATGGCGAGCGTGCTCGGCACGTCGAGCGTGACGGTGCTCGTCGTCTCCGGGGCGGGCTTCACGAAGGCCGACAGCGACACCTTGTCGGTATCACCGAACTCCAGTCGGACGACGTAGGCGCGATCGCCCGCCGGGACCTCGATCTTGAAGCGTCCCAGGCTGTCGGTCAGGACCTCGCCGACCCCGGCCACGGGCGTCAGGTCGGGGTTCAGGAGCCGCACGCGGGCGTTGGGCACGTAGCCCTGGCCGCCCAGCGCGGTCACGCTTGCCGTGCGATAGGGCGCCACCGTGGTGAGCGGAGCGACCGTGGTCAGGGGGGCCACCGTCGTGAGCTGGCTGATCGGAGCCACGGCCACACCCTCGATGACCGTGAGCTTGGCGGGAGCGGTCGTCGCGACCAACGCGACGCTCGCGCCGGCAGTCGGGACCTGCGCGGGAGGAGTGAGCGGGCACGCAGCGAGGGCCAAGGGGGCGCACGTCAGCGTGGCCGCCAGGATGGTCCTGTGGATGCGTCGCTCGAAGGCCATGAGGCAGGCTCCTACTCTAGGCCGGCGTCCCGTGGAGCGGGGTCTCCCCATGGAGAAAGAAGGGTAGCCGTCCTTAAGTACCTTACCCAGCACCAAGCAGGCTTATGACCATAGACGGTCCAAACCTGTGAGCATTCGGTGAATATCCGCCGGTCAGGGCGCGATGATCACCTGTCGGATGGCGATGAAGTGGCAGATGCTCGCCACGATGGTCAGGGCGTGGAAGACCTCGTGGTAACCGAAGATGCGCGGTGCAGGGTCGGGGCGCCGGGTCGCGTAGACGACCGCGCCCACGATGTAGAGGACGCCGCCCGCGATGAGCAGCCCGTTCGCCAGGGGCGAGAGCGCGGCCGCCGTGCGTGGCAGGAAGGGAATGACCACGCATCCCAGGAGCACGTAGAAGAGAGCGGAAAGGGCCTTGGGCGCGCCGCTCCAGAAGACCGCCCGCGCTACGCCAAGCAACGCCCCGAGCCACACCCCGCCGAGCAGCATGGGGCCGACGCCGTCCCCCAGGGCCACCAGACAGATCGGCGTGTAGGAGCCCGCAATCACCAGGAAGATGGCCGAATGATCCAGGCGCCGCATGAGCAGGCGCGCGCGTTCGCCCCACGAGGGCAGGTGGTACAGGGCGCTGATGCCGAACATGGCCGCGAGCGTCAGGGCGTAGACGGTGGCGGCGATCGCCGCCTGGTCGCTATGGGCGGCCGCCACGAGCATGGGCCCGGCCCCCAGGGAGGCGAAGAAGGCGGCGCGGTGCGAGACCCCGCGGAGCCGGGGCTTCGAAGGCGTGGTGTCCGACATGCGCATGACCTCCGGTGACGCGGTTTGGGCTCCTGCCATTCTGGCAGGAAGGCGCCCGAAAGTCGGTCACCGAATGGTCATGGCGTGTCAGACTTCGGTCATACTCCCGAGGGGCGGGCGTCGGTCCCGGCGCTCGTTTTCATTCCGAGCTTGCGGGCGGCGCCGAGCATCTGCTTCTCGAAGGACGCGAGCAGCTGCTCGAAGAAGCCGTGCGACTCCATCATCTCGGGCACGAACGGGTTCATGATCGTGCTGCGCAGGACCGTGAGGCTCTTGCCGTCCTCGAAGAGGGGCAACAGGGACGGGTGAAGTCGCGCCCGCACGCCCCGACCGTACTTCTTGAGGTCGAACTCGGTCTTGGACAAGAGGAAGTCGTAGCTGAAGACCAGGCGGTCCAGGTTGATGGCGAAGCGCTGGTAAAGCTCCTCGTTGAACCGGTTGATCTCGGCGAGCGAGGTCGCGCCCGGCGGTATGGCGATGAAGACCACCAGGTTCAGGTCCGGATCGTTCAGGGGCACGAGCTTGAAGCCATGGGGCGAGGTGAAGCCCTTGATGGCGTCCTTCATCTGACGCGCGGAGTTCGTCGTCTGCTCGATGAGCGTGCCGAAGCCCGTGGTGTTCAGGGGCAGCACCCGGTGGTTGAGCCACACGGCGGCGGCCGCAGCGCCCGGCTTGGAGCCCTCGACGATGTACTTGCCGATGGTGGTGTGGGGGATGCCGCCTTCTTCGTGGAAGACGTAGGGCGCGGCCACCGTGAGGAACTCGCGGACCCGCACGTCCTGGAACATGATGGCCCCCGCGGGGTACGGCGCGTAGCCCAGCTTGTGCGGGTCGATGGTGATCGAGTCCGTCTCCTGCAGGGCCTGGAAGCTCCGGGCCAGCTCCATGTCGAAGGCCGACTCCATCCAGTTACCGGCCTCGTCCCGGAACATGGCGGCGGCGTAGCCGCCATAGGCCCCGTCCACGTGGCAGTAGAAGTCGAGCCCACGGGCCTTGGTCTCGCGCTTGGCCTCGAACAGGCGATGCAGGGCGTCGACCGTGCCCGTCTCGGTGGAGCCGAGCACGCTCACCATGGCGAGCACCGGCACCTTCTGGGCGACGAGCTCTTCCAGGACGGCCGCGAACTGCGCCGGGTCGATGCGGTAGTCGTCGTCGACGGCGAGCTCCAGGAGCTGGTGCTGGCCCATGCCCAGCAGGTCCGCGATCTTGACCCAGGAGTAGTGCTTGGTGCCGGGCACGAGCAAGAGCGGCTCCGGCAGGGCCTCGCCCACCATGCCCTCGAAGACCCGGTGGAAGCGCAGGTAGCCCAGGGTGCCGAGGGAGTGGGCGTTGAGCTGGTCGGTGATGCGCGGGTCCTGCTCGGCGCGGATCAAGAGCGCCTCGCGCAGCTCGCAGATGGCGTCCATGGGAACGTTCATGAGCTGCCAGGCGTCGAGGTCCTTCAGCTCGCCCACGCCGCCCTCTGCCAGGCGCACGGGCAGACCCGTGAGATCCAGGAACCTTGCGGCCATGGCCGCGTTGGGCGGGAAGTACTTGAGGGCGCGGGCCGCCCAGAGCGCCTCGAGGTTCGCAACCGAGCCGCCCGACGTGAGGTGCCCCCAGGCGTTGGGGCCGTAGCCCACCAGGTTGGCCAGCTGCCGACCCACCTCCAGCTCCAGCTCGGTGGTGACGGGCGAGGCCTCCTCCGAGATGTTGTTGGGGTTGTAGAGCATCGCCGCGAAGTAGCCCACCATGGACGCGATGGTCACGTCGGTGGTCATGTGCGCGATGTAGCGGGGGCTGAAGGACGGCGCGCCCTGCTTGAGACGCGAGAGCAGGTAGTAGAGCTCCTGGCGCAGGCGCGCCATGGAGTCGTCGTAGGTCTGGCTGCGCTTGTCGGCCTCGCGAATGAACGGGCCGTCCTGCGGGTGGAAGTTGCGGCGCCAGAAGACGTGGTCCCGGAAGGCCTCCAGGATGAACTTCTCGGCGATGTCCGCATTCTCACCGGCCGGGCCCAGGAAAGCAGAGCTGAAATTCAGAGACATGGCGGCATTCCATTTGGATATAAGAGGGCGCCTCCTTTCTTTAGCTCATTTCCGTCCATCACGCGTCCGTAAGTATTACGCTTGTGCGCCCTTTGCGGGCCCAGCGAGCCGCTTTCGCCATTAGACTTCGCCAATCTTCACGCCGCAGGGTGGGTCGGTCGTGCAGACTCGGGTCCGCGCGATCCGCGAGGACCCGTGAAAGGAGGCCCCCATGGCCCGTTCCTGTCGCTACCTGCGCGTCCGTCCCCGCATGCACCCGAAAGCTCGGATCCGAGCCGTCCCGGCGGCCGGGGCGGCGCCGCGGGTCCGCCTGGGATCGGGGCTGGCGATCGCCCTTTTCCTCTCCACGCTGTTCGCCGTCTCGACCATCCTCCTGCTGATCCGCTCGTGGCTGATCGACGCCCCGGCCTCCGAGGCGGACGCCATGCTCATCCTCGGAGTCGGGGGCATCACATGGTTGACGTCGCTCGGGTATTACGCGCTGTGGCAGCTAGATAAGCGAGACATACCGCCTGTTAAGCGAGAATCGCAACAAATGCGAAATGATTAGGGGTTCCTAATCGATATGTCATTAGAAGTGACTAATTCTTTCAGAAATTGGGGGGCTGAGGGGTAAATCTCCGACAAGGGTGACATTCCCACATCGGAGGACCAATGAAGAAGCTTCCTAGACAACTCCTCGGAGTGGCCGCGCTCGGCGTGGCGGCGTGCACCTCCTCGCCGTTCGGGCCGACCGCGGCCCCCAGCACGCAGTTCGGACTCGAGCTCCAGAACCTGATCAGCCTCGACAAGGCACGCGGTCACTACGAACTCTGGGTGGTGGGCGGCGGCACCCCCAAGAGCGCTGGCAAATTCCTCATCGGCACGGACGGCAAGCCCACGGATCTCGACGGCGCGGCCAAGACCACCTGGATCGCCGAGGCCAACGCCTCCGAGATCACCGACGTCTACGTCACCCAGGAGCAGCCCGCCGACGCCGACGCCAAGCCGAGCCGGCAGCAGTTCCTCACGGGCGTCCTCAAGGCGGGCAAGGCCACGCTATCGGCTCCCGTCAACGCCGCGGACGTCCAGACCAAGACGGGCGCCTACATCCTGGACAACCCCGTCACCGAAAAGGTCGCCAACGACTACAACGGCATTTGGTACTCCACCTACAGCACCGGCAAGTACACCCCGGGGCTCACGCTTGACGAGTCCCCGGACGGCTGGCGCTACGCGGGCTGGGTCATCCTCGGCGGCAAGGTGCTCCGCACGGGCAAGTTCACCCACCCCATGGAGATGGACGACTGGTACGGCTACTCGGGCTTCAACTCGGTGTCCTTGCCCGTCAACTTCCCCGGGCCCCCGATGCCCGGCGAGGACTTCAACGTCAATGCCCCCGAGGGCCTGACCTTCGGCAACGGCCAGCCGGACCTCGCGGGCGCGCAGGTCATCATCTCGGTCGAGAGCGCGACGCTCTCGGGCGAGGAGACCTATCCCGGCCCCGTCCGCCTCTTCGAGGGCACCGTGCCCACCCCCTCGGCCCAGCGGGTGACCTACGACCTGACCAACGTGGCGGCGACCAAGGTCCCATCCGCCACCCTCACCGTGAAGTAAGGAGCGCCCCATGCAGACCAAGCACTACCTTGCCGCCGCGGCGCTCGGCCTCTTCCTGGTGGGCTGCCAGGCCGTCACCCGGGACCTCACGGCAAGCACGCCCGGACTTCCCGGCAACATCGGCGACGAGAGCTTCACCCGCCCGCTTTCGGGCCTGAGCGAGGCCAACCTCGCCGCGTACCACCGGGGCCGCGAGCTCTTCGACAAGAACTTCACGCCCTCGGAGGGCCTGGGCCCCCTCTACAACAACACGAGCTGCAAGGCCTGCCACGGCTTCCCCAACTCGGGCGGCAGCTCGCCGGAGCTCCTGACCCTCATCGGCGGAGAGTCGAACGGCGCGCCCCGGACCCTCAAGGAGAAGGGCGGTCCGGTCATCTCCGATAAGTCCGTGCTCAGCGTGCCCCTGGAATCCCTGCCCCTGGAGACCAAGTACATCTCCAAGCGCATCTCGCCGGTGACCTACGGAACGGGCCTCCTCGAGGCCATCCCGGCCGCCGACATCACAGCACAGCTGGCGCCCTCGGCCCGCAAGCAGGAGCTCGGCATCAGCGGGCGCACCAACCTGGACGGCGACAAGATCGGCCGCTTGGGCTGGAAGGCCCAGACCTCCGACATGCGCTCGTTCACGATCACGGCCTCGAACTTCGAGATGGGCCTCTCGAGCCCGGATCGTCCGTACGAATTCTTCCCCAACATCGGGCCCCAGATGCTGGCGGCTCCGGCCCTCTACGCCACCGACAGCGCCAAGCTGGCGTTCGTCAAGGAGTACTTCGACGCCCGCGGCGCGGCCTCGGCCTCGACCGATCTCACGGCCCAGAACGTCGACGACCTCACGGCCTTCCAGCGCTACCAGGCGCCGCCCGTCCCCCTGGCCCTCACCGAGCAGGCCAAGCAGGGCGAGGAGGTCTTCAAGAAGATCGGCTGCGCCGAGTGCCATGCGCCCGGCTTCAAGACGGGCCCCAACTCCATCGGCATCCCCGAGGGCCAGACGGTCGCGGCCTACACGGACCTCCTCCTGCACGACATGGGGGCTGCACTCTCGGACGGCATCGCCTGGCAGGGCACGGCCAAGGGCTCGGAGTGGCGCACGACCCCGCTCTGGGGCCTGCGCTACCGCCGCTGGCTGATGCATGACGGCCGCACGGACAACCTGGAAGAGGCCATCCAGCTGCATGCGGGCGAGGGCCAGAAGGTCACCGACGCCTACAACGCCCTCGCGACGGTCTCCAAGGACGCCCTGAAGGCGTTCCTGCTGTCGATCTAGGCTGCGAAAGGAGCCCCTCATGAATGCGCTGCTTCCGGTCCAACCGCTGCAAGGTGCGATCGCCCGCCAGTTGCCCCTCGCCATGGGGCTGGCGATCGCCCTGAGCGTGTCCCTTGCGAGCACGCAGCTCTTGGGCGCCGTGCCGAGCCCCATGGAGGGCGCGGCCGAGGGTCCGAGCACGAGCTGCGTCGGCTGCCACACCACCGAGGTTCCCGAGGGCGCTCCGCCGGAAGCGCCCGGCGGGACCGCCATGCAGCGCCAGGCGGAGTGCCGGCGCTAACAGGAGGCCCCATGTCCCCTCTGCTCTCGGCGGCGGCCCTGGACGCCGCCCGGGACCGCTTCGCCCGCTCGCTGGCAGCCCCCCAGTCCCGTCACTCCTATCCCTTGCCGGCCAAGAGCCGGCTCGGCGCCCCGACGGACCTCCATGCGGCCGGCGGTCCGGCGAGCCTGTACGTGCACATCCCGTACTGCTCGGCCCGTTGCACCTACTGCTTCTTCGTGACGCAGATTGGCCACGGGGCCAAGGACATGGCCCAGTACGTGGACGAGATCGCAGCCGAGCTCGCGCTCACCGAGCCTCACCTCGGAGGCTACAGCTTCTCGTCCCTCTACTACGGCGGCGGAACCCCGGGCCTCCTGCCGCCCGACTCCTTCAAGCGCCTGCACGAGCTCTTCGCGCCTCTGCTGGCTCCCGGGGCCACCGTCACGGTCGAGACCCATCCCCACGCGGCGGACGCCCAGCGCGTCGCTGCCTGGAAGGAGTGCGGCATCGACCGGGTGAGCGTCGGGGTCCAGACCACCGATCCGCACCTGCTCGAGATCGTCAACCGGGGGTTGACCGGCCCCCACATCGTCCCGGGCATCCAGCGCCTGCTCGAGGCGGGCTTCCAGGACGTCAACGCGGACCTGCTCTTCGGGCTGCCCGACCAGACCATGGAGAGCTGGCAGGACACCCTGGAGACCCACATCGCCACGGGCATCCCCAGCCTCTCCATGTACCGCACGTCCTACATCCCGGCTACCATCGAGGCCTTCCGCAAGCTGGGCGCGACCTTCCCGGCCAAGCAGGACATTTACGCCATGTACGCCCATGGCTTCCAGCGCCTCAACGAGGCGGGCTTCCTGCAGCCCCGCTACGGCTGCTCGACCTTCAGCCGCCACGCCTACCCCTTCGGCCTCAACACCCACCGCTATCACATCCTCCAGAACCGACCGATGGTCTGCCTGGGCATGGGCGCCTACGGCTCGGTGGGCGGCTACGTCTACCTCAACCACCGCACGCGCGAGGCCTACCAGAAGGCGCTCGCCGACAAGCAAATGCCCGTGCTCGCGGCCACGCCCGTGGACCCCGAAGAGGTGCCCCACAAGTACGCGGTCGAGACCTGGAAGCTCGGCTTCTTGAGCCAGGGGGCCTACCACGAGCGGTTCGGAGAGATGGTCGAGGACCGCTTCGGCGCGGAGCTCGCCGTGCTCTTGGAGCTCGGAGAGCTGGAGCTGGTGGACCGCGAGTACCGCATGACCCGCCGGGGCGCCGAGCACCCGGACGTGATCGCCGACATGTTCGTGAGCGCGGCGGCCCACGCCTACGCCCAAGGAGGACGCGCATGACCCCCCCTCTCACCTTTCCCGAGGCCTACCGCCGGTACATGGCGGCCTTCGGCACGCCCGACCTGGACGAGATCGCGGCCGTCGGCGTCAAGTTCGTCAAGCGCGGGGAGACGCCGCCGCCCCAGGCGGCCCCGCTCGACATGGCCTACACCTGGTGCTATGCCGTCAAGCAGGCCTCCAGGGGCGAGGTGCCCCTGCTCACGCGGGACAACATCGGCTGCGTGATGGCGGCCATCGCGCTCGGCCTGGTGGACGAGGACGACCCCAACCCGCTGCCCGGCTGGCGGCAGTACAGCCAGAAGATGGAGACGCCACCCGCGCCGCGGGACTACAAGGAGGGGCTCGTCTTCGGCTGCGCGGCGGCCGGTCGCCAGGACCTCGCCCTCTACGGCCCCGACGACCCGGGACGCTACCGCACCGTCGAGGCCGCGAAGAAGGCCTATGCCGGCATGCCCAAGATCCAGCCCGCCTGCATGGACGCGGTGGTGGCCTTCCCGCCCGAAGAGGAGCTCGCCGACATCACGCCGGACGTCGTGATCCTGGCCCTGACGCCGCGCGAGACGCTGCGCACCATCCAGTCTTTGACCTTCATGAGCGGCGAGCGCTTCGAGATGACCACCCTCGGGGTGGCGGGCTTCTCGGTGGACCTCACAGCACTGCCCTACGTGACGGGCAAGGCCAACGCGAGCTTCATGTGCGTGGGCGCCCGGGTGGTGGCTCGCTGGGACGGCAACCTCAACGCCATGGGCCTTCCCTACGAGACCTTCCTCCAGGTGGTCGAGGGGATGGAGCTCTCGGCCCCGGGGTATCCATTTGCGAGGTACCCCGCATGAGCCGCGCGCGCCTCTACCTCGACCACGCGGCGACCTCGCCCCTGCGTCCCCGGGCGCGCGAGGCCATGGAGAGCGCCTGGCGCTGGAGCTACGGCAACTCGGCCAGTCAGCACACCGAGGGCCGTGAGGCTCGCCTGACCCTCGCCCAGGCCCGAGCCCAGGTGGCGGCCTTGGTGGGCGTCGCACCGGAGGGCGTCGTCTTCACCTCGGGCGCCACCGAGGCCACCAACCTGGCGGTCAGGGGCGCGGCCTACGCGCGGCGCTCGGAGCACCGGAGCGTCGTGTCGACGCGCCTGGAGCACTCGGCCACCCTCAAGGCCTGCGAGGCCCTCGCCAACGAGGGCTGGGGCGTGAGCCTCCTGCCCTCCGATCGGAACGGGCGGGTCTCGGCGAGCGACCTTGCGCGGGTGCTGGAGCCGGGCACCGCCGTGGTCTCGGTGATCGCGGGCCACAACGAGCTCGGCACCGTCCAGGATCTCGTGGCCCTCGCGGAAGCGGCGCACGCCGGAGGAGCCCTGTTTCACCTGGATGCCGTGCAGGCGGTCGGACACCTGGACCTGTCCCAGGTGCCGTGGGACCTGCTCTCCCTGTCTGCCCACAAGCTCGGCGGACCTCAGGGGATCGGCGCACTGGTCATGCGCGGCTCGCCGGCCCTGCGGCCGGTGCTCGTCGGGGGCGCCCAGGAGGGCGGCCTGCGGCCCGGGACCGTGCCCGTGGCGCTCGCGGCGGGCTTCGGCGCAGCCGCCGAGGAGGTGCGCCACCATCGCGGAGCGGAGGGAGCACGGCTTGCGGCCCTGCGCGATCGCCTCGGCGCCCTCTTGAGAGAGCGGCGGCCGGACCTCTTGCCCATGGGCATGTGGGCCCACGACGCGAGCCAGGCGCTGCCGCACATCCTCGCGCTCGGGATCCCGGGCGTGAAGGGCGACGAGCTGGTCCATGCCCTGGACGAGCTGGGCGTGGCGGGCGCGTCGTCCTCGGCATGCCTGTCGGGGACGCGATCGCACGTGCTGGAGGCCGTCGGGCTCCCCGAGCACATCGGCGTCATGCGCCTGTCCCTCGGCTGGGACACCACGGAGCGGGAAATCGACACGGCGGCCAAGCGGATCGGCAAGGCCCTGGAGCATCTCATGTCCCTGGCGCCCTTCGAGCGGCGCCGAGGGCTCATCGCGCAGCGCGCCAAGGAGGCGGGAATCGTGCTCACGCAGGCTCACTGGGAGGCGACCGAGGCGGTCTTCTCCTACCATCACGACGAGGGAATCCTCCCCGGGCCGCGCCACCTGGCGCGCGCCTTGGGCGCGGGCGTCACCCTCGATCAGCTCTTCCCCCGGGGGATCGCGACCATCGCGAGCTGGCTCGGCATCCCCACTCCCCAGGGCGGTTGCCGCCCTTACGCAGGGTGAGCCCCGTGTTGTCGCCCGGACATGGGGCGAGCCTCGCCACGACGGCGGGCATCACGTCGGTCATCACCATGGTCATGGCGGCCTCGGTCTTGGGGCAGTGCAACGGCCTCACGGGAGCGGCCCAGACGCTCGCGGCCGGGACCTTGCTCGCGCTGGTGCTCGGGGCGGGGTTGCTCTACTCGGCCCGCGAGGCCATCGGCACGGCCATGGACGTGGGGCCCGGCGATCCGACGGCCTTCCGGGCGCTCGCCGGCAAGGGCCTCGCCTCCTACCACTTCGGCAAGGCGTGCCTCTTCCTGGGGCTGGCATGCGGGATCGCATGGCGCGTGGCCCTGCCGCACGGCGAGCTCGCGTGGCTCGGGGTGCTGGGGGCCGTCGGGTTCTCCTTGGGAGCGGCTGCGCGCGGTGCGCGCTACATGGGGCCGGCGGGGTCGGGGCTGGCTCAGTCCGCCGCGCCGAAGCAGTAGCCCTTGCCGCGGATGGTCTGGATCCACGGCGCGCCCACCCGGTTGAGCTTGCGCCGCAGGTAGGTCACGTACACGTCCACGATGTTGGTGCCCGTGTCGAACGGCATGCTCCAGACGTCGGCAGCGAGGGTCTCACGGGGGAGGATGGCCTCGGGGTGATGCATGAAGTAGGAAAGCAGCTCGAACTCGCGGTTCGTCAGGGCGACGCTCCGGCCGGCGCGCTCCACGGTGCGCTTGAACATGTCCAGGCGCAGGTCCCCGTAGGTCATGGTGCGGCTGAGCCGGCGGATCACAGCGCGCATGCGCTCGATCAGCTCGTCGTAGGGGATGGGCTTCTGGATGTAGTCGTCCGCTCCGCAGCGCAGGCAGCGGATGCGCCCGGGCGAATCGGCCTCGCTCGAGATCATGATGACGTAGGGGCTCGCCCCCGAGTTGAGCATCGAGCGGCAGGCGCCGAGGCCTTGCAGGCAGGTGAGCTCATCGTTCATCAGGCCGACCTGGTAGGTGTTGAGCCGGGCGAGCTCGATGGCGCGATCGCTCTCGATCACGGCATCCACCGAGTGTCCGTCCGTCTCCAGGTCCTGCTTCAAGCGCAGGACCAGCTCCCGGTCATCGTCTGCCAACAACACTCGCATGAGCACCCTCCATTGGCTGCGGTCACGTCGCTTCATAACGCACCCTATCAAGCCTGCCGCCCCGAGTCTTTGAGCGTGCTCATATTAGATACCGCTAATTCTGTGTCTTGTAATGAGCAGAAATTACGGTAGGCCGTCGTTTCTTGCTTGATTAGCATGTCCTAACATCAGGAGGTACGTCAGATGTCCGACCCCGTCACCATTGGCGTTATCCCGGCTCCCGACGAGCTGCTCTCCCAGATCAAGGCCTCTGTCCAGAGCGTCAAATCTTTCCAATCGGGCCGGGTGAACAAGTACGGCAAGGTGGAGGGCGTCCGGGAGTATCCGGCGGCTCAGGCGCCCTTCGAGCGCCAGGATCATCACATGGACGCCAAGGGGCGGGTCGTCTACCTCGAAAAGTTCACGCGCGACTTCTCCAAGCCCACCATGCGCTGTTACCGCTATGAGGACGCCACGAGCGCCCTGACCGAGGCCATCTGGCTCGATCGCTACGGCCGGATCGAGAACTACCACCGGTATCGCTACGACGAGATGACGGGCCTCTTGGTCTGGCGCGCCGAGTACGACCACGAGGGCAACCTCTTCTACTCCATCCAGTCGCGCTACGACGCCAAGAACCAGCTCGTCGACGAGACCTGGTTCGACCCCAAGAACCGCTTCATGAAGCGCTATGCCTACTCCTACGATGCCAAGGGCGAGCTCATCGGCGAGCTGCACTACGACAGCCGCAACGTCCTGACGGGCATCAACCGCTTCAAGTACGACGCCAAGGGCAACCTGCTCGAGCGCAAGTGGTGCGACCCCGCGGACAAGGTCATGAGCCGCTTCGAGTACAGCGTGGATCACGAAGGGCGCGTCCTCGCGATGAAGCTCTACGGACCGGGCGGAAAGGTCCAGATACGCCAGGAGTTCGCTTACGACGGCAAGAATAACGTGGTCCGAGAAAAGTGGTTCGATGACAAAGGAACGCTCGTCAAGGATCTCCGGTACTCGTGAGAGCTTTCTAACAAAAGTCCCTCCAAGTGAGTGGTTGTCTTATGACGGGCGTTTTCATCGGTTTCAAGGGCTGTTGGGAGTCCAAACGCCAGAGGTAAGAAGCCAGTAGCGATCGATCTCACTCGTTCAACAGGAGGATTTCGCGATGGGCATGGGCGGAGTAGGCAACACCACTCAACCAATCATACCGAGACCGGGCACCTCGACGGGCGCCACGGGGGCCTCGGAGGGAACTGCTGGTACCACCACGGGCGCACCCGCGGGAGCCGCGGGCGATACGTCTCATGTCGGCGGGGCGGGCGAGTCGTCGGGCATGGAGCTGTTCCAGGCCCAGGACGTCACCAAGGACGTCGCGCCGCCCTTGCGTCCGCCCGAGCAGATCCGGGCGGACGACTCGCAGGACGTGAAGCCGATGGATCCTCCCAAGGATCTCGAGCCCACGCCGCCTCGCACCGAGCCCTCGCAGGAGACGCGCCCGCCCGAAAAGGTCTCGTACTCCGAGCCGCCTGCGCCGCCCGAGCTGGAGAAGGTCATCGAGGTGGCCGGCAGCGGCATGGGCGCCGACAAGAAGTTCAAGATGTATCCCTCGGAGCTCGCGGCCATCTACGCCATCCTCAAGGAGAATGGCGGCAACATGTCGCTCGAGGAGATGCAGAAGAAGCTCAAGACGTACTACGGCATCGACACCGAGATCAAGAACGGGACGCTCGTCAACACGGCGAACGGCAACGCCATGATCTCGGACACCAACGGCAACGGCTCGCTCGACATGGGCGACTTGAACTTCGGCGAGGCGCTGAAGGCCGCGGGCATCGATCCGGCGAGCATCCCCAAGCCGGGCGACATGATGGCCATGATGAGCAACGTGGCCCACTGGGCGACCTACTGGGCCAACGAGCTCGAGAAGAATGTCAAGGAGATGAACCGTCCGGCGGACGCGGGCCCGGCCCCCTCGAGCCCCGCTCCGGCGGGTCCGTCCAACGCGACCAAGTCGGCCATGGTCGGCGGGACGCGCCTGGCGGACGACAAGCTCGTCACGGTCAAGGGCAACGATCGCCAGTTCACCATGCACCTGAGCGAGCTCGCGGCCATGTACGCGATCTTGAAGAAGCAGGACAAGCCCATCGCCGTCGAGGACCTGCAGAAGCAGCTCAAGCAGGGCTTCGGCATCGACTGCGACATCAAGAACATCGACGGGCAGCAGACGCTGGTCAACAAGGCCACGGGGCACGCGCTCATCTCCGACACCAACGGCTCGGGGATGATCGATCCCAAGGACCTGGAGTTCGAGAAGGCGCTGCGCGACAACGGAGTCGATCCCGAAAAGATCGTCCCCAAGCAGGCGGAAGCCACGATCGGATAGGAGACCATGGACCAGCTCTTGACCAAGCAGGAAGTCGCCGAGCGCGTCTCGCGCCTCAACCAGCTCGTGGCTCGCGAGTACGAGTTGCAGGAGCGATTGCTCGGCCTCAAGTTCCACGGCGCTCGCGACCACGTCGAGGAGGCCAAGAAGCAGCATGAGGAGACGATCCAGGAGATCGATCGCCTGCGTCACCAGGAGATGCTGCCGATCGTCAAGGAACTGAACGACTTCATCACCGCGGCCAAGGCCAAGCTGGGCAGGTCGTCATGACCGATCGGACGAGTCACGAGGAGGCCGGGACGTCCCGGCCTCCCAAGGTATTGCTGGTATTCGCCCCGCAGTGGTCCCCTCAGAACCCGCACTATTCCATGCGGGCCATCATGGGCCACCTGCGCCACCAGGGCATCCAGGTGGCGGTGCGGGATCTCAACGTCGAGTTCTACGACACGGTCCTGAGCCCCGAGTACCTGCGCCGGACCGCGGCCAAGGTGCGCCTCGCGCACAAGTACCTGGGTCATGTGAGCGCGCTCCGGATGCTGAGCGGCGACGATTCCATCGACGCGCGGATGGACGCCCTCCGCTTCGGGGCCATCAAGACCTACCTGGAGGAGAAGGAGCCCCTCCTCGACGAGCTGCCGCGGATCATCCTGGACGCCAAGGAGACGCTCAAGGACCCGCGCCGCTTCTACAACCCGGACCTCCTGATCGAGGCCTTCACCACCATCGACTGGGCCCTGGAGCTCGTCTCCCTGCCCTACACGCCCGCCTACCTCTCCTTCAACTACTTCGAGCAGCCGGACTGCCGCCTCAACGTCAAGAGCCTCATCGAGCACGCGACGAACAAGAAGAACAACCTCTACTACGAGTTCTTCGAGGAGCAGATCGAGGGGCTGCTGGCCGAGGGCGCGGACTACATCGGCATCTCGATCAACGCCTTCTCGCAGGTGGTGCCGGGCCTGACGCTCGCCTACCTCTTGAAGCAGGCGGCCCCTCCGGGCATGCACGTGGGCATCGGCGGCAACTTCTTCGCGCGGGTCAAGAACGTGCTCGCCGAGCGCCCCGAGTTCTTCCGGACCTTCGCGCACAGCCTCGCCTGCGGGGAGGGCGAGCACCAGGTCACCTTGATGGCGCGCGCCCTGCACGAGGGGCGATCGCTCGACGAGGTCCCCAACCTCCTCTATCTGTCGGAGGACGGCCAGACGGTGCACGTGACGCCGGAGGCCGAGGCGCCGCCGATGAACGACATCGGCATCCAGGACCTGGAAGGCCTGCCGCTCGACAAGTACATGACCCCGGAGCTGGTCCTGACCATCCAGGCGAGCAAGGGCTGCTACTGGGGGGCCTGCACCTTCTGCGACACGGACTTCGGCATCCGCGTCGACCAGAAGTCCATCGACCGCCTGGTGGCCGAGATGAAGCACCTGCGCGATCGCTACGGGGTGAAGCACTTCCAGTTCGTGGACGAGGCCATCCGTCCGGTCTACATGCGGCGCATGGCCAAGACCTTCATCGAGGAAGAGCTGAACGTCCACTGGTTCTGCAACGGCCGGCTGGAGAAGGCGATCAACGCCGAACTCTTGCAGCTCTTGCACGACTCGGGCCTGCGCATGGTGCTCTGGGGCTTCGAGTCGGGCTCGGAGCGGATCCTCGAGCTCATCAAGAAGGGCATCGACGCCGAGCGCCGCTACGATATCCTGCAGGGTGCCAACGCCGCGGGCATCTGGAACTTCGCCTACATCTTCTTCGGCTTCCCCTCGGAGACGCTCGACGAGGCGCGCTCGACCATCGACGCCATCTGCCGGAACACGGACATCATCCATTCCTACGGGCGGTCGGTGTTCACGCTGGGTAAACAGAGCCCGTTGTTCCTGGAGGCGGCGGCGCACGGCATCGTAGACGTGATGGAGGATCTCGAGGAGCTGTCCACGAACCTGCATTACCGGACGACGCTCGGGATGGACAACCGGGAGCTGACGCAGGTGCTCAAGGAGTGCACCCAGCGCTGCAGCGAGGCCTACGGCTACAACCTGTGGTTCTTCCTGCGCTACCGCGAGAACATCCACCTCTACGTGGCCAAGTACGGGCTGGAGTTCGTCAAGGACTACAAGATGTCCCGCTACGTCATTCCCAAGACGTGCGAAGAAGTCTTTTAGCGAAAGAAACGAGAATCGGGGAGCCAAGCGCTGGCTCCCCGACAGCTTTCGTAGGCCTTATGGGGCTTTGGGCGCCTCGAGTGTCGCCAACGCCACCACGCGGTTGAGGGTCCGTTCCGATGCCGCCTGGGCGGTCTTGAAGAAGGCGATCGCCTCCAGCAAATCCTCCGCCTGGGTCTGCAGGCTCGCCGCCGACTGGGCGATGAGCGAGGTGCCCTGCACGGCCTCCTGGGCCGAGCGGTTGATATTCTCGATGGCCGAGACGACCTGCTGGCTGCCGAGCCGCTGATCCGCCGTCACCGCGTTGACCTCCACGGTCATCGCGCTCATCTGGTCCACCGCACGGACGATCTGCTCCGAGCCCTTGGCCTGCTCGCGGGCGGCGTTCGCCACCTCGAGGGTCATGGAGCTCATGCGCTCCACCGCGTTGATGATGAGGTCCGCCGTCCGAGCCTGCTCCTGGGTCGCCAGCGCGATGCGGGCCATCAGGCTGCTGGCGTCGCCCACCGAGCTCACGATGGCCTCCAGGGCCTGGCCCGCGCCCGCCGCCAGGTTGCTTCCCTGCTGGATGGCCTCGTTGCCTTGCTTGGTGAAGACGACGGCCTGGTTCGTCTCCTGCTGGATGCCCTTGATGAGCACCGCAATCTCCGCGGTCGCCTTGGACGAGCGCTCGGCGAGCTTGCGGACCTCGTCGGCGACCACCGCGAAGCCGCGGCCCGCCTCACCGGCGCGCGCCGCCTCGATGGCCGCATTGAGCGCCAGCAGGTTGGTCTGGGCCGAGATGTCGTCGATGACCTCGATGATGGCCCCGATCTCACCCGAGCTCTTGCCCAGGTTCTGGATGACCTGCACCACCTCGCCCATGGTCTGGTTGATCCGCTGCATGCCGTCGATGGTCTGGCGCACGGCGTTCCGGCCGTCCTGGGCGGTGGCGGCTGCAAGCTCCGCCGCGCGGTTCGCCTCCTCGACGTTGTGGGCCACCTGCTTGATGGTGGCCGCCATCTCCTCGATGGAGGCCGAGGTCTCGCCCACGGCCGACGACAGCGTGTCCGAGTTGTTCGCCACCATCTGGATGCTCGCCGTCATCTCCTCGATGGAGCTCGAGCTGTCCTCGACGCTGCGGGCGAGCGCCTGTGTGCTGGACGACACCTGCTCGATGCCGGAGGCCATCCGATCCATGGAGGCGCTGGTGGTGCCGACGGCCTCGGCCTGCGTCTGGGACGAACGGGCCATCAGCTCGGCGTTGGCCCGGATCTCCTCCACGCCCGACTCGACCGTGTTCGCCGCGGTGCGGACCCGCGTCACGACGTTGCGGAGGCTGTCGATCATCCGGCGCAGGCTCGAGGCCATGCGCCCCATCTCGTCCTCGCCCTGGACATCCAGGCTTTGCTCGAGATTGCCAGCGGCAATCGCCTCGGCCACCTCCGCCACCTTGCGCAGCGGGTTGGTGATGGTCCGCATGAGGATGACGCGCATGACGAAGAGCAGGGCCGCCAGGAGGACCAGCGTGAAGAGCATGTTCCGCAGGCTCTGGCTGAAGACGATGGCGTCGTTCTGCTTCAGCGTGGTCTTCATCTCGACGAAGCCGCGGATGTCGCCTGACTGGACGCCCGGGTGGCACGTCACGCAGGTGTTGTCCGCCTTGATGGGGTAGTAGGAGGTGAAGAAGCGCTCGCCTTTCTCCTTGCTCATCACGGTCTGGGGCTCGGTCTGCTTGAGGACCTCGAGCACTTTGGGATCCGTCGCCATCACCCGCCGCTTGGCGGGGTCGGAGGTGAACGTGGCTTGACCGTCGGTACGGTAGACCGTCAGCTCCTTGACCGTGTCGTTGGTCATGCGCTCGAGGGTCGTCTGCACCAGTTGCGCGTTGCCCGTGGGCATGAGGTTCTGGATGAGCGTGGCCTGGCTCGGCCCCAGGATGTGCTTCGCGTTGTAGCTGGCCAGGTCGTCGAGGGAGCGGCCGAGGAGGATCCCGCTGAAGAGGTTGGAGACCAGCATGGTCGCCAAGAGGCTGATGCCCAGGAACCCCAGGGTCTTGGCCTGGATGGACGTACGGAACAACTTGAGCACCGCTGGAACCTCCCTACCGAAAGCGTTGCATTTCCAAGGACATAGGCGCACGAGGTCCGCGCGGCGGGCGCCCCGCAGTCACTTTAGCAATCAGGCGATAAGCGGACAAACCGTAGCTTCTACGGATTAGTCTTTTCTCAGAGTGCCGCCAATGGCCCGTTTAAGACCCCCGAACGACGGGAAAAAGATAATTAGATAATTATCTAACTATCGAAGAGAGGGGGTACCCATGTCGCTGTCGCTGGTCTTCAAGGCCTTGGCCGATCCGACTCGTCGCCAGATTCTCAGCCGCCTCAAGGCCGGCCCCCTGAGTGCGGGGGAGATTGCCGACGGATGCGACATGACCAAGCCCTCGGTCTCTCACCACCTCACGCTGCTCAAGTCGGCCGGACTGGTGGATTGCCTGAAGAATGGGCAGTTCGTGATCTACTCGCTCAACCTGTCGGTCTTCGAGGAAGTAGCGAGCGCCATGTTCGATCTGTTCACCATGCAGGAGGAGTCGTCCCCCGTGACGCGGAAAGGAGCCGTCCATGAAGCTTGAGTTGTACCAGTTGAAGGGGCCGATCCTCATCGTCCTGCTCAACGTGGTGATCGGAGCGGGCTTCCTGGTCATCGGCAGCCTGCCGGAGGTCGTGCCCCTCTCGTGGTGGCAGGGTGAGCCTCTGGTCCTCGGCTCCCGGTGGGCCCTCGTAGGACGCGTGCCCGCCGTGATGCTCGCGCTGCTCGCGGCGATCGCCGTGGGACTCCGCTGGGACCGCACGCTGACCGGGCGCCGCCGCACCGGTGCGCTTGGGCCCATCCTGGTCCTCATGTTCTCGGTGATGACCTACGGTCACCTGCGCCTGCTCTTCCTGGCGGCCTCGGGGGCGACCCACGCGCTGCCCGCCCCCGCGGACGTGGCCGTGGTGGGCCTCGCCCTCGCGGGCCTCGGGAACCACCTCGCCAAGACCCAGTCGAATGGCTTCTACGCCTTCACCTTCCCGTGGCTCAGGGGGCACGAGGGCGCCTACCTCCGGACCCAGCGGACGGCTGCATGGCTGTTCGTGGCCGTCGGCGCCGCCTTCATGCTCGGATCGCCCGTGCTCGTCACATTGCCCGCCGCCTACCTCATGGCCCTCGCGCCCGGGGCCGTCGTTCTCATTACCCTGTGCGTCACCGTCGCGTCCTGGGCCTTTTCCAGGGATGAGGCGGCGGCCGGGCGCTCCGTCTAGGAGGTTCCCGTGGAAGTCATCATCCTCGCGATCGCCATCCCGCTCGTGTTCCTCGGGCTCCTCGTCACGGACAGGCTCGGCTGGACCGCCGTGTACAAGAAGCGCGAGGCCGGCTCCTCCGCCCTCGGGATCGGCATGCTGAGCCTCGAGCACACCTTCGCCGAGGAAAAGCGGCGGGCCGCCATCGAGTATCGGCTGGACGAGAAGCGTTCGAACCACCAGCAGCAGGCCGGTGACGACAAGGCGGACTAGCAGAACGTCGGACCAGTCGACGCGCGTGTCGTCTGATCCGGTGCCCGAGCGGCCTGAGACCCGGCTACGAGGAAGCGTCCGAATCTTGTATGATGGTCGCGGAGCCACTTTGGAGGCATCGCGCGCATGACCCTCGAGTCCCTCGTCCTGAGGAGCGTCCTCGGGATCCTGGCCATCTACCACCTGGGGATCGGGATCGTCTCGGTCCTCTCGCCCGCGTGGACGGCCAAGGTCTCCAAGGGCCTGTACGCCATCTCCCTCGAGGGGACGCCGCAGTTCGGCTATGCCCTCAAGATGCTGGGCCTCTACGCCCTGACCATCGGGTTCCTGCTCGTGCTCGCCACCTGGCGCCCCGAGGAGCACCGGGCCATCATCGTGGGCATCATCCTCTTGCAGAGCCTGCGCGCCATCTTCCGGCTGTTCTTCAACCCGGTGGTCACCGGCGCCTTCGCGGTGCGCACCTCGCGTAATGTCCTCAACGCCTCGCTCCTCATCGCCGAGGTCGTGGCGCTCGTTGTTTGCTTTCCGCGAGGCCCCCTCTAGATGGCCGATCCGCATTTCAGTGGCCTCGGCATCGGGGCGCTCGGGCGGTGGGCCGTGCGCTTCCGCTGGTGGGTGGTGGCCTTCTGGCTGGTACTTGCCGTTGCGGCGGCCGTGCTCTCCTCGAGCCTGCCCCGGCTGCTGCGGGGCGAGGTCGGTAGCGTCCCGGGCTCGGTCTCCGAGCAGGTCATGCGGTCCCTGTCCGAGGACTTCGCCTTTCCCTACGCGCACTTTCTGGTCGTCACGCTGGACGGGTCCAGGGCCCGCGTCGGCGAGCTGGAGAAGACGTCCGAGCGCCTCCAGGAAACGCTTCGCCATGCGCCCGACGTGCGGGACGTCATGCTCCTGCCCTCGCAGGACGATCGGAAGCAGGCCTTGGCCGTCGGCCTGACGGCCGCCAACCTCCAGCAAGAGGAGCGGGCGGTCCCGGTCATCCGGCGCCTGGTCGCGGAGACCGTGCCCGCTGAATCGGGCCTCGAGGCCCGGACGACGGGCCATGCGGCCCTCAACACGGACATGGTCGAGCTCGGCTCGAAGCAGACGGCCACGAGCGAGCAACTGGTCATGCCCTTCGTGCTCCTGGCGCTCCTGCTCGCCTTCGGAGCCCTGGGAGCCGCCCTGTCGCCCCTGGTGACGGGGGCTGCGGCCGTGCTCCTCGCCATGGGCCTCTTGACCCTTATCGCCCGGTCCATGCACCTGTCGGTCTACGCCTCGAACGTCGCCACCATGCTGGGCCTGGGGCTCGGCATCGACTACTCGCTCTTCATGGTGGGACGCATCCGCGAGGAGGCCCGCCAGGGAGCCGAGCCCGTGGAGGCCGTGCGGCGGGCCATCACCCACGCCGCACCCGCCATCCTGGTCTCGGTGGGCACGGTGCTCATCGGGATGGCCGCCATGGCCACGGTCCAGGTCCCCGAGACGTTCGGCATGGGCGTGGGCGGCGCGGTGGTGGCTGTGGCGTCCATGCTCGCGAGCGTGACGCTCTTGCCCGCCCTGGCCGCCATCCTCGGGCCCTGGCTGGACGCGCCGCGCGCCATCTCGCGTCGACTGACGGGCGAGGGCCAGCGGCGCTGGTGGGAGGAGCGCGCCCGCTGGGTGGTCCGCCACCCTCGCGCGAGCCTCGTCGTCTCTGTCCTGTTCCTCGTCGCCCTCTCGGTGCCCCTCAGGGGCTTCCAGTTCGGGTTCCCGGACCCGTCCTTCGCGCCGCGCAGCCTGGAGTCGGTGCAGGGGCTGCGGCAGATCCAGCAGATGGGGATGGGCGGGGCGCTCGTGCCCGTGCAGATCCTGGTCTCGACCCCGCACGATGAGCCCGTGCTCGCGCCGAGCCGACTTGCGGCACTCTCGAAGATCGCCAAGGAGCTGGAGGCTCACCCGAACGTGGCCCAGGTCTTGTCCATCGCCAACACGGGCGACAAGCTGCTGCCGCTCATCACGGGGTTGGCCTTCTTCGGGTCGGAGGGTACGCTGGACCTCCTGCCCAAGGAGGCCCGTTGGTTCGTGAGCAAGGACGGGCGCTCGACCCTGATCCAGGTGGTGCCCAAGAGCGAGCTGCGCTATGGAGCGGTGCGCGAGCTGGCGCGCGAGCTGCGCGGCAAGACATGGACGGAGCTGCCCGGGCTCGAGGATGCGACCATCCGGATCGGCGGTCCTGCGGCCGTCGAGGTGGACTTCATCGACCTCTCGGCTGCTTCGTTGCCGCGCCTCGCGCTGTTCATCGCGATCGCCACCCTCCTGATGCTGTTCTGGATGACGCGGTCCTACCTCATCCCGGTGAAGGCGGTGCTCACCAACGGCCTGACGGTTTGCGCGGCCATGGGGGCGACGCTCTTCTTCGCCCAGTCCCCGGCCTTCGCGCCCTGGATCGGCCTCGCCGAGCCCGTGACGAGCGTGCCCGCCGTCTACCCCATCATGGTCTTCTGTCTGCTCTTCGGGCTGTCGATGGACTACGAGGTCATCCTCATGAGCCGCATCGCGGAGGCCCACCACGACGGCAAGAGCGACGCCGAGGCGGTGGTCGCGGGCCTCGGCACGAGTGGCGGAGTCATCACCAGCGCGGCCGTCATCATGGCCATCGTCTTCCTGGGCTTCGCGTTCACGGAGCTCATCCCGGTCAAGCTGCTCGGCATGGCGCTCGCCATCGGGGTGATCCTCGATGCGACGGTGACGCGCCTGTTCCTCATCCCGGCGGCCATGGTATTGCTGGGCAAGTGGAACTGGGTGCCGGGTTCCAAGCGTTCCTAGCCTCTACGCGAAAGGAGATACGACATGCAAGCCACCACCACCATCACGGGTCTCGACTTCATCCTCCTGCCCACGCAGGACGTGAAGCGGGCCGAGAAGTTCTACACCGAGGTCCTCGGCATGGAGGTCGAGGCCCACTGGCGCGACGTCGGCGTCGAGTTCAAGCTCGGTCACGACCAGACGCTGGCGCTGGTCGACCCCGCCATCATGGGCGACGAGTTCTCGGCGGCGACGACCGGGATCGTCGCCCTGCGCGTCGCCGATGTCGACGCGGCGGTCGCGGCCCTGAAGGCCAAGGGCATCGAGTTCCAGGGTGAGCTCATCGACAGCGGCGTCTGCAAGATGATGAACTTCTGCGATCCCGACGGCAACCGCCTGATGCTCCACAACCGCTACGCGGAGTAACGAGTACCCGGATTTAAGGAACCTTGGTCCGTACGGGGGCGCGTCTTACCAGGCGCGCCCTCACGCTCTTCTTCGGCCGCATGGTGACCGCCGCGCTCAGCTCCAGCGGGGCGCCCGAGACCAGCTCCACCCGGAACCGCTGGATCATGGTGACCAAGGCCAGGACCGTCTCCACGAGGGCGAAGTGGTTGCCGATGCAGAGCCGCTGCCCGCCCCCGAAGGGGAAGTAGGCGAAGCGCGGCAGCGATCGCTCGAACTCCTCGGTCCAGCGCTCCGGCCGGAAGTCCTCCGGGGCCTCGAAGAAGCGGCGATCGCGATGGACCACCCACTGCGGCAGCACGACGAGCGATCCAGCGGGGATCCGGTAGCCCCGCAACTCGTCGTCCTCCAGGGGCTCGCGCACCATGGCATAGACCGGCGGATATAGCCGCAGGGACTCGGTGATGACCTTGCCCGCGTAGCTCAGGGCATGCAGGTCCTCGTAGGTGGCGGGACGATCGCCCAGCACCCGATCGACCTCCTCGATGAGCCGCGCCTCGACCTCCGGGTGCTTGGCCAGCAGGTACCAGGTGTAGGTGAGGTTGAGGGCCGTCGTCTCGTGACCCGCCAGGAAGAGTGACAGGACCTCGTCCTGCAGGAGCTGCTCGCTCATCCCGCCCTCCTCGTCCTTCGATGCCAGGAGCGTGGAGAGCAGGCCCTCGGGTGGCTTGCGGGTGAGCGAGGCGATGTGGCCCTTGAGGTAGCCGATGGCCTGCCGGAAGCGGACCATGCTCGGCAAGGGCAGCCACTCGGGAAGGCGGACGGGCGATCGCAAGAGCCGCTCGTACTCGACGGACAGCACCGAGAACGTCTCCTCCAGGCGCTGCATGTCGTGGCCCTCGGACCCGATGAGCGTCTCCAGGAAGATCCGCAAGGTAAGGCGCATCATCTCCCGGTCCAGGCACACGGTCGCGCCGTCCTGCCACGAGTCGACCATGCGGCGGGTGACGTCCACCATCGCCGGGGCGTGCTCGGCCATCTTCGCCCGGTGAAAGGCCGGCTGGACCAGGCGCCTTTGGCGCTGCCACACGGCCCCCTCACTCAGGAGCAGGCCGTTACCGAACGGGCTGTCGGCCCGCTGCTTCCGGAAGCCCTTCACGTATTGCTTGCCGCGCGTGAGCAACACCTGCTCGATGTCGTCCGGGTGCCCGAGGAGGTAGGCGTCCAGGCCCAGCACCCGAGAGTGGACGATGTCGCCGTATTGCCGCAGGCTCTCGGACATGTAGCCGAGGGGATCGCGGGCGTACTGCAGCGTGTTGCCGAAGAGGGGCAGGCCCATGGGGCCGGGCGGTCGCTGGAAGGTCATGATGGCAGTATAACACCGGTCCTGGCTTGTATTGGGCCCCGACGCGTGCCACAATGAGCGGACGGCGGAATGGTACAGGGACGAGGGCATGGATCAGGCGGAATACCAGCGGATCGTCAAGGACTTCCAGCATCTCAAGACGAGCAACTGGCGTGCTGCCGGGGTGGTGGCCTACGTCGGCGCCATCACGGCGACGGCCCTGGCGCTCTCCACGTCCGCCAACGGCTGGGTGTGGCTCGGCGGTCAGGTGCTCCTGGGCTTCGCCATCATGCAGTGGTTCGTCCTGTTGCACGACTGCGGCCACCGGCACTTCTTCTCGGTCCCCTTCCTGAACAACCTCGTGGGGACCGTGGCCTCGTTCTTCGCGGTGCTGCCCTTCTTCCCCTGGCGCTCCATCCACTCCAAGCACCATGTCTGGACGGGCTGGCACGACATCGATCCGACCATCCTCGCCACCATCCCGCGCGAGTTGCCGATGGCGCAGCGCCTGGTGGTGGACTTCTGCTGGCGCTTCTGGGTGCCGCTCTTCACGCTGGCCTTCGGCCTGCAGAACTTCTGGAACCTGCCCCGTCTCAAGGGCTACTTTCCCAAGCGATCCGAGCGCCTGGAGCACGCCTTCAGCGTCTTCGTCCTGATCGGGGCCTACGCGTTCCTGGGCTACTGGATGGGCTGGGAGGCGCTGCGGCTCTTCGGGCTGGGCTACCTCGTCTTCCTGGTGCTCTCGGACCCGCTCCTCTTGAGCCAGCACTCGCACCTGCCGATGGAGCTCAGTCACGGCGAGAAGGTGACGCCGCACAAGCTCTGGGAGCAGGATGCCTACACGCGCAGCATCGTCTTCCCGCGGTGGATCTCCAAGTACGTGCTCCTGCACTTCGATGTGCACATCACGCACCACCTGCTGCCGACCACGCCCTGCTACCACCTGGGCGTGCTGCACGAGAACCTGCGCACGGTGAACCAGATGGATGCCTGGAAGTGGCTCAGGATCGCCAAGCGGACGCCCGGCCACCAGCTCCTGTTCCAGAATCGAGCGATGACCGGGATCGAGATGTAAGGCGGCATCCGTACGGCCCTGCTTTGGACCCCCGCTTTCGCGAGGGTGACGGGAGTGCCGACTAGCCGCACAAGCCGGCTCTCTTCCAGGACTTGAATGACCGCTCCCGTCATTCCCGCAAAAGCGGGAATCCACCGTCGCCCAGCACAGCGGCGTCCGAGGAGCGAGCCATGCTGCATATCCTCGCCCTCACAGAAGAATGACGAGGCGCCGTCGCCCACCGGCGACGGCGCCTCGATTGACGGTGTAATCGCTCCGATTACTTCAGGGCGTTCGCCTTGTAGTTCTCGTGGCACTTGACCAGGTAGTTCTTGGCCTCGGTCTCGTCAGCCCAGCCCTTGATCGAGGGATACAGGCCGTCGAGCTCCTTGTACACCCCGAAGAAGTGCTCGATCTCGAGCAACAAGTGCTTGGTGATGTCCGAGAGCTTCGTCACGTCCGCATAGCGGCGATCGCCCGCAGGCACGGCCAGGATCTTGAAGTCCTCGCCCTTCTCGTCCTCCATCCGGAGCATGCCCACCGGGCGCACGTCGATGATGCAGCCGGGGAACGTGTGCTCCTCCATGGGCACCAGGATGTCGGCCGGGTCGCCGTCGCCGGCGAGCGTCTGCGAGCAGAAGCCGTACTCCGCCACGTAGTGCAGCGGGCTCGAGAGCACGCGATCCAGCTTGAACGCGTGGTTCTCGGCGTCGTATTCGTACTTGTTGCGGCTGTCCTTGGGAATCTCGACGACCATGGGAAACGTTTCGGGGAAGCGATCGCCGAGCGGATACTGGTAGAGGTTCATGGGGTCTCCAGGTGAGCGGTAGGATGCTATGGGAATCCTACCGCTCAAGCCTGGAGTCTGCAATCCGACGAGAGGCTTGTCGCATCGTCGGCATGCCGCTTTGCGCCTAGCGTGCAGCCGGAAGGGCGGGCGCAGAGGCCGCAGGCAACCGCTTTTCAGTCGAGCCGATGGTGTCGGCCTTGAAGAACGAGACGGCTTCCGTCAGTTCCCTCGCCTGTCGCTCCAGATCGACCGCCGAGACGGCAATGAGCTGGGTGGCCGTCGCCGACTCCTGGGTCGTCTTCGTGATGTTCTGCACCACTCCCAGGACCGACTCTTCCTCGTGGATCTCCTGTTCGGTGGCGACCGAAACCTCGCGCGTCATGGCGTTCATGGAGACCATGGCCTGCGAGATCTGCTGGCTGCCCTTGGCTTGCTCGCGCGTGGCCACCGACACCTCGCGGGTGAGAGCACTCATGCTTTCGACCGCCTTGGTGATCTGCTCGGCCCCCTGGTTCTGCTCCTGGGTGGCCTCCGAGATCTGGCCCATCAGGAGCGCGACCTGCTTGAAGGAGCCCACCGTCTCTTCGAGGGCCCTGCCGGCCGACTGCGCGAGCCCCGTGCCCTCCTTGATGGCCTCGCTGCTCTGGCGGGTGGAGGCGATCGCCTTGCCGGACTCCTGCTGGATGCCCTTGATGAGCTGGGTGATCTCGCCGGTGGCCTTGGCGGAACGCTCGGCGAGCTTGCGCACTTCGTCGGCGACCACCGCGAAGCCCCGGCCGTGCTCTCCGGCACGCGCCGCCTCGATGGCGGCGTTGAGGGCCAGGAGGTTGGTCTGCTCGGCGATGTCGTCGATGACCTCGACGATGGTGCCGATCTCGTCCGAGCGCTGCCCCAGCGACTGGATGACAGCGGCCACCTCGCCCATGGCGCCGTCGATCCGGCCCATGCTCGCGATCGTCTTGTCGACCGCCTCCTTGCCCTGGATGGCCACGAAGCTGGTGTTACCCGCCACCTCGGCGGCCTGCTCGAGGTTCTGCGACACGTGGCGGATGCTCGCCGCCATCTGCTCGATGGAGGCCGAGATCTCGTTGACCTCGCCCGCCAGGGTGTCGCAGGTGGACGCGACCTGCGTGACGCTCGCGATCATCTGCTCGACCGAGGCCGAGGTGACGTCCACGTTGCCCGCCAGCTCGCGGGCATGGTTGGCCACCCGCTTGATGCTCATGGCCATGGTGCGCATGATGTCGGACGCGTGCTCGGCAGAGGCCGCCTGGGACCGGGCCGTGGCGGCCAGCTCCTCGGTGCCCGCGCTGATCTGCTCGGTGCTCGCGGACACGATACTCGAGCTGCCGAGGACCTGGTCGATGATCCGGCGCAAGGCGACGATCATCGTCTGGTAGCTGGCGCCCATGCGGCCGATCTCATCCTCGCCCGATACCTCGACGTTCTGGCTGAGGTCGCCCCGTGCCACGGCGCCGAGCGCCGCCTCGATCCGGTCGAGCGGCTTGAGGGCGCGCCGCAGGAGCATGAAAATCATGGCGCACAAGAGCCCGATCATGAGGAGCGAGACCGTGGTCATGGTCAGGACCCGCTCACGGATCGCCGCGTCGAGCTTCGCCTTGGAAATGCCGATCCGGTAGGTGCCCCAGTGGCGACCGTCCACCAGGATGGGGGACGAGACGTCCCATGCCCATTCACCGGTGTCGCGGTGGTACAGCTGGACCAGCCCTTCGCTGCGCTCGTTGCGGGCGGCCGCGAGGCCCACCTTGTCGTCGAACTTGCGCTTGGAGCGCTGCGGGTTGGTGTGCGTGGCCACGTAGCCGTTGCGATCGAAGGCACCGGCGAAGAGGATGTCCGGTTCCCGGAGCATGGACTTGCCCACGAGCTCGAAGGACTCGTCGGCAAAGGCGTCGTATGGCGCCAGGAACTTCTTCACCTCGCCGTCCGCGAGAGGCGCGTACTGCTCGCCGAAGACCTGGTCCCGCGTGAGCGTCCCCGAGCGCAGGGCCTGCTCGAACAGCTCGGTCACGGCCGCAGCGCCGGTCTCGGCCTTGCTCTTGCCGCGCGCGAGGATACCCTGCTCCAGGGTCGAGGCCGCGTCGCGAATAAAGAACCCACACAGGGCCGCCATCATGAGGGTGAGTGCCAGCACCAGGATCGTGGAGACGCGGACCGAGACGCTGGTGCGCAGTTTATCGAGCATGGTCGTCCTCTCTCGAGTGCAAGACGACTTGCGGGCGAAAGGTCGCTCTTCGTCTTGCTTAGAGCCTTCCAATGCCCAAGTCTAAACAGGCGAGCGCGCTAGTGATTCCGTGGAAACTACGTAGTCGGGCAGAGCCTCCCTTTAAGACTTGTTGCCCTTTGTTTCGAGCGTGGTGCGCAGGGCCCAGGGGCTCGTGGGGTAGGTGCCGACGAGCTCACGCCAGATCTGCCACATGCGCTCCTTGTCGCCCCGGAAGAAGTGGGTCGTGCCCTGCCAGAACAGGGCCTCGGGGGCGGCGGCCGTGTCGGCGAGGCGATGGGCCGTCTCGGCGAAGAGGGCCTCGGCGTCCGCGTGGCGGGCGCTGCGCATGGCAAAGAGCCCCCGGGCCAGACCGAGCTCGCCCAGAAGCTCCCGTGGCGGGAGGAAACCCACGTTCTCCCGGAGCTTGGCGCCCCGGAAGTGCTGGAACACCAGGGTCGGCGTCCACAGGAGGCTGAAGCGGCGGGCGACCTCCCGCTCCTCTTTGGGGTTGAGGCGCACGAGGACGAAGTGCTCCGCGAGCTCCCGGCGAACCTCGGGGTCTTGGTAGGAAACGGCTTCCAGCCGTTCGCAGCCCGCTCAGCCGGGCAACGAGAAGTCGATGAGCAGCGGCTTGCGCCCTGCGGCGGCGGCCTCGGTCGCGGCCGCGAGGTCGGTGTACCAGTTCAGGGACATGCCTCAGGCCTCCACGGGGCTCGCGGCCGATTGCGCCTCTAGCGGACGCCGGCCCACCACCGCGAGGGCAATGCCTCCGAAGCCCACGCAGACCGCCAGGAAGGCGATGAGCCAGCCGATGAAGGGGATGACCTGGAGGAGCAGCAGGAGGGGGATGCCCAGGGCCACGGCGGCCAGCAGGCGCGAGCGCAGACTCTTGAACGTGAACCGGCGGCTCAGGATGAAGTCCCCCAGGGCCAAGCCGGACGCCAGCCAGCCGACATGCCAGGTGAGCACGTAGAGGCCGAAGAGCGTCACGGCGAGGGGGATGCCCACGACGGTGATCGCGAGGAAAAGGAGCGCGATGGGCAGGCCCACGACGATGGCGAAGCCGATCAGGAGGGCCACGAGCGGCTGGCGCTCGATCTCCGAGGTCACCCGCTCGGCTGCCTTCGGCAAGAGAAGCGAGAGGACGGCGGCGCTCAGCAAGCTGGCGAGGATCATGGCGGCCCACCACGCCCAGCGGGAGCCCGGAACGCCGGGCTTGCGCGCGGGCTTGGCGTGGTGCGTGACGCCGCCCGTGATGACGGCGCCGGTCGCGATGTCGGCCGTGGAGGTGGAGGTGTAGACGAGCGGACCGTTGAGGCGGGTGGCTTCTTCGACCGTCAGCTCCCCGGCTTGGATGTTGGTCGGGCCCATGGTGCCGCGCAGGGTGACGTCGCCGCCCGCGATCATGGCCTCGCCGACCCGGCCGGCGATGGTGACGTTGCCGCCCGCGTACGCGCCGTCTCCCGCGACCTTGGCGTCGCTTTCCTGGCTGATGTCGCCGCCCGCGAGGAGGACGTCTCGGCCGACGGTGCCCGAGAGCTTGAGGGTGCCGCCCGCAGCACGGATGCTCTGGCCGACGCGGCCTCGCAGGGTAAGGTCGCCTCCGGCCGCGATGAGGTCCTGGCGGACGTCACCCGTGATCGTGACGTCGCCGCCAGCGACCACCAGGTCGCCCGTGACGGTGCCCTCGATGCGGACGTCACGGCCGGCGACGTAGAGGTCGTCGTCGATGACGGTGCCTGCCGGGATGACGACGTCGTCGCCGGAGCGGAACTCCATGGCGAGGGCCGCGGGCTGGACGAAGAGCCAGGTGGCGAGCAGCAAGAGAGTGAAACGGCGCATGGCACCTCCGGCAGGTGGGGAAGGGGGCGGTGATTCGTCAGTCTAGCATGAACGCGAAGAGGCCCCCCTCGACGAGGGGGGCCTCCTTGGAAACGCCTAACCGTGGAGAATCTTCCGCGCGGCTTCCTTGGTGACCTCGGACAGCGTCGGGTGCGCGTGCATGGTGCGCGCGATGTCCTCCGACGAGCCGCCGAACTCCATCACCGTCACCGCCTCCGACAAGAGCTCGCTCACGCTGGGGCCGATCATGTGGACGCCCAGCACCTTGTCCGTCTTGGCGTCGGCCAGGATCTTCACGAAGCCCACCGTGTCGTTGTGCGCCAGCGCCCGGCCGTTGACCGAGAAGGGATAGCTGCCCGACTTGTAGGCCACGCCGTCCTTCTTGAGCTGCTGCTCGGTCTTACCGACCCACGCGATCTCGGGCGAGGTGTAGATGACCCAGGGGATGGTGTCGTAGTTCACGTGACCCGCCTGGCCCGCCAGGGTCTCGGCAACGGCGATTCCCTCCTCCTCGGCCTTGTGGGCCAGCATGGCCCCGCCGATGACGTCGCCGATCGCCCAGACGTTCGGGAGATTGGTGCGGAACTGATCCGTCTCCACGAACCCGCGATCCGAGAGCTTGAGCCCCACCGCCTCGGCGCCCAGGCCGTTGGTGTTGGGAGCCCGGCCCACCGCCACGATGAGCTTGTCCACCTCGAGCGTGTGCTCGGCGTCGCCCTCGCGGTACTTGAGCACCACCACGCCGTCCGAGGTGTCCACCGACTCGATGCTGACACCCATGTGCAGCTCCAGGCCCTGCTTCTTGAACTGCTTGAGGGCCTCACGGCTGACGGCCGTGTCCGCCGCCGCCAGGAAGTCGGGCATGGCCTCGAGCACCGTGACCTTGGAGCCCAGGCGACGCCACACGCTGCCGAGCTCCAGGCCGATGACGCCCGCGCCGATGACGCCCAGGCGCTCGGGCACCGACGTGAAGTCCAGGGCCCCCGCGTTGTCCACGATCTTGTCGCCGTCGAAAGGCGCGATGGGCAGGGTGCGGGGCGACGAGCCCGTGGCGATGAGGACGTGCTTCGCGCCGACCTCCTGGTCGCCCACCGCGACCACCCAGGTCTCGCCGTCACGGCGGACCAAGCGGCCCCGGCCGTGCAGGGACGTGACCTTGGCCGACTTGAAGAGCATGGCGATGCCGCCCGTGAGCTTGGAGACGACCTGGTTCTTGCGGGCGATCATCTGGGCGACGTCGAGCTTCACGCCCTCGACCACGATGCCGTGGTCGTCCAGGTGCTGCAGGTGCTCGAAGGTGTGCGAGGAGTCGAGCAGGGCCTTGGAGGGGATGCAGCCCACGTTGAGGCAGGTGCCGCCGAGGCTCGGCTTGCCGTCCTTGGTCGTCCAGTCGTCGATGCAGGCCGTCTTGAGCCCGAGCTGCGCCGCGCGGATGGCCGCCACGTAGCCGCCTGGGCCCGCGCCGATCACGATGAGGTCGAAAATGTCCACGATGAAGCTCCTTATGTTGGTTGCCGCAAATCGCTGTTAGAGGCTGCCCTTGCGCATGTCTGGCTGGCCTATGCAGGCTTGACGTCACCCTCGCGAAAGCGGGGGTCCACCGCAGCGCCGTACGGATGCTGCCGGGAGGGGCGACACTGGACCCCCGCATTCGCGAGGGTGACGGGAGTGGCGATCCGCGCCCTGGTTTGCTCCCAAGATTCTACCCCCCCTTGCGGGGGGGCAGGAAGCGCTCCTAGATCTTGAGCAGGAGGCGGGCCGGATCCTCGAGGATGTTCTTGACCTTCACGAGGAAGAGGACCGCGTCCTTGCCGTCGATGATCCGGTGATCGTACGACAGCGCAAGGTACATCATCGGGCGGATGACCACCTGGCCGTTCTCGGCCACCGGACGCTCGGTGATGTTGTGCATGCCGAGGATCGCGCTCTGCGGCGCGTTGAGGATCGGCGTCGAGAGCATCGAGCCGAAGGTGCCGCCGTTGGTGATGGTGAACGTGCCGCCCGACATGTCCTCGATGGAGAGCTTGTTGGCCTTGGCCTTCTCGGCGTAGGCCGCGATCGCCAGCTCGATGTCCGCCAGGGACATCTGGTCGGTGTTGCGCAGGACGGGCACCACCAGGCCGCGCTCGGCCGCCACCGCGATGCCGACGTCGAAGAAGCCGTTGTAGACGATGTCGTTGCCGTCCACCGTGGCGTTGATGATCGGGAACTCCTTGAGGGCCTCGGTCACCGCGGACACGAAGAAGCTCATGAAGCCCAGCTTGATGCCGTACTTCTTGACGAACTGGTCCTGGTACTTCTTGCGGAGGTCCATGACCGGCTTCATGTTCACTTCGTTGAAGGTGGTCAGGATGGCCGCCGTGTTCTGGACCTGCTTGAGGCGCTCGGCGATGCGCGCGCGGATGCGCGTCATGGGCACGCGGCGCGCGGGGCGCTCGCCGGTGGGCAGCTGCACGGGCGCGATCGCAGGAGCCGCGGCCTTGGGGGCGGCTCCGCCCTCGACGTGCGCGAGCACGTCACCCTTGGTCACCCGGCCGCCCTTGCCCGTGCCCGCGATGTCCTCGGGCTTGGCGCCCGTCTCGGCGACGAGCTTGCGCACGGCCGGCGAGAGCTCGGTCGAGACCGGGGCGGCGGGCACCGTGGCGACGGCGGGCGCGGCCTCGGCGGCTTGAGCCTGTGCCGGAGCGGCAGCGGCCGCCTCGGTGTCGATCACGGCCAACAGCTGGCCCGTCGTGACGGTGTCGCCTTCCTGCTTCTCGACGGACTTGAGGACGCCCGCCTGAGGGGCCGTCACCTCGAGCACGACCTTGTCGGTCTCGATGCCGATGAGCATGTCGCCGCGATCGACGGCCTCACCCACCTGCTTGTTCCAGTTGAGCAGGAGGCCTTCGCTGACGGACTCCGAGAAAACGGGGACTTTGACTTCTACGAGCATGACTACTCCTACTTAGACCGAGGCGCCTTGGCGGTCGCGCTCGGCAACCGCCGTCAGGCCGAACGCCCGGTCGATGATGGCTTGCTGTTGTTCGTTGTGCTTGGAGGCATAGCCGACCGCGGGCGAGGCGGAAGCCGGGCGGCAAGCCCGGTCGAGCGACTGGCCGGTGGCGAGGCTCGCCGCCAGGTTGTCGCGCAGGAAGAACCAGGCGCCCTGGTTTTCCGGCTCCTCTTGGGCCCAGGTGACCTGGGCGCCCGGGTACTTGGCGAGCTCCTGGCGCAGCTCGGTCTCCGGGAAGGGATAGAGCTGCTCCAGGCGCACGATGGCGACGTTCGAGAGGCCCTTGGCCTCGCGCGCCTCGACGAAATCGTAGTAGAGCTTGCCGCTGCAGACGACCACGCGGTCGATGCCGGTCGCGGGGCGGTTGTCGCCGATGACCGTCTGGAACGCGCCGTTGGCGAGCTCCTCGAGGGTCGAGACCGACAGCTTGTGCCGCAGCATGCTCTTGGGGCTCATGATGATGAGCGGCTTGCGGAAGGGCCGCACCATCTGGCGGCGCAGCATGTGGAACATCTGCGCCGGCGTGCTGGGCACGACGACCTGCATGTTGTCCTCGGCGCAGAGCTGCATGTAGCGCTCCAGGCGCGCCGACGAGTGCTCGGGGCCCTGACCCTCGTAGCCGTGCGGCAGCATCATGACCAGGCCGCTCAGGCGCTGCCACTTGGCTTCGCCCGCGCTGATGAACTGGTCGATGACCGACTGCGCGACGTTCGCGAAGTCGCCGTACTGCGCCTCCCAGATGTCGAGGACGTTGGGCTCGGTGCTCGAGTAGCCGTACTCGAAGCCGAGCACGCCCTCCTCGGACAGCGTCGAGTCGATGACGTTGAACCAGGCCTGGTCGTCAGCGAGGTGCTGCAGGGGGACGTAGACCTCGCCCTCGGGCTTGCCCGTCGAGCGCTGGTCGTGCAGGGCCGCATGCCGGTGGAAGAAGGTGCCGCGGCCGGCGTCCTGGCCCGTGAAGCGGACCGGGAACTTCTCCAGGGTGACCAACGAGGCATAGGCCAGGTTCTCGGCGAAGCCCCAGTCCACCGGGGTCTTGCCCTCGGTCATCTCCACGCGGCTCTTGAGGACGCGGTCCACGCGGGGGTGGAGCTTGAAGCCTTCGGGCAGCTCGGTCAGCTTGGCGCCGAGCCGCTTGAGGACGTCCATGGGGACCCGGGTCTCGCCCGCGGCCCGCCAGGACTGGTTGAGGTAGGGCGCCCAGGTGTTGCCCTTGATCGAGATGTAGTCCGACTCGACGGCGTCGGCCACGCTCTTGCCCTGATCCAGGGCGTCGCGGTAGCTCGCGACGAGCTGCTTGATCTCTCCGGGCTGGAGCACGCCTTCCTTCTCCAGCTGCTGGGCGTAGAGGGCGAGCACGCCGGGGTGCTTGTCGATCTGCACGTACATGTCCGGCTGCGTGGCGCGGGGCTCGTCGGACTCGTTGTGCCCGTGCCGGCGCCAGCAGACGAGATCGATGAAGACGTCCTTGCGGAAGGTCATCCGGTAGTCGAGCGCCAGAAGGGCCGCGTAGGCGACCGCCTCGGGGTCGTCGCCGTTGACGTGGAAGACCGGCGCGTCGATGAACTTGGCGATGTCGGTCGCATAGCGGGTGGAGCGGACGTCCAGGGGGTCGCTGATGCTGAAGCCCACCTGGTTGTTGACCACCACGTGCAGGGTGCCGCCGGTGGTGAAGCCGCGCAGCTGCGAGAGGTTGAGCGTCTCGGTGACCACGCCCTGGCCGGAGACGGCGGCGTCACCGTGGATGAGCACGGGCAGCACCTGGCTGCGCTCCAGGTCGCTGCGCCGATCCTGGCGCGCGCGGACCGAGCCCTCGACCACCGGGTTGATGATCTCGAGGTGCGACGGGTTGAAGCCGAGCGCCAGGTGGACCGGACCGCCCTCGGTCTCGAGGTCCGCCGAGAAGCCCAGGTGGTACTTCACGTCGCCCGAGATGTTGGGCGCGAGCTCCTTTTTGCCCTCGAACTCGGCGAAGAGCTGGCTGGTCTTCTTGCCGAAGATGTTGACCAGCACGTTGAGGCGGCCGCGGTGGGCCATGCCGACCACGACCTCCTTGACGCCCTGCTTGCCGGCGCCGAGGATCGCCTGATCGAGCAGCGGGATGAGCGAGTCTCCGCCTTCGAGGCTGAAGCGCTTCTGGCCGACGTACTTCTGGTGCAGGTACTTCTCGAGGCCCTCGGCGGCGTTGACCTTGGCGAGGAGGCGCAGCTTGGTCGCCTTGTCGAACTGGCCGCGGCCGCGGGCGGACTCGATGCGCTGCTGGAGCCACTCGCGCTCGACGCGGGGCAGGTAGGCGAACTCGAAGCCGATGGGGCCGCAGTAGGTGGTGCGCAGATCCTCGAAGACCTGGCGCAGCGGGCCATGGAAGCCCTCGTACGAGACGGGGTAGTCCAGATCGGCGGCGTTGACGCCGTGGTAGCCGAGCTCGAGCTCGGGGACGTCTTCCTGCGGGCGGAGCTTCAGCGGGTTGAACTTGGCGCGCAGGTGGCCATAGGCGCGGTAGGCGCTGATGAGCGCCCCCACGCCTTGCTGGACCGGAGCGCACTCCGTGGCAACGGGGGCGACGGCCAGGTGCCGGCCGCTCTGCACGAGCTCGGCAAAGGCGCGCTGCACCGGGGAGTGGGCGACCTCCGGGGCCTGGCCGGCAACCTTGAGGGCCTCGAAGTAGGTGCGCCACTCGGGGGCGACGGACTGGGGATCGGCTAGGAAATCCTCGTACAGGGCTTCCAGGAAAGCGGCATTGCTTCCTGCCATCAGCGTCGTGTCAACGTTCACGTTCAATCCTACTCAAACGACATATCGGCGAAAAGGCGGAACTGGTCAGGCGCAGAAGGGCTCTGGGCCCGGCCTAACCAGCCCCATTGTACCTCGTTATCGGCGGCATGGGGTATCCCCTTCCGTCAATCGGTAGAAAGCCAGGATTTCGGCACCTCTATCGGCGGTGGTGGGGTCCAATGGGTTGTTGCAGGTGGTTTTGAGTGGGGTTGTGATGGGTGAAAGCTAATTAGGGCGCCATTTTTGCTGCATGATCGGGGGAGATGGCGACACGGAAATGACTTGCTGCAAATCGTATCGTTTAATATAGTTTACGAAGCTGCTTTTCGCGCGACCCGCAATAGAAAAGCGTCTCAACTTCCGGATTCGCGCCCATTTCAGGGCCATGTTGCCCGCGTCAGGCACAAAGGAGTACGCCAGTGGAAGTAAGCCTCAGGGAACTGCTCGATCTGCTCGTCCGGTGGGTGCACGTCATCGCGGGCATCATGTGGATCGGCAACTCCATGCTCTTCAACTGGCTCGATCGCAACCTCGAGAAGCGGACGGACGCCCAGCCCGGCCATGAGGGCGAGATCTGGCTCTTGCACAGCGGCGGGTTCTACCAGGTCGAGAAGAAGCAGCTCGCCCCGAACGAGATGCCCGAGATCCTCCACTGGTTCAAGTGGCAGGCCGGTATCACGTGGCTGAGCGGCGCGTTCCTGCTGGCCATCGTCTACTACATGGGCGGCGGCGTCTTCCTGGTGGATCCGGCGGTCTCGAGCCTCACGCCCGCCGCGGCCACGGCCGTTGGGATCGGCGCCCTGGTCGTCTCGTGGGTCGTCTACGACCTGATCTGGAAGTCGCCCCTCTCCAAGCAGCCCCGTGTCGCCCTGGGCCTGACCTTCATGTACGTCCTCGGCGTGGCCTACGTCTTGACGCACCTCTTGAGCGCGCGGGCGGCCTACCTGCACGTGGGGGCGGTGCTCGGCACCATGATGGCGGGCAACGTGTGGATGGTGATCCTGCCCTCGCAGCGGCAGCTGGTCGGCGCCACCGAGCGCGGGGAGAGGCCGGATCCGACGCTCGCCGCCAAGGCCAAGCAGCGCTCGATCCACAACAACTACATCACCTTTCCGCTGCTCTTCATCATGGTGAGCAACCACTTTCCGGGCCTCTACGGTCACCACCTGAACTGGGTGCTCTTGGGCGTGGTGATGCTCGCGGGCGCGACGGTGCGTCACTTCATGAACATCCGCTTCACCTACAAGGGGTGGATCCCGGCGATCTCGGCCACGGTGACGGTCGCGATCGCGGCCCTGGTGATGATCATGGCCTACCGTCCGGCGGCCCCCAAGCAGGCGTCGGCGGAGCCTGCGACCTTCGCGGCGGCGCATGCCATTGTCAATCAGCGCTGCGCAACCTGCCACTCGCAGTCGCCGACCGATCCCGCCTTTCCCTCGGCGCCTGCTGGCGTGACCTTCGACTCGCCCGAGAGCATCAAGGCCTTTGCGCCGCGGATCAAGGCCCGGGCGGTCTTGTCGGCGAGCATGCCGCTCGGCAACAAGACTGGCATGACGCCCGAGGAGCGGGCCCTGTTGGGGAGCTGGATCGACGGCGGGGCCGAGATCACGCAATAGGCGCTAGTTGCCGGAGGCCCCGACCTTGATCTGGGCCTCGACGAGGCTGAGGGCGTTGCGCGCGGCCATGAGCTCCAGGAGCATGTCCTCGGCGGGGCAATTGGCCATCACCATTGCCTGGAGAACTTGTAGCTTCTCCTCGATGTGTTGCAGCGTGTTTAGGCAGAGAACTTGCTCCACGGGGCCTTCCTTCTTGCGGGCATTTCGTCGCCACTATATACCGGCTACCGGTATACCGCCAGTGCCGGCAGACGGTCCGCCGCCCGAGAGGCCCGTGGAATGGGCGAATCCGCTAACGCAAGAGGCCGCCCTGCTTGAGCTGCCAGACCGTGGCCCTGACCTCCTGCTGGTAGGTCAGCTCGTCTGAAAGCTCCGTGAGCGGCTCGCTGGACAGCGCGGCCAGATCCCCGAGGATGTGCTGGAGACGCCCCCGCACCGCCTTGAGGTCGGCGTGCAGCCGCAGGTCGGCCAACAGGGACTTGAGCTGCAAGACCTTGGCGTCCAGGTCCGCGAGCTGTAGGCGAAGGTGCCCCAGGCGCTGGATCATGTCGCTTGCCTGGGCGTTGAGCTGGGCATGCAGGGGATCCGTTGGGCCGAGCTCGGCGAGCTGCCGATGCGTCCGCCCGAGGGCCATGGCCAGCTCCGCCAGGTGCAGGCGGAGCTGGCGCCCGGCGTCCTCGAGCCGTGACGTGGCAGTAATGAGCATGGCCTCGGGGCCGCTCGCACGACCCAAGAGCCGATTCCAGAAGGCTTGCAGACCGGCGGCCAGGATCTCGAATCCGGGCATGGCTCCCCCTCCTAATCATCAGTTTGAACTTTTGTGAAGCATAGCATGCGACCGCCTTACGCTAAAGCGATCGCTGTTGCTGGAACAGGCGAACGGGGTATAGCTTTCCTGGTCGACGGGACGTCGCTCAGGAGGCTAACAGGGATGACACCTTGGCAATACTGGCTCATCGCAGGGTTCGTCTGCCTGGCCGTGGAGGTCTTCACGCCGGGCTTCTTCATGGCCTGCCTCGGCATCGGCTGCTTTGTCGGGGCGATCGTCGCCGTGGCGCATGGCGGGCTCACGCTCCAGGTGGTGGCGATGGTGGCGGGCTCCGCGCTCGCCGTGGCGCTCGTCAGGCCCCTCCTGTCGCGGGCCCTTGCCCCGCGGGAGGCGCTCGTGACCAACACCGACGCCCTCATCGGCAAGAGCGGTCGCGTGATCGAGAACATCGATCCGCATCAGGCCAAGGGCCGGGTGGTCGTGGAGGGCGAGGACTGGTGGGCCACCTCCCTCGACCAGTCGGGGATCGCCGTCGATGAGCGGGTGCGCGTGATCCAGGTGGACGGCTCTCGCCTGGTCGTCGAAAAGGACTAGCCCCCACCGGACGATTCGCTACCGTTCCGTCCCCTCAGCGCACCGCGCGGTTTACGAAAGGACTGCCATGGGCTTCTTCATCGTCTTGCTTTGCTTTCTCGTCTTCGCCATCGTCCTGATCGGCAAATCGGTCAAGATCGTCCAGCAGTCGGAGACCATGGTCATCGAGCGCCTGGGCGCCTATCATCGGACGCTGACGGGCGGAATCAACGTCATCTGGCCCATCATCGACCGTCCCCGCGAGGTGGACTGGCGCTACGAGGTCGAGGAGAAGGGCCGTCCGCTCTACCTGACCCGTCGGGTGTCGCGCATCGACCTGCGCGAGACGGTCTACGACTTTCCGCGCCAGAACGTCATCACCAAGGACAACGTCAGCACGCAGATCAGCGCCCTCTTGTACTTCCAGATCACCGATCCCAAGAAGTCCGTTTACGAGATCGCGAACCTGCCGGACGCCATCGAGAAGCTGACACAGACGTCCCTGCGCAACGTCATCGGTGAGATGGACCTGGACGAGACCCTCACCTCGCGCGACACCATCAACAACAAGCTGCGCGCCATCCTGGATCAGGCGACCCACAAGTGGGGCGTGAAGGTCAACCGCGTGGAGTTGCAGGACATCACGCCGCCCCCCGAAATCAAGGGGGCGATGGAGAAGCAGATGCGCGCCGAGCGCGATCGCCGCGCGGCCATCCTCGAGGCCGAGGGCTCGAAGGCCTCGAAGATCCTGGAGTCCGAGGGTATCCGGGCAGCGGACGTCAATCGGGCTGAGGGTGAGAAGCAGGCGCGCGTGCTTGCGGCCGAGGCCGAGGCGGAGGCCCGGATCAAGGTGGCGCAGGCGGAGGCGCATGCGATCGCCTTGATCACGCAGGCGGTGGCGCAGAGCGGCGGGGATCCGTCGAACTACCTGATCGCCGTGCGCTACCTGGAGACGCTGAAGGAGATGGTCTCGGGCAAGGACAACAAGGTCGTGTACGTGCCGTTCGAGGCGTCGGGCGTGCTCGGGGCCCTGGGCGGGCTGCGCGAGATGCTGGATCCCAGGAAGGCCGAGGGCCTGGTGTCGTCGGTGCCGCCGGCGCAGCGGCCGGTACGGCCGTCGGAAGGGCCTACGGTTTAAAGGAACCGTTCGACTTTCGACCTAGCTCAAGTCGAACGGGGTTTGTTGTGGGGGCGCGCTTAATGGCGTGCCCTCTTTGTCCTTAAGCACTTGAGGAGCTGTGCGTTCCTTCGACGGGCACAGGACGAACGGTTGGACGTGGGTGGATCGAGTAGCCTTCCCTTGGCTTGAGCAGTGACCCCTTGAGACCCTCAACAATCCCCGTTCGTCTTGAGCCTGGTCGAAAGCCTGTCCTGAGCCTGTCGAAGGGGCGAACGGTTCCTCAAGTGCATGTTGGGCACGGGGGCAGGCAGGGCTGGCGCTTATTGAGGCAGGGGCGTGGTGGTCGGGGACCAGCAGTCCCGGTAATCCGCGATGAACTGCCGCATCGTCAGGGGCGGACGGCTCAGGAGGCGCTCGGTGTCAGGCGTCAGGCCCCCCGCGAGCCCGAGCTTGCACGTGGCGTAGATGCCTGCCATCACGAGCACGAAGGGCATGGGCACGCCTTCGCGGCGCTTGGTGAGGACAAAGCGCAGGAGCGATGGGTTGGCGTAGGCGATGCGCCGGCCGAGACTCGCCGAGAAGAGCTCCGCGACCTCCTGGTAGGTCAAGGCCTCCGAGCCCGTCAGGGGATAGGCCTTGCCCTCATGGCCCGGCTCCGTGAGGGTCTTTGCGGCCACCGCCGCGATGTCCCGGACGTCGATGAAGCTCGTGCGGCCCCGGCCCGCGGGCACGAAGATCTCGTCCCGGTCGCGGATCTCCGCGAGGTGGGTCGTGCTCAGGTTCTGCATGAAGAAGCTGGGCCGCAGGAAGGTGTAGGGGATCCCCGAGGCCAGGATCAGGTCCTCGATCTTCCGGTGCGGCACCACCCGGTTCTTCTCGGCGCCGAGCAGCGAGTGGAAGACGATGTGCCTCACGCCGGCTTCCTTGGCCGCCCGGATGAACGGCCCGAAGATGCGCTCGGCGTCAGAGAGCTCGGGCGGTCGAACGAGGAATACCTTGTCCACGCCTTCGAGTGCCAGCTCGAACGTCTCGGGACGCTCGAAGTCGAACTCCACCTCCGGATACGCCCGGCGGGCCACCGAGGGGCGCCTCACGCCGGCAAAGACGGGCTCGCCCTGCTCGACCAGGAGCCGGAGGATCTCTGCTCCCACGTTGCCCGTGGCGCCGGTGACAAGAATGGCTCCCATGGCGCTATCGGACCGAGCCGACGAACGTCGGATTCTCCGCCGCGGCCCGGGCGCTGCTGTCCTGCTTGGCCAGGACGGCGAGCACGCCCATCACCCCGAGGCCCGCGAGGCTCAGGGGAGCGAGCGGCGGTGGACCGTGCTCGCCCTCCTTCTCCTCGTGTGACCCGCCCGCATGTGCGGCTGCCTTTTCCTGGTGCTCCAGGGCCTCCTCCCGGTGCTCGACGGTGCCCATGACCCCGCCGAATGCCACGAAGAGCAGGCCTGCGATCGCAAGTCCCTTCCACTTGCCCCGGAGCACCACGCCCAGGAGCGAGAACAGGATGCCGAGCGAGCTCGCGCTGATGCCGACGATCTGCTTCTCTTCGGTGTGTCCGGTCAAGACCAGCTCGCCGAGCGTCATGGCGAACGCGCCGGCGAGCAGCAAGAGGACGAGTTGCGGGAACTGGGTTTGCAGGCGAGTGCGCATGGGGCCTCCTCGAGGGTCAAGGGTGGGATGGGCGATCCGGTCGGAGCCGATGGACAAGCGCGGCCTCGACGGATCGGCGGTGCGGTGGAACGACTAGACGCTCGTCGGGATCGGGTGCTTCTCCTCGAAGCAGATCACCTTGGCGAAGGTGTCGAGCTCCGTCCGCCCCGGGGCCACCCCTTCGCGCAGTTGGGTCAGGAAGGCGAGCAGCTCGGGCTCCTCAGGCGGCGTGAGCAGGAATCGGCGCTTGAAGGCCGCGACCTCTTCGGGCGAACGCGGGGCCTGGTGCTGGCGGACCCAGGAGGCGATCTCGTGCTCGTCCTTGCCGGCCTTGATCTCGGCGGCGAGGGCGTCGGTGTCGAGCTGGTAGAAGCCGATGAACGCGCGGTCCATGCCGCAGGGGTAGGCGGCGTACTCCCCGTTGGTGCCGGCGAAGTAGGCGCGGGCCTTGTCGATGAGACGCGGGAGCCAGACGTAGCCGGCCACTTCCACGAACGGGCTGCGGGGGACGTCCTTGGTCAGGTCCAGTGCAGTTTGAGGCATGGAGGTTCCTTTCGACGTTGCATGAGGCGCTTGCCCCGAGAGGGCTCGGTCGTTACTATAAGGTTCTGGTGAGAAAAGTAAAGTAGGTACCCAAAAGTAACTACGAGACCGAGAGGAGCGACCGCATGGGACAGCCGACAGAACCCGCCGCCGCGTGCCCGATGGGTGAGCTGATGCGCCTCTTGACGGGCCCCTGGACCATGTACATCCTCTGGATCCTGCGTCAGAACGGGCCGACCCGCTTCGGGGAGCTCAAGCGCCAGATCGCGGGCATCTCGAGCAAGGTCCTGACCGAGCGCCTGCGAATGCTCGAGGCGGCGCGCCTCATCTACCGAGCCTACGAGCCCTCCGTGCCGCCCCAGGTCACCTATGGCCACACCGAGCGCATGGATGATCTCGCGCCCGTCCTGGACCAATTCTTCGCGGTCGCCCTGCGCTGGTACGCCGAGGATCATGATGGCGCGCTGCCGGCGCCCCCGCCCCTCCTCGCGTCGGAACGGGCCGGCTAGCCATGGCCGAAGGTCCCGCCAAGCAGTCAAGACACCAGGCCGAGTACCTGGTCCGCGAGCTCTATCGGGCGCGCCATGGCGACGTGCCCTACGAGCCCCACCGCGAGATGAAGGGCCACCGCCTGCACACGGCCATGAAGGCCTTCGCCGAGCTGCCCTTCAAGGACGCGGAGCGCGATCGCCACCTCAAGCTGTACATGAACGACTGGGACGACCCGACCTACGGCGGGCTGGTCCGGTACCTCGCCGTCCTCCTGGCGCGCCGCGGCACCTAGCGAGCCCGCGCCCATGCGCGCCTGTGGTACCATGACGTCCCGATGACCAGCTCACTTCCCGTTCTCGCGCATGCCGACGCCATCCGCGCGGCCGTCCGCGACCATCGCCGCCTCATCCTCTCGGCCCCGCCCGGCACCGGCAAATCGACCCAGGTGCCGCAGATCCTCATGCCGGCGGACGGTACGGCCGTCGTCCTGCAGCCCCGCCGCATCGCGGCGCGCAGCCTCGCGACCCGGGTCGCCGCCGAGTGCGGCGAGCCCGTCGGTCAGACCGTCGGCTTCCAGGTTCGCTTCGAGCGGGCGAGACAGGACAGCACGAAGCTGCTCTTCGCTACCTACGGCGTCTTCTGGCAGCAACTCTTGCAAGACCCGACCCTGCCCGGCGTCTCGCTCGTCATCCTCGACGAGTTCCACGAGCGTACCCTGGAGGCGGACGCGTGTCTCGCATGGCTGCGGCGCCTGCAGCTCGGAGCGCGTCCGGATCTGGCGCTGGTGGTCATGTCGGCGACCCTGGAGGGCGAAGCGCTGTCCGGCCTGCTCGAAGCGCCGCCCTTCCTCGAGATCGACGCCCGGCCCCATCCGGTGGGCATCGACTACCAGGCCCCGCAGCCGCAGGAGCCCGTGTGGCAGCAGGCGGCGCGGGCCTTCCGGCACCTGACGGCGACGGGCGACGAGGGCTCGGTCCTCGTGTTCATGCCGGGGGTGGGCGAGATCCGCCGGACGGCGGACGCCCTGGAGCCCGCCTGCCGTCAGCGCGGCTACACGATCCTCGAGCTGAGCGGAGCACAGAGCCCGGAGGCGCAGCAGCGGGCCCTCAGCCTGCCGTCCGAGGCGCCGTGCGTCATCGTCTCGACCAACGTAGCGGAGACCTCGCTCACCATCCCGGGCGTCACGGCCGTCATCGACTCGGGGCTGTTGCGCCAGGCGGCCTACGACTCCGAGCGGGACCTCGACACCCTGCACCTGGGCCTCATCAGCCGACAGAGCGCCACCCAGCGCGCCGGCCGCGCGGGACGCCTGGGACCGGGGCGCTGCGTGCGACTCTGGGCCCGGAGCCTGGAGTCGAGCATGCCCGAGGCCTTCGCACCCGAGATCGAGCGGCTGGACCTCGGTCGCCTGGCCCTGGCCTGCGCTGCCCTGCCCGAGCCGCCCGTGTGGCTCACGCCGCCGCCGGGCGATCGCTGGCAGCGGGCCCAGGATCGCTTGCTCGGCCTGGGGGCCGTGACCCCGGAGCAGCGCCTCACGCCGCTCGGCCGGAAGATCTTGCGCCTTCCGTTGCCGCCCGCGCTCGCACGGGTGCTCCTGGCCGCCCAGGAGGCGGGGCATGCCACTCTGTGCGCGGCCATGATCGCCCTCATGGAGGCCGCCGATCGCCGGAGTCTCGCGGACGACGGTGACCTGTACCGCCTGGGCCTGGACCTCGTGCGCCAGGGCCGGCGCTTCGACCGGGAGGTGGTCGAGACCTATCGCCAGCTGCTGCGCCTGGCGAAGCCCGATGCGGCGGATGAAGCGCGGGCCGAGGCCGTGCATCCCCTCGACTCCCCGGACGAGCTCGCGCGCCGCCGGGCGGTGACGAGCTGCTGGCTCCAGGCCTTCGCGCATCGGCTCGCGTTCCGGCAGGACAAGGCCTACCAGCTCTCGGACGGGCGCAAGGGGCTGGTCTCTGCCGGGCAGCCCGGGGGATCCTTGCTTCTCGCCCTCGAACTCCACGAAGTGGGCGGGGCCAATCAGAACCGTCAGGTCAGCATTCCGATCTACTTGCCGTGCGAGCCCGACTGGGTGCCCGGCGAGGGGGAGCCCGTGACGGTGTGCACCTGGGAGGCGGCGAAGGGCCGCGTGGTCCAGGAGCGGCACTGGCGGCTCGGGGGATTGACCCTGCGGCGCGAGGTCCTGCCGCCCGCCGAGTGGGAATGGGATCAGGCCGAGGCCCTGATGGTCGAGAAGCTGCTCTCCGGGGAGGCCCGGCTCGACGCCTTCGATGAGAGCGTCGAGCAGCTGGTGCGCCGGATCGAGCTCGCCGCCAAGGCCTGGCCCGAGGCGGGCCTGCCGCGCCTGGACGACGAGGACTGGCGGCTCTTGTACCACGAGCTGTGTCGCGGCCGGACGGGGCTCGGGGACATCGCCCCGACGGATCTCGTGAACTTGTTGCACGAGTACGTGGGCTGGGAGGCCATGGGACGGCTCGATCGCGAGGCGCCGCGGACCTTCAAGCTGCCCTCGGGGCGCAATGCGCGGATCACCTACCTCGAGGGGGCGCCGCCCGAGCTCTCGGCCCGGCTCGGCGACATGATCGGCCTGACCGGCACCATGCACCTCTACGAGGGGCGGGTCCAGGTGCTGTTCGACATCCTCGCGCCCAACTTCCGGACGGTGCAGAAGACCTTCGACATGACGAGCTTCTGGCAGAACACCTACCCCGAGGTGAAGAAGGAGCTCAAGCGGCGGTATCCCAAGCATCCTTGGCCCTAGGCCGAGGTCATCATGCCCCAAGTTGGCGCTCCCGGGAAGTTGTTGCGCTACACTGGAGGCCGTGCCGGACTCCCGAGACTAGAAGGTAGGCCTTTCGATGGAATCAGCGCGTCAACTGGACCATGCGACCCTGGGCGGCGGGTGCTTCTGGTGCCTGGAGGCCGTCTTTCAGCACCTCCGCGGCGTCGAAAGCGTCGTCTCGGGCTACGCCGGCGGTCACGTGGCCGACCCGACCTACGAAGAGGTCTGCCGCGGCACCACCGGCCACGCCGAGGTCGTCGACGTGACCTTCGATCCGTGCGTCCTCGACTACCGGGACCTGCTGCGGGTCTTTTTCACCATTCACGATCCGACCACCCTTAACCGCCAGGGCGCGGACGTCGGCACCCAGTACCGCTCGGTCGTCTTCACGCGATCGCGCGAACAGGACATGGTCGCCCGCGAGGTCATCCAGGAGCTCGCCGACGCCAAGACCTTCGACCAGCCGATCGTGACCGAGGTGGCGGCCCTCAACACCTTCTATCCGGCCGAGGCCTACCACCAGCACTACTTCGAGCGCAACCCCAGCCAGCCCTACTGCCAGGTCGTGGTCGCCCCCAAGGTCGCCAAGTTCCGCAAGGAGCACCTCGAGCGGCTCAAGCGCTAGTCCGGCAAGAGGTCGAAGATCTCCAGGTAGCGCCGGATGCGGGCTTCCAGGGTCGGGAGCGGGGCCACCTCGGCGCAGATCCAGTCGGGCTGGTAGTTGCGACAGACGGCCGGCCGCGTCTCGTAGATGCCGCAGAGCTGATCGGGCCCCAGGTGCGCGCACGGCACGCCCAGGGGCTTTTTGAGCGTGCTGATGTCCGGCGCCGCGCAGCAAGCGCCGCATGCCACGCACTGGTAGACGCCGGGGGCGGGGGAGACGTTCAGGGGGATGAGCGAATCGGCCATGCCCCCATTATCCCGGATTTTCGGCCCGGCGCCACCGATCTAGGAGGACAAGCGACCCTTCTTGCGGTTACATGGCCAGGTGACCCATCCCCGGGAGGTGCCATGTCCTTTCGAACCCTCGACCCCAGCAGCGGTGAGCTCGTCGCCGAGTTCCCCGCCATGAGCCCGACTGAGCTCGCAGCCGCCCTCGATCGAGCGGCTGCGGCGGCCCCGCGCTGGGCCGCCATGCCCGTCGCCGAGCGAGCGTCTCACGTGCGCGCCCTGGGCCGCGTGCTGCGCGATCGCCAGGCCGAGCTCGCCGGGCTCGCCACCCTCGAGATGGGCAAGCTCCTCAAGGAGGCCGCGGCCGAGGTCGAGAAGTGCGCCTGGGTCTGCGACTACTACGCCGAGCAGGGGCCGGAGTTCCTGAAGGATGAGGCGATCGCCTCCGATGCGCGCCGGAGCCTCGTGGCCTACGAGCCCCTGGGCACCCTCCTCGCCATCATGCCCTGGAACTTCCCGTACTGGCAGGTGCTGCGCTTCGCGGCCCCGGCCCTGGTCGCGGGCAACACCGTCCTGCTCAAGCACGCGCCCAACGTCCCCCGGTGCGCCCAGGCCATCGAGGCCGCGGCCCGCGAGGCCGGGCTGCCCGAGGGTGTGTTTCAGAACCTCATGATCGAAGTCGCAGACGTCGAGCGCGTGATCGCGGACCCGCGGGTGCATGCCGTCTCCCTGACGGGCAGCGTGGCCGCCGGTCGCAAGGTGGCCGCCATGGCGGGCGCGCACCTTAAGAAGACGGTGCTCGAGCTCGGAGGCTCGGATCCCTTCCTCGTGCTCGACGACGCGGACCTCGCGGGGGCCGTGCGCAACGCCGTGACGTCGCGCTTCCTCAATGCCGGGCAGAGCTGCATCGCGGCCAAGCGCTTCATCCTGACGCCGGGCATCGCAGAGGAGTTCCTCGCCCGATTCCGGACGGAGGTCGAGGCCCTGCGACCGGGCGATCCCCGGGAAGCCGGCACCACGCTCGCACCCATGGCGCGCGCCGACCTGCGCGACACCCTCCATGCCCAGGTCCGGGCGAGCCTCGAGCAGGGGGCCGTGGCCCTCACGGGCTGCGAGCCCCTGCCGGGACCCGGCTTCTACTACCGCCCGTCGATCCTGGACGGGGTCCGCCCGGGGATGCCCGCCTACGAGGAGGAGCTCTTCGGCCCCGTGGCCATCGTCCTGCGCGCCCGGGACGAGGAGGATGCGCTGCGGATCGCCAACGACACCTGCTTCGGCCTGGGCAGCAGCGTCTGGACCCGGGATCTGGAAAAGGGTGAGCGCCTGGCGCGCCGGATCCAGGCGGGCAGTGCCTTCGTCAACGGTATGGTGAAGAGCGATCCGCGCCTCCCCTTCGGCGGGATCCAGTGCTCGGGCTACGGACGCGAACTCTCGCGCCTCGGGATCCACGAGTTCGTCAACGCCAAGACCCTGTGGCTCGCGGCCGCTCCTGTATCAGGGGCCGTGGCGCCTGTCGAGTGAGGCGGAGCCGGCGGTGGGTGGTGGCGGCTGCGGGAGTCGTCGCCCTCGCGATGGGAGGTGTCCTGATGCAACGGTCCTTTCGGCATGATCCCGGGGCCGCGCCGCCCCCCAGCGAACGGGAGCGCCACTGGCAGCAGGAGCTGAGGCAAGACGTCGAGACGCTCGCTACCAGCATCGGCGAGCGGAACGTCCGCCATCCCGAGCGCCTGGAGGCCACGGCGCGGTGGCTGGAGCAGCGGTTCGCCGCGGTGGGTCTCGAGCCCGTTCGTCAGGCCGTTCCGTGGGACGATCGGACCTACTACAACGTCTTGGCCGAGCGGAAGGGGTACGGGCGCCCGGAGGCCGTCGTCGTGGTGGGGGCGCATTACGACTCCGTGGAGGGGACGCCGGGCGCGGACGACAACGCGTCGGGCGTGGCGGCGCTCCTCGCCCTGGCCGGGGCGCTCGCTACCGAGCGCCCTGTGGCGACCGTGCGCTTTATCGCGTTCGTGAACGAGGAGTCGCCTGCCTTCCAGTCGGAGGCGATGGGTAGCTGGATCGCCGCCAAGGCGAGTCGCCGAGCGGGTGAGCAGGTCCTCGGCATGTTGAGCCTGGAGACCCTCGGCTACTACTCGGACGATCCGGACAGTCAGCGATTTCCCGACCCAGAGCTGGCGCGTCGCTATCCGACGACCGGCAACTTCCTCGCCTGCGTGGCGAACGACGCCTCGCGCGACCTGCTCACCCGGACGCTCGCGGCCTTTCGCGCCGCATCCGCGCTACCGGTCGAAGGGGCCGTGCTCCCGGCCGAGTTGCCTGGCGTGAGCTGGTCGGATCACTGGTCTTTCTGGGCGGAGGGCTATCCGGCCCTCATGGTGACGGACACGGCGCCCTTCCGGAACCCTCACTACCACTTGGCCTCGGACAGGCCCGAGACCCTGGATTACGTTCGAATGGCACGGGCGGTGACGGGGCTCGAGGCCGTTATCAGGGCGCTATCGGGCGTGTCCGAGGGGGAATCCGGGCGTTGACGCCGAACTCGATGGGAGTAGGCTGAGGTCGGCGCTTTAGAAACCAGGAGGCTCCCCATGAGCGATACCCATCCGAAACCCGAGCCCGGGCGAAACGTCCCATACGAACCCTCGCGCGAGGAGCTGGGCCCCCAGTTCTTTGCGACCCTCACGGTGGGCCAGGGCGTCGACGACCGGACCGCCAAGGACGCGGGAGAGAACCCCGAGGCGCGGATCTAGACCTCAGGCCCTTGGCTCAAGCAACCAATGTCTCGAATTGAAAGGCGCCCCCGGATTCCCGGTGGCGCCTTCGACTTGGTCCGACTAGCGGCTCAGGATGCCCGTGGCGGTGGCCACCCACGCGGGATGTCGGGTTTCGAGCTGCTGCCACAAGGCGAGCACGTCCTCGGAAACGGCGCGCCGATCGGCGGCGGGCAGGTTCAGGACCCCTTCCGCCTTCTCTTGCTGGCTTCCCTGCTTGTGCAGGGCCTGGCGCAGGGTGGGGTGCTCGGTGAGCAGCTCGCGGTACCAGCCGTTGACGTCCTCGGCGATCGCCCGCCGCTCCTTGGCCGGCAGCGCCTGATACGCCTTGCCCAAGGAGTTGAGCTTGGTGGCCGTGACGGGGACCCAGGCCTCGGTCTTGGCCGCGACCTCGGGATACCGCTCGTGAAGCTTGGCCGCGAGCGCCGTCTGGTCCTCGGGGGCGAGCTGGTGGTGCCGCATGGCCGCCGTGACGGCTTGATCCTTGGCGAAGGCCAGCGTGGCCGGCCCATAGGTGGCAAGGCCCCAGGCGCCGCCGGCGGCAAGCGCGATCGCCAGGATCGCGGTACGTAAACGCATGATTGCGCTCCTCTCTAGGCGAAAGGGCAGAGTCTACCGTGGTTCCGGGCTGGTCACAACAAGGGAGTGACCGTCCGCCACGGCGGCTGCGGCCGGCTGCACCTGCGTGCGCCACACGAGGTAGAACGCGCACAGGATGATGAGCCCCGCACCCGCCGCCCCCATCCAGGTGAGGCCTTCGCCGAGCATGAGCCACGCGGCCACTGCCGCCACCGGCGACTCGAGCAGGAAGACGACGCCCGCCACGTGCGGCGGATAGGAGCGCTGCACCCAGGGCTGGAGCACGAAGGCCAACAGCGTGCTGATGAGCGTCAGGTAGAGGAGACCGGCAATCGGCAGGAAGCCGAGGCTGCTGATGCTCGGCGGGCCCTCCATGAGCCAGGCGAACGGCAGGCCGATCACCCCGACGGCCATCACCTGGGCCAGGCCGAAGGAGAGCAGGTCGGGCACGGTGCGGGTGCAGCGGTCGAGCCAGAGGATGTGGAGGGCGCTTGCGATCGCGCAGCCGAGCGTGAGCAGGTCGCCCACGTTGAGACCTGCCAGGTCGAGGTTGCACATGAGCCCCACGCCGACCAGGGCCAGCGTGAGGACGAGCCACTCGGCGGCCCGCACCCGGTGCCGCAGGAACAGGGCGCCGATGGTCGGGATGAACATGGCGTAGGTCGCCGTGATGAAGGCGCTCTTGGCCACGGTCGTATACCCGAGACCCATGGTCTGCAGCGCGAGACACGTGAAGAGCAGCGCCCCCCCGATGAAGGCTTCCTTCCACGCGCCAAAGCGGCGCCACGGGAAGAACGGAGCCGCCAGGAGGCCCGCGAGCAGGAAGCGCAGCTCGGTGAGCCAGACGGGTTCCAGCCCCAAGAGCGCCCAACGCATGGCGATGAAGGCAATGCCCCATACGGTGGGGATCATGAACAGGGTCAATAACCGGAGCACGGGTGCCTCCTAGCCATGGGCCTGTGCGCCAGCTTGCAACGGCCTTGTTTACTAGCTTAGCAGCTGCTCGAGAGGATTGCATCCCCGGCGGCAACCGGAAAGGTTCGACCCTCGGCGAGCGATAAGAAGACTACCCCCGGTACCTCGGAGCCACCATGCCCAGAACGCTCGTCGCCGCCCTCCTGCTCGTCCTGCTCGCCGGCTGCAGCCATCCGCTGCCGAACGGCCTGGCGGGCGATCGCGCCACGGGGGCCACCGCGCACGATCGGGCCCTCGCTCCGAGCTACCGGTTCATCCTCGGCAAGCGTCGCCCCGAGCTCGCCCAGACCGCCTTTCTGGCGGCCATGGCGGCGCGCTGGCTGCCGGCCGTTACCGCCATGCAGGCCCCCGATGGCCTCACCGGCTACGTGTCGGCCGTGCCGCCCGCCGCCGAGACCGGCCTGCCGGACGAGGTGGCGCTTGCGGTCTACGCGTCCGAGGCCGCTTATCTGCGCACCTGGGACACGGCAGCCGGACGGGACGCCACCACGCTCGCAGCGACCCTCTTCGACCCCACGAATACCCGTACGACGCGGGTCGTGCCGCTTCCGGGAGGCTTGGTCGCGGGGGACGCCTGCGATGCCCTCGGGGCCCCGGTCGACTGGCAGCAGGGCTTCACGACCTTCTTCATCGGCCGGCGGCACGACGACCTCTCCTCGGCCGACTTCCTGCGGAGCCTGCATGCCCAGGTGGACCGCGAGCGCGCCGCCTTCGGCCCCCATGGCCTGCGCGGCTACGTCTTCATGGCGACCCGGGATCACAAGCTCTCGTTCATGAACTGGCCCGACATGGCCACCTTCGGCCGGGCCATGGCCTCACCCGAGGGACAGGAGGTGGCCGCCGACTCCAGGCGCCTCATGCGCACGGTGCAGTTCGCGGGTGCCACGGGCTTCCGCGGGACGGTCGAGGCCGGCAAGGCGGTCCGGCTGGAAGGAGCGGGGCTGGACCCGTAGCCCCCTACGCCTCGCCGTGGGTGAGCATGTAGGTCAGCTGCTGGAGCTCGCTCGTGATGTCGACGCTGCGGACGATGACGCCCTCCGGGGCCGTGAGGGCCACCGGCGAGAAGTTGAGCACCGCCTTGACCCCGGCCGCCACGACCCGGTCGAGGGCCGACTGGGCCTGATCGGCCGGCACCGTGAGGATGGCGATGTCGAGGGGCGTTTCGGCGGCGACGGCTTCGAGCTCGTCCAGGGACCGGACCTTGAGCCCGCCGATGGGCTTGCCGACGACGTCGGGTGAGACGTCGAAGACTCCGCGCAGCACCATGGAACTGCCCGGAAAGCCCGGATAGCGGGCGAGCGCCGTGCCGAGCGAGCCCGCGCCCATCACCGCGAGCGACCACTCTCGATCGAGCCCCAGGACCTCGGAGGTGACCCTCAGGAGGGTATCCACCTCGTACCCGAGTCCCGGACGGCCCAGGAGGGCCAGGTAGGAGAAGTCGCGCCGGAGCTGGGCGTCGCTCACGCTGAGCCGTGAGGCCAGCTCTCTGGAGGAGACGACCCGCTCACCGGCGTCGTGCATGGCTTGCAGCTCATGCCGGTAGCCGGGCAGCCTGGCCAGCGTCTCCTGCGGTAACCGGCGGCGGATATTTCCCCACATGCGCCCTCACATCGTCGTGCGTGCGTCTACAAACTGGAAAGTGTAGCAGACTTGCGGCCCAGTTCAAAGGGAGGGCTGCGGGGAACCCCTGAAGTCCACCTGACTCCGGACATTTCGGCTATATCGGGGCGATCTTTTGGCGGTCTGCGGCAAACTACCTAAGTATCCGTGCTCAATACGTAAACTTGAATAATATTGGCTAATAATCGCTGTTTTAATTCATTCGTACGGAGAAATACGGAATACGTCCCCTGTAATGCCAATTATTCTCTTTTTCGTCGGGTGTCAGGTCTCCAGCCAGGTTGTTGGCTGGATGCTTAGCGGGCAAGTGCCTGCATTCACCCATCCGCTGCGTCACCAGCGGGAAGGACCTCGAACCTCTTGAGAACCCCCATTGCGGTAGGAGAACGTCCATGAAGAAACTCTTAACGGTGGCTGCTGGTCTCGCCGTGGCCACGGCCGTCGGCTGCACCGCGCAGCAAGTCGCCACGACCCCCGATAGCACTTCCAGCATCCTGTCCTGGTCCCTGACCAACCCTCCGACGGGTGCTGCGGTCCAGGGTGCCACGCTTTACGTCATGCTGGCGCCGGAGCTCGATCGCGAGGGCGCCGACATCATCTCGAAGAAGAACGGTTTCACCAAGGTCGAACTGCTCAAGCCAGACGGCACCGTCTTCAAGACGGCGACCCTCAAGAGCACCCAGTCCGCCGAGGTCAGCCTCACAGGCCTGACGACCATGGCCGACTACTTCCTGCGCTTCAACGGCAAGAACGAGGCCCTGGTGCCGACCCGCATCATGGACCCGGCTCAGCCGATCTTCCAGTACGTGGGCGCTCGGCTGCAGCGCTCGGTCATCGGTGACCTCAGCGATCCGACCTTCGTCATCAAGGTCTACAGCCAGGCGACCATGGGGGCACACTACGGCAAGGATGCCAAGGGCGTCGTCAAGTTCACGGACGGCAAGCCCACGAGTCAGTACTCCTACTTCGTCTCGTGGCCCAAGAGCATGCCCCGCGGCAGCGACTGGGCGGAGCTCGGCACGGGCAAGCGCCTCGGTTTCAAGACCGCCAGCACCAAGCACGAGCATGACTACCATGGCTGGATCCTGGGTGACAACAACCACGGCAAGATCCAGCAGGGCCAGAAGGAGTACTGCAACACCTGCCACGGCCCCAACCTGACCAATGCGGTCTCGACCGAATACAACGCCACGCCGAGCTTCGATACGGACGGCAGCGTCAAGTGGGACAAGGGCGTCACCTCGTGGTGGGGCACCAGCACGTCCAAGGGCTTCTGCTTCAAGTGCCACTACGGTCCGGAAGGCGATCGTACCGGCCTGGTCGACCCCACCAAGTAAGCGCGCCTGGCTTGAGATTAGAGGATAGAGACACATGAAAATGCGCATGTACGCCATGGCCGCCACGCTGACGGGGCTGACCATGATCATCGGTTGCACCGGCAACCCCTCGGGGACGAACAATGCCACCCCGACGCCCGGCCCGACGGCGTCGCCGACCGCGGCCCCCCAGAACGTCGTGACGAGCTGGGATCCCCTGCCCTTCACCGGCTTCCCCGCCGATGCGACCCTGACCGGCCGGCTGGTCGAGCACGGCAAGGCCCCCCGCGATACCTGGACCGTCCAGTATCGCGTCTCGCGCACTTCCAGCGGCACCAACGTCAACGAGGTCGCCCAGTCGGGCGGCAACGGCTACTTCTGGTTCAAGACGAGCCAGACAGGCAAGTCCAACTATGTCTACGTCTTCAAGGGCTATCCCTATGCCGAACACGAGGTCCACAACCTTTTGGCCTCGATGAATAGCAAGGAGGTCACGCTACCCGCGACCCTTGATGCCAACAACCCGCTGGCGACCATCGACATGACCTGGGATGGCGCACTCTTGAAGCCCAAGATCGGCACGGCTATCAACTACGAGGGTGTCAAGTTCGAGTGGCCGGTGCCGGCTGCCTGCCCGAACGCCACCTACAGCATCGATATCGCCCTGCAACACGATACGCGGAGCTATCTGTATCGCTCCATTTGGGACCCCGCGAACAAGGGCGGCCTGTCGACCAACAGCTTCACGTGGGACGGCAAGATCAATGCGCCCAATCCCTTCAAGGACCGCGAGACCGGGGCCATCCTCGGCGACTGGAATGGCAAGGTGGCCAGTCAGGATATCGCGGTGATCATCAACTTCGGGACCGACAAGCACCTGGCCAGCAACGTGGCGACCGAATCGTGGGGCACTTCGCGTGCGTTGTACTTCAACAAACTGTAGGCGATAAAACCTAGCGCCTCACTGCCGGCAGGAGCAGGCATCATAGCGAGCGGTGGACGGTTGACGTCCACCGCTCGCTTTCTCGGTCACAAACGCAGCCGGCACGCGAGCCCGCAGGGGGAGCCATGATCGCCACTTCCGGACCAGGGGAATCCCGATGTCTAGGAGCAAAATCAGGGCCTTCCTTACCGACGATCTGCAACGTTCTATCGCATGAGTCCGCTGGCCCCCAGAGGGTGTTTGGAAAGGGCTGTGAAGCAGTGGGACGGGCCTCCGTGCCTGTCTCTGGACGGCCCACGGGGGAAGTCAGGCAGGGACGCCTGACCTACACGCCAAAGAGCTTTCCTAACGCCCTCTCAGGACCCGGAGGCTCACGTCAAAAGAGGCCGTGGCATTGCCACGGCCTCTGGTCCATTGCCGGCTATTTCATCCGGCGTTCGTTTTAGAAGGTCGTCTCGTCGTCCGGCGTGCCGGCGTTGTACCAGTCCTTGACGTTCTGGATCTGCTGCGGGGTGAGGAACGAGGTGGACTTGTTCAACATGCCGAGCATCACCGTCTTCTTGCCTTTGACCGAGTAGTAGTTCGTGGAGTCGATGGTGCCGATCCCTTCGGCCACATGGCAGGTGTTGCACGAAGCATGACCGAGCACGGGCTGGACGTCGGTCGACCAGGTTCGCGTCTTGGGCGCGTTGGGGTCCGTGGAGGCGACCGGCTGCGGAGCGTTGGGATCGGGCCCCTCGTGGCACTTGAAGCACGTCGTCGAGCCCACCGGGCTCGGCGGGATGCTGCCGTCGGCGGCCTTCTCGGTCGTGTGGCAGATGTTGCACGACTTGCCGTTGACCAGCGCCACCTTGTAGCCGCCCGCCTTGGTCGTGAAGGCTCCGTGCTCGGCCTTCCAGCCGGTCAGGTGCGGATTGCCGCTGGGGCCGCCGGCATGACAGGTGTAGCAGGTGTTGGTCGCGCCCTTGCTGGCCGCGATCGTCTTGTCCGCGCCCTGGGTCGAGGTGTGGCAGACGTTGCAGGACATGCCATTGTCGACCGTGGCCTTCTCGGGGCCGCCCATGGCCTGGACCTTCTTGCCGTGATCGTCTACCCAGTTGGCCGGGTGCTGGTTGGCCACCGGGAAGAGCGCGGGGAAGACCGAGCAGCCCGCCGCGATCGCGAGCGGCAGCCCCAACAAGGCGGCCTGGGAAATCTTCCGGATAATGCTGGTGTTGCGCGTTTTCATCGCCTTGCCACCTCATGTGCGGGCGGCCGTCCCCACCAAGGGCGGGCCGCCGTCTCGGGAGCGTACTGAGAAGTGTCTCCAGTATTCACGGATCGCCGGAACCACGTATCCGTAATCTCTACGCTCTCAACGGCGTTTCAATGCAGATTAGAGGAGACTAATCGGGTAGTCGGGGTGAAATACGTAGGTATGAACTCGGTATAGGGGTTTTTCGTTCCAATTTACATGAGATAGGCGTTACTTTCGGAAAAATACCGAACTTTCGCCAATCTATTGCGACTAGGCGATTACAGTGCTTAGTATTGAGGCATCACGTCGCGGGTCACCGGTACAACGGCGAGTTGCCTCGGGGAATCGGCCTAATTCAGAGAGGGTTCCACAGTGAGAAAGCAGACCAGATTCATAGCGGGCCTGGTGGGGGCGGCCTTGCTCGCCCAGGCGGTGGGCGCCCTTCCGGCGCAGGCCGAGGAGTTCGCCCTGACGTCCACGGAGCGCGAGCAGGTCGTGCTCGTCGCCGGCGGCACGTCTCTGATGAGCGAGCCCATCCTCCTGGGGGCGACCCCCCTGTCGGTGGCAGCCGCTGCTGCCGCGAGCGATCCCGAGTGGGCCGACCTGGCCATCCCGCCCGATCCCGAGGCCGAGGCAAAGCTGGCGCAGGGCCACCTGCGAGAGAACATGTCGCTCGCGCACCTCCTGCTCGGCAGCGCGACCCTCGGGTTGCTGACCGGCGCCGGCATCACGGGCGTCATGCTCGTGAAGCAGAATGACCCCAACATCCGCCTCCTGCACCAGGCCACGGTGGGCGTGGGCACGCTCACCTACCTCGCGGACGGCGCCCTGATGCTCTTCGCCCCGAAGCCCTACAAGACCAAGGGTGAGGCCAACCTGAGCAACATCGACTACCACCGGTACCTCTTCTACCTGCATCTGGCGGGCATGACCTCGGCCGTCGTCACCGGGCTCATCGCGACCCGGCTCTGGAACCTCGACCCGTCGCTCGACATCCGTCGGACCCACCCGGCGATCGGCGGGGCCGCCATTGGCCTCATCGGCGTCTCGGCCGTCGTGATGGCCCTCAACTTCTAGGAGGCTCCTGATGAAAGCGCTAATCGCCGGTCTCGGTCTGGGGCTCCTCCTGGCAGCCCCCGCCTTTGCCGAGACCTACACGTTCACGGACAAGAGCAAGGTGACGTTCGTCGCCACCGCCCCCATGCGCTGGAACGGCGTTCACGGCACGTCCCACGACGTTCGGGGCAAGATCGAGGTCCCTGCCGGCAAGTTCGAGCAGGCCCTGGTGGGCATCGCCATTCCCATCGTCTCGTTCGAGGCCAAGAGCGGCATGGATCAGCACGCCTTCACGGCGCTCGAGGCGGCCAAGCACCCGGCGGTCATGTTCCGCGGCAAGAGCATCGTCATCGACACGAAGACCGAGACTCCCGAAGGCGTCCGGTTGGCAGGCAAGATCAACGGCCTGTTGAACTTCCATGGGGTGGTGCAGCCGATCACGGCCCCGTTCACGGTCGTCCAGGGGGCCACGGAGAGCACCATCGAGTCGGAGTTCAAGGTGTCGCTCTCGGCGCACAAGGTCCCGCCCATCCGGGTCACGATCATCGAGGTCGACGATCCGGTCACCATCCACCTGAAGCTGGTGGCCGTCAAGCAGTCGGTCCAGTAGTTCCAGCTAACAGCGGCCCCCCTGCACGCAGGGGGGCCGCTTCATTGTTGACGGGGGCTTGAGGCCAGTTGAGGCGTTGTGCAGGCAATCACTCGAGACCCAGGATCATCCCGTTCACCCCGAGAGGGTGTATGGAAAGTACTTGGAGCCAGTGGGACAGGCCTCCGCGCCTGTCTCAGGGTGGCCCTACAAGGGCGTCAGGCAGGGACGCCTGGCCCACTGAGCCAAATCTTCCGGCCTTTTCAGACACCCTCTTGGGGAGAGCGGTTCCTTTTCCTAAGGGTGCAGGTAGCGCAGCACCTGCTTGACCGCCGAGCGCTCCCGGAGGCGCTTCAGGGGGGCGGCAATCATGGCCTCGAAGGTCGAGACGTCGTCCAGTTCGCGCTGCCAGGTATGAGGAGCGCATGCGGTCACGCTGGACGGAGTTGCGGACATGAGCAGAGAAAGCATATGGGCATGCATGGAAAGCCCTCCTTTACGACATCTAGGCGTTAGAGGATGGGTTTCGCGTGGCTGCTACCGGGTACCGGCGGTATCCCGTTCGGTTATCCCACCCGAACGTCATGGACGCTCTATAGCTTCCACGGTACCAAGGGCCAAGGTGTATAGTCCTAATACCAAGTAATCAGGAGTTTAAGGATAGGTTAAATCGGCAGAGTGTCTGGCATAGCGGACCTCGCATCGCCCTAGAACCAGCTCTTGATGGCCTCGAGCGGTCCCACTAGCCAGGCCTTGTTCGCCGGCGGCTCGAACTCCGTGGGACCCTCGACCTTGCGCGCGGCTTCCCAGAGCGGTTGGAAGACCTGAGCTTCGATGGTCCGGATGGTCTTGGCGTTGAAGAAGAAGACGTTCAACTCGTGGTTCTCGAGGAGCGATCGCGTGTCCCCGTTGGTCGAGCCGATGCTCGTCCAGACGTCGTCCGCCGAGAGGTACTTGATGTGCATGAACTTCGGCCGGTAGAGGCCGACGCGGATGCCGGCCCGGGCCATGCGCTTGGCGCTCGACTGGTTCAGCAGGTGGAACGGGTCGAATGTGCTCCAGTCGGGCAGGAGCAGGCGCACGCGAACACCGCGCCGGGAGGCGGCGATGAAGGCCTGGACCAGCTCCTCGTCCCACATGTAGGGGAAGGCCACGTCCAGGCTGTGGCGGGAGTTGTGGGCCGCGAGCAGGTAGGCGGCCCGCACCTCATGGGCCTGCTCCGAGCCGGGCTCCATGAGGGCGATCTGCAGGGGCTCGTCCCCGATGGACGAGCCCGTCTGGCTCGAAGCATAGCGGTTCTGGCCCGAGGGGGGCACGGCCTCCGCGAGATCGCCGCCCCACGCGCGCTTGAAGATCCAGGTGATGTGCCGGGCGGCTTCGCCGCGCATGTCGAGCATGAGGTCGTAGTAGTTGTAGCGGAAGGCGTCGCCGATGTTGACGCCGCCCGTGAGGGCGTGGCCCTCGTCGGACACGAGGATCTTGCGGTGGGTGATGTTGAAGCCCGTCGGGCTCCAGTAGTAGGGGTTGTGGATCTGGACGTTCACCCCGCCGCGCCGCAGGTAGTCGATGAGCTTGTAGTCCTCGCGGCCGTACTCGATCCCCAGGGAGTCGAGCCGGACGCGGACGTCCAGGCCGTCCTTGGCCCGCCGGATGAGGGCATCGGCGACCTCGCGCCCGGTCGCGTCGAAGTGGAAGATGAACATCTCCACGTACACGCTGCGCCGGGCCTCGCGGATGAGGGCGAGCATGGCCCGGTGCGTGGCCTCGCCCCCCAGGTGGACGTCCACGTCGTTCTCCCGGGTGACGGGCAGACGGCAGCGCTCGGCGATCAGCTGGCGCAGGTCGCCCGCGGCTTGCGGGAGGTCGAGGGGCACGCGGTGGACCGGCAGACAGCCGCTCAGCATGGAGGCGAGCGCCGTGGCGATCGCCACGCCACGAGCCGCACGGCGCCACGTAGCGAGCAGTGGCAGACCAGGAGCAAGCGTCAGTTTCGGCATCCTACTCCTACCGGCTGTCGAACCAAAGGACGACGGCAGCGGTGCACTCCTGCTCGGGAACCCAATGGTGGAGCCCGACTCAGCGTTATGATGTTTCGCTGATTAAGCGTTGATAGCGCGCCGCTGCTTATTGCCACCATAACAGCTAGCGATGACGCGGGCTTTAGGTCGAAATGAACAGAGCTTCTCGTGCGCTTGATCCTTGGCGAACGAGTACCTTGCAAGGCCTTTCAAACTCCCCTTCTTTCAAGGCGAAAACCTCACCTCGCGAGCCGCTGGGCCTTGTGAGATCGCCGGAAGGTCGGCATCATGGAGGTCTGAGCTCTCGGCTGCTTCTTGGGAGCATCCCCATGTCCAAATCCCTTTCCACCCTCGCGGTGCCCACGATCGACGCGGAGCGTCTCGTCGAGCGCTTCTTGCGCTACGTGGCCATCGACACCCGGGCCCTTCCCGATGCCGACACCTACCCCAGCAACCCCAACGAGCGGGTGCTCGGGCAACTGCTGGTCGAGGAGCTGCGGGCGCTCGGGCTCGCCGACGCCACGCTCGACGAGCACGGCTACGTGATGGCCACCCTGAAGGGCAATCGGCCGGCGCCGGCCATCGGCTTCATCGCCCACCTCGACACGGCGGCCGAGACGCCCGGCGCGAACGTCATGCCCATCATCCGGCGCAACTACCAGGGCGAGACCCTGACCTTCCCCGGCAACCCGGACCTCGTGCTGTCGGTCGAGACGTGCCCGAGCCTGGCCACGGCCATCGGCGAGGACCTCATCACCACCGACGGCACGACGCTTCTGGGCGGCGACGACAAGGCGGGGATCGCGATCATCATGGCGGCCATCGAGGCCATGGTGCAGCACCCGGAGTGGCCGCACGGCGACCTGCGCATCGCCTTCACGCCGGACGAGGAGATCGGCGCGGGGACGCAGTACTTCGACATCCCGCGGTTCGGCGCCCGCTACGCCTACACCGTCGACGGCGAGGCCGCACCAGAGCTCAACGACGAGACGTTCAACGCGGCGAGCGCCTCGCTCGCCATCACGGGCCTCAACGTCCATCCGGGCAAGGCCAAGGGGCTGATGGTCAACGCCATCCAGGTCATGGGCGACTTCCTCGCCCTGTTGCCGAGCGACCTGACGCCTCAGGCGACCGAGGGCCGGGTGGGCTTCATTCACCCGCACAACGTCCAGGGCACGGTCGATTCGGCCACCGTTGACCTGATCCTCCGGGACTTCGACCTGGAGGGGCTGCGCGCCAAGGAGCGGCTCCTCGAAGACGTCGTCGCCACCCTGCGGTACCGGTACCCCGAGGCCCAGATCGAGCTGGACATCCGCCAGTCCTACCGCAATATGCGTAGCTTCCTGGATGCGGTGCCCCAGGTGACGGAGCTGGCCCTCGAGGCGCTCGTGGAGGCGGGACTTACCCCCAAGCGGGTGCCACTGCGGGGAGGCACGGACGGATCGGCCCTGTCGTGCCAGGGAGTGCTCACGCCCAACCTCTTCACGGGCAGCGGCAACCACCATGGGCTCAGCGAGTGGGCCTCGATCCAGCAGATGACGAAGGCCGCCGAGGTCGTGGTGCGCCTGGCCAGGCTGTGGACGGAGCTCTAAACGTCAACTCGGGCCGTAGCCGTCAGGTCTTCGGTGCATCCTGGCCTTCGCCGGGATGAAAGGGTGATACGTAGACAAAGGCCATTCCGTGATGTATCTCGGAATGGCCTTTGTTGTTTTGTTGACCTTGCTACTCGAGGCCGCCGGTCACGGCCAGGATGGCGGTGATGATGCCCATGAGGCTCTCGCCCGCGATGACGCCGGAGGCCACCGGGACGATGTAGCGCTCGGCCTTGCTCGCATTGGCCTTGACGAACCACCAGGCGGCGAGCGCGCCGAGGAACATCATCAGCGAGTTGGAGAAGGGCACGACGAGCGCGATGCCCAGGCCCACGGGCGACGGCATCCAGCGGGCGACACGCGGCGCATAGAACTCGATGAGGCCCAGGAGGATGCCCACCACGCCCATGACGCCCATGGCGATCAGCGCGCTCGGCGGCAAGGCCGAGAAGCCCTGGCTCAGGAGCTTGGCCACCCCGGCGTAGACCTGTGCCGAAGGGGCGGGGAACTGCTGGGTGCCGATGGCGTCGACGTTGGGAACCAGCAGGTTGAAGACGGGCACGCAGAAGATCGCGCCCGCCATGATGCCGAGGAACTGGGCGAAGAACTGCTGGCGGGGCTTGGCGCCTAGCAAGTAGCCGCTCTTGAGGTCCGTGAGCAAGTCCGCCGAGTGCGAGGAGATTCCGGCGGTGGCACCTGCTGTCATGAGGTTTACGGACAAGTTGCCGGGCGAGATGGCGCCGAAGATGAGCTGGGTGAGCTGGCCCATGGCCGAGATGGGCGTGATGTCGGTCTCGCCGGTCGCCCGTGCGGCGACAATGGCGAGCAGGAACGAGAGCAGGACCGAGGTGACGCCCATCCAGACCGGGATGTGGAAGTAGGCGTGCTGCAGGAAGACGCAGATGGCGCCGAGCACGACGAAGGCGCCCAGGAACCAGGAGCCCGGGATCTCGAGCTTGGCGAGCGGATCGTCGGCCTTCTGGGCGGCCTGGGGCTTGAAGACGTCGGCCAGGCCCGAGAAGGCACGCACCAGGGTCTTCCACTGGAGGAAGAAGATCAAGAGGCCGCTCGTGAGCATGATCGACGCGCCGGGCCACATGGACCACTTGACCAGGTTGCGGTACCCGCCCTCGGCAGGGACGATGCCCTGGGAGATGAGCCAGGGCGCGAGGAAGCAGAAGTAGGCGATCGCCCCCACCATCATGGAGAGCGCGATCCGGATGCCCATGATGGCGCCGGCACCGAGCATCAGGAGGCTGGACTCCCCCTGGATGGTCAATGAGCTGAGCGGCGTACCCATGATCTTGCCCGGCAGATCGAGGGTCGGCGGGATGTTGAAGCCCTTCATCCAGCCCACGGTGCCGTCCCGCAGCCATGCGACCATGGCACCCAGGAGGCCCGTGATGCCCAGTGCCTTGGCCTGGGCGATGGACTCCGCACCCGAGGCATGCATGCTCTTGAGGGTCGTGGCGGTGGCAACACCCGTCGGGAAGCGGAGCTGCTCGATGTTGATCATGTTCCGCTTCATGGGGATGGCGACGATGACGCCCAGCATGCTGAGGGAGGCCATCCAGGTCCCGAGCTGCACGGGGGAGAGCTTCTGGCCGGTGGTCATCATGAGGGCCGGGATCGAGGAGATGAGCCCGGCGGTCGCGATGTAGCCCGCGGCCGACGCCGCCGAGCCCATGGCGTTGTTCTCCAGGACGCTGAACTCCTCGCGCATGCCTCTCAGGAAGCGCTTGGGCAGGAAGAGGTCGAAGACCTTGGCCTGCGAGACGTACTGCAGGACCTTGAAGAGCGAGAAGGCGAGGATGGTCGCCGTGATCGTGACGCCCATGCCCCAGCCGGTCTTGAGGCCGACATAGAGGTTCGAGAGCGACATGATGCCCCCGATGACCATCCCGATGATCGCCGAGCGGACGGTGAGCTGGCGGGCGTGGTCCCCCTGGTAGACGTGGTCGTACCAGAAGCGCTCGACGGCGTCGGGGTCCTTGCTGTCCACGGGCAGCTTCTGGTTGAAGTTGAACTCGAAGTCGGTCTTCGACGTACTGGGCTCCTCGCTGATGGCCATGGTCTACTCCTTGCTGACGGGATGCTTGGCCCATGGTAGCAGCCTTTCGGGCGATAAGACAGCTAGTGGCGCGCCTTTGGGCCGATGGCTCGGCTAAAAAGTTCCAACCAATACGAAGAGGCCGGGGAACGTCTCGTTCCCCGGCCTCCCGAACTGCAGCCTAGTGCGCGGCGAGCTGGCGCTCCGCCTGCTTCTTTGCCATCAGGCGCCGGGCCTTCTCGACGACGTGCTCGGCCGTGAGGTGCAGCTGGATCATCAGCTCCCACGGGCCGCCGGACTCGCCGAAGCGATCGTCCACGCCCACCATGTCGAAGACCAGCGGCATCTGGTAATCCCGCTCCTCGTTGACGACCGTGGCGACGAGGCCGCCGAAGCCGCCGCGCTGGTGCTCCTCGCAGGTGAGCAGCACGCCGGTCTCCTTGGCCGCGGCCAAGATCGCCCGGCGGTCGATGGGCTTGAGCGTGTGGAAGCTCACGACGCGCGTCTCGAGGCCGAACTCCTCCTTGAGGATGTAGGCGGCGCGCATGGCCTCGGGCACCATGGGGCCGCAGGCCAAGATCGAGAGGTCCTCGTTCTCCGAGCGGTAGCTCTCGGCGAGCACCGTCTCGAAGGCGTCCACGAACTTGGCCGCCCGGCCGCGGTAGCGGATGACGTTGGCCTTGCCGAGCACCATCGGGGACTCGGCGCTGGTGACGACGGGCGTGGCCTCGCGGGCAAAGCGGATGTAGGCCGGGCCGTGCAGCCGCATGATGGCCTCGTCGCAGAGCCGCTCGGTCTCCGGGCCGTCGCAGGGCACGAAGAGGTTCATGTTGGGCAGGATGGCCATCAGGCTGATCTCTTCGAGGGCCTGGTGCGTGGCGCCGTCGGCGCCCACCGAGATGCCGCCGTGCGCGCCCGCGATCTTCACGTTCAGGTTGTCGTAGCAGATGGTGGTGCGCAGCTGATCCCAGGGCCGACCCGAGGCGAACACGCCGTAGGTGCCGGTGACGGGGATCTTGCCCTCGAGGGCAAGGCCCGCGGCCATCTGCATCATGTTCTGCTCGGCGATGCCCGCGTTGAACACGCGCGGCAGGCGCTCGGGATGCCCGTCCTCGAAGTCCGAGATCTTGATGGAGCCCGAGATGTCGGCATGGATGGTGACGAGGCGCGGGTCATCGCCGTTCTTCTTGAGCGATCGCCCGAACCCGAAGCGCGTGGGCTCCATGGTCACCTGCATGTCCGCTTCCTGGTTCCACCAGTAGTTCTTGCCGAGGCCGGGCAGCTGCTCGGCCACGCGGACGTCCTGCTTGGCCTGGTAGTCCTCGACGTGCGCGAGCAGGCGCTTGGCGGTCTCGAGGGTGAAGGCCTCCGAGCCGATGTCCCCGATGGCCTGGGCGAACTCCTCGTCGTTGCGAGGAGCCACGCCGTGCCAGGCGGCCTTGTCCTCCATGTAGGAGACGCCCTTGCCCTTGACCGTTGCGGCCAGGATGACCGTGGGCTGGCCCTTGGCGGCACGCGCCGAGGCGAAGGCTTCCAGGATCTGCCCCATGTCGTGGCCGTCGATGGCGACGACGTTCCAGCCGAAGGCGCGGTACTTGTCGGCCAGGGGCTCGACCTTCATCACGTCCTCGACCCAGCCGTCGATCTGCAGGCGGTTGACGTCGATGACGGCGCACAGGTTGTCGAGGCCGTAGTTGCCGGCCGCCATGACGGCCTCCCAGACGCTGCCTTCCTGCTGCTCGCCGTCGCCCATGAGGCAGTAGACCCGGAAGTCCTTGTTATCCAGGCGAGCCGAGAGCGCGCTGCCCACGGCGATGCCGAGCCCCTGGCCGAGCGATCCGGACGAGACCTCGACGCCCGGCAGGTGAGGCGCGTGGGGGTGGCCCTGGAAGCGGCTGTTGATCCGGCGCAGGGTGACGACGTCCTCGTAGGGGAAGTAGCCGGCCTTGGCCATGGCCGCGTACATGGCGGGCGCCTTGTGGCCGGCCGAGAAGATGATGCGATCGCGCCCGTCCCAGCGGGGCTCCTTCGGATCCAGGCGCGCCTCGTTCAGGTAGAGGGCGGCGGCGATGTCCAGGATCGACAGGGTGCCTCCGGGGTGCCCGGAGCGCGCCGCGTAGATGGCCGTCAGGTTGAGGGCCCGCAGCTCGCGCGCCGCCGCCTCGAGGCCCGCGACGTCGTAGCGTTGTTCGGTGCCGGTTTTCGAATCGACCAAACCCATGGTTGTCCTCTCATATCCAGATGGCGCCGAGAAGGTCTCGGCGCCCTAGTCGTCACGGGGAGTTAGGCTTCGAGCCACTGCTTGAGGCGGGCGAGGCCCTCGGCCATCTCCTGGATGCCGATGCCCGAGTAGGCGAGGCGCACGTACCGGCGCGTCTCACCGGCCACCTCGCGCCCGAAGTGCATGCGGGTGCACAGGGAGACGCCGGTCGCCTCCAGGATCTGGACCCGGAAGTCGTCGTAGCTCTCGATGCCCTTGAGGCGCATGGCCTCGGTCACGTCGGGGAAGAGGTAGAAGGTGGCCTCGGGCTTGAAGCAGCTCACTCCCGGCATGGTGTTGAGCATCTCGACGGCCAGGTCGCGCCGCTCCTTGAATCGCGCGATGAGCATCTGAGCACCCGTCTGATCGCCGCGCAGGGCCTCGATGGCGCCATGCTGGATGAACTGGGTGGTGCAGGACTCCGCGTTCACGTTGAGCTTGGCGATGACGTCGATGACGTCCTTGGGACCGATGGCGGCCCCCAGGCGCCAGCCCGACATGGCGTACTTCTTGGAAAAGGTGTAAAGGATGACCGAGCGCTCGACCATGCCGGGGAACGAGACGAGCGACTCCGACTTGCCGGCGTAGCGGATGTCGAAGTAGGCCTCGTCGCAGAGCACCCAGAGGTCGTGCTTGAGGACGATCTCCGCGAGCTTCTCGAGCTCCGCGTGGGAGGACTCGGCGCCGGTGGGGTTCTGGAGGTTGTTGAACACCAGGAACCGGGTCCGCGGGGTGATGGAGGCCTCGAGCTGCTCCAGGTCGATCTCGAAGTTGCTCGCCCCCGGGCGATAGCCGTAGGGCACGGCGACGCCCCCGTGGTACTCGATCTGCGACTCGTAGATGGGGTAGCCGGGGTTGGGGTAGAGGACCTCGTCGCCGGGGTTGAGCAGGGTGGCGAAGAACTTGCCGATGACGGGCTTGCCGCCCGGCTGAACGGCGACGTTCTCGGGGCCGTAGCTCGTGCCGCGCGAGCGGTTGATGTCGTCGGCGAGCGCCTCGCGCAGGCCCATGATGCCGGCGGGCGGGCAGTAGCCGGTCTTGCCGTCCTTCATGGCCTTGAGGGTGGCCTCGATGATGTTGTGCGGGGTGGCGATATTCAGATCGCCGAGGTGGAAGGGATAGACGACGTTGCCCTTGGCCGCGTGGGCGGCTGCCTCGGCGGAGACGGCGAAGGCGGTCTCGGTGCCCAGTCGGCCGATACGCTCGGCGAAGGCGTGACGGACGGGAGTCTCTATGGTTGGCATCTTTGCCCCTCTCTGGTCGAATGGCGTCTTTGCCGTTCAGATGCAGGATCGCTGCACCCTCGAGCACGCCAATGAACTAGTGCTCAAGTAACCGTTTTTCATCATAAGCAGGAGGGTTATGCCGCACCAGATCTGTCAAAACAGTGAATTAACGGGCGTAAAATGCGGTTATTGTTCGATTGGTGCCATAAGATTAGAAAAATATGCCGGGTTAGAAAGATCTAATCTTCAGGAGGCGCAGCAGGGGCCGGGACCCTTTTCCGCGGCGGACGGTTAGAATGGGGGTGATGTTCGGGAAGAATAATGATCGAGCCATGTCATTGATCGGAGGTCATACGATGAAGCGACGACTGCGGCTGCTGATGATCGTGCCGTTGCTCCTGGCCTCATGCACCACCCTCGACGGCTACCTGCCCTGGGTGAAGAAGAGCGTGAGCGGCAGCAAGTCCGTGCTGGCGGCCGTGGATGCGTCCATCACCAAGGCCGTGCCCACCGATCCCGAGTACCAGGAGGATCCCTGGTCCTTCATCCTGCTGGTCCGCAACAAAACCCCCCAGCCGCTGACGGTCGACTACAAGATCGTGTTCTTGGACCGCAAAGGAGAGCCCTCGGATGTCCAGTACGGCACCGTGGACTTTCCGCCCGAGTGGAAGGAAATCCGGAAGGGCGTCGTGCCGTTCGCCGAGTCGAGCCAGGCCAAGGTCAGCCTATACTTGCCGGGTGAGCCGGTCGCCTCCACCCCGCCGTACGCTGCGACCTATTCGGCGACGCCGGCGCCCGTTGCGACCCAGGACCCCGGCGGGCCATAGCGCCCTGATCAGCCCCCGGTCTTCCCGATGTGCGATCAGGGGCTGATCAGCGAGCGGGCTGCTTCTGGATGGGCAGGGGCCTGATTTCGTGGGCGGAGATCGCCTGGGTCTCGGCCAGGTGCTCGTTCATGAGCATGATGGAGTCCGCCAGCACCTGTTGCAGCCCGATCATCTGGTCGAGCTTCGCGAAGACCCCCCGGGCCGGAGGTCCGGACACCGCGTCGCGCCGGTGGTCCACCTCGCGCAACACGCCGAGCGTCTCCCGGCTGCGGGCCACCAGGCGCTCGTCGAGCACCTTTTGGCGCGCGGCCAGCTGATCGGAGGTCTTCTTGGCGGCGGTCTGCGCCTCCTCCAGGTCCGTGGCCATCCGGACCATGTGTTTCCGGACCACCCCCATGTCCGCGCGCAGGACCTTCATCTCGCGCTCCATCGATAGAATCGAGTGGCGCATGGCCTTCAGGTCCTGCAGCAGCGGCGTCGCATGGCGCTCAATCCCCGCATCGGCCTTGGCGGCCGCTTGGAGGGCGTAGAAGCCTGCAAAGGCCAACCCGCCAACCAGGAGCAGGAGCAGGAGCGCAATGGCGCTCAGCAATCGGACGATCGCCGTCTGGGGGTCTGGCGTCATGCATGGGTCCTCCGATGCCATGGTAACGCCAACACGTCTGCCTGCTTAGCCAGGCGCTACGAGCTTTGCCGTGCAAGGCGCACAAGCCGCGTGGCCTACCCCGCCTGCTGCCCCTTGGGGTCGTCCACGATGCCCCGGCACGAGTTGACGCCGTCCTTGCGCCAGCGCACGCAGCCGTAGCCCTTGCCCGACGGGAAGCGGCTCGTGGGAGCGCCGCACAGCGGGCACTTGGGGTTCTGCATGGCCTCGACGCCCATGATGAAGCCGCAGGCCTCGCGTCCGCGGGAGCAGCAGTAGTACTCGCGATCGTTCTTGGGGCTGCGGATCCGCTTCATGAGGGCCCCGCAGCGGAAGCAGGTCGGGTTGTCGAACATGGCCTTCACGTCCGGCACCTCGGCGCTCTTGGCCTGCTTGCGGCCGCGAGCGCCACGGGCGCCTGATCGGCCTGCCGCCGGCGGAGCAGCGAACGGGCGACGCACGACGCCTTGCTGGGCGGCCTCCAGGAGCGGGTGGAAGCTCGTCCAGAAGGACGCGAGGAAACGGCGCCACTCCTCGTCCGAGCTCGCGATCCGGTCGAGGTCGCGCTCCAGCTGGGAGGTGAAGCCCTCGTGGATGACGGCGGCGAAGTGGTTGCGCAGCTCGGTGTCCAGCTTTTCACCCCGCTCGGTGGGCGCGAGGTGCTTCTTGTCGATCTTGGAGACGAACTCCTTGCGCAGGATGAGCGAGACCATGGACGCGAACGTGCTCGGGCGCCCGATCCCCTTCTCTTCCAGGTACTTGATGAGCGTCGCCTCGGTGAAGCGATCGGGCGGCTTGCTCCAGTGCTGCTTGGGCTCCACCTTCAAGAGCCGGAGCGCCTGCCCCTGCTCGAGGGCCGGCAGCATGGTCTCCTTGGAGTCCCGGTCGTCGAGGATGGCGAGGTAGCCCGGCTGCTTGAGGACGCGCCCGCTGGCCTTGAGGGCATGCTCGCCCGCGTGGATCCAGACGTCGGTCGCGTCGAAGACGGCCGGTCGGCACTGGCTCGCTAGGTAGGCCTTGGTGATGAGGTCGTAGAGCTGGCGGGCACGAGGCTCGATGCCCTCGCCAGGCTGCTCGCCGAGCCGCGTGGGGCGGATGCACTCGTGCGCCCCCTGGGCGCTCGCGGACTTGGCCTTGTGGATGTTGGGCTTGGCGGGCACCACCTCGGCGCCGTAGCGATCGCGCAGGAAGCCCAGCGTCTCCTTCTGGAACTCGGGGCTGACCGAGGGGTCGTCCGTGCGGATGTAGGTGACCAGGCCCGCCTCGAAGAGGGCCTTGGCATGCCGCGTGGTCTCGTCGGTGCCCATCTTGAGGCGGCTCGAGGCCTGCTGGAGCATGGTGCTCGTGATGAGGGGCGCGGGCGCCTGGCGCTTGGTCTCCTTGCGCTCGATGCGGGCGACGGCGTGGGGCAGGCCGCGCAGGACCTGGGCGATCGCCTCGGCCTCCTCGCGCTTGGGGAGGGGCTGCTTCTTCGGGGCCTTGCCGCCCGAGAGCTTGCCCACGTACTCGGCCTCGAAGGAGGTCTTGTCCGGCCCGGTGTAGTGCGCATGCACGGACCAGGACTCGGTGGGCTTGAACTCGCGGATGGCCCGCTCGCGGTCCACGACGACCTTGAGGGCGACGGACTGCACGCGCCCGGCCGAGAGCTGCTGCTCGTCGGGCAGGCGGTTGCGGACGATGGGGCTGACCTTGTAGCCCACGAGGCGATCGAGGATCCGCCGCGCCTGCTGGGCGTAGACCAGGTCGAGGTTGAGCGGGCGCACCTGGGCGAAGGCGCGCTGGAGGCCCTCCTTGGTGATCTCGTGGAACTCCAAGCGCTGGACCTGCTTGGGCGCAAGGCCGATGGTCTCGGCGATGTGCCATCCGATGGCCTCGCCCTCGCGGTCGGCGTCCGAGGCCACGAAGATGGTATCTGGCTTGTAGCGGGTCTTGAGGGCCTTGAGCTTGGAGACGACGTCCTTCTTGTCGGGGGCGTAGACGTAGCTCGGCTCGAACTCGCGCTCGACGGCCACGCCCAGCTCGCGCTCGGGCAGATCGCGGAAGTGGCCCACGGTCGCCAGCACCTCGTAGCCGGAGCCCAGCAACTGCCGGATGGTCTTGGCCTTGTTGGGGGATTCGACGATGATGACGCCGCGTGCCATGGCTGCCCTCCTGTGAGTAGAACGGTTGTTCTATTCTACCCGAACCGGAGGAGACTTGGCAGGGGGTGCGGGCGTCAGATCGGCCGCAGGCGGTCCTTACGAGCATTTAATGGGATGCAAACGACCTCCAAAGGAGCCGCGCGAAAGTCTGCCCCGGGGGCACGGTATAAGGAGGTCAGGCACGCGGCAGCGGAGAGGAGAACCGGCATGGCCTTCAACGTGGATGGATCGGCGCCCGTCTCGCGCTCAACCCCGGCACGCGGCACCCACCCCATCTCCGAGGCCAGACCCGCCCAGCGCGAGGAGTCCGGCGTCACGCTGGACGCCTTCATGGCCTCGGCCCTCTCCGCGCGCCACAAGTCCAACGAGGAGCAGCGCCTCGAAGAGGTGTTCTGGCGGGCGGTCTTCCAGCGCTACGATGCCAACGGCTCGGGGATGCTGAGCGATCGCGAGCTGCGCAAGCTCGCGGAGGATCATCCGGATCTCGCCTATCTCGTCAATGCCAAGGCGTCCAATGTCGACGGCCAGTTCGCTCAGGATCCCTACCTGATGCGCCTGATGCAGGACGTTCAGGTCGGAGACCTGGTCTTCGTCAAGGGGACGGGGGTGGTGGCGGCCGCCACCCGTTCGGAATGGACCCACGTGGCCATGTGCGTCGAGAAGGGCCCACCTCCCAAGTTCGTCGAGGCCGTGGGCATGACGGGCGGGGCGGGCAGCCGCGGGGGCGTGCGCGAGAGCGACTTCTTCCAGTTCGTCAGCGACTCGGACCTGCTCACGACGGGCAAGGCCGGCAAATTTTCCATCGTCCGGCCCAGCACGGATCCCCGTGAGATCGCTGCGGCGGTGCGCTTCGCGCGCGAGCAGGTCGGCAAGCCCTACGACTTCGCCTTCCGGAACAACAACGGCAAGTATTACTGCAGCGAGCTGGTCTACGACGCCTACAACCACAACCCCTACATGCCGACCTGTCCCGAGACGCCGCTCCTCGGCCTCGAGAAGAGCCGGTCGCGCGATGTCCTCGTCGATGCCGCCAAGGGCCTTGCTCGCGCGCTCTTCGGCAGCGAGGAGAGCGCGGGGCGCCTGATCGAGCGTTTCATGCTCCGGGACAGCCAGCCCGGCCCACGCCGCGCGACAGGTGGGAGCGAGAGCACGCGTAACCAACGGCACGGCTTCGTGTCGCCCACCGACGTCCTCAACGGCAGCCGCACCCGGATCGTGGGTACCTACGAGCCCAGCCCGCAACAGCCTTGACCGGCGCCTGATATGCGAGCCCCCGCCTTCCTGCTGGAAGGCGGGGGCTCGTCGCATGGCGGCCGACGAGCCCATCGAGCGGCCGCTGCTACTTGGTTTAAGCAGTTTTGGCATAAGGATGTTGCAAAAGTCGGTCGCTTGCCGTATGATGCCCCTACTTTCGAAAGGTCGCTGCCTCACCCTCACCACAAAGGAGATTTTCATGAAGACGTCCCTCAAGTCTTATGCCATGACGACCCTGGCGATCGCCGCGCTGCTCTCGGTCGGCGCCGTGGCGCCCCAGGCCGCCGATGCTGCCCCGGTCAGCCTGAAGGGCAAGCCCCCCGCCAAGTTCGTGAAGGTGAGCGATGCCCTCAAGAATCCGGGCATGGCCTTCGTGTCCGGCCTGGGGACCCTGTACGTCGATCCCGCGACGCTGCCCGCCGGCCCGTTCCTCGGCTACGACAAGGCCGGAAACTTGGTCAACGTGACCTACATGCTGCCCTCCGACGAGATCGAGAAGAACGTCGCCTGGCCCAACCTCGGCACCTCGGTGAGCGGCCTGAAGGTGGATCACACGGAAGTTCACGTCTCGGGGGCTCATCCCGGGGTCATGGAGCGCCACATCCACGTGATCAACTGGCTGATCTCCGACAGCGAAAAGCAGAAGCGGCTGGGCGCCTATCCCCATCTGCACTAGATGAGCAGCAGGCCGGGGGGCAGGGCTCCCCGGCCTCGATCGGCCTATGGAAGGGAACGATTGGACATGATTGAGTTGAAGGTTCCGGCCCGTGACACGGATGCCCTTTCGGCCATCCGGACGCTGTTGACGGTCATCGGCGAGGATCCGGACCGCGAAGGGTTGAGCGACACGCCGGCCCGGATCTTGAAGAGCTGGACCGAGCTGTTCGCGGGCTATCGTCAATCGCCCGATAGCATTCTGTCCACGACGTTCGACGAGGTGGACGGATACCAGGAGATCGTCCTGCTGCGGGGCATTCCCTTCCATTCCACTTGCGAGCATCACTGGCTCCCCTTCGAGGGCACCGCGCACGTGGCCTATCTCCCCAACGGGCGCGTGGTCGGCCTCTCCAAGCTCGCGAGGTTGGTGGACTGCTTCGCGCGCCGCCTTCAGATCCAGGAGCGCCTGACCCAGCAGATCGTCGACTCGCTGATGGCTCACCTGGCGGCACGCGGCGCGGCCGTCCTGATCGAGGCGCGTCATTCCTGCATGAGCTGCCGTGGGATCCGGAAAGAAGGCGCGTCCATGCTGACCGCGGCCTATGCGGGCGAGTTTCACCGGCCCGAGCGCCGGGCGGAGTTCCTCTCGCTCATCAAGGCCTGAGGCCCCCCCCACGGGCCCTCATGCCGGCTGGGTGGGCTCGAAGGACCATCCGACGCCATTGCGCTGGTATAATCGTGGCGAAGGACGAGATGAGGGGCAGGTATGCTGGAACGGTTCGGAAGACGGCAACAGGAGCTGCTGAGGCTCATGCTGAAGAACAAGGCGGGCGTGTCCATCGACGAGCTCGCCGCTGGGGCCCGGATCACGCGTACGGCCGTTCGTCAGCACCTGGCGGCCCTGGAGGCGGACGGCTACGTCTGCAAGGGGGACGAGCGCAAGACGGCGGGACGCCCCGGACAGACGTTCGTGCTCACCACGCGCGGCACGGACCTGTTTCCCAAGCAGTACAGCTGGTTCTCCGGCTTGATGCTGCAAGCGCTGAGACAGGAGCGCGGCAGCGAGGGCCTGGCCCAGTGGTTCCGGGAACTGGCCGCGACCATCGCCGTGAGCCTCGCCCCGCGCTTGGCGGGCAAGGATGAGGCGCAACGGCTGGACGAGGTCGCCACCATCCTGAACGAGCTGGCCTTCGAGGCCAGCGTCGTGCATCCGACCGATCGGTCCGAGGCGCCGGCCATCGAGGCCTCCAACTGCGTGTATCACGATCTCGCCGCGGTGTTTCCGGAGATCTGCCAGTTCGATGTGGAGCTGCTGACGCGGCTCACCGGTACCCCGCTGGAGCATCACGAGTGCATGGTGCGCGGCGGGCACGTCTGCCGGTTTCGGGCCGGGTCTCCCGACCGCCCCCAATAGTCCCCTCACGGGCTTTCGGTTTCCGCACGGCTTGCGAGCGGCAGGCTGAACCAGAAGGTGCTGCCGACTCCGAGCCGGCTGCGGACGCCGATGCTGCCGTCGTGGGCGTCCACGATGGCCTTGGAGATGCTGAGTCCGAGCCCCGTTCCGCCCTTGCGCCGCTTGCCCTGCTCGAGCTGGCTGAAGCGCTTGAAGAGGCGTGGAATGTCCTGCTGGGCGATTCCCTCGCCGGTATCCGCGACCTCGACGATCGAGCAAGGCCCCTCGACCCGAGCGCTCACCCGGATGAGGCCCCCGGCCGGCGTGAACTTGATGGCGTTGGACAGGAGGTTGGCCATGACTCGCTCGAGCCGATCGGCGTCCCCCCGGATGGGGGGCAGGTCGCTCGGGACATCCACCTCCAGACGCAGCCCCGCATCCTCGATCTGAGGGCGCATGCTCTCGGTGACGGCCATCAGATTCTGGGCCAGGTCGACGTCCTCCAGGACCAGGTTGAAGCTGCCGGCCTCGAGCCGCGCGAAGTCCAGGAGATCGTTCACCATGCGTGCCAGGCGCTGGGTACTCCGCTGGATCTGGGCGACGTACTGGAGCTGCTGGTCGCTCAGGGGGGCGGAGAGCTCGTCCTCGAGGAACTCGGCGTACCCCAGGATCGCCGTCAGGGGAATCCGCAGGTCGTGGGACATGGAGTTGACGAAGTCGTTCTTGAGCTGATCGAGCTCCTGGAGTTTGGCGTACTGCTCGCGCAGGGTGTCCTCCAGCCTGCGACGCTCGGTCAGATCCCGGAAGCTCCAGATACGGCCGAATAGCTCTCCTTGCGGGGACACCACCGGGGCCGTGTAGCGATCGAAGACCCGTCCGTCCGCCAGTTCGAGCTCGTCGCGCGCCGACTGCATGGGGTGCTCGTACATGGCTTCCGCGTGCGCGAGGAAGCCCTGCGGGTCCTTGAGCTGCGTCAGCACGTAATCCAGGAGGGCGCGATCGTCGACCTCCTGCACCATGCGGGCCGGGATGTTCCATAGCGCGAGGAAGCGTGAGTTGTAGCCGATGATCGCACGGTGCTCGTCGACGACGAGGAAGCCGTCGAGAGTCGCCTCTTGCTGGGCCTGGAGCAGGGTCAGCGTGCGCGTTTGCGCTTCTTCGATGCGCTTGCGCTCCGTGACGTCCTGGACGGTGCCGAACACACACGCGGGCTTCTGCCGGGCGTCAAAGCGGACGTTGCCGTAGGAGTGCAGGTGGCGGATCTCGCCGTCCGCTCGAATGATGCGAAAGTCCGCCTGGTACGATCGTCCCTCCCGGATGGCCCGGTCCAGGTGGCCCTTCAGCAAGGCGCGATCGTCCGGATGGATGTGGGCAAAGAGGGCCTCTCGCGTGCCTGCGAACTGGTCGGGCATGAGGCCGTAGATCCGGTAGGTTTCCTCGCTCCACGTGAGGCGGTCGGCCTCGAAGTCCCACGACCAGCTGCCCAGGTGCGCGATCCGCTGGGTTTCGGCCAGGCTCGCCTCGAGCTTCTTGCGCTCCGTGACGTCCATCGCCACGCCGATCAAGCAGGCCTCGGGGCCATGTTCCCCCTGGGCGACGGCATACCAGACCTGGAAGACGCTCGGGCCCAGCGCCACCTCGTCTTGCGTGATCGCGCCGCGCATGGCTCGTTCCAGACTCGCGACGAGGGCCGGGAATGCCTGGAAGGCCTCCGGGAAGGACCGTCCGATCCAGCCGCGCTCGGGATCCGCGTAGGGCGCGAGCGATCGCCCCTCGGCGAACGTCACGATGCCGCCGGGCGAGATGGTCAAGAGGATGACCGGAGCGTTGTCCGCCACCAGCCGGAATCGCCGCTCCGCGGCTTCCAGGGCCTCGTTGGCCTGCTGCAGCTCGGAAATCGTGTGCTCGACCTGTTCCGCCATGCGGTTAAAGGCCGCGGCGAGCTGTCCGAACTCGTCTTGGAAGCCGTCGTGCACCCGTTCGACCCAGTTGCCGTGGGAGATGCCGTCGGCGCTGGCCTCGAGCCGCCGCAGGGGTTCGGTGACCTGGCGGCTGACGATCTGGACCGCCAGGCCGATCAAGCCCAGCATGAGGAGCGTCAGGAGGGCGATCGCCCGCGCGAGATCGTTGACGGGGGCGAGCGCCTCCGCCTGATCGACTTCGCTCAGCAGCATCCAGTGGGGCGAGCCTGGCACGGACGGGGCAACCGGAAAGGGAGCGAACGAGCCGACCACGGGCACCCCGCGGTAGTCCTCGTACATGGCCGTTCCCCAGCGGCCGTCTGCCGCCTCTTGGAAGCCCTTGCTGTCGATCTGGCGGCTCAGGGGCGGATCCGGACCGAAGCGCGACTCGCTGATCATGGTGCCGTCACGGCGGACCAGGTACGTCTCCCCGCTGCCCCGGATCCGTCCCTGGTGCAAGAAAGCGTTGAGCTGCGAGAGGTTGATCATGGCGACCAGGGAGCCCAGCGACCTCCCCTGGTTCGTGACGGGCATGCCGTAGTAGTAGACGGGCAGGGCCGGATTGTCGGGATCCTTCCGGGCATCCGAGACGGTGGGCCCCTTCAAGGAGGCCTGGACGAACGGCTGATCCACGGGGGGACCTCCCCCGCCGCCGCCCGCGCTCGAGACCAGTCGCCCGTGGCGATCGAAGATGCCGAGCCACACGAAGTCCGGATACTGCTTCTGGACCGCGACGAGGGCTTCTTGCCGAGATTGCGGATCGAGCCGCCCCGCCGCTGCGAGGCTCAACAGCGCCATCACGTCCTGCTGCTGCTCGAGAAGGCGCTTCGCCTCGATCAAGGAGAAGTTGCGCAGTGCGGTGACCTCTTCGGTGATGGTCAGGCGAAGCGCCCGGCTGGTCAAGGTCATGGCGATGGCCGAGTAGAGGAGCAGCGGCAAGACGGCGACGAGCAGCATCCAACCGGCGAGCTTCACGGAGAAGGAACTCCGGCGCCGCGTCCCGTTGGTGGCCTGCGTCGTCTTGCTCGGCTCGTCCATTGCTCGCCTTCCTCGAGCCTCCGCCGGGGAGCGCGAACGCTGCCTGCGGAGGTTCGCTGCCTCGACGAAGTGGGGTCATCCGGTCATATTAGCAGCCCGGGGGGCCAGTACAACCAACACTCGCTCGGGGGCGATCCCGGAGGATCGCCCCCGAGCGTTCTTCAGGCCGTGGCTAGGAGCGTCCCAGGTGGAAGGGGACGTCGATCACGGCCGTGTTGGGGCGAAAGAACAAGGCGACCTTGAGCTTGAGCGCGTCTTGGTTGTGCAGCAGGTATTCCCACCAGCGGTGCAGGACCAGCTCGGACAGGATGACGGTGGTGAGGGCATGGCGCGTCGCCGAGGTCTGCGCGTCCAGGAAGGTGAGCAGGGGAGAGACCAGCGATCGGTACGGAGACTCGAGGATGACGAGCGGGATGGCCGGGTCGAGCGCGTCCCACTCTTGCTTCAGGCGCTGGGCGGACGCGAGGTCGTCGGTCACGTGCAGCGCGGTCACGTCCCCCGAGAGGGAGCGCGCGAAGCGCAGGTTCCGGATGGCCGACTGGTTGAGGCTCGAGATCAAGACGAAGGTCTTGCCGGGAGCGCTCGGATCCAGCGTGAGTCCATCCCGGTGAGCGAGGGAAAGCTGCCGGCCCACACGCGCATAGTGCCGCTGGATGCCCTTGAGGGTGCAGACGAGGATCGGCAGCAGCAGGACGACGATCCATGCGCCGTGCACGAACTTCGTCGCGGCGATGACCAGGGCGACCACGGCCGTGGTCGCGGCCCCCACGCCGTTGATGGCGAGCCCCTGGCGCCAGCCCGGCTCGCGGCGCGTCCACCAGCGCTTGACCATGCTCGCCTGCGAGAAGGTGAACGAGACGAAGACGCCCACCGCGTAGAGGGGGACGAGCAGGTGGACGTTGCCGTGCACCAGGACGATCAGGAGCCCCGCGAGGAAGCCCAGGGCCTGGATGCCGGTCGAGAGGGCGAGGCGATCGCCCCGGAAGACGAACTGCCGCGGCATGATCCCGTCCTTGGCCATGAAGTAGGCGAGGCGCGGGAAGTCCGCGTAGGCCGTGTTGGCCGCGAGGATCAGGATCAAGGCGGTGCTCGCCTGGATCAGGTAGTAGAAGGGCCCATGGCCGAACACCGCCCGGGCGATCTGGGATACGACCGTCTCCCCGTGATGGGGCAGGATGCCGTAGTGATGGGCGAACAGGCTGATGCCGATGAACAGGGAGCCGAGGACGAGGGCCATCGCCACGAGCGTCGTGACGGCATTCTTGGCCTGCGGGGCCTTGAACAGGGCGATGCTGTCCGAGATGGCCTCGGTCCCGGACATGGCCGTGCAGCCCGAGGCGAAGGCCCGCAGCACGAGCAGCAGGGTCAGGCTTTCGGTCACCTGGGGCGAGAGGCCGGCGACGCTCTCCACGGGCGGCAACCCGACCATCCAGCGCCAGGCACCCACGCCGAACATGACGAGGAGACTCGCGACGAAGGCGTAGGCGGGCACGGTGAAGAGGGCGGCGGAGTCGCGGACGCCCCGGAGGTTTGCGATCGTCAGGAAGGCGACGGCCAGGAGGGCCAGCTCGACGGTGTGCGGGCGGAGCGCCGGGAAGGCCGAGGTGACGGCGGCGATGCCCGCCGTGACGCTGACGGCCACCGTCAGGACGTAGTCGATCATCAGGGCGGAGCCGGCGGCCATGGCGGCGCTCTGGCCGAAGTTGTCCTTGGTGACGACGTAGGTGCCCCCGCCCAGCGGATACTTGAGGATCGTCTGCCGGTAGGAATAGACCACGATGGCCAGGAGGGCGATGATGGCGAGCGTGATGGGGACGGTCAGGTTGACGGCCGCGCTGCCGGCGACGACCAGGACGAGCAGGATCTCCTCGCTGGCATAGGCGGTCGACGAGATGGCATCCGAAGACAGGACTGCCAAGGCCTTGCGCTTGGTCAGGCGCTCATGGTCGGCCTGGGTGTTGGAGATGGGTCGGCCGATGAGCGTCTGCTTCAGCTTGGCCACCACGCCCGGCAGGCCTCGCTGCGGTCGGCTCGCTCGCTCGCTCGCGACGAGGTGTCCGTCGAGCTCCCCGGCCTCGAGCAGAGGCCCCGTCGTTTTGCCCGTTGTCCTGAGGTAATCGGTCGCCATTCCGGTTGAGCCTGATCCCTTTCGTGTCGCCCCGGAGCCCGCCGCGTCCAAGGGCGGGACCAGGGTACCTCGACCGTACGGGATGGCCGTTAACGGAAGGTCATGCGGTGATGATCCTCATGTTGTGAGGCTCCCCGGCCCTCGACCGGGTGGGGAGGGCGACCGGGCCGCTACCGATTCCAGGCGGCGGGGATGGTGAACCAGAAACGGCTGCCCTTGCCCGGCTCGCTCTCGACCCCGATGGATCCGCCGTGGGCCTCCACGAGCGCCTTGCTGATGCTCAGCCCCAGGCCAGTCCCTTTCTTGCGCTTGCCCGCCTCGAGCTGCGAGAAGCGCTGGAAGAGCTTGGGAAGGTCCTCGGGCGCGATGCCCTCGCCGTTGTCTTCCACCTCCACGCGGACCGCGTGCGCGTCCGCGCGGACGCGCACGGTGATGGCGCCCCCCTCCGGCGTGAACTTGAGGGCGTTGCTGAGCAAGTTGGCCATCACCTGGCTGAGGCGCTGGGCATCCGCTCGCATGATCAGGGGTTGATCCGGCAGCTCCAGGCGCAGGTCCACATGCGCCTCCCGGGCTTGTGGGAGGAAGCTGTCCGCGAGCTCGCGGATCCGGGGGGTCATGTCGACCTGCTCGAGCTTCAGCTCGAACGTGCCCGCCTCCATGCGGGCGAAGTCCAGGAGGTCGTCCACCAGGCGCTGCAAGCGCTGGGTGCTGTCCTGGATCTGGTGCACGAATTGCGCCTGGGTGGGGGTCAGCTGCCCGCCGATGTGGTCCTCCAGGAATTCGGCGTAGCCCATGATGGTGGTCAACGGGGTCCGCAGCTCGTGCGAGACGGCGTTGACGAAGCTGCTCTTCAGCCGATCGAGCTCCTTGGCATGTTCCAGCTCCACGGTGCGCTGGACGACCTCCTCCTCGGCCCGCTTGCGCTCGAGCTCCGCCTCCAGGCGCTTGGCGACCACCTTGAGCAGCATGTGGGCGTAATCCAGGTTCTCGAGGGGCCGGGAGTGCATCACGGCGATCAGGCCCATGGGGGTGCCCGACGAGTCGAAGAGCGGCATGCCGGCATAGCTCTCGAGGCCCAGCGGCTCGAGGAACGGGTCCTCCGGGAATTGCCTGGCGAGCTCCTGCGGGAAGGCGCTAAACTGCTTGCCGAACACCCGCTGGCAGGGCGTCCCCTGGAGGGGATAGGCGAAGCCCTCGACGACCTCCCCGCGCTGCAGCAGCACCACCGGGCGCATGGTCATCGGGTCCGCGGCGGACACCTCGTCGATGAGCACGTAATCGACCTGGAGGGCCTTTGCCAGGTAACGGGAAATCGAGGTGAAGAACGTCCGGCCGGTGGAGGCCGAGAGACCTTGCGCCAGCTCGGTCAGGGCGTTCTCGACCCGCTTTTGCTCGGTGATGTCGCGCGAGATCCCGATCAGACCCAGCAGCTCACCGGTCGGCGAGCAGTAGGGAAACTTGGTGGTCTGGTATACCCGCTCGGTTGGGCCCCTTCCCACGAGGTCCTCGACCGTGTGCGGCGCTCGCGAGTCCAGGACGCTGCGATCGGTCTCGGTGAAGCGCTGGGCCATCTCGGCCGGGAAGATCTCCGCGTCCGTCCGGCCGAGAATCTCGTCGCTGGGGCGTCCAAAGGCGATCGCGGCCGCGGGGTTGACGAGCAGGTAGCGCCCCTTGAGATCCTTGATGAAGATGGGCTCCGGAGCGTGCTCGACGATGGCCTCGAGCTTGGCCTCGCTGCCGCGATGGCCGTCGTGGTGGTCGGCGCCGCTGATAGACTGCCGGATGGCACGCCGGAGGAACTCGGCATCGCTCAGCCCTTGGCGACGCGCGAGGTCCCGGACCTGGGCCAGCTCAGCCTCACTTAGATGTACGGGGGGGACAGATGAGCTCACAACTTCGATCCTCGACAGGGCTCCGATGTCCGAACATTATCCCACCCTCTGTCACGGGGAACAACGCCGCAGAGGGGCGGGCCGGCTCCCGCCCTTGCTCCGGAACCGTCATCGATGGGCGTCCTGTCTAGACATGCGAAGCCAGCTTGGATGTCAGGAGGCAGAGCGGGTGCGCTCGACCGAGGCCGGTGGGGGCTCACCAGGCACAGGGCCGATAATCCTTCAGGAACAGCCCGTAATAGGGCATTTCAGGTTGCGTGAGACCTTGAGCGACGGGATGGTAGATGCGCGAGGCCCCATCGATGATGTCGAGCGGCGGAAAGAAGCCACGTTCGCCCTGGCCTCGCTCGCGCTTGGGAGTCGGGTTCTCGTCGGTGATCCAGCCGGTGTCGACGCTCGTCATGTAGATGTGGTCGCGGGCGTAGTCCTCGCCCGAGGTGCGCGTCATCATGTTGAGGGCGGCCTTCGCCATGTTGGTGTGGGGATGGTAAACGGTTTTGTGACGGTTGAACTGCCCTTCCATCGCCGAGACGTTGACGATGAAGCGCCGCTCGAACGGCGATCGCGTCATCAAGGGTTTCAGGCGACTATTCAGCAAAAAGGGCGCGGTCACGTTGATCAACTGCACCTCGAGCATCTCGGGCACGCTGACCTCGTCGAGCCGGCTCATCCAGCTGTTGCTGGACCGCGTGTCCAGACGCTCCTCGTTGTCCACGAAGCGATCGACGGACATCACGTCCCGCAGCGCGGGCAGTGCCGCCGAGCCATCCGTCAGCGCCAGCGTCGACGACCGTGGGGCCTCCTGCACGACCAGGCGACGGGCTTCCAAGGGCAGCGACTCCGTCGGGTGCTGCTCCTGGGCGACCAGTGCCGAGTAGAACCCCGGCGGCCGGCGAACGGTCTGGGCGGCGTTATGGATCAGGATCTCGAGGGACGGTTCGGTGTCCAGCAGGTGGCGCGCGAAGGTCTCGACGGCCGGGATGTTGCGCAGATCGAGGCCGTAGACATGAACCCGATGCAGCCACTCGGCCGAGTCGGGCTCGGCGTGCAGACGGCTGGCCGCCGCATAGGGAAACCGGGTCGTCACGATCACCTTGGCCCCGTCGCGCAGCAGGCGTAAGACGGTCTGATGGCCGATCTTCACCCGCCCGCCGGTCACCAGCGCCGTTCTCCCCGTCAGGTCGGCGCGCAGGTGCCGCATCTGAAAGTTGAACGCGGCACACGACGGGCAGAGGAGGTGATAGAAGCCGTGGACCTCCGTGAAGTCCGCCTTGCAGACGTAACAGGTCTCGGGCTGGTTGAGCGTCCGCACGACGGCCGGGGCCGCCGGCAACAGCGGCGTCGTCGCGGGCAGGGCGTCGCGCTGCAGGCTTACCATGGCGGTGGTCGCCTGCAGGCTCCGGTCCTCGTTCGCCAGTCTTCGCCGCTCGACGTTCCGGTCGTGCCGCTTGCCCTCCTTGTAGATCTTCGCGATCAGGCCGTTCAGGCGATCGCTGCGGCGCATGGCGCCGCCCGAGTCGGCGATCCGTTGCAGGACGCTGAGACAGACGTCCATCTCGTCTTGGGAAATATCCAGGGCGGCTCCTCCAGTCAAAGGGACGTCGGCACGAAGCCGTCCTCCCGATTGTAGGATATCAGGTGCTCCTCGCGCATGAGGCCTCCGGGGGCGTGATGCGGGCTGTCACCACCGTCTTGCGGGCGATCTGCCGCTGGCGAAGTTGCCAAACGAAACAGGCAATTGGACTCCCGGCCTGAATTGACCGCTATACTGGCGTAGGTCCCCCCTTCCCGTGGAGCGAATCATGCAACAATGGCGCGTAGGCCTGCGAACCCAGATCATGCTCGCGTTCATGCTGACGCTCACCGTGATCCTGTCTCTGGCCTGCTGGCGGTTCTATTCCGTCGCGACGAGCGTTTCGCGTCAGCAGCTGCAAGAGCGCCTCATGTACGGTGCCAGCTTGGCGGCGCTGAGCGTTGATCACGCGCTGCACAGCCGGGTCACCTCGGAGCGGGAGCCCGCGTACCAGGACATCAAGCGGCAACTCATCCGAGCCCGAGCGGCGGCCCCGTATCTCAGGGACGTCTACACCTTGCGTCCCGTCAATGGGAAGCTCTGGGAATATCTCGTGGATGCCGAACGGGCGGATAGCCCCCTCTTTACGCCCTTTGGGCATGAGTATCCCGTCGGAAACGAGATCGCGGTCCTGACGGAGGCCCTCACCAGACCGACCGCGACCAAGGAGCTCTACCGGGATGCGTACGGGGTCTGGCTTTCGGGCTTTGCCCCCCTACCGGATGCCGCCGGCAAGCCTTACGCCGTCCTCGCCATCGATATCAGCGCCGAGAGCGTTCTCGCGCGAGAAGAGCAACTCAGGCGCCTGATCATGGGGATCTTCGTGCTCGGGCTCGGCTTGGCGGCGCTCATGAGCTACGTGCTGGCCCGCCTCCTCAACCGTCCCATCGAACAGCTCGTCGCAGCCACGACGCTGGTGGGACAGGGAGACCTGGCCGTCCGCGTCCCCGAGCACCGCCAGGATGAACTGGGCCAGCTCGCGCGCTCCTTCAATCACATGCTCGGCGAGCTCGCCACGAAGCAACAGGAGCTCAAGGAACAGGAGCGCGTGCTCCAGGAACTTGCCACCGCCCGCAAGATCCAGCAGGCCATGCTGCCCTCGGCCGCACCCGAGTCCAAGACCCTCAACATCGATTTCTACGCCCAGTCGGCGAGCGAAGTGGGCGGCGATTACTTCGACTTTTTGCCGCTCGACGACCATCGCATGGCCATCGTCATCGGCGACGTCACGGGCCACGGGGTGCCCGCCGCGCTCCTGATGGCCATGGTCCGCAGCTGCCTGCACACGCAGGTGCTCTCCAACCACCAGATTTCGGATGTCATGCGCGTGGCAAACCGTACGGTCTACCAGGGATCCTACGAGCGGCGCCTCATGACCTTCTTCTACTCCATTCTCGATACCCGGACGGGTCATCTGCGCTTTGCCAACGCCGGTCACCTGCATCCCTACCTCTTCCGCTCCAAGGATGGCCGACTGGAGCAACTCGATTCCTCCGCCTATCCCTTGGGGGTCAAGGCCGCCAGCAACTACCGGGAACAGGAGCTGCAGCTCGCGGATGGGGACCTGATGGTCTTCTATTCCGACGGGATCATCGAGGCCATGAACCCTGAGGGCGAGGAGTTCGGCTTCGAGCGCATGGAGGCGGCGATCGCCCGCCATGGTCACCGCTCCGCCAGCGAGATCGTCACCGCCCTGCTGCTCGACTGGAAGGGCTTCACCCAGGGCGGCGAGCGTCCCCCCGAGGACGACGTCACCGTGGTGGCCGTCAAATTCCAGACCGGCGGCACGAATCCGGAGCCTGGAGCCGTCGCAACGCTCGAGGTCTAAGGTGAGGGTTGCCGTCGCCCCGGAGGCGGGGCGCTCCGCGCGTGTGACATAATTGGAAGAGCGAGCCTGTTGGCCTCGTTTTTCTGAGGATGGCCCTGGATGCGGCTGCTGACGACGCGAAGCATCAAACACAAGATCACGCTACGGGTCGGGATGGCCGTTGCGGTCGTCCTGGCCGTCCTGATCGGATTCGTGAGCGCGACGGTCCGCCAGGCCCAGATCGAATCGACCAAGCAGCGCGGACGCATCCTGGTCGCGGACATGGCCCAGCAAATCGAGGCCTTCAACCGGGAAGGGCTGGTCATTGCCAAGACGATGGCGGTCTTCCAGGAATCCGGGGCCTTCGGGAACCGGGAGGCCACCCTTCGCTTCCTGCATGACCTGATCCAGTCTCGTCCCGAGTATTTCGGCACCTGGACCCTCTATGCGCGGAACGCGGACGGTCAGGATGCCGGGTGGATCGGCCGCCCCGGATCGCACTCCCGCACCGGGCAATTCCTCGCCTTTTGGAACCCGACCTCCACGGGCCGCAAGCTGGGGGCGGCAGAAGACATCACGGAAGCGGAGGACTCCTTCGGCATCTGGGCGATGGCGCGACGGCCGCCCCATTCGTTCATCATGGAGCCCTACCTCTACAACGAGGAGCTCCAGACCTCGTACGGTCAGGCTTTCTGGATCGACGGCACCATCAAGGGGGTTGCGGGCATCGATCGCAGCCTGCGGAAGCTTCGCCTACAACTCGCTGCCGAGAAGCCGTACCGAACCGCCGTCTTCGTCCTGATCAGCCCCTCGGGCCGCTACATCGTGGCGCCGGATGCGACGCTCCAGACCCAGCCGATCTCCCGGTTCCCTGAGCAATGGGCGGTCTTCGAGGGGCTGCCCGGGGCTCGCACCCAGGGGTTTCAGGTCGTGACCAACCCCTTCACGGGGCATGAGAGCTGGATGTTCCATGCCCCGGTGGTGGCCGGGAACTGGACCCTCGCCATGCTGGTCGACCAGGCCGAGGTTCTCTCCCCGGTCAACCGCCTGGTGGGCATTATCCTGGGGCTCGGTCTGGTGGGGCTCGTTCTGGTGTCCCTGCTCCTGTACGGCTTGATCGCCAGGGCCGTCTCTCCCATGGATCGCCTGGTAAAGGCTTGCGAAGCGACGGCGCAGGGGGATCTGGACACGGTGCAGGCCCTCGTGCCGGGTGTCGCGTCGCGCGACGGGGACGAGTTCGACCGGATGGCGGCAGCCTTCCGCCATGCGGTCCACTACCTCACGTCCATGGCCGAGCGGCTGGAGCAGGTCGCGCGCGGCGATCTGAGCGTCCGCATCACTCCCTTCAGCGACCGCGATCGGTTCGGCAAGGCGCTGGCTCGATACGTGGTGATGATCGCGGACACCATTACCCAGCTCAATCGAGCCAAGGAGCAGCTGCACGAGAGCAATGAGCGGCTCCAGGATCTCGATCGCCTCAAGACCGACTTCGTCAACGCGGTCAGCCACGACCTGCGGACCCCGCTCACCTCGATCAAGGGGTATACGGAGTTTCTCGAGGACGAGCTGGGTGGTCCCCTGACTGCCCAGCAGGCGGACTACGTGTCGCAGATCGCCAAGAGCACCAGCCGTCTCGAGCATCTGGTCGACGACCTGCTGGACGTCGCGCGGGTCGAGGCGGGAACGCTCCAGCTGAGGTTCGAGGACGTCGATCTGGCTGCGATTGTCCGGGAAGTCATCGATAGCTTGCTCCCCCAGGCACAGGCGGCCCGCCTCACCCTCGAGGCCAGCCTGCCCGACGAGCCCTTGCGGGTACGCTGCGACGCCTCGCGGATCGAGCGGGTCTTGATCAACCTGGTGAACAACGCCGTCAAGTTCACGCCTGAAGGCGGCAGCATCCTGGTCAGCGCTCGGCTCGACGGGGAGGTCGTGCGGTGTGAGGTCGCGGACAACGGCATCGGGATCGCGCCTGAAGACGTTCCCAAGCTCTTCCAGCGCTTTGGCCAGCTCAAGAGCGGTTCCGCAAAAGGCGGCACGGGCCTTGGTCTAAGCATCTCCAAGGCCATCGTCGAGGCTCATCAGGGAGCCATCGGGGTCGACAGCGAGGCCGGACGGGGCAGCACCTTCTGGTTCACGCTGCCCCGAGGGAATGACATGAAAGGGGATCTGGCCTGAGCTTGGGCCGGGTCGGCTCAGCGCTTCTGGATGGGGTATCCTTTGGCCACCCAGTCCGCCTCGAAGCTCTTGGGAAGGAACAGGACCTTGATGCGCTCGCCGCGACGGGAGTTGGCCTGCGTAAATGCGGGCTGGATGAAGGGGCACATGTCAAACGAACAGCAGCCGCAATAGAGCACGATGTCCCGATCCTGGGGCAATTGCTCGAGGTCTTTCTGGAAGGCGGCCTTGGTCTCGGGAGTGTTCACGCCCTGGAAATGGAGGGCCCCGGGCACGTGGCTGTCCTCATAGAGGGACTGGACGCCCACATGCACGACGATGGGCGGTTTCGGGCCTTTGAGGTCGCGCGCTAACTGTTCGGGGGTCACGAACCCGCTCTGGTGGGCGTTCTCCATGTGCTGGCTGTCACTCGCGGCACGAGGAGCGTCGGGCAGAGGCGAAGCAAGCGTCCCGGCAGGCACCAGGGCCCAGCCCAGGGCGGCGATCGCAGCGGCAACGATGAGGTGGTGCATGGCTTTCTTCTCCTCCTGTTTCGAGAAGCGGCGGAAGGGAGGGCGCGGAGGACTCTGGCCCGCTCTAGGAATGCTTGATCGGTGCAGCACCTTGTGCCCGCCGGGCGTTGGGATGAATCAGTCGGCTCTCGGGCGTACCCTAAGCCGATCAGGGGCACATCAGGACCCGTCTTACCCTTACCCGGGCTGAGCGTTCCTACAACTTAGAGACTTCTTAGCGACTCAATCGCCGATCATGGTCCAAGGGCAAGTCCCCGAATATGGTGTCGCTCGGCCCATAGCCTTTCCTGCCTTCCTGCTTTCTCCACCCCACGCGGGCGCCCCGCGCGCCGAATCGCAGTATAATGAGCAACAGACCGTCATCCGACCGAGAACGCTGAGAGGATCCCCTTGCCCACTTTCGAAGAACTGTCGATTCCTGCCGCTCTGCTCGAGAAGCTGCAAAAGCAGCAGATCACGGAGCCGACCGAGGTTCAACAGGCCGCTATCCCGGCGATCCTCGCTGGCAGGGACGTCATCGTTCACTCCCAGACCGGAACGGGCAAGACGCTGGCGTACCTGCTCCCCCTCCTCACGCGGTTGGATCCGGCTGCTACGAGCCTCCAGGCGGTGATCGTGGTGCCCACCCGCGAGCTCGGGATGCAGATCTTCCGCGAGATCAACCAGCTGACCGACGGCGGACCGCTCTTCGCACAGCAGTTGATTGGCGGCGCGAACGTCCGGCACCAGATTGAACGCCTCAAGAAGCGGCCGCCCATCGTGGTGGGGACACCAGGCCGCATCGCCGAGCTCATCACCGCCGGCAAGCTGAACACCCACACCGTCAAGACGCTCGTGGTCGACGAGATCGACCAGGTCCTCGCGCCGGCCTTCAAGAACGAGCTGATTCGGATCCTCAAGGCCATTTCTCGCGATCGCCAGACGATCTTCGTCTCCGCCACCATTCCGGCGGCCGTCGAAGAGGTCTCCCAGCGCTGGATGAAGGAGCCCCTCCACGTTCAGGTGGCGGCCACCCTCAAGCTGCCGGAGACCCTCACCCATTCCTACTTGATCGCCGAACGGGACAAGACCGATGCCCTACGGCGTCTCCTGCATGCCCAGTCGCCGAAGGCCGCGATCGCCTTCGTCAACGAGGGCCGGCGTGTTTCGGATCTCGTGAGCAAGCTCTCGTACAAGGGCCTTGCGGTCGCGGCCCTGCACGGCCAGGCCCGCAAGGAGGAGCGGAGCGTCCTCCTCAAGGGGTTCCGCGAGGGCAAGTTCCAGCTGCTCCTTGCGACCGAGCTAGCGGCCCGGGGGCTCGACATCAAGGGCCTGACCCACGTCTACAACCTGGATCTGCCGACGGATGCCGAGCACTACATTCACCGGGCGGGCCGCACCGGGCGCGCGGGGGTGGCCGGCACCGTCGTGTCGATCGTCGCTCCCGGCGAGCGCTTCGTCATCGAAAAATTCGCAAAGGCGCTCGGGCAGGAGATTCGAGAGATCGAGCTCTCCCATGGGAAGGCCTGGGACCGCAGCACGACCTAAGGGCTCGATGGCCGCCAGCCCGAGAAGGGGCAAGCCTTGGCCCCGGGCGACGTCGCGATCGCTCTTGGGCTAGGCCGAGAGCTAGATTGTCAGGTTTCAAGGGGATCTGACGCACGTGGTCGTGTGTCTGGGGGCTAAATCCCGAGCCTCACGGCTTGCGCAGGACCGCCTCGGCAACCGCGTCCCCGGTAGCGTAGGCATGCTGCTCGACAGGTTGAGCGCGGTACGCTCGGACCCCCTTGGAGGGGGTGGCGTAATCGAAGAAGTTGTCGTACCAGGTGGTGGCGATGGCCGCATAGGGATCGGCAGGGTCCAGCTTCTTCCTGGACGCTGCATCCCCTTTCTCCCACTGCATGGCATGGGTCTGCTCGTGAACCACCGTGTTCAGGAACTCGGCCGCGCTGACCATCGACTTCGGACCGATGGTGATGGGCTGGTTGGAACCCGCCGTGAAGCCACCGCGATAGGGCCCCTCCTCGAGGCCTAGCGGTCTTGGGCGGAAGCCGTAGATTCCCCCCTGGATAGTAGAAATGCGTTCGCCGAGCTGCATTCGAAGGTCCTGCGGGAGGCGGGGCCATGAGCGTAGCCCCTTCATCACCGCCTCATCCTGAAGCAGCGTCTGGATCAGGGCCTCACGGCACGCAAGGTCGCGGGTCTGCCAGTCCTTCGAGGGCGGCACGCTGGGCAGGGGTGGAATCGGACCTGCCAGCTTGGCCTTGAGCTGTTCCAGCTGGCCGACTTGAGTACTCAGGCCAAGGCGATCGCCAGCTAGGACCGGCCTGGGCTCGGAGGGGGCAGGCGACTTGGTGGTCGCAGCTCGCCTGGGAGCGCTGGTTGAGCCAGCATTGCTTTGCTTGATAGTTGTGCTCAAGCGATCCTCCCAGGTCAACATGGGCCATGGGGTGCATGGACGGGATGGGGGCGGGTTGGTCCTTAGGACTCCTATACCCCTGCTTGATGCTTATGTTACCGGCGTGACAAGGCTTCTCTGACCCGGGCACCCAGAGGGAGTCGGCAGTGCCGCTTTCCTGGGGGCGGTTGACTTCTGACTCGCTATGGCTTAATTACTGTCAAATTTCCATTAGCTTTTATTAAGGCAGAGACGTCGAAGCTTCGAATCACAAGGAGATTGAATGCGAACAAACCGCGGAATCATCGCTGCCATCATGCTGTTGTCTATCGTTTTTATGGGGCTCGACTGGAGCCGCTTGATACTCCATCCGGCAGATTTGGAAGTCTCTCCCCTCTCCAATGCCATGAAAGTCTGTGTCTCTTTCCTGGCGACGGTGGTCGCCTGGCGAGCCCGAAACCACGGCTTCTCCAGTGGCGATGAAGCGGCTTTCCGGATCCTTTTTTCCCTCGTGTTCGTTGCCGACGTTTGCTTCGTAGTGGGCCTGGCCCCCGTGGGCATCGTCTTGTTCGCCATTTTTCAGGGGTTGCTGGCAAAGCGAAACCTGACGGGATGGCAAGAGGCTAAGGCCGCCCTCACCAGAGACTCGGCCGCGCTGGGCGGTGTGGCGTTGGGCGTCGCAGCTTCTCTCGGGGGAACGCTTTTTGGGATCTATCACTTGCAGGGGGTCACGCCCTTGCTGTTTGTGATCGCCGTCTACGTGACCTTCTTGTGGGCCTCCGTCGTGTCGGCCTGGGCATCGCGCGCCATTGGTCATTTTCCCCGCCGGAACGCGGGCATGATGGCGCTGGGGATGTCCCTCTTCTTGTTGTGTGACATCACGGTCGCCGGTAACTTGGCCCTGCCGCCGGACAGCATGATGCGTGTCGTGACGTCGAGTTTGACCTGGATGTTCTATGCACCGGCATTGGTCCTGATTGCGCTTTCCGCCTGGCGAAATCCGGTAAGCTCCGTCCCTCAGGACATTCGGCAGACGGTCGATTCCGTGAACTAAGGTTGGACGGACCTGACGTCCGATATCCGGGTCAATAATTGCTTGGGTAGTCATCCGAAATAGGCGTTTGTTCGAGTCTTTCCCGGGCCTGCCTATTAACAGGAGAAACAATCAGCCCCTCGTCTGCATATGAGGCGAGGGGCCTTTAGCGCGCCTGGCGAGACGACTATCGAACTTTCGTAACCGGGAATGGACCCATTAATCGGCCCGACACCTGAGCCTGGGCCCTTTGGGGGCATGTCATGTTGGTTGTCGCTTTCTGACACGGACACTTATTGCTAGAGTTTGCCTGAAAGGAGGACTAACGACAGTGCTTTCGAAAATCAAGCTTTCGCTCACCAGAATTGCCGTAGCTCTTTCTCTTATTTTCGCGATGAGTTTGCCAAGCGATGCGGGCAGAGGCTGTTGCTCCTGGCATGGAGGCGTGGCGGGATGCGACGAAACGGTTGGCCGCCTTGTGTGTAATGATGGGACATACTCTCCGAGCTGCACATGCGTGCGTAGTCTCCCTACGCCTGCGCCAGAACCTACGCTTACGCCAGAGCCAATCCCTATGCCAACATCCGAAGACGAAGTGAGCAATCGGTAGACACCGCATTTGCATCAATTAATCGGTTATCCTCTATATCGGTCAAGGATTAGCCTCAAAGGGAATATCTGCATGGATGAAAAAGTGACCCCCCGCCTGCATTTGAGGCGAGGGGTCGTTAGCGCGCCTGGCGAGACGACTATCGAACTAACGTCTGCGCGTTATTGCGCCTGAAGCGTTACGTCTGAATTCCACAGATACTGAGCTTTTTGACCTGTTCCGCGCCGCCCGATCGTGCGGATGATCTCATCGCTGGCGAGGCCCAGTGAATGCAGTATTTCCCTGGCCCGGCTGATGGTGGGGTAAATCGAGGACGGGGACATGCCAGGGATTCCAACTTCGATGTCCTTAAGGGAGAGCGGGGTGCCTGCGTGTCGATAGAGTAGCCGAATGAGGTCCTCGACGCGGGGCGGGAGTAGGGCCCGCTTGCTTTTGTAACGCAAGGTGCCGGTAGTCAGCAGCAGGTCGCCTTCGCTTTTGGGAAGGGGAATGGGTGACGCCGTTGCCTCGGTGGCGATACGCTGAGTGTTGGGTCGGTCGTGCCCTGTCATGAGGCTTAGGGCCTGCTTGTAGGCAGCCACCCAGCCAAGGAATTGTTCCGGGGTCTGGTTCTGCTCCATGGCCTTTAGTAGGAGGTGCTCGATTACCTCTTCCGGTGTTGTGCCCATTGGCTTCCTCCCTCTGTTCAGCATCCACCCTGTTGCCACTATACACGACTAGCAAAGACTTAACACGTCTTGCTGGATACTTTTGTTCGCGACTACTGAGGTGGCAAGCGTTCTCGATATCATCTGTCGTGCTGATTTTCGGAGTTGACCATAGGGCGAATGCATGATGAGGCTTGGCGTAACTACCAAGTTGACCAAGGTTTCGCATGATCGACGGGCTCAGTCTCCAGTATGGACGCCGACGTAATCCAAGGATAATGTGCTATTCTTGGATTCTAAGGGGCGAGGTCCAAGGTATCCAGACGAAACGCAGGAGGTGACAATGGGCCGCCTTGTCGAACGTTATTGGGGATCAGACTGGGGTCGCATGGGAGGGCGACGCGCGCGGCGCGGCTTCACGTACTTTGCGTATGTACCATCGACTGTCAGCGATCTGGAGCTGACGTTGCCCGCGGATCTCGCAGCTGAAATGATGGAGACGGAAGCCCAACTAAGGGAATTACAGGGCGGCGCCAATCTACTGGGCCTCGAGTCGCTCAGCCGCCAGTTGCTCCGGGCCGAAAGTATCGCCTCGTCACGCATCGAGGGTCTCGAGCTTTCTCATCGCCGACTCGTCACGGCGCTCTACGATCCGGATGTCGCGGACGAGACTGCCCGTTTCGTCCTGGGAAACATCGCCGCCATGGAGTCGGCGATCCGACTTGCCACGGAATCACAGACGTTCGGCCTTACGGAACTCCTGGAGATCCATCGCCAGCTTCTGGAGCGTACGCCACTCCAGCGGATCGCCGGCCAAATCCGACTTGATCAGAACTGGATCGGGGGAGGGGCGGCAGGCCCACGCAACGCCGAATTCATACCGCCACCTGAGGACGAGGTGGAGGCCTTGCTCGAGGACTTGTGCGTCTTCATCGAACGAGACGACTTGCCTGCGATTGTCCAAGCGGCGATCGCACATGCCCAGTTCGAGACCATACACCCTTTCGCCGATGGGAATGGGCGCGTCGGTCGTGCCCTTATTCATGCCATCCTGCGACGGCGAGGGGTTGCCACGACGATCGTTCCACCCATCAGCACCGTACTCGCCACCAACGGAGCGCGATACGTGCAAGGTCTCACCAGTTTCCGGGAAGAAAACACGCTCGATTGGTGCACATTCTTCACCCGGGTGGTGGCAAGCGCGGTCCAGCACTCAAACGATCTCGCCCATCGCCTAACCGCCCTTCAGGCCCGCTGGCATGAACAGGCCCATCATCCTCGTCGCAACTCGACCGCCGAAAAGCTCATTCAATCATTGCCCTCCAGTCCCGTGTTGGATATCCGCCTCGCGGCCGAGGTGGCTCAGGTGAGTGAAGAAGCGGCTCGTTTGGCTATCAATGCGCTCGCTGAGGCTGATGTCTTGAGTCCCATTCGGGTCGGGCGACGTAGGGGCCAGGCATGGGAGGCCAAGGAGATCGTGGCCTTACTTGATAACTTCGAATGGGACCTCACGACTCCGACTCAACCCGAGCAACCGCGTCGTCGATCGCCTCGTCGTCGAGTCGTCCCGATGGAGAAATGAGCGGCCCCCCGCCTAAGATGCAGGCGGGGGGCCGTTAGCGCGCCTGGCGAGACGACTATCGAACCTTGGTAGCCAGGTTAAGTGATTTGCCGATCCGTCCTAACGCCTAAACTGGCCGTGTTTTCCTGGACGACGCTAGCCTTGGGGGCGGCTTTTAACTCGCCCAAGCCAATGAAGTCGAATCGCAGCATTGGCGAGGGGCAGACGCTACACGTTGGAATAGGCTCGCGTGCGCGCCACCCAGGCCATGACGTCCTCCTTGGGAGGCAAGTCTTGCAAGTCGATCAATGAGAGTTCGTCTTTCGAAATCGATTGGGACGCTACTAGACGATTGGCATGACGCTCGAGGATCTTCTCGAAAAAGTTTCTGACTTCGCGTGCATTGCCAAAACCAGGTCCTTTGTTCTTGTAGACGTAGTCGAGAATGACTTTCGTCCCCTGAACACATCGCGGGGTCAATACATAGCCCGAATCTTCGGCCATTTTGAGGAGGATTGTATGCAGTTCCTCGGATGAGTAATCCGTAAATTCGATGTATTTGTTGAATCGCGAGCGCAGCCCCGGATTAGATTCGATAAAGTCCACCATTTTCTCGGAATAGCCAGCCACGATGACCACTAGGTCATCCCGCCGGTCCTCCATGAGCTTCAAAAGGGTGTCGATGGCTTCACGGCCAAAGTCATTGTCACTGCCCTTTGGCGCGAGCGAATAAGCCTCATCGATGAACAAGACGCCGCCGACAGCGCGTGAGACTACGTCACGCGTCTTGATCGCGGTCTGACCCACGTACCCCGCGACAAGACCGGATCGATCGACTTCGATCAAATGCCCCTTTGAAAGCAAGCCCAGCGAGCGGTAAACGTGCGCGAGGAGGCGGGCCACCGTCGTCTTGCCCGTGCCGGGATTACCCGAAAAGACGAGGTGCAGAGAAAGCGGAGGAACTGGTAGCCCCGCCTGCTCACGAAGCTGGCGGACGCGTAAGAGGTTCGTCAGGGTCAAAACGTCTTGCTTGACCGGACCCAAGCCCACCAATCGACTCAGCTGCTCCTGCAACTCCTCCCAACTCCTGGCAGGCTCCTGCTCGACCTGACTATCCTCTTGGAATTCGTCGTCCTCCTCATCGTCGAATGCTACCCGTATTCCGGTGCCGTCATCGGAAACGATCTCGATCTCGGCATCGCCATCCTCGACGTACACGCCGTTCATGCGGCAGATGACCTGAAAGCTAGAGATTGTTTGGTTGAGGAGATCGAGCTCGCTTTCCGTGATTTTTCCGTCAATCGCGATGAGAGTCTTGCCAAGAACCTCGAACAATCCGATTATGGCGTTCGCCATGGTGTTGTCCAGGTCCTTATCGCTTTCAATGGCTGCTTTTAGCAGCTGCGGAAAGCGAATGTGGTGATCGATTTCATCGGACAGAAAGGACTCGATGTAGCGGATCATATCTGCCTTGGAAAAGTCCAGATCCAACATCGTGCAGATGAGCTGATGCTCCTCGTCCGACAGATATTCGTCAGCCGATACGAGCAGGGCCGAAAAATAGAATAGGTTCTTGACGGTGACTTCCGACGGGTCCATATTCCGGACGATAAGGCGACTCCAGTAGCCTGCTTCCTTGAGGTTCTGAGCGCACTCGATGAGCTTTGTGGCGATGTGTTTGGCTTCTGCAACCTTCTGGGCGTTCATCTTGAAAAATTCCTGCTTATACTAGGCCATATTCGCGGAACAATTTCATCAGTTCATTCCCATCGAGAAGTATTACTTGATTCTGTTGGGCATACTCGATGGCATCCGGTGATGTCTCGCCATTTGTGATGTAGACAATCTTGTCAAAGTTTCGGTTCCCCTTGGCAGAGAAAGGCATCATAAGCTGAAAGCGGGTGATGTACTCGTCTTCCCGAAAGTAGATGAGCCACTCTTGGCCCGACTCGAAGTGGCCGATCAGTTGCACGGCCTCATCCACATAACCAAGTTTCTCGAGCCGGCAGCGGAGTTTTCGAAATAGTTGAAAAACGAGCAGCTCCAAGCCTGATGTAGTTTCAGGCAAGGCCATGTCTTCACCAAAGGCGTCCACGTTCTCCAAATTGCCTGCCGTGCCTGCAATGAGTGCGTTGTTGTTTCTGGGCTTGGTTGGAGCCACGGGTGCCGCGTCGCTGCCGGAGGCAGCTTCTCGCTTTGGCGCCTTTTGCGGCTTGTGAGCATTGGATGGCGTTGGCTCTTGCCCCGTGCTCTCGGGTGGCGGAGCCACATAGTGTCCCAACGTAAGGAGGATCGTTCCGATTACGCAGGTGCTGAACCAGGCTGCTTGCCAGTCTGAGAAGCGGAATAACAGTTGTATCGGCAGAAAGAGGATCGCCGATACAACGAAGGCTCCAACAGCGACTTCCAGCGTAGTGAAGGGCTTGGAATCGACCGATGGTGCTTCCACTGCCTGGTTGGTCGAAGCCTTGAACGAGCGACCCGTCTTGGATTTCTGGCCATGGTTCACGGTGTAGGAAACGCCCGTTCCTGGCAACGAAACGGTAGTGCGGCTCCCATTCTTGCCTACGGTGTGCTTAAAGCCTTTTCCACCGAATGTCGTAGAAATCCCGCTCTTGCTGAAGTTAAGCGTGACGCCGGGCATCAGTTTTAGCCGACGTGAGAATCTAAATCCCATGGAACCTCGTGATGCAGATAGAAGATCTCGTCATTTGATCGGTATACCCGATCATTGGTTAATCGAAAGTAGAACAAATTTTCAAGCAGGACGGCAAGATAGGGGCAGCTTTCCTGCCTTTCACTGAAGTGGCCTCTTGGTTGGTTGAGAACTGCTGACCGATATGGCCGGGTGACCTCCCCCGGAACCTTGGCTGTAGGGGATAACAGTCCTTGCTTGGGCTACGGTAAAGTGAGAGTGTCGCTCCGCGGTTGAGGTCCTTCCGAGGCGGTAAAACGGCCCAGCGGCTCTGTCGCTGGACCAAGGCGCGCTTGGAGAGGAAACGTTCGACCATTGGTCATCGGGTCATTGCGCTGGCGGGGAGATTAAGTCCTGACTAGGCCTCTGTTTCGGGGACCATGGCCGTAGGGCAGATTCGTCCTTGAGCGAGGTCTACCGAACCGCTGTCGGGAGTTCTACTTCACTGCCTGTTCGGCGTGCGTCGCGTCGAGTGAGGCGGTTGGTCGGTCAAAGGTCGCGCCTCGGCTGCCTCCTGTTGGGGGCAATCGTCCATAAACGACGCGACGGCAGCGCTTCTGGGCCACCCTTGCGCTTGGAAAAGAGTGCTTGCCTGGGCATAATGGAAGGGCCCCACGCCCGGAGGAGGATGCCATTTCAAGTCTGGTCCCTACCGTTGCAGGATACGTTCCCGACCTCTTGCTGACGTGGCCCGGATGGCATGCGGTCCCCGAGGCACGGATCGAGCGGTTACCGGGTGTCGTCCTCTTGGGGGACATCAGCGGCTTTACGGCCTTGACCGAGCGCCTGGCGCAGACGGGCACCGCCAGCGCCGAGCAACTCACGGACATCCTCAATGCCACCTTCGGACAGCTCATCGACGTCGTGTACCGCCTGGGCGGAGACGTCCTGAAGTTCGCGGGAGACGCCTTGCTTGCCGTTTGGCCTGCCACGGTTCACCCGGATGGTCTCTCTGGGGCGCTCAACCTGGCCATCCAGTGCGGGCTCGAGATGCAGGCCCTCATGCAGGCATCGCCCTCCAACCACGAGCACCTGGCGCTGCGCGTCTCGATCGGGGCAGGGGACATCGCCATTGGAAAGGTCGGGGGAGAACGCAATCGCTGGGAGTTGCTTATCGCCGGCGATCCGCTCGCCGAGATCACGCAGATCGAGCCCGATGGTGCCCCCGGTCAGGTCCTGCTCTCAGCAGACGACGTCCCGCTGGTGGCGACGGACGTCCTGGGCCAACTCGTCTCGCCTCTCGCCTTTCGGATTGACGGCTTGCGCCGACGCTTGGTACCCGCGCCTCGAGTCGGCGGTCCGGCTGAACCGGAGATCGATGGATTGTTGGCCTTTGTGCCCGGATCGATCCGGTCGCGTCTGGAGGCCGGGCAGACCGGCTGGCTCGCCGAGATGCGCCAGGTCTCGGTCGTCTTCATCAACTTGCCGGAGATGGGGAGCTTGGCCTCTCTCGACCGGGTCCAGGAGGTCTTTCGAGCGATCCAGGGGTGTCTCTATCGCTACGAAGGCAGCCTCAACAAGCTCAGCGTGGACGAAAAGGGCGTCTCGATCCTGGGGGCGTTCGGCCTCCCGCCGCTTGCCCATGAGGACGATCCGCTGCGGGCCCTGCAGGCGGCAAGCGATATCTGGAAGACCCTGAGTGCGCTCGGGGTACGAGCGGCCGTCGGCCTTGCCACCGGGCGGGTCTTCTGTGGTGAGGTCGGCAACGCCCGGCGCCGCGAGTACACGGTCATCGGGGATACGGTGAATCTGGCGGCACGCCTGATGCAGGCCGCAAAGCAGGGGATCCTGTGCGACGAGGCGACCCGCCTGGCCGCTCGCGATCGCTGGAGCTTCGAGGAACTGACGCCGGTTGCCTTCAAGGGCAAGGCGAAAGTGGTCTCGGTGTTTCGTCCCTTGCACATTGCGGCCCCCAAACGCCGCCGCGAGGGGCGCCTGATCGGCCGCGAGAAGGAGCTCGCAGCGCTCATCCCGCTTCAGGACGCCTTGCTCACCGGAGAGGCCACCCCGCTGGTTTGGCTCGAGGGCGAGCCGGGCATCGGGAAGTCCTACCTGGTGGACACCTTGATGCAGTCCGCCCGATCCCGGGGCCTCGCGTGCCTCCACGGTGCAGGGGACGCCATCGAGCGCGTCAGCCCCTACCGCGCCTGGCTTCCCATCCTGCACGCGATCGTCCTCGGAGACGTGGCTCCTCAGTTCCCAAACCGCGTCGAGGCGAGGCTCGAAACGCTCCTCGGCGATCGCTCCGACTTGTGGCCCATGCGATCGCTCCTCAACGCGCTGTTGCCGATCGACCTGCCCGGGAACGATGCGGTGCAGGGCCTCGATGCCACCTTGAGGGCACAGATCACCCGCGACCTGCTCGTCGCCTTGATCCGCGGGTATGCGAGCACTCGACCCTGCATGCTGATCCTCGAAGATGCCCACTGGTTCGATTCGGCCTCGTGGCACCTCATGGCCCAGGTGGTCGCGTCCGATCGCCCTCTCTTGCTCGTCGTGACGACCCGTCCGAGCAGCCCGGTCCCCGCGGAGCTCACCGGCACCTTGAAGGGCCCCCACACACGCACCCTGCGGCTCGGCCCCCTCGAGCCGCAGGAGATCGAGGCGGTCGTGTGCGCTCGGCTGGGCGTAACGGCGCTCTCGGAACCCCTGGGGCACTTCATCCGAGAGCGCACGGAAGGCAATCCCTTCTTCAGCGAGGAGCTGGCGCTCGCTCTGCGGGAGGCGGGTCACCTGGAGCACGTCGCGGGCGAGCTACGCCTGGCGCCGACCGCTGACCCCGCCCGCTTGGACCTGCCGACCAACTTGGAGGGAATCGTCACCAGTCGACTCGATCGGTTGCCGCCGTCCCCGCAACTTCTGGCCAAGGTGGCGAGCGTCATCGGCCGCTCCTTTACCCTCGAGATGCTGACGGAGGTCTTACCGCTGGTCGACGCGCGCGAACGCCTGCCGGAGTGGCTCGAAGAGCTCGTGGCCCTGGAGATCGTGAGCCCCGACCCGCTGGCCGACGGTCCTGCGTATCGGTTCCGGCATGCCATCACGCACCACGTGACCTATCACTTGCTGGTGCCTAGCCAGCGACAAGCCTTGCACAGGGCCGTGGCCACGTATCTGGAGGCCGGGCCCGATCAGCGCGACCAGCTGCCCCACCTCACGCTTTTGGCCCATCACTGGGTGCAGGCCGACGATGTGGAACGCGCCTTTCCCTACCTCGAGCGGGCTGGCGACCATGCCCTCGCGACCAGTGCCCATCTCGAAGCCATAGAGTGTTACTCGCAGGCCTTGGCGCTGGCCGATCAGGGGCGGCTAGGCGTCGAGGCGGACACGATCATCCGGTTGCACGACCGCCTGGGAGAGGCGTGTTTTGGTCTGGGGCGCATGACCGAGGCTCGGCAGCACCTGGAGCAGGGGCTGGCTAGACTTGGTCTTCCGATCGCAGAGACATGGTCAGGGATCGGCAAGGGCATCACCAGCGAGATCTGGGCGCAGGTCGTGCAATGCTGGAAGCTTCCGTGGGGATGCCGCTCTAATTCCCTGTCGCAGGACGCGCGGCTGCAAGCCGCGCGCCTGTTGGAGTTGCTCTTCGGGGCCTACATGTACACCAACGACCATGTGCGAGCGGCCTACGTCGCCCTGCGTGCCCTCAACCTTATCGAAAGCCTACCGCACACGGCCGAGTGGGCGCTTGCCAACGCGGAGATCGCCGCTCTGGTGTCTCACCTCAACGTGCGCAAGGTGTCCAACTACTACCATGCGCGGGCCGAGGCGGCGGTCGGGACGCTCGACAACCTGTCACTGCGATCCCGCGTGCTCCAGATGAGCGGCATCTACTGGATGAATCTGAACGACGCCCCGCGACTCAATCGGGTGCTCGAAGAGGCGATCGCCTTGACGGAACGCATGGGCGATCGCCGCGTCTGGGCCGAGTGCATGCACCTTCTGGGCTACAAGCACTACCAGCGGTGCGAATACACGTCTGCCATCATGGTGGGTGAGCGCCTGGCGGCAGCCTCGGAGCGGGCCGGGGACCTGCAAATGCAGGGCGGGGGGATCACGCTCGTGGCCTATGCTCTGTCCGATCTGGGCCGCGACGATGAAGCCTTGGCTTTGCTGGACGCCAATCAGCGCGTCTTCGAATGGAGCGAGAACCCGCTGGTCCCGATCAACCTGCAGGCCATACGCGCCAAGGCCCTGCTGCGCCTCGGGCGGCATGAGGACGCGTTGGCGGCCGCATGGGCCGTGGCCGACCAGCTCGAGCGATATGTTCCGACCGGGGATCCCGGTATCGGCGCACACCAGGTCGTCTGGTCCGTTCTCTACGAGTTGACGATCCTCCGCCGGTCGGCGATGGAGGGCGATCGCGAGCGCATCCTCAAGTTTGGGTGGCGCACGGCCTCGATCTTGCACGGTGCGGCACATGGGAGCCGGCAGCTCGAAAGCTCTGCCGAACTCGTGCGCGGTCAAGTCCAAGCCTTTGACGGGTGCACGCGCGACGCGATCCGAGCCTGGAAGCGGGCCTTGGAGCGGGCGCTTCGTCAGGATCATCGCCACCAACTCGGGCTCGTCCACCTGGAGTTCGCGCGCCACGAACAGACGCCCAAAGCCCGTCGTGCCGTGCACCTTGGCGAAGCCGCGGCGAGTTTCGAAGCCATCGGCGCCCGATATGAACTGGAACTCGTTCGCACCTTACAGGCCCGCTAGGCGAAGACCAAGGCCCCTTAGCCTCAAGGCTTGGGCCTGCGACTAGAAGTTGTTGAATAGGCGTTTTTCCCATTTGCCTGGTGACCCGGCGAGAACTATCGCTAATAGTGAACCCCCGCAAACCGTGATGGCTTGCGGGGGTTCGTCAGCGCGCCTGGCGAGACAACTATCGAACTACATTAACTAGGTTAAGTGAATTACCGATCGCTCCTAACACTTGACTTGGCCTTGATTTCTGGGACCACGTCGGCTCCTCCAGCTCTGCAAAATTTCCATCGTCTCTATGTTCACATAATAACCTTCTTGTAATAATGTCACATCTGGATTCATAAAGGAGTGCATCCATGATTGCTCTGAGCTCCGTAACTTCTTCGCTAAAGGCAGCCAAGTCCATTCAGGCCTTTGTCGAAGGCGGAATACTCTCGACCATTCTGTCAGCCATTGGAGACGTGGAATACCGCGCAGCGGCTCGAGTTCTTAGGAATCTTAATGAAGCATCGAATCAACGGGAGCGGGTTTTGTCGGCAATTAACCACTTAGAAACGTCCCATATAGCATATTCAACTGATATAAATCGAATGACTGGCATAATCGAATATGTTCGTGGGATTAAACGAATGTCCGTGGCAAAAAAAGACGTATTTACGCTATGTATTCTGGCTATCTGCTATAAATACACAGGAGAATTGACCCTTATGAGGGAGTCTCTGGATCAGGCCAAAGAGGTTTTGAATATTTATCCCAAGATGGAAGATCAAACCATTAAAGAAATTTTTTGCGACAAGAAGCACAGGAGTCAATACGTCAAGGCCTTGACATCAATTATTCCTACCTATTTCACGCCCGGCATCCTAAAAGAAATCGACGACACGCCAACCATCTATGGCGCCGATTTTGAGTCCTTTCAAGCCGAACTGCTCTCAAAGGTTGTTGCCGAGCCTTCATCCGTTGTTTAGGCCTCGCTAGACCGAAGTATAGAAAGGAGCGGGCAATGCAATCAGTAGCTCAGGATGTAAAGCCCTTGTATTGGCAGAACAGTTACCATAACCTGAGTGGATACTATCCAGGGTTTACAGTCTATAGAAATCGCATTGAGTACGATAACCGTCCCTTCATGCCGAGTGGTCGAATCACCGTTTACTTTAAGAACATCGTTAGCGTTGATGCTGTTGGCAACGGCATCTTATCCTACAAACGGGTAGTAATTACAACGATGGATGGGGATAGGCATGAGATCAGGACAAAGGAAAATCACGAGTTGAGAGAGATCATCTTGGGGCTGACGAAGTAATCCTGAGGCCCTATTCGTGAACCAATCCATTGCCGGACAAGCTCAATTCCCGTGAGAACTCACCTTTCTATCTGTCCGGCGCTGGGGGAGCAGGTCAGTCCCGTTGGTCCCATTCCAATAACCGGCTCCAGACTTGGAAAACCCAACTCTCAACCTTATGCCGAAATCTCACTTCCCGCCGCCCGGTAGGCAGCCAGAATTAGGGGAACCAACGCCTTGATGTCGGAAATATCGCTGATCACCACCCGACACGAATCCGCCGCTTGGTTATAGTTTTCGACCTTGCCCGCATCACCAAGAATGGCGTTCGCCTGTGACAGAGGGATATGGAAGACGACCGATTTCTTGTCGGTGCCGAACAGAAGGCGCATGAACCAGCGGGATGGCTTCTCCAAATGTATGACAAAGTAGCTGGCCGTATCCTTGTAAGCCACATGGGAATCCCCACCATTGGTGGCCTTGATGGTCTCACAGACCAGGTTGAAAGCGGCCAGCTCCTCTTCAGTGGTAACCACCGCGGTCTTGAAGTCGGGAGACTTGGTTCCTTCCGCTGCAGGCACCAGGTCCTGAGCCGAAGGAACAATCGCGGCGACCTCGTCGGTCTTGGCGATCTCCTGGGTGAGGCCCTGGGAGACCATGTCGACCAACACGTCGGACATTGCCTGCTGGACGAGCGGCGTCAGGCGTTCCAGGACATTGGCCGTAATGCGCCCCTGGTAGATGTCGCTGCACATGAACCGCACAAACTCGTCCGAGGTGTCTCGGAACAAGGACCGTACCTTCTTCTTGAGGGTCCGCAGGTAGACCAGGTTCTCCGCACGAGTGACCAGCCCCGAGGGATCGAAGCAATCGGCCCGGAACCCATCGAGGATGGCGATCTCCTCCGGGCGAATCGACTCGATCTCGAACTCGAAAAACGGCTCCGAGTCCATGAGGTTCGGCGCTTTGAGATCTGTAAAGAACTTGTACCGGACCCCGTTCGTGATGACGGCGAGCTTGACCCCGGGCGTCGAGTTGAAGTACTTGGCGAGCTGGGCGTCGTAGTTGTCTAGCTGCGAGGCCACGGGTTTCGCCTCTACGAAGAGCACTGGCGCCCCCTTGAGGAAGACCGCGTAGTCCACCTTTTCCTTGTTGGCCGCAAACCCGGCGCGATATTCGGGATAGAGTACCGACGGATCGTGGATGTCGTAGCCGAGGACTTGGAAGAAGGGCAGGATCAGGGAGTTCTTGGTCAACTCCTCGTTCCCCTTGCAGTGCTCCTTACGAGCAGAAACCTGGGAGGCCAACCTGTAGACTTCTTCAGCGAATCCCATATGGTCCTTCCTTTGCAGGGTAGCTAGGCAGTGTCACGTGAATTTCCTCGTTATAGACCTGGATCATGGCAACGGATCGGCGAGGGTCCGCCAACGATTGTACTTGGCAAGCGGACGTCATGCAATTTTGCTTATTTATTTTTACGGTGACGATTTGTTCGGTTTGCGCCAGTTCGCGGCTCAGATACCGTCCTGTGACCTGATCTCGAAATCCTGTCCAGCAAAGGCTTTTGGGACAAACGAGTTGACGGAAAGTGCGAGTCTCACTGAGACTCACCTTCACGTCGGAGAAACGATCGGCCCCCCGTCTGCATTTGAGACGGGGGGCTGTTAGCGCGCCTGACAAGACTCGAACTTGTGACTTCTTGCTCCGGAGGCAAGCGCTCTATCCACTGAGCTACAGGCGCAATCGCAGATGCGAAGTCTTAAGTATAGGCGGATCCGCTGCTAGGGTCAAGATCGGCCTACGGGGCACCCCGCGTCACGATGACCCGGTACAGGTAGTCCGAGCCCGGCAATGAACTGAAGTCCAGCGTTCGGGCCGGATCCCCCTGATAGTGATACGTCCAGGTCGTCGTCCCCGTGCGCTTGCTGGTCGACTTGCCGGTTGGCTTGCCGTACCAGCGCTCCACGTCCCTGAGCGTCCAGGAGGTCCTTAGCGTCGACCCATGCTTGAGCTGGGAGTCGAGGTACATGGGGCCCGCCGCCAGGTAGAAGAGGACGGACTGCACCTCCCCCGCGCCCGAGGCGTAGAGGTCGATGCCCCCGAGATAGGGGGCTTTCCCTTCCACCAGGTAGTGACGGCCCCCGTCCCCCTCCGAGTCCAGCTCCGGCTTGTGGCCGAGCCAGTCGAAGAAGACCTGCTCAGAGGGCGTCGCGGGCTGCAGGTAGCGCTCCCAGTCCTGACGATCCAGTTGCGGGGCGGCGGCGACCGGAGTGGCGATCGCCACCGCCATCAAACCCAGCAAATACCGCATTAGAGGAGGGGCTGGATTTCCTTCATGAAGGCGTCCTTGAGCTCCTCCTCGGTCGACCCGGGCAGGCCCACGAACTTCTTCACGATGTTGCCCTTGCGGTCCACGATGAACGTGGTGGGGATGCCCCGGATGCCACCGTAGGCCGAGACCACGCCCTGGTCCCCGATGACCACCGGGTAGTTCATCTTGTTTTCCTTGACGAAGGGAGCCACCACCGAGTCGCCCTTCTGGTCCAGCGAGATGCCGATGATCTCGACGCCCTTGCCCTTGAGATCCTTGTACATGCTGATGAAGTGCGGGATCTCCTCGCGGCAGGGCGGGCACCAGGTCGCCCAGAAGTTCACGATGCGGACCTTGCCGCTGTAGTCGGAGAGCTTGACGGCCTTGCCGTCGCCCGTGCGAGGCAGGGAGAAGTCGGGGGCCTGCTTGGGGGCGGCGATCGCCACACCGGCCGAGGGGTCGAACGCGGGCACGGCGAGCACGCCGAACGCGGCCAGCGCCACGGAAAGGGGAAGCCACTGCTTCAACGTCGCCATGTCGTTATCTCCTTCGTAGGGATTGGAAGCTTTCAAGTAACGTACCCCGAGGGCCGCCCGGAGTGCAAGCCTCCTGGATCCGTTGGACTTGCCGCGACTCCGTTTGGTTCCGGCTCGCTCCCTGGTATAACACTTCTAGCCTGCCTTCCCGAGGAGATGCCGCCATGTCGTTCGCCCGCCGTTTGCTTCCCCTTATGGTCCTGGCGCTCGTGGGCTGCCCGGGGCCGCAGTCCGGCGTCTCGGCGACCTCGACCAGCTTGCAGCTGCAGCTGGAGCGACTGTCGCCCATAAGGCGGGAGCAGGGGCATTACGCGGTCTGGGCGATCGCAGGCGCCACGACGAGCGTGGGAACCCCTTTTCTCGTGACCGGGGAGGGGCTCAGGACCCTCGAGGGAGCCGCCTGGGATGGCAAGGCGACGGTTCCGTTCGCTCGCGGCGACCTTTCCCAGGTGCTCGTGACCTTGGAGCCCCCGACGTCGGCGGATCGATTGCCCGCCAAGCAGGAAATTCTCCGGGGCGGCGTTGCGAACGGAAAGGCGGTGCTGGTGCTCGCGGCCCCTTTTGAACCGGGAGCCCTCGAGACGGCCACGGGGAGTTACCTCTTGGACAACCCCTCTACCATCTCGCTCGGCGATATGAACGGCGTCTGCTTCATGAACGAGCGCCGCTCGGCCGGCGGCCTGCAGGTCCCGTTTCCGCCGCCCGAGAAGTGGGGCTACGAGAGCTGGATCGAGCTGAAGGGACGCCTCATGCCGCTCGGGAAGTTCGTGGATCCGGACGGTCCGGACGACTGGAACGGCTTTTCGGGCCGGGTGCCGCCGTTTCCCGGGGAGGACTTCAACGAGAACCTGCCCGAGGGCGTCGAGACGGGTTTCAATCGGCCCGATCTGCGCGGCGCGAAGCTGATCGTGAGCGTGGAGCCGCGTAGCTTGCAGCGCGAGGAGGTCTTTCCCTCGATCCGGGTCTTCGAGGCGACCGTGCCCATGGATGCGGAGCACTACAAGGCGTATCGCATGCAGAACGTGGCGGCAGATGGTCTGCCGCGTGGAGCGGCCACCATACTGGATTGAGAAGGAACCGTTCGCCCCTTCGACAGGCTCAGGACAGGCTTTCGACCGGGCTCAAGACGAACGGGATGTGTTGTGGGGGCGCGCTGAAGGGCATGCCCTCCGATTTCTCGGACTTGGTTACGGCAGGTCGAAGAGTAGTATTTCGGCCGAGTCGTCGGATTGAAGATGGATCTCGGGCTCGCCCTCGATGCGCGCGCCGTCGCCAGTCTTGAGCGACTGACCATTCACCCGGACGTTGCCCCGGGCCACGTGCAGGTAGGCCTTGCGGCCCGGCTGAAGGGCGTAGGTCGCGCTCTCGCCGTCCTTCAGGGTGCTGACGTAGAGCAAGGCGTCCTGGTGGATGACCAGGGAGCCGTCCCGGCCGTCCGGCGAGCAGACCAGGCGCAGGGTGCCGCGGCGATCCCCCTCCGGGAAGGCCTTCTGGGCGTAACTCGGCGTGAGGTTGCGCTGGTTCGGGATGATCCAGATCTGGAAGAAGTGGACGGGCTCGGCTTCCGAGGGGTTGTACTCGCTGTGCATGACCCCCGTGCCCGCGCTCATCCGCTGGATGTCGCCCGGACGGATGCGCGCGACGTTGCCCATGCTGTCCTTGTGCTCCAGGGTGCCGTCGAGCACGAGGGAGATGATTTCCATGTTGTCGTGGCCGTGCGTCCCGAAGCCCATCGCCGGCGCGACCGTGTCGTCGTTGATGACGCGAAGGCAGGAGTAGCCCATCTCCTGAGGGTCGTAATAGTGGGCAAACGAGAACGTGTGGTAGGTGTCGAGCCAGCCATGGGTGGCGTGGCCGCGCTCCTCGGCCGGACGGATCTTCAGCATGGGGTCCTCTCGTTTCGTGCGTTCCGCGCCAACTATAACAGGGTCCGGGACAGTCGGACAGCTCAGCGCTCGGTGGCGGCGGACCCGTCGTCGGCCTCCGGTCGGGGGGACGCATGGTCCAGCGGCAGCTCGATCCAAAAGGTGCTTCCGGCCTCAGGGACGCTGTGCACGCCAATCCGCCCCCCATGGGCCTCGACGATCGACTGGCAGATGGAGAGCCCGAGCCCGGCCCCGCCCTTTTCACGGGTCGAGGTGGCGTCGACCTGGTAGAAGCGCTGGAAGAGCTTCTCGTGGTGCTCTGACTCGATGCCGATGCCGGTGTCCACCACCTCGACTCGTACGGCGGAGGCGGTGGCCTGCAGGGAGACCGTGATCGTGCCGCCCGCCGGGGTGAACTTGACCGCGTTGCCGATCAGGTTGATCAGGACCTGCCCCAGGCGATCCGGGTCTGCCGACAGCCGGACGGGGGCATCGGGCAAGAGGGTCCGAACCGAGAGCGCGTGTTCCCGGACGATCGGCCGGAGGCTCTCGACCACTTCCGTGATCTTTTGCCCCAGGTCGAAGGGCACGCGCACCAGGCTGAAGGTGCCGGATTCCATCCGGGCGAAGTCCAGGAGGTCGTCGACAAGGCGCTTGAGGCTCAGGGTGGCCTGCTGGATCTGGCGGACGGACTCCTCCTGGCCATTCGTCAGGTCGCCGTCGAGGCGGTCCTCCAGGAACTCGGCGTAGCCGAGGATCGTCGTCAGGGGCGTCCGCAGCTCATGGGAGACGAGGCTGAGGAAACTGGTCTTGAGCTGGTCGAGCTCCATCAGCTGGTCGTAGGCCTGCCGCAACTCGGCGGTCCGCTCCTCTACCCGACTTTCAAGCTCGCGCGCCTGGGCCTCCCGGATCTGCTGATTGGCTTCCATGTAGGCCGCCTTTTCCGCCGCCAGCGCGTTTTGCAGCGAGATGCCAGCCTGGGCCGACAGGATCTGCAGCACCGCCATGCGGTCGGAGCTGAAGGCATCGGTCAGGAGGTTGTTTTCCAGGTAGAGGACGCCGAGCAGGGCGCCCTGGTTGATCACGGGCAAGGCCAGGATCGACTTCGGGTGATGCGCCTGGACGTAAGGGTCCCGGGTGAAGCCGCCATGGTGGGCGGCATCGCCCAGCACCACGACGGATCGGGTGCGGATGACGTAGCGGACGAGACTCGACGGTAAGCCCCCATGCTCTTCGAGCGTCTTGCCTTGCAGGAGCGTGACCGTGCCGTCCACCGTGCTCTCGGCCTGGACCACGTAGGACGTGCCGCCCTCCGACTCCTGGGCGAGGATGAGCACTCCCGACTGGGCCCCCGCATTCTCCTTGACGATGGAGAGGAGCCGCTCCAGGAGACGCCTGAGGATCACCTCGCCCGAGATGGCCTGGGTGGCCTTCCAGACGGTCGAGAGGTCCAACACTCCGTTTGCGACCAGCTGCGGAACGAGGCCGAGATGGACCGGCTGCTCTCCCGTGGGTTCGAGCGCAGGGACCTCCGAAACATCGCCTGGCGCCTGATGCTCGAGGGACCGGACCTTGGCAATGGCTCCCCAACGCGAATAAGCCTCTCGGGCGTCCTGGAGGTAGGCGTGGGCAGCCTTGTTCAGGCCCTGCGCCTGGTAGAAGCGCGCGGCCGCCTCGTTGGCCAGTGCCTCGTAACGGACGAACCCGCGATCCTTGGCCTGCATCACGGCACGTTCGAACAGGATCGGTGCCTCGGTGAGACGACCCTCCAGCCAAGCGAGCTCCGCCTCCATCAGGCTGAGGTGGCTCTGGAAATTCGCGGGGCAGTGGCGCGTCCATGCCTTCATCTGCCGGTGAAAGCCCCGGAGCAATCGCCATGCCGCCGCCCGCTCGGCACCACCGCGAGCCGCCATGCGAGCAGCCACCCGGAAGCCGTGGACGGCGAGGTCCACCACGTAGGGCGAGCCCGCTAGGGCTTTGATGGTGCGTTTGGCGGCCAGGAGCTCCGACCAGGCGACCTCCCACTGCTCATGAAGGCAGGCGAGCTGGAGCTTGCAGAGGTGATAGATGGAAAGGCCCGAGACGTACCGCGCTTCCTGCATCTGCTCCAGGCAGTGCCCCTCGTCGAAGCGGGCATCGCTCAAGCTGAGGGGAGAGTGGGTCTCGCCGCGCAGGCTGCGCCAGAGTTGCTGGGCGCATAACGCCGCGTTCAGGGCGTTCTGGTAATGGGACTGCCGGCAGATCGCGAGGTAGTGCTCCCCGGCGGTGACGGCCGCGCCCAGGTCCGCCTGAGGGGCCCAGAAGTGGACGTAGCCGCAGGCGAAGGCCATGAACAGGAAGTCACCGGACCGGCGCCCGACGTCCACGGACTCCTTGAACCAGGCATCGAGCCCCTCCCAGGGAGCGCTCCAGCTGTGGGCGAACAGGGCGTAAAGCACGAGCGTGCGGCTCTTGGTGTGGTAGGCCCCGAAGCGCTCGGTGAGGCGCAGGGCGAGCTCTCCGAACTCGTAGGCCCCCGTGAAGTCCCCGAGGCCGGCCAGCATGACCGAATAGCACGAGTAGGCGGTCACGGCCTCGACACAGTTGCCGTGGCGCAGGGACAGGCGGGCCAACCGGAGCATGGTCGTCGCGAAGAGCGTCTCGTTGCCCGTGAGGTAGGCAGGAGCCATGAAGTCCGCCAGGATTCGCATGGTGAGCCGGATGCGAGGGTCCGTGACGAGCGGCGCCGCTTCGAAGTCCCGGGCCGTGCGGCGACCCTGGACGGCCTTGGTGAGCGCGAGCTCCTTGGCGACCGAAGCCGCGCCGGGCTGGGCGGAGAGCTTGATGCCCAGCAGGCCGAGTGCCTTCAAGCCTTCCCCGATGGCCTCGTCCATGCGGTTACTGAAGGAGTAGAGGCTGGAGGTCAAGGCGTGGACCTCGGCCCGCTCGATCGGGGTACGGCTGCGGCGCATCAGCTCGACACAGCAGCGCTCGGCCACCTCGAACTCGCCGCACAGGTGGGCACAGGCCACGCTCAGCCGGAAGATTTCGAGCGCGAGTTCGGGATGATCCGACCAGGTGCTATCGGGCAGGACCTCCCGGGCCACTTCCACGAACTCGAAGGCCGGCCGATAGGCCGCCGACTCCTTGGCCTTGCGCGCGGCCTGCAGGTTCAGGCGGGCGAGCTCGAGGCGTTCTCTGTCGTCGATCATGAGCGCACGGCCGGCGTTCAGCTGTAGCGCGATCTCCTGGCCATGGACCCGGAGCTCCTCCTCGTCGGCCTGAGCGAGCATGAGCCGTCCGATTCGCAGGTGCAGGCTCCGGCGCTCCTCGTCCGGCAGCAGGGCATACGCCGCCTGCCGTACCCGGTCGTGCAGGAACTCGCAGCGGGTCGCGTGCGAAAGCGACTTCGGCTCATCCTTTGCGCCCGGGCAAGAAGCGTCCTCGTTCCGGGGCAGGACGAGACCCGCGATGAAGGCCGGCCACAGGGCATTCACGAGGTCGGCGGGCGATCGCCCCCATGCCTGGGCCAGCAGGCGCAGATCGAAGGCACGCCCGATGGCTGCCGCCAGGCTCAAGAGTGCCTGCGTCTCGGGCTCGAGCCGCCGGATCCGACCCAGCATGAACTCCACGACGTCCTCGCGCATGCGCGCCCGGGGCAGGGCGTCGACCTCCCAGGTCCAGCGCGCTTCCCGGTCATCGAAGAACACGAGGCCATCCTGGTGCAAGGTCCGCAGGAGCTCCTTGGCGAAGAACGGGTTGCCATCGGTCCGCGCGAACAGGAAAGAGCCGAGGCTGCGCGTTTCCGTGGGGTCCGTCTGCAAGGCGTCGGCGACAAGCCGGTTGATGGCGTCTTCGTCGAGCGGCCGGAGCGGCATATGCCGGACGCCAGGGACGTCCAGCAGGTCGGTGAGCTCGGCCGACAGCTCCTCGTTTCGGAAGGCCACGATCAGCAGCAGCGCCAGGTCCCCCTGGGTTTCGAGCCAGCGGCGGAGCAGGAGGATGGTCGGAGTGTCGCTCCATTGCAGATCGTCCAGGAAGAGGACGACGGGCTGCTCGGGAGAGGCGAGCGTCGCGACGAGCCGGTCGATGGTCGACAGGAAGCGGTTCTGCTCTTCGGTCGGGTTGAGCGTCTCCAGGGGCGGCTGGGGGCCGATGACGTGAACGAGATCGGGCACGAGCTCCAGCGCGATGTGGCCATTCTGGCCGAGTGCGAGCAGGAGGTCGGCCTTCCAGGTGGCCAGTCGTTCCTCCGGCTCGGTGAGCAGGTGCCTCACCAGACGCCCGAGGGCCTCGGAGAGTGCCGCGTAGGGCGCCTGCCGCTGGTACTGGTCGAACTTGCCGGCCAGGAATAGCCCGCACGAGGCGGTGGCCTGCCGCATGACGTCGTGGACCAGGGTGGTCTTGCCGCTCCCGGCCGGTCCGGCCAGGGTGACGAGGACCGTCTTTCCGTTTCGAGCGGCATCGAAGGCGGCGTGCAGGGCCTGGGCCTCTTGGTCGCGGCCGAGGAGGCGCGGGTGTAGCTGGAAGGAGTCCCGGACCTCGGCACGTGCCAGGGGGAACGGGGTGATGGTCCCGGTCTCACGCCACTGGCGCTGCCCCTCCAACAGGTCGTTCAGCAGTCCCTTGGCACTCTGGTAGCGCTCCGAGGGGTTCTTGGCCATGAGCTTGAGCACCAGGTCGCCGAGCGCATCCGGAAGGGTTCGGTTGAGGCGTTGGGGTGGCGCCGGAAGTTGGGCCACATGGCTGTAGACCCACTCGAGGGGATCCGAGGCCTTGAACGGCGGCTCTCCGGCGAGGAGCGAGTAGAAGGTGACGCCCAGCGAATAAAGGTCACTCCGCGCATCCGGCTCGTGGCTCAGGCGTCCGGACAGCTCGGGGGCCATGAAGGCGAGCGATCCGGCGAGGGCGTGCGGGGGCTCGCCGGGGTTCCCGAGCTCGGAGGCGAGGCAGAAGCCGAAGAGACGTAACGTCTGGCGTTCGGAATCCCAGAGGATGTTGCCAGGGTGCAGGTCTCGGTGCAGGAAGCGCTGGTGGAGGGAGTCCAGGGCTCGGGCGCAGGCAATGGCGAGCGGAAAGAAGTCCTCCAGCGGCATGGGCTGGCCGGGGGAGACCAGCGAGGAAAGCGGTTGCGCTCCGCTGTCCTCGAAGACGATGGCCAGGCTGGTGCCCGAGGGCACCAGTCCCAGCGGCCGGACGGCGAGTCCGACCTCCATGCCGTCCAGCAGCTCGTGTTCACGCTTCAGGATCGACTGGGCCAGGGCGGCGGGGACTTCCTCGCTGACCGTCTTGAGCAGGACCGGCAGCCGGTCCGCGTCGCGGATCGCTCGATACACTGCCGTGCGCGTGGAGCGCTGCAGTTCATGGGTGATCCGAAACCCTGGAATGGATGGAGACATAGCAGCCCTTCCCGACGGTCGTACTTGGTTATACCCCTGGTTGCTCGAGCGCTAAGTCGGAAAAGTCGCGGCTGCCCTGAAGAATGCGTGAGGCCTGCGGCTAGAAGGGGCTCTTGACCAGGCCCAGGCTCGTGACGAGCTTCTGGAACTCGCCCAGTGAGACCTCGCCGTCGTCGTCCTTGTCGGCAAGAGTGAAGACCAGCTTCGCGTAGGGCACGTGCTTGATGTCCTCGCGGGTGACCTTGCCGTCGAAGTTGGTGTCGCAGACGGTGTAGAGGAGGCGCGTGGCCGTGTCGACGGTGGTGGCCATCATCTGCAAGAGCTCGTCGAAGCTGAGGTAGCCGTCGTTGTTCTTGTCGAAGTAGGGCCGCATGAAGAAGGGGCCGGGGGCGTTCTTGGCCAGCTCCTTCTTGCTGACGAGGCCGTCGCCGTTGTCGTCGAGGTACTTGAAGTACAGCTTCATCAGCTGCTTGATCTGCCCCTTGACCAGGTTGACGTCCCGGGCCTCGAGGGTCTCGGCGGAAGGGGGGCGGACGCTGGCCTGCTGGACGGGGGAGCCGCCGCAGCCGGCAAGGAAGAGGGCGAGGAGGGCGATGGGGGCAACGTGTTTCACGGGTACGAGTCTCCTGAGGGAACTAAATTCTTTAACTTATTGATTAATACACGTTAATCTTGCGTTCCTGAACCGGCGACTTCCGGGGCGAGCGAGCGGGAGGCTTGGCGAGGCTCGTGGCCATGCGGTTTTCAGGCGATTGAATCTATGGTGTAATTCAGGCGAGGAGGGCTTCATGGCTGACCAGCAGGACCTTACGGAGATCGAAGCCACGCTTCGCACGCTGTACGACGCGCTCAAGGGGCTCGACGACGGGGCGGTGGCAGACTACATCCCGGAGCTCGCCAAGGCCGACCAGGGCTGGTTCGCCATTTGCCTGTGCAGCCCGGAGGGTCGGATCTACGAGGTCGGCGATGCGCGGCAGGCGTTCACCATCCAGTCGGTCTCGAAGCCCCTCCTCTATGGCCTGGCCCTGGATACCTACGGCCGGGAGTTCGTCGCGACGCGGGTCGGCGTCGAGCCGACGGGCGACTCCTTCCACTCCATCATCAAGCTGGACGAGCAATCGAAGCGCCCGCACAACCCCATGGTGAACGCGGGGGCGATCGCCATGACGAGCCTCGTGCAGGGCGTTTCCCCAACCGATCGCCTGGTGCGGCTCCTGGGCACCCTCGAGCGCTACGTGGGGCACCGGGTGTCGGTGGACATGGCGGTCTACACCTCGGAGCGC
>JAKFBU010000078.1:0-30418 GCA_036676985.1 Candidatus Sericytochromatia bacterium
CCTGTGGGCAGGTGAACCAAATCCTTGGCTCGCAAGTTACTCTCAACGAGTTCTCTTGCTTGCCTAATCTCTTAGACAAGCCGCACTTGCTACTGGCTCTCACTATCTAGTTGTCAAGGTCCGGTTAAGTTCCGTCTCACGACAGGTTAACCATCATACCGGGGTGACTTGCCCTTGTCAAGGGGTTTGTCTCGGTTGTTTTGCGCGGCGCAAACCGCGCAACCGTCCGGTGCGGAACGTGAGAATCATATTAGCTCCGGGCGGGGGAAGTGTCAACACAAGGATAACATTCCCTTAATTAAGGCTCCTTCCGCTCGCCGTGCGGCCGGAGCGGAGGTCCGGCCTCCCTGAGGCCGAGATCCGCTCCGGTAAAGGATTGTAACTCCAGCCGGGTATGGAGGTGTCCGAGGCCCGGAAGATCGGGTTCGGAAAATCACGCGATCTCTATTGCGAAGAAACGTAAAGCTTGATAGATTGTTACTTAACGTTATGTCATCAAGCATGCGTTACAAGCTTTATCGCCCACGCTTACGACGTTTCACTTCGCTGAGAGGGACCACGATGATCCTCAACAACCCGCAGATGAGCGCGCTGATCATCCCGTTCACAGGGCACCTCGACCTGGATGAGATGAGCCGCCTCAAGGCTCGCGTCGAAGAAGCCGGCAGCCGACGGCTGGTTGCGGTCATCGATTGCACGGCCATCGACCGCTTTTCGGACGAGGCGCTCGACGACCTGCTTGCCCTGCGCCGTTACGTCGAGCGCCAGGGCATCGGCAAGATCATGGTGGCCGTTCGCCAGTCCACCGGTTTCGGCGGGTCCATCACGCGGCTCATTCCCGCCAGCCTGCGGATTCTCCTGGTCCAGCTGCCGCGCTTCATCGCGGCCTGACCTCTCCGCATGAGGAAGGGGGCGGTGCCGTCGGCACCGCCCCCTTCCTCATGAATAGGCGTCGATCAGGGAGCCAGACGCGGCTCCGTGAGGGGCTGGATGGCCATGGCCGCGTGCAGGGAGGCGATCGCCACCTCGATCTGCTCGCGGCTCGCCGGCCGCGTCGTCACCCGCTGCAGCCACTGGCCCGGCAGCGTCACCCAGAGGGCGATCCGGGCACCGATGCCGGCCTTGGCCTGGGTCGTGGCCCGTCCGGCGAGCCGGATCAGCTCGAAGGCGATCCCCGCCACGAAGGGCAGGAGCGCGAGCTGCGCCGCCACGCGCTGGACGATGTTCAGCTGCGTGCCCAGGAACGAGAACACCAGGATCTGGATGAGCAGGGTGATGAGCAGGAAGCTCGTGCCGCAGCGCGCATGGATCGGAGAGAAGCGAAGGGCGTTGTCCGGAGTGAGCTCCTGGCCGGACTCGACGCAGTTGATCACCTGGTGCTCGGCGCCATGGTACTGGAAGAGCCGTTTCACCTCCGGCATGAACGAGATGCCCACCAGGTAGGCGATGAAGAGGGTCATGCGGATCACGCCCTCGATGGCGCTCAGGACGAGCGCGTTGGCGATCAAGGGCTTGAGGGCGAAGAAGGCCATCGCCGGCAGGAACTTGAAGACGGCGATGAGGATCACTACCCCGATGACCAGCGAGAGCCAGCCGCCGCCCTGCTCCTTGTCGGCGTCCTCGCCGGAGGCGATCGCCGCCGAGTAGTTGAGCATGCGCATGCCGAGGCTCATGGACTCGACCAGGGCCGCGACGCCGCGCAGCAGGGGCAGCTTCAGGGCGGGGTAGCGCTCGCGCATGCTGACGAGCGGCTCCTGCTTGATGTGGATCCCGCCTTCCGGCGTGCGCAGGGCCAGACCCACTCCATGCTTGCCGCGCATCATGACCCCCTCGATGACCGCCTGGCCACCGATGGGATCGACTTTCAAGACCTCGCTCAACGTGCCTCCAGCGTGAAGACGCGTCGGACCACCTGGTTCTTGCCGCCCAGGGCTCCGAACTGCTGATCGCCCGCGGTCACCTCGACCGCGGCGCCGTTTCCGATGGTGACGGACAGACCGTCACCGATGGGCCACTGCACCGACTGTCCGGTGGTCATGGTGTTCTCGTAGATCGTGCGGCCGCCGCGCGCGACCCGCACCCAGGACTCTCCGGTCGCATGGAGTCTTAAGACCGTGCTCTGTTCCGAATTGTTCCCGGTCGGCGCGGGGGGCGGCGTGGTCGGAGCCGCCGCCGGAGCCACGGTCGCAGCGGGCGCCGCCGTGGGCCGTGCCGTCGGACGGGCCGTGGGACGCGGCGTCGGTCTCACGGTGGGACGCGGCGTCGGCGCAGGACGGACGGTCGGGGCCGGCGTCGCCGCGGGGCGAACGGTGGGCGTCGGGGCCGGGGTCAGGGCGGGAGCGGGCGTGACAAAGCCCACCGCACCGGTCGCGACCATGGACCCCGTGGCCATGGAGCCGGTGGCGACGGGCACCGGGATGGACGGCGAAGCCGGCGTCGGCAATGGCGTCGGGGCGGCCGTCGCGGAGGGGGAGGCCGCCGGCTCGGGCGGCTTGGTGCTGTAGTACCAGGCCACCGCGATGAGGCCGAACAGCGCCAGACCGAACAAGAGGGTGTAGGCCCACCAGGGCACGTTGAACTCGCGGGTCTGCGGCGGAGCGGGCGGCAGGGGCCGGGTCTCCCAGTAGCGGTTGGCGAGCTCGTCCGCGGGCAGGCCGACCGCCTGGGCGTACTTGCGAATGAAGCTCTTGACGTAGATGGGCTCGGGCAGGCGCGACTCGTCGCCCTCCTCGAGGGCCTGAAGGTGGTTGAGCTTCAGGTGAGTCTCGGTCGCGATGTCCGCGAGCGAGCGCTTCCGGCTCTCCCGGGCCTCTTTGAGTTCCTGGCCTATTTCGGCGAGACGGGTCATGATCCGGCCTCCTCGTGACGGCTTTGCTGTTTCAAGGCGACGATTTCTTGGTCAGTGAGGGGACGGATGTCCCCGGGCTTGAGGCCCTCGAGGGAGATGGGCCCGACGGAAAGGCGCTTGAGCTTGGCGACAGGATGCCCCACCGCGGCGAACATGCGCCGCACCTGACGGTTGCGGCCCTCGTGCAGCGTGATCCGGACCCGGCTTTCCGGGCCCGAGGCCCCCAGGGAGACCACCTGAGCGGGCGAGGTCCAGCCGTCCTCGAGCCGGACGCCCTCGCGGAGGCGCTGCAGGATGCGCTCGCTCGGATGACCCTGCACCCAGGCCTCGTAGGTCTTGGGGACCCCGTAGCGCGGGTGGGTCAGGGCGAGCGTGAAGTCCCCATCGTTGGTCATCAGCAGCAGCCCGCTCGTGTCGTAGTCCAGGCGGCCCACCGGATGCAGGCCCGGCACCTCCGGAGCGAGCGTCATGACCGTGCGCCGGTTGCGCGGGTCGCTCTTGGAGGTGATGTAGCCCGTCGGCTTGTAGAGCGCGAAGTACGCCTTCTCCTCGACGTGCGCCAGGGGCTTGCCGTCGACCCGGATCTCGTCGGTCGACGGGTCGGCCTTGGCGCCAAGCTCCGTGACGACCTGGCCGTTGACGGACACCCGCCCCGCCTGGATCAGCTCTTCACTGGCGCGGCGGGACGCCACCCCCGCGCTAGCGAGGATTTTCTGCAAGCGCTGGGCTGTGGACATTGAGGTGCATGGCCTCGCGGACTTCGGCGAGGGTCTCACGGGCGACAGCGCGGGCCTTGCGGTTGCCCTCGGCGATGATCTCGTCGAGGAGAGCGGGCTGGCTCGCGAAGTGGGCGCGGCGTTCGCGGATGGGCGCGAGCACCCCGTCGAGGACCTCGGCGAGCCGGCGCTTGTCTTGGACGCAGCCGATCGTGGCCGAGCGGCACTCTTCGGCCACCTGGGGGGCGAGGTGCTGGGCGAGGACCTGGTAGTAGGCGTAGACCGTGCAGATCTCGGGGTAGCCGGGATCGTTGCGGCGCTGCCGACCAGGGTCCGTGACCATGGTCATGACCTTCTGCTGGACGACCTCGGCGGGATCCGCGAGCTTGATGTCGTTGCCGTAGCTCTTGCTCATCTTGCGGCCGTCGGTGCCGGGCAGTGCGGCGGCCTCGGTCAGGAGGCCCTGCGACTCGGGGAAGAGCTCCACTCCGAACATGTGGTTGAAGCGGCGCGCAATGTCGCGGGTAATCTCGATGTGCGGCAGCTGGTCCTTGCCGACGGGCACCAGGGAGCCCTTGAAGGTGAGGATGTCGGCCGACTGCAGCATCGGATAGGCCAAAAGACCCATGCTGATGGTGTCCTCGCCGATCTGGAGCTCCGAGGCCTGCTCCTTGACCGTCGGGTTGCGCTGGCACCAGTTGACCGGGGTGATCATGGAGAAGAGGAGGTTCAGCTCGGCGATCTCGGGGATGGCCGACTGGACGTACATGGTGCTCTGCTCGGGATCGATGCCCGCAGCCAGCCAGTCCAAGAGGACCTCGCGGGTGTTGGCGCGCAGATCGTCGCGCTCCGCCTGGGTGGTGAGGGCATGCCAGTCGGCGACCATGAAGAAGCAGTCGTAATCGTGCTGGAGGCGCTCCCAGTTGACCAGCACCCCGAGCCAGTGGCCCAGGTGTAGCTGGCCCGTGGGGCGCATACCGCTCATGATTCGTTTCTTAGCCACGATGTCCCGATTGCCTCCGCTGGATGAAAATGACCCCTCATTGTATCACACGGTCGTCCGGGGCCCGCGGCACGATTGGCGCGCCCTCCCGCGTTGCCAGGTCTCGATTCGCCGGCGCCGGGGCGCCCGATTGACAAACAGGCGCAAGACGACGATATTATTAGAGTTTGCGGCCATTTGGGGGATCCAGACGTGTCCAAAACTCCCACCCTGCGAGTCACGCGCCGTGCGGCCGGGCTGATCGGTGCCGGCCTTCTGGTTGCCCTGACCGGTTGCAACCTCTTGCCCTTCGTCTCCAACGAGGAGCGGATCCAGATCAGCTACATCCGGTCCTTCAAGAAGGGCCTTTCGCCGACGGACAACAAGCCGCTCGGCATCTTGCTGCGCGAAGTGGGCAAGTTGGCGGGCTACAACCTTCCCACCAAGTACGGAGTGGATCTGGCCCCCTATCTGGGACCGCTGCCCTATTTCGAGCCGCTCACCCCGACGGTGCAGTCCCGGCCGATCAGCAACTCCCAGGGGGAGCTGACCCAGGTGGCGGATCAGGGCGGACAACTCCTCGTCAGCTTCGTGACGACCCCCGGTTCGGGCGGCTCCCAGCAGTCGTACACCTACACCGCGACCATCGAGCGGACGCCGACCGGAACGACCGGCAAGTATGCGGTCCAGACGACGGGGTCGAACTGGAACGCGCCGGCCGGCGGAGGCGGGACCAACACGCTGGGGCTGGGGCGTGCGCCCCAGGTGCTCTCCTCGACGGCGTTCCAGGGACAGCTCGCCCTGCCGCAAAGTGCCGGACAGGCCAGCCTCCGGGTGGATCTGGGCTTCGAGCAGGGTGGCGGGACGACTCCGGTGCCGCGCACGGCGAGCGTCAACCTCGTGCTCTTGAACAACCTGACGGCCAACCTCTCGGGCTCCTACGGCAGCATGCAGGCCGCCCGCCTGAACGGGATCGTCGCGGTCAAGGGCGACAAGGCGGCCGAGAACTACCAGGCCGACATCACCGCGAGCGCCGGAAACATCCAGGCCATCCTGATCAGCGAGCAGCGCGGCTTGCGCATCGAGCTGAACTACGAGGACGGCGTCCTCTCGGGCGTTGCCAAGGCCACGGACGGTCGACAGGCGGAACTGGCCAAGTTCGTCCAGGAAGCGGGCAAGTCCCCGGAAGTCCACTATGCGGATGGCACCAAGGAGACCTGGAACTTCACCATTCCCTCGAGCTAGCGCTCACGTCCCCAAAAACGCCGCGACGGCCGCCGAGAGGCGGCCGTCGTCGTGTCGGGCGCTGGGCGGTCAATTCTGGATGGTCACCTTGACCGGCTTGGAGGCGACCTTGCGGCCGTTCACGTCGAAGGCGACCACCTGCACCGTGACCGGGCCGTTCGGGTTGCCCGAGGTGTCCCACTCGAAGCGGTAGGGGGCCTGGTTGGAGAGGCCCTGCCACTGGCCGTTGACGAGCAACTCCACGTGGTCGAGCATGCCCTCGCCGCCCATCCGGGCGTTGACGACGGCGACCCCGCGAACGCGCTGGCCGGAGCGCAGGCCGCCCAGGGCCACGGTCATGGGCTTGGGGGCAGGAGGCGGGGCCACGCGCTTGGGTCGGGGAGGGGCGATCGCCCGCTGCGGCTCCTGGGCCGTCACCACCGTCTCCGCCTCGCCTTCCTCGGAGGACCAGGCGCTGAGCTGGGCCCAGAGCTTCTTTGACTGCTCCGACTGGGCCTTGAGGCGCGCCGCCTTCTGAGGGTCCTGGGCGAGAGCCATGAGCTGCTTGGCGGCCATCTGGCTGTTGCTGTCGATGGCCTGGCCGCTCTCGATCTTGGCCATGAGGGCCTCGGTCTCGGCGACCTCGGCGTCGGTGACTTCTCCCGACTCCAGGCGTGACACGAGGGCCTCGTAGTTGCCCTGGGCGCCGCCGCCCGCCTGATCCGGCAGGGGCGCTGTCGCCTTGTGGTGCAGCTTGACGCCGTTGGCGGCGAACTCCTTGAACTTGACGTAGTCGAAGTAGATGAGGCCGCCGATGCCGGCGAGGATGACGCCGGCGATCGCCCAGCGCGTCACGGTGCGCTTCCGGTCCTTGCGGAACTTCTGGGCGACCGAGAGCTCCTTCTGCTTGCGGCGCTTCTTGGCGACCGCTGGTTCGGCGAGTTCGGGGCGGGGCAGGGCCTCGCGCGCCGCGTTCTCCTTGCGGGTGCAGGTTACGCACAGGCCGCCGAACTTCATGCAGGCGGGGCAGTGCGGCTTGCCGCAATCCTGGCACGTCTTGAGGCCCTTGAGGACCTGCGGGTGGAGGGCGCAGGCGCGGACCTCGGTCGCCTCCTGGGGCGCACGGCTCGGATCGACCAGTCGCGCCTTGTTGCAAAGCTTGCACTGCGTGCCCGGCTTTCCGCAGGACTCGCAGAGGAAGAGTCGGCACTGGGGGCAGTAGGTCTTGGCGCCTTTGTGGGCGTGAAAGCGGCAGACTAGCATCGGATTCACTGTACCATGCACCACCCTTGATTCCAAGACACCTGAACATTAGCTGTCATGAGGGCATGCGCCAGCCCTCCGACGGCCTTTACTTCGCCGTAGCAGGGCCGTATAATGGCTCTAATAAGGGGTTTTCGCCCTCTTCGCGGCCAATCGGGGCATGCGGACGGAGGCGCCCCTACGAGGCCCGCGTTCGAGGAGAAGGGGTGGCACGATGGCTGCAATGGCTCTCACCTACATGGGGAACCCCGTGCTGCGCGAAGTAGCGGAGCCGGTTCGCAAGGTCAACGCCGAGATCAAGAAGCTGATCGCCGAGATGTTCGAGACGATGTCCCTCGAGAACGGCATCGGCCTCGCGGCGCCCCAGGTGGGCGTCAACAAGCGCGTCGTCGTGCTGGACCTGAGCCACGAGGGCATCAAGCCCTTCGCGCTCATCAACCCCGAGATCATCAAGGGTTCGGGCGCGGAGTCGGACAACGAGGGCTGCCTGAGCATCCCCGGCGTCTACCTGCCGGTCACTCGCTACACCAAGATCAAGGTCAAGGCGCGCGACGCCAATGACCGTCAGACCGTCTTCGAGGCCACGGGCCTGTTGGCGCGCGCCATCCAGCACGAGATCGATCACCTGGACGGGGCGCTGTTCGTGGACAAGGTCGAGGACCAGGAAGCGCTCGAGAAGGAGATGGTCGAGTACCAGACCCGGATGGGCGGAAAGATCGTCGGCGAGGCCAAGACCGCCGAGGCGGTACTCAAGTAGTATGCGAAAGCCTCTGACTATCGGCGTTGCGGGCGGCACCGGCTCGGGCAAATCGACCGTCGCGCGCAACATCCTGGAGCTCGCGGGTGCGGACCAGGTGGCCTACCTGTGCCACGACAGCTATTACTTCGACCACAGCGATCTCAACGCCGAGGAGCGGGCCAAGGTCAACTACGACCATCCCGATTCGCTCGACAACGCCCTCTTTTCGGAGCACATCCGCATGCTCCAGAAGGGCTTCCCGGTCGAGACGCCGACCTACAACTTCAGCACCCACGCCCGGTCGGACCAGACGCGGACGATCATGCCGCGCCGGGTAATCCTGGTCGAGGGCATCCTGATCTTCGCGAGCCCCGAGATCCGCCGGCTCCTGGACATCCGGGTCTTCGTGGACACCGATCCCGACATTCGCTTCATCCGCCGGCTCAGCCGCGACATCCACGATCGCGGCCGCTCTCCCCAGTCGGTCATCGACCAGTATCTGGCGACGGTGCGCCCCATGCACATGGAGTTCGTGGAGCCGAGCAAGAAGTACGCCAACATCGTCGTGCCCGAGGGCGGCATGAACGAGGTGGCCATCGACATCCTCAACACCAAGATCCAGTCGGTGTTGAGCAAGGCGACCGGCCAGCTGAGCCTGACCTAGACTGTAAGCGCTTTTCCCCCGTGCCTGGCACGGGGGATTTTTGTTGCGTGCCGCTTGCGGGTTGCGACCCTGGATTCCCGCTTCCGCGGGAATGACGGGAGCGCCGACTTGGTGAAGAGAGGCCTTGCCTTCCCGGGAGCGCTGACTTGGTGCAGATGGGGCCTTGGTCTCCCGGCGTGCGAGAGCGCTCCCGTCACCCCCGCGAAAGCGGGGGGCCAGGGCAGGGTCTACGGTAGTCGGCGGGGCGCGGCGCTAAGGCACCAGAGTCTGGGTATTCAACCAGCAAATCACCTGTTCGATCGCCGTTGTGAGGTTGCGCTCGGTGGCCAGCTCGTCCTCGCCCACGACCAGGGAGTGGTCTCCGGCCACGACCAGCGTCGTCACGCCCGTCGCGTCCGCGAGCCCCGCATACAACAACGGCAGCGAGCAGTGCTCGCCGTCCTGCCGCCCCACGACCAACAATACCGGTCGATCCGTCGACGCCAGGCCCGGGTAGTGGCGATCCAGGTCCTGCTGCGATCGCACGACCGGTGTCAGCAGGACCTCGCCGCGGACCCGGTCGTCGGCATGAGCCACCTGATGACCCGCGATGGAGCCCAGTGACTTGCCCACCACGTAGAGCCCCCGTGGATCGACGAAGGGATCGGCACTCAGGTGGTCGAGCACCGCGCGCAGATCCTCCGCCTCGGCGGAGCCGTCCGGAGACGGGGCCGTGCCCGCCGTCTGGTAGGCCCAGTCGAAGCGGCAGACGATGAACCCGCGCTGCAGGCCGCGGTTGAAGAGCCGGTCGAGCAGGGGGAGCCGGCGGTGGTAGCCCGCCCCGGGGGCGAGCAAGAGGGCCGGGCGGGCGCCCGGTGCCGATGGATGTCCCAGGTCGATCTCGACCCGGGCCCCGCGCGGGGTGGTGACCCGTTCAGTGACGACGTGCTGCATCATGCCCTCCGGTGCGGCAAGGGTCCCAGGAAGTCGGGGCGATCGCCCAACGGCGCCTGCGCCGGGTCCTCGCCAGTGGCCTCGAAGTGCCGGATGCGTTCGGTCGCGAAGCGCACCGCCTCCTCCGAGACGTCCGCCCCCACGAAGCGGCAGCCCCGGCGCAGGGCGGCGATCGCCGACGCCCCGCTCCCCGTGAACGGATCGCAGACCAGAAAGCCCGGCTCGGCCGACCCCGCCAGCATGGCCTCGAACAGTTCAACGGGCTTCTGGGTCGGGTACTTGGCGCGGATCAGGCGCTGGAAGGTCCAGATGTCCGGGATGTCTCGGCGCGAAAGCTTGCGGCGTCCCTTGGTGGCGAACAGCACGTGCTCGTGTCGGCGCCGGAAGTAGTGGCCCATGCCGATGGCCTTCTTGTCCCAGACGATGACGTTCTTGACGTCGAAGTACTCGCGCACCAGGGCGCCGAGCGTCAACATCGAGAAGCTGTCGAACATCAGGTAGAGGTGCCGATCGGGCTTGAGCACCCGCAGGCACTCCGTCAGGAAGAGCCGGTAGGTCTCGGGATCGTCGTGGAACTCGTGGAACCAGCGCCCGTCCTCGGGATCGGCGTAGCGGCCGACGATCCGGCCGCGGCCCAGCTTCAGGTGCTGGTTCATGCCCGAGTAGGCGGGATCGGTCGTGATGACGTCCACCGAGGCGTCGGGGAGCGATCGCAGGAACGCGAGGCAGTCCAGATGATGTAGCGAGGCCTGGCTGGTCATGTCCTCATCTTACCCCAGGGCCACGGAAAAGGGGGCGCCGGAACCTCCGGCGCCCCCTGGGTCGTCAGACCGCCATCTCCTTGCTCGGCAAGGCGACGAGGTGGTCGATCATCATGCTGATCTCGGCGCCCGTCAGCTCCGCGCGGCTCAGCTTATTGAAGCGCTTGATCAGGAAGTCTCGCCCGTCCTTGTCGGACCAGCCCACCCGGGCCATCTCGGCTGCGACCTTGTTGATCTGCTTCGGCGTGGCGAGCTTGGTGGGGGCGGCGGCGAAGACCTGCCCCTCGGCGCCCACGCCCTGGCGGGCGGGCAACTCCATGGTGTCGCCCAGCTCCTCGATGGCCGTCATGCCGATGTTCACCGCATCCCGGAAGGCGCGGGCCTTGGCCCGAGTCTCGGCCATGCGAATCAAGTGCTTGGCGATCATCGAGTTGACGTTCGAGGGGTTGGCGTCCCCGATCCCCGTGAACACCTTGCCGCCCTCCAGCTCCACTTCGGCCGTGACGACCGCCGTGTGGCCGTTGGTGTTGTCCGGCAGCTGCACCAGGCGGGTGCGAACGGCCTTGAGGCCCCGGGCGTGGGCCTCGCTGAGGAGCCCCTCGTAGGTGACGAACTCCTGCCCCTGCAGGCTGATGACGTGACGCTTGTCCAAGGAAAACCTCCTTCGATCCGGTCAGGACCCCTATTCCCAGCTCGGTTTGCTGCATTGGTCCTGTATCCATGCGGATCTTACCCGATTATAGAACATTTATTCTAGTCAGCGAGCGGGTTTGCGCCTGTTTTTCCTTTGCGAGGACAAGCGGTTCTTAGCGTAGCGATTGGATAAACTTAAGCGATTTGTTATAATGACGGGGTCAGTCTTAGGGTGTAACTGAGAGACGCGCCGGGGTTCACGCGCAAGCGACCGGCCGAGGCGCGGATCGGCTCGACGGATGGTGGCCTACCACCCCCTGAGGGTCCATGTAATTCGCCACTTCGACCCTAGCGAAGTGGCTTCCATGTAGGAGGAACTACCTTTGCCGCTTTTGAAGGAAACCAAGGAGCAGGTCATCGGGGAGCACAAGCTCCACGAGTCGGACAACGGGTCGCCCGAGGTCCAGATCGCGCTTCTGAGCGCTCGCATCGATCAGCTCAGCGAGCACCTCACCCGCAACAAGAAGGACTTCGCGTCGCGCCGTGGTCTGCTGAAGATGGTCGGTCAGCGTCGTCGCCTTCTCAACTACCTCATGAAGAATGACCTGGCCCGCTACCGCGCCATCATCGGTAAGCTCGGCCTCCGCAAGTAAGCCTGAACGGCGGGGAGAACTCCCCGCCGTTTGCCTTTTGCGGGCTCAACCCGGGGACGCGCTCACCCCGACGGCGCACCGGCGCCGAGATGCGCAAAACGAGTGCCGCCGGCCGTTTGGCCGCTCAGCCCGACGCCGGCACAGCGTGTAAGAGAAGAGAAGAGAGTAGAACCATGAGCAATGAAGTGAGAACGTATCGGTACCAGCTCGGCGATCACGAGATCTCCATGACCTTCGGCAAGTACGCCAAGCAGGCCAACGGTGCGGTCCTCGTCCAGAGCGGCGGCACGTCGGTGCTGTGCACGGCGACCATGTCCAAGGCGCCCCGGGAAGGCATCGACTTCTTCCCCCTGCTGGTCGACTACGAGGAGAAGATGTACGCCGTGGGCCGCGTCCCCGGCAGCTTCATGCGCCGAGAGGGGCGCGCCTCGGAGAACGCGATCCTGTCGGGCCGACTGATCGATCGTTCCATCCGTCCCCTGTTCCCCAACGGCTTCCGCAACGACGTTCAGGTCGTGGCCTACGTGCTCTCGAGCGATCAGGTCATCCAGCCGGACGTGCTGGCGATGCTCGGCGCCTCGGCCGCCCTCGCCATCTCGGAGATCCCGTTCGCGGGCCCCATCGGCGGCGTGCGCGTCGGCCGCATCAAGGATGAGTGGATCATCAATCCGACCTTCGCCGAGACCGACGAGAGCGACATGGACCTGGTCGTCGCCGGTACAGCCGACGCCGTCATGATGGTCGAGGCCGGCATCAAGATCGTGCCCGAGGCCGAAGTCCTCGAGGCCATCGAGGTGGGCTGGGACGCCGTGCGCGAGCTGTGCGCCTGGCAGGACGAGATCGTCAAGGAGATCGGCAAGCAGAAGCTCGACGTCAAGCCGGTCGAGCTCGATGCGCGCCTCGTCGAGTTCCTGGGCCAGTACATGGATCGCATGAGCGAGGCCATGCAGAACCCGGACAAGGACACCCGCCAGACCAACACGGCGGCGGTGGCCTCCGAGATCACCGAGAAGCTGACCTCCCTGCCCGAGGGGCATGAGCTGCAGCCGCTCCTCGCCGAGCGTCCCAAGCTCGTCGGCGACGCCCTCTACTACCTCGAGAAGAAGATCCTGCGCAAGCTGGTGACCGAGAAGGGCATCCGCGTCGACGGCCGCAAGCCGGACGAGATCCGTCCCATCACCTGCGAAGTGGGCGTCCTGCCCCGCACGCACGGCTCGGGCCTCTTCGTCCGCGGCCAGACCCAGGTCCTCAACGTCTGCACGCTGGGTTCGTCGGGCGACGCCCAGAAGATCGACGGGCTGGACCCCATCACCTCCAAGCGCTACATGCACCACTACAACTTCCCCGGCTTCTCGACGGGCGAGGTCCGGCCCAGCCGCGGCCCCGGTCGCCGCGAAATCGGCCACGGTGCGCTGGCTGAGCGCGCCCTGATCCCGGTCCTGCCGGATCCGAAGGACTTCCCCTACGCGCTCCGCCTGGTGTCGGAAGCCCTCGAGTCGAACGGTTCGACCTCGATGGCCTCGACCTGCGGCTCGACCCTGTCCCTGATGGACGCGGGCGTGCCCATCAAGGCGCCGGTGGCGGGCGTGGCCATGGGCCTCATCAAGGAAGGCGAGCGCTTCGCCGTCCTCACCGACATCCAGGGCATCGAGGATCACCTCGGCGACATGGACTTCAAGGTGACGGGCACCCGCGACGGCATCACCGCCCTCCAGATGGACATCAAGATCCACGGCATCTCGCTGGAGGTCATGGAGGTGGCGCTGGAGCAGGCTCGCAAGGGCCGTCTCTTCATCATGGACAAGATGCTCGCGGCGATTCCCCGTCCCCGCACGGAGCTCTCGCCCTTCGCGCCGCGCATCATCACGCTCAAGATCAACCCCGACAAGATCGGCACGCTCATCGGCCCCGGCGGCAAGATGATCAAGCGGATCGTCGAGGAGACGGGCGTCAAGATCGACATCGAGGACGACGGCTCGGTCTTCATCACCACCTCGGACGCCGATGCGGCGAACGCGGCGGTGGCGTGGGTCAACCGCCTGACCAAGGAGGTCGAGGTCGGCACTGTCTACAAGGGCAAGGTCACCCGCATCCTCAACTTCGGCGCCTTCGTCGAGATCATGCCCGGCAAGGAAGGCCTGGTCCACATCTCGCAGCTCGCCCCCGAGCGGGTCGCCAAGGTCGAGGACGTGGTCAAGGTCGGCGATGAGATCGTGGTCAAGGTCGTCGAGATCGACAACCAGGGCCGCGTGAACCTCACCCGCAAGGGCGTTGCGCCCGAAGAGGTCGAGAAGGCCGGCGGCGCCGCCGTCGCCAAGTAACCTCACGCTTCGAAGGGGAGGCCTGCGGGCCTCCCCTTTTTACATGCCAAGAAGGCCTCCCCGCTGCGGGGAGGCCTTCGGGTTGAGGGCTTAGGTTGCGCGGCGCCGCAGCAGCTCGATGTTCAGCTGCCGCTGCTCTTCCTGCAGCGCCTTCAGGCGGGTCTCGACCTGCGGATCCGTGGGCAGGGCCTCGATGAGCTGGTGGCTCTCGGTGTAGAGGCGCATGGTCCGCGTCTCGAGCTGGCGATCGCTCCACTGTCCGAGGGCGGTGCCCGGCGCGGGCGGCTCCTCCTGGGGCAGCAGGCCGAACAGCTCGGCGATGCGGTCGACGATCCCCTTGAGCTTCCCGGTGGCCTGGGCGTCGGGCTTCTGACGCAGCTGATCCGTCAGGGTGGTGGCCTCTTCGGCGAGGGTCGCGATCTCCTTGCGGACAACGGCCTCGTAGGGGCTCTCCGCCGGCTTGGGCGTGAGCTGCGTGAAGAGCTGGGGCAGCTGGGAGCGGGCGTTGGCCTGCTTGAGCGGGTCGGCCAGGTCCTTGACGGCCTGATCGATCTGCGTGAAGGCGGCAGCGGCCTGCTGTGCGGCTTCCGGCGAGAGGTCCTTGGGCCGGCGGTAGGCCTCGACCTCGCCGAGCACCACGTTCACCTGTTCGATCTGGGTGGCCAGCTGCGCCATGCGCGCCTGGGCCTCGGCGGCCTTGTTCGGATCGTTCAGGTCCGCCACCAGGCCGTCCATCTCCTTCATGAGCTCGCCGGAGCGGGCGTGGAGGCTGTAGACGGTCGCTGCCTGGTTCAGCAGGACGGGGTCCTTCTGGTTGGCGTGGCTCGGATCCTCCAGGTGGTTGTAGAGCACCACGAGCTTGGCATGGGCCTCGTCCGCCTTGAGGGGGTTCGAGAGGTCCTGCACCTGGCTCTCGATCTGCTTGAAGGTCTCGGCCACCACCTGGGCCTCGGCGGGCGACAGGTTGGGCGGCATGCGGTAGGACCCCACCTGCTTGAGGACGCCGTCGATCTCGTTGATCTGCGAGTCGAGCAGGTTGAGGCGCGCCTGGGCCTCGGCCGCCTTGTCGGGATTCGAGAGGTCCTGAATGAGGCGGGTCTTCTCGGAGGCAAGCTGGATCGAGCGCTGCGAGAGGTTCTGGACCACCGTCTGCTGGTTGGCCGTGACGAGCTGCTGGCGCGCGCGGTCCGCGACGGCCGACGGCGTCTGGCTCGCCTGGTTCAGCTCGTACATGGTGGTGGCGAGCGGGCTCACCTGGCTGTTGTCGACGCCCTGCGGCTGGGTCTGGGCCTTCTTGGCGTCGCCCTTGTCCATCTGGGCCTTGAACGCCGGCTGCCAGGCCACGGGCAAGAGCGAGAGGATCTTCTCCTGCTGGAACTTGGGCATGTTCACCCACTGATCCGGGGTGAGGGCCGTCTCGGTCTCGGCCCAGACGGGCACGCCCGAGGGATGAAGCTTGAGGAGCGCCGGACGGCCCTGCTCGTCGACGCCGGGCTGGTGGCCGAAGTTGAGGTCCACCTGGGAGGTGGGGCCGCCCCAGGTCTTGCCGGTGTCCGGCGGAGGCAGGGTGACGGGCGTCTTGGGCGTGGGGGGAGCGGTTACCCCGCCGCCCGACTGCACCGGTTGGCGCGGCGCCGCCGGGGGCGTCATGCCGATCCCTTGCGCCTGGAAGATCTCGATGTTGCCCATGGCGGATCGCCTCCTAACCAATGCCTAACAATGGAATTATCCCCTTTACAGAGGCCTTGCTTGATAAAACCCGTGAAAAATCCATGTTAAATGCTCGTTTGATTCCCCTTGCCAACGGCGTCATGACGGACGCGGCGGGGGATTTGCGGTAGAATGGGGCGACGATTCGTCAGATCGGCGCCCCTGCGGGGCCGTTCGTGCCGCCCGTTCCAAGGGGGGCGTCCGGCATGGCTAGCTAGAACGGTGAGCGATACAGGCATGGAACAGAAGCACGTGTTGTCGAACGGGGTGCGCGTCCTCCTCGAGGAGATCCCGCATGTGCGCTCGGCCTCCGTCGGATTCTGGGTCGACACGGGCTCCAAGAACGAGACGCCCGAGATCAACGGCATCTCGCACTTCATCGAGCACATGCTCTTCAAGGGCACCCGCACCCGCTCGGCCCTCGACATCGCGCGCACGCTCGAGGACAAGGGCGGCGCCCTCAATGCCTTCACCGACAAGGAGCAGACCTGCTACTACGCCCGGGTGCTGGACACCGAGGTGGCGCTTGCCATCGATCTCTTGGCCGACATGGTCATGCACCCGGCCCTCGACCCGGGCGAGCTCAAGCGCGAGCGCCAGGTCGTGCTCGAAGAGATCAAGATGTACGAGGACACGCCCGACGAGCTCGTGCAGGACCTCTTCAACCTCGTCTTCTTCAAGGACCATCCCCTCGGCATGCCCATCGCGGGCACTCGCACCACCATGCGCGGCGTCTCCCGCCAGGACGTGCTCGACTACCTGGACCGCTTCTACACACCGGACCGGATCGTGGTGGCGATCGCGGGCCGCTTCGACACCTCCGCCGTCCTCGACCAACTCGAGCGCACCATCGGCCGCCTGGAGCGCCCCGCCACCCGCCTCATCGAGGTGGCGCCCATTCCCCAGTCGGCCATCAAGGTCAAGTACAAGGACATCGAGCAGGCGCATGTGTGCCTCGGCACCGAGGGCGTGGCTATCTCGCACCCCGATCGCTACGTGGTGACGGTCCTGGACGCCATCCTGGGCGGCGGCATGAGCTCGCGGCTCTTCCAGGAGGTGCGCGAGAAGCGCGGCATGGCCTACTCCATCTCGAGCTACGAGGTCATGTACGAGAACGCGGGCGTGTTCGGCATCTATGCGGGCTGCTCGCCCAAGAACCTCGAGGAGGTCGTGCGCCTCTCCCTCGAGGAGCTCGACAAGGCCAAGGGCGGCGACATCACCGAGGAGGAGCTGCAGCGCACCAAGGACCAGCTCAAGGGCGGCATGCTCCTGAGCCTGGAGACCCCGCGCAACCGCATGAGCCGCATGGCCCGCAACGAGCTGTCCTTCGGCCGGCTCATCACACCCGAGGAGATCCTGACCGAGGTCGAGCGCGTGACGGTCGCGGACCTCACGCGGGTGGCGCGCCTGGTCTTCGACTCCAAGACGCTCACGGCCACGGTGGTGGGGCCCACCCGCAAGCTCAAGCTCGCGGGGCTCGCGGCATGAGCCACGAGGTCGTCAGCGTCCGCTTCCAGCGCCTCAAGGAGACGGCCGTCGCCCCCCGGATCAGCCAGCCGGGGGACGTGGCGGCCGACCTGCATGCGGCAGCCGCTACCGTCATCCCCGCGCGCGGCCGGGCCATGGTCGAGACGGGCCTCGCCCTCGAGCTGCCCCCGGGCTTCCGCGCCCGCCTCCACTCCCGCTCGGGCCTCAGCCTCAAGCATGGGATCGAGGCGGGGGCGGGCCTCATCGACAACTCCTACCGTCACCCCATCGGGGTGCTGCTCTACAACTTCTCGGACGAGGACTACGCGGTCCAGGTGGGCGATCGCATCGCCCAGATCTGCATCGAGCGCTACCACGAGCCCCGCTTCGTCGAGGCCGAGTCCGTGACGGCGACCGAGCGCACCGCGGGCTGGGGGTCCTCGGGACTCTAGCCACCCCACCACGCCACAGGAGCCGCCATGCAGCCGAATCGCATCAGAGTCGCCGTCGCCGGAGCCGCCGGCAAGATGGGCCTGGAGGTCATCCGGACCCTCGCCTTGCAGGACGACATGGACTTCGTCGGGGCCGTCGACCCCAACCGCGAGGGCGAGGACATCGGGACCCTCGTCTCGGGAGCGCCCCTGCACGTCCCCTGCGTGGCGAGCATCTGCGACCTGCAGGGCGACATGCGCCCGGACGTGCTCGTGGACTTCACGACCCCTGCGGTCGTCAAGGCGAACACCCGCACGGCTCTCGAGATGGGCATCCGGCCCGTCGTCGGCACCACGGGCATGACCACCAACGACCTGCAGGAGCTCGACGATCTCGCCCGCTCCAAGGGCCTGGGCGTGCTGGTGGCGCCCAACTTCGCCATCGGGGCCATCCTCTTGATGAAGTTCGCCCGCGAAGCCTCCAAGCACTTCGCGCACGCCGAGATCCTCGAGCTGCACCACAACCAGAAGGCCGACGCGCCCTCAGGGACGGCCCTCAAGACGGCCGAGCTCATGCTCGCCGAGCGCGATCGCTTCGGCGTCGGCAACGCGCCCGAGACCGAGAAGCTCGAGGGCGCGCGGGGCGCGGATCTCGACGGCATCCGCATCCACAGCGTCCGCCTGCCGGGCCTGGTGGCGCACCAGGAGGTGATCTTCGGCGGGCTGGGGCAGACGCTCACCCTCCGGCACGACTCGCTGTCGCGCGAGAGCTTCATGCCGGGGGTCATGCTCGCCGTGCGGAAGGTTTGCGAACTCGACGGCCTGGTATATGGTCTGGAGCACCTGTTATAGGCCCATGGGGGCCAAGGAGGCATTTTGAACGGTTACACGGTGGCGATCCTCGGGGCGACGGGCATGGTCGGCCAGGAGATGCTCAAGACCCTCCTGGAGCGTGACTTCCCGGCCGCTGCGATCAAGCTGCTGGCGTCGGGACGCACGGCGGGCACGACCGTGACGTGCATGGGCCGCACCTTCCCGGTGGAGCTCGCGACCCCGGACGCGTTCGCGGGCGTGGACCTGGTGCTCGCCTCGGCCGGCGCCAAGGTGAGCCGCGAGCTGGCCCCCGAGGCCGTCAAGCGCGGCGCGGTGGTGGTGGACAACACCTCCGAGTTCCGCATGGACCCCACCGTGCCCCTGGTCATTCCCGAGATCAACGCCCATGCCCTCCAGGACCACCGGGGCATCATCGCGAACCCCAACTGCTCCACGGCCATCCTGCTCATGGGCCTCAACCCCCTGCGCCAGCTCGGCCGCATCGAGCGCGTGGTGGTCTCGAGCTACCAGTCGGTCTCGGGTGCCGGCAAGGAGGCCGTCGAGGAGCTGCGCGCCCAGACGGCGGCCGCCCTCGAGGGCAAATCGACGGCTCCCGAGGCCCTCAACAAGCCCATCGCCTTCAACCTCATCCCGCACATCGACGTCTTCCTGGACAACGGCTACACCAAGGAAGAGATGAAGTTCACGCACGAAACGCGCAAGATCTTCGCAGCTCCCGACTTCCGCATCTCGGGCACCTGCGTGCGGGTGCCCGTCGAGGTGGGCCACGCGGTGTCGGCGAACGTGGAGTTCGACCGCCCGGTGGACCTGGCGGCGGTGCGGGCGGCGATCGCCGCGGCCCCCGGCGTCGTCCTCATGGACGACCCGGCGACCGCGACCTACCCGCAGCCGACGGATGCCGCGGGCCAGGACGACGTCCTGGTGGGCCGGATCCGGGGCGACGTCTCGCACCCCAACGCCCTCAACTTCTGGGTGGTGGGCGACAACCTGCGCCGGGGAGCGGCCCTCAACGCCGTCCTCATCGCCGAGAGCCTGGTCGAGCAGGGATTGCTCGGTCGAGCCCGCGTCAACTAGGAGGCACCATGGAAACCATGCAAACCACTGCTGACCTGCAAGCCGAACTGGAGGCGGCCCGCGCCGAGATTCGCCGCCTCACGGACATCACCGAGGCCCTCATGCGCGCCCAGAGCCAGTATGGCCTCGGGGTGGTCATCGTGGACGGCCAGCAGATCCTCTACGCCAACGAGGCCTTCGTGGAGCTCGCCGGCTATCCGCTCGAGGAGCTGCTCGTGCTGCCCTCGTTCTTCGGCCTCATTCCCGAGACGGAGCGCGCCCTGCTCGCGGAGCGCATGCGCATGCGCCTGATGGGCGAACAGGTCGACAGCCACTACACCACGGTCTTCAACCATCGGCACGGCCACCTCGTCACGGTGGAGGCCGTGGTCCAGGTCGCCTACCTGGATGATCGACCGCACATCGTCGCCATCCTGAAGGACATCACGTCCTGAGCCCGCGCCGGCCGTCCGACCTCGGACGGCCGGCGGCCTCTAATGGACGCTTGCGGCCGATCATGAGACAATGGCGGGGTGTCGCCACCGGGCGAGGTAGGTTTCGAGGAGTACGCGTCATGAAGCAGCTGGGCCGAGTTCTCACCGCCATGGTCACCCCCTTCGACCGCGACGGCAAGGTCGACCTCCCGACGGCCAAGCGCCTGGCGCGCCACCTGGTCCAGAACGGCTCGGACGGCCTGGTGATCGTGGGGACCACCGGCGAGTCGCCCACCCTCAGCCATGACGAGAAGCTCGCCATGTTCCGCGCCGCGGTCGAGGCCGTGGGCAGCGACGGCAGCGTGGTGGCGGGCACCGGCTCCAACGACACGGCCGCGACCATCGCGCTGAGCCGCGAGGCCGAGGCGATCGGCGTCGACGCGTTGCTGCTCATCGCGCCCTACTACAACAAGCCCAACCAGGAGGGCCTGTTCCGTCACTTCAAGGCGGTGGCCGAGGCGACGCGCCTGCCCATCATCCTCTACAACCACCCGCCGCGCACCGGGGTCGCCATCGCCCCCGAGACGCTCGCGCGGCTCGCCGAGATCCCCAACATCGTGGCCCTCAAGGACTCGTCGGCCTCGCTGGACGTGGCGAGCGAGTTCCGGAAGGTGACGCCCGAGGGCTTCATGCTCTACTCGGGCAACGACAGCCTGACGCTGCCCATGATGAGCGTCGGCGGCTACGGCGTCATCTCGGTGGCGAGCCACCTGGCCGGGCGCGACCTGCACCGGCTGGTGGACGCGTGCGTCGAGGGCAACTGGACCCTCGCCCGCGAGCTGCACTACCAGCTGTGGGATCTCTTCAACGGATTGTTCATCGCCCCGTCCCCCGCTCCGGTCAAGGCCGCGCTCGGGATGGTCGGCCTCGAGGTGGGCGGCGTCCGCCTGCCTTTGGTCGAGTGCACCGATGCCGAGGTGGCGCGGGTGCGGGCGATTCTTGAGGCCCTCGACCTCACTAGAGTAGCCGTGGAGGCTTAATTGACCCAACCTACCGTCCGCATCCTGCCGCTGGGCGGCCTGGGCGAGATCGGCAAGAACATGTGGGGCGTCGAGACCGACGCCGACCTCTTCATCCTCGACTGCGGGTTCGCGTTTCCCTCCGAGGAGATGCACGGCATCGACTACGTGCTCCCCGACTTCTCCTACGTCGTCGCGCACCAAGACCGGCTCCGGGGGATCTACATCACCCACGGCCATGAGGACCACATCGGCGGCCTGCCCTATCTGCTCAAGCTGCTCGACCCCATTCCCACCGTCTACGCCACGCCCCTGACCGCGGGCCTCATCGAGAACAAGCTCAAGGAGCACGCGGCCCTGAGGGGACGGGTCACCGTCGAGGTCGTCAATCCGCGCGATCGCCTGCCCGCCGGTGAGTGCACCGTCGAGTACGTCCGCGTCAACCACTCGATCCCCGACGCCTGCTCCATCGCGGTCCACACGCCCGCGGGCACGGTCATCTACACCGGCGACTTCAAGATGGACCAGACGCCGGTGGACGGCCAGTTCTTCGACTTCTACAAGTTCGCCGAGATGGGCGAGCAGGGCGTGCTCGTCCTCTTGAGCGACTCGACCAACGCCACCCGCGAGGGCTTCACCCCCTCCGAGCGCATGGTCGAGATGGGCCTCGACTCCTCCTTCGCCACGGCCAAGAACCGGGTGATCGTCGCGACCTTCTCGTCGAGCGTGCACCGGATCCAGTCCATCTGCAAGCTCGCCGAGCGCTACGGCCGCAAGGTGGCGCTCATCGGGCGCTCGCTCCAGAAGATGGCCGAGCAGGCCAAGAAGCACGGCTTCCTCGAGGTCCCCGAAGGGCTGGTCCTGCCCATCGACAAGATCAACGAGCTGCCCCACGACGAGGTCTGCATCGTCACGACGGGCTCGCAGGGCGAGCCCACCTCGGGGCTGAGCCGCATCGCCAACCACGAGCACAAGCACATCAACGTGATCGCGGGCGACACCATCATCCTTTCGGCCATCCCCATCCCGGGCAACGAGCGGGCCGTCACGCGCATCATCAACAAGCTCTTCGAGCGCGGCGCCTCGGTGGTCTACGAGACCAACCGCTCCAACGCGCCGGGAGCGGCCAAGCACGTCTCGGGCCACGCGAGCCGCGAGGAGCTGCGGCTCATGCTGGTGCTCACCAAGCCCAAGTACTTCATCCCGATCCACGGCGAGACCCGCCAGCTCATCAAGCACGGCGAGCTCGCCATGGCCACGGGCGTCCCGGCGGACCACGTCTTCGTGCTCGAGAACGGCGACATCCTGGAGTTCGCCCCGGACCACGCCAAGGTGGTGGGCACCTTCAAGGCCAGCCCCGTGCTCGTGGACGGCGGGCGCATGACGGACCTGGGGCCCGCGGTCATGCGCGATCGCCAGAAGCTCGCGACCGAGGGCGTCGTCACGACGGCCGTCACGGTCGACGAGGCGGGCTACCTGGTCGACGGGCCGAGCCTCTTGAGCCAGGGCTTCCTGTTCGCCAAGGACCTCGAGGCCATGGCCGACGACGCCAAGGACGCGGTGGTGGGCGCCCTCAACGCCGCGCGCGAGGAGGGCCGGGTCGCCGCGGACGAGCTGCGTCAGGTCATCAGCGAGGCCCTGGGCAAGTTCCTCTACGACCAGACCCGCCGCAAGCCCGTCATCCTGACCATGGTGCAGGTGGCGCGCAACGGCGCGTAACGGCCGCAATCACCGAGGCCCGGGGCGAACGTCCCGGGCCTCTATGTTTGCGGCCGGACGTGGGTATAGAGAGGTAGCAACCCTTCCGCCGGGAGATCCGCCCCTTGAACGATCCGCTGTCCCACGGCCTGCGCTTCGAGAGCGACTGGTACTTCGCCGCCCCGCCCGAACGGGTGTGGCCGGTGCTGGCCGATACCAACCGCCTGAACGAGGTCATCGGCAATCCGCCGGTGCGCTACACCGACGCGCCGGATCCGCGCGGCGGCCTGCGGCGCCAGGGTTGCTACACCTTGAACGGCATCCCGCTCAGGTGGGAGGAGCTTCCCTACGAGTGGATCGAGGGCAAGGAGCTCGGCGTCCGGCGTCGCTACCTCGGCGGCCCCAACAAGACCTTCGCCCTCTATGTATCCTTGACTCCCGAGCATAGCGGCACCCGGGTGCGCCTGCGGCTCGAGTTCGAGCCCCGCCACCCGGCCGTGCGGCCCTTGGTGAAGATCGTCGGACGCGGGGTGGCCAGGTCCTTCGAGCGCGCCTTCCAGCGCTTCGCGGACTACTTCGCGGGCAAGGTCGCCGAGCCCTACGCTCCGGCCGCCGTCAGCGTCACCGAGGTGCAGCGGGCGCGGGTCCGGGCCGTCCAGGACCGTCTGATCAAGCTCGGCGTCTCCTCTTTTGGCCTGGAGGCCCTGGTGGCGCACGTCCTCACGGGCCCAGACACCGAGCTGTCCAAGATGCGACCCTTCGAGCTCGCCAAGCGCTGGGGCACCGATCGCCGGGAGCTCCTGAAGGTCTTCCTGCATGCCACCAAGGCCGGCCTCCTGGAGCTGAAGTGGGACCTGCTCTGTCCCGGGTGCCGTGGGGCCCAGTCGAGCAACGACACGCTCGCGGGCCTTGCAGGCAAGGCCCACTGCGCGGCATGCAACATCGACACCACGGGTGACTTCGGCCAGTCGGTCGAGCTCAGCTTCCGGCCCAACCCCGCCATCCGCCGCGTCGACGTGCACGACTACTGAATCAGCTCGCCGTCGCGCACGGAGCACGTGGTGTTCCAATGTCTGCCCACCCCCGGCACGCCCCTCGACGTGGAGCTTGCGCTGCAGCCCGGCACCTACCGCATGCGGAGCCCGCAGGTGCCCGGCGCCCTCACCATCACCGTCTACGACGACGGTCCCGATGCGGGCGCCCAGCACCAGGTGCGCGTGGGCCCGCAGGGCTTCGAGCCCGCCTCCCTGGAGCTCGCCTGCACGAACCTGCGCCTGCGCCTCGAGGCCACGGACGCGTTCCAGGTGCTCCTGGAGCGTATGGCCTGGGCGGACCACATCGTCACGGGCGCCTACGTGAGCACCATGCAGGAGTTCCGGGACCTGTTCTCGTCCGAGGTGCTCTCGGCGGACCTGGAGCTCGGCATCTCCCGGCTGGCCATCATGTTCACGGACCTCAAGAGCTCGACGGCCATGTACGAGCAGCTGGGCGATTCGTCCGCCTTCCGGCTGGTGCAGATCCACTTCCGGATTCTCGCCGAGGCGATCGCCGCGAACCAGGGCGCCATCGTCAAGACGGTGGGCGACGCCGTGATGGCCGCCTTCTACGACACGGCGGACTGCGTGCGCGCGGCCTTCGAGATCCAGGCCTCCATCGATCGCTACAACGCCGAGCATCCGGAGGCTCCGGCGCCCATCATCGTCAAGCTGGGCGCGCATGTGGGCCCCTGCATCGCCGTGACCCTCAACGAGCGGCTCGACTATTTCGGCACCACCGTCAACATGGCGGCCCGCGTGCAGAACGAGGCCGAGGGCGGGGACATCGTGCTGTCCGAGGAGGTCCTACTGGATCCGGGCGTGCGGCAGCTGCTCGGTGCGGTGCGGGTGCGATCGCAGGAGCCCTTCGAGGTCCGTCTCAAGGGCCTGGCGTCTTCCTACGAGCTGACCCGGATCGTGCCCGACCCGACGGGCGACCAGCTGCGCCGCTTCACCGGAAACGTCTCGTAGACGGACTTTCGAGCCTTCTTTAATGTCGATTTAACAACGATCCCATCTGGACGTCGCGGGCCGGCGGTATCTTCTCCCTAGTTGCAAGACAGGAGGAGTGCCTTGAAGTCCAATCGTCCGTTCCGGTTCGCCCTGACGCTCATGGGGGGCCTCGCGCTCGCCACCGGTTGCGCCGTGGTCCCGCAGGGCATGGTGCCGGAGGACATGACGCCCCCCATCACCACCAACCCCGGGGCCATCTCTCCGGGCGCCCCGACGAGCGACTGGCGCGTCCAGCCCAAGCCCGCGCCGACCACGGCTCCGGTGGCCACCCCGACGCCCGCGCCGGTGCGGACCCCGGCTCCGGTCGCAACGCCCGCCCCGGTCGCGACCCCCACGCCCGTCGGCACGACGGATTCGGCGTCGATGGAGGAGTACATCCTCCAGCAGACCAACGCGGAGCGCGCCAAGGTCGGCGCCAGAGCGCTCGTCATGGATCCGACCCTGCGATCACTGGCCCAGAGCCGCAGCAAGGACATGTCGGATCGCAACTACTTCGACCACGTGACGCCCGACGGCAAGAAGGTCTTCGACATGCTCAAGGAGATGGGCTTCGCCTACAGCACGGCGGGCGAGAACATCGCCATGAACACCTACCCCGTCTCCCAGTCGGCCCAGGCGGCCATGAGCGGCTGGATGAACAGCTCGGGCCACAAGGCGAACATCCTGGCCACCAAGTACGGCCGGATCGGCGTCGGGGCCTACCGCAACTCGTCCGGCAAGACCTACTTCACCCAGGTCTTCACCAACTAGGGGCGCGCCCCAAACCTCCCCCCTCGTGGGGACCCTGCCCTCCCCCGCCCGGGGGAGGGATCGTCTTAGCTGGGGATCCCGAGGGCCGTGCGGTAGTGGGCGATGAGGCGCTCCGCGTGCCGGATCAGGGCGAAGGTCTCGACCGGCTTGGCGAGGGCGAAGTCGGCGCCCGCGGCGAAGGCCTCCGTGTGGTGCGCCGAGTCGTTGGTCAGGGCCACGATGGGCATCAGCTGGGTCTTGGGCGTGACGCGCAGGCAGCGGATGGCCGCCGGGGCGGACAGGAAGTCCAGGTCCGAGTCGATGACGGCCAGGTCCACGTGCCGCGTGAGGCAGGCCGAGACCAGCGAGATGCTGCTGTCCGCCTCGAGGATGCGGTATCCGTGGGGCCGCAAGCAAGCCGCCAGGTTGCGGGTGAGCAGGGCGGACTGTGAACAGACGACGATGAGTGCCATGGCAGCCTCCGGTGAGGGGGGAACCGGCGTGGTGGGAGGGTTTCAGGCCGGTCGAAGCCCGCTTGGTTGCTTATACCCAAAAAACTTCACCATAACCTCACAGGTTACGGTGTCGGGGGGCGGGATAGCGCCGCCGCAGCGGCTCAAGAGCTATGCTAGGAAACCGTTTGGGCGACCGGCGGCTGCGTCAGCTTGAGGATCAGCTTGAGGAAGGTCGGCATCTCGACCGGCTTGGCGAGGCCATGGTCGGCGCCCGCCTGGATGGCGTCGTGCAGCTGGTTGACGCTGTTGCCCAGGGAGATGATGGGCAGCTCGCGGGTGCGCTGGGTCCAGCGCAGGCAGGCGATGGCAGCCGGGGCGGCCAGGAACTCCAGCTCCGCGTCGATGACGACCACGCTGACGGATCGCGTCATGCAGGCCGACACCAGGCCGATGCTGCTGTCGGTCTCGAGGATCTCGTGGCCGAAGCGCCGGAGGCTGGTGGCCAGGTTGCGGCGCAGCATGGACGACGAGGAGCAAAGAGCGATCACGGCCATGGAGGTGCCTCCCGGACTCTAGCTTGCATGCGTCTTATACCCGGCGGTTTCGGCGTTAGATTGCGAAAAGATTACGGCTGAGCGCCCGCGCGGGCGGTGCCCTTGGCGAGGAACCGCAGGCCCCGTTCTGTCACGCGCAGCGTCTGGGGACCGAGCGCGGGGCTGCTCTGGCAGGCGACCGGACAGCCCTTGCAGGCCCCGGAAGCGCACGACGCGTCCGACGCGTCCATGGCATCGGCCTGGACGTATCCCAGGCGCACGAGGTGCGACAAAAGATCCTCGTAGGACTCGCGCGCCAGGCCGAGCCGCGAGCGGACCTCGAGGCCCGAGGCCGACGGCGATGCCTGCAGCTCGGCCAGGAGCTCGCGCAGCATCAGCCCAGCCCCAACAGTCGACCGATCTGGTAGATGCCCGTCCCGAGCACGAACGCCAGCACCAGGCCGTACAGGGAGGCGAAGGCCGTCCACTTGACGCTCAGGGTCTCGCGCCAGATGGTGACGATGGTCGAGGCGCAGGGGATGTAGACCAGGCTCACGACCATGAAGGTGTAGGCGATGAGGGGCGAGAGCTGCTGCTGCAGCACGCCCGCGAGCCCGTCCTCGCCCACGCCGTAGATGACCGCCAGGCTCGCGAGGGCCCCTTCCTTGGCGAGGAAGCCGCCGATGAGGCTGACCAAGAGGCGCCAGTCGAAGCCCATGGTGGCACCCGCCGGCTCGAGGAAGCGTCCGATGACGCCCGCGACCGACTGCTCGACGGGACCGGGCGGCAGGTGAGTGAAGAGCCAGATGGCACCCGTCATGACCGTGATGAGCCCGCACGTACGCTTCAGGAAGCTGCTCGTGGCGCGCCAGGCGTGCGCGAGCACGTTGCGGGCGATCGGGCGGTGGTAGGGCGGCAGCTCCATGATGAAGGGCGCGGGCTCGCCCGGAAAGAGCGTCTTCTTGAAGACGAGGCTGATGAGGAGCACCAGCGTCACGCTCAAGGCGTACAGCGAGAGCATGACGAGGGTGGCCTGGATGCCGGTGAAGAAGGCGCCCGCGAAGAAGACGAAGAGCACCAGGCGCGCCTGGCAGACCATCAGGGGGTTGACCAGGATGGTCAGGAGGCGGTCGGCCCGGTTCTCCATGATGCGGGTGGCCATGACGGCGGGCACGTTGCAGCCGAAGCCCATCAGGAGGGGGAGGAAGCTGCGGCCATGGAGCCCGATGGCGCCCATGAAGCGATCGACCACGAAGGCCGCCCGGGCCAGGTAGCCCGAGTCCTCGAGGACGGCGAAGGCCGTGAAGAAGACGGCGATGAGGGGCAGGAAGCCCGTAACGGTCGCAAAGCCCGCCCACAGGCCGTCCACCGTGAAGTCGATGAGGTAGGCGGGGGCCTTGATGCTCGTCATGGTCGAGCGGATGAGGTCGCCCGCCTGGTCCAGGTAGCCGTTGAGCCAGTCGGTCACCGTGCCCATCCCGAGGGAGAAGGTGATCCAGAACAGGAGGCCGAAGACGGCGATCAGGATGGGGAAGCCCCAGAACCGGTGGGTGACCACGTGGTCCAGCCGGTCGGTCCAGTGGTCCTTGGCCGAGGGGTGGCGCGTGACGGTCTCGGCCATCACCTGGCCGAGGAGGGCGTACTGGGCCTCGATGACCTCGGCCTCAACGTCCTCGAACTCGGGTCGCTCGCGCAGGGAGGCGGCGAGGGCCATGGCGCCGACGAGCTCCGGACGGGCGCTCGCGCGCTCGAGGATGGCGGCATCGCCTTCGAGCAGTTTGCGGGCGAACCACTGGGCGTCGTAGCCGCCGAGGGCCTTGGGGTCGAGGCGCTCGGCCACCTGCTGGACGGCATCCCGGATGACCGGGGGCATCTCGGGGCGCAGGGGAGCGAGGGGATACTGGCCGTCGAGCACGCGGTGGACGGCCTTGACGACGTCCTCCTGACCCTCCTTGCGCTCGGCGACGAGCGGCACCACGGGCACGCCCAGGCGGCGCTCCAGGGCCGCGGCGTCGATCTCCATGCCCTTGCGGCGGGCGAGGTCCATCATGTTGAGGGCGATGACGACCTTGTCCGTCAGCTCGAGGAGCTGGAGCGTCAGGTACAGGTTGCGCTCGAGGCTCGAGGCGTCCACCAGGTTGACGACGACGTCGGGGCGCTCCTGGGCGATGAACTCGCGGGCGATGAGCTCCTCGGGCGACAGCGCGCTCAGGCTGTAGGTGCCCGGCAGGTCGATGAGACGCAGCTTGCGATCGCCCAGCTGGCAGTCGCCTTCCTTGCGCTCGACGGTCTTGCCCGTCCAGTTGCCGACGTGCTGGTGCATGCCGGTGAGGGCGTTGAAGAGCGTGCTCTTTCCGACGTTGGGGTTGCCGGCGAGGGCGACGGTGGCCACGGAGGGCGTGAGCGCGGCGGTGGACATGGACTAGAGCAGCTCGATGGCGATCGCTTCGGCGTCGCGGCGGCGCATGGCCAGGTGGTAGCCGCGGACCGTGTACTCGACCGGATCGTTGAGAGGGGCCGTGCGGACGGCGGCGATGTCGGTGCCGGCGACCAGCCCCAGGTCGAGCATGCGGCGGCGGGTGGGCCCCGAGCCCCCGACCGACACGATGCGCGCGCGCTGTCCGGGCGAAAGTTGGCTGAGCTTGGCGACCATGGCACCCTCCGCAGTTGGCGTTCGGCATTTATTGCGAACGATTCTCAATAACTAGGAGCATACAATAGTTGAGAATCTTTGTCAATTGCGGAAAACCCTGATCTGGCCGCGTTCGTGCGCCGTTGTCATCCCGTCGGCCGTACCCGTCGAGCGGCACCGGAACGCGGGCGCCCCGCAGGAACCCCTTGATGGGCGCCGTGGACGCCGGATCTGGCGGGTAAGGCTATCGTGAACCGCTGCTTCCGGTTCTCGCGCGGGTCCTCACAGCTCCAGCGGCCTTCAGTCCGGCGTGAAACTGCTAAACCACCGGGTTTTAATGCTCATGGGCGCCGGGAGATCGTGAAGGGACGCCATCTGGTCGGGGCGGACAAGGCTCACTCGCTAATCGCCTTGAAAGCTAATGAGCAAGCGTTTTTGCGCGTTTATGGGGAACGCCCCTTTCACGTCCGACCGGGCCGAAATCATCACGGAACCATCATTGCCGTATTGAATGCGATCGATCCTTAATGCTTTAGGGGCAGATAATTTTCGCCGATTGCTCCATCCCGGACGTAGGCGGAGCGATTTTTCCCGCCGCTCCCGGATTGGTTGGACGTATTTCTGAAAAAAGCCGTGGAGTTGACGCATAGGCTGCTTGCTGTCCCTGGTTGCTGTCCATTAGCAGCATGCGCCGACCCGTGCGCAGAAAGGACCCCCCTCCGAATGAGATTGAGAGTTAGGGTTAAATTATTGGCAGGGTTTGCCGCGATCATTTTGCTGGGATCCGCGGTCGGCATCTTCTCCCTGGTGCGGCTGAGCCAGTTCAACCACATGATGGAGGACATGTACCTCAACCAGACCATCGGCATCTCCGTCATCAAGGAAGCCAACATCAACCTCGTCTACCGGGGGCGCGCCGAGAAGAATGCCATCCTGGCGGATGATCGCGGCGACATCGAGAAGCACGTCGCCAGTGCCGAGCGCGCGGTGGTCGAGCTGCAGGCGAACCTCAAGAAGTTCGAGCCCCTGATCCGGACGGATGCAGGGCGCGAGAAGTTGCGCCAGTTCCATGCCCTCTGGCAGGAGTTCGAGCCCCTCCAGAGCCAGGTCTTCGCGGCGGCGCGGGCGAACAACGATGCGCAGGCCAACGAGTTGGCCGCCAAGGCGCGCCAGGTCGTCAACCAGCTGGACGAGATCCTCGCCGCCTTCGTCACCCAGAAGGACGCCCAGGCCAAGGAGAAGAGCCTCGAGAGCGCGGCGGTCTTCGAGCAGACGCGCGCCCTGGTCCTGGTCCTGCTCTTGCTGTCGATCGCGATCGGCGTCGGAGTGGCGCTCTTCTTGTCGCGTCAGATCTCCCGCAACCTGGCGGCGATCGCCCAGGCGGCGGAAGGCATCGCGCAGGGCGACCTGGACCAGCGGGTTGCCGTCACGACCAACGACGAGCTGGGCGACATGGCGGTCAGCTTCCGCACCATGATCGAGAACCTGCGCCGTATCATCGGCCAGGTGCGCGATGCGGCCTCCAGCGTCGCCGCGGGCGCCGACCAGATCAGCGCGGGCACCGAGCAGCTCTCCCAGTCGGCCCAGGCCCAGGCGGCGGCTTCCGAGGAGACCTCGAGCTCCATGGAGGAGATGGCG
>JAKFBU010000079.1:0-3061 GCA_036676985.1 Candidatus Sericytochromatia bacterium
TTGACGAGCTTGGGCAGGAAGGTCTCGCCCTCCTCCTTGTACTGCTGGTACAGGGCGTAGACCAGGAGCTGGCCGAACGCGTAGGAGTAGCAATAGAAGCGGTACAGCGCCAGGTGCGGGATGCTCAGCCACGCCCACTGGTCCAGGTCTGTCATGGCGACGTCCGGGCCATAGAGCTTGCCGTTCTCCTCGGTCCAGAGGGCGCAGAACTCCTCGGCGGAGACGGTACCCTCGGCCCGGCGGGCATGGGCGCGCAGCTCCCAGCGGGTGTACATGACTTGCCGGAAGATGGTCGCGACCGCGTCCTCCAGGCGCTTGGCCAGGAGCTGCAGGCGGACCTTGGGGTCCTTTTCGTCGGCCAAGAGGCGATCCAGAACGACGATCTCGGCGAAGGTCGAGGCCGTCTCGGCGAGCGGCGTCACGGCCTGGAAGTTGTAGAGGGTCTGATCACCCGCGAGCACCGAGTGGATACCGTGGCCGAGCTCGTGGGCGAGCGTCGCCACATCCTCCAGGCGATCGTTGTAGTTCAAGAGGATGTAGGGGTGCATGCCGGGGACCATGCCCGCGCAGAAGGCGCCGCCCCGCTTGCCCGGGGCCGCCGGCACGTCGATCCAGCGACCGTCGAAGAAGCGCTTGGCGATGCTCGCGAACTCGGGGCTGAAGCTCCCGAAGGTCTCGAGCACGATGTCGCGGCCCTGCTCGAAGGGGATCTTGCGCACCGTCTCGGCATAGGGCGCGAGCGTGTCGTAGGAGGCGAAGTCCGAGATGCCCAGGGCCTTGGCCTTGAGGCGGTAGTACTCCTGGACGATGTCGTAGTTGGCCTCGGTCGCGGAAAGGAGCGCCTCGATCACGCCCTCGCTCAGGTCGTCCGACAGGAGGGTCGGCGCGATGGCGCTCGGGTAGCTGCGCAGCGAGACGTCCTGGGCATGGTCCTGGAAGACCGTGTTGAAGATGTAGTTGAGGACATGCGAGCGATCGGCGTAGGCCTGGAAAAGGGCACGGGTCGCCTGCTCGCGGACCGTGCGATCCGGGTCAGTACGCAGGGTGCGGACCTCGGAGACCGTGACCTTGCGCGTCTCGCCCGCGACCATCACGGGCACGCGCATGCCCGCGGTGATTTCCGTATAGAGCTGGCCCCAGGCCTGGACGCCCGTGATGTCCTTGATGGCCGCCACCTTCTCCTCGGGCTCCGAGAGGGTGTGCGGGGCGAACTTCTTGAGGTTGCGCAGGTGGTAGTGGTAGCCCGCGAGCTCCGGGGCCTCGAGCAGGGGAGCGAAGCGCTCCTCGGGCATGGCCTTGATCTCGACGTCGAAGAACTGGGTCAGGTTGCTGATGGCCGTGCCTTCGCTGCGCAGGCGCTCGTAGAGCGTCTTGTTGATCTCGGTCTCGGTGTCCGCGAAGAAGTTGAGGGTGGCATAGCCCGTGAGCTTGTAGAGCCGGCTGCCCATGTCCTCCGTCTCGACCAGGGCGTCATGCAGCGCGCGAGGACTCAGATCGACCACGCGCCCATGAAAGCGGCGCCGGAAGTCCTTGGCATCGGCGCGCAGGCGCTCGATGTCCTCCTCGATGCGGGGATCCGTGGGGCCGGCATACAGATCGGACAGGTCCCAGCGGAGGGACTGCTCGGCTGCGAGGGTCATCAAGGGCCTCCTAAACTAGCGCTCTATGGTAATGCCTGATGATACGCCCGTTACCAGGGAAGGGTCAATAACGGCAAGTCGTACTGGCTACGGATCTGGGGCTCGGAGGGTTAAACAACGCTTAATGACAGCTTAGACTGGATCTTACGAATTCGTCGCAAGTTCATAGGGGCCTCTGGCCATAAACTGTTAAGAGCATCGAACGACGTGACAGGGGGACTGTGACATGAGAGTGCGCTGGGCGAACCTTTCTTCGCTGATGGTCGTGGGGGCCTTGGTGCTCACCATGAGCGCCGGCTGCGGCCTCAAGCGAACCGGCTCCCTGGTCGACCCGGGTGACGAGCCCGAACCCACCCCGGCTCCCGTCGCGACCCCGACGCCCGCTCCGACCACCAAGCCTGACGTCCCCGGCGGCGTGACGCCCACCCCGGCGCCCGTCGTGCCCATGACCGCTCGGGTCCAGAGCGTCCAGATCACGGGCCTCATGTTCACCCGGCGCGTCATCGCCGTGGTCGAGGTGACCAACCCGAGCGATCGCACCCAGAGCGGAACGGTCACCTGCACCTTCGGCAAGGGCAGCGATCCCGAGCAGATCGTGACCAAGGACGTGACGATGATGGGGCGCGAGACCAAGACCTTCACCTTCGAAGAGAAGAGCTGGTGGGACAAGGACGCCAAGGCCGAGATCAAGACCAACCAGCCCGTGACCACCCAGACTGGCAGCCAGAGCTACTTCGGCTACTAACGCCGTCCTTTTCCATGGATCCGACGCGCCCGCCTCGCGGGCGCGTCTTTTTTGGCTTCGGACGACATAACAGTGTTGACACCCCTCGGTATCCGGAGATAGGATAGGTCCTCACGAGCGTCGTTGAGGCGTCTCGGCTTCCGCCCCGGGTTCGGGACCTGTTTAATCCACCTCTAACGTGTTACAAACGATCACAAAACGAGGTGTTGACAGGAAGCGAGCTTTGGAGATAGGATGAAAAACCTGGACGCGGCGACGCGTTCCCCCAACAAGCGAAGCGGATGACACCTCGTGGAGGGCACTTCACTGGTTAGCTTTGTTACCAAACAACCTGTTACGTCGTAACGCTCTTAAGCGCAGCTTGAGGCAGGGTTGTTTGGGTCGGTTGGGAAACCGGCCCTCAATTTTTGAGGGGTGTGCGGTTCCAAGGCTTCTATAAAAGAGGGTTTGGAACCGGATACGTCCGGACTGCACTTTGACAACTGCATAGGAGATAAGCACTTCGTTCCGGTAACGAGCTCGGTCGCAAGGTCGAGAAGCGGAATCGGGAGGGAGTGTTCCAAAAAACATCCTCAATGAAATACGGTGTTCGGCCGCAAGGCTGGACGTTCGTAATCAGAGTGGATGATCCAAGGTAAGTGAAATAACGAGCCAATGTAGGTCAAGCTACAAAGGG